>NZ_CALSBR010000002.1:0-6932 GCF_943422735.1 Aquimarina sp. EL_43 | reverse complement strand
TTGCAGGGTTTTACGGGCGATACTTGTACCTATCTCGATACGTTCTGCAATCTTTCGTACAAATTTCTCTACCATATTATCATTATACAGATCGATACTATGACGCAAGATATTGTGACTTTTGGTTTACAAATACTCATAGTAACTCGCATACGATCTAGATTATTGAGCTTAATACCGCCTAAGATGTGGATTTGTAAGTGTTTGGTGATATAATGATAGTTATGTGGGTTGGTCGTGTCTAACATAGCCTAAAAAAGTTTTATAGAACAAATACGTTTCAAAGGTAACGGATACGATTTAATTAACAAAATTATTTTGATTTGTATTGAACGTTTACGTTCTGTAACTTTGTGAATAAGTAGTAAAAAACGATTTATTTAGATAGTATGAGTTTCGGTTCACGATTATTACAAGCACGCAAGAACAAAGGAATAAGCCAAGAAGAACTGGCTAAAGAGTTGGGTACAAAAGGGCCAGCTATTGGCCGTTATGAACGTGATGAGATGAAGCCCTCTATCGAAGCTGCTGCTAAAATGGCTGAACTTTTAAATGTCTCTCTTGACTGGCTTGTTGGGCATACCGATTTGGAACTCGATAAAAAAATGATTGAGCGCATACAAGAAGTTACCAAGATGAAACCAAAAGACAAGGAACATGTCTTTGCTATGCTTGATGCATTCATAAAACAAACCAAATTACAAAACGTACTGCAATAAAAAAACCAGCTACATTTCTGTAACTGGTTTCTATCATTTATAACTCATCCCGCTAAGTCAGGAGACTTTGCGCAGCGAGGGTTTTTGTTTAATCACTCTTCGCGTAGTGAGGAAGTTAATTCTAATCTAACATCATTATCAAAATAATCTTTGTAAGCCTTAGAGTTAATCAATAATAATGTTGTTGTTTTTATACTCAAAATGCCCTTTTTAGATTTATTCTCAATAATTACATTTACTAATTCTCTAGGCACTGCAACTTCTTCCTCTGGCACATGTAAATATGAATAAATCAATCCTACTATATCGTCTGACATATCTTTACTAACAGATTCCGATAATTGTAATTTAGACATAGCTAATAACTCCTGAAGTTTTAAACTTTGCCATAATTGATTCCTTTCTTCAAAAAAAGAAAAATCTAAAAAATTCAAGAGATCTATTACTTTTTTATAATATTTATTATCATAATAATAGTAAGCTAAATAAGCTTTAGAAAATAGATATTCAGGTTTTTTACTTATTGATTCTTTTAAGTTATGTTCAACTTCCTTATCTCTATTTGTATTTTCAAAAGGCATATTATACCATAGGTATCCCTTCAAGTAATATTTATAAAAATCGTCTAATTCATAAGAATCCAAAATTTTTAATATTTTTAGAATTTCAAGCTCTTTTAATTGATCATTATCTATTAGTGATAAATTGATAATCATATCATTTAACTCTTTATTAATTGTCATCACATTTTATGATTTATACTTTTACCTTTTTCAATTAATCTTTGCCCAGCAGTTTTTAAAGCTTTTACCATATCGGGTAAATGACCTGCGTTCTTATTATTAGCTTGTCTAATTAACTCTTGACCTGCTTTTATAAATGCTCTTCCATGTTCACCACTTCTAGCACCTGTATCTACTGAATTTTTAAATTTTTTCACTAATGCACCTCCCATTTTCTCAGCTGCTTTTGCTGCTGAAATTCCAGGTTTACTAGAAGTAGTCCACCATGCCATTTTTTGTTCATTAGTAAACTTAACTACTAAACTACTTGCTTTTTTGCCACTCCCTGGTCCAAAAGGTAAATTAATGGGTGCACCCATAGGAGTTTACCTATACTATTACCACTAGGATCAACAAAAAACCTGCCATCATCGGATTTCCTTCTACCAAAAAGCCAAGGCATATTTTCTTGCGCTTCCGCAGAAAACTTATCCCAACCGCTTAATTCTCCTATAGAACGAGAAATTTTTCCTCCATAGGGTGCATTTAGATCAATTCTATTTCTTGTAGATTCTGTGTTATCTCCAGAATTTATTATAACTTCTCCTAATGATCCACCTTCTCTTGCCCATTGCCCATCATTATCTACTACATAAGTAACTCCATTAATATCATGGGTGTCACCAACATTAAAATCACTAGCATTTGGACACTCTGGACATAATCCCGAAGGGTCATTATACATGATAGGGTTGTTCCAAGCAAAGTTGTAAGGAGTTAAATCTAGTTGAAAAGGCTCTTTCTTCTGCAAGTGGATCATAGAAATAAAAATCTACCTATTGTAGGATCATATTGTCTCCATTCCATTTCATATAGATTTAATCCTAAGTCTTTGGAGTGTTCCTTTCCATTATACGTATGGTGGTCATTTTTAGCACCATTCACGTCAAAATTATACCCTTCATGTTGCAATCCAAAGGGGTAATAATTTTTCTCTTGTACAATCTCAGAAGTAGTGATTGTACCGTCTTTATCGGCATCTTTATAGGAGAGTCTGATATTTCCTAAATGGTCTTGGTTTACGCAAAAAAATTAACGGTATACCCTTTTTTTGTATGGATACCTGCTCAAAAGCAAAAAATAAGAACGTTCTATCGGTCATCTATCTCTCTGCTATGCTAAAATAATAATTTAGAGTATACCCACATTACAGGATTCTGTATTTGTGCAATATAACTTCTAAAGCCAGCCGCATAATCAAAGCTATCTTTACATAATCCTTATTATACCCTCACTTCCTGTCGTCAGGGGCTATAACAGGGTTTATATAAAATAGCCGCGCACGGAAGGTTACGCGGTCGTTCAATCGGCACTATGCCTACCACTTCTAAAGCGGAAGAACCCGGCAGCATTTGCCCTCGCTGTTATTCCGCTTTAGAAGCGTTTACTTATATTTACAGTCATACGTGATTTGATTTTTAATCCTACTCACGTTGCGCAACAATAAAGCGAGGTGTTTCATCTCGCTTTTTCCGTATGAGTAAGATCGATTAATCTTGAAGTTGGAGTGCGCAAAGGCTGCAAGCGTAGTGCTTCAGCTTCAAGATTGATCATAGCCTAGTGGCGATTGAACGAAGCTGCGTTGCACGCAAAAACAAAGGCGTAGCCATAGCGGAGAGGAGCAACCGACGTAGACCGGGAGTGTAACGAAGGGATGCGCCAGACGATTTTTATGTGTTCTTATTTATCAAAATATAAACTTCCACATAAATAATCGGCTAGGTTGCGACCAAGCGGCGTAGCCCATGAAGCAGCGGTTTTGCTTAATTTACTATTCAGCGTTAGCGTACCTTATTGTTTTTAAGCAAAAAGAGAGCTGCGGGTGATAGAGGAACAGAGCAAGGCTATTTGTTTGTAGTGGAGACTGACGACCGAAGGCGAGGAAGTTGTAACGGTATGGAACAAGTGTTTTTTTCTGCACTTGTGGAATAACAAAAAATAGCTTGCGGCGTGACGAAGGAACACCTTATAACAGCTTATGGGCAAAGACTTTTTTGTCTGCGCCCATAATAATATGCCGACCGTAGGGAGTCACTTGGCTATTATACTACTTGTAAGATAAAAGTAAGATTTGTGATAACCAGTAAATACTATCTTCATGGCTTTTGTCTGATAGGGTCAGTTGATGTATTGCTGCGGCTAAGGAACTTTGTAAATAATTTAATTCTTCTTTGTCGGTGATGATAAGTTCTATTTTCATAAGGATGGGTTTTTGTAGTTTAATGTATTGGATGGAACTGGTTAATAGCTTCGTGTAAACTTTCAAGATTGTTTTGTTTATAAGATTCTGTAGAACCGATGTGTTTATGTCCTGCCAGATATTGAACTTTACGGATATTGTATTGACCTAACCAATTACAGATCACAGAGGCTCGTAACTGATTTACATTAATGACTTTATGATTGATCTTTTTTAACCTTTTTAAAATCCCTACTCGTAGCAGATCATTAAAACACTTTTGTGGGATTAATAATTCTTGATTGTGCAGATCATTGTTTTTGGCTATTTGTGGTCGGGTTTGGTCTAGGTATTCGATAAAATCAATGATTTGCCAAGGTTTTAACTCTATTTCTCTGGCATTGCTCCTACGGGTTGCAGGAACATAGATTTTACCTTTTTTTAGTTGTAGACCTTCTAAGTTCAGGCTTTTTAGATGGGTAGCGTTTAAGCCTTGATATACGATTAACCCAACAATAATTTTATTACGTTTTGCTGCATATCTAGCAAAGCCGTTAGCGTTCCTGTTAAACTTCTCGGTTTCATAACTGTAGTATAAATCTTCGAGTTCGTCTGGCTCTAAAAGATTGTGCAACATCTTTTTTACTGTACCTTTTACAGATACATCTTCTAATGGGTTTTCGCTTCGCTCTGCTCGCTCTATCAGGTAGTCAAAGTAATTTCTAATGGCTACCAGGTGATTATTGATGGTTTGGGGTTTGATCTTTTTTTGCTGTAGGTATTTGATGTATTTCATACAGGTTTTGTAATCAATCTCACTTGCTGTAACCTTATGTTTTTTAAGCCACTTTGTAAACTCTGTAATTCTATTTGTATAGTGCACTATAGTAGTAGTACTATAATTTTCGTGGTGTAAATATTCGGTATAATTCATTAGTTGTGTTTTAAAATATGTGTATAGATTTGTGTACTTTCTAAGCTACTATGCCCTAAAAACTGTTGTATATCCTCGATTTTCATACCTGCTTGTAAAAAGTGGGTGGCAATACTGTGACGTAAGGCGTGTGGTGTAATATTTCTTTCGATTAAGCTTCTATCTTCTGTAGCTTTAATGATTTGTTTTAGATCGGTTTCTAATGTACCACCGCTCATTTTGCTGCTATGTTCGGTAATAAAAACATAGTTACTTTCACTGGATTTTTTAAAGTTCATTCTTGTGTCATAGATATAATCTTCCAGTATTTGCAGGTTGTGTAGATTAATTGGGATAAAGCGTTCTTTATAGTTTTTACCTTTTCTAACATAGATCCGTTCTTTATCAAAAAGGATATCCGATATTTCTAAGTTCAGCACTTCATTTCTACGCATACCACAACTGTACAAACAGACTAATAATGCTTTTTGTCTTGCTCTAAACCTTGGTAATGGATTACTGTATCCTGTTGCCATAAATAAGTCTTTGATTTCTTCTGGTGACAGTACATTTAGCTTTTCTACTATAGTTTCCTTTTCTCTTTTAATGGGTAGATTAAAGGGTTTTGCATTATGTTTTTTTAAGTATTCTCTAAACTTGTGTAAGGATTGTAAATGGTTATTGAGATAGGTATTGCTTAATGCACCACCTCTGGTTTTATTGGGGCGTTGTTTTAAATGATTATAGTAGTTTCTAATGTGATGATCCTTGATATAATTGATATGGGTAATCTCTTGCCCTTCTAACCAGTAGAAGAACTCACAGAGCTGTGCAGGATAGTTTTTTTGCATCGCATCACTATAGCCCAAGATATCTAACCAGTCGCTAAAATTGGTCAATAGGGTGCTATAGCTAGCATTTTGTAGCTTACTTTTTTTCATACGGTATGTGTTTTTTAGGATTTTGCGGAACGAGCTGTAAAAAGCAGTTTAACTTGCTCTCTTTGTTTTAGTTACCTGTTCCATTTTAGGAGTGGAACACTCTGGAACACCGGAACGGTCGGAGTCCGAGAGACTATTTATTTTTAATACGCATTCTTGTAATGCTTTGGTAATCTGTTGTTCCAGTTCTTTATATTCATTAGGGTTAGTGATTTGGTAACGTATCACAGTTTCACCTTTTTTCTTTTTCTGCTTTTTGATGTAGTAACTCTCGATCAGTTGTTTATGATACCGCCATTGGGTCGTTTTCTTTACTTTTAAACGCCTACGGATTTCTAAGGCTGTAAAAGTAGTTTGATTATTAGTGTGTAAATATTTCTTGAGTTCCTCTAAGTAATTACGGCAAGCCCCTGTGATTTCATCGCTTTTACGCAAGAGAACCTCTATGATTAATTGGTTAGCAGCTTTAATATCTTCGATGGTGGTTTCTATATATTCTTCTCCTGTTTGCTCATCATACTTTTTGGGTCGTTGCCACTGGCAGTAAAAGGTAACAGCTTCTATAAACTGTAGATAGTGAGCGTTTGTTCTACGTGGTTTAAAAACGGATTGTGGTAACTCTAAGTATTCTGCAAAAGGGTTAATAACTTTTATAGGTTTAAGCATTCGTTGTACATCACGTAAAAATCTGGCTGCTATAAATTCATCATCATTATTTACTTTACCTGCCGATAGTAAACGTTGGTACTGCATAATCTTTTTATCCTGTTCCTCCGATTCATCGATATAGAGTAAGAAGCTTCGGTTACTGTTATCTTCATAAACACTTTCTTGCGTAGTACAACCTGCAACAGATATAGGGCCTTCTACGGTTAGGTGTATGGTTTTGGTAGTTCCTTTTTTGTCTTTATGGACCACCGTTTTGGTAATCCGTTTTTTAGATTGTAGTTCCCGTAAAGGGTAGAGTACAGATTCTGCACCATCTAAATCCTCTATTAAGATTAGTTTGTTACGTAGTTCTGTACGGTTAAAGTAGTAAAAAGCATTGGCAGAGAGTACCGTAATTTCTACTTTATCTTCGTCGGGTATAAGTTCTGCAACTTTAGATTGTAGGTGTGTTTTACCAACTCCCGAACTTCCTAAACTTATGCAATGTAGAGGATTGTTAGTTTTTCTACTGGTAAAGATCAGGTACATTAATAAGCGGTTGGTTTCTTCTCCTATTACACCAGATTGACCAATTAGATCATTGGTTTTACTTAATAAATCTTTAGACTTTAAGAACTTGATAGCAGCTTTTTCTTCATCTGCTGTGAGTTCTTTTACCAGTATTTCATCGGTTTGGTTGGCTGCTGCAAGTTCATCGATTCTATATTGTTCTAAGGCGGATGTTAATTC
>NZ_CALSBR010000001.1:4800000-6121210 GCF_943422735.1 Aquimarina sp. EL_43 | reverse complement strand
TAATGTACCACCGCTCATTTTGCTGCTATGTTCGGTAATAAAAACATAGTTACTTTCACTGGATTTTTTAAAGTTCATTCTTGTGTCATAGATATAATCTTCCAGTATTTGCAGGTTGTGTAGATTAATTGGGATAAAGCGTTCTTTATAGTTTTTACCTTTTCTAACATAGATCCGTTCTTTATCAAAAAGGATATCCGATATTTCTAAGTTCAGCACTTCATTTCTACGCATACCACAACTGTACAAACAGACTAATAATGCTTTTTGTCTTGCTCTAAACCTTGGTAATGGATTACTGTATCCTGTTGCCATAAATAAGTCTTTGATTTCTTCTGGTGACAGTACATTTAGCTTTTCTACTATAGTTTCCTTTTCTCTTTTAATGGGTAGATTAAAGGGTTTTGCATTATGTTTTTTTAAGTATTCTCTAAACTTGTGTAAGGATTGTAAATGGTTATTGAGATAGGTATTGCTTAATGCACCACCTCTGGTTTTATTGGGGCGTTGTTTTAAATGATTATAGTAGTTTCTAATGTGATGATCCTTGATATAATTGATATGGGTAATCTCTTGCCCTTCTAACCAGTAGAAGAACTCACAGAGCTGTGCAGGATAGTTTTTTTGCATCGCATCACTATAGCCCAAGATATCTAACCAGTCGCTAAAATTGGTCAATAGGGTGCTATAGCTAGCATTTTGTAGCTTACTTTTTTTCATACGGTATGTGTTTTTTAGGATTTTGCGGAACGAGCTGTAAAAAGCAGTTTAACTTGCTCTCTTTGTTTTAGTTACCTGTTCCATTTTAGGAGTGGAACACTCTGGAACACCGGAACGGTCGGAGTCCGAGAGACTATTTATTTTTAATACGCATTCTTGTAATGCTTTGGTAATCTGTTGTTCCAGTTCTTTATATTCATTAGGGTTAGTGATTTGGTAACGTATCACAGTTTCACCTTTTTTCTTTTCTGCTTTTTGATGTAGTAACTCTCGATCAGTTGTTTATGATACCGCCATTGGGTCGTTTTCTTTACTTTTAAACGCCTACGGATTTCTAAGGCTGTAAAAGTAGTTTGATTATTAGTGTGTAAATATTTCTTGAGTTCCTCTAAGTAATTACGGCAAGCCCCTGTGATTTCATCGCTTTTACGCAAGAGAACCTCTATGATTAATTGGTTAGCAGCTTTAATATCTTCGATGGTGGTTTCTATATATTCTTCTCCTGTTTGCTCATCATACTTTTTGGGTCGTTGCCACTGGCAGTAAAAGGTAACAGCTTCTATAAACTGTAGATAGTGAGCGTTTGTTCTACGTGGTTTAAAAACGGATTGTGGTAACTCTAAGTATTCTGCAAAAGGGTTAATAACTTTTATAGGTTTAAGCATTCGTTGTACATCACGTAAAAATCTGGCTGCTATAAATTCATCATCATTATTTACTTTACCTGCCGATAGTAAACGTTGGTACTGCATAATCTTTTTATCCTGTTCCTCCGATTCATCGATATAGAGTAAGAAGCTTCGGTTACTGTTATCTTCATAAACACTTTCTTGCGTAGTACAACCTGCAACAGATATAGGGCCTTCTACGGTTAGGTGTATGGTTTTGGTAGTTCCTTTTTTGTCTTTATGGACCACCGTTTTGGTAATCCGTTTTTTAGATTGTAGTTCCCGTAAAGGGTAGAGTACAGATTCTGCACCATCTAAATCCTCTATTAAGATTAGTTTGTTACGTAGTTCTGTACGGTTAAAGTAGTAAAAAGCATTGGCAGAGAGTACCGTAATTTCTACTTTATCTTCGTCGGGTATAAGTTCTGCAACTTTAGATTGTAGGTGTGTTTTACCAACTCCCGAACTTCCTAAACTTATGCAATGTAGAGGATTGTTAGTTTTTCTACTGGTAAAGATCAGGTACATTAATAAGCGGTTGGTTTCTTCTCCTATTACACCAGATTGACCAATTAGATCATTGGTTTTACTTAATAAATCTTTAGACTTTAAGAACTTGATAGCAGCTTTTTCTTCATCTGCTGTGAGTTCTTTTACCAGTATTTCATCGGTTTGGTTGGCTGCTGCAAGTTCATCGATTCTATATTGTTCTAAGGCGGATGTTAATTCTTGCAGGGTTTTACGGGCGATACTTGTACCTATCTCGATACGTTCTGCAATCTTTCGTACAAATTTCTCTACCATATTATCATTATACAGATCGATACTATGACGCAAGATATTGTGACTTTTGGTTTACAAATACTCATAGTAACTCGCATACGATCTAGATTATTGAGCTTAATACCGCCTAAGATGTGGATTTGTAAGTGTTTGGTGATATAATGATAGTTATGTGGGTTGGTCGTGTCTAACATAGCCTAAAAAAGTTTTATAGAACAAATACGTTTCAAAGGTAACGGATACGATTTAATTAACAAAATTATTTTGATTTGTATTGAACGTTTACGTTCTGTAACTTTGTGAATAAGTAGTAAAAAACGATTTATTTAGATAGTATGAGTTTCGGTTCACGATTATTACAAGCACGCAAGAACAAAGGAATAAGCCAAGAAGAACTGGCTAAAGAGTTGGGTACAAAAGGGCCAGCTATTGGCCGTTATGAACGTGATGAGATGAAGCCCTCTATCGAAGCTGCTGCTAAAATGGCTGAACTTTTAAATGTCTCTCTTGACTGGCTTGTTGGGCATACCGATTTGGAACTCGATAAAAAAATGATTGAGCGCATACAAGAAGTTACCAAGATGAAACCAAAAGACAAGGAACATGTCTTTGCTATGCTTGATGCATTCATAAAACAAACCAAATTACAAAACGTACTGCAATAAAAAAACCAGCTACATTTCTGTAACTGGTTTCTATCATTTATAACTCATCCCGCTAAGTCAGGAGACTTTGCGCAGCGAGGGTTTTTGTTTAATCACTCTTCGCGTAGTGAGGAAGTTAATTCTAATCTAACATCATTATCAAAATAATCTTTGTAAGCCTTAGAGTTAATCAATAATAATGTTGTTGTTTTTATACTCAAAATGCCCTTTTTAGATTTATTCTCAATAATTACATTTACTAATTCTCTAGGCACTGCAACTTCTTCCTCTGGCACATGTAAATATGAATAAATCAATCCTACTATATCGTCTGACATATCTTTACTAACAGATTCCGATAATTGTAATTTAGACATAGCTAATAACTCCTGAAGTTTTAAACTTTGCCATAATTGATTCCTTTCTTCAAAAAAAGAAAAATCTAAAAAATTCAAGAGATCTATTACTTTTTTATAATATTTATTATCATAATAATAGTAAGCTAAATAAGCTTTAGAAAATAGATATTCAGGTTTTTTACTTATTGATTCTTTTAAGTTATGTTCAACTTCCTTATCTCTATTTGTATTTTCAAAAGGCATATTATACCATAGGTATCCCTTCAAGTAATATTTATAAAAATCGTCTAATTCATAAGAATCCAAAATTTTTAATATTTTTAGAATTTCAAGCTCTTTTAATTGATCATTATCTATTAGTGATAAATTGATAATCATATCATTTAACTCTTTATTAATTGTCATCACATTTTATGATTTATACTTTTACCTTTTTCAATTAATCTTTGCCCAGCAGTTTTTAAAGCTTTTACCATATCGGGTAAATGACCTGCGTTCTTATTATTAGCTTGTCTAATTAACTCTTGACCTGCTTTTATAAAATGCTCTTCCATGTTCCACCACTTCTAGCACCTGTATCTACTGAATTTTAATTTTTTCACTAATGCACCTCCCATTTTCTCAGCTGCTTTTGCTGCTGAAAATTCCCAGTTTACTAGAAGTAGTCCACCATGGCCATTTTTTGTTCATTAGTAAACTTACTACTAAACTACTTGCTTTTTTGCCACTCCCTGGTCCAAAAGTAAATTAATGGGTGCACCCATAGGAGTTATACACTATACTATTACCACTAGGATCAACAAAAAAACCTGCCATCATCGGATTTCCTCTCTACCAAAAAGCCAAGGCATATTTGTCTTGCGCTTCCGCAGAAAACTTATCCCAACCGCTTAATTCTTCCTATAGAACGAGAAATTTTTCCTCCATAGGGTGCATTTAGATCAATTCTATTTCTTGTAGATTCTGTGTTATTCTCCAGAATTTATTATAACTTCTCCTAATGATCCCACCTTCTCTTGCCCATTGCCCATCATTATCTACTACATAAGTAACTCCATTAATATCATGGGTGTCCCCAACATTAAAATCACTAGCATTTGGACACTCTGGACATAATCCCGAAGGGTCATTATACATGATAGGGTTGTTCCAAGCAAAGTTGTAAGGAGTTAAATCTAGTTGAAAGGGATGATCTGCTAATGGATCAATGGAAGGAAACCTACCAATGGTTGATTATAATGTCTCCATTCCATTTCATATAGATTTAATCCTAAGTCTTTGGAGTGTTCCTTTCCATTATACGTATGGTGTCATTTTTAGCACCATTCACCGTCAAAATTATACCCTTCATGTTGCAATCCAAAGGGGTAATAATTTTTCCTCTTGTACAATCTCAGAAGTAGTGATTGTACCGTCTTTATCGGCATCTTTATAGGAGCGTCTGATATTTCCTAAATGGTCTGGTTTACGCAAAAAAATTAACGGTATAACCCTTTTTTTTGTATGGATACCTGCTCAAAAGCAAAAATAAGAACGTTCTATCGGTCATCTATCTCTCTGCTATGCTAAAATAATAATTTAGAGTATACCCACATTACAGGATTCTGTATTTGTGCAATATAACTTCTAAAGCCAGCCGCATAATCAAAGCTATCTTTACATAATCCTTATTATACCCTCACTTCCTGTCGTCAGGGGCTATAACAGGGTTTATATAAAATAGCCGCGCACGGAAGGTTACGCGGTCGTTCAATCGGCACTATGCCTACCACTTCTAAAGCGGAAGAACCCGGCAGCATTTGCCCTCGCTGTTATTCCGCTTTAGAAGCGTTTACTTATATTTACAGTCATACGTGATTTGATTTTTAATCCTACTCACGTTGCGCAACAATAAAGCGAGGTGTTTCATCTCGCTTTTTCCGTATGAGTAAGATCGATTAATCTTGAAGTTGGAGTGCGCAAAGGCTGCAAGCGTAGTGCTTCAGCTTCAAGATTGATCATAGCCTAGTGGCGATTGAACGAAGCTGCGTTGCACGCAAAAACAAAGGCGTAGCCATAGCGGAGAGGAGCAACCGACGTAGACCGGGAGTGTAACGAAGGGATGCGCCAGACGATTTTTATGTGTTCTTATTTATCAAAATATAAACTTCCACATAAATAATCGGCTAGGTTGCGACCAAGCGGCGTAGCCCATGAAGCAGCGGTTTTGCTTAATTTACTATTCAGCGTTAGCGTACCTTATTGTTTTTAAGCAAAAAGAGAGCTGCGGGTGATAGAGGAACAGAGCAAGGCTATTTGTTTGTAGTGGAGACTGACGACCGAAGGCGAGGAAGTTGTAACGGTATGGAACAAGTGTTTTTTTCTGCACTTGTGGAATAACAAAAAATAGCTTGCGGCGTGACGAAGGAACACCTTATAACAGCTTATGGGCAAAGACTTTTTTGTCTGCGCCCATAATAATATGCCGACCGTAGGGAGTCACTTGGCTATTATACTACTTGTAAGATAAAAGTAAGATTTGTGATAACCAGTAAATACTATCTTCATGGCTTTTGTCTGATAGGGTCAGTTGATGTATTGCTGCGGCTAAGGAACTTTGTAAATAATTTAATTCTTCTTTGTCGGTGATGATAAGTTCTATTTTCATAAGGATGGGTTTTTGTAGTTTAATGTATTGGATGGAACTGGTTAATAGCTTCGTGTAAACTTTCAAGATTGTTTTGTTTATAAGATTCTGTAGAACCGATGTGTTTATGTCCTGCCAGATATTGAACTTTACGGATATTGTATTGACCTAACCAATTACAGATCACAGAGGCTCGTAACTGATTTACATTAATGACTTTATGATTGATCTTTTTTAACCTTTTTAAAATCCCTACTCGTAGCAGATCATTAAAACACTTTTGTGGGATTAATAATTCTTGATTGTGCAGATCATTGTTTTTGGCTATTTGTGGTCGGGTTTGGTCTAGGTATTCGATAAAATCAATGATTTGCCAAGGTTTTAACTCTATTTTCTCTGGCATTGCTCCTACGGTTGCAGGAACATAGATTTTACCTTTTTTTAGTTGTGACCTTCTAAGTTCAGGCTTTTTAGATGGGTAGCGTTTTAAGCCTTGATATACGATTAACCCAACAATAATTTTATTACGTTTTGCTGCATATCTAGCAAAGCCGTTAGCGTTCCTGTTTAAACTTCTCGGTTTCATAACTGTTAGTATAAATCTTCGAGTTCGTCTGCTCTAAAAGATTGTATCAACATCTTTTTTACTGTACCTTTTACAGATACATCTTCTAATGGGTTTTCGCTTTCGCTCTGCTCGCTCTATCAGGTAGTCAAAGTAATTTCTAATGGCTACCAGGTGATTATTGATGGTTTGGGGTTTGATCTTTTTTTGCTGTAGGTATTTGATGTATTTCATACAGGTTTTGTAATCAATCTCACTTGCTGTAACCTTATGTTTTTTAAGCCACTTTGTAAACTCTGTAATTCTATTTGTATAGTGCACTATAGTAGTAGTACTATAATTTTCGTGGTGTAAATATTCGGTATAATTCATTAGTTGTGTTTTAAAATATTGTATAGATTTGTGTACTTTCTAAGCTACTATGCCCTAAAAACTGTTGTATATCCTCGAT
The DNA here is from genome assembly GCF_943422735.1 of Aquimarina sp. EL_43. NCBI lineage: Bacteria > Pseudomonadati > Bacteroidota > Flavobacteriia > Flavobacteriales > Flavobacteriaceae > Aquimarina > Aquimarina sp. EL_43. Next base: position 6,114,394 of record NZ_CALSBR010000001.1, on the reverse strand, counting down.
TTTCATACCTGCTTGTAAAAAGTGGTGGCAATACTGTGACGTAAGGCGTGTGGTGTAATATTTCTTCTGATTAAGCTTCTATCTTCTGTAGCTTTAATGATTTGTTTTTAGATCGGTTTCTAATGTACCACCGCTCATTTTGCTGCTATGTTCGGTAATAAAAACATAGTTACTTTCACTGGATTTTTTAAAGTTCATTCTTGTGTCATAGATATAATCTTCCAGTATTTGCAGGTTGTGTAGATTAATTGGGATAAAGCGTTCTTTATAGTTTTTACCTTTTCTAACATAGATCCGTTCTTTATCAAAAAGGATATCCGATATTTCTAAGTTCAGCACTTCATTTCTACGCATACCACAACTGTACAAACAGACTAATAATGCTTTTTGTCTTGCTCTAAACCTTGGTAATGGATTACTGTATCCTGTTGCCATAAATAAGTCTTTGATTTCTTCTGGTGACAGTACATTTAGCTTTTCTACTATAGTTTCCTTTTCTCTTTTAATGGGTAGATTAAAGGGTTTTGCATTATGTTTTTTTAAGTATTCTCTAAACTTGTGTAAGGATTGTAAATGGTTATTGAGATAGGTATTGCTTAATGCACCACCTCTGGTTTTATTGGGGCGTTGTTTTAAATGATTATAGTAGTTTCTAATGTGATGATCCTTGATATAATTGATATGGGTAATCTCTTGCCCTTCTAACCAGTAGAAGAACTCACAGAGCTGTGCAGGATAGTTTTTTTGCATCGCATCACTATAGCCCAAGATATCTAACCAGTCGCTAAAATTGGTCAATAGGGTGCTATAGCTAGCATTTTGTAGCTTACTTTTTTTCATACGGTATGTGTTTTTTAGGATTTTGCGGAACGAGCTGTAAAAAGCAGTTTAACTTGCTCTCTTTGTTTTAGTTACCTGTTCCATTTTAGGAGTGGAACACTCTGGAACACCGGAACGGTCGGAGTCCGAGAGACTATTTATTTTTAATACGCATTCTTGTAATGCTTTGGTAATCTGTTGTTCCAGTTCTTTATATTCATTAGGGTTAGTGATTTGGTAACGTATCACAGTTTCACCTTTTTTCTTTTTCTGCTTTTTGATGTAGTAACTCTCGATCAGTTGTTTATGATACCGCCATTGGGTCGTTTTCTTTACTTTTAAACGCCTACGGATTTCTAAGGCTGTAAAAGTAGTTTGATTATTAGTGTGTAAATATTTCTTGAGTTCCTCTAAGTAATTACGGCAAGCCCCTGTGATTTCATCGCTTTTACGCAAGAGAACCTCTATGATTAATTGGTTAGCAGCTTTAATATCTTCGATGGTGGTTTCTATATATTCTTCTCCTGTTTGCTCATCATACTTTTTGGGTCGTTGCCACTGGCAGTAAAAGGTAACAGCTTCTATAAACTGTAGATAGTGAGCGTTTGTTCTACGTGGTTTAAAAACGGATTGTGGTAACTCTAAGTATTCTGCAAAAGGGTTAATAACTTTTATAGGTTTAAGCATTCGTTGTACATCACGTAAAAATCTGGCTGCTATAAATTCATCATCATTATTTACTTTACCTGCCGATAGTAAACGTTGGTACTGCATAATCTTTTTATCCTGTTCCTCCGATTCATCGATATAGAGTAAGAAGCTTCGGTTACTGTTATCTTCATAAACACTTTCTTGCGTAGTACAACCTGCAACAGATATAGGGCCTTCTACGGTTAGGTGTATGGTTTTGGTAGTTCCTTTTTTGTCTTTATGGACCACCGTTTTGGTAATCCGTTTTTTAGATTGTAGTTCCCGTAAAGGGTAGAGTACAGATTCTGCACCATCTAAATCCTCTATTAAGATTAGTTTGTTACGTAGTTCTGTACGGTTAAAGTAGTAAAAAGCATTGGCAGAGAGTACCGTAATTTCTACTTTATCTTCGTCGGGTATAAGTTCTGCAACTTTAGATTGTAGGTGTGTTTTACCAACTCCCGAACTTCCTAAACTTATGCAATGTAGAGGATTGTTAGTTTTTCTACTGGTAAAGATCAGGTACATTAATAAGCGGTTGGTTTCTTCTCCTATTACACCAGATTGACCAATTAGATCATTGGTTTTACTTAATAAATCTTTAGACTTTAAGAACTTGATAGCAGCTTTTTCTTCATCTGCTGTGAGTTCTTTTACCAGTATTTCATCGGTTTGGTTGGCTGCTGCAAGTTCATCGATTCTATATTGTTCTAAGGCGGATGTTAATTCTTGCAGGGTTTTACGGGCGATACTTGTACCTATCTCGATACGTTCTGCAATCTTTCGTACAAATTTCTCTACCATATTATCATTATACAGATCGATACTATGACGCAAGATATTGTGACTTTTTGGTTTACAAATACTCATAGTAACTCGCATACGATCTAGATTATTGAGCTTAATACCGCCTAAGATGTGGATTTGTAAGTGTTTGGTGATATAATGATAGTTATGTGGTTGGTCGTGTCTAACATAGCCTAAAAAAGTTTTATAGAACAAATACGTTTCAAAGGTAACGGATACGATTTAATTAACAAAATTATTTTGATTTGTATTGAACGTTTACGTTCTGTAACTTTGTGAATAAGTAGTAAAAAACGATTTATTTAGATAGTATGAGTTTCGGTTCACGATTATTACAAGCACGCAAGAACAAAGGAATAAGCCAAGAAGAACTGGCTAAAGAGTTGGGTACAAAAGGGCCAGCTATTGGCCGTTATGAACGTGATGAGATGAAGCCCTCTATCGAAGCTGCTGCTAAAATGGCTGAACTTTTAAATGTCTCTCTTGACTGGCTTGTTGGGCATACCGATTTGGAACTCGATAAAAAAATGATTGAGCGCATACAAGAAGTTACCAAGATGAAACCAAAAGACAAGGAACATGTCTTTGCTATGCTTGATGCATTCATAAAACAAACCAAATTACAAAACGTACTGCAATAAAAAAACCAGCTACATTTCTGTAACTGGTTTCTATCATTTATAACTCATCCCGCTAAGTCAGGAGACTTTGCGCAGCGAGGGTTTTTGTTTAATCACTCTTCGCGTAGTGAGGAAGTTAATTCTAATCTAACATCATTATCAAAATAATCTTTGTAAGCCTTAGAGTTAATCAATAATAATGTTGTTGTTTTTTATACTCAAAATGCCCTTTTTAGATTTATTCTCAATAATTACATTTACTAATTCTCTAGGCACTGCAACTTCTTCCTCTGGCACACTGTAAATATGAATAAATCAATCCTACTATATCGTCTGACATATCTTTACTAACAGATTCCGATAATTGTAATTTAGACATAGCTAATAAACTCCTGAAGTTTTAAACTTTGCCATAATTGATTCCTTTCTTCAAAAAAAGAAAAAATCTAAAAAATTCAAGAGATCTATTACTTTTTTATAATATTTATTATCATAATAATAGTAAAGCTAAATAAGCTTTAGAAAAATAGATATTCAGGGTTTTTTACTTATTGATTCTTTTAAGTTATGTTCAACTTCCTTATCTCTATTTGTATTTTCAAAAGGCATATTATACCATAGGTATCCCTTCAAGTAATATTTATAAAAAATCGTCTAATTCATAAGAATCCAAAATTTTTAATATTTTTAGAATTTCAAGCTCTTTGTAAATTGATCATTATCTATTAGTGATAAATTGATAATCATATCATTTAACTCTTTATTAATTGTCATCACATTTTATGATTTATACTTTTACCTTTTTCAATTAATCTTTGCCCAGCAGTTTTTAAAGCTTTTACCATATCGGGTAAATGACCTGCGTTCTTATTATTAGCTTGTCTAATTAACTCTTGACCTGCTTTTATAAATGCTCTTCCATGTTCACCACTTCTAGCACCTGTATCTACTGAATTTTTAAATTTTTTCACTAATGCACCTCCCATTTTCTCAGCTGCTTTTGCTGCTGAAATTCCAGGTTTACTAGAAGTAGTCCACCATGCCATTTTTTGTTCATTAGTAAACTTAACTACTAAACTACTTGCTTTTTTGCCACTCCCTGGTCCAAAAGGTAAATTAATGGGTGCACCCATAGGAGTTATACCTATACTATTACCACTAGGATCAACAAAAAACCTGCCATCATCGGATTTCCTTCTACCAAAAAGCCAAGGCATATTTTCTTGCGCTTCCGCAGAAAACTTATCCCAACCGCTTAATTCTCCTATAGAACGAGAAATTTTTCCTCCATAGGGTGCATTTAGATCAATTCTATTTCTTGTAGATTCTGTGTTATCTCCAGAATTTATTATAACTTCTCCTAATGATCCACCTTCTCTTGCCCATTGCCCATCATTATCTACTACATAAGTAACTCCATTAATATCATGGGTGTCACCAACATTAAAATCACTAGCATTTGGACACTCTGGACATAATCCCGAAGGGTCATTATACATGATAGGGTTGTTCCAAGCAAAGTTGTAAGGAGTTAAATCTAGTTGAAAAGGATGATCTGCTAATGGATCAATGGAAGGAAACCTACCAATGGTTGGATTATAATGTCTCCATTCCATTTCATATAGATTTAATCCTAAGTCTTTGGAGTGTTCCTTTCCATTATACGTATGGTGGTCATTTTTAGCACCATTCACGTCAAAATTATACCCTTCATGTTGCAATCCAAAGGGGTAATAATTTTTCTCTTGTACAATCTCAGAAGTAGTGATTGTACCGTCTTTATCGGCATCTTTATAGGAGAGTCTGATATTTCCTAAATGGTCTTGGTTTACGCAAAAAAATTAACGGTATACCCTTTTTTTGTATGGATACCTGCTCAAAAGCAAAAAATAAGAACGTTCTATCGGTCATCTATCTCTCTGCTATGCTAAAATAATAATTTAGAGTATACCCACATTACAGGATTCTGTATTTGTGCAATATAACTTCTAAAGCCAGCCGCATAATCAAAGCTATCTTTACATAATCCTTATTATACCCTCACTTCCTGTCGTCAGGGGCTATAACAGGGTTTATATAAAATAGCCGCGCACGGAAGGTTACGCGGTCGTTCAATCGGCACTATGCCTACCACTTCTAAAGCGGAAGAACCCGGCAGCATTTGCCCTCGCTGTTATTCCGCTTTAGAAGCGTTTACTTATATTTACAGTCATACGTGATTTGATTTTTAATCCTACTCACGTTGCGCAACAATAAAGCGAGGTGTTTCATCTCGCTTTTTCCGTATGAGTAAGATCGATTAATCTTGAAGTTGGAGTGCGCAAAGGCTGCAAGCGTAGTGCTTCAGCTTCAAGATTGATCATAGCCTAGTGGCGATTGAACGAAGCTGCGTTGCACGCAAAAACAAAGGCGTAGCCATAGCGGAGAGGAGCAACCGACGTAGACCGGGAGTGTAACGAAGGGATGCGCCAGACGATTTTTATGTGTTCTTATTTATCAAAATATAAACTTCCACATAAATAATCGGCTAGGTTGCGACCAAGCGGCGTAGCCCATGAAGCAGCGGTTTTGCTTAATTTACTATTCAGCGTTAGCGTACCTTATTGTTTTTAAGCAAAAAGAGAGCTGCGGGTGATAGAGGAACAGAGCAAGGCTATTTGTTTGTAGTGGAGACTGACGACCGAAGGCGAGGAAGTTGTAACGGTATGGAACAAGTGTTTTTTTCTGCACTTGTGGAATAACAAAAAATAGCTTGCGGCGTGACGAAGGAACACCTTATAACAGCTTATGGGCAAAGACTTTTTTGTCTGCGCCCATAATAATATGCCGACCGTAGGGAGTCACTTGGCTATTATACTACTTGTAAGATAAAAGTAAGATTTGTGATAACCAGTAAATACTATCTTCATGGCTTTTGTCTGATAGGGTCAGTTGATGTATTGCTGCGGCTAAGGAACTTTGTAAATAATTTAATTCTTCTTTGTCGGTGATGATAAGTTCTATTTTCATAAGGATGGGTTTTTGTAGTTTAATGTATTGGATGGAACTGGTTAATAGCTTCGTGTAAACTTTCAAGATTGTTTTGTTTATAAGATTCTGTAGAACCGATGTGTTTATGTCCTGCCAGATATTGAACTTTACGGATATTGTATTGACCTAACCAATTACAGATCACAGAGGCTCGTAACTGATTTACATTAATGACTTTATGATTGATCTTTTTTAACCTTTTTAAAATCCCTACTCGTAGCAGATCATTAAAACACTTTTGTGGGATTAATAATTCTTGATTGTGCAGATCATTGTTTTTGGCTATTTGTGGTCGGGTTTGGTCTAGGTATTCGATAAAATCAATGATTTGCCAAGGTTTTAACTCTATTTCTCTGGCATTGCTCCTACGGGTTGCAGGAACATAGATTTTACCTTTTTTTAGTTGTAGACCTTCTAAGTTCAGGCTTTTTAGATGGGTAGCGTTTAAGCCTTGATATACGATTAACCCAACAATAATTTTATTACGTTTTGCTGCATATCTAGCAAAGCCGTTAGCGTTCCTGTTAAACTTCTCGGTTTCATAACTGTAGTATAAATCTTCGAGTTCGTCTGGCTCTAAAAGATTGTGCAACATCTTTTTTACTGTACCTTTTACAGATACATCTTCTAATGGGTTTTCGCTTCGCTCTGCTCGCTCTATCAGGTAGTCAAAGTAATTTCTAATGGCTACCAGGTGATTATTGATGGTTTGGGGTTTGATCTTTTTTTGCTGTAGGTATTTGATGTATTTCATACAGGTTTTGTAATCAATCTCACTTGCTGTAACCTTATGTTTTTTAAGCCACTTTGTAAACTCTGTAATTCTATTTGTATAGTGCACTATAGTAGTAGTACTATAATTTTCGTGGTGTAAATATTCGGTATAATTCATTAGTTGTGTTTTAAAATATGTGTATAGATTTGTGTACTTTCTAAGCTACTATGCCCTAAAAACTGTTGTATATCCTCGATTTTCATACCTGCTTGTAAAAAGTGGGTGGCAATACTGTGACGTAAGGCGTGTGGTGTAATATTTCTTTCGATTAAGCTTCTATCTTCTGTAGCTTTAATGATTTGTTTTAGATCGGTTTCTAATGTACCACCGCTCATTTTGCTGCTATGTTCGGTAATAAAAACATAGTTACTTTCACTGGATTTTTTAAAGTTCATTCTTGTGTCATAGATATAATCTTCCAGTATTTGCAGGTTGTGTAGATTAATTGGGATAAAGCGTTCTTTATAGTTTTTACCTTTTCTAACATAGATCCGTTCTTTATCAAAAAGGATATCCGATATTTCTAAGTTCAGCACTTCATTTCTACGCATACCACAACTGTACAAACAGACTAATAATGCTTTTTGTCTTGCTCTAAACCTTGGTAATGGATTACTGTATCCTGTTGCCATAAATAAGTCTTTGATTTCTTCTGGTGACAGTACATTTAGCTTTTCTACTATAGTTTCCTTTTCTCTTTTAATGGGTAGATTAAAGGGTTTTGCATTATGTTTTTTTAAGTATTCTCTAAACTTGTGTAAGGATTGTAAATGGTTATTGAGATAGGTATTGCTTAATGCACCACCTCTGGTTTTATTGGGGCGTTGTTTTAAATGATTATAGTAGTTTCTAATGTGATGATCCTTGATATAATTGATATGGGTAATCTCTTGCCCTTCTAACCAGTAGAAGAACTCACAGAGCTGTGCAGGATAGTTTTTTTGCATCGCATCACTATAGCCCAAGATATCTAACCAGTCGCTAAAATTGGTCAATAGGGTGCTATAGCTAGCATTTTGTAGCTTACTTTTTTTCATACGGTATGTGTTTTTTAGGATTTTGCGGAACGAGCTGTAAAAAGCAGTTTAACTTGCTCTCTTTGTTTTAGTTACCTGTTCCATTTTAGGAGTGGAACACTCTGGAACACCGGAACGGTCGGAGTCCGAGAGACTATTTATTTTTAATACGCATTCTTGTAATGCTTTGGTAATCTGTTGTTCCAGTTCTTTATATTCATTAGGGTTAGTGATTTGGTAACGTATCACAGTTTCACCTTTTTTCTTTTTCTGCTTTTTGATGTAGTAACTCTCGATCAGTTGTTTATGATACCGCCATTGGGTCGTTTTCTTTACTTTTAAACGCCTACGGATTTCTAAGGCTGTAAAAGTAGTTTGATTATTAGTGTGTAAATATTTCTTGAGTTCCTCTAAGTAATTACGGCAAGCCCCTGTGATTTCATCGCTTTTACGCAAGAGAACCTCTATGATTAATTGGTTAGCAGCTTTAATATCTTCGATGGTGGTTTCTATATATTCTTCTCCTGTTTGCTCATCATACTTTTTGGGTCGTTGCCACTGGCAGTAAAAGGTAACAGCTTCTATAAACTGTAGATAGTGAGCGTTTGTTCTACGTGGTTTAAAAACGGATTGTGGTAACTCTAAGTATTCTGCAAAAGGGTTAATAACTTTTATAGGTTTAAGCATTCGTTGTACATCACGTAAAAATCTGGCTGCTATAAATTCATCATCATTATTTACTTTACCTGCCGATAGTAAACGTTGGTACTGCATAATCTTTTTATCCTGTTCCTCCGATTCATCGATATAGAGTAAGAAGCTTCGGTTACTGTTATCTTCATAAACACTTTCTTGCGTAGTACAACCTGCAACAGATATAGGGCCTTCTACGGTTAGGTGTATGGTTTTGGTAGTTCCTTTTTTGTCTTTATGGACCACCGTTTTGGTAATCCGTTTTTTAGATTGTAGTTCCCGTAAAGGGTAGAGTACAGATTCTGCACCATCTAAATCCTCTATTAAGATTAGTTTGTTACGTAGTTCTGTACGGTTAAAGTAGTAAAAAGCATTGGCAGAGAGTACCGTAATTTCTACTTTATCTTCGTCGGGTATAAGTTCTGCAACTTTAGATTGTAGGTGTGTTTTACCAACTCCCGAACTTCCTAAACTTATGCAATGTAGAGGATTGTTAGTTTTTCTACTGGTAAAGATCAGGTACATTAATAAGCGGTTGGTTTCTTCTCCTATTACACCAGATTGACCAATTAGATCATTGGTTTTACTTAATAAATCTTTAGACTTTAAGAACTTGATAGCAGCTTTTTCTTCATCTGCTGTGAGTTCTTTTACCAGTATTTCATCGGTTTGGTTGGCTGCTGCAAGTTCATCGATTCTATATTGTTCTAAGGCGGATGTTAATTCTTGCAGGGTTTTACGGGCGATACTTGTACCTATCTCGATACGTTCTGCAATCTTTCGTACAAATTTCTCTACCATATTATCATTATACAGATCGATACTATGACGCAAGATATTGTGACTTTTTGGTTTACAAATACTCATAGTAACTCGCATACGATCTAGATTATTGAGCTTAATACCGCCTAAGATGTGGATTTGTAAGTGTTTGGTGATATAATGATAGTTATGTGGGTTGGTCGTGTCTAACATAGCCTAAAAAAGTTTTATAGAACAAATACGTTTCAAAGGTAACGGATACGATTTAATTAACAAAATTATTTTGATTTGTATTGAACGTTTACGTTCTGTAACTTTGTGAATAAGTAGTAAAAAACGATTTATTTAGATAGTATGAGTTTCGGTTCACGATTATTACAAGCACGCAAGAACAAAGGAATAAGCCAAGAAGAACTGGCTAAAGAGTTGGGTACAAAAGGGCCAGCTATTGGCCGTTATGAACGTGATGAGATGAAGCCCTCTATCGAAGCTGCTGCTAAAATGGCTGAACTTTTAAATGTCTCTCTTGACTGGCTTGTTGGGCATACCGATTTGGAACTCGATAAAAAAATGATTGAGCGCATACAAGAAGTTACCAAGATGAAACCAAAAGACAAGGAACATGTCTTTGCTATGCTTGATGCATTCATAAAACAAACCAAATTACAAAACGTACTGCAATAAAAAAACCAGCTACATTTCTGTAACTGGTTTCTATCATTTATAACTCATCCCGCTAAGTCAGGAGACTTTGCGCAGCGAGGGTTTTTGTTTAATCACTCTTCGCGTAGTGAGGAAGTTAATTCTAATCTAACATCATTATCAAAATAATCTTTGTAAGCCTTAGAGTTAATCAATAATAATGTTGTTGTTTTTATACTCAAAATGCCCTTTTTAGATTTATTCTCAATAATTACATTTACTAATTCTCTAGGCACTGCAACTTCTTCCTCTGGCACATGTAAATATGAATAAATCAATCCTACTATATCGTCTGACATATCTTTACTAACAGATTCCGATAATTGTAATTTAGACATAGCTAATAACTCCTGAAGTTTTAAACTTTGCCATAATTGATTCCTTTCTTCAAAAAAAGAAAAATCTAAAAAATTCAAGAGATCTATTACTTTTTTATAATATTTATTATCATAATAATAGTAAGCTAAATAAGCTTTAGAAAATAGATATTCAGGTTTTTTACTTATTGATTCTTTTAAGTTATGTTCAACTTCCTTATCTCTATTTGTATTTTCAAAAGGCATATTATACCATAGGTATCCCTTCAAGTAATATTTATAAAAATCGTCTAATTCATAAGAATCCAAAATTTTTAATATTTTTAGAATTTCAAGCTCTTTTAATTGATCATTATCTATTAGTGATAAATTGATAATCATATCATTTAACTCTTTATTAATTGTCATCACATTTTATGATTTATACTTTTACCTTTTTCAATTAATCTTTGCCCAGCAGTTTTTAAAGCTTTTACCATATCGGGTAAATGACCTGCGTTCTTATTATTAGCTTGTCTAATTAACTCTTGACCTGCTTTTATAAATGCTCTTCCATGTTCACCACTTCTAGCACCTGTATCTACTGAATTTTTAAATTTTTTCACTAATGCACCTCCCATTTTCTCAGCTGCTTTTGCTGCTGAAATTCCAGGTTTACTAGAAGTAGTCCACCATGCCATTTTTTGTTCATTAGTAAACTTAACTACTAAACTACTTGCTTTTTTGCCACTCCCTGGTCCAAAAGGTAAATTAATGGGTGCACCCATAGGAGTTATACCTATACTATTACCACTAGGATCAACAAAAAACCTGCCATCATCGGATTTCCTTCTACCAAAAAGCCAAGGCATATTTTCTTGCGCTTCCGCAGAAAACTTATCCCAACCGCTTAATTCTCCTATAGAACGAGAAATTTTTCCTCCATAGGGTGCATTTAGATCAATTCTATTTCTTGTAGATTCTGTGTTATCTCCAGAATTTATTATAACTTCTCCTAATGATCCACCTTCTCTTGCCCATTGCCCATCATTATCTACTACATAAGTAACTCCATTAATATCATGGGTGTCACCAACATTAAAATCACTAGCATTTGGACACTCTGGACATAATCCCGAAGGGTCATTATACATGATAGGGTTGTTCCAAGCAAAGTTGTAAGGAGTTAAATCTAGTTGAAAAGGATGATCTGCTAATGGATCAATGGAAGGAAACCTACCAATGGTTGGATTATAATGTCTCCAATCCATTTCAATAATATTCAATCCTAAGTCTTTGGAGTGTTCCTTTCCATTATACGTATGGTGGTCATTTTTAGCACCATTCACGTCAAAATTATACCCTTCATGTTGCAATCCAAAGGGGTAATAATTTTTCTCTTGTACAATCTCAGAAGTAGTGATTGTACCGTCTTTATCGGCATCTTTATAGGAGAGTCTGATATTTCCTAAGTGATCTTTGTACTGATATACGTACTTATACCCATCAGCTTCATGTTCTACAATACCTTCTGTATGGTTAAAGAATTCTAGTGTACCATTCTTATACACATAATTACCGGCATACTCAGTAGTTAAAGAACTTCCTTCTGTTGTAATCTTTTTTAGTTTTACTCCAGTGGCATCGTAAATATAGGTAATATTTCCGGTATGAGAAGCATTATTTACCGTTACTGTTTTAGGGAGATTTAAATGATTATAGGTAATGCCAGTAATCCCTTTGTTTTGATCTATAGTCATATTACCATTGGCATCATAAGTATAATCATCATTGGTATTACTACCATCTTTAAAACCAAAAGTCGTATTCCCAGTATCAGTCACTCTTAAGAGTTTATTACCGCTATCATAGGTGTATGCTAGCATATCCATATCCCCAAAAGAAGTAGCTGCTTCATTAAGGTTTCCTTTTCGGTTTAAGGAGAGGATATTTCCTGTTTTGTCGTAAGTAACACCACTTAGATTATAGTTACCATCGCTACTGATTCCTTCTGTGATTCGGTTTAATGCATCATAGCCGTATTTATAATGTCGTTCTACATTATCATTGGCAGTTTTCCAAGCTGTTTCAGAGATATTACCATTAAACAGTGCAGTAGCTCCATGTTGTGGTGTATTGTAATTGATCGTAAAAGCAAAGAGGTCATTATCATCATAACTGTCTTGATTGATGCTTTTTAACCATCCTCGTACATTATATTTGTAATTTACATCCTGTAACCCACCACCAACTTCTTTAGAAATTAATTGCCCTAACTTATCATAAGTATTAGTTACTATTAATTCTCCCGGGAATTCCTCGTTCTGGATCTTAGCAAAGAAAGAAGTACTAGCCGTAGCTGCAAAATGAAACCCATTAGATAAGGTAATAGTATTACCAGCTACAGTAGTTGTGGTTTGGGTGATCGGTTGTGATAAGGTTACTGCTGGTATAACCCCTGTATTACCATTACAATTTACCCCAGAAGTGTCTTCTATACATTGTCGCTGGGTGAGCATCCTGCCCATATGATCATAGGTAAAACGATCTATGGTTATAATGGCAGCATTGCTACCTTTAGTATGAGTGGTTTTAGTCTCTTTTACCTTACCTACAAAATCCAGTTGGGTTGCTACGATATCGGTAGTATTAAGATACTCATTTTTACTGGCTACATATATGGGCCTTGCTTTTTTATCATAATAGGTAACGGTAGTGATCCAATCATAAGTATCTAACACCCGTACTTTGCTTCCTGTAGCTAGTGTTTTGGTTTGATTGGTGATAGCTTCGTTATATACCGTTCCCGGGTTGGCTAATCCTACAATATCAAAAGTATAGTCATCATAATAATTGATCGTTAATAATGTGGCATTATTTACTTTGGGATATCCCCCATCGTTATAGTACAGTTGCACTCCATCGACCAATACAGGAGCGATACGGGCTACCCATAATACATCACTATAGGCTGTAGCTTCGGTTTGTATGGTAGCCCGATCTCTGGCGTCGGTAATCTTACCTGTATAAGCCACCCGACCAAAAGTATCGTATTTGGTGTATAGCCACGCATTATCTGCTTTTAAATTGGCGTCTTGAGTCATAATCGGTTGATCTAACTGGTTGTATATAATATACTCCCAGCCCTTACCAGGGATCTTTTTCTCGATCAATCTATTACGGTAATCATAACGATATTGATAACAGAGTTCGGCAAGCTCACTCTGGCTTACCCCATCACTAGTGGTTACCTTGGGTGGGATCACATAAGTAAGATTACCATATTTATCATATACATAATAGGTGTCATGCGCCTCTGGGGTTGCTGAGCCTGTCGAACCGGTTGCTGAGCTTGTCGAAGCAAAGGTTCTTTTTAAGACCACTCTACCTTGTTTATCCTTGTATTCTTTGGTAGTATGCAGATTTCCACTTGCCGGAGTCCAGTTCTCATCTTTGGTAATAGTTACGTATAACTGACCAGCAGCATAATACCCATCTTTTACCAAACCAGGATTTTCGGTATTAGTTGGTGTTGCAAAATTAACTTTAAAATACACTACTTCATTCGCTACATTAGTATCCCAATCAAATTTAATAGTATGATCTGTATCACTGGTACGATCAGCTTTCCAGGCTTTTCCTGGTGCTCCCTGTTCTAACACCCGATTAAGAGGAGAAGCTTCATATACACTTTCTGAGTAGGCATTAAAATCGTTATGATTTGCATCAATCCCTATAAAATCATTGGCGTAAGTGCTGTTATAATACTGGTTGATATCCATGTTGATATCCACATTCTGATAGCTTCCTATGGTTTTATCAGATTCAAAAGGCAAGTATTGCTTTGCTTGTCTGCCATAGGCATCATAGGTGATATGAGTTACAATATCATTACCACCAGGTGAGGCCTGAATAGCTCTTTCTTGTATAGGCCTGCCTAATCCATCATAGTAGGTTATACCCTCTATAGCTCTATCCAGATCATTAATAGTAGAACAATTTACATTTTCTAACTCTGTAATCGTCATTGGTGTTTGAGGAGCTACTACATGTACATAGTTCTTGTCTGATAATACTACCTGGGCCTGAAGATTGAGTCCCATAAGCAGTACTATAATACTGTATATAATTTGTTTTTTCATCTTGTTATATTGTTTATGGGATTAATGTTGTATTCCAATAGGGTCACCGCCACCGCCATCGCCACCAGAAGATTTACGTACTGTGATTGGCATGGTTTTTAGTACAACTTGTCCTGTTCGGGAATCGGTATATGTTACACTTAATTCATAATCTCCGCTTTCATTCATTCCTGCTGTAAAACTTGATCCACTCCCTACGTTACGTGTCCATGTGGGATTGTTCATTCTCCATAGTTTCCATTGTGTTCTGGTATAGTGCCCAGAACCACCGTTTACTCCGGTGATGCTAAAAGTTTCACTAGGATTTACATTATTAAGATGAGCAGAACCCGGATTAACAGTAACACTCATAGGGTCATAAGATTTTACAACCCTGGTATTGCCGCCCCATTGGTAATATCCGTTTTCTAATCCCCGATCTACTAATCTAAACTTAATGGTATAGGTTCCTGCAGAAGGGAAGTTATATGAAAGTGTGGTTCCTGTAGCAGGTTGTTGTACATCATTAATAAACCATTCAAATCCATATGAACCTGTACCACCTCCTATACCAGAAGCAAAAAATGTTGTGGTGGTTCCTCGTACGATATGTTCGTTTGAAGCACTTACATTCGCTGCGGTTAACGGATTATATGCATATAGCTTTCTTACAGCACTATCTACAGATCTCCCGCTTACATTATCGATAACTTTAAAATACACATTATAGGTTCCTGCGGTACCAGGAGTATATGCAAATGTGGTTGCTGTACTGGCCTGTTTTGCATTGTTTACATACCATTCGTATCTTAGATCTTCTGTACCGCCTCCTACACTCGAAGCGGTAAAGGTGGTTACAGTTCCTTTTACAATATTGGTATGGTTTGCACTAATTATAGGAGTAACAAGGGGAGAATACCGTATAACAACAGGTGTTGGTTTACTTTTTAATAACCTTTTGGTCTTGGTGTTATATGCTACTAACGTAATGCTATAGCTCCCTTCATTAGTAAAGGTTTTGATAAAAGATGTAGCACTATCGCACTGTTCTTGATTACCATTTACAAACCAGGTGTATAAGTAATCCCCAGGATTCTGAATATCACCAGCCGTAAATGTAATAGGTTTCCCGGGACTAACAGCACCCGAACTGGTGATACTAAATATAATTCCATCATAAGGATCAGGATGTTGCCCTCTATAATTATAGTTAATTCTTTCGATTACTTTATCATCATTATCTTTTACCAAAGTCAATCGGCTTAGACCATCATAATCGTATTGGGTGGTATATCCTCTTGCATCGGTTGCTGCTACAACGCCTTTTAAGGGATCATAAACAAAAGTAGTGATCTGTGCATTGGTAAAAGAGTTTCGTAAATTACTATACAACGTATTGAGTTGACTATCGGTAGTTGTTTTTAGATTAACAGCCCCAGTCACTCCCTCTAATTCGGTTTTGGTTACTCCTATGAGTTGTGCCAAAACATAATTATGTGTGGTATCCCATAAGATAGCAGTAGAAACCCCGTTTTTGCGTTGTACTTCAATAGGTTTTCCTGCTTCAAGTTTAAACTCCTGGTATAGTTCATAATTCGATGGGATATGCCCAGCAGCAGATTGATGAGTAGACAATCCTTTATGATGTCTATAGGTAGCAATCACATTACCCTTAGGATCATAATCCATGTATTGCCCCTGGATAAAATCACTATTCACATATACTTTTTTGCTTATCGGTAAGCCGGTTTGGTGGTTATTATATAAGGTAGCAATAGTAGTATTTTCTGATTGATGATCTACAGGGTAGGTATATCTAATTTCTACATGCTTGCCATCGGGTACTGTACTATAGTTATTATCTAAAATAGCTTGTTCACTTTCTGCATGCAATCTACCCTCTAATTCTTGTTTGGTAACCAGGATATCATTATTATATTCATACTTGTATCTGGCGACCGAAGCTTTAAAGGGTTCTCCGGTTTTATAAAGGTAATCGACCTCTGTTTTCTGAGAAAGTACATTTTTACGATGATAATAATTAGTCGAATTAGGATTGGTATATCCAAGACTAGGTTTACTACTACCAAGAGGAGTAAAACAAAGTGTCTTATCGCTAAGTGTCCAAAATTGTGTTGTCTTTATAATAGCATTATCATAAGCATAGATGATCTTTTTTACCTTATCATTTTTGTTATACAGCTCTTGTTCTAATAATTGAGATTCATAAGATTTATTTTTAAAAACATCGGTGTACTTTTCTATTGTTTTAATCAATTCATTTGTTCCTATTTTATTAATAGTAACCTGTTCATAAAAATATCCTGATTTGATTAAAGCTGGATTTAAAGCGATATTTTCTGCAGAAAATGCTGTTCTTTCTCCATAACTTTTAATGGTATTGTTGATATTTAAGCTATATCCAGTGAGTCCATCATAAGCATATTGGGTCTCCCCGGTAACATTGTCATTAGTATCTTTGTCTACTATAGATTTTACTCTAAGCCCTCCTGCATAACGTGTAGTTTGGGTACTAGACGTTTCTTTTTCGCTCCAGCTTAGATTTACTGATATTAGTGCAGTAGGATTAGCTATAAGTTCTGATTCTTTTACTTGAAGTTCTAAAACATAATCCCCTTTTAAAAGATTTATACTCCCTTCTGCTCCAATCACTTTAAAGGGAGAAAACTTAGGCGTTCCCAGGCTACCATCACTTTGTTTTGGATAGATGTTAAACCGTGAGCAATCTATATTGGGGTTATTAGGATCATTACTACAAATTGTCGAAGAAGACCCGTAGGTAACGGGAGTTCCTAAATTACCCTGCAAATCGTCGATCAAAGAAAAAGGAGTTCTAAACACTCTATATCCTCCCGATGTAAAATAGTCACCAGAACCATGTATTGAAACTCCGTTAGGTACATATCTCGGATCATTATTGGTTGTAGAAGGAACGGCATTGGCCTCATACGTAAAAGTAGTCGAGCCTCCTGTAGGGTATTCAACTTTATTTAAAACACCTCTTTTAAGAAAATTAAAATCTTCTCTACGATCTGCAAGGCTACTACGATAGTTTGAAGCTATGTTGTTATATGCATTGAGAGAGTAGGGGACTAGGGTGCTATTGTTTTTTCCATTATAATACCCATGATAATCTTTTGCCATACTTCCTTTTGAAGGAAGATTACCTCCTTGATAATAAAACTTATATGGCGGTTTGGTACTCCCATCAAAACCAACTTCCTGGATTTGATCTAATCGTAAGCGCGAATCTCCAGAGAATTTACCGTAAGTAAAAGTGTAAGACTTCGTTTTATTAGCTATTTTATCTAAAATGGTAATAGAGTTTAACTTCTTTTGCCAGGTAGAAAGTGTAGCATCCTGTTCGTAATTAAAAGTTACTTTAATAGTAGTAGATTCAATAGTGCTAATAAGTTGATTTCTGGTAGAATACCCGATAGTTGTGGTAGAAACCGAAGTGTTATTACTTGTTCCTTGTCCAGAACATCCGCACGCAGGGGTAAATTCAATACATCCCGGGGCAATATCTATAGAGTGAGAAGCATTATTGATGGTATAATCCAGATCATAAGGAGTGTAGGTGAAATTGATTTCTTTATTGTTTTTAGTAACCAATTTATTCATCATCCAACCCGTAGGATAAGATTCTGAATTCGTACTTACATTTCCTTCGTTGGTAGCAGTAACTACTTGTTTGGCATTTAACTCTCTCGCGGTATCATTATCAAAATAATACGTATTCCCCATTTCATCCAAAGCTTTAAAATAAACTGAGTTTCCTGCTCCTGCAACTTTCTCAATTAACATAGAAGATTGCTTTTCTTGCGCTGTAGTCCCATCTTGATTAAAAATAAAAGCTCCTGAGTGATTTAAGAAACTATAGCTAAAATCATCGGGATAATAATCGTGATAATAATCAGAACTTCCTATTTGCCGTTGAACAGCTTGAGTATTGATTTGCCCTTGTGAGGCTAACCAATCGGGAGTTACAATCCCTCTTGAATTAGGAACTAACCACCCTTCTTCGTCGATCTTGTCATTTACTTGTCTAAAGATTCCCCCACCGGCATTCAATGTCCATTTCAGTCCAACTACACTGGCCAGATCGTCGACCTTAACCCCAGAAGCATGATAGGATAGTGAAATAGGAATCGAGTTTCCATCTTCTTGTATAGTGAATATAGGGATTTCTATCTGTGGAATCCCTGTGGCATGATTTACCGGAGTATTACCATAAATCGTAAATGTAGATGCATTAGGCGTCTCTGGTACATACTTAGAATGATACGTGAGATAATCGGGTTTAAATTCTTCTTGAGTTTGAGCCTGAGCACAGAGCCCGTAGCAAAACAGGAAGAGTAGTAATATTGTTGCTTTGTTCATAGGTAAAATATTTAATGACTGATTTTGTTTTTTAATCATATTCCCAATGCAATATTAAAGTGCGCCAGTTTCATTTTTCGGAACTGAGAAAAAAAAAATGAAAGTTTTTTTCAAAAAAAATAAGGAGAGTAAAAACTGTAGATTGGACTCTAGAAATTAAAGGAAAAAATATTTTGAATTAGCAATAAAAAACATGTCACTACGTTTTCAACCCTATAAGAAACAGTAACTTATATCTGTTTGCAACAACACCCCTGTAGACAGTATGTATTCACCTTGTCAAAATTATACATCGCTTAGATCTGGCATAAGATTGCTATGAGTAGACCATATTGTGGTAAGCCTATCGATTAGCAGACAATCGCGAGGGTATAGGTGATGCAAATTATCATATAACTTTAACTTTTAAAACGTATATCAATGGCTTTAGAAAATTTAATTAGCATAAGCTTTACAGAAAAAGAATTAGAAACATTAGATCACCATATTGATGGTATCAAAAAAGTACTTGCAGGTAAGACCGTAAACCTTACTGCAGATCAAAGGCAACAATACGGTCGAATTGCTAATCAAAATAAACTCATTGTAGACAAATCAAAAAATTATATGGAACAACATCCTGATTGGATACCCAGATTTGTAGATAAAGAAGAATTTGATAAGGACTATCAGGCTCGTACTCAAATAGAAAATCGGGTGCAACAATTAGAGAATTTGTCACAACAACTTATCGATACCAAAACGTTATTAGATCATGACAATTATAATAATGCTCTAAGTTTTTATCGAATGGTACGTTACCTGGCAGGCGAAAACGAACCCGGTTCGAAATCGGTATACGAGGATATGAAGGTATTGTTTCATAAATCCAGCGCAGTAATAAATGAATAGAATAGATAGGTTGTAGCAACGATTATTGATCTGTTTATTTGAAGAGTATGTCTCTATGAACCTGAGTTCGATTAATATTTCAAGGGTGGTAAAAACCGTCAATTCGATTTCTATGACGTAACCAAACGATTTTGATAAAAAGTTTGATTTTTGATTAATGCAAAAATGATGTGTATTATTTTGTTTCTTACAGCATTTAATACACTCATTTTGTTTTTTCCTTCATCTACTTTTCTATGGTAATATATGCTTAGATCATTCTCTAATCTAATTGCACTCATAGCTCCTAGATGTAGTAATCTTTTTAGTTCTTTATCTGCAAAATTAGATACTTTCGGTTTTCTAAAGATAGATGTTCCTGACGTATTTTCAAAAGGAGCTACTCCGGCATAACAAGCAAGTTTTCTAGGCTTGGTTATGGTTTTAAACTCATTGGTTTTTACTAACAAGTTCCAAGCTAAAATTTTTCCAACACCTGGAGTAGATACAAGCTGTTTATGTAAAGTTAATAGTTTTTGATCTTGCTTTACAATTTCTTGTATTGATAGCTCAAAATCTTTAATCTGTTTATCCAATTCTTTGATTAACCTATTATTCTTTGTTGTTAATTGCTTACTCATTTTTTTATTAGTTAAGCACAGATATTCCTTGTTCTTTATAACTAATGCTTTTCTTTGTTTAATTCTGTGCTTTCTCTCTGTTAGAAGCACTTGAAGGTCTTTTATTTTTAACCTTTGCGCAGTAAAGGGGGCTACTTCTGCATAATTGCTTTTAATGAATTTAGCAATTCTCAAAGCATCTATCTTATCATTTTTACCTCTAACTAATCCCATACTTTTCTTTAAATGCAGTGGATTAATAACATAAAACAAACACTCTAATTCTGATAATAATTCCATTAAGCTCCAACCATACTTTCCTGTATTTTCCATACAAACATAATTTACAGATTTGCTAGATAAATGTTTACTGAAAAAGCAACGAATGGATTTTGGCGTATTATCTATTTTAAAAGACTCTTGATGCTCTGATAAAACACAGATGTCTAAAGTAGATTTACTCACATCAATTCCAATAAATTTTAAATTGGTTTTCATAACTTTGATTTTAATGAATTATGTTATAACTCAACTCCTTAATAATGGGCTCTAATCCCTAATTTCTATTTGAGTTTATAACTGAACGGAAAAGGTCTGAATCAAATTATAAGCTTTAAAACTTAGAGTGAATAGATAGTGTACCTTTTCCGTTCTTTAAATTATAAAATATCTCAATGCTAATCTAAAGGAGTGAATTTTATGATTAGAATGAGTAAAATTTGTATCGAGAATAGGTTTTTAGCATTGAAATGCTTGTTTTCGATACAAAATTCTTAACAGAATTTCACTACCATTGATGTATTTCATAATGATTTGTTTTTCAAAAATTTATATACTCATAAATTTCATCTAATTTCCTTTGATTTGGCTTTCTGTTCATTTTCTTTGCTTGCCCAAAGAAAACGAACCAAAAGAAAAGGCACTTTTTTCAAGGTATTTTTCAATTTCATTGAAAACCAGATTTATTATGCTAAAATCTTTCCAAGGCTTCATAGATGTTGCAAACGCAAAACAAATCTTATACTGGTGAAAAAAGATTTCAAAGCCCTGCTTTGGAACGTCAACTTAGACACTGGGTAAAATTTTATTGGATGTCTCAAACTGACACATTTCAGATTAATCGAACTCAGGTTATGACAATGCTTGTCCAGAGTTTATCGAAGGGCTCATACTAACCATCAAATGTTTTCTATGTTTTGTAACTCTTGTATAAACGGTAATTATGCATACCAGGAAGCAAGATAAGGAAGTGTATAGTCCTTCTTCCCGTTCTGGAAACTACGCTTACCCCTTAGTAAACTCCTTAGAGGGATTACTGAAGTATTTCGAAACGTTACTATACTACTTCGAAGGTGTATTTTAAGGGTTCGAGCCCCCCTTGGATAGGGGTAAAGGGCTTGCAAAATGGGCAATGAAGCTTTGCAAAAGGCTTTAGGACCATTATAATAAAGGTAGATACCTATTAAAATCATTGCTCGAAATACTTTTGTCATCCTTCGAACCACTTCAGGATGGGCCTAACTCCCTATCTTTTGGGGTATATGGCCAGATCAACTTCTTCTTTTACTTTTTTAAATAATACTACTACCTTCGTGATTCATTAATTCGTAATTCATTTGTTTCTACATACGCACCCATACGAACCGTTTTTTTCCTAAAGGAGCTACCAAACTAATTATAGGAACATTACCGCCACCAAGGTTTACTACGGGACAATTAAAAAAAGGAGATGTTAATTTCTGTTATGGTAGTATAAGTGGTTTGTTATGGCCTGTTTTGGATAACATATTTGATTTGGGTTTAAAGTTTGAGACCACCCAAAAAGCAATAGATCAAAGAAAAGATTTCTTAATCTCTAGAGGAATAGGAGTTTGTGATATTGTGCATAGTTGTGAGCGAGAAAAGATCGATGCATCAGATTTAGGAATGCAAAATAGTACACTTAGGGATATCATATCATATTTAAAACAATATCCACAAATAGATACATTGCTTTTTACAGGCGGCAATAGTAAAAATGGCCCCGAATATTTTTTTAGAAGACACCTAAAAGGATATGATCTCAAATTAGAATTGGTATCAAACGATATCCCAAGAATACATCGATTTAGTTTAGAAGATAGAATCATCAATACAGTATCTCTTACTGCACCATCGGGAGCTGCTAATCGATCTATAGGAAGTTTACAAGAATATAAGGCATTAAAAAAAGCAAACCCTAAATTCAATACTATTGATTTTAGGGTGATGCAATATCAAAAATATTTTTAATCCGGGTTTAAAACTTATTCAGATTCTTCCTCGGTTTTCTTCTTTGTAGTTTTCTTTGCTGCTGGTTTGGCTTTTGGTGTTGCCTCGGTTTTTGTCTCGGTTTTTGTTTTTACCTCAGCTTTTGGCGCGGGTTCGGTTTTAGCTTCTGTTTTAGGTTTTGGGGGTGATTTAGGTTTTGCCGCTGCTGTTATAGCAGTTGATTTTTTACGACGTCTTAATCTTCCATACGTTCCCATAACGATTTTACCACGACGTGTTTTTTTATCTCCTTTGCCCATATATTAAATTTTAGATTAAATAATTGATTAAGTGTGAATTACTAATGTAAGGATTTAGAAATAGAAATGAAAAAACCTGTTGTGCATTTAGATGTTTTTTTAACTATAATCCGTCAATTCGAGTGATTCGACTTTAGGAGAAGTGTATCGAGAATAGGATTTTAGCTTAAAAAACCTATTCTCGATACAAATTTTACTCATTCTAATCATAAAATTCACTCCTTTAGATTAGCATTGAGATATTTTATAATTTAAAGAACGGAAAAGGTACACTATCTATTCACTCTAAGTTTTAAAGCTTATAATTTGATTCAGACCTTTTCCGTTCAGTTATAAACTCAAATAGAAATTAGGGATTAGAGCCCATTATTAAGGAGTTGAGTTATAACATAATTCATTAAAATCAAAGTTATGAAAACCAATTTAAAATTTATTGGAATTGATGTGAGTAAATCTACTTTAGACATCTGTGTTTTATCAGAGCATCAAGAGTCTTTTAAAATAGATAATACGCCAAAATCCATTCGTTGCTTTTTCAGTAAACATTTATCTAGCAAATCTGTAAATTATGTTTGTATGGAAAATACAGGAAAGTATGGTTGGAGCTTAATGGAATTATTATCAGAATTAGAGTGTTTGTTTTATGTTATTAATCCACTGCATTTAAAGAAAAGTATGGGATTAGTTAGAGGTAAAAATGATAAGATAGATGCTTTGAGAATTGCTAAATTCATTAAAAGCAATTATGCAGAAGTAGCCCCCTTTACTGCGCAAAGGTTAAAAATAAAAGACCTTCAAGTGCTTCTAACAGAGAGAAAGCACAGAATTAAACAAAGAAAAGCATTAGTTATAAAGAACAAGGAATATCTGTGCTTAACTAATAAAAAAATGAGTAAGCAATTAACAACAAAGAATAATAGGTTAATCAAAGAATTGGATAAACAGATTAAAGATTTTGAGCTATCAATACAAGAAATTGTAAAGCAAGATCAAAAACTATTAACTTTACATAAACAGCTTGTATCTACTCCAGGTGTTGGAAAAATTTTAGCTTGGAACTTGTTAGTAAAAACCAATGAGTTTAAAACCATAACCAAGCCTAGAAAACTTGCTTGTTATGCCGGAGTAGCTCCTTTTGAAAATACGTCAGGAACATCTATCTTTAGAAAACCGAAAGTATCTAATTTTGCAGATAAAGAACTAAAAAGATTACTACATCTAGGAGCTATGAGTGCAATTAGATTAGAGAATGATCTAAGCATATATTACCATAGAAAAGTAGATGAAGGAAAAAACAAAATGAGTGTATTAAATGCTGTAAGAAACAAAATAATACACATCATTTTTGCATTAATCAAAAATCAAACTTTTTATCAAAATCGTTTGGTTACGTCATAGAAATCGAATTGACGCTTTTTTCGTAATAATTTTCCTAAATGCACAACAGCTATGAAAAATAATATTTTTTTGAGTGAAGTGGTTTAAGCAGGATCATACATTAGAAAATCTATTGCATCTTGAAACTACTTCAATAAAAAAAACTATTTTCGAGCGAATCAAAAAAGTAAGGATGAGTTCATTTCGAAAAACAGTAAAACACCAGTATCGTATTTCGAAAAGAAAGTTTCTTCTTATACTTTATGGTATACTTATTTTTATTCATTTCGTTCTTAGGGATACTATATATCCTATCAATATAATTTACTATGCATTCCCGGTGTTATTTCTACTGATCGGAAATTTAGTGCTATGTATA
Source organism: Aquimarina sp. EL_43 (assembly GCF_943422735.1). Taxonomy (NCBI): domain Bacteria; kingdom Pseudomonadati; phylum Bacteroidota; class Flavobacteriia; order Flavobacteriales; family Flavobacteriaceae; genus Aquimarina; species Aquimarina sp. EL_43. The sequence continues at coordinate 6,089,864 of NZ_CALSBR010000001.1, read as the reverse complement.
TTGTTTTTTAAAGAGAAAAAGATATTGTATTCCTTAATCGGGTGTTTTTTGTGTGTATCGTTGTATTGGTATATGGGCTACTATAGGATGCAATCCCCACCAGAACTTTCTGATAAAAGCAATAGCATATTGTTTTGGAATATCGCAAGAAAAGGAAAGCGATCGATGGATATTATTATCAAAAAAACAAAGGAACAAAAACCGTCTTTTATAGGATTGGTCGAAGCAGAGGAATTGACCGATAAGGATATAATGCGATTTAAAGAGACATTTCCATCATACAGTATACAAAAACTGAAAGGTGGGATGGTACTGGCAATAAAAGGAGAGATAGATGATATCCGGTATCACTGCAAAGATGAGAGTTTTAAGTTTAATTATATTACTGTTACTCTTGCAAATCATAAAACATCAATACTGGTTGCAGATGTTAATGCAGTACCTTTTACGAATAGAAAATCGGCATTACATACGATCTATGAATTCTCTGTAAAAAATAATCCGTCTTTTATTATAGGAGACTTTAATACACCTTATGAAAGTGTACATTTTGGTGATTTTAAAAATAACCTGAATAGTTTTCATAAGATGTCGAAAGGATTCACAGCAACCTGGCCATATGGTATTCCTTTATTCGAAATAGATCAAATATGGGGCGCCAAAGCGATTAGACCGATTTTTCTGAAAAAAGAACATTACAAAATATCAGATCATGCGCTCTTAATAGGAGTATATGAATATAAATGATAGACTGATTTAGAAATGAAAAATGAAGCGTATGCTTTTTATGTATTATATCGTTATCTAATTTAACTGTAGAGAAGTTTGAAACCTAACATTACTTCGTTTTTTAGTCTTCTTATTTGTTTATACAGATTGGATTCATAAATTAACATCCCCAATATTTTTATCATAACTAAATCTTGATTTTTTTTAGTAGATTTATGCCTGTTAATTCTGAAATCTATGAACGAATTTTTTGAAGGTATGTCAACCTTCGAGCAAGCATATTGGATTATAGCCATATTAGGTTCTATTATATTCCTGATTATTTTTGCTTTAACCTTTATTGGAGCTAGTGATGTGGATATGGAAGCAGATATTTCTGATGTTGATGCAGATGATGGAGGTGTAGGTTTTCAATTTTTCACATTTAAAAATGTAATTGCTTTTTTTACCATTTTTGGTTGGACAGGTATTTTATGTATTGATAACGAATTATCTACTATTGTTACAATCTTTATTTCTTCTTTTGCAGGATTACTAATGATGATATTAACCTCTCTTTTGTTTTTCTGGATACATAAAATGGCTGAATCTGGTACATTGAAAATTAAAAATGCTATTGGAGCAATTGGCGAAGTATATTTACCAATTGGAGCAAATCGATCGAGTATAGGAAAAATTCAGATTAAAGTACAAGGTAGTTTACGAGAACTAGAAGCAGTAACAGATTCTGAAGAAATTTTGAGCACTTCTACTATAGTAAAAGTTGTTGAAATTATAGGCTCAGAATTACTATTGGTCGAAAAATTATCTAACTAAAAATTTTAAATAAAATACGAATGAATATATTTTCATTATTTGCTGGAACTGGAGTTACTGGAATATATTTGGTGGCAGCAGTTATATTAATTTTTGTTGTTTTTATGTTCTCTATGTTCAGAAGGTACAAGCGTTGTCCTTCTGATAAAGTGTTGGTGGTTTATGGAAAAACTGGCGGGGAGAGTTCTTCTAAGTGTATTCATGGAGGAGCAGCATTTATATGGCCTATAATTCAGGATTATTCGTTCTTGGATTTAACTCCGATTTCGATAGAAGTAAATCTGATTAATGCATTGAGTAAACAAAATATCCGTGTAAATGTACCTTCTAGATTTACTATAGGTATTTCTACAGAACCTACTATAATGCAAAATGCAGCAGAACGTTTATTAGGACTAAGCTTAGATGCTGTTCAAGAATTAGCGCAAGAAATTATTTTTGGTCAGCTACGATTGGTTGTTGCATCAATGGATATTGAAGAAATTAATACAGATAGAGATAAATTCTTATCACATATTACTCATAGTGTTGAAGCCGAATTAAAGAAAGTAGGTTTAAAACTAATTAATGTAAATATTACAGATATACATGACGAGTCTGGATATATCGAAGCTTTAGGAAAAGAAGCCGCAGCAAAAGCTATTAATGATGCTATTATTTCTGTAGCTCAAAAAGATAGAGATGGGGCAATAGGGCAAGCAGAAGCTCTTCAAGATCAAAGAGTTCAAGTTGCTGCAGCAAATGCAAAAGCGGTTGAAGGTGAAAATACAGCAAAGATTCAGGTTGCTAATTCTGATGCAGATAGGAGAGCTCGTGAAGCAGAGGCAGAGAGAATAGCTAATGCTTCAGAAAAAGTACAATCTGCAAAAGCATTAGAAGAAGCCTATGCAGCTGAGAAAATAGCTGAAGATGCTAGAGCAAAACGTAAAGAAGCAGAGCAAGGCGCAGATATTATTGTCCCTGCACAAATTGATAAGAAAAAAATTGAAATTGATGCAGAGGCGGAAGCAGAACAAATTAGACGAATTGCAAAAGGAGAAGCAGATGCAATTTTTATGAAAAAAGAAGCTGAAGCAAAAGGGATGTATGAAATTTTAACTAAACAAGCAGAAGGGTTAGATCGTATTGTAAAAGCTGCAGGAAATGACCCTAAAGAAGCAGTGTTATTATTGATAGCGGATAAATTACCTGAGTTAGTTAAAACACAAGCAGAAGCAATTAAAAATATTAAAATAGATAAAATTACGGTCTGGGAAAATGGTAATGGAGAAGATGGCAAAACTTCGACCTCCAATTTTATTTCAGGGATGTATAAAGCAGTACCACCTTTACAAGAAATGTTTAATATGGCAGGGATGCAATTGCCTAATTACTTAAAAGGCGAAGAGAAAGAAAACCTAGATTCTGAAATAAAAAAAGATCCTCATAGCAAGGACAAGGAATAAAGATGTTTCATTTCTCATACTGATAATGCCCAATAATCTTATAATCAAATAGACAATCTGCTACTACTTGTCCGCCACCAATGTTATGAACGATTAAATAACGCTGTTGATCACTAGATTTTTTATTGACTACCAAGCCAATATGGGTTAGCCCTCCTCCCAGGCTCCAACATACAATATCACCGGGAGCATAATCTTTTGGGTTATTAGATATTGGTTTTGTTTTTCCGAATCTTGAAAAAAACTTCATTAGATTAGGAACCCTTCTGTGATCAATATTTTTATCGGTCTTAGATAATCCCCAGTTTTTGGGATATAGCCCAAAATTAACACGCATATCTTCATGTACTTCTTTCTGTAAATCAATATCGAGTGTTCTGTAGGCTCTGATAACTACATCTGTACATACTCCTTTGTCACTTGGGACATCACCATTTGGATAGTCGATAGAGAAATAAGCAGGGTCGTATGTAACTTTGTTTTTAGTTAATGCTAAGGCAGCATTAGACAATTGATCTTTAAAATCGGTTTGCCCAAAATTAAATTGAACCAAAAATAGGAGAAGGCCTAAAGAAAGTATACGATGTTTTGTAATCATAGATTAGCTCTTATAAGTTGTATATCACATAGGTTATATAAATAGTTCTAATTTAACGGCACTTAATATTTAAATGTACTTTTGTGAATTGATCCCAAATCTGATGATTCTTTTCTTTGGGAGATAAATAAAACCAAATTAAATATTTCTCTTGTACTGGACAGTATTCACTTTTAATTTTAGCATTCAGAACAATTATTCCTTTTTTAAAAAATTCATCATACAATTCTACTGAACCTTCAAATGTGTTTTTATCAGTCTGATGAAAGGAAGATTGAGTTTTAGGAATTTTTTTAAAGAAATTAAAATTAGTGATTGCTCCAGTATTCATAAGCCCATCGAAGTATATATTCACTATATTTTCCAAATCCGAGGCGGTTAAACTCGGATTTTCATTAATCATCCACAAAAAAACATATGAAAAATAATCCTCACTATCTTTTTCACCCCACCCCGGTGCAAATCGAATATGTTCTTCACCTTCATATTCTATATCTCCAGCAAATATTAATGGAAACTCCAGAACTTCACTACGCCAATTGTTTTGTGCTTCAAGAACGTTCTCTATAGTATTGTGTAAACGAAAATAAAGGTACCCTCCTCCAATTGCGATAATTACTATTAATGCAAGTAATATTTTAAACCCTCGTTTTAACATCCTAGTATCTATAGGTTTATTTGATTATTTACAACATAGAGATAATCCCATGTACTGCTATGTTTGCACTTAGAACTTTAATCTTTTGATTAGAAAGATACAAAATCACCGAATGCTTTTTACAAAGTCACCGATGTTATCTGTTCTGTTATGAGTTAAATGTTTTATAAAAGCAGAGCCAATGATAGCACCTTTGGCTGTTTTGGTTGCTTGCATAAATGTTTCATTGTTACTGATTCCAAAACCAACGATTTGCGGGTTTTTAAGATTCAAAGCTTCGATACGTTCAAAATACTGTTGTTGTGTATCACCAAATGTACTTTTGGCTCCAGTTGTACTTGCAGAACTTACCATATAGATAAACCCATTAGATACATCATCTATAAATCGAATACGCTCATCCGAAGTTTGCGGAGTAATTAGAAACACATTGATCAAGCCATATTTCTCAAAAGTTTCCTGATAATGTTCGTGGTATTCATTAACTGGTAGGTCGGGAATAATCAATCCGTCTATACCAATCTCCTGGCATTTAGCACAAAAAGCTTCTATGCCATACTGCATCATAGGGTTAAAATATCCCATAATGATTAAAGGAATGTTAACCGATTTACGAATGTCTTTTAGTTGTTCAAAAAGAATATTAGTGGTCATCCCATTCTTAAGAGCTGCAGTCGAACTCTCTTGTATCGTTGGCCCATCTGCCAAAGGATCACTAAAAGGTAATCCGATTTCGATCATATCTACTCCATGATGTTCTAGATCTTGTATGATTTTTGTGGTATCATTTAGTGATGGATATCCAGCTGTAAAATATATAGATAGTAATTTTTTATCTTGCTCTAGTGCTGTGTTTATTCTGTTCATTTTTTAGTATTTAGTATTGAGTATTTAGTGTTGAGCAGCGAATAATTAGTGCCCATTACAATATACTTACTACTGAATTGTTATAATTTAAAATAGTCTATGTAGGTGTCAAGATCTTTGTCACCACGACCAGAAAGGCTTATGACAACAATATCTTCGGGTCTAAATTTTTTATCATTAAAAATTGCCAGGGCATGTGAGGATTCTATTGCAGGAATAATTCCTTCTAATTGTGATAGTTCTAATCCGGCAGCCATGGCATCATCATCGGTTACAGAATAAAACTCTCCGCGTGCGGTTTTATATATATGAGAATGTAATGGTCCAACACCAGGATAATCCAGCCCTGCAGAAATAGAATAAGGCTCTGTAATTTGCCCATCTTGAGTTTGCATTAGCAAGGTTTTGCACCCGTGAATAATTCCTTCTTTTCCTAATTGCGAGGTAGCTGCACTTTCGCCACTATGTACTCCTTTTCCGGCAGCTTCTACTGCAATAATTCCAACACTGGGTTCTTCTAAAAAATGATAATATGTACCCGCAGCATTACTACCACCACCAATACATGCTACTACATAATCAGGATGCTCTCTACCTTCTTTTTCCTTTAGCTGCCACTTGATTTCTTCTGAAATTATAGATTGAAATCGTGTTACCATATCTGGGTAAGGATGAGGTCCTATTGCAGAACCAATAATATAATGTGTGTCTACAGGGTTATTGATCCAATCTCGTATTGCTTCATTGGTAGCATCTTTAAGGGTCTTACTTCCTGATTTGGCTGGTCTTACCTCTGCACCAAGCATTTTCATTCGGGCTACATTGGGTGCTTGTCGTTTGATATCAATCTCACCCATATAGACAATACATTTAATCCCCATAAGGGCACATACTGTTGCTGTAGCTACCCCGTGTTGTCCTGCACCTGTTTCTGCAATGATTCTGTTTTTACCTAATCGTTTTGCTACAAGAATTTGCCCAATCGTATTATTTACTTTATGTGCACCAGTATGGTTTAGATCTTCGCGTTTAAGGTATACTTTGGTATTGTGTTTTTCTGAAAGACGTTTAGCAAAATACAAAGGAGAAGGTCTCCCCACGTAGTCTCTTAATAATTGATCAAACTCTTTTTTGAAAGAAGGTTCGTTCATAATATCGAGATAGGTAGTTCGTAATTCTTCGACATTAGGATAAAGCATTTCGGGTATATATGCTCCTCCAAAATCTCCGTAATATCCTTTTTCGTTTACTTGATAATTCATTTTTTATTGTTTTTGGTTGTCATTACGTTTATGTCGTAATGACAAGCTTTATAAATTTTTCGAGATTTTCTGTTTTTTTTACTCCGGGTTCACTTTCGAATTTGCTGTTTACATCAATAGCATGTAAATATTTAGATTCGGGACTCTTCTGAAAAGATAAAATAGCTTCGGTTTCATTAAGTCCGATACCACCACTTAAAATGAATGGGGTAGAAGAGGGGTAGCCTTTTAAGACACTCCAATCAAAAGTATATCCATTACCTCCTTTTTCTTTTCCTTTGGTATCAAAGAGAAAATAATCTACAATACCTTCATAGGGTTGTAAACGGTCAAAATCAAATTGATCTTTGATAGAGAATACTTTCCAGAGCTTGATTTGGTTAGACCTCACAAGTCTCGAAGACTTGTGAAGTTTATTTAGACTATAATTTAACTCCTGGCAGAACAGAGGAGTTTCATTTCCGTGCAATTGAATAGCTTTGAAGTCATATTGCTTTACTTTTTCTACAATAAAATCTACAGAGGCGTCTACAAAAACCCCTACTTTTTTTATTGTAGAAGGTAATTTTGGAATTTCTCCTTCAAAATTTCTGGGAGAGTTTTCATAGAAAATAAAGCCAAGGTAATCTGGTTTGAGAGCTGCAACGGCTTCTATGTTTTCCTGGTATTTCATTCCGCAAATTTTCAACTTCATCGTTTATTGTTTTTTTAGCTTTTACTAAGTTAGACCTTACAGGTATCAAAGACCTGTGAGGTCTGTATTTAGTTTTTGTATAAATTCTACTGCACTGGCTCCGGGGTTTTCGGTTTTCATAAAGTTTTCACCGATAAGAAAACCTTTGTATCCATATTGTTTTAGGTCTTTTATAGCTTCTATAGTACTAATGCCACTTTCTGAAACTTTTACAAAATCATCTGGGATTTGAGTACTTAGTGTTTTACTAATATCTGTACTTACCTCGAATGTTTTTAGATTTCGATTATTTACGCCCAGCATATCCAAAGATGGCATGATAGATTTTTGTAATTCGTCCTGGTTATGAACTTCTAATAATACATCGAGAGATAAGCTTTTGGCAAACTGGGATAAAGATTTTATCTCATCACGGGATAAAACGGCTGCAATTAATAAGATTACATCGGCTCCGTGAGCTTTGGCTTCTACTAATTGATATTCGTCGATGATAAATTCTTTACGTAGCAAGGGCATTTGTACTGTGGCTCTGGCGAGTAAAAGATCTTCTAGAGATCCTCCGAAATACTTACCGTCGGATAGTACCGACATCCCACAAGCTCCGGCATTTTGATATCCATCGGCTACATCTTGTACACTTACTTTTTGATTGATTACAGATTTAGAGGGAGATCTGCGTTTATGTTCTGCTATGATGCCTGTATCGCTGTTTTGTAAAGCCTTGGCCAATGAGTTTGTTTCGCGATCAAATAATACAGAGTTCTCTAATTGTTTGATAGGGATTATACTTTTTTTAAGGGCAACTTCTTTATGCTTATCGGCTATTATTTTGTCTAGGATATTCATGTTTTATCACCTAAGTGTCGGTTAGTCTTTTTTAATTATAATTTCAATTTTGGATTCCAGCCTACGCTGGAATGACAAATTATTTTAATTTTTACTTAGTTCCTGAACTTTTTTTAGTGCCATTAACCCTTTTCCAGAGTGTAATGATTCTTTTGCTTTTTCGAATCCTTGTTTTGGTTCGAGACCTTCTACTGTGGCGATAGCCATTCCTGCATTGGCACAGACTACGTTATTTTGTGCTTCGGTTCCTTTTCCGCTCAGGATATTCATAAATATAGCAGCAGATGCTTCGATAGAATCTCCTCCGTAAATATCTTCTTGTTTCAATAATGGTACTCCAAAATCTAATGGAGAAAGCATTCCTTCGGTAGTATTAGAAATTGTTTTTGTGTTTCCGGTTAGTGAAATCTCGTCGTATCCATCCAGCGCATGGATAATGGTGAATTTTTTATCTGTATTTTGATACAAATATCCATACATCCTTGCTAATTCCAGATTAAAAACTCCTACGATTTGATTTTTTGGAAATGCTGGATTTACCATTGGTCCAAGCATATTGAAAAACGTTTTTACTCCTAATTCTCTACGTATCGGAGCAACATTTTTCATTGCAGGATGAAATAATGGGGCATGCAATACACAAATCCCTGCTTCATCGATACTACGTTTTAAAAAGTCTTTATCATTACTAAACTTAATTCCCAAATGCTCCATTACATTAGAACTACCACATGTCGAAGAAACGCCGTAGTTACCATGTTTAGTGACTTTAATCCCGGCTCCTGCCGAGACAAAAGAAGAAAGTGTTGATATGTTAAAGGTATCTTTGCCGTCACCTCCTGTGCCACAAAGATCTACGGGGTTATACTCGCTAAGGTCTATTGCGATACAAAGCTCTAGTAAGGCATCTCTAAACCCTTCTAATTCTTCGATAGTAATGCTACGCATCATATATACGGTAAGAAATGAAGCAATCTGACTTTGATTATATTCTCCCTTAGAGATGTTAACCAAAACACTTTTGGCTTCTTCTTTAGAGATGGTTTCGTGATTGATTAATCGGTTGAGTAAGTTTTTCATAAGCCTTGCACTCTGGCATTTGCTTTCTAAACAGGAAAGCAAGCTTGTATAGAGTAGTATTTAAGTTAGTATATTTTATCTTTAAGTGTTAATTATTAACCCAATTTTCTAATATCTTTTTTCCATCGGGAGTTAATACAGATTCTGGATGAAATTGTACCCCTCGAACATCTAATTCTTTATGACGCAGGGACATGATTTGTCCGTTTTCATCATATGATGTCACTTGCAGGCAATCGGGTAAATCTTTATCTGCTACTACCCAGGAGTGATATCTCCCTACATCAAAACTGGTGTCAAGTCCTTTAAAAAGAGATTCATCTGTGACCGATAATGTTACATTGGTTGCCACACCATGATAAACCTCATTGAGGTTGATCAGACTACCACCAAAAACTTCTCCTATCGCTTGTTGCCCCAGGCAAACTCCAAAAATACTTTTGGTGTCTGCATATTTGCGGATAATGTCTTTTAGTAACCCTGCTTCATCTGGGATTCCCGGACCTGGAGATAATAAGATTTTTTGAAATGCATCTACATCTTCTAATCGTAATTGATCATTACGTTTTACGACAACTTCACAACCAAGATCTTCTAGGTAATGAACCAAATTGTATACGAATGAGTCGTAATTGTCTATTACTAATATTTTTGTATTCATTGTTTTTTTTTCAGAGCTTTTACACTTTATTACTTTATTGCTTTTTTGTGTTAGGGATAGCAGCTGGCTACCTTGTAGCGCGAATAGCCCGACCCCAAGTAATTGGGGAAACACCCTTATATTTCTTCTGCTATTTTTAATGCTTTTGTTAATGCGCCTAGTTTATTATATACTTCTTGTAATTCGTTTTCTTCATTTGATTCGTTAACCAATCCGGCTCCTGCTTGCCAGTGTAATTTGTGATTTTTACTTAGAAATGTACGGATCATGATCGCATGATTAAAGTTTCCTGAAAAATCCATAAAACCAATTGCTCCCCCATAGAAATCACGATTTACGTTTTCATATTTCTCGATAAGTTGCATGGCCATGTGTTTTGGTGCACCACTTAGTGTACCTGCTGGGAAAGTATCTCCTACAATTTGCATAGTGGTGGTGTCTTTGTGTTTTTTACTGGTAACCTTACTAACCAAATGGATCACATGAGAATAAAATTGAACTTCTCTATAGGTCTCTACAGTAACATGGTTTCCGTTTCTACTTAAGTCATTACGTGCTAGGTCTACTAACATCACGTGTTCTGCATTTTCTTTTTCATCTACAGATAGTTTTTTTGCTAATTCTGCATCTTGCTCATCATTACCTGTACGTTTAAAAGTTCCTGCAATGGGGTGAATCTCTGCAGTATCATCTTTTACGACTAGTTGTGCCTCGGGAGAACTACCAAATATTTTAAAATCACCATAATCAAAGTAAAACAGGTAGGGTGAAGGATTAACGCTACGTAATGCTCTGTAGACATTAAATTCGTCTCCTTTAAATTTTTGTGAAAAACGCTTCGATAGTACTAATTGAAATACATCACCGCGATGGCAATGTTTTTTGGCAAGGGAAACATGTTCTTTATATTGTTCGTCGTTAAGATTAGAGGTTGTATCACCAACTGTAGTGAAATTATAGGAGGCAAAATTTTTGACTTTAAGTAGAGATTCTATTTCGGCAATATTACTTTCTGATTCATAGCAGTGCGCAAAAATATAGGCTTCATTAGTAAAATTACTAATAGCAATAATGTTTTGATATACTGTGTATTGTATGTCGGGTATATGTAAACCATCTTCTTTTTTAGAAATAGAGATATCCTCAAAATATCGAACCGCATCATAAGAGATATAACCAAAAAGGCCATTGTTAATAAATTTGAATTTGCTTTTTGAGGTTATAAATTTTTTACCGAATTGCTCAACAACTTCAGCAATATTAGTAGAATCAGTAATAGGTGTTTCCTCGATACTCTTATCGGGAAAAGACTGATAAATAGTTTCGTTTTCTACCTTGATATTGGCGATTGGATTACAGCAGATGTAAGAAAAGCTATTTTCACTACCTCTGTAATCATTGTTTTCTAATAATAAGCTATTAGGAAAACGATCTCTAATTTTTAGATAAACACTTACTGGAGTAAAGGTGTCTGCCAGAATTTGTTTGAAATGTGTGGTTAATTTATAAGTCATTTTGCGTTTTTAATTTTTAAATACAATCTCTGTTTAGGGAACAAAAAAAAGGCTTGTCGTGATTCGACAAGCCTTTGATATGTTTACTTAACACAATGATAGGAGCTATCTCACGACGTTTTCGTTTTGAGATGACCACCACCAATTATTTGTTAAGATTGTTTTCATTTTTTATTTATTGGGTCAAATATATAAATTAATTATAATTCAGAACAATAAAAAATTACATTTTTAAACTTACAGCTAATTCGAATTCATCGCTGATCGCTTTATCACCTAAATTATCAAAGAAACTTCCTGATCCATATTTGATGTCATACTTTGTTCTGTCAATTTTAAGTGTGGTTGATGCAGTACCGTCATTTAAGGCTAGAATAAATTTGATTGGATTTGTTTTTCCTTTAATGGTAAGATCTCCGGCTACTATATGACCTTTATCTGTTTTTTTGGTTTTTGTAACCACTAATTTTGCATTTTTATGATTTGCTATTCCAAAGAAGTCATCAGAACTTAAGTGTCCTTCGAGTTTTTCTTTTCCTTTTCCAGCTTCAAGATCAGTAACAGCAAGTGAGGTCATATCTACTACAAATTCACCTCCTGTAATGTTATCGCCATCAAATACCAAAAACCCTTTTGATAATTTTAGTGTTCCTGTATGCGATCCTGTAACTTTTTTACCTGTCCAGTTAATTGTACTTTCTGAAGTTTTGATTTCTTTTTTTTGAGCAAAAGTAGATGTTGTTGCAACTACTGCAATTGCTAAGAATAATGATTTAAGTCTAGTTTTCATGATTGTTAAAAAATTAATAGTTATTTATGAGTTAGAATTTCGAAGTTTATTTAATAATTCATTTAATTGGATCAAATCTCCTGTAGAGAAATTTGAAGTAACTCTATTTTCAAATTCATCCATTATGGGACTTACTTTATCCAAAAATTTTTTTCCTTGCTCTGTAATGGTAATTTCAACTTTTCTTCGATTAGATTCGCAGATTACACGTTGTACATAACCTTTGTTAATGAGCTTATCTACCAATCGAGTTGTATTACTCATTTTGGTAACCATTCTTTCTTGTATGGTAGAAAGGTTAGCAGGTTTTTCTTTTTGTCCTTTTAAGATTCGTAGTACATTAAATTGTTGAAGAGAAATATCAAACGCTTTTAATTCGATATTGATTTTGTCCATTATCCAGTTTTCCGTATATAATAAATTTATTACGACTTTTTTAGGTAGCGGAAGTTCAATTTCTGTTTTTATAATCTTTTCTATGTTCAATTGTATCTACAATATTTGTCTATACAAATGTATGTTAATTTTTATTTCAAAAATTGTAAAATGTTATTAATTCTTTGTTAAATTCAAGTTTTGAGATCAGGTTTAATAGTATTATTGTGATTTAGAAAAGTATCATTATTGAGTTAAACAATTGTGAAAAATTCTGAAAATATTTAGATAAAATATAGAAACCTTGTTAATTTTCTTTTACAGAATTAATGGTTTTGATACATTAGTATGATGTCGAGATTAATTTTATATACCGTATTTATTGTGCTTTTTGCTAACTGCAAAGGGGAGCAACAGACTGTGGCTCTTGATGCAACAGATGTTTTCGAAAGTAAAGGTATAGAAATACCTGTATATGATTTTGAAAGTTTTAAGCCATTATTAAATATTAATGACGGAAAAGTAAGAGTGATTAATTTCTGGGCTACCTGGTGTAAACCATGTGTGGCCGAGTTACCTTATTTTGAGTTAATCAACAGTAGGTATCCTAAGGATAAAGTAGAGGTTATTTTGGTGAGTCTGGATTTACCCAGTCAAGTAGAAGCTAAGTTAATTCCATTTGTTAAAAAACAAAAAATAGGAAGTAAAGTTATCTTACTAGATGATCCAGATGCAAATAGTTGGATTCCAGAAGTTAATACTGAATGGTCGGGTTCTATTCCGGCAACAGTAATATATAAAGATGGAAATAGTAATTTTTATGAAAGATCTTTTACCTATAATGAATTAGAAAAAGAGCTTAAAAAAATGCTGTAAGCATCTATATAAATCAAAGAGTAATAAAAAAATAAACCAATGAAAACTTTAAAGATTCTGGTTGGAGTAGCTTTTGTAATAGCAATAAGTGCATTTGCATTAGATAAAGTATCTGGTGCTAAAATTGATAAAGGATATTCGATTGGAGATGTTGCTACAGATTTTAAACTTAAAAATGTAGACAATTCATTAGTGTCCTTAGAAGACTATAAAGATGCCAAAGGATTTATTGTGGTTTTTACATGTAATCATTGTCCGTACTCGGTGGCTTACGAAGATAGAATTATAGCGCTGGATGCTACTTTTAAAACAAAGGGATATCCCGTTGTGGCTATAAACCCTAATAACCCAAAGGCTTATCCAGATGATAGTTTTGATAATATGCAAATAAGAGCAAAAGATAAAGGGTTTACTTTCCCGTATTTGTGTGATGATGGACAAAAAATATATCCTCAGTATGGAGCTACAAAGACTCCTCATGTCTATGTTCTGGAGAAAACACCTCAGGGTAATATTGTTCGATATATAGGGGCTATTGATAATAATTATAAAGATGCATCGGCAGCCGATCAAAAATATGTCGAAGATGCTGTAAATGCCCTGTTAAAAGGAGAAAAGGTTCCTGTAGAAGTTACAAAAGCTATAGGTTGTAGCATTAAAGCATAATATTTTTCTAATTTTTTAATAAATTGAAGGTGTAGTTTTACTACAATTAATGAACTACTTTTTATATTTGTAAGGAGTAAAAAAACAAAAGTCCAATTTTAGTAGAACACATTTTATAATGGCAGAAGATATCACTCAAGAAGAATGGCAAGAGCAAATTGCTAATGACAATAATGCAGTAATTTTAGATGTACGAACAGAAGAAGAAGTAGAGGACGGTTACATACCTAATATGCTTAATGTAGATATTCGTCAGGGGCAAGGTTTTCTTGATGAATTAGGAAAACTGGATAAGACTAAAAATTACTATGTATACTGCCGTTCTGGAGCACGTAGCGCCCAGGCATGTATGTTAATGAATCAAATGGGATTCGAGACTACATATAATTTGGTAGGTGGTTTTATGAATTGGGAAGGCGAAATCGTAGAAGATTAGTATACAACTTTATGAAAATCAAATCATTTTTAATAGTCATTTGTATTGCTTCTGTATTGCTTAATTGTAAACAGGTCGAAGATGATGCTGTAGTAGAAGTAATCACTGTTGAAGAAATGGATGAACTATTAGAAATGGGTAAAGTACAACTTATCGATGTAAGAACGCCGGGTGAGTATGCCCAGGGGTATATTGAAGGAGCTGTAAATATTGATTTTAGAGATGAAAATTTTGAAGATCTAATTTCTAAAGTCGATAAAACAAAACCTGTAATTGTATATTGTGCCCGTGGAGGAAGGAGTAATAAATGCTCTAACTATATGAAAAAAGCTGGATTTACTAAAATCTATGATCTCGATGGTGGTATTACCGAATGGAAGTTTAAAAAGAAAAAAGTAATCAAATAAAATCCATTCTTTTATACTGATCTAAAAGTTATACATTCGAGGTGTTGTATTAAAAAGCGAGCCCTTTATAGAAAGTGTCATTAACCAATCTTGCACTACCTAATAATATAGCTTTTTCCTGAAGTTCGCTTTTATGTATTTTCACAAGACAATCTTGAGCATTTATTTTTTTCTCTAACTCATTAGCAAAAAAGGGCCATGCTTTAGCAATGTTGCCACCGATAACTATAGCTTCTGCATTGTAAGATTTTAACCAGGGACTTAAAAATTCAGCTAGATTTTCTGAAAACTCATTAAAAACTTGTTGTACAGCAACATCATTTTCTAAGGAAGCTTCTGTAAGTTCTTTAACATTATCAATTGTTGTGTCTGTAATCTCTTTATATCTTTTGATAAACCATCGAGTAGAAAAATAATCATCTGCAATCCCGTCTTTATATGGGATGTGGTACAGCTCTCCATCTTTAGGAATTCCATCGCCAGAAAGAATCGGAAGTCCATGAAACAGAAAAGAAGCTCCAAAACCAGCCCCCAATATTATCCCTAATCCTCTTCGAATTGATTTAAGCTTTCCTTTCCATACCTCACCAATACCAAAACAAGCAGCATCATTATAAAATCGTATAGGGATATCATCAGATAGTTGCAATTTTTTCTTCAGTATTTCTTTAATATTTGTGCAAAAAAGAGACGCGTATTTTTGTTTCATTTTAAAAGCAAAAATTCCATTATAATAATCAAATGGCCCGGGTATAGCAATACCAATTCCTTCTAGAGGGTCATCTGCAAGAGTATCTATAACTTTCTGTATTGCAAATAACCATCGTTCTAATATTTCATTAGCTTCAGCGGTATTATCTACAGTAATAGAAACTAGATTAGCTTCTGATAATTTGTTTGTTTTGGTGTCTATTCCGGCTACAGTAATATAATTACCTCCAATATCTACTCCTAATATCATTTGTTATATATAGTCTATTTAAGTAATACTAACTAAAAAATAGCTAGTCGTTAAAATTACAATTTAAAATAGTTTTTGCTTTGATTATTATTAATTATTCTTTCTGTAAATTGTATTGTATAGCAAACCCCAAGTCAAAGCCTTGGGGTCTCTTTTATTTTTTTACTAAAGTATAGTATCCACCTTGCCTTCTTAATTCTTATATAAAATTTGACAAAATACCTTATACATTATGTAAATTTAATACTATGAAAAAAATAATGATAAATATTATTGTATAGTCTTTGGAGTGCTTTGCATTTCAAAAATAATTTCTCCACCATTTATAATATCATTATGCGAAAGAGTAGTGTTATTGATTACTCTACCATTTACCGTAACCTGATTTACGTAGATATTATCTTTACTTTGATTTTTTACTATGATTGTTAGATCTTTTCCATTTTCTAGATGTAATACCGCTTCTTTAACCAGAGGACTCCCTATTGCGTAATTGGGGGATCCTGGTGTAACCGGGTAAAATCCTAAACTACTAAATATGTACCATGCACTCATTTGCCCAGCATCATCATTACCACACAATCCATCTACCGTAGGACCATACATAGTATCCATAATCATACGAACGCGCTCTTGGGTTTTATATGGTTTCCCTGTCCAGTTATATAAATAAGGGATATGATGACCTGGTTCATTACCATGTACATAATTACCTATAATTCCGTCTCGAGTTATGTCTTCGTGTTTTTCTATATACTTGTCTTCTAATTTCATAGTAAACAAAGAATCCAGATGTTGACTAAATCGTTCGTTTCCTCCCATCATTTTTACCATTTTTTCCAGTTGATGAGGTACATATAAACCATAATTCCATGCGTTTCCTTCAATAAACCCTTGCCCGTGTGTATCTAAAGGATCAAATTCTTTCCTAAATTCACCATTAGATAATTTAGGACGCATGTATCCAATTTTGGGATCATATACATTGTTATAATACTCTGATCTATTTAGAAATTGATCTGTAGTTTTCTTATCTCCAGTACTATTTGCAATCTGTGCAATACACCAATCATTATAAGCTAATTCTAATGTTTTAGAAACCGAAGAGTGGCTTTTGTCATCGGGGACATATTTATATTTGATATAATCTCCTAAACCATCAAAATATGGTACGTTGGCAGTGCTCACTGATGCAGAAAGAGCTTTGTTTTTGTCAAAATCTCCAACATTTTTGGCGATAGCATCAGCTATTACCGAAGTTGCGTGATAGCCTATCATGCACCAGTTTTCATTAGCATAATGACTCCAGATTGGTAACATATGATGCACACTTTGTTCTTGATGAGCAAGCATTGATTTGATCATGTCATTATTACGACTGGGTTGCGTAATATTAAACAATGGATGCAAGGCTCTATACGTATCCCATAACGAGAAAATCGAGTAGTTTGTAAAATTTTCGGAAGTATGTATGTTTTGATCCAATCCAAGATAACTACCATCTACATCTTCATAAATAATAGGACTAAGCATAGTGTGGTATAAGGCACTATAAAAAGTAGTTTTGTCTGCTTCGGTAATTGTTTTTACTTCTATTTTTGATAATTCATTATTCCATTTATTCTCGGTTTTCTGTTTTGTTTTCTCAAAATCCCAACCAGGCAATTCAGACTGTAGATTTTTTAATGCTCCGTTAGTGCTAACAGAGGATAATGCAAATTTGATATTGATTTTTTCGTTGGTTTTGGTGTCAAAATTAAAATATGCTCGAATGTCTTTCCCTGCCATTTCAGGAAAATTTTCCTGCTGTTCAAAACGACGATAGAATCCATCGTATTTTACAGTATCGTATTTTTTGTGCCCATAACTACTAAAAGGCTTAGAGAACTGCATAGCAAAAAATACTTTTTTGGTTCTTGCCCAACCTTTGGTTTGACGATACCCGGTTACTAAAGAATCATTTTCTACTCGTAAGAATGTCCATACGTTTTTATCATCATGATGATAAACATTATAAACTAAATCCAAAATAATATGTGCGTCTTTTGTTTCTGGGAACGTATATTGATGAAACCCTACACGTTCTGTAGCGGTAAGTTCTGCCATAATATTATAATCCTTTAGTTCTACTCTATAATACCCTGGCGAAGCATATTCTTGATCATGAGAGAACGTAGAATAAAATCCTTTAGAGCCATCGGTTGTTTTTATGGGATCGAGTACTAAATTCCCTGTTGTTGGCATTACCAAAAAATCTCCTAGATCAGAGTGCCCCGTACCACTTAAATTGGTGTGAGAAAAACCTAGTATGGTAGAGTCTCTATGTTGATATCCGGCACAATATTCATAAGTTTCTCTGTTATAACTACCATCTTCATTAAACATTACTTCAAAATTCGTTTGAGGACTTAGCTGTACCATCCCGAATGGTGCTGTTGCTCCTGGATATGTATGCCCCATTTTGCTGGTACCAATAAATGGATTGACATATTTTGTAAAACCTGTCTTTTTGATAGTTTTTGGTACAGAATCCTCGACTACAGGACTTGTAGAATCTTTCTTGCATGAAGAAAAGCAAAGTATCGCTGCTATTATAATTGATAGATATTTCATTACGATATGATTTTTATTTTCACTTTTAAGTTTTTAGTATATAGAGTGATGAGGGTTTATTTTTTACATGTTAAATATTAGCTTTTCTTCTACCGTAGAAGACTATATAAATATAGCAGATTAACACAAGGGTCAGCGCGGTCTTAAACCCTGTTTGATCAGAAAGTAATCCAAATAGGGGAGGGATTATTGCGCCACCAACGATCATAGTGCATAAAACACCAGATGCTTGTGGTTTTAGGTCATCTAATCCTTCTATAGATAAAGAAAATATAGTTGGGAACATAATAGAGTTAAATAGTCCTACTGCCAGGATACTCCACATTGCTATAAAACCAGATGTTGACATAGATATTAGAATCAGTAAAATGGCTCCAATGGCAAAGAAACTTAAAACCTTTGCAGGTTTTATAATTTTGGTTAGATGTGCTCCTATAAACCGACCAATCATAGCACCACTCCAATAAAAAGTAACAAAAGCACCTACTATTGCTTTATTGTCTAGTGTTTGGCTATCTGATCCCAAAATCCCTTCAGAGATACTCCTCATAAATGTGCTCTCCTTGATTCGAGAAGCAAGATTCATATCCAAAAAATAATTGATTAGATAACTACCTATAGCAACTTCGGCACCAACATATACAAATATTCCAATAGCTCCCATCATCAAAGATCTACTTTGTAAAACTTTTATATACCCACCTTTTGGGCTGCTTTTTATTAGCTTAGGAAGTTTGATAAATATAAATATAAAGGCTAGGATGGCGACAAATATGGCGATTCCTATGAAAGGAGATTGAACTGCAGCGGCCTCAGAAATATAATAGCTCTCTTTGTCTATGGTATTTAAAGCAGCAATTTCCTGAGGGTTTTTAACTTTATCACTTAAAATAAACATAGCTCCAATAGCCGGAGCAATAGTAGTACCTAAAGAATTAAAGGCCTGAGACAGATTAAGTCTGCTCGAAGCACCTTCTTCAGAACCTAATACAGCTACATATGGATTAGCAGCAACTTGTAGAATGGTAATTCCACTTGCCACAACAAAATACGCTAACATAAAAATACTAAATTCGCGATACGATGCAGCAGGATAAAATAATAAACATCCTGTTGCCAGAGTTAACAAGCCTAATATAATCCCTTTTTTATATCCAATCTTAGATAGAATAAAGCCAGAAGGGATTGATAATAAAAAATAGGCTCCAAAAAACGCAAATTGAACTAATCCAGCTTGAAAGTAATTTAAAGTAAAAACTTCCCGAAGTCTCGGGATTAGAGAATCGACGAGTACTGTTATAAACCCCCATAAAAAGAATAAGGAAGTTAAAAATATAAAAGCACTTTTATATGTTGTACTGTTTTTCAAAATAGTGTTTTTTTAGATTATAATTTGTTTTATCTTTTAATATTGTTGGTTACTATAATTTAATCTTTTGCTAATATGCTCGGTTTATATAACTCTAAAAACAGAGACTCTCATAAAATATGTTGTTAACCAGACGCGCCCCACCTAGTAAAATAGCCTTTTCTTTTAATTCACTTTGATATATTTTGGTAGTACATCCCTGATTTTTTAGTTCTGTATTCAGGTGCTCTGCAAAAGAATTCCATGCTTTAGATATATTTCCTCCAATTACAACAGCATCTGCATTATATTCTTTTAACCAGGGAGACAGGAAGGTGGCTAAATTTCTAGAAAATTCAGTAAATATTTGATCTGTATACGGATTGGAGTTAGAATCGGTAATTAGATCTTTTACTCCACGTATGGTAATCCCTGTTGCTTCCTTATATTTTTTAATAAACCAACGGGTAGAGAAATACTCATCTGCTATTCCATTTTTAAAAGGAATATTGTATAGTTCACCATTTTCGGGAACACCATCTCCAGAAAGTATAGGGAGTCCTTGCAATAAAAAGGTAGCTCCAAAACCGGTACCTAAAGTTATGGCTAGTGCTTTTTCTGTAGACTTAAGTTTTCCTTTCCAGAATTCTCCTATACCAAAACAGGCAGCGTCATTATAAAATCGTAATGGCGTAGTGTCTGATAATGTTAATCGTTTACTAATTATTTCTTTAATATCTATACCAAAGAGAGAGGTGAATTTATTCTTCATTTTATAGGCAAAAACTCCTTGATGATAATCAAAAGGACCTGGTATTGCAATGCATATTCCCTCAAGAGGTTCGTTGTTAAGAGCATCTATGCTTTTTTGTAAAGCATAAATCCATTGATCAATAATTTCACTTGCTTGAGCGGTGCTGTCTACTTTTATTGAAATTAAATTAGAATCTGGTATTTTGTGGTTTTTGGTGTCAATGCGGGCTACAGTAATATGGCTACCTCCTATATCTACTCCTAATATCATTTTTTATTCTATGTTTTGTTTGTTAGTTGTTACGTATGCTGTCGATGGTTAGTCTACTTTTAGTATCTTTTCGAAAGTTATGGATTAGATTTGTTTTTATTTTGATCAACGATATGATAAAGATGAGAAGTGTTAATTTCTATTTTCTCAAAATCAGGACCACTCCATAATGTTTTTAGACCGATATTATCTGAACATTGAAAATATCGTATAGTAAATTTATGCAGTCCCTTAGATAAAATTATATCGTTTTTTTGAATAAAACTAAATGATTTTCTTCCATCACTTTCAAACAATTCTTTGCCGTCAATTAATAGTTGGGCACCATCATTTGCAGCAATTTCAAAATTATATACGCCATTTTTAGGAATATTGATAAATCCATCAAATTCAAAACCTATCCATTCATCTCGTAAACGGGGTTCTATATTGATAGTTGATACTTCTCCTTTTTGTATGGGATCTTCTTGTAGAAAATCGTAAACAGATCGAAAAATACCTTCATAATATTTATATGAAAGCCCGTTTTTAAGTTTGGTCTTTAATTTCTTTGGATCTATACTCTCTAGTTTCTCTAAAAATAATGTTGTTGTATAACTAGATATTAAATCATTTTTGAAAGCTTTGATTTTTAGTTCTGTAGATTTTTTCACCTCGAAAGGAGAGTTGTAGGGTATACTATTTTCTGTGGGTTCACTACCGTCAACTGTATAATATATATTAGCATTTTCTGTATCACAACCTAAAACGATTGTTTTGGTGTCTAAAAATGTGGTATGATCAGATTTTAGATAGGGTATATGCACTGTTTTTTTTGTATCTGATAGTGGTCTGTTTGATGGATCAATACCCCAATCTTTATTGGGAATATCTGTCATTTCAAAAACTAATTCCCCTCCTTTTAGAATATCTTCGTGTTTTAGATATGTGTTAGGATATTCTTTGCCATTAAGTTTCAAGGATGAAAAATGGATGTTTTTTTCACTGGCATTATGAGCTCTTATTGTAAAAGTTTTTCCGTTATCGAGGTGAATTTCGGCCTTTTCAAAAGATGGGCTTCCAATAACATATTCTGAAGCCCCCGGTGTAACAGAGTAAAACCCTAAACTGCTTAATACATACCATGCAGACATTTGTCCGCAATCATCATTTCCGCAGAGCCCATCAGGTTCAGAAGTATACATTTCGTTTAATATTTTGTGAATAGTTTGCTGTGATTTCCAGGGCTTACCGGCATAGTTATATAAGTAAGCGAGGTGATGGCTGGGTTCGTTTCCATGAGAATATTGACCTAGCAATCCAGAAACATCAGAATCTTCGCTAATTTCTTCATCAAAATTTTTAGAGAAAAGGTTGTCTAGCCATTGATTAAAATTAGTGTCACCTCCAACTAAATCAATTACGCTTGCTATATCATGAGGAACAAACAGGCTGTATTGATATGAATTTCCTTCGGTGAAATTAAAATTATACGTTTTTTCGACAGATGTAGGATTAAAATCTTCATACCACTTTCTATTAGAATATCGAGGTCTCATGAATCCCGTTTGCTGATCATATAGATTAACAAAAAATTGAGCTCTTCGAGAGTATTCATTATAGATATCTGTTTTGTTTAACGCTTTGGCCATTTGTGCAATACACCAATCATCATATGCATATTCTAACGTTTTAGAAACGGATTGACTGCTTTTGTTTGAGGGTACAAAACCTAATTCGGTATAGTAGTTAATGCCTCTTTTTTTTACATTAGAACTTTCTATCATGGCAGTTAATACTTTTTCGGCATTCACATCTGTTATTCCTTTTAAGTATGCATCTGCCATAACCGAAACTCCGTGATATCCTATCATACACCTTGTATCATTTGCTGCCAATTCCCACATGGGGATTTCACCGTATTGTTCGTGTTTTTTTTGTAGAGTAACAACGATATCTCGGGTTACATCTGGCTCTATAATTGTTAATAATGGGTGCAGACCTCTAAATGTGTCCCAAAGAGAGAAAACCGTATAATTATTAAACCCTTTTGCGGTATGTATGTTGTCATCCATTCCTCGGTATTGACCATCAATATCATTATACAAATTAGGGGTCAAAAGACTATGGTATAAAGCGGTGTAGAATATTTCTTTTTTATCTTCGTTACTATCGGATATTGCTATTTTACTTAGCGAAGTATTCCAGGTTTTTTTTGCTTCTTTTCTAATCTTATCAAAGTTCCAATGTGGTAATTCTTTTTTTAGGTTTTTCCTGGCACCATCAATACTTACCGCAGATAATGCTACTTTCGCGATAACCTGATCTCCTGCACTGTCAAAATTAAGAGCTGCTATTATTTTCTTGTTGTTAAATTTGGTACCTGTAGTTGCTGTTTTTTCTCCAGTAAGAATTTGATAGGACGCGATAGGTTTAGAAAATTGTGCCACAAAATACTGGCGTTGGTTACCGGCCCATGCCTTTGATCTTCGATATCCAGCAATTTCTGTTTTGCTTATGATCTCGAATGTTGCTTCTATTACCGGATCACGATGTTCTAGGTCGACAATGATACTTGTTTTTTCTGCTTCTGGATATGTGTATCGATGTACTCCGACCCGTTTTGTGGTTGTTAATTCTGTCTTTATATTATAATCATCCAGAATAACAGAGTAATATCCAGGTTCGGCAAACTCATTTTGGTGAGTATATCTAGAACGATATCCGGTATCAGGATTTTCTGGAGTACCTGCTTGAAATTGTACTTCTCCGGTTGTAGGCATGAGTAAAATATCACCTAAATCGGGAACTCCTGTTCCTGATAAGTGCGTATGGGTAAACCCTATAATAGAAGTGTCTGTATAATCATATCCTGCACAGGCCGGCCAGCTGGTGTGATCATTTCTGGTATCAGGGCTTAATTGTACCATCCCGAAAGGAAGCATAGGGCCAGGAAATGTATGTCCGGGTGATTTTGTTCCGATAAAAACATCTACATAATCTGCCGGATTTCTTACTTCTTCTTTATTTGTACAATGGATCCCTAATCCTGCAATCATAAGGGTTAGGAGTATTCTTCTAAGCATAAACAATTTCATAATTCATTTATTTTGAACTTCGTGGTTGAATTACATTGGGTGTTAAAAATGTATGATGAATTAACATGTGAAAGACAGAATCTGTATGAATGATTCTGTCTTTACAATCTAAAACAAAAAATAACTAATGAAACAAATCTATTAGTAGAACTTGGTTTATAATTAATATCCGGAATTTTGTTTTAAAGCTCCTCCAGAAGAGTTTATTGCATCGAGAGGAATGGGATAGTATTCGCTTTTTCCCTGGGTAAAACTTGCTCCGTTAAGGTAAACACGTTTTGAAGATTCTTCACTAATATATTTGTTTAATACCTGCGGAGCTACCCCCCAACGTACCAGGTCAAAAAATCGATGTCCTTCTGAGGCTAATTCTAATCTTCTTTCAAAACGAACCGCTTTAATGGCATATTCCTGATCAGGAAACGATGTGTATTCATTAATTACATAGTTTGCAGCTGGTGTTCCGTCGGGGTTTTTAACAAATCCATCGGGATTTGCAGCTCTAGCTCTTATTCTGTTTACAAGATTCATGGCATCTGTTAATTGACCATCCTGAGCATATACTTCTGCTCTCCATAATAATACATCAGAATATCTTATTAATGGTGTGTTAATCGCATTGTATTGCGGCAATCCAGCAGCAGACATTGAGCCTTCTTGAGATTTTAATATTTCATGTTTCTTACCAACATACGGCCCTCCGTTAGATTGATCACGTGTCCATCTCGATCCGGGCATAATCCCCCAACCTAAATATTCTATACCTCTTCTACCTACTGTCCAGTCTAATCTTGGATCTAGGTTACCAGTATATGGTGTAAAAGGTTGATCAGATGTGATTCCTTGATCATTGGTGATATCAGAGTCATTAAAAGCATCTAATAATGGTAATCCATTAGCATCGGTTTTAAATGCATTCACTAAATTTTGGCTAGGTTGAAAAAAACCGCAACATCCTCCGCCAGGAGCATCAGGAGCATATGGGTGGTTTAATCTATTACCCCTATTACCATTAATAAACCCATCTCCTCCGTCATTTACAGAGTTTTGAACAGCAAATACAGATTCTGAATTATTGTCTTTTTCAGCATTAAAATTATCATGATAATTAGGAACCAATTGAAACGGTCCTTCATTAATAATATTATCTAAAATTGGCCTTGCTGCGGCATAATCATTTTGAAACATATGTGCTTTTGCCAGATATGCTTTAGCTATCCATGAGGTGGCTCTACCAGCATCATCCTGGCTTTCGGGAAGATTATTTATTGCATATGTTAAATCTTCTTCTATTTGTGGCCAGATATCGGTATCATTAGATGGAGTAGTGGTTAGTCCTTCTTTCATAAAAGGTATATTGTTCCATATTTTTTTTGCATCCATATGATAATGTGCTCTTAGGAAACGTGCTTCTGCACCCAGAACTGTTAAATCTTCTTCTAGAGTGCCTTTTTCTATAGCTTTGGTAATTGATTCTATCGTTTGATTTGTTCTGGAAATACCTTCAAATAAAGATTCCCATTTTCTGGATAGATAAATGTTTGTTGTTCCCGAAGAGAAACGCTCAACATCATTCAATTGAGGCTGATCATCTATAGACGAACCTTTATGAAAATCATCAGAGGCTACATCTCCAAGAGCCCAGTTAGATGCTGGTGCCCAGAAATAACCAGGATTCCCATCCAAAATAGCGTAGGCGCTGATAAGTTGTTGGTCGACCCATTCTTTATTAAATTCTATTACTCCTTCAACGAGAGATCCTTGTGGTTCAATGTCTAGTTCTTTCTCGCAAGAAATCACTAGTAACGTAACGAATACAAATAAGATTATTTTTTTCATCTGTTTATATTTGATTTTTTTGATTATTGTGTAGAATGAGCAATAAGAGATCATCATTGGTTTCATCTTCATTTGTTTGCCTATGCTCAATTTTACCTCGTTTTTTATTTATAAAGCAAGATTAACACCTAGTATAAAGGTTCTCGCTACAGGGTATGCACCTCTATCAATACCGATATCCAGATTTACAGAATCGCCGCCATATTGTTGTAAGTTGATTTCAGGATCTAATCCAGAGTATTTTGTCCAGGTGTATAGGTTTTTGGCTTGTACAAAAAACCTTAATTTCGAAATCTTTAGTTTAGATGTTAATCGTTCTGGTAAGCTGTATCCTAATTGAATATTTTTAAGACGAAGGTATGATCCATCCTCTATATAATAATTACTAGCACTAGAATAGTGTTCTGCAGGGTTATTAGAAAGTCTAGGTAAAGTAGCACCTGTATTAGAGGGGCTCCAGGAATTTAGATAATTTCTACTTTTTGCTCCAGGAAAACTGTTGTAATCTGTAAAGAATTTAGTGAAATTATAAATATCGTTTCCTTGGCTTCCCTGAAAGAATATTCCAAAGTCAATATTTTTGTATTCTGCCCCCAAATTAAAACTATAGGTAAAATCAGGATGAGGATTTCCTATAAAATCTCTATCATCATCATTAATCACTCCGTCATTATTAACATCTCTATACTTAAATGTTCCTATCTCTTTTCCCAGGTAATCACCAGTAGCTGCAAGTTCTGCGTCGTTTTGGATAATACCATCAATAATAAAACCATGAAATGAAGCAATTGGATGGTCAGCTTGTGTTCTAGAAGGTCTGGTTTCTCGTGCTAAATTTCCTTCTAAGAAATAATTTGGATTGTTTCCTAATTCTTTTACTGTGTTTTTATAAGTAGAAACATTTATTGAAGCGTAGTACTTTAGATTTTCATTAATCTGATCACTATATCCCAGTGAAAAATCAAATCCTTTGTTTTCTACAGATCCTGCATTGATGTATTTAGCCTGGGCAAGACCTATGAGAGTTACATTGGCTTGATCCTGAACTAATAATTTTTTTGTTAATGCATTGTAGTATTCAAAGCTGAATGTTAATTTTCGATCAAATAAAGCGCCATCAATTCCGATATTCTTTGTTGTTGTTGTTTCCCACTCCAAATCTGGGTTTCCAAATATGAATAAACTATATCCGGGTGTGACATTAGAATTGTTTCCTCCTATATCATAATTACTGTTATCATTATTAATATATTGACTAAATATTCTACCTTGAGGAATGCTTTCGTTTCCTAGTTCTCCGTATCCAGCTTTTATTTTAAGATCATTGATAAATGATAGACTCTTCATGAAATTTTCGCTAGATATTCTCCATGCGGCACTATATGAAGGGAAATAATCTGATCTTTTGTTTTGAGCAAATTTTGAAGTAGCATCTCTTCGTAGAGAAAATGATAATAAATACTTATCGTTGTAGCTGTAATCTACTTTTCCGAAGCTAGAGAAGTATCCACTTTTAATCCCGCTACCATTATTATCTCTAGAACCGGTTCCTCTATCCAAATATCTATAATCTAGTTCGTCGGTAAAGAAATCAGTTCTTGAAGCACTCAGGAATTTTCTTTGTGTTTTATTAGATTCTGTTCCTAACATTGCATTAATAGAATGGTTTCCTATATTTTTAGAATAACTAAGTGTGTTATACCATGTAGAAGAGATGGTATAATCGTTACTTTCTATTAATCGATTAACAGAATTTGGCTCTGCAACTTCTGGATTAAGAAAAACATAAAACGAGCTGTTGTTATTGTTGTAATCCAGTCCTATGTTAGTTTTAAAAGTAAAATCGTTTAAAAAGTCTAGCTCTGCATATGCATTACCAATTGTTCTGTAGCTTCTTTGCAGGTTGTTTTTGTTTCGGGTTGCACTGGCTACAGGGTTAATGCCATTACCTAATCCCGGACTTTGAGGGCCGGCATAATTACCTGCAATATCGTATACAGGAATGATAGGTTGTGCTCTATATAAGAAAGAAATATCCCCTCCGGTAGATTGATTTCCAACAGAACCAACTCGGTCAGAATAAGAAAGGTTAAACGATTCTCCTATTCTGAAATTATCAGTTATTTTAAATTCTGAATTTGCTCTTAATACATATCTGTTGTAGAAAGTATGTAAGGCTACACCTTCTTGTTTTAGTGCACCCATTCCGACATGAAATTTTGCATTTTCAGACCCTCCGGATAATCCCAGATTATAATTTTGAACAAAAGCATCATTAAAATATTCATCAAACCAATCTGTACCTTGTTTATTTGCTCTGGTAATCTTATTAGTTTGGGCATCATATGTAGATAGATCTGCTGAATCTGCTCCAGCAGGGGTTAGATAATTTGGTAATACAGGGGTACTTCCGTTACCATATTGAGGGTGAGAAGGAGCAAAGCCATCGTTATTAAAACGGGTCCAAATAACATTTGCAGTCTCCTGAGGAGATAATAAATCCGGAAAAGCAGATTTTGCAATGTTGTCAACTCCTAGACTTGTATTAAATGTAAACTTAGTCTTGCTATTATACTTACCTCCTTTGGTGGTGATAAGGATTACCCCATTAGCAGCTCTAAATCCATAAATAGCAGAAGAGGATGCATCTTTTAGTATTTGCATAGATTCAATATCTGCTGGATTTAGCTGGTTAATTCCGGTAGTTGTTGGTGTACCATCAATTACATAAAGAGGGTCATTGTTATTGATTGTTCCAAACCCTCGTATTCTTACCATTGCAGATCCTCCGGGGCCTCCTTCAGAACCTACAGTAACTCCTGAGGCTAATCCTTGCAAAGATTGCTCAATATCGACAGGAGTAGTAGCGGCTAGATCTTCTGCTTTGATTACGGTAACAGATCCAGTTATATTTCTTACCGATTGTTTTGAATACCCGGTAACTACAATTTCTTCTAGTTGATTAGAACTCTCTTGCATAGTGATGTTGTGTACTCCCGAATCTGACACCGTAATACTTTGAGTTTCCATTCCCAGATAACTAAATAACAATGTATCTCCTGATGAGGCTGTTAATGAATAGTT
The DNA here is from genome assembly GCF_943422735.1 of Aquimarina sp. EL_43. NCBI lineage: Bacteria > Pseudomonadati > Bacteroidota > Flavobacteriia > Flavobacteriales > Flavobacteriaceae > Aquimarina > Aquimarina sp. EL_43. The sequence goes on along the minus strand of NZ_CALSBR010000001.1, from coordinate 6,061,198 downwards.
TCCGTCAAAATCGGTTTGTGTTCCTGTAGAAGAGTCTTTTATAATAATGTTTACCCCTGGTAATAACATTCCCGTATTATCTGCTACTTTTCCAGTAATTGTAATTTCCTGGGCGGTAACCATATTGGCAAATGACATGAAGGTAAGCACAAAAAATAGATATCCTAATTTATTCTTCATATTAAAATTGGTTTAGTTAATAATTTGACTGCTGATTTCTCTAATAAACTCTTAATCAATTGGCGTTTCTAAAAGATTAACAATGCGTTATGTTTAAGAGGATTATTGTTTTCAAATTTATAATATGAAGACTAATATTTGTATTTTGATATAAATATTAGTGATTTTTATGGTAAAAATTAATTTATGAAGTTTTTTTATCTTTTTATAATATATATTACTACGCTATTAAGTTTTTTTTCGTGTTAAAATTCTACTCATTTTTTGATAAAAGTAAGTGTATGTGTGTTTTTAAGTTGATTTAATGTATTTAAAATGTTAATTTGATAGAAAATTCACTTATAATTAGATTTTATGATTTGTTTCTTAAATATGAGTATATTTGGTTAAATAGATTGGATAAATGTATTATTGTAATAAAAAAAGCTTTATTATTATAAAATAAAAGTATTTTTATCTGAATAGTGTAATTGTATAAATAATATGGAAATGTTAGATAACACAGACAAAACTATTTTGCGTATCCTTCAAAGAGATTCTAAAAAAACTGCGAAGGAAATAGCGAATCTTTTAAACTTAACTGTTTCTCCTATATATGAGAGGATAAAACGTTTAGAAAGTAAAGGGTATATAGAAAAATATGTTGCAATTGTGAATAAAAATATGGTTGGTTTGCCCATTACAGCATTTTGCCAGGTGTCTCTACAATCTCATGGAGAATCATTTATTGATAAGTTTGAAAATCAAATAAAAAATTTGAAAGAAGTTCAAGAGTGCTTTCATATGGCAGGACAGGTAGACTTTTTGCTAAAAATAAATATGCCAAGCTTAGAAGAATATCATGAGTTTATGCGTTCTAAATTATCAAAAATTGATAATATCGGAGTCCTGAATACCACTTTTTCTTTAAAGGTGATTAAGCATACTTCAGAATATTATTTATAAAAAAACACCTGCACAGTAAAGTACAGGTGTTTTTACAATTCTAATTAACTATGGTATAGTATAAACCGGTGTTAGCGCTTTATAAATCTATTTCTATATATGGTTTTTCCATATTGTTTTACAATTATAAAATACATTTTGCTTTCTAAATGATCAAGGCTTAGTTCGTTGCCTGAAGTTTTTTCTGTAAAAATTAGAGCGCCTTGGGTATCATAAATTTCAAAAAGTAAAGAGGTGTTTTTTAAGTTTTGTGGTTTTACAAAAAGCAATTTATCTTTTACTGGATTAGGATATGACTTTAAATTGAATGCGCTTTCAGGATTTTTGTTTTCTACTGTTTGAAGATTGCTTCGATTGTTACTACCGCAATCCAGATTCCATGGGTAATCACCGTCGTAATCAAGAGTGTTACCATTATTGATATAGTTTTTTGTATTCATTCCATACCGTTTCTACACCTTTTCCAAGGATATCTTTAAAAGCATTATCAAAAGACCATGAGTTTCCTAAGTCTTTTGCAGCTTTATTAAATTTATAGATAAAATTCTTGTCATATTTTTGAGTAACATACTGTAGGAAAAAGCCTGTTGTAGTATAGCCACCCAGCCATTTTCTGGAATTATTTACATCTGGGTTTCTGGTTTGATGAAACCCCGCATATATCCTTACCCCATCTGCTATACCTTCTGTATAAGCCCAAAAAGGAGAAGACCCATCATATGTTCCTCCTGTAGTAGGGGAGTAATTATAGCCATGAGTTACTTCGTGAAATAGAATTCCATCGATTTCATCTTTTATAACCTGTGAATTGTTACCCGAATCTCTATAGATTTTTGCCAGATGTTGTGTGCTCACTTCTATGGTCATTTGATCACCATCTCCAAATTTATGAGCTACAAAATCTTCATTTTTCAAGTTGAATTTTAACAACCTAAATTTGGGAGCATCAGCAGAATTACGATACAAGATTTTAGCTACATCCAGGCAACGTTGTTTCATGTAGTTTTCTGCATTAGGGATCACCTGGTTAAATATTTGTGATCCGACAGTTGATCCATCAAAATCTCTAAATTCTACTCTTGGAGTAAGAAAATCATTCCCCCATGAGCAAGAACCTCCATCAGTAGAACCTCCTTTTCCAAACAATTCGATTTCAGATGCTTGTAGGATGGTTCCGCTATTGTTTCTCATAGATAATCGATAATAGTTGTAAGAAGAGGTAGTGCTTACCTGAAAAGTTCTTTTCTGATTTCTATTCGGGAAATTTTGATTAGATCTTTGATCAATATTTTGCCAGGAACTTCCGTTTGTAGATCCTTGCAAAGTCCAACTCTTAGGATCTCTTTCTGGCGCATCGTTTCCAGAAGTTATTGTGTATGAAGATAATGTATAATTTTTGGTTGCTATATATTGTACCCATGCAGAAGCATTAAAAGTTAAAAACTTAGAATTAGGATTGTTATCAATCAATTTAGATATATCCTCATAAGATGGTGAATTATTATGTTGATCAGAAATAGTTCCCCCATCATTAGTGATGTCAATAATTTCTCCACCATCATTTTTTGAAGATACAGTGATGTACTCAGATTTAATTTTAGTATCCGAACCATCTCTATTTATTACTTTTAGGGTTACCGAATAGGTTCCAGCTCTATTATACGTCACTACAGGATTAGTTTGTGTACTACTAGAAGGGCTACCTCCATCAAATGTCCAATTATATGAAGTAGCATCTGTAGAAGAATTGGTATAGGATATACTTTCTTCTTCTTTTATGTTGGTTTTATTAGCCTTAAAATCGGCTATAGGAAGTTGTTGTGTGTTTTTTTTCTTTTCCAAATAATTCGACTTCTGCAACCTGTAAAATGGTACCGCTATTATTGGCCATCGATAATCGGTAATATTTGTAAGCGGTAGAAGTGTTAACTGTAAAACTTCTTTTTTGATGTCTGTTCGGAAAATCTTGATTAGATCTTTGATCGATATTTTGCCAGGAATTTCCATTTGTAGATCCTTGTAAAGTCCAGTTTTTTGGATCTCTCTCTGGAGCATCATTTGCAGAAGATAAAGTGTAAGAAGACAAAATATAAGATGTACTGGCTTTATACTGTACCCATGCAGATGCATTAAAGGTTAGGTATTTCGAATTGATAGTATTGTCGATTAGTTTTGATATACCTTCGTTAGATGGGGAATCATTGTATTGACTAGAAACTGTTCCGCCATCATTAGTAATGTCGATTAGATCTCCATTACTGCCACCGCAATCCAGGTTCCATGGGTAATCACCGTCGTAATCAAGAGTATTACCATTATTGATATAGTTTTTGTATTCATCCCATACCGTTTCTACACCTTTTCCAAGGATATCTTTAAAAGCATTATCAAAAGACCATGAGTTTCCTAAGTCTTTTGCAGCTTTATTAAATTTATAGATAAAATTCTTGTCATATTTTTGAGTAACATACTGTAGGAAAAAGCCTGTTGTAGTATATCCACCTAGCCATTTTCTGGAATTATTTACATCTGGAGTTCTGGTTTGATGAAACCCTGCATATATCCTTACCCCATCTGCTATCCCTTCTGTATAAGCCCAAAAAGGAGAAGACCCATCATATGTTCCTCCTGTAGAAGGGGAGTAATTGTAGCCATGAGTTACTTCGTGAAATAGAATTCCATCGATTTCATCTTTTATAACCTGTGAATTGTTACCCGAATCTCTATAGATTTTTGCCAGATGTTGTGTGCTCACTTCTATGGTCATTTGATCACCATCTCCAAATTTATGAGCTACAAAATCTTCATTTTTCAAGTTGAATTTTAACAACCTAAATTTGGGAGCATCAGCAGAATTACGATACAAGATTTTAGCTACATCCAGGCAACGTTGTTTCATGTAATTCTCTGCATTAGGGATCACCTGGTTAAATACTTGTGATCCAACAGTTGATCCATCAAAATCTCTAAATTCTACTCTTGGAGTAAGAAAATCATTCCCCCAAATACAGGTTTGCTTACTTTGAGAAGAAAAGGTATTATTTTCATTATTTGCAGTTTGATGTAGAGGTTGTGCACTCATTTTGAATACAAATACCATTGTTGATAACATGCCTATCCAAAGCATGTGTTTTTTGTAATTTTTCATTGTGAAGTTTGTGTTTTTTTATTAGTATTTTTTTTGTAAAAACTAATAAATGTTAGTTGCAATAAAATTACAGTATTGAGGTATGTTTTCATTTTTCACGCTTAATTTCAGTGATTTTTATTCTTTTTTAGTTTTTTTTAGTCTTTTTTCTTTTTAAAAGAAGATATGTTCATTTTGTGAAGTGTTTTTTATGCCAAAAAAATAACATCTCTATAGGATAAGTATAGAATATAAAAGTACTTTCTTAGGATTATCGATACATATAGCTTTTGGATTGGTGTTTTTTTTAGACAATTTTGGCCAATCTAAAAATTGCATCATGCTACTTTATGCAAGAAGTAAATCGGGGTTGTTTTTTAACAAAATAGAAGATAAACACTTGATTATACTATGCGTATAATATGTTATGATATAGTATCTGTTATCTCCTAAATATGGCAGAACATTCTTCAGAAACGTATTCGTTTATTTTATTTAGAACAGTATTTTCTTCTTGTACTATCCATAAGAATCTGCATCTAATTTTAGGGTTTTTAGTGATTGTATAATCTTCATTAGTTTGTTAAAATCAAAGAAAAATATGTAAAGATTAGTACTAAAATATCCATATATAATACTTTATTAATCCAAATGATGGTAATACCATAACTCTAAGATATATTTCGCTTCGAAATAATCAATCTTAAAATAATATGGAAAAAAAAGTAGACACAAATCAGTTCTCAAGGCTTTTTTCGATAAGAGCTTGGAAGCTAAACTTTACAAAAATCGTAAACAAAACTAAAATCCCATACCCTTCTTTCTAAGACATTATAAAGGAGGTTACTAAGAAAAGGCAGGTAGAAATAACATTTTAAAAGTTAATTATAACAGTATTTCTAAGCCTTAAACCTTTCTACAAAATTATGGATCAGGCACTTGGGAAAACGCCAGAAGATCCGTCAAGTAATTTTAAAATTTAATAAAACAAACTAATGAACACAAAAATTAATCTTTCGGTTATACTCATGCTGATTTTTTGTACAATAAGTTTTGCACAAGAAAAAACAGTATCCGGTAAAATAACAGAGGATTCTGGGATTCCTCTTCCTGGAGTAAATATTCTAGTCAAGGGAACATCAATTGGCGCATTGTCTGATTTTGATGGTAATTACTCTTTACAGGTAGAAGCAGGTCAAACACTTATTTTTTCTTATCTGGGTTTTAAAACAGAAGAAAAACTGGTAGGAAATGAGGCTACAATCAATATGATTATGTATCAAGATGCTACTTCACTAGATGAAATTGTAGTAACAGCTCTTGGTATAAGTAGGTCTAAAAAATCTTTGGGATATGCAACTCAACAGATAGAATCAGAAGATATTAGCAAAGCTAAAGGTGTAAACTTTGTGAATTCATTGTCTGGTAAACTTGCTGGGGTTACTGTTTCCAGAAATAATAACTTCGGGGGTTCAACAAATGTAATTATCAGGGGATATTCTTCTTTAACCGGTAATAATCAACCTTTATTTGTAATTGATGGTACTCCTATTAGTAATAGAATTAACAATTCTAGAAACTCGACAGCTGGTAGAGGAGGATATGATTATGGTAATGCTGCGTCAGATATAAATCCAGATGATATAGAAACTATAAACGTTTTAAAAGGAGCTGCTGCTTCTGCCTTATATGGATCTAGAGCAGGAAACGGAGTAATTATAATCACGACAAAAAAAGGAACTAAAAACAAAGGGTTAGGGATAACAATTAATTCAAATACTACATTTAGTAAATTTGATCCTAAGACATTTGCGAGATACCAAAAAGAATACGGAGGAGGTTATGGAGCTTCTTTTGTACAGGAAGATGTAGATGGAGATGGTATTTTAGATAATGTTGTAGATACAGGAGGCGATGCTTCTTGGGGACCAAGATTTGATCCTAATCTCTCAGTATATCAATGGGGAGCTTTTTTTCCAGAAAATCCTAATTATCGTACTCCTACACCTTGGGTAGCAGCAAAAAATGACCCTACTTCTATTTTTCAGACAGGTTTATTACAATCAACCAATATTAGTGTTGATGGTGCTTCAGACAAAGGAGATTTTAGGTTAGGATTTACCAATGTAGAACAAACAGGGATTTTACCCAACAGTTTAATTAAAAGGCAAACAGTAGATTTTGGCGGAAGTTATAAGTTGACAGATAAAGTCACAGCCAGAGCAAAGGTTACGTATACCAAAAATAGTGGGCGAGGTAGATTTGCAACAGGATATGACGAAAATAGTGTTTTGCCTGGATTGCGACAATGGTACCAAACAAATGTTGACTTAAGAGAGCAGAGAGATGCGTATTTTAGATTAAGAAGAAATGCTACTTGGAATATACGATCATCGGCACGTACAGGTGACGATCCTTATGCGCCAAGACCACAATATTGGGATAATCCATATTGGACATTATACGAAAATTATCAAACTGATGGCAGAGATCGTGTCTTTGGAAATGTAGCTTTAACATATAAAGTGAATGATTGGTTTGATGTTTTGGCAAGAGTGACTATGGATAGGTTTGATGAAATAAGAGAAGAAAGAGTAAACGTTTCTAGTTTTAATCCATCTGAGTATAACAGATTTAATGGGTTTTTTAGAGAAATGAACTACGACATGATAGGGAACTTTAATTTTGATATTACTGAAAAACTTAATTTTAAAGGACTACTAGGAATGAACCTTACTAGAACGAATAGAAGTTCTATTTTTGCAGAAACCAATGGAGGACTTAATACTTTTGGATTTTACTCTTTATCCAATTCGGTAAACCCAATTGCACCACCTATAGAAAGAAAATCTAGTATGGGGGTTAACGGGTATTATGCTAGTGCATCATTTGGTTATGATGATATATTATTCTTAGATGCAACCTACAGGATAGATCGATCATCAACATTACCAGATGGTAAAAGACAATTTAATTACCCATCAATTTCTACTAGTTTTCTTTTTTCTAACCTCTTTACAAGTGATTGGTTAAATTTCGGAAAATTGAGGTTGAACTATGCCGAAGTGGGTAATAGTGCTGGAGTACTTCTTGTAGACGATGTATATACTTTTGTTAATGGTTTTGCAGGACAATCGCTTTTCTCATTACCAAATAATAAAAACAATCCTACACTTAAGCATGAAACCGTTATAAGTTATGAAGCAGGATTAGAAATGAAGTTTTTTAAAAATAGATTTGGATTTGATATAACAGCATATCAAACAAATAGTAAAGATCAAATTCTTCCATTAGATATATCTACTTCTACAGGATTTAATTCAAAAATTGTAAATGCTGGTGAAATAGAGAATAAAGGATATGAAGTTAGTCTTTTTGGAACTCCAATTAAAACCGAAAACTTTGAATGGAATATCAATGTAAACTGGAGTACCTATAAAAGTGAAGTAGTTTCATTATTGGATGGAATTGATAATTTAAGTTTATCAGGAACATTACAAGAAGATGTTTCTATTAATGCCACTGTAGGAGAACCTTATGGTACGATTAGAGGATCTAGTTTTAAATATCTTAATGGCCAGCGAGTTGTTGATGAAAACGGATACTACGTGACTAACGAAGAAAATGGAGTGATTGGTAACATAATTCCAGATTGGAATGGAGGAATCAATAATATGTTCAGATATAAAAACGCTTCGCTTAGTTTCTTAATTGATATGCAAAAAGGAGGGGATATCTATTCTCTTGATCATACATATGGATATGCTACCGGAATATTTCCTGAAACTGCAGGACTTAATGATTTAGGTAACCCTATAAGAGATGCTGTTGCCGATGGAGGAGGGATAATTGCTCCTGGTGTTAGAGAAGATGGGACTCCTAATACAGTGAGAACTCCGGTAAATAGTTTTGATAGCCCATTTATTTATTACAGATCAACAGATGAACAAGATGTTTATGATGCTTCTTTTGTAAAATTAAGAGAAGTGATATTCTCTTATTCACTACCATCAAAATTATTAGATAACCTACCTGTTAATGATGTAGTGGTTTCTCTAATTGGTAGAAACTTATGGATTATTGACAAAAACATCCCATATTCTGATCCAGAAGCAGGATTAAGTGCAGGTAACTTACAAGGGTTTCAATCTTCTGCATATCCCACATCTAAAGAATATGGTTTTAACCTAAAAGTAAAATTCTAAAAAAATGAAAAATAGTAAAATTTTAACCATACTATTCTGCTTGTTTATGATCTTTTCCTGTAAGGTAGATGATCTTAATGTGAGCGATAAACAGATTTCTGACGTTCCTTCGTCAACATTATTTACTAATGGACAACGAAATTTGGTTGACCAAATGGTGACTCAAAGTATTTTTGATAATCATTTGAAATTTTATGCGCAATATTGGGCGGGTACAGGTTTTATAGGTCCAGAAACTAATTTTCAAGATCTTAAGAGTTTTCCACAAAATTATTGGAATACACTTTATAGAGATGTTCTAAGTGACCTTAACGAAGCGGCTCGATTAATTCCCGAAGAAGAAATATTCGGTTTTACCGAAATAGATAAGCAAAATAGATTAGCAATTATCGAAATTTTGAAAGCATATACCTTTCATGTCTTGGTAGATCTTTTTGGAGATGTTCCTTACTCTGAAGCCCTGTCTTTAGATGAAAATATCTTAAACCCAGTTTATGATAATGATCAGAATATTTATACTAATATTATAAATCAGCTAAATACTGCTATTAGCAACCTTAATGCTTCCGGACAATCATTTGGTGATTCAGATTTGATGTATCAAGGAGATGTCTCTAAATGGGCGAAATTTGCAAATTCTTTAAAGTTACGTTTAGCACTTAGGATTGCCGATGTAGATTCTAATCAAGCAGGAACACTAGCAACAGAGGCAGTTAACTCTGGAGTATTTACATCTAATAACGATAATGCTTCATTGAGCTACGAATCGACAACACCTAATACAAATCCAATATGGGAAACTCTTGTAAATAGTGGTAGAGAAGATTATGTTGTTGCAGAAGCAATAGTAGATATTATGCAACCGATTAATGATCCAAGACAATCTGCTTATTTTGATAACAACCTAACTCCTTATGTAGGAGGAATACTAGGAAACCTTAATACATTTGATGATTTTACCCACATTGGTACTGCTTTTCATCAACCTGATTTAGAAGGGTTGTTACTTGATTATGCAGAAGTAGAATTTTTATTGGCAGAAGCTGCAGAACGTTCTTTGGTTGGATCTCCGGCAGATGCAGAAAATCATTATAATAATGCTATTACAGCATCTATTACATATTGGGGAGGTTCATCTGGTGATGCAACAACCTATCTAGGGCAAGCAGATGTAGCTTATACAACTGCAACTGGAAACTATAGACAAAAAATAGGAACTCAACAGTGGATCGCTTTTTATAATAGAGGTTTCGAAGGATGGTCGAGTTATAGAAGATTAGGTTTTCCTAATTTAAATGATAGCTCAGAAGGTAATCCTGTCCCGAGAAGAATAAAATACCCTATTAGAGAATATAACACTAATGGTACAAATGTGACAAACGCTGCTTCAAATATTGGAGGAGATGAATTAAGTACCAAAATATTCTGGGATGTGAATTAAGAGATATAGAACTCATTTTTAATTTGTGATAGTCCTTTCCCTCTTAATAGACAGTCTAATCTGATCAATTAAGAGGGAATTTTGTTTATAAAACAATAGTAAAGTACCGTTTCCTTTTTCTACTACCTGAATGGATATTAATCAAAAAAATCAATATTTAACATTGTATAAGTTAATTTAGTATTATACATGGATAATTTCTAGGTACTTTACACCTTAAATTCATGGTATATTTGACCCGAAATATTAAACCACAATTATGGCTATAAATTGGAAAGGCGTAATGCCAGCAGTAACAACTAAATTCACTAATGAGGATACTTTAGACCTTGATATGTTTGAAGTCAATATCAATGCCCAACTAGAAGCTGGAGTTCACGGAATTATTCTGGGAGGAACTCTGGGAGAGGCTAGTACCTTAAGTGATACGGAAAAAAGAATTTTGGTAAAAAAGACGGTTGACATTGTTAATGGCAGAGTTCCTGTAATCATGAACATTGCAGAGCAAACGACCAAAAATGCAATTGATGCAGCTGCAAAAGCTAAAGAAGACGGAGCTCAGGGATTAATGATGCTACCCCCAATGCGTTACAAAGCTGGAGATCGCGAAACAGTAGTATATTTTAAAGAAGTAGCTAAAAGTACAGAGCTACCAATTATGGTGTATAATAATCCTGTAGATTATAAAATTGAAGTAACTCTGGATATGTTTGAAGAGTTATTAGAAATGGATAATATACAAGCTGTAAAAGAATCTACAAGAGATATATCTAATATTACAAGAATCAAAAATAGATTTGGTAATCGCCTAAAAATTCTTTCTGGTGTTGATACTTTGGCCTTAGAGAGTCTTTTAATGGGAGCAGATGGTTGGGTTGCCGGACTTGTAGATGCTTTTCCTGCAGAAACCGTTGCTATTTACGAATTACAAAAAGCAGGACGAATTAAAGAAGCACTTGAGATATATAGATGGTTTTTGCCTTTGTTAGAATTAGATATCAATGCAAAACTAGTACAAAATATTAAGCTAGCAGAAGTAGCTACCGGAATCGGTACCGAAAATGTACGTGCGCCAAGATTACCACTTATTGGTGAAGAACGAAAAAACGTTCTTAGCATTATTGAAAATGGATTAAAAACAAGACCTGCTTTACCAGAGTATAAAGAACTAAATGCTGTAGTGAGTTAGATTTTTTGCCCCAAATATCTTGTTTTTACTTTAATCAATTTTATTATTAATTCATTTTACACTAAAACCATTAACCAATATATATGATAACCGGAAAAAATTATATAGGAAATAGATTATCGGCAACAGGATCCGTTTCTCGTAAAACATTCAATCCAAAACTAAATATTGAGAACGAATACGAATTTTATGAGGCTACTTTAGAAGAAGTAGATGAAGCTACAGAATTAGCACATCAGGCTTTTAAAGAATATAGAAATGTTACAGGAGCTAAAAGAGCAGAATTCTTACATGCTATTGCAGATGAGATTTTGGCTTTAGATGATGAGTTGATTCAGGCATATACTTCAGAAACCGGACTGCCAGAAGGAAGAGCAATAGGAGAAAGAGGTCGAACAGTTTTCCAATTGCGTTCTTTTGCAGAATTAGTTTCTAATGAAGAGTGGCGAGAAAATACAATCGATTTGGCAGATACCAACAGAACACCTGCACCTAAACCAGATATTAGAAAAACTAATATTCCGTTAGGACCTGTAGTAGTATTTGCAGCGAGTAATTTTCCTTTGGCATTTTCTACTGCAGGAGGAGATACAGCTAGCGCACTAGCTTCAGGATGCCCGGTAATCGTTAAATCTCATGCTATGCACTCCGGAACAGGAGAACTGGTATCATCTGCTATCATCAAAGCAGCCGAAAAAACAGGAATGCCAAATGGCGTTTTTTCAAATATTACCGGAAGTGGGAGAGTAGTAGGAGCTGTCCTGGTAAAACATTCAAAGGTAAAAGCTGTTGGTTTTACAGGAAGTATCTCGGGAGGAAGAGCCTTATTTAATCTGGCAGCTAACAGAGAAGAACCAATTCCTGTTTTTGCAGAAATGGGAAGTATTAACCCTGTAATTATTACACCCGAAGCAATTGCCAAAAGAGCAGACGAAATTGCAACTACATATGCTAATTCTATTACAGTTGGTACAGGTCAGTTCTGTACAAATCCTGGGCTAATCCTAACAATAGATGGTGATAATACCAGAAACTTTATCAAGGACCTGGCAGAAAAAAGTACTGCGATAGCTCCCCAGTGTATGTTACATCCTAATATAAAAAGAGATTATGTAGAAAATAGAACGACCATATCTTCTCAATCAGGCGTAGAAGTAGTAGCTTCTTTAACCGAAGAAGTAGAACCTAATTTTGCTCCTACCCAAATTTCTGCTGTTTCTGGAGCTGATTTTTTAACCAATCCAAAAATGCATCAGGAAGTCTTTGGCCCTTTTTCATTAGTAGTTAGATGCAAAGACGAAGCAGAACTTGTTGAAATTATTAATAATCTTGAAGGACAATTAACAGGAACGATCCTGGCAGAAAAATCAGAGTATCAAAACTTAGGTGATATCGTTAATGCGCTTCAGGATAGAGTTGGACGTATCATTTTTAATGGGGTACCCACAGGAGTAGAAGTTTGTCCATCTATGACACATGGAGGACCATATCCAGCATCGTCTGATTCTAGATTCTCTGCCGTAGGAACAAATGCGATAAAGCGATGGGTAAGACCGTTTAGCTATCAGGATTGGCCAAACGAATTGCTCCCAAATGCACTTAAAAATGAAAATCCTGATGAAATCATCAGAACCGTAGATGGAACTCATTCTAATGAGAAAATGTAAGTTTTGATTCTAGAATAATATTCTAATAACAATCTGTTTAAATGTTGGTATTGTTAAGTTTATAATCAAAAGGGTGTGGTTTTTTTTACCATATCCTTTTGGTCTAAACGTATAAAAGAATAGAGTATAGAAATGAATTTTGTTTACAAAAAAAACAGAAAAAAGAATGAAATAAATAAAACAACTTATAAATTAACGGCTGTACCTTTACTAACAAAACAAGAAGAGGTGCAACAGGAAAACAACTATTAATCATTTTATTCTGATAGAATTTCTAATATGCGCTACAAGAGTTTACCAAATACCGTTTTTATACAGAACCGAAATAATTTTACTTCCAGAACTTTGGAGAATACGATTACTATTCTCACTTCTAATGATATCAAGCATACCAATGCAGATGATGTTATGGGGTTTGCCCAAAACAATGATTTATTTTATTTATCAGGAATAGATCAGGAAGAAACATTACTGGTGTTATATCCAGATGCTTATAAACCCGAAAACAGGGAGATTTTGTTCATAAAAGAAACGAGTGAGCATATCAAAATCTGGGATGGTGAGAAATTAACCAAAGAAGAAGCTGGTCAGATTTCAGGAATCCAACGAATAGAATGGGTACATGATTTTGAAAAAATATTGCAAGTAATGGCCTTCGAAGCAGATGGTTTTTATTTAGGACATAACGAACACATAAAGCGAATTACATATAACAAACAAACACAACAGGATCGAATGATTAACTGGTGTAAAGAAAAATACCCTTTGCACCAGTATCATCGAGCCGCCAAAATTACAAGAGCTTTACGTCCTGTTAAATCAAATGAAGAAATTGCACAGATACAAAAAGCTGCAGATATTAGTATCGAAGGTTTTTATAGGGTACTCAAAACAGTAAAACCAGACTGTAAAGAGTACGAATTAGAAGCAGAATTAACGTATGCACTCCTTAAAAAAGGAGGGACAAGACATGCTTTTAAGCCTATTGTAGCTTCAGGGAAAAATGCTTGTGCATTACACTATAATACCAATGATAATACTTGCCAGGATGGCGATATGATACTTTTGGATTTTGGGGTTTGCTATGGTAATTATAATAGTGATACCACACGTTGTATTCCTGTAAATGGTAAATTTTCAGACCGACAAAAAGAAGTGTATACAGCAGTATTACATTGTTTAAAGGAAGGTAGTAAACTACTTAAGCCGGGAGTGATCCCTGCAGATTATGAAAAACAAATGGCCGGTTTAGTCGAAGAACAACTGATCAAAATTGGAGTTCTCGATGCTTCTGAAGTTGCGGCTCAAAACCCGGATCAACCTTTGTATAAAAAGTATTTCATGCATGGTACAGCGCATCATCTTGGGTTAGATGTTCACGATGTAGGTTTGTATTCTAGGGCTTTAGAACCAGGAATGGTACTTACTTGCGAGCCGGGTATCTATATCCCCGAAGAAGGAATAGGTTGTCGCCTGGAGAATGATTATCTCATTACAGAAACTGGAAATACAAATCTCACACAAGCTATGCCTATCGAAATTGAAGAAATTGAAAAGTTGATGACAGCGTAGTGTTAATTACAAAAATATAAATTATGAATGCATTAGGAATAGGCGGTTCTACCATCGAAAAAGAATTAAATGCAATACAGCCAAAAGCTCACCTTGCTAAACCCATTCAAAAAGAAGAATTTCAAGCCAGAATAGATAAAGCTTGCGATCTCATGAAAAAGCAAGAGATTCCCGCAATATATCTGCATGCAGGAACAAATTTATTTTACTTTACAGGAATGCGATGGAACCCAAGTGAACGAATGGTGGGAGCATTGCTATTTCCTAATGGCGAAGTACATTATATAGGCCCTCGGTTTGAAGAAGGTACTATTTTGGATTTCATGTTAATAAAAGGACCTGTTCATTGCTGGGAAGAACATGAAAGTCCATATACCTTATTTGTGGATATTCTAAACAAGAAAAATATAAGAGGTAAGGATGTAGCTATGGATGAAGCAACTCCTTTTTTTATTATTGATGGAATTCTAAAAGAAAAATCTACTTATCATCTAATTAATGCCAAACCAATCACTGCGGGATGTCGAATGATAAAATCTGAAGCAGAAATTGCCATCATGCAAACTGCAATGGATATTACGATGGAAGTACAAAAAGCCGCAGCAAGAATATTGAAACCAGGAATTAGTGCCAAAGAAGTCACCGATTTTATTAATGAAGCTCATAAACGATACGGTGTTCCTTCGGGATCATATTTTTGTATCGTATTGTTTGGTGTAGATTCTTCTTTCCCTCATGGCGTAAAAACACCAAAAGATTTAGAAGAAAACGAAATAGTATTGGTTGATACTGGATGTGTCCTGCATGATTATATTTCAGATATTACCCGAACATATGTATATGGTGAGATTAGTGAGCTACAACGTAAAATATGGAATCTTGAGAAAGAAACTCAGCTTTCTGCATTTGCAGCTGCTCAATTAGGAAAACCATGTTCTGTAATAGATAATGCTTCAAGAAAAATGCTAGAGGCCAAAGGACTGGGGCCTGATTATAAATTACCGGGGTTACCGCACCGTACCGGTCACGGAATCGGACTAGATATCCACGAATGGCCGTATATAGCAAGACATGAAGATGCAATTCTTGCATCAGGAATGTGTTTTAGTAATGAACCTATGATATGTGTGCCCAATGAGTTTGGAATTAGATTAGAAGATCATATCTATATGACCGAAAAAGGGCCAAAATGGTTTACACAACCAGCGCACTCTATTGATGATCCTTTTGGATTATCTTAATAACAACGTATAATGAAACATTTACTTTTTTATATTGTTTTCTGCTATATAATATTTCTCACGAACAGTGCATCTGCACAGAAAGAAATATTTCCAGGAGCAGATGAAAACACACCTTCTAAGGCTCAGTATTTTAGCTGGATAAATAATACCAATGAGGGAACTACAGAAGAACATTCATTGATTAACCTGGATTTTTTCAAATGGTTAAAAGATGAATATAATATGCAATTGGATATTTATGCATTTGATGCAGGTGCAATCGATGGAAAAAGGTTTTATGGAAGTATTTACTCAGATAGGTTTAAAAAACAGTTTCCAAATGGCTTTGATCCAATTCATGAAAAAGCAACCGAGTTAGGAGTTAGACTAGGAGTTTGGGGAGGACCCGATGGTTTTGGGAACACTCCGGAAGAAGAAAAACAACGTACAGAACAAATGGTTAAACTATGTAAGGATTATAATTTTGCATTGTTTAAGTTTGATGCCGTATGTGGACCTTTAAGACCCGAAAAAGAAAACGCATTTATCCATATGATGGAGCAATGTAGAAAACATAGCCCAGATTTGATTTTATTAAACCATCGATTAGGCTTTGAAAAAGCGCAATCTTATGCTACAACTTTTTTATGGGAAGGAGCAGAAACTTATGTCGATGTTTTTATGAATAACAATACTACCGCCCCTCATCATAGAGCTGCAGCATTATCAAGGGGATTGGTGCCGAATTTACAAAGGCTCACAGAGGATCATGGAGTATGTATATCTTCTTGTTTGGACTATTGGGAAGATGATTTAGTACTGCAGGCATTTAATAGAAGTCTCATTCTTTCTCCTCAGATTTATGGTAATCCCTGGTTATTAAGAGATAATGAGTTTCCTAAGCTGGCAAGAATTTTTAATATCCATAAAAAATATAAAAATATCCTGGTTGATGGAATCGCTTTACCTAAAAACACATATGGAGTAAATACTGTTTCAAGAGGAAATCAACATACTAGAATTATAACATTGAGAAATTTATCATGGTTACCAAAAAAATATAAGATAACAGTAGGAGAAGAATTGGGGTTAAGAGGAAATAAACCAATAAAAATCATTCAATTACATCCTAATGAACAGTATATAGGAACATATTCTTTTAATGATAGTGTTAATATTACAGTACCCTCGTTTAGATCAACATTGCTTATTGCTACAACAGAAGACTATGAAGATCCTATTATTTATGGATCTCCTTTTCAGGTAATAAGAAATGTAGAAGAAAAGCCGGTTTTAATAGACTTAATTGGCAAGCCGGGAACCGAAGCGATTCTAGCTATTTCTAATCCAGAAAACTATGAAAAAATAGAATTGAATGGGGCGATAGCTAATGAATTACTGTTAGGGAAAAAACAAAAAGTACATTTTCCTGGAAAAATATTAACGCAAGATACTCATCGCAAAATAGCAGAAATACCTGAAAGCGTTATTCCCGAAGATGCTAATGTTTTATATGAAGCAACTGTTTATTCTGCAGACAATAATGCACTAGAAGTACGTTCTTTATTTCGTTCGGGAGAAACTAATATTCCTCAAGTACAAAATGCTCGTGATGCTTTTTTTAATCAAAAAGTTTTTAAAGAACGAGGAATATGGGATAAAAATTTATTTGATTCGGATCTTAAAACTGGCTTTTGGAAGTCTAAAAAATATAGTATTGATCAAAGTGTTAAAGGTGGAACTCTTCGTTTAGACCTGGGAGAAATCACTTCTGTAGATGAACTCATTCTTAAAATTCCTGATGATTTTTCATTACAACCTTTGTTAACTGATGAAGGGAATTATGTAGAAGTTTCTAAAGATTTAAAGAGCTGGAAGCAAATCATGTATTTAGCAACAACAGAATCTCATATTCCAATTTATGATGATATCCGATATTTGAGATTCAAAAAACAACCACAGCGAATTGTTGAAATAGAAGGATATTATCAACAAAAACCTTTAGATCGTAGCAAATGGAAAGCTTCAAACCTGTTTGCCTATGTAGAAGATATGAAACCTGTTAAAGCATGGAAAACATCCTTTACCTTAACAGAATTGGCAAACAACAGTTATTTAAGTGTGGCACTCAACGGAAAACATGGTATTGAAGGAGCTTATGTTGCAGCCAAAATTGGGGATCAATATATCGGAGCTCCCGATAGGGCTGTTTCTTATCCATCTAATACCTGGGAATATGTTAATGCACGAAGAGATCATGATTATACATATTATATTCCTTTAAAGGAGTCTTATGTAAATAAAAAAATTGAAGTTTTTGTCTTAGGATATGATAAAGAAAATATAGAAATCTTACCAGAGGTATGGATATCTTCAATGAATCCTAATGAAAAAATAGGGTTAAAATTGTATAGAAAATAATACTAAACTATAAATATTAGTTTATGCAAATTTCATATCAGAAGGTTGTTTTTTACTTGGTAATACTATTATTTGCCAATTCTGTTGAAGCAAAGGAGTATGATCTTCGTTCACCAGATGGATCGATTCTCATACATATATCAATTGAAGAAAATATAACCTATTCTCTTTATGTTAATGATAAACAAATTCTGGAAAACTCTTCACTGGCGTTAACAATAGATGATAATATGGTTTTAGGGCATAATCCATTTGTTATTAAAGAAGAATTTCGATCAGAAGACGCTTTTCTTTTTCCAGTACTGAAAGTAAAAAGTGAACGGATAAGAGATCATTTCAATGAATTGACTGTTTTTTTTAAGGATAATTATAAGATTACTTTTAGAGCATATGATACTGGAATAGCATACCGATTCGAAACGCAATTTAAGAAAGAATTAAAGGTGTATTCCGAATTGGCTAAATTTAATTTTAGTAGTAATGATACTGTTTATTTTCCTCGCGAAAAAGAGTTTCATTCTCATAACGAGAGGCTTTATGAACTAACTAATTTAGATAGTTTAGAGAAAAAAGACCTTTGCAGCTTGCCCGTTTTGATAGCGACAAAAAATAAATTCAAACTTTTTATAACCGAAACGGGACTACTGGATTATCCAGGAATGTGGCTTACAGGAGTAGAGGGTAATGCATTAACCGCAGTATTTCCACAAGTAGCTCTAGAAGAAAAAATAGATTCCAAAAGATGGAAGGATGATAGAAGTATCAGAGTAACAAAAACAGCAGATTATATAGCAAAAACAAAAGGGGAAAGAACTTTTCCGTGGCGTATTATAGGAATTTCAAAAAAAGATGCTGATTTAATCACGAATCAATTAACTTATCAACTAGCAAAGCCATCTGAATCGATTGATTTTTCTTGGATTAAACCCGGTAAAGTGATATGGGACTGGTGGAATTATAATAATATTTATGACGTAGATTTTAAAGCCGGAATTAATACTGAGACTTATAAATACTATATAGATTTTGCTGCAAAGTATGGTATTGAATATGTAATATTTGATGAAGGATGGTATGAGTTAGGAGATGTGATGGCAGTTGTACCCGAGGTAGATCTTAAGGAGTTGGTTCGGTATGGAAAAAATAAAAATGTGGGCATTATTTTATGGACTACATGGAGTTCATTAGATCAAAAACTCGACGAAGCATTAGACGCGTTTCAAGAAATGGAAATCAAAGGTGTGAAAGTTGATTTTATGCAAAGGGATGACCAATGGATGGTAAACTATTATCAACGAATTGCTGAAGCTTGCGCTAAACGAAAATTATTGGTTGATTTTCATGGGTCATATAAACCAGCAGGTCTACGAAGAACATATCCTAATGTTCTTACACGAGAAGGAGTTAAAGGAGCTGAAAATAATAAATGGGCGGCTTATATAACTCCTGATCATAATCTTACCATTCCATTTATAAGAATGGTTGCAGGTCCTATGGACTATACTCCGGGTGCAATGTTAAATAGGCAAAAGGAAAATTTTACGATTTCCTGGAATCGCCCCATGAGTTTGGGAACTCGTTGCCACCAATTAGCAATGTATGTTTGTTACGAGAGCCCTTTGCAAATGCTTTGCGATTCTCCCTCCAATTATTATAGAGAACAAAAATCTATGAAATTCTTATCAAAAGTACCAACTGTATGGGATGAAACAATTGTTCTCGATGCCAAAATAGGAAACAGATTACTTGTTGCTCGTAGGAATAAGAATGAATGGTATATAGGGGGAATGACGAATTGGAGCTCAACTAAGTTACAACTTGACCTTTCATTTTTGCCCAAGGACAAAAAATACCTAATGACACTATATAGTGACGGAATAAATGCTGATAGAGTTGGGATAGATTTTATGCAAACTGAAATTATAGTTGATTCTAATTACAATAAAAAAATACAATTGGCTAAAGGAGGAGGTTTAGCAGCAATGCTTATTCCGATCAAGTAAAGAAGATCACAATATACTATGTAGACAAATGAAAAAAAGTCTATAGGAATTGTGTTCTATCTAAAAATAAACCCATTTTTCATTGGATCATCAGGATCGATCATAAAAGTGTGCATTCCTGTAATGTGTGCCGTTCCTTCAACTTGTGGTATTACTGCTTTATAAGGACCATATTCTTCTTCAGAAATAACAGAACCTTTAAATACAGAATCGGTAATACTTTCTATAGACATCGTATCACCATACTGTATTTCGTTTCTCATTTTGTGTATTGCCATTCTACCAGAAACTCCCGATCCGGTAGGACACCTATCTACTTCTCCTTCAGCAAAAATACATACGTTTCTACTGTCAATATTTTCCTTAGAAGAATTTCCAATAAAAATGGTACCATATAAAAAACTAAGATCTTCTTCATAAGGATGTAAAATATTAGAATCTTGCTCTATTACAGCATGTTTTATATCCATTCCTTTAGCAATCAATTTTCTATATGAATTTGAAGTTAAATCAAAATCAAAATTGTTTTTAGCCATATCTACATACGCATAAAAAGCACCTCCGTAGGCTAAATCATAGATAACCTCGCCTATACCATCTACTTTTACCTTTCTATCCAATCCAACTACAAAACTGGGGACACAATGAAAACGAACTCCTGTTACTTTTCCGTTTTTTACTTGTGCATAAGAAATGATTCGACCACAGGGAGCATCAATTTTTATGATATTGTCTCCTTCCTGGTAATCGATCCAGTTCATTTCTACAGCCAATGTAGAAATGGCAATAATAGCATGACCGCACATGGTGCTATATCCTTCGTTGTGTATAAACAAAATGCCAAAATCTCCATCATCATCATTAGGAGGGAGTAAGATACATCCATACATATCGGCATGACCACGAGGTTCAAACATAAGTGAAGTACGTAAATGATCATAATGCTCCTTACAATATCTCCTGTATTCTAATACCGAATTTCCTTTTAGTTCGGGAAAACCATCGACAATCACCCGAAGGGGTTCTCCTCCTGTATGCATATCGATGGTTTTGATTTGTAACCAATCTTTTTTGGGGTCGAAATCGGTATTTTTTAAAATGTTTTGATATGTTTTACTCATGTGTATATTGATTATAATAATAAGTAGCTGCTGCTAAATCTTCGAGGGCATGCCCTACAGATTTAAAAACAGTTATTTCATGATCACTGGTTCTTCCTTGTTTAGCCTCAGAGCAGAGTTCGAATAAATCAGCTTTGATGTCTTCTTCTTTTAGAATACCTTCTTTAAGAGGAATAACAATATCTCCACTTTCTTTAAGCCCTCCTTGATAAGTGTCTACAAAGATGGTAGCTTTTTTTATGCTTTCATTATCAGCTTCACGCATATCTTTTTTATAGGCTCCTACCAAATCTACATGCTGCCCGGCTTTTAAATAGTTACCCAACACCAAAGGAGTTTTGGATAATGTTGCACAGGATATAATATCTACTTTAGAAATTTTTTCTTTGATTGTAGGTATAGCATGGATATCAAAACTTTCTCCTTCTAATTCTTCTGAGATTTTTTTCGCTTTTTCATAATTCCTTCCCCAGATATAAACGGTTTTAATAGGTCTTACACTGGCATGCGCTTTAATTAGATTAGTAGAGAGTGCTCCTGTACCGATCATTAATAAGGAAGAAGCATCAGGTTTAGATAAATACGATGATGCCAGGGCAGAGGCCGAAGCTGTTCGTTTTACAGTCAAACTTTTTGCTTCCATTATTGCTTTGATAGTACCTTTGATGGCATCCATATACAAATATGTACCCTGGATCGAAGGTAAATCAAACTGCCCGTTTTTGGGACTTACCGTTACGATTTTTACTCCTGCTTCTTTACCAGGATTCCAGGCGGGCATTAATAATAGCGTAGAATCTTCCTGAACCACAGGGTTTGGAAAATCATGATGATGACGCATAGGTACCAGTATAGAATTTGATGCAAATTTGTTTCTTAATTCAGCAATTAGCTCATTAAAATTCGTATTGTTTTCAATAAAATCGGTATTGATCTGAACAATTGTATCCATAGGTTATAAATGTAAACAAATCCCAATTCGTAATGGCATACTAACTCAAATCTTATTAAAATGATACCATTCTTAGGTAATATAGTATCATTAAATCGACACCCTTTTAAGCTATCTTTAAAATATTAAAAACTATTTATTTTATGAATCGAACTAAGTATATATTATTACTACTTCTTATTAATCTTTCCCTTTTTTCTTGTAAAAGCACGTTACCACCTACTGCCGAGATATCTTTTGAGCAAAAATTAAGAAATTTGTTCCCTACAGCAGATATAAGTGCAATACAGGTAAATGATCATTTTACAGAATCGTACCGATTGATATTGAAGCAGCCACTAGATCACAATAATCCAGATGCAGGAACTTTTGATCATTATGTATATGTATCTCATTCTGATTATTCGCAGCCAACAGTATTAGTTACCGAAGGGTATTCTGCAAAACATCGAACATATGAGTTGAGTACCCTGTTGAAGGCAAATCAGGTTATGGTAGAATACAGATTTTATGGGAAATCAAGACCAAATCCAATTCCATGGAAGTACCTGACCAATGATCAGGCTATTCAGGATTATCATCTTCTGGTTACCAAACTTAAAAATATATATACCAACAAATGGATTTCTACAGGAATAAGTAAAGGAGGGGAGACTGTATTGATTTATAAATCAAAGTATCCAAAAGATATGGATGCTGCAGTTTCTTATGTAGCTCCTTTGATTAATACTCGAGAAGACCCAAGAACACAAGAGCATATCGCTACTGTTGGCACCAAAGAGTGCAGAACTAAGATTACTAATTTTCAACGGTTATTGTTAACTCAAAGAGAGGCTCTTTTGAATCAAATTGATCAGCATTCGAGAAAAAAGAAAATGAGTTTTACAAAAGTATCACCAGAAGAAGCTCTAGAGTATGCAGTACTAGAATTTCCTTTTTCTTTCTGGCAGTGGGGAGGGAAGTGTGATGAAATACCTAATGGACATGCCGATGCTGCCACTTTGTTTGCCTACCTTAATAAAGTAGTAGGAATTAGCTTCTATAGTGATAAAACATATCACAACCTGTTACCTTCTTATTATCAACATATGGTAGAACTCGGATATTACGGATTTGATAGTACTCCCGTACAGGATTTAATTAAAGTGGTAAAACAACCAACTAATATGAGATTTGCTCCAAAAAATGTTCTTATGGTATATGATCAGGATTATATTAAAAAGGTTAGGGATTATGTAGAGAATGAAGGAGATCATATCATTTACATTTATGGAGAATATGACCCTTGGGGAGCGTGTTCACCTACTCCAAAACCTCATGTAAATGCCTTAAAAATGGTATTGCCCAAAGGAAGTCATAGCACGAGGATTAAAAACTTCTCACAAGACGATCAGAGAAAAATCTATGATAAATTACAAGTATGGTTGTAAAAGATGATTGAGCTATGTTTTTGCTATTATTTTTAAGCCTGTAGCTGATACTACAGGCTTAAAAAACAGATGGTGAATTAATACATTTTTAAAACTTGAAATTCGTCATAGCTTAGCATCCATGCATCATCTTTTTTTACCCATTTCTCCTGGTAAATTTTTCCTTCCCCGATATTCATAGACCAATCTGAAGAGATATTAACTCCATTTGGAGAAACTACACCAAATGTGGGGTTGTGATAGGTTATGTTTTTTGCACCAGAGGTAATTAATTTTTGCCAAAACTGAGTAATCTTAGGTTTACCATGTAATAATTTGGCCATAGGAATGGCATTCATTGTGGCATTCTTAAGATACACATTTGTAAATGCTTCTGTATTTTGTGTGTTAAACCCTTTAATGATTTTTATAGATGTTTTGATCACAGCTTCTAGCATTTGATGACTTGCAATAGGATTTGTTTTATTTTCTGTAGGTATTTTAAATTGTTCTAATACTTCAAAATCATCATAAGTGAGTACCCACTTACCATTTTTTTTCTCCCACTTTTCTTGAAAAATAATGCCTCTTCCGACATTCATACTCCAATTTGCAGATAATAATGCAGTTGAGGTATTAACGACTTCTATACTTAGATTTGTATAGATTAAATTTGTAGCTCCTGATTGCATAAAAGGTTGCCAAAAATCTTTTATTTCCCGAACGCCTTTTTTTATACCAAAAGGTTGGGCACTCATCACAGCTTTTGCATCATAGCCTTCAATACAGATGTCACTTTTTCCTTCATTAAATGCTGTTATCCATTCTTTACTGGCATTAAGTACTTCTAATGCTATTTCGTGATGTGCGGTAGG
Source organism: Aquimarina sp. EL_43 (assembly GCF_943422735.1). Classification (NCBI taxonomy): domain Bacteria; kingdom Pseudomonadati; phylum Bacteroidota; class Flavobacteriia; order Flavobacteriales; family Flavobacteriaceae; genus Aquimarina; species Aquimarina sp. EL_43. Next base: position 6,036,868 of record NZ_CALSBR010000001.1, on the reverse strand, counting down.
AGAATGTTCTGCATAAGATTGTTTTATGGTTTCTTTTTTCTCTTCTGGCTTATGTTGGACCCAGGCAATAGAAACTATTAGGATCAAACATAATACTATTGTGTTTACTACTTTCATTTGTATGTTTTTTTAAATTCTAAGTACAAAGAAAGCGGTAGAAGACATGTCATACTTGTGACTTTTATCACACTAGGTATCTTTTTTTAGAATTCTAATTTCTTGTTTTCCTAATGTAACGATTCCCTCTGTTTCTAATTTTTTTAGAAGTCTTGAAATTACTTCTCTTGTAGTAGCTAACTCTCTGGCTAGTTGTTGATGAGATCTTTGTAAAACAGCATTGTCAGATTCTATCATTAAATATTCGAGTAAACGTTCTCTAAGAGGTTTAAAAGCAAGTTTTGAGTAATTATTAATTAGTACATTGTAGCTATCTCGAAATGTATTTATAGTAAATCGATTCCAGGATTTATAAGTAAAACACCAATCTTTTACAAATCTTACAGGGATATTTAATACTATTGATTCTTCTTCAACAATAGCATTAACGGTACTTTTACAATCTTCAAAACAAGCAGACAAAGAGAGGGTACACGTTTCCATATCTCCCAAATAGTAAATAAGGATTTCCCGCTCTTCGTTTTCCTGATACACTCTAACTTTTCCGCTGATTACAATTTTCAGAACTTTGATATATTTATTTTCCTTTATTAGAAACTCACCTTTTTGATGCTTCGAAATAGAAGTTTTTTCCCGAAGTTCTTTTTTGAGTTCTTCTTCTGATATATGTAATTTTTGAAATACATGATCTAACATAATCCAAGGGTGTTTTCGTTTTTAAGAGTAGCTTTTCAAAGTTTATAGTATTGATAATTTCAATGTTACTCTTTCAAAATTCAATTAAAATAATGGCGACATTACAATAAAAGTAACAAAAAAATACAGGCAAATAGTGAATAAAGAAAACCATCAAAATTTACTTTTGACGGTTTTCTAATTTTGACAATGATATTATAAAAATTAATTTCCTATTTCTTATAAAACAGATTTAATAAAAATGGGATGTTTATCAGGGCTTTCGATTTTTAATACTGCCCTTTGATCAATGTCATCAAAGGATTTTTTAACAGAAAAACCGGATTGATGTAATTGGGCTTGTTTTTTATCAAGATCTTTTGTTTCGAAAACAATTCCTTTAAATCCCAGTTTGTTATTTGTTTGATCATTAAAACTAAAATTAGATGGGTACTCGGTATTCCAATAATATTGTAGTTCTATGAAGGTTTCTTTTTGTTGATACATCCATTCTCTGTTCTCAATAGCATCGGGATCACTAATATTTGGTGGATCTAAATGATCGGGGCCCAAAAAATATAATGTAAACCCTGTTCCATTTCCTCTGTCTACGTACATTCGTATTTTAAATTTCAAATCGGAAAAAGTTTCATAGAACTTAATGCTTTTGATGGGGTCTTTTGTTCTAAGTGTTATGAGTCCAAAAACTGGGATTTCTTTTAAAGGAAAAGTATCTATCTTAAGTGTTGGCACCGTATTTTGCTTGAAATGTTTTTGTATGTATTCAATTTGATACATATTAGGATCTTTTGTATGAAGTAAATACCCTATATCTCCAAATTGATATGGTTTACCCGATAAATATTTGTCCTCGATAACTGTATAAACAGATTGAATATCATCTACAAATAAGCTGTATTTCCAATAATTATCTTCAGGAGAATGTTCATAAACTTCATCAAGATTTACTTTTTCTTTATATTTCCGTAATTCTAAAGAGGCAGGGTTTTTATGGTTTGGAAATCTAAGTATATATCGGGACTCATGTTCGGTATGAATACTGTTCTCTAGTTTCATTCCGAGATGAGATATATAATAGGCGAGGGTTTCCTCTTCATTTTTAATACTTAATAGTAAGCTGGATAATTTCATTAGTTAGGCATTTAGAGATTCAAAAATCTTGATAGATGGAGCTTCTGCCAGCATGGTTGTTAAAGTATCAAAATCACCTGTTTCTTTTCTCCAATTTAGATAGTTTTGAAAATGGCTTTGCGATTCCCAGTTTTCAATTAATAAGATACTGTTTTTATCTTCGAAAAACTGGTATAATTGTGCTCCTAAGCAACCTTCATATTTTCTTGTATCGGGTAATATTTGTTGAAAGAATTCTTTTATTTTTTCTTCAGAATTACTTTTACCCGTTAATTCAAATTTTACAATAGTGCTCATTATTTATTTTTTATGTTTTTTAGATCTGTAAAATAACATCGAATTAAGAAGTGATGCTTGTGACTTTTGGCACACAGAATAAAAAAACAGTAATCATTTTTAATTCTTATCAAATTATAGGATTCATACTGGATGTACAAAAAGCGCAAACCTTTACGATTTGCGCTTTCTACTTTTATTCTTCGTCTTTAATTTTTAAAAGGATATTGGCCAGGTGTTCTGGTTGAGAGAAATTTGGAGTATGGCTAGAATGTAAAGTGAATACTTTTTTTACCTTTCCTTTATACATTGCTCTTTGTACTTCGATAGGTATAGCCCTATCTTCTGTACATTCTATATAGTACTTTGGGATTCGCCCAAAGTTACTGTCTGTAACTTCTAACTCATACATTAGAGGGGCAGATGGTTCTGGAACAATATAGGGTTTGGCTCCATCAAAAGCTTTTTTAGGGATATCATGAGCAAAGGCATTTTGAATTTCGTTCTCATCTACCAAAGCATAAGTTTTATCTTCAGACAGGTAGAAATTATCTACCGCTACCGAGCCTTCTACTCCCTGAGCTGCACTAAAAAAAGAACCTCCTTTAGGTAATAAAAATGCGGTAAGATAGACAATACTTTTTACTTTATTGGGTCGTATTTCTGCAACCCTGCTCACTGTAATACCATTAAAACTATGTCCAACTAATAGTACGGGTTGCTCTTGCTTGTCGAGAATATCTGTAATTGCTTTTACATAATCTGTCATTGTAATTGTGGCAGGAGGTGTTTTATCACTTCCGTGCCCGGGAAGATCTGGGGTAATTACAATATGTCCTTCATTTCTTAATTTTGAAGCTACATTTTCCCATTGCCAGGCACCTAGCCAGGCAGAGTGTACTAATACATACGTTTCTTTTTTTGTTTCCATAATGTTACCTTTTTTTGTGTTTACATTGTTGTTTGCACCATTGCTAAATGTTACTATTCCGATTAGGAAAACAGCAACTAATTTTAATTTTCGTTTCATAAATTTTTAGCGTATTACTTATGGCACAAATGTATATGTGGAAACAGCCTTAAACTTGTACCTTTTGATACAAGTGGCCTAATACATTTTATTTTTTTCTGAAGATGCTAGGAAAGAAGTTCTATTTTCTTGAAGTGTAGTTGTACAATATGATCCAATTCATATTGCTTTAAGATTTTTGAAACTACTTCTCTAGTAGTACCTACTTCTTTGGCTAATTGTTGGTGTGAAATCTCTATGATTGAGGAATTATTTCTATTAGCTTCGGATCTTAAGTAATCTATTAATCTTTCATTTATTTTTTTAAAGGCCAGGTCTTTGTAAGAAAGCAGTAAATCTTCATAACTTATAATGAAAGAATTAGTGGTAAAGGTGTTCCAAGATTTAAACATAAAACTCCATTCGGATACAAATCGCACCGGAATTTTAATAAGTGTAGTTTCTATTTCTGTTTTGGCATGCACAAGGCTTTTACAATCCCTAAACGTAGCAGACAACGACAATACACAGGTCTGGATCGGGTTTACATAATACAGTAAAATTTGGCGATCTTCATTTTCCTGCCATACTCTTACTTTTCCCGAAATTACAATAGCTAACCACTTGATATATTTATCCTGCTCTACAATAAAGGTGTCCTTTGGTACTGTTTGTACTACTCCTTCTTTAAGAATATGTTCTTGCAGTTTTTCTTCTACAATATTCAAGCCTTTAAATAACTGTTCGAACTCGGTCATTTTTATGAGTAAAAAATAGTTAGTACTACTTTAATTATTGCAAATATATACAAGTGACGTATAACTTACAGTACATCTATTTTTGAAAGACTCCTTATGCATTGTTAGTATCGCTATGATAAGCTTTAGTATGTAAATCGAATATTAACCTTTATTTTCCTCCGCTTGGTAAATTTGTTTTAAGATAATGGGTTAATGTTTCACGTAAGTGTCTAGAGGTGTTTTCTCCTTCGTATATACCATGAGATCGGTTAGGATATGATACCATAGAGAATATTTTATTATAACGAATAAGCGCATTAGCCAATACTTCTATACTTTGATAATGAACATTATCATCTCCTGTTCCGTGAATCAGTAATAAATCTCCTTTAAGGTTTTTGGCAAAATTAACAGGAGAGCCTTTTTCATAACTTTCGGGCATGATTTGCGGTATTCCCGAGTATCGTTCCTGGTAGATGTTATCATATAATCTTTGATCAGATACTGGGGCTACTGCCATTCCCATTTTATAGATTTCGGGATACCTAAATAAAGCATTAAGGGTCATAGAACCACCACCGCTCCATCCCCAGATACCAATGCGATCCGGGTCTATAAAATTAAACATTTCGATACTCTTTTTTGTTCCTTGCGCCTGGTCTGAAGAAGAAAGAACACCAATTTGACCATACACACATTTTCGCCATTCTCTTCCTTTAGGTCCGGGAGTCCCGCGATTATCGATACTCATTATAATATACCCTTGCTGGGATAGCATGGTATGCCATAAATAGTTACTTCCGCCCCAGGAATCTAATACGGTTTGGGACCAGGGTTCACCATATACATGAAATAACACAGGATACTTTTTTGATGGATCAAATCCTAGAGGCTTGATCATATATGCATCTAGTGATGTGCCATCGTCTAAAGAAATTTTAAAAAATTCTTGCGGATTGCGATCTATAGCCGCTATTTGTTTTTTTAACTTTTGGTTAGAGACCAAAGTTTTAATCACTTTGTGATCGGGTAAAGAAATAATATCGGTAGTAGGGGGAAGGCCAGATTTAGAATAAGTATGTTGAGCAAATTTTCCGTTTGGAGCAATACGATATCGATGCGTTCCTGGTTGATCTTTGGGTGATAGTCTTTCTGCTTTTCCCTTTTTATTAAGTTTGGTTCTATACAAGTACCTTTGTGTAGCATTTTCTGGACTTGCCATATAGTACAACCATCCATTTTTTTCGTCGATTAATTCAATATTAATCATATCTGAATCGGTAGGTGATACCTGAGTTTCATTACCATCTTTAATAAGGTAAAGCGCTTTCCAGCCACTTTTTTCACTTACCCAGGTAAATGTACTGGCATCCTCTAGATATTTAAAATCATCTACCGCTTCTAACCAAGCAGTTTCTTTATCTTCATAAATTACCTGAGTATTCCCATCCAGAGCATTGCAAAGTGTTACTTTATTATGATTTTGTGCCCTGTTGAGGTGTTGCAGAAGTAATGATTTAGAATCTGGTTTCCAAATCATCCGAGGGACATATTGATTACTGGCATCTCCTGGTAATTTCATCCAGGTTGTAGCTCCTCCCGATGTATTAACGACTCCAACTTTTGCTTCAGACGGCTTTTCTCCTGCTTTAGGATACTGTACTGGTATTGTATACGAATAGATAGAATCTGTAGTATTGATCATCAGGAAATTCTTTATCTTACTGGCATCGATCCTCCAGTATGCAATTTTGCGGCCATCGGGACTCCATCTAAAACCATCTCTACAAGAGAATTCTTCTTCATATGCCCAATCAAAGGTTCCGTTAATGATTTTATCTGTTCCGTCTGTTGTTAATGCAGTGATATTTCCATCGGTAAGTGATTCGACATAAATATTATGTTCTCTTACATATCCTACCTTATTTCCATCTGGAGAGAACTTGGCAAACATAAGTGAAGATGATTTTGCTTTTGCTCCTCCCAGTTTGGTTAGTTTTTTTGTTTTTAAGTGTAATACCCAATAATCCCCTTTGGTGTTATACCTCCATACTCTAGAAGAGTTGGTAAAGAATAAGACTTTACTTTTATCGGTAGACCAGGTATAATTTTCTATACGAAGCGGAGTGTCTTTTCCTTCGGGAATCATCCACTTTGCAGGAATTAAGATACTTTGTTCTCCTGTTTTAGTATCTGTTTTAATAATATCATAATACCCTTTGTTTTCTGAAGAAGCTACCAAGGTAGTATATGAATCTCCTCCTTCGAACCATTTTAAAGCTTTTGATCGTTCTGAAGAAAAGTCTCTGCTACTAAAGATTTGTTCTAGTGAAAGTTTTGATTGTTGTGCAGATAAGATGCTTACATTTAGTATAACAAAGAATATGCAGCAGATCTTTTTGATCGTATTACAATGTATCATTAATCAGAAGTTTAATTTTAAAGAAATGTTCAATTTGGTGATTTCTCAAAGATATAGTGATATCGTATAGATTTTGCACTATAAGTTAACTAAACATGATACTATATTATCTTTTTTGAGGTTATTTTATTGAAAAATCGGAGAAAATAATACTTTATCTCTTAGCTCAATTTTATTTCAGCATATAAAAACCCTTTTAAAGATTCACTTCAATTCAACTTAGAAGGATCATTATAGAGTGTTATTTCACTTTTTTTAGAAGTTTGGTTTTATTAAGAATTCGATATCCTATCCTATAATAGATTAAGATGATACAGCAACGACCTGTTGTTTCTTTAATTCCTCATCGTTTAAATCTCGGGTCAACCAACCACTTCTGCCAGCAGTGGCTATTGCATAAGGAGTAATCCAAAATAACGTAAAGGCATAAAAAACACTATATGGATAAGCCCAAAAAGATTCTGAGATAGTATGCTTTTTGGCATAAAATAAAGCTTGTATACTCGAAAAAACCAGTATACTCACCAATGTAGAACTAAGGAATAATAGTGGATATGTACATATAAAAAATAACATTAACAACGTAGCTGGATAGGCAGCTATCATTTTTAACCATTGGTTTAAGAGTAGTACTCGGGTACCAATTTTAGATCCTTTTCTAAAATTTGTAAAGGCAAATTTACTCATTGCAATATTTTCACGAATGTTACTTCTCTCCCAACGAATAAACATTTTTGATAGGTTTTTGTAGCGCTCTGGAGTGTTGGTATAAACGTATGCCTCACGCTGAAAAAATACTTTATAACCTTGTTTCAAAATCATATTAGTCATTGCACGATCTTCACCAATTTTTGAAACTTCCCCCATAAATGTTTGATTAATCCAGTCTTGAAGACAATTGAAGACTGCTTCTCTACGATAAGCAGATAAAGCACCTGGTGTACATAATACAGAACCTAATCTACTTTGTGCAGAACGGATAAATTCGAAACTAAAGGCAAAACTAACATTTAGCATACGTGGAATTACAGCTTTTTCTCTGTTTAATACACGTACATTTCCTGCCACAGCCCCACATTCTTTATTTACAACAAAAGGACTGACCATAAGGCGCAACGTATCTTTTTTAACTATAGAATCACTATCAACAGTTATAAATACTTCTCCTGTGGCTAAATTAAATCCACGGTATAATGCGTGTCTTTTTCCTTTGTTTTTAGGTTGTTGGTAAATCGAAACACGATCGCCTAATACTTCTTTAGCTTTTTGCATCCATTGCCAGGTATTATCCTGGCTTCCGTCGTCAATAGAAATCAACTGTAATTTTTCTTTCGGGTAATCACTTTCGGCAAGACTAAGTAAGGTTTTATAAACCAATTCTCCTTCATTGTAAGCAGGTACGATGACCGTGCAAGAAGGTAATTCTTCATGTGATACTGGTTTAATGATCTTATAGCGTAGATATAAAAACAGTATATAAATTAAAAAGCTAATTTTAAGAGTAAGTAGCGTGATACCAGTGATCATTAAGGGTGTCCCCCAGATGGTGTTCATTCTTTCTAAATACACTTTTTCAAAATAAGGTTGTAAGAAATAAAATAAAGATGCACCGCCAAATATTAGTAGAAATGTTGCTATTAGAATGAGGGGTGATGATACTTTTGAAATAAATTTTTCTAGAGAATTAGGGGATTTATTTATAGATATTGATGTTTCCAAAGATTCGCAAGATGTTGATTGCTTCATGAATGTTTCCTTAAATTACTCGTGAGAAAAAACAACATTGATGCCATTTTGAATATGATTTGAATAACAAGTGTTTAGGCGATCACTCTAATTTATTAGGTGTAGAGATTTTACACACTTGTGTGTATTTATACATCATTTTTGTATAAATTAAATGTGATACGGATGCTTTTATTAGCAAAAAAGATACTCAATCCTGCTTATATAAGTTCTGGGGAGTAACCGATAAAACTGAAAAAAATATACGGAGGATCGATATTGAAAAGTTAAATTTGTTATTAAATAAATTAGGATAGACTACCGTAAAACGAAAAGTAAACTAATTTGGAAATTATGAGAAATTGAACAAGCGAGAAAAAAATAAATAGATTAATTTCAATCTTCGTTTAACCAGCTTCCTCTCAATTTGTCACGATTCTTTAGTTTTACTAAGGCATCATTTTTTGTTATTTTCAATAAACCTTCCTTTATTTCTCCTATTTTTTGTTCGAATTTTTCTTCTACTAGATCTTTGTTGTATATAGAAATAAGAAATTCTTTGGATCCTAATTTAGATAAATTTTTACTTAACTCTTCTAAAAGTATTTTATAATAAAACATGATATTTCTAACAGGTTGAATATGCTTTATATATTCTCTGAGTTTACTTCTAGCTGTTGCTCCTGCTATTGATCCTCCAATAACACCTCCATAGAATAGAATGGGAATGCCTTTAATAGTAATCATTTTCATATCAAAGGGCAAATCAATTGTATCAATTACTCTTTTTTGTTCATTCTCATCCGATAATGATAATAAGCCTGAAATCATCAAAGCATCTTGAATATTAGACAATTCTAAAACCCTCCTCAATTTGTCAACACTTTCTACTTCCCATAATTTAAAATTAAATCTTTCTAAATTGAAACTATCTTTATACTTTAATCCGATAGAGTTTAGTTTTTGCTCAATATTTTTTTTTAATAAAACGATTTCTTGTTGGAAGTGTTTTACATCATTAAATAATTCGGATGCTCGCTTTTTTCGGTTTTTGTTATCTGGGTAAAGAATGTCTTCATTACCAGTAATTACATCAAATGAAGTTTCAATACCTTTCCAAATGCTATTAAATATAGACATAGAATTGTTTTTTTTACCAACAGACGACGTTTGAGCAATTTTTTTTATCCATTTTATCGTCATCCCTAAATGAATTTCGGTTTCCATCCAATTGCTCTAAAATACGGACAGCTTCCTTGGCTAATTCTTGTACTCCTGTTTTTTCAACAATATCCGAAATTTCCTTTGATTTCAGATCCAAAAACTTATCTAGTTGTTCTTCTGAATAACCAAGCTTTCTCATCATATCTAGATCTCCTATCCCTTTATCAATGAGTTCTTTCAGTTTTTGATTTGCCAATAATGCCATTTTAACCCTTGCTCTTGGACCATAAAGACCTCGAATACCTTTTTGTAATTTATCTCTTACTATTGCGCCTTGAATAGAATCAACGATTAACTCGATTGCAACAGTAATTACAAGAGCTGCAGCCGCTCCTCCAGCAAAAGCTTTGAATCTAATCCATTTTGGAAACCTTAGTTTTTTGATAGCTACTCTTTCCAAGTTTTGAGCTCCCTGGTATTCGATATCTTTCCCAACTCTTTTTATAATTGTTCCTCCTATTATTTCTCCACCTCCTTTTATAGGAATTCTATCTAGATTTTTTGCCATTCTTACTAAAAGTGCAGTACTTACAAAGTTTTGGACAGCCAAAAAAGCGAAAAATTCGGCTAAATATTCTATTACTTCAAGGACAACGCCATCACCTAATTTTATTATTTTAGGTTTTAGTCTAGGGTCAGATGGATCAATATTCAAATCTAAAAGCATATCTCTAGCCTTCCCATGAAACTCATCTAAAGAATCTTGTATACTATCTGCTATCAAAGTTAAATCTACTAAAAACACTCCTATATCGCTAGACAATTGATCCAATCTTCTAGCCCTATTCTTATTATCTGGATACAAGTCTATTAACCCCATAATATTTTAATTTTTCTTTTCGTTTTTATGACAATTAAAGTTACTAACATATGTTGTAATTAGGATACGCTAAAACCGTTGAATTTTTACTTTTAAAATTAGCAGATAAACTCCCAGAGTACTTTATTTCATATAGATATATTTCTAGAGTTTCGATGAGTCTTTAAAAATAATGCCTTCCAGATGTTCTTTAGACACTCCATTTGATACAAGTTACGAATAGAGAATAGATGAGTAAAAAGACTAATATCTAAAACTAAAAATGAAAGAAAAAAATGAAAAAATAATAAAAGTAATTCGAGATTTTGATAAAGATTCACAAGTTAGAATTGATGGATCTATACTGTATCTGCAAGAAGTAAAACCATAAGTGATTAATGATTTAATTAAGAGAGGTTTTGAGATTGCACTTTATGAGGAAGAAACGCAGGTATTACAAAAAAATGAGAAGGGATAGAATAAAACTATAATAAATGAATCGAAATTATGGGATTTTTTATATTTTCATGATTGAGTAGAAATTCATAGAAAAAAATTAAAAAATTAAAGTTCAATAAACAAATGAGAAACCTAATTAAAGTATTAATTCTTCTAATATCCTTATGTGGTTATAGCCAAGAGCAAAAGACGCAAGTAAATGTATCTAAATTTTATAGAGAAGGTGATTTATCGTTCTTACATATAGAGAAAGAAAAATACATTGTAATGCAGATGACTCATTTTGAAAATGAAAAAAGTAATGAAAAGGAAATGATACTAAACGGAGTAGAGTATCGATTAAAAAAGGTATTTAAAATTAAAAACCTGAATTCAACTTCATCTATTCATTCCTTAGAGTACTGGTCTAGTTTAGATAATGACATTATATTAATGGATAAGTAGAAAATATATCTGTTCGAATTAAAAAAAATAACAATGAAACAATAACTACTTTCCTATTTACTTTCCCGTGAAAAAAGAAACCTCTTTAAAAAAAGAGGTTTTACGTGTTTCTATGAAATCGGAGAGGGCTGTAGCGATTAGTAAATGTCCTGAGGACATTTGCAGCGAAAGAGCCAGCTGGCGCATTGGGCGAATCTCCCGGATACACAAAAACCTGCCGTTTGGCAGGTTTGTAGTGGAGTCGGAGAAGGCTGTAGCGATTAGTAAATGTCCTGAGGACATTTGCAGCGAAAGAGCCAGCTGGCGCATTGGGCGAATCCCCCGGATACACAAAAACCTACCGTTTGGCAGGTTTGTAGTGGAGTCGGAGAAGGCTGTAGCGATTAGTAAATGTCCTGAGGACATTTGCAGCGAAAGAGCCAGCTGGCGCATTGGGCGAATCCCCCGGATACACAAAAACCTGCCGTTTGGCAGGTTTGTAGTGGAGTCGGAGGGATTCGAACCCTCGTCCAAACAAGTAATACAATAGCTTTCTACACGTTTAGTTTTTGTTTAATTTTCGTCGATAAGAAAGACCAAAAACCGCCAACCTATCGCTTATTCTTAATTAAATTTCGAAATTATATCAAGATCCTATAATTTCTAGGTTTACTTTTACGATACCTCATGATCAATCGCCGCAAACCAAGGCTCTTGAGAGGTATCCTGCTTGTTCACCTTGTGAACCGAGGCACTATCCTACTATAAATTCAGATTATGCAGCTAGGGCGTAGTTATTCTCGCCGTTTAAAAAAGTGAAATATGATATTTACGAGCTATATCCCAGCGCTCGACGTGCTTACTACCTTATTAATCTCGCTGTCAAAACCAGTCGACCCCAGTAGTATTTTCCGAAATTTGATCATTATATTTCTTTAGAAAACAAAATATGCTCTCAATTTGACCAAAAATACTTTCGGGCAGCAAATATAATCATAATTATCATATCTTTACCCTCGTTTTTTAGTACAAAATTTATACCAATTCATATGACTAAGTTCGGTGTCATTAAAGAGCGAAAAAACCCGCCAGATCGTCGTGTCGTTTTTTCGCCAGATGGCCTAAAATCAGTAGTGACCAAATTTCCTCAAGCTTCTTTTATTGTTGAACCTTCTCATGTTAGAGTTTTTGATGACTCTGAGTATGAAAAAGCAGGTTTTACCGTTTCTGATGATCTATCAGATTGTGATGTACTGCTTGGTGTAAAAGAAGTGCCTGTTGCTGCTTTATTACCCAACAAAAAATATTTTTTCTTTTCGCATACGATCAAAAAACAATCGTATAATAGGGATTTACTAAAGGCAATTCTCGAAAAGAATATAGAGCTATATGATCACGAAGTCATTGTGGGTCAGAATGGTTTTAGGTTAATAGGATTTGGAAAATACGCTGGGATTGTTGGTGCGTATAATGGATTTAGAGCCTGGGGACTTAAGTTTGATACTTTTACTTTACCTAAAGCCGAAACACTTAACGATCAAAAAGCATTAGAGTCTGAATTATCGAAAATTAAGTTACCCAATATAAAGATTGTACTTACCGGAAACGGAAAAGTAGGAGGTGGAGCCAAAGAGATTATCGACGCTATGCATATCAGAGAAGTTGCTGTAGACGAATACCTGAATGCTACGTTTGATGAACCTGTTTATGTTCAAATTGATGTGTTGGATTATAATAAGCGCAAAGATGGGCGTATCATAGACAAGGGTGATTTTTATAGCAACCCACAAGAATATGAAGGAGATTTTATGCGATTTGCAGAAGTGAGTGATATGTATATTGCAGGTCACTTCTTTGGAGACGGAGCACCTTATATTTTTACCAGAGAAGATGCAAAATCCGAAGGTTTTAATATCAAATTGGTAGCAGATATTTCATGTGATATCGATGGGCCGGTTGCCTCTACAATTAGATCTTCTACAATTGCAGATCCGATATATGGCTATAATCCACAAACCGAAACCGAAACCGATGCTATAGATCCAAATGCAATCGGGGTTATGGCTGTTGATAATTTGCCATGCGAATTACCCAAAGATGCCAGTACAGGATTTGGAGACATGTTTTTAGAACATGTAATCCCTGCATTTTTTAATGATGATAAAGATGGTATTCTCGAAAGAGCAAGAATGACCAAAGATGGAAAGCTGACTGAAAGATATAGTTATCTTCAGGACTATGTAGAAGGTAAAGAATAATGTTAATCAATAGATCAATACAATTAATATGACAACTCAGGAACTGGTTGCTCAAATACATGCAAAACAATCATTTTTATGTATAGGATTAGATGTGGATTTAAATAAAATCCCTAAGCACCTATTAAATGAGGAAGATCCTATTTTTGAGTTTAATAAAGCTATTATAGACGCCACGCACCATCTTGCCGTTGCCTATAAGCCTAATACTGCTTTTTATGAAGCATACGGTATCAAAGGGTGGAAATCTCTCGAAAAGACAATTATCTATCTAAATGCAAATTATCCCGAGGTTTTTACGATTGCAGATGCCAAACGAGGAGATATTGGTAACACAAGTACAATGTATGCCAAAGCTTTTTTTGAAGACTTAGGATTTGACTCTGTAACCGTTGCCCCTTATATGGGTAAAGATTCTGTAGAACCTTTTTTAGCTTTCGAGAATAAACATACGATTTTACTGGCATTGACATCTAACCAGGGCGCTTTTGATTTTCAGACAAAAAATGTAGAGGGAAAAGAGCTGTACAAGCAGGTGTTAGAAGTTTCTAAATCATATAAAAACTCTGAAAACTTAATGTATGTGGTTGGTGCAACCAAAGCCGAATTTATTGGGGAAATTAGAAAAATTATGCCAAATAGTTTTCTTTTGGTTCCCGGTGTAGGCGCACAAGGTGGAAATTTACAAGAAGTATGTACATACGGATTGAATGATCAAGTAGGACTGTTAATCAACTCTTCTAGAGGCATTATATATGCTTCAGATGGAATTGATTATGCCAAAGCGGCAGCAGAAAAAGCACTTGAACTTCAAAAACAAATGGAAAATATCCTGAAATAATAAAAAAGGAACAAGAATAGCGTATACTCTTGTTCCTTTCCAAAAGGATAGAATTAACGTCTATTGGCGTTAAAAACATGTTTTGCATACCCGTAAAGTCCGTATGCAATAAAAATAACGAAAAATGCCATTATACCATAAATGATAACATTTAGTAATATTGAACTCATAGCCCCAAAATTTTAATATTAATATCTTCTAATATAAGGAGATAATTTTTAAAATCCTATTTTTAAGTATCTAATTATTAAGTATTTATGATTTTTTTATAATTTTTAAGAATTCATAAAATGTAACACGACCAGGGATATGATATGTACAGATCAATTAGGTAGGAAAATCGAATTTCTAAAATCTCCAAAGCGTATTGTTTCTTTAGTACCTTCACAAACCGAGTTATTAGTTTCGTTAGGAGTATCAGATCATATTGTAGGGGTTACCAAATTTTGCGTTCACCCAAAAACGATAAGAAGTCAAAAAGCTATTGTAGGAGGTACAAAGAAAGTCAATTACGAAAAAATTAAAAAGCTAAATCCTGATATCATTCTTTGTAATAAGGAAGAAAACACAAGAGAAATAGTAGAATATCTTGAAAAAGAATATCCTGTACATGTCTCAGATATTTTTTCTATATCAGAAGCTTTGGAAATGATTAAGCAATATGGGGATATTTTTGACAAAAAAGAGGAAGCAAATACACTGATATCTAAAATAAGGTTAGAAAAAGAATCTTTTGATAATTTTGTATCTGGGATGCCTCAAAAACGAGTAGCCTATTTTATATGGAAAGACCCCTGGATGGTAACCGGTAAAAACACATTTGTAGATCATCTGCTAAAAGTAAATGGTTTTGTAAATGTTTTTGGCAATAAAGATCGTTATCCAGAAATCTCAAAAGAGGAACTTAGAACAATACAAGATTTAGACTTGATCATGTTATCCTCTGAACCATATCCTTTTTCAAAAAAGCATATCGATGAATTGAAAAATACAACCACTGCAAAGATTATTTTGGTTGATGGAGAATATTTCTCATGGTATGGGTCTCGACTTGCAGAAGCTTTTACATATTTTAGAACACTTCATGAAGTATAGAAAATTTTGTACATGACAACTATTTCTATACCATGCATGAAGTGTATTGGTATGAAATTAGCCCATACTTTATGTTTAAAAAACAGTACTAAATGGTCTTAGGAGTGTCAAATATTCATCAGGAAGATTGCCCTTCAATTTCTTTTATTTGAATTAAAATTTTATCAGCTTTTTGATGAAGCTGATCACTTTTGTTTTTATCTGTAAGTGCTAATTTATAAGCACTTTTCATTAATTTACAGTAGGTGTGCTGCAGTTTTTGCAATTCAGTTTTGTTCTTTAACCAGGCAAACATTTTTCTTCTCTTACATTAATAATGCAAAGATACTGGATAATAAAAGGGAGGTTTCTTAAGAATCAGTTAAGGTAGTCTAAAATTGTGATAAATATAAGCAAGTCTCTTAATCAATAATTAAGAGACTTGCTTAGGCTTTTATCGATCTTGCAAGGCAAATACCCGTCGCAATAAGTCTGTTGTTCTCGAACTAAGCTTAGTTCGGATTTCTTGCTCTTCTACAGCAATCATTGCATACACTCCTTTAAGAGCTTCACCAGTTACATAATCGGTGAGATCTGGGTTAACATTGTTTGTAAGAGGTATAGCATTGTATTTTGTGATGATATTAGACCAAATTTTGTCTGCACCTACTTTAGAAAACGATTTATTGATTACGGGATTAAACTTTTGATATAGTTGACTACGAGTCTTACTCTCAAGATATTGAGTAGCTGCTCTGTTATTACCTAACAGTATTTGTTTAGCATCATTAAACGTTATTTGTTTTACAGCACCTACAAATATAGGTGTTGCTTCTTTTACAGCATCTTCTGCAGCACGATTAATTGCTTTTAATCCTTCGTCTGCGAGTTTGCCTAATCCTATGTCTCTTAATGTTTTATCCACTTTTTGTAATTCTTGCGGAAGAAGAATCTTAACAAGTTGATTTCTGTAAAAACCATCTTTTTGGGTAAGTTTTGTGACTTGCTTATCTATGCCATTATCTAAAGCTTCTCTTAACCCATTAGAGATGTCAATATTGCTCAACCCAAAACCTCCGGTAGTCTGCGGAAGGTTATTTACAACTTGTTGTAACTCTGCACAACTTGATAATAAAAAGATAGCGAGTATACTAAAAATTTGTTTCATGATTTCTTATTAGATTTGAGATTGTGATTATAACTATATTAAATACGCCAGTAAGATAAAATTGATATTGAATCATAATTACGTATTGCGAATTTTACCTGATCTTTAAAAATTAATAAATGTAGCCAGATGAAACCAAATTTAATTTTTTTAATACTATCTACTCTAATTATTTCATGTAAAAATGAAAAAGTATCGATAAAAAGCCAATCTGTTCTACAAAATGAATTTGATCAATACATAACTGTATTAGGAATTGCGCAGGACGGAGGGTTTCCTCATATTAACAATACAAACGAATATATAGCTGTTCAAAAAGGCCTGGCAGATAAAGAATTGGTTACTGCATTGGGGGTGATTGATAAGAAAAACCATAAAAAATTTATGTTCGAGGCAACACCAGATATGCCAGAACAATTAGCGGTCCTAGATAATGAACATCTACAAAATGATGCTATTATTGATGGAGTATTTTTAACACATGCCCATATAGGACACTATACAGGATTGATGCATTTTGGCAGAGAAGCCATGGGAGCAAATAAAATACCTGTGTATGCAATGCCAAGAATGCAATCTTTTTTAGAAACTAACGGCCCTTGGTCACAATTAGTCTCTTTGCAGAATATAGCTATTAAACCTATGCAAGCAGATTCTACACTAACCTTAACAAGCGCGATACAAGTTATTCCTTTTTTGGTGCCTCATAGGGATGAATATTCTGAAACGGTAGGGTATAAAATCATCGGAAATAATAAAAAAGCATTATTTATCCCAGATATTAATAAGTGGTCTCTTTGGGAGAAAAATATTGTTGATCAGGTTAAACAAGTGGATTATGCTTTTATTGATGCCACTTTCTTTAAAAACGGAGAGATTCCAAGGCCAATGTCAGAGGTGCCACATCCTTTTATCGAAGAAACCATTGCTTTATTTAAAAATGAATCAAGAGAAGTGAAATCAAAAATAATATTTATTCATTTTAATCATTCGAATCCCGCACTTCAAAAAAATTATGAAGGAAGAACAGCTTTAGAAGAACAAGGGTATCATTTTGCAAATACCAAAGATGTTTTTCCGCTATAAAAAACTACAGTATTGTTATTGTTAAGAATTGCTTTTACTCTATTAGAACTGCATTGATCGAGATTCTTTCTAAATATAGAGGCAGTAAATGCTTATGTTAAATTTGAAACATAAAATCACTGAAAATGGGGGATACTGTTACTTAGTATCGTCTTATCTTTATAGATAATTTATAAAGTGAAAAACTATATATGTTTTGGAAAAATAACTTGAAATTACCCATTACTCTAGAGGATAAAAAATGGGTAGAAGAAAGTATTACATTTCTTGAAGAAAATTTAGCAGAACGAGGGTTGAAAATAGAAACCATATTGCCAACTCATCCCTATTTTAATAGAAAGTTTGAAGGTACTCTGCCTGATGCAAAGTTTTTATTGAATCAGATCATGCAACTAATGGGTATAGAAGATATAAACATTCAATTGAAACTATTTAATGATGGAGCCGTAAAAATGGAAGATGGTAGAATTCTTACTACACCAGCTGATATCAATGGTAGATGGGAAGGCGCAGCAGGAATGTATCAAAATTTAAATGATGTTACTACGATTTTTATAGCCACCGATCAACTAAACAACTTAGAGGCTTTAATTGCTACAATAGCTCACGAATTATCGCATCAACTGCTTTTAGGAGAACAATGGATCAAGGATAATGATGAGTATCTCACAGATCTTTTGGCCATTGTATGTGGTTTTGGAATTTTTATTGGAAACTCAAAATTTAATTTTTCTTCACAACAAATAGGAATAGGAAGCAACTGGAAAATGAGCAAACAGGGATATTTGCCAGAGCAAATTATTGCGTATGCAATGGCATACTTAGCTATAAAACGAGAAGAATCTACAGACTATATTCAATTTCTAAATAAGACTATAGCGAAATATTTCAAGCAAAGTATAAAGTATCTTAAAGCGAATGGTGTAACAGATTCTGTTTCGAATTCTGTAAAAGAAATTGAGACCTCACAAGAGGTGTATAAAACACCTATTGATTCTCAGGAAAACTTTTTAGAAGAGAAACGACAGGAAAAAACCGAAAGTACTAAAGAATTCAAGATAGAGGATATTGAGAAGCTGGAGACAGTATCTTTGGTAGAGGCTTGTGCTCAAGAAGATATTCCGTTAGTAAAGCATTTACTACAAATAGGGATAGATGTAAATACAACTTCTGAGTTAGGTTTTTCTGCGCTAAATATGGCAGTCATTAAAAATAATGCCAGGTTAATACATATACTTCTTGATGCTGGTGCAGACATCAATCTTCAGAACACAGAGGTGTTTGGTTTAGGTGAAACACCACTTATATCTGCGGTTAAGGAAAATAATGCAACTGTTATAAAATTGTTATTAGATCATGGGGCGAACCCTAATACTCCAAATTACTTTCATAAAACACCTTTAATGATAGCGGCACAAGAAAATACTCTGGAAGCAGCAAAAGTATTACTAGAACATAAGGTGCCGATTGAACATGGAACCCACACTGGATTATATACAGAAACGCCACTATGTATCGCTGTATTACATAATCATACAGAGATGGTCATCCTTCTTATAGAGAACAGAGCAAAGATCAAACCGCTTAGAAAATTACCAAGGCATAAGATCAATCCTAAAATGGTGAAATGGTTAAAGCAGCGTAAATATTTATAAAAGCCAGCCTCCTTCTTGTACTGTTCTGTACTTTGAAACAGAAGTATATTTTAATAACGTTTCTACTTTAAGAAAAAACAACAGTTTTATTATTATAAACTAGCAATTTTCTTTCGAGATGATGTTTAATGGCTCGCGATAATACAATTTTTTCGAGATCTCGGCCTTTAAGCATAAAATCATCTGCATTATGAATGTGGGATACACGTGCAATCTCTTGCTCGATAATAGGCCCGCCTTCTGGATCTGGAGTTACATAATGACTTGTTGCACCAATTATTTTTACACCTCTTTCGTAAGCAGAATGATATGGTTTTGTTCCAGGAAAAGCTGGTAAAAAAGAACGGTGTATGTTTATGATTTTATAAGGAAATTGATCTATAAAATCAGAAGAAATAATTTGCATATATCTCGCCAGAACTATAAAATCAATTTTATATTCTTTTAGAAGCTCTATTTGCTGTGTTTCAGCCTGTTTTTTGGTATCTTTTGTTACCGGGATATATTTAAATGGGATATCAAAAGCATCAGCAATAGGCTTAAGGTCTTCATGGTTGCTTATAATAATAGGGATGTGTACTTTTAACTCTCCAGAAGCATATCTTCCCAGGATATCATAAAGGCAATGATTATATTTAGAAACAAAAAGAGCCATTCGAGGCTTTTTTTCGGCATTATACATTTCCCAGTGCATATTATAATTTTCTGCAACATGTGTAGTAAAAGACTCTTTAAATAGTGCTAGTTTTTCTTCGTCTTCATCAAATTCACATTCTAATCTCATAAAGAACTCCTTTAGTTCACGATCTACATGCTGTTCTATATATATGGTATTCCCTTTTTTGGCTAGAATGAAATTGGTGACGGTAGCAATAATTCCTTTTCTGTCGGGGCAATTAATTAATAGGGTTGTTTTTTTCATTATGACTTGTGTTTTCTCAGGACATAAACTTACTATTATTGAACTGATTTTAGAAATTGTTTTTTCTTAAGTTTTATTAATTATCCTTATTTTCTTATGGATTTATACTGTATTGCTCTGATCAATGTATGATTTTTAGAAAACTAGAATAATTAATATTAAATTTGAACTATAAATAATGAAAGCATTGGATAGGTTAAATAAATTATATAATTCTAAAAAAATAATCCTTTTTGATGCATATTTCGTAAATTGGCAGCATTAAAACCACTTTTTATTATCAATGGAACAAAAAACACCGTATACACCCAAGAATAAAGTAAGAATAGTTACCGCAGCTTCATTATTTGATGGACACGATGCCGCTATTAATATTATGCGACGTATTATCCAGTCTACAGGAGTAGAAGTCATTCACTTAGGCCACGATCGCAGTGTAGAAGAGGTTGTGAATTGTGCCATACAAGAAGATGCTAATGCTATAGCGATGACTTCTTATCAAGGAGGACATAACGAATATTTTAAATATATGTATGATTTGCTAAAAGAAAAAGGAGCAACTCATATTAAAATATTTGGCGGAGGTGGTGGAGTAATCCTTCCCGAAGAGATCAAAGAACTCATGGATTATGGGATTACTCGTATATACTCTCCTGATGATGGAAGAGAATTAGGATTGCAAGGGATGATCAATGACCTGGTAGAGAGAGCAGATTTTCCTATAGGAGATCGTCTTAATGGAGAAGTAGAGCATCTGGCAGAAAAAGAAATCGGTTCTATTGCTAGAGTTATTTCTGCTGCAGAAAATTTTCCTGAAGTCGCTAAGGATACTTTAGATCAAATTCATATAAAAAATAAAACATCTAAAACACCTGTCCTTGGTATTACTGGTACGGGTGGTGCGGGTAAATCATCATTAGTAGATGAGTTGGTTCGCCGATTTTTGATTGATTTTCCTGAAAAAACAATTGGATTAATTTCTGTAGACCCTTCTAAACGTAAAACAGGAGGAGCACTACTTGGAGATAGAATTAGAATGAATGCTATTAATTCTCCAAGAGTATACATGCGGTCTCTGGCTACACGACAATCTAATCTGGCATTGTCTAAGTATGTAGCAGAAGCTATAGAAGTGCTTAAAGCAGCAGAATTTGATCTTATCATTCTCGAAACTTCGGGAATCGGTCAGTCTGATACCGAAATCTTAGAACATAGCGATACCTCTTTATATGTAATGACACCAGAGTTTGGTGCTGCAACACAATTAGAGAAAATAGATATGCTGGATTTTGCAGACCTGGTAGCTATCAATAAGTTTGATAAAAGAGGCTCTTTGGATGCATTGCGAGATGTAAAAAAACAATATATGCGTAATCATCAATTGTGGGATATTCCACAAGATGAATTACCAGTATTCGGAACTATTGCTTCGCAGTTTAATGACCCGGGAATGAACACACTCTACAAGGAAATTATGGATAAAATTGTAGAGAAAACAGGAGCAGAATTGAAATCTGATTTTCATATTTCTAAAGAAATGTCAGAAAAGATATTTGTTATTCCACCAAGTAGAACCAGATATCTATCAGAAATCTCAGAAAATAACAGAGCATATGATAAAACTGCAAATACTCAAGTAGAAGTTGCACAAAAATTATATGGTATTTATAAAACGATCTGTAGCGTTGCTAATGTCGATTCTATTGCTTTGTCTAAGAATGGAATTGATGAAGAGAATCTTCAGAATGTGAAAAGTGAGGATAATGCATCATTTTTGAAATTACTTTTGGCAGAGTTTGATAGAATAAAACTTAATCTTGATCCTTATAATTGGGAGATTATTACCGGGTGGGCTGCTAAAGTTAAAAAATATAAAGACCCTATTTATTCTTTTAAGGTAAGAGATAAAGAAATTAAAATAGAAACCCATACAGAATCTTTGTCGCATAGTCAAATCCCTAAAGTGGCCTTGCCAAAATATGAAGCCTGGGGAGATATCTTGAAGTGGTGCTTACAAGAAAATGTACCGGGCGAGTTTCCTTATGCTTCGGGTTTATATCCTTTTAAGCGTACCGGAGAAGATCCAACACGTATGTTTGCTGGAGAAGGTGGCCCCGAACGTACCAATAGACGTTTTCACTATGTGAGTTTAGGAATGCCCGCCAAACGACTTTCTACAGCCTTTGATTCGGTAACACTTTATGGAAACGATCCAGATCAAAGACCTGATATCTATGGTAAAATTGGTAATGCAGGAGTGTCGATTTGCTGTCTCGACGATGCAAAGAAATTATACTCTGGATTTGATTTAACACATGCCATGACCTCGGTGAGTATGACCATTAATGGTCCTGCTCCAATGTTATTAGGTTTCTTTATGAATGCAGCAATAGATCAGAACTGTGAGAAATATATTAAAGAAAATAATCTTGAGAACGAAGTAGCGTCAAAAATCAAAAAGATATATGCCAAAAAAGGTGTAGAACGTCCAGAATATCAAGGCGAACTTCCCGAAGGTAATGATGGATTAGGATTAATGCTTCTTGGTGTTACAGGAGATCAGGTACTACCTGCAAATGTATATAATGAAATTAAAACTACGACTCTAAACACTGTTCGTGGTACAGTACAAGCAGATATACTAAAAGAAGACCAGGCACAAAATACCTGTATTTTCTCTACAGAATTTGCATTGCGTTTAATGGGAGATGTGCAAGAATATTTTATTGATCAACAAGTACGTAACTTTTATTCGGTATCTATTTCTGGATATCATATAGCAGAAGCAGGAGCAAATCCAATTACGCAGTTAGCATTAACATTGGCAAATGGTTTTACTTATGTAGAGTATTACCTAAGTCGCGGAATGGATATTAATAAATTTGGACCTAACCTATCCTTTTTCTTCTCTAATGGTATTGATCCAGAATATGCAGTTATAGGCCGTGTCGCACGTAAAATATGGGCAAAAGCTTTAAAAGATAAATACGGGGCGAATTCTAGAGCCCAGATGTTGAAATATCATATTCAAACTTCGGGTCGGTCATTACATGCTCAGGAAATTGACTTTAATGATATTCGTACAACACTTCAGGCGTTATATGCGATCTATGATAATTGTAATTCATTGCATACCAACGCTTATGATGAAGCCATTACCACACCAACAGAAGAATCTGTGCGTAGAGCAATGGCAATACAATTGATTATCAATAAAGAACTGGGGCTTGCTAAAAACGAGAACCCAATTCAAGGATCTTTTATTATAGAAGAACTAACAGATCTTGTTGAAGAAGCGGTATTAGAAGAGTTTGACAGAATTACAGAACGAGGAGGAGTGCTCGGGGCGATGGAAACCATGTATCAACGTAGTAAAATACAAGAAGAAAGCCTGTATTATGAAACATTGAAACATAATGGAAAGTTTCCGATTATTGGAGTGAATACATTTTTAAGCTCTAAAGGGTCGCCAACGGTAACACCAGGAGAGGTAATTCGTGCAACAGAAGAAGAGAAGCAATATCAGATCAGAATGCTAAACGAATTGCATAAAGGAAATGCTGATTCTACAACAGAACTACTAAAAAATCTACAACAAAAAGCAATCAGTAACCAGAATATTTTTGAAGCTTTGATGGAGGTGTGTAAAAAATGTTCTTTAGGCCAGATTACATCAGCATTATTTGAAGTAGGAGGGCAGTATAGACGAAATATGTAAAGTTGCTTATCTCGTAAGAGCGAAGCATAGAATAGAATTTTTTAATGAAACCTCACAAGTCTATAAGACTTGTGAGGTTTACTTGTTTATAGCATATAATTAAATCAATTTAAAACCAGATTTATTTAGGGTTTATCTAAGAAAGATTAATAATGATCAAAATTTCAATATCTTTAGACATGAGTAAATATCTAATCCGTGTTTAGTACCATAGAATATACAGTAACTGCAATTGTGTGCCTTATTTCGGCAATAGTGATTCAGCGTATTTTTAGCAAAGAAAAACTTCGTGGAGCCGATAAAAAAGCTATTCATGGGATTAAATGGTTTGGACTGGCAATATTTGTTTGGGGCATAGGGGCATTGGTTAACTTAATTATGGTTGAAGGGTTGCAATGGCCTTCGACTAATAAAATTCTGATTTATTTTGGTGTACTGGTTTCTTTAGCAAACTCGTTGTTTATTTTATTATCCCTTCCATCAATAGAACATCCTCAAAAACCAGGTATTGTAGTGCGATTGGTACAACGCTTTAGTGTTCGAGAATTTATCGGGCTCTTTTGTGGTGTTTTAGGAATGATCACTTTTGTTTTTATCGCGTCTTCCTATGGCAATCCCGAGATTAGTAATAATTTTATTTGGTTGATCGATATTCCTATTTCTATTTTGGTAGCTATTTCGTTGCTGTATGAGCTTAATAAAGCTTTTGTAGGAAGGCAAATGAGGTTTATGTATTTGCCTACTTTTGCATTATTTGTACTAATTGTAATTGCTGTTTCTCATCGTATGATACCTCAGGATAGAGTATTGCAATTTATCGATCAGCAATTCTGGGGAGTATTGGGGAGTATTACGGCTATTTCGTTCAAATTTCTTTTTATTCTTCTGTTTTCTATTCTTTTGTATAGTTGGAAATTTCTTTCAGAAAAAGAACAACAGCAAAGTCTGGCTCAAAAACTAAAAATTCAAAAAGCAAAACTTGAAAAAGAAAATGAACAATTACAAATAGCAAATGAGAGCCATTTAGATACGATCAAGACATTAAAAACTAACCTGAAAACGATAAAAGCAACTTCAAAAATAGAACTTTCTGATAGACAAAAAGAAGTTTTAGGGTATCTGGCCTATTATGGAAACTATAAATCTTATACCGAGATTGCTCAGGAAATGCACATTAGTACAGATGGGTTCCAGACTCATATTCATCAAATAAAAAAGATGCTTAGCATAAGTGGGGCGGGAGGTAAAGAACAATTGATTGCTTTTGCTAAAGCTAATAGTTTTCTTCAGTATACTTCACTAAAAGATGATACGTAACCGTATGCTTAACCATTCTGGTCGTAAATTTTGAATACTACTTAACCTTTTATGGTTTCAGTTTTTAGAGCAATTTGCTTTAAAAATTTTACCATGTTATTTCCTTGTATTATTTCAGAACAAAATTTAGATGAAAATATCAATCGTGTTTTTGGTGATGCTACCAGTTGGTTTGTCGATGCAATTCTAGCCGAAATCCCTATCACAGACACTGTAGGGATTCCTTGGGTAGTTGTAGTATTGCTATTAGGAGCTGGATATTTTACATTATATTTTAAATTTATTAATGTAAGAAGTTTTTATACCGCAATACAAGTAGTTCGAGGAAAATACGATGCTTTAGAGAATTTGAATCAGGAAGAGACAGATGAATTATCTACTGAAAGCATTTCGATGGAAGAAAAAAATAAGGATGATGATGTAAAAGGAGAAGTTAGCCATTTTCAGGCATTAACTACAGCTGTTTCGGCTACAGTTGGGCTGGGTAATATTGCTGGTGTTGCAATTGCCTTGTCTATTGGTGGTGCCGGGGCAACACTCTGGATGATTATTATTGGGGTGTTAGGGATGTCTTCAAAATTCGTAGAATGTACCCTGGGAGTTAAATACCGGGAGGTAGATAGTGAAGGGAAAATTTTTGGAGGTCCTATGTATTATTTAACTAAAGGCTTAGGAGAAAAAGGCTACGCCAAATTTGGTAAGGTACTATCTATAATTTTTGCTATTATGTGTATAGGAGGATCGTTTGGTGGTGGTAACATGTTTCAGGTAAATCAGGCCTTTAAATTGTTTGACCATGTGATAATTTCGGATAACTCAATGTTGCATGGACAAGGTTGGGTGTTTGGAGTTATCATGGCGATATTGGTAGGTGTTGTTATCATTGGCGGAATCAAAAAAATAGCAAGTGTAACCGATAAGATTGTACCCTTTATGGTATTGATTTATATTGCAGCAGTCTTAACAGTTTTAGTGTTGTATAGTTCGGCTATTCCAGCTGCATTTAGTGCAATTTGGGATGGTGCTTTTCATCCTGAAGGAGTGATGGGAGGCTTTGTAGGAGTATTGGTTCAGGGGTTTAGACGAGGAGCTTTTAGTAATGAAGCAGGAGTTGGTAGTGCTTCAATAGCACATAGTGCGGTAAAAACACGTTTCCCTGCAAGCGAAGGACTAGTGGCATTGCTCGAGCCTTTTATCGATACTGTAGTTGTGTGTACAATGACTGCTTTGGTGTTAATTATAACTGGGCAGGTAGATACAAGTACCGAAATTGATTTTGAACAAGGAGTTCTTCTTACTGCATCTGCATTAGAGAGTGGTGTTTCATGGTTTCCGTATCTCCTTACGATTGCAGTATTACTTTTTGCTTTCTCTTCTATGATTTCATGGTCATATTATGGATACCAGGCCTGGAGCTATCTTTTTGGAAGAAGCAAACGTACAGAATACTTGTATAAATCTATTTTTTGCTGTTTTACAGTAGTAGGTGCTGCAGCTACACTAAATGCAGTCACAGATTTTAGTGACGCCATGATTTTTGCAATGATGGTACCCAACATGATCGGGCTATTTTTATTAAGTCCTAAAGTGAAAGACGAATTAAAACGCTACAAAAAGAGTATTGCCAGAAGGATTAGATAATATTGTAAAATGAAAAAAGTAAAATCTATAAAGAGGAAACTTTATAAACTCATCATCCAGGAACGTTGCAGATGTTTAAATTTTCTAAGCTCTTTGCGCAATAGAATTAAGAATTCTTTTCCGTTACTTTCAGATTGTTCAAGACGTTCACAATTTTTGTAAAGCCTATTGGTAATATGTATCAGAGAAGTAGCGTGTTTTATACGCTCATCCTGAAAGGTTTGATTTTCGGCTTTAATTATTTTGGGAGCCAGTGCATCTGATTGTCTTACGATGTCACCAGTAAAATAAATATGAGGATGCTCACTCCCATTATTTTGTAATGGAGCTAAATCATGAACAAGATAATTTGAAATACTTCGAGAGAGTGTAAATATCTCGAGAGCCTTCTTGTATAACCTTTTATTTCGGGGCTGTAATCTCATATCAATTTGTTATATCAAAAATAATGTTATTTTTAGTATTTTTTCTTTATTATTTAAAGTTAAATGATTAATTTACATTAGTAATTAAGGACTTTTATTGCTTTTTGCTTAAAAGTGAAATTTTTATACCCGAATTAATAATTAGTAGATGTAGATGTATATAATATATAGTATAAAAGTTTAGATATCGATAGAAAAAGAGAGCTTATACATATTTTATATAATCACTAAAAAACTGAAAAATATTGTAATGAAAATAGATGCTATAAACTGGGATATTTTGAAGTGTTTACAACAAAATGCACGACTATCTAATACAGAAATAGGACGAAAAGTAGGTTTGAGTTCTCCTGCAGTTGCCGAAAGGATAAAAAAGATGGAAGATTATGGGATTTTAAAAGGGTATATTGCCGATGTCTCATATACCAAAACAGGGTATCAATTAAAAGCAATAATTACACTACGAGCATTTATGGGAAGATTAAAACCGTTTTTGATAAAGGTATCAGAATTTAAGGAAGTCATGAATTGTTATCGAATCACAGGTAACGAAAATATAGTTATGGAAGTAGTGTTAAGAGATCAAATACATTTACAAGAATTTATAGATAGGTTGATCACTTATGGAGAAGTTAAAACACATATTATACTGTCTAATCTTATAGAAAATAATCCAATTACCAGTCATGTCGAATTTGGAGAACTAGATGCCTAATTTATGGCATGAGATTTGATTATATGTATATAAAGAGCAATCTTTATCTTGTGTGAGGACATTAGTTTGGGGAACTAAAGAGAGTACAGGGAAAAGATGAAAAACGTCTGAATGCTTTCAGACGTTTTTTTATGATGCTAAATCAGATTTCATTAAATTTATGAGATAATTATGCATCTTTTTGTATCTGTTTTAGTCCTATAGGTATATAATCATAGTAAAACAATAGCGTTATGAAAAATAAAGAATGTACCTGTACATGTTCAAGTTGCGTAGAGGGGCAATGTTCTAACTGCTCCTGTATAGGATGCGAATGTACCGGATGTAGCTGTTAACAATAACTTCCCTATTTCTGTTTTTAGTAGAAATAGGGGTATTTCTGTTTTGATTTATGGAAACTTCGAATCTTTGGAAAACCTATCATGAAGACATTAGACTATTTATAAAAAGTAAAGTGAAAAATGATCAAATTGTAGATGATTTGATACAAGAGACCTTTATAAAAGTACACAGTAATAAAAATAAACTTAGAGACCATTCTAAAATCAAATCCTGGTTGTTTACAATTGCAAGAAATACAGTATATGATTATTTAAAAGAAAATAAACAGACTACAGATTTTGTAAAAGAACAAATATATGAAGAGACTACTGACCATTCTGAAAAAGATTGTCTCCCAGAGTTAATAAACAGGCTGCCAGAAAAATACCGAAAACCATTACTTCTTTCTGATGTAAAAGGTTTTAAGCAAAAACAAATTGCAGAGCAATTAGGGATCCCCTTATCGACCGTTAAATCACAAATACAACGTGCCCGAAAAATGATCATACAAGGGTATATGGATTGTTGTGATTATAAACTTGATGACAAAGGAAAATTAGTAGGAGAGACCAAAGAGAAAGAAAATTGTAAAATATGTAGATAAAAACGCTATTAAGTGGTATATTTTTTGTGTCATTTAGTTATAAAATCATTGCGTTGTGTCAATATTGTTTACCAAAAAGTACCTCTTTTTTGTTATACTTTGCCTAAGTTTAATAAGTTATGGGCAAAATACACTTACACTCAAAAAGGGAGTTGTTATAGATTCTTTGATTATTCCTTCGACAGGTAATCATTTTAGTATTTATTTACCCAAATCTTTTAATTTAAATAAAAGTTGGCCCCTATTACTGGGATTTGATAGTTCGGGAAATACAGGGAAAACTGCACACTTATATAGAGAAGCAGCCGAAGAACATGGGTATATTGTTGCGATTAGTAATTTCCTAGAAGAGCAAGAAGCACAAAAGAAAGTAGAATATGTATCAGATTTTATGAGTCATGTTTTTTCTCTTTTTCCGATTCAAAAAGGAAGAATTTATATCGCAGGAGTACAAGAAGATGCAAAACTAGCGAGTTTACTAGCTGCTTTATACCCTAATGAGGTGTTTGGAGTAATTGCAATAGAGGATACATATTTCTATGATTCGAGGATAAGGATCAAAAAGAGCTTTTCTTATCGGGGTATTGTAAGTATTGATAATCATAAGTACCAGGATTTTTTCAATATTAAAAAGTACTTAAAAAGCAGAGCAGTTCCTGCCGATGTTTATGTTTATGAAAAAGATTCTGGATTATTGCTCAATAAACAGATTAAAAAAGCACTTTCTGATTTTACATTACAAGCAATGAATAAAGGAAGGATGCCTAAAGATTCTATTTGGGTTAAGAACTTATTTCAGAAAGAAATGAAAGAAGTAGAATTGTATCTGGATCAAGGTAAGTTTTTAAATGCGTTTGATGAAGTAAAAGGTATACGACTCAAATATGGAACCTTTTTTAATACTAACGATCTAAAAGAAAAACAGAAAGAAATTAGAAAAACCAAAGAGTATAAGCAACAGAAACGACTGGAAACAAAATACCTGAACAAGGAAAATTTTCTTAGAGAAGTATATTTACTTTCTATGGAAGAAGATATTGAAGTAAAAGAATTTGAAAATCTAGGATGGTGGAAGTATCAAATGTCAGAATTAGATACCTTGATTTTGGGGAAAGAAAAACTTGCTCGTTATATGGCCTATAGAATGAAAGGGTATGTGAAGTATCTGGTTGATAGTTATAAAAACCAACTTCTTAAAGAAGAAGAAAATCTGGAGGAAAATTTATTCCTTAATATATTAAGTACACTAGTCGATAAAAAAGATTTTGAATCGTATCGAAAAGTGATTTCATTAAGCGCCCAGGATCAAGATAATGAAACAGCTTTGTTTTATTTAGAGCAAATGTTGAAAAACGGATATAAAGATCTAAACGCATTGTACACCATAGAAGGGACATTGGCCTTAAAAATGTCTGAAAAGTATAATAAATTAATAAAAAAATACCTCGGAAATTCTAAATACTTCTTTTCAAAATAAATTGAAATCATAAAATTTTGTGTATTTCATCGAATTTATATGTTTTTTATCGTCATTTTTTTGGTGTATATGATTTTTTTACATTATATTTACAATAGTAAAAAATACTTGATGTGTCGTCCAGAATTAACATTTTAAACTGTATGACGATACGGATTTAAAATATTAGTTTGGAATACATCAGGGATAAATTAAGTGTGAGGACATTAGTCTAAAGACCCCGAATCTTGAAGCTAAAGAGAGTACGTAATTTACCCTAAATACTGAAAGCGATCTGAATAAGGTCGCTTTTATTATTTTTATTTATTGATTACCAGATGAGGTACCTTTTTCAGGTTCCAATCAATGACTAATCCTTTTGCAAGTGACCTTGCAATTTCTTCACCATATAAGTGTTCACATAAATATAACGCAGCTTCAAAACTTTTGGCGCCTCCGGCAGAAGTTATGTACTTTTTGTCATGCACAAATAAAACTTCTTTTCTAATATCCAGATTAGGAAATGTACTTCGCATTTGATCAATATCACTAGGAAAAGTAGTAGATACTACATTATCAAGAACTCCGGCTTTAGCAAGAACAAATGCTCCATCACAATGCGAGGTCATAAATAAGGCAGTTTTATCAACTTGTTTTACAAAATCAATCATCACTTTATCATCTAAGTCGGTGTCTAAATGATGCTCGGCACTAGGAACTACCAAAATATCTATTTGAGGCAAAGAATCTTTTACATAATTATAATCAGGTATAATTTTTACACCTTCAAATGTAGTTATTGGGTAGTCCGTATTTGCAACAGTAAAAACATTCATTTGTTTTATGTTTTTACGATATTGAGTGTGTTGAAAAATATCAAACGGTGCCGTAAATTCCGTATTATAGGTACCATCCATAATAAGGAAAGCAACATTATATCGATTAGGCTCTAATTTAGGAAAGCTCTTTTTCTCTTCTATTGCTTCTGTTTTTACAGTATCAGGTTGTTTCTCTTGCTGTACTTGGGTACAACTATAAATTAGTATAATACAAAAGGTAAAAAAGAAATTTTTCATTGGTATAGGTTTTATAAAAAATAGGTTAACCAGGTACTTTTTCCTGATTAAGTTTTCGTTTTACGATATATAATAAAAATGTTCCTAAAGTAGCAATCAGGGCCATAAAAACCCAGGTGTTTTCAAATCCAAAATTATTTATGAATTGCATCCCAGAATTATGACCAAAAATATGAGCTAAAGAAAAAGACATGCTATACAAACCCATGTAGGCTCCCTGTCTTCCTTTTTTTGATCTGTCTAGAGCAAAAGCATTTCCAAATGGAAATGCGACCATCTCCCCAAGTGTGGCGATAATCATTCCGATAACCAAAACTCCTGCCCACGGAGTAACTAATAACAGTAGAAAGCTTATGCCTGTTAGGACAAATCCGCCAATAACATTCCCTATTTTAGATAATTTTGTCTTTTCCAGATATGCTATTAATGGCATTTCAAAGAAAAATATCAAAGCACCATTTAAAGCAAGTAATAATCCGATTTTTTGTTCTGATAGTTGGTGTATTTCTTTATAATATAATGGAATTGTAGAAAAATACTGAACAAATATAAATCCAAATAAAGCCAATGCGATTAAAAACAAGACATAAACACCATCCTTATGAGCGCTTACCGGATTTTCGACAACAACTTCTTTGTCTTGTATTTTTGCTTTTTTGGGATGTAACGTTTGTATCATCACTAATCCGGCTATAATACAAGTAATCCCGTCTACCCAAAATAAACCATAATATCCTATAGATGCTATGATTAGTCCACCAATTGCAGGGCCGGCAGAGAAGCCTAGGTTAATTGCAAGTCGAATAAAAGTTAATGATCTGGTTTTGTTTTCTGGTTTGCTATAGGCACTTAATGCTACAAAAAAAGCAGGTCTAGCCATATCTGCAATTGCAATTAGTACAAAGAAACCGACGCAAATACTCCAGAAACTAGTAAAATATTGAATAGTTATAAATGAGACACCCGTTAATAACAAAGAAATAAGTATAACCTTATAGTAACCAATTTGATCACTTAGTTTGCCTCCTAACCAGGCACCTAAAAAAGAACCTAATCCATAACTGGTCATAATCCAACCTACTTGCTGTAACGAAAAATTTAAGTCATCGGTTAAGTATAGTGATAAAAAGGGAATGACCATTGCCCCAGCTCTATTGATTAGAGTGATCAGAGCTAACCACCACACCTCTTTTGATAGCCCAGAAAAAGAGTTGAAATAATGAAGTAAAAGTTTTAGCAATGTATTTGTGATTTGTATTAGACTTCCAATTAATAGATAAAAGTAGTTTTTTATCTATTATTTAAGCATAATTTTATTAAAATTAATTAGTTAACTAATTGTAAATTGTACTTTTGCAAAAAAAACAAAGGGGAAGTGTTTAGGATATCAATTTTATTTGTGTTTTTTATTGGAAATTTAGTTGCTCAGGATTCTATAGCAATAGAAAGAATATTGTCTTTTCAAGAAGAACTTAACAAAGATTTTGCTTCTGAAGAAACTTCACCATTAACCCCAAAAGATTTAGAACGTTTTAAAACGGTTGATTTTTTTGAAATTGATACTTCTTTTTGTATCCGAGCAAAATTTGTTCGTACACCATATGAAACACCTTTTGTGATGAAAACCACAACAGGGAGAGAGCCTATATATGTCAAATATGGAGAGGTTCATTTTAAACTACAGAAAAAATCGTATGTATTACAAGTGTATCAAAATCAAGGATTAAAAACTCAGCCAGAATTTGAAAATTATTTATTTCTCCCTTTTACAGACTTAACTAATGGAGAATCAAGTTATGCAGGAGGACGTTTTATAGATCTAAAAATCCCTGAAGGAGACTATATTATTATTGATTTTAATACTTCGTATAATCCATATTGTGCGTATAACGATAGGTATTCTTGTCCAATACCTCCAGAAGCAAATCATCTCGATGTGAAAATTCCTGTTGGTGTTAAGGCATATAAGAAATATCCAGAGAATAAATAAAAAAAGCGTTCTGATCACTCAGAACGCTTTTACTTTATAAAATAGATATATTAAAATTTGTATACTGCTCCTAGTACAAAGGAAGAAAGACTTTTTGTAGCTTCTCTATCATTATCTAAAAAGAAATCTTCAGAAGTAGTATCGATTCTTAATTCTGGTTTAAGCGTTAACTCTCCAATCGTATAATTTCCTGTAAGGGTAGCTGTAATAACATCTCCATCACCTTGTGTGTCTAGTCCAATTACATCTGTTAATCCGCCATTATAAACCGAGAAATATTCTCCTCTTATTCCTATAGCGAATTTTTCAGATGTTTTGTATTGAGGATATAATGCTACTCCGTAAAACCCAGAGGCATCTCCGTTTTCTTGTGGTTCTGTAGATACGTAGGTTGTGTTTACGCCGAGATAAAAATCTTGTGTAAGATCCCATCCTGTAGTAAGATCTACCTGAAAAGTAGGACCTACTTCTCCTGGTTCTCCTTCGTTACCATATCTAAAGTTAAGAAAAGCACTACCATTATCCAGGGTATACCCTATTTGTGCTCCAGCGATGTAAGTGTCAAAAGGGTTGTTTTCGGTATAATCACTAGGATTCATTACAGCAAGCATAGCAGACCATTTTTTACTTATCGCAATATCTGCTTTCAAACCAGTATGAGATAAAGGGCCATAGGTAAACATATATGAAGTAGAATAATTAAAATTTTCTGTTGGTGAAATCATTTCATATCCTATAAAAGTATTAAAATTACCAAAGGTAAGCTTAACGCTTTCGGTTACATTCCAGTAGACAAATAACTGGTTAATCATTTGAGCAGAATCATCAGAATTAAATACAGCATCTTCGCCCCTGGGACCAAAGACAAGATCAGCTACAAACCCAACTTTTTCGCCTTCATATCCCAAAATAGCGTTAGCCATACCTAATGCAAAACCGCTTTCATCTACAAAAAAAGTTTTTGGAGCTACCGAGTTGTCATTAGGGGCTGCAAAATTGTATCTGTAGTATCCGTCAATAGATCCTGATAAGCTTATTTTAGATAATAACTTATCTAGTGTTGATTTTGGTTTTTCTTCTTGACTAATGGCATTAAAGCTCAAAAGAAATAAAGTAAGGAGAGTTGCTTTTTTTAAAAATTCTGTGATAATCTTTACTTTCATAGTTAATTATAATTGTTGTAATTGTTTTTGATTAGGGGTGTAAAACTATGTAAAAGAATTTGAACCCGAAAGGATAAAGTTGTAAGTGTCTTTAATAACAAAAGTGTTCAGATCGTGAATAAAAAAAGCGTTCTGATCACTCAGAACGCTTTTACTTTATAAAATGAATATATTAGAACTTGTATACTGCTCCTAGTACAAAAGAAGAAAGACTTTTTGTAGCTTCTCTATCATTATCTAAAAAGAAATCTTCAGAAGTAGTATCGATTCTTAATTCTGGTTTAAGCGTTAACTCTCCGATCGTATAATTTCCTGTAAGGGTAGCTGTAATAACATCTCCGTCACCTTGTGTGTCTAGTCCAATTACATCTGTTAATCCGCCATTATAAACCGAGAAATATTCTCCTCTTATTCCTATAGCGAATTTTTCAGATGTTTTGTATTGAGGATATAGTGCTAGTCCGTAAAACCCAGAAGTATCTCCGTTTTCTTGTGGTTCTGTAGATACGTAGGTTGTGTTTACGCCAAGATAAAAATCTTGTGTAAGATCCCATCCTGTAGTAAGATCTACCTGAAAAGTAGGACCTACTTCTCCTGGTTCTCCTTCATTACCATATCTAAAATTTAGAAAAGCACTACCATTATCCAGGGTATATCCTATTTGTGCTCCAGCGATATAGGTGTCAAAAGGGTTATTGTCTGTATAATCACTAGGGTTCATTACAGCAAGCATAGCAGACCATCTTTTACTTATTGCAATATCTGCTTTCAAACCAGTATGTGAGAAAGGGCCGTATGAGAACATATATGAAGTAGAGTAATTGAAATTTCCAGTTGGTGAAATCACTTCATACCCTATAAAAGTATTGAAATTACCGAAGGTTAGTTTAATGCTTTTGGTTACATTCCAGTAGACAAATAATTGGTTAATGATTTGAGCAGAATCATCAGAATTAAATACAGCATCTTCGCCTCTGGGTCCAAAGACAAGATCAGCTACGAACCCAACTTTTTCGCCTTCATATTCCAAGACGGTATTAGCCATACCTAGTGCAAAGCCATTATCGTTTGCAAATGATGTTTTTGGAGCTGCCGAGTTGTCATTAGGCGCTCCAAAATTGTACCTGTAGTATCCGTCGATAGATCCTGATAAGTTTATTTTAGATAATAACTTATCTAGTGTTGATTTTGGTTTTTCTTCCTGGCTAATAACTTTGGAACTTAACAAGATTAAAGTAAAAAGAACTACTTTTTTTAAAAATGTGGTGGTTTTTGTTTTCATAATAAACATTGATTACCGTTATAATTAGTTTTTAATTGGAACGATAAAACTATATAAAAACAAATTTGACCATATAAAAAATAGGGTATGATTGTATATTTTTATTTATTTTATAATTTATACCCTATTAAAATTAGGGTATAACTTTTATTTTGATGTATTTTGAGAATTTGAAAGCGCATTTTTAAGCTTTTCTTACAATATGTGCTTGTTTTGGTCTAAAAAACTTTAATAAATAGATTAGAAAGTAGAAGGTGATCAAAAAAACGATATGTATATATTTAGATGAAAGGTATTGGAGGTGATTAATATGCTAAACACTTAATGTAATGCCTGATTGCCTTTTTCTTCGGTTCTAATTCGGTAAGCATCCTGGATATTTGATACAAATATTTTTCCGTCACCGACTTCTCCGGTTTTGGCAGAATCAATTAGTGTGCGAATTGTTTTTTCTTCAAATTCATCACAGACCACTATAGATAAATAACTGCGGGGAATATCAGATGTATTATAGGAGGTCCCCCTATATATACGACCTTTCTTTTCATTACCGACACCAGTTACATCCCAATAAGTAAAGAAATTTACTTCAATTTTATGTAGAGCTTCTTTTACAGCTTCGAATTTTGATTTGCGTATAATTGCTTCAATTTTTTTCATAAGCCTTTATTTGAATTAATCTCTGGTATATTTTTATAGTATTATTTTACTATAAACATCCCTAAAAATATGAAAAGAACTCCAGCTACAAATGATCCAATAGCATAGATCATGAAATTGATAAAATCTCCCGATTTTAGTAATACATGATTTTCATAAGCAAATGTAGAAAAGGTAGTAAATCCCCCGCAAAAACCGGTTGCCAAAAGGGTAACTGTGTTTTGCGATATTACATTGTTTTTAAGAGCTAGCCCGAGAATAATCCCAATAAAGAGACTACCTAAAATATTAGCTGTAAAGGTGCCATATGGGATTCCTGTAGAAGAACTATTAAGGTATTTACTTATAAGATAACGTGCGATGCTACCTGTGCCACCTCCGATAAATACCAAGAGTATTTGTTTCATCTGTTTTATCTATTGTTTTTTTAAGCCCAGGGTAGCATTGATGTATGTTTGTATAAAGCTTCCAATGATATAGGATCAACTAAATTGCTCTATGTGTTTAATGTATTAAACTGCATTCTATCAAATCATAAAATGCAGTTTATAAGGTGTTATTTTATTGGAATATAAATTTCGGTAACCCACTCAGCAGGATTTGGTTGTAACGTTGGTTCTACCCGATATACCTCAAAAGCTGCAGATTCTGTATTTGGCTCTAAGTTATTTTCTGCAATATACTTATAACCAGCCTCCCATGCTTCTTTTAGATTGTTGTAATCTCCTTTAAGTGTGGTTTTAACCACTTTCTGTCTTGGTAAAAAATCACAAAGAATAGCGCTTTCTTTTGGAGTAACTACTTTATCTCTGGTTGGTATTGCAGTAGAGAAAATTGCAGTTCCCTGTTCTTCGTTATACTCGTTATATAGTGTAAATGGCATTCCTGTTCGTGGAAGATTGTTTTGTTTCATATACGTATCTACTGCAGGGATCATTTCCTTCATTTTTTCAGGAATTACAGCTATTGAAGAAGCAGTAGCACTGTACATATAGAAACCGCCCCCATGTTCTGTAATTCCATCTACATGAACCGTATATTTTTTCATCTTTTCATCAGTAAATGCATCGAGTTTTTCGAGTCCGCGAGCATACATAGGTTTTAGCATTTTCGATATACTACTATCTTGAGTAGCCCAGAATGCTTTTTCCATAAAAGATTGTTCACCTTTCATACCCCAGGTTACTTTAGTCTTTTTATCTTCAATTTTTTCAAATTTCCAGTACACATCGCTTATGCTTTCACCCATAGGAGTGATAAAGGTAATTTTTTGATCTATGCTGGTAAACGGAGAAGTTTTTATGGTCTCCATTTTACCATCTCCTTCTGTTTCACTTTTCCAGCTATAAGAAGCTCCTTCACCACTTGTTTTTTCTGGATATTCCATGATGAAATCATCAGATTCATCCATCCAAGGCCCCCATTTATCCCAGGTTCTATACTCATTGATTGTAGTAAATAACAATTCATCAGGAGCATCGATTACTCTACTTTCTTCTACTTGAAACTCACCGTCTATGGTAGCAACATAAACAGCTCCGCCAATTATTACTAATAATAATAGAAAAAATAAATATTTTACTATTTTCATGTTAGTTAGTTTAGATTGTTTGGTCAGCTAATATAAACAATTTTAACATCCTTTTATTTTGTTACATTTGTCAAAACAATAAAATAAAATAAATGAAACTCGACAGAATATTATTTTTTATAGCGATCACTAGTTTAATGATTGCTTGTAAAAAGGATCCAAGTGTTAAGGATCAAATTGACCAACAGGAACAAAAGCAGGAGGTAACAGAGGAAAAGTTTGATTATGTTGTAGAGCAATTTGCAGATCTTAAAATTTTAAGATACCAAATACCAGGCTGGGATAATCTTACTTTGAAAGAACAAAAATTAGTATATTATCTTACTCAGGCTGGGTTAAGTGGAAGAGATATTATGTGGGATCAGAATTACCGTCATAATCTTACTATTCGAAAAGCATTAGAAAAAGTCTACACTTCTTATGAAGGTAATAAGAGTGATGCAAATTGGAAAGCTTTTGAAACGTATCTAAAACGAGTTTGGTTCTCTAATGGGATTCATCACCATTACAGTAATGATAAGATCAAGCCAGAATTTAACCAGGATTATTTTAGCTCTCTGCTTGCAGCTACAGGTACAGAAGTATCTAAGGAGGTATATGAAGTGATTTTTAATGATCAAGATGCTAAAAAAGTAAATCAAGCAAAAGGAGTTGATAATGTAGCACTATCTGCAGTTAATTTTTATGGGCCTGGCGTTACCAATAACGATGTTACTTCGTTTTATGGTAAAATGAAATCTCCAAATGAAGAGAAACCTTTGTCCTTTGGTTTAAACTCTCAGTTGGTAAAAGAAAATGGAAAGTTAAAAGAACGAGTATATAAGTCAGGAGGATTATATGGATCTGCAATCGACGAAATTATCAAATGGTTAGAGAAAGCAAAAAGTGTAGCAGAAAATGAAGCTCAGGGAGATGCTTTGGGATTATTGATCGAATATTATAAAACAGGAAATTTACAAACCTGGGATGATTATAATGTGGCATGGACAGCAGCTATTGATGGTAATATAGATTACATTAATAGTTTTATTGAAGTGTATAATGATCCATTAGGATATAGAGGTTCTTATGAAACTATTGTACAGATCAAGGATTTTGATATGTCTAAAAAAATGTCTGTACTATCAGAAAATGCACAGTGGTTTGAAGATAATTCTCCATTAATGGATGCTCATAAAAAAGATAGTGTGGTAGGAGTTTCATATAAGGTAGTAGCTGTTGCAGGAGAAGCAGGAGATGCATCACCAAGTACACCTATAGGAGTAAACCTTCCTAATGCAAATTGGATTAGAGCTGCTGTTGGTTCTAAATCTGTATCCTTAGGAAATATTATCGGAGCTTATAATAATGCTGGCGGTTCGGGACGTTTAAAAGAATTTGTACATGATGATGAAGAGTTCGAACTAGAAGAAAAATATGGACAATTAGCAGATAAATTACATACGGCATTACACGAAGTAGTTGGTCATGCATCTGGAAAATTAAATCCTGGAGTAGGTGAAACTAAAGAAACATTAAAGAACTATGCTTCTACTATGGAAGAAGGTCGTGCTGATTTAGTTGGATTATACTATTTAATGGATCCAAAATTACAAGAGCTAGGATTGGTTGAAGATTGGGAAAAGACAGGTAAAGCTGCTTATGATGGGTATATTAGAAATGGATTAATGACACAATTGATTCGTTTAAACTTAGGAGATGATGTAGAAGAAGCACATATGCGTAATCGCCAGTGGGTAAGTGGCTGGGCTTTTGAGCAAGGAAAGAAAGATAATGTAATAGAAAAGGTAACCAGAGAAGGAAAAACCTACTATAATATTAATGATTATGCTAAGTTACGCGAAATTTTTGGACGTTTATTAAGAGAGACACAACGTATCAAATCTGAAGGAGATTATAAAGCAGCAGAAGCTTTGGTAGAAGGATATGGTGTAAAAGTCGATCAGGCAGTACATGCAGAAGTGTTAGAGCGTAATAAGCAATTTACATCTGCACCATATAGTGGTTTTGTAAACCCTGTTTTAGTACCTCAAACCGATGAGGCAGATGAGATTACAGGTTTTGAAGTATTCCAACCTAAAACCTTCGAAGAACAAATGTTATGGTACAGTAAGAATTATAACTTCTTACCAGAGGTGAATTAATCAAATGGTATAAAAATTCTATAGAAGAGCCTCTTTATTTTGAGGCTCTTTTTTATTTCTTTTTGAATTCAAAAATTTGCTCTAAAATTGGAGTTGTTAAAGTAAATGTAGCTAAGATTAGTGAAGCATAAAATGGATTGTAATTGATTATCTGTATTTCATTGAAATCTCCTAACGCAAATACCCAAATAGTAAATGCTATAATGGATATAATAATTTGAAACCACGGTGTGTTTAATGTTTTGGATTGATCTTTAAGCCCAAAGTATTTATAAAAAGGGGTGAGTATTAATCCAATAAAAAATAAAACTAAAAAACCGGTTTTTCCTTCTTCAATAGCAAATTTGTTGAATACTAAATAAAAGGCAATAATTTCTCCAGGAATGTATTTTATAACTTTTTGAAAATAACTATCTGCATTTATAGTAGGTTCGATTAGTGTGTCTTTTTCTGTAAATACGCGAGGTAATAGTGTTTTTGTTTTCATTGCACATTGATTTTATTAATTTGTAAATAAATTTAAAAGAAACTGCTCTTAGGTATTTATCATAGAAATATGTATTGTTTTGAATATTAAGAGCAGTAACGAATGTTCTGTTTTTTGCGAGTAATTACACTAATGTTTTACAGTTTAAAAGCTTAATTTCTGAGCTAATTTGAGTAGAACTGCTAGATAATTTTGATAATATTTGATTAAATGTTAAATGCGGGTTTGTAGATAGTAATAGTGCTAATGCTCCCGAAACATGTGGAGCAGACATAGAAGTACCACTTTTATAACTATAACTATTGCTTTTGTTTTGTAGTGATAAAATATTATGGCCTGGAGCGTAGATATCCACACTTTTTCCATGATTAGAAAAAGTAGGTCTTTTATTATTGCTATTAGTAGCGCCAACGGCGATAGTTTTATTGTAATTGGCAGGAGAATAGTATTTAGTGTCATCGCCTGAATTTCCTGCAGCAAATACACAAATACCTCCTTTACTATGTACATAATCTATTGCAGCTTCTAGTGTAGGTGAAGAGGGAGTTCTTTGTGTAGGTCCCCAACTATTGTTTAAAATTTTAGCACCATTGTCAACAGCAAATTTTAAAGCTTTTGCAATCACATTTGTATAAGCATTTGGGAATATTTTAATAGCCATGATTTTTGCTTTTGGAGCTACTCCAATAATACCTGTATTATTATTAGCTATTGCTGCAATTGTACCTGCAACATGAGTTCCATGACCTTTTTCAGTATTGTCATATGGGTCATCATTGTTTTCTGAAAAATTATAACCATACTTCCCATTTTTGGTCCACATATTACTTTTAATGTCTTCATGATTATAATCTACTCCACTATCAATTACTGCTACTGTGACGCCATCCCCTAAGGTTTTATTCCATGCCGCAGGACAATTTATTCTCTGAACCCCATATAATTGCGGAAATGCAGGGTCGTTTGGAATAAATTTTGTCTCATAGAGCTGGTTTACTTCGACAAAAGAAATATTGGGGTCATTTCTAAGCATATCTTCTATTTGACTAATATCATCGATATTACATTCAAGCTCATGCATTCGATAAAGTTTTTGTTCTTCTTTAGACATTTCACTATACGGTGCAACAAGAAGATCTCCATCATCATCAGAGTCGTTCTTTGGTAAGTCAAAAAGTGGTTTGAATTCTAAAGGAAAGCTTGATTTTTCTTTTAATTCAGAAAGTGCAAATCCACTTTCTAGATTTGTAGGCTCTTTAAAACATACAGTAATTGTTCTTTTTAGTTCCATTTTTATTTGAATTTAACGTTTGTTAAATTTAACTTGAAATGAAACAGAGAAGAATCCCCAATAGTGGGTATATTAGCAATGGTTATCTAAAAATCATACTTTTTTTCGATGGCATAGCGCAATAATTCTCCTTTGCCATGTAGGCCTAATTTGCGAATTATATTTTTACGATGTGTTTCTACTGTGGATACAGAATTGAAACGAATAGCAGCGATCTCTGATGAGGTCTTTCCTTGCCCAATGAGCGCTAGGATTTCCCGTTCACTTTTTGATAACAGTTGTTTTTTAGGAGCTTGTTTAGCATCTTTAGAGAAGAGTGTTGGATCAATAGCGGCATCAAAATAAGTCTCTCCTTTTGCAACCTGTTGTATTGCTGTTAACACTTCTTCCAGGGGTGAGTTTTTAAGCAAATATCCAGATGCACCTGCTTCGATCATTTGCCGAACAGCATCTTCCTGATCAAACATAGAGAAGGCAATAACTTTGGCGTGAGGAAATTCTTTTTTTATGATTTTGGTAGCTGCAATACCATCAATTTTTGGCATTCTGATATCGGTAAGTACAACTTTAGGTTGTTTTCTTCTTACGATATTGAGGAGTTCTTCTCCATCATTAGCCATACCAACAATACTAATTTC
This sequence comes from Aquimarina sp. EL_43, assembly GCF_943422735.1. Classification (NCBI taxonomy): domain Bacteria; kingdom Pseudomonadati; phylum Bacteroidota; class Flavobacteriia; order Flavobacteriales; family Flavobacteriaceae; genus Aquimarina; species Aquimarina sp. EL_43. The sequence continues at coordinate 5,994,324 of NZ_CALSBR010000001.1, read as the reverse complement.
TTCTTCATACCGAAGAAGAAGTTCTACACCATCAATAAGAGATTGGTGATCTTCTGCAATAGCTACTGTGATCATATAGGTATATTTATAATGATGTTAGTTCCTTTTCCGATAGTAGAATCAATCTCGAATGTACCTTCTAGATGTTCTACTCGTTTTTCGATATTTCTTAACCCCATTCCTTCTTTTTTGGGTAATATTTTGGCATCAAAGCCTTTACCATTATCTTCTATGATGATATTTAAAAGAGAATCATGATTGGTTAAAGAGATATGTATTTCTGAAGCTTGGGCATGTTTAATAGTATTGGTGATTAACTCCTGTATCATCCTAAAGATTGATATTTCTAATGTGTTATCCAATCGCTCCTCAAGTCCATAATCCTGTACTTCGATATGTAATCCATCTCTATTAGACACTTTTTTAGCAAGTTTTTTAACTGCGGGTAATAATCCTTGATTGGCCATCACTCCACTATTTTTCTCATGAGCGATAGTACGTACTTTTTGATAAGCTTCATCTAACAGTGCATTCGTTTTTGTATATAATTCTTCTACATGTTCAACTTTGGGATTGTCTTTATTGTTTTGCAAATGTTGAAAATGAAGTTTAACAGTTGCTAGTGTGCTTCCCAGGTTGTCATGTAATTCGTTAGCCAAACGTTGTCGTTCTTTCTCTTGCCCAGAGATCATAGCATCAATAGCAGTAAGCTCTTGTTCTTTAAGTAGTTTTTCTGTTTTTTGGATTTCGATCTCTCGTTCTTGCTCTGCGATACGTTGTTTGCGTTTGGTGTTTTTGTATACAAGAAATACAAATATTGAACCCACAAGGATAAGAGAAAGAGATCCTATTAGTAGGTTTCTGTTTTGTACTCGACTGGCTTCGGTTTTAAGATTAGTGTTTAATAGTTGAACTATTTCTTTTTCTTTCTCTGCAGTTTGGTATTTGGTATTAATTTCTCGTATTACAAGAGCATTTTTATAGCCATTTAATGAATCTGCTTGTGTTTTTTCAAGATCATTATAATAAAAGGCGCTATCATAATTTTTCATAGCCCTATAGGTCTTAGATAAACTGGAATATAATTTTTTTCTCCTAAGATAACTGTTATTAGGTAATTTGTTATTTTGAGCTAGATTCAAAAATTGAATAGCTTCTTTATATTTCCCTTCATCTTTTCTTATTAATCCAAAATTGCTATTAAGGTTGAACATTTCATATTCTGCAAAAATATATGGTGATGGTTGAAATATTTTTGCTGCTTTTGAATAATAGAGAAAAGCACTATCTCTTTCTTTTAAAAAATAATTATATTGAATACCAGTCATTTGATATAGCTTTCCGGTGATAAATTGATTCCCACTCTTTTTTGCTATTTCACTGGCTTTTTTGAGTCTTGAAATTTGAGGTTCTCTATTAATAGCAGCATCAACACTAATATCATAAAAGAGCAATGTTGCCAAATCACTTTTGTTATTTATATATTTTCTGTATTCTTCAATATATGAAGGGATTGTTTTTAGTGTTTGAGTATATCTAAAATACATATGACTTATCAACTTATTACTCGAAAACTGAATCAAAAGCGTGTCATTTATTGATTTTGAAATCAAAAAAGCTTTTTGATAGTAACTGAAACTTAACGAATCATTAGGTACTTTAAGGTTTTTATAAATATCGCCATTTTTTATAGTTTCCAGAACTTCTTCTAGTTTAGAGCTAAACATAGTTTTATTGTCTGTAACAATAGTATCTTTAATTCCATACTTAAGCATGTTAACATTCCATAATAGTAACTCTCTCTCCGGAGAGGATGTAATAGAGTTTAGCTTATTTTCTGCGCTTTCTATGTCGTATCTTTTTAAATCTTCCAAAGCTTTTCTCAAAATAAGATTGTTTTGAGAAAAGCTAATTAGTGTTTGAAAAAGAAATAATAATATTGATAAGTTTCTGTATTTCAATTGTTATGTTTAGTTTAATATGCCTATTACTTGACTTTTACATTGTTGATCCTCAAAATGAGTTGCCTCTTTGTAAGTTCCTGTTAAGATACTGTCTTTAAACACTAATTTGGTTTTTGGGATGCCTAGATTTTCGGCATTTATATGAATATCAATTATTTCACCGTTCTTAAAAACGGGATTAATACTAGGTAGTTTAACAATACTTTGCTTTTTCCTTTCTCCTATATTATGAGTGAGCTCCACTGTTATATGATGTACTTTTTTTTGGGTATTAGAATCAACCATATTAGATTCTAGATATTTTACTTCTCCAAGGCTATATTTTTTGTTATCCTTTATTTCTTTAAGCCTCATGTGGATTTTCTTTAGTATTGTATCATTTTCTAATTCTATCATTGCAAGTAACCCAAAATCATTGATCAAGTCTAAATGAACTTGCTGAAATTTATTTTTTTTAGAAAAATTAAAAGTCAGCGTAAGATCTTCATCACTATTTTTGTTTAGCAATTTTTTTAATTCAGTTGTTTTTTTTAATTCAGTCGTTTTCATGTCATAAATTTCTCCAAGATTTTTGGATTCATTTGAATTAACACAAGATATTATCAGTATAAAAACTGAAGCAGCTATAAAAGAGCATTTGATTCTCTTAATTATTTTTTTCAACATGATATTTAGTTTTAGTTATTTAGTTATCCAAAACTCTCAAAAAAGAGAACATCAATCTATACCCAATACATGGTATTTTCTTTTTTTCTAAGTATTTTTTATAAAATAACTTAACTTGTTTTAATTTGCTCCTCCGATTATTCTACTATTACATTGTTGATCCCCAAAGTGAGTGAGTGGCTTGTGAATAACAATACCATTAATTATTTCTTCAAATGTTGGGATATTTAAATCCTTTGCATCTAGGTGAATATCTATCAGATCTTCATTTTTTATGCTGATAATACTTTTGGGTAATTTTACAATATCCTCTTTTACTCTATCACTATTATTCATTCGAAGTTTTACAGTAATATGATGCGTTTTGTTTTTAGTTATTGAATCTACTGTATGATTTAAGTATTTAATAGAACCTTGTACAATGCTATATTTTTCACATTTTCCTATTTCTTTTAGACGTATATGCATTTTTTTTAAGGTTGAATTATTGTCAATTTCCATTAAACCAAGTAATCCAAAACTATGTACTAGATCTAAATGAATAGGTTGAAAATTTGTTTTTTCTGAACAATTGAATTTTAACATATAATCTTCGTTATTGTCTTTGTGTTTTATGTGTTGATCAGAATATTCATAACAGATTTCACAACAAGTCTTGACGCGATTACAAGTTTCAGCTAAGAATACAATTAAAGCGATTATTGTAGCCCAAGGAATAGTTTTAATTAAGATTTTTTTCATGACATTGTATTTAATTATGTACTTCAATACTCTAAAAGAACTGGGGTAAATCCATACCCAATACAAGGTATTTTATCCTAATGGTTTAAGAAAAACCAAAAAGATAGGCAGATTACGTACCAATACGGTAGTAACCAAAATGCAACTATTTTGACTGAAATTCTAGGGGTGTTTATGGTTTACTCGGGTTGTAAATACGTTTTTAACGCAAAAAGCAACAAAATAAAGATAATAAAACCAATGAGAATAAAAAGACTACCCTTATAATATTTGCGATGTAGTTTGATGTCTTTTCGATAGCTAAATATCATTAAGATGATAAATGCTACGACAAAAAATCCTGCAAATATTAACTGGCCCTGACTAAACATAAATTGTTATTTTTACGGCAAAGATAATCTATAAAAATATACTGATGAAAGATAAAATTGCTGCGGTACAAGAATTTCATACCTCATTTAAACTAGGATATAAAAACGAACCCATAGCAGATTTGGGAGAAGCTAAAAATACACTTCGATTTAACTTGATGAAAGAGGAGAATGAAGAATATTTTGAGGCTGCTCAAAACAATGATTTGGTAGAAGTTGCTGATGCTTTGGGTGATATGTTATATATTTTGTGTGGTACTATTATCGAGCATGGTATGCAACACAAGATAGAAGAAGTGTTTAATGAAATCCAGCGTAGTAATATGAGTAAACTGGGTGAAGATGGGCAGCCTATTTACAGAGAGGATGGTAAAGTGCTTAAAGGTCCTAATTATTTTAAACCCAATATTAAAGAAATCTTAGATCGATAAATAACTAAAACTCCCGAAAAAATATTTTTTCGGGAGTTTTGTTTTCATAATATAGTCGGTATAATTTTCATACCTCCAAACTACACTTTATATCTCCAGCCAAAAGTATCTTCGGCTTTATTGTATTGAATATCCATTAGTGCTTTTTTGAAATAAGAAGCATAAGAATTTTCTTGCTTTTCGATTTCGTAATGCTCTCCTTTATAACCAAATGCTTTTACAGGGCTCACCACAGCAGCAGTTCCTGCGCCAAAAACTTCTTTTAAACTTCCGTTTTTTGCAGCTTCAACAATTTCGCTAACCTTAACAGGTCGTACATCTACTTTAATACCTTCTTTTTCGGCAATAGTAATCAAGCTTTTACGAGTGACCCCATCAAGAATTCTATCACTAACAGGAGCTGTAAGTAAGGTGTCATTAACTCTAAAGAATACATTCATTGTTCCTGCCTCTTCCATATATTCATGAGTACTAGCATCGGTCCAGATCACTTGTTGGTATCCTTGTTCTTGTGCTAGTTTTGTTGGATAGAATTGCCCTGCATAGTTTCCGGCAGCTTTTGCATATCCAAAACCTCCGTTAGCAGAACGACTAAATTTTTCTGCAACCAATACACTTACATCACCACTATAATAGGATTGAGCAGGTGAGCATATGATCATAAACTTATATTCATCTGCTTCAGAAGCAGAAACACTTGCCTGGGTTGCAATCACAAAAGGACGTATGTATAATGAATTTCCATAACCAGGCTTAATCCATTCATTATCCAATTTTAACAAGGCATTTAGTCCTTCAAAAAAGTAATCTTCAGGAAATTCTGGTATAGCCAAACGCTCTGCAGATATATTGATACGTTTAAAGTTTTCATCGGGTCTGAATAAAAAAGTATCTCCATTATCATCTTTATACGCTTTCATCCCTTCAAAAACTGCTTGGCCATAATGAAAAACACGAGCAGAAGGTTCCATAGTGAGCGGACCGTAAGGAACAATTTCTGGATTTTGCCATTCTCCATTCACATAATCACAGACAAACATATGATCTGTAAAAATTTTCCCGAAATTAAGATTTTCAAAATCTACTTGTCCGATTTTGGACTCACTTACTTCACTAATTTTCAAGGCTTGAGAAATTGTGTTTTTCATTTGTTTCAGTCGTTTTAATTATTTTACATTACATTGGTTAAAAGGTTAAGAATGAGTGTAGTCACTACATACTATGGTAAGAGATTTAAAATAGCTACTTTGAAGAAAAGAATATCTAAATTTCTTAATGCTCGTTTTACTTGGTTATCTTTTAAAAGTTAATGATAGCATTAGGCTTTTTTACAGCTTGTTATCATATTCTTTGTCTCAAAACCAAAGGAATACTAACATCCTTTTAATTCACTACAAAAATACCCTTTTCTTATAAAATAAGAATTTTAAAAATGTTTAATTTTGCAAAACATAAAGATAATAAAGGATTATGAAAAAAAATGCACTGTTTTTTGTAGGATTGTTAGTACTAATAGGTTGTAATTCATCGACTAAGACAGAAAACTTTTTTTCTGTTAACGATATTTCAAGTGAAAATTATAAAAGTTTTGGTGATAAAGTATCTTCAGATCATATTTACAATAGAGATGCAATAGCAGAAAAATATGAAAACTTAAAAGAAGGCGATACAGTAGCAGTTGCTTTTTCGAGTACGGTAAATGCTGTTTGTAAGGCTAAAGGTTGTTGGATGAAAGTAGCTTTGGATGGTGATAAAGAAACTATGGTGAAGTTTAAAGATTATGGTTTTTTTGTGCCAAAGAACATAGAAAATGATACTATCATTGTTCAGGGTAAAGCATTTGTGACTGAGATGTCTGTAGATGAACAACGCCATTTTGCCAGTGATGCAGGAAAAACCGAAGAAGAAATTGCCAGTATTACAACTCCTAAGAAAACGTATTCTTTTGTAGCAGAAGGTGTTTTGATAAAAGAATAATGCAAGAAGAGATACAACGTAAAATTATTACCACTGCCGATGGTTCAAAAACCATTCATTTGCCAGAGTTAAATGAGCATTACCATTCTAAACATGGTGCAATTAATGAAGCAAAGCATGTGTTTATTAAAAGTGGATTCGATCATATTCTGAGTAAAAATAAGTCGGGTTCGCTGGATATTATGGAGATAGGTTTCGGAACAGGTCTAAATGCTTTTATAACATTTCTTGAAGCAGAAAAAAATAATCTACCAATTTATTATGTTGGAGTAGAAGGATATCCAGTAGCACTACCAGAGGCCAAACTATTGAATTATCCCGAAGTACTTGCTGTAAAAGAGAAACAACAGGTTTTTGATACAATGCACCAATCATTATGGGAATTGCCAGTAGATATCACTTCAAACTTTAAACTCGTTAAGCGTAAGCAGTTTTTTGCAGATATAATAGATAAAAACAGTTTTGATTTAATCTATTTTGATGCTTTTGGAGCTAGGGTACAACCCGAACTTTGGACAATAGAGATTTTTAGGAAGATGTATGAAGCACTTCGTTCGAGAGGAGTTTTGGTTACTTATGCGGCAAAAGGCAGCGTAAGACGTGCAATGCAAGAGGTAGGTTTTGTAGTAGAAAGACTTCCCGGGCCACCAGGAAAACGAGAAATGCTTAGAACTACAAAAGTAGAATCATAAATATACTATTTATTAGGAAGTTAGAAGAATACTAAACGTATGTTAAACCTATAATAAAGAGATAGGTTTTATTGTAAGTCGGTAGTATTTTGCAGTAAATTAATTATCTAATAATCACTAAAATTTAGACATGTGAAAGTTTTAATTACTGGTGCAACAGGTTTGGTAGGCCAGGAAATAGTTAATCTGTGCCATCAATCTGGAATCGAAGTAAACTACCTTACCACTAGTAAAGATAAGCTAAGTTCTAAAACGAACTATACAGGTTATTTTTGGGATCCAAAAAAAGGGGAAATCGATACCGATTGTTTTAATGATGTCGAAGTGATTGTTAATCTAGTTGGAGCAACGGTAGCAAAACGGTGGACATCTTCTTATAAAAAAGAAATATTAGAAAGCAGAACACATACTGCTTCTCTTATTTTAGAATCATTAAAAAATATAAAACATTCGGTTCGTCATATTGTTTCTGCAAGTGCTATTGGTATATATCCAGATTCTTTTCAGAATTATTATACAGAAGATGCTCCAGAGCGTGACACTGGATTTTTAGGAGAAGTAGTTACCCAATGGGAGAATGCTGTCTTGCAGTTTAAAACGTTAGATATCGAAGTTAGTCTACTTCGTATTGGATTGGTTTTATCTGAGAAAGGAGGAGCTTTTCCCAAAATGGCAAAACCTATTCGATTTGGAATGGGAGCTTTCTTTGGAAATGGTAAACAATGGCAAAGTTGGATTCATGTTAATGATCTGGCCCGCATGTTTATGTTTGTTATAGAAGAAGAGTTAACAGGAGTTTTTAATGCGGTGGCTCCTAATCCTGTTTCTAACAAAAAACTAATGAATACTATAGCAGAGAAATTAGATAAAAAAATAATTTTGCCTAATGTACCAAGGCTAACAATGAAATTGTTTTTAGGAGAAATGCATAGCCTTTTGTTTTCTAGTCAGCGGGTTAGTAGTAGTAAGATTTCTACTACAGGATTTGATTTTAATTTTGATAATATTGCTTCAGCAGTAGATGTGCTTATCGATAAAGAGGCTAGATAAAAAAACCGATACTCTTATGAGTACCGGTTATAGTTTTTATAAAGAAAACAGGATTAAGCTTTATTAGCTTTAAGGCTAAGCTTTATTTCGATATCGTCATTAATGAATTTATCTCCCAGGTTCTCAAAAACCGATTTAGATCCATAATTTACGCCCCATTCTGTACGATTAATAGTAAACACTTCAGTGTTTAATGTTATTACATCACCTTCAACAGAAGTTGTGGCAGGAAATGAGATGTTTTTCTTAGTACCTTTTATAGTTAAATTTCCATCAATAAAAGTTTTTCCTTCTTTTTCAGTAATTCCGGTCACTTCAAAAACAGCTTTCGGAAATTTAGCAACATTAAAGAAATGATCTTCTTTTCCTTCTCCTTCTCCTTTAAGGTGTCCTTCCAGATAGGCTTTATCATCTCCTTCAAGATCAGTGACATTTATAGAGGTCATATCAATGGTAAAAGATCCACTTGTGATTGCTCCTTCTTTAGTTTCAAATGTACCACTAGCTAGCTTTAAGGTTCCTGTATGCTTTTCTAAAGGCTTAGATCCAACCCAGTCTATAGAACTTGATGCAACATCGACATTATACGTAATAGCTTCTACCGGAGCTTCTTTTACCTCCTCTGGAGTATTAGCTTTTGTTTCGTTTTGTTTTTCTCCTTTACAAGAATAAACAGTTATTAGAAGCACAGTGATAACAAGTGTGCTAACAAATTTAATTTTCATAAATATTAGTTTTAGTTAAAAATGATGTCAAAATTATTTTTTTATAGAAGGAATACTCTTAAATATATACTAAAAAAATCCTGTGACATTATGACATTAATTCAAAAATGGCAGTACTTTTGCTTATTCAAAATGAAAACGTATAAAAGGTACGAGTTACATGAGTAAGAAAAATAAAAACACTGAAGATGTAAAAGATCAAGTAGAAGAAGTACTTGATGCTCCTGTTGAAGAGACAGAGAAAGAAGAGGTAGTAGATGCAGAAACACTACTAAAAGAAGAACTTGAAAAGGAAAAAGACAAGTTTTTAAGACTTTTTGCCGAGTTTGAAAATTATAAAAAAAGAACCTCTAAAGAGCGTTTAGAATTGTTTAAAACTGCAAGCCAGGACGTTATACAGTCAATGTTACCTGTGTTAGATGATTTTGATCGTGCATTAAAAGAAATTGAAAAATCAGAAGATACAGCGCTTATTGAAGGCGTAGAGCTAATCCATAACAAACTGAAGGAAACTTTAAAAAGTAAAGGTTTATCTGAAGTAGAAGTATCTGCGGGAGATGTTTTTAATGCTGATGATCATGAGGCAATTACCCAAATACCTGCTCCAAATGATGATCTAAAAGGAAAGATTGTAGACGTTATAGAAAAAGGATATAAGTTGGGAGAGAAAGTAATTCGTTTTCCAAAAGTTGTGACTGGTCAATAAGAAATTATGAAGGAAGATTTTTATGACATATTAGGTGTTAGCAAAAATGCTACAGGAGCTGAAATAAAAAAAGCGTATCGTAAGAAAGCTATAGAATACCACCCCGATAAAAACCCGGGGGATAAGACTGCCGAAGAAAAGTTTAAAAAAGCTGCAGAGGCATATGAAATTTTGAGTGATCCTGATAAAAAGGCACGTTATGATCAGTATGGACACCAGGCTTTTGAAGGCGGCGGCTTTGGCGGCGGTGGAATGAATATGGATGACATATTTAGTCAGTTTGGTGATATTTTTGGTGGTGGATTTGGTGGTTTTAGCGGTTTTGGCGGCGGAGGCGGAAGACAACGAAGAGCTAAAGGAAGTAACCTTCGTATTCGTGTTAAGCTTACATTAGAGGAAATCGCAAATGGTGTTGAAAAGAAGATTAAGGTAAAACGAAAAATTCAAGCACCAGGTACCACCTATAAGACATGTAGTACATGTAATGGAGCAGGACAAGTAACCAGAATTACTAATACTATATTAGGGAGAATGCAAACATCTTCTCCGTGCCCTGCCTGTGGAGGAGCTGGTCAGACAATAGATCATAGGCCTGCCGATGCAGATGCTCAAGGTTTAAAAGCTATAGAAGAAACAGTAAGCATAAAAATACCAGCAGGAGTAGAAGATGGGATGCAGCTTAAAGTTGCTGGAAAAGGTAATGAAGCTTCTGGTAATGGAATCGCAGGAGATCTTTTGGTCGCTATAGAAGAACAGGAACATCCCGAATTGCAGAGAGAAGGAAATAATTTACACTATGATTTATACATTAGTTTTTCTGAAGCTGTTTTAGGAGCGTCCAGAGAAATTGATACGGTATCGGGTAAAGTGAGAATTAAGATAGAAGATGGAGTACAAAGCGGTAAGATTTTGAGATTGAGAGGAAAAGGAATTCCAAGTCTTAACGGTTACGGAAAAGGAGATCTTTTGGTACATGTTAATGTATGGACACCAAAAGCCCTAAGCAAAGAACAACGAGAATTTTTTGAAAAAATGGCTAAAGATGATCATTTTAGACCTAGCCCCGATAGTGGAGATAAGTCATTTTTTGAAAAAGTAAAAGATATGTTTTCTTAATAAAATTATGTGATTAGACCTACTTTTAATCATTATAATTCTATTAACGTTTGATTAAGAAAAATTCGTATATTTGAGACATCACTAGCGCATTTAGTGATAATTTTTCTTTTTCATAGCAATTTTTTTCCCATCCTTAATACTTGTATTCAGGGTGGGTTTTGTTTTTAGAATTATGTACTTACGTAATTCAGGCTAAAAAAGAGAGACCAAATTTATTGCTGTTTTATCTTATTAATCATTAACATAATTAGCATAAGTTTTTAAGTTTTCGTATCATTCGGGTTTCATATTAAACTACAATCATATTTTATATCTATGGCTAATCTTTTAGAGGTACAACAAGCCACTAAACAATTTGGAAATTTTACAGCATTGCAAGATGTATCAATCCAGGTACCTAAAGGAAGTATATTTGGATTACTTGGTCCTAATGGAGCTGGCAAAACAACACTAATTAGAATCATTAATCAAATCACTTTGCCTGATAGAGGAAGTGTATATCTGGATAATGAACCGTTAAAACCACAGCATATTAGAGATATTGGTTATCTACCAGAAGAAAGAGGTCTGTATAAATCTATGAAAGTAGGTGAACAAGCATTGTATTTGGCTCAACTTAAAGGTCTTAGTAAAGCCGAAGCCAAAGAACGTTTGACATATTGGTTTGATAAATTTGATATTTCACATTGGTGGAACAAAAAAATACAAGAGCTCTCTAAAGGAATGGCACAAAAGGTACAGTTTATTGTAACTGTACTTCATAAACCTAAGCTACTAATTTTTGATGAACCATTTAGTGGTTTTGATCCCATAAATGCCAATGTTATTAAAGATGAAATTCTACAACTACGAGATGAAGGAGCAACAGTCATATTTTCTACTCACCGTATGGAAAGTGTTGAAGAATTATGTGATCATATTGCCCTAATAAATAAGTCTAAAAAAATACTAGAAGGGAAGGTAACCGATATAAAGAGAGCCTATAAATCTAATACATTCGAAGTAGGTATTTTAACCGAAAATAACACCGATTTATATACCACATTACAAGGTAAGTTTGATGTAACCCCCGCAGATTTTAAAACAATTGATGATCAATTGAAAATGAAAATAACTTTAGATAATAATACATCCTCGAATGAATTATTACAGTATTTATCAGATAAGGGCCAAATAATGAGATTTAATGAAGTGATCCCAGGAGTTAACGAGATATTTATTAAAACCATTACAGAGAATGAGTAATCTAAAATTAATTATCAAAAGAGAATTTATAGCTCGAGTTCGGAACAAGACCTTTGTAATGATGACCTTTTTAAGTCCTTTGATCATGGTAGGTATGATTTCTTTAATTGCCTGGCTCGCGACCTTAAACAATGATGAAATTCGTAAAGTAGCATTCTATGATGAAACAGGATTGTTTAGTACTGATTTTAAAGATTCTGGGGATGTCGACTATATAGATTATAGTCATCTAACTTTAAACGATGCAAAAGATTCTGTAGTTATCAAAAAACTTGATGGACTATTGTATGTGCCAAAGAAAAACTCTAATAGTGAACTTGCCAAATCAATACAGTTTTATGCAGATGAAGCACCAAGTATTTCAATACTTAATAGAATTGAAAAAATTATAGCTAATAAGTTAACCAATCAAAATTTTGAAGAAAAAGGACTGGATCTGGATGCCATAGAAAACTCAAAAGCCAAAGTAAATATTCTAATAGAAAACTTTTCTGGAGAGAAAACATCAAAGATGTCTAGTTATATAAAAATGATTTTTGGTGGTGTAGCGGGGTATTTCTTAATGATGTTTATTATCATTTATGGTAATATGGTAATGCGATCTGTTATCGAAGAAAAATCTAATCGAATCATAGAAATTATCATTTCTTCTGTAAAACCATTACAACTTATGATGGGTAAAATTCTGGGAACTTCTTTTGCAGGGATTCTTCAGTTTCTCATATGGGTGATTTTGGGTGGAGTGTTACTTGCTGTAGTATCTTCGGTTTTTGGGATAAATCCACAACCTGTGGGTATAGATCAATCGATGGCTATGCAAGGAGATAGTCAGCAAGAAATACAACTAATACTTCAAGATATCATGAAGCTTCCATTAGGGACTTTAGTGTTGTCTTTTTTTATTTATTTTATAGGAGGATACTTTTTGTACAGTTCGATTTATGCTGCTATAGGTGCAGCTGTTGATAGTGAAACCGATTCGCAACAATTTATGTTACCTATTATCTTGCCACTAATGCTGGGGATTTATGTAGGGTTCTTTTCTGTAATAGAAAATCCTCATGGCACAGTATCTACAGTGTTTTCTATGATTCCTTTAACTTCTCCAATAGTGATGTTAATGCGTATACCTTTTGGGGTACCCTGGTGGGAAGTATTGATTTCTATGCTTCTATTAGTAGGAAGTATTATCTTTATCACATGGCTGGCAGGAAAAATATACCGGGTAGGGATACTTATGTATGGTAAAAAACCAAGCTATAAAGAGTTATTTAAGTGGATGAAATATTAACGCTATGATGCAGGAAGAAATTACAGAACAAGTAAAGGAGCAGGTTAAAGAAGTTATTCCTAAAAATATTTGGGATACCCTGCAAGAATTTTTTAGTTATGAAATTTTTCATTTCGGAACAGACGAACATCCCTTTGTACTTACTGTAGGTTTATTATTTTTTGTATTACTGGTTTTTGTTATTACTTCGGTTATCTTAAAACTTACAAAGAGAGTTTTTACCCGTAAAATGCAGAGTCAGGATAAACTTAAGTTTGAATCGGTATTCTCATTTTCAAAATATTTCATTTATCTCATTGTTATCTTTTTTGCATTAGATAGTATTGGATTTAATATCACAGCTATATTTGCTGCTTCTGCTGCATTATTAGTTGGTGTAGGTCTTGCATTGCAAACTTTTATTCAGGATATTTTATCCGGGATATTTATTTTTATAGATCAAACGGTACATGTAGGCGATATTATAGAATTAGATGGTAAAGTAGGACGAGTAGAAGAAATAAAATTAAGAACGACTAGAGCAGTAACCATAGATAATAAAGTTTTAATTATCCCTAATCATAAATATATGTCCTCGTCCTTATATAACTGGACTCAAAACGGGACAGTAACCAGAGAATCTGTTTCTGTGGGCGTTGCTTATGGTAGCGACACACAATTAGTGAAAGAGTTATTGATTAAGGCAGCATCTTCTAATTCAAATGTGCTAAAAGACCCACCTCCAATGGTTTTATTTACAGATTTTGCAGATAGCTCATTAAATTTCAAAATAATTTTTACTATTGATGATAGTTTTCAATCAGGAGTTCCTAAAAGTGAGATTAGATTTGAAATAGATCGTTTGTTTAGAGAGCATAACATTAATATTCCTTTCCCACAACGAGAAGTTACCATTATAAAAGAATGAAAAAAAAGAGATAGAAAAGTATAACATACGCCCCAAAAAATGAGAAAGAAGAACCTGATTTTGATATGCATATTATTATATAGCTTTAATGGCGTACGTTGTCAGAGTACTGATTTAGCAAGAATCGAATATACATATATCCCACAAGCCGATAGTGATAATGTCTATAGCCGTATTAGAGTTTCTGCTAATTATCCTATTAAAATGGATGATAAAGGAACTTACCTGGTAATCGGTGCACAATATAGATTTAATAATCTTCAGATAGATGATGAGTTGGGATTTGATGATCGGGGAGAACTAAATAGTTTTCATACAGCAGCTGTAGAGTTAGGGTATACTTTTAAGATGAAAAACAATTGGCGATTTGGGACTAAATTCGGAGTTGGAATTTCATCTAATTTTGAAGGATCAGGTTTAGAGAGCGATGATTTTAGATACAGAGGATCTTTATATTTTGTAAAGACCTATAAAAATATACAAGAACCAAAAACGGCTCGTTTAATTGTAGGAGTGCAGTATACTAACCCTGCAAGCCTTAATTTTCCGCTTCCTATCATTAATTATTATAAAAGATTTCATCAAAGTTGGTCCTATGCTATAGGAACTCCTAAAACAAATCTTAAATATTTTTTTAATGAGAAAAGTACACTTCAGGCTTTTGTCGGACTGGATCGTTTTTATGGTAATTTGCAAAATAACAGAGCATATGTAAATGAAAACGGAGAAACAAAAGTAATAGAAAATGTATCGATGTTTAATGTTATGGGAGCATTGGGGTATGAATATTATTTTACGGAACACTTATTGTTTTACACATATGCAGGATATACATTAAGTAATGAAATTCGTTTGCGAGATGGTAATCAAGAAAATGTATTAGCAATCAATGATAAAAATACATTCTATTTTCGTAGCGGAATAAAATTAAAAATATAATGGCAAAAATATTAGTAATCGAGGACGAAGCAGCAATCCGTAGGGTTCTGGTAAAAATTTTATCTGAAGAAAATAGTAAATATGAAGTCTTTGAAGCCGAAGATGGGCTTTCTGGTATAGAAAAAATCAAAGCAGAAGATTACGATCTTGTGCTTTGTGATATCAAAATGCCAAAAATGGATGGGGTAGAAGTATTAGAGGCTATTAAAAAGATAAAACCCGAGATTCCTATTGTCATGATTTCTGGTCATGGGGATCTGGATACTGCCGTAAATACAATGAGGTTAGGTGCTTTTGATTATATTTCTAAACCACCAGATCTTAACCGTTTACTCAATACAGTACGTAATGCCTTAGATCGTAAGGAACTCGTTGTAGAGAATAAAATGCTTAAGAAAAAAGTCTCCAAAAATTATGAGATGATTGGAGAATCAAAAGCTATTTCTGATATCAAGAGTATCATCGAAAAGGTTGCTGCAACAGATGCAAGAGTTTTAATTACCGGTCCTAATGGTACAGGTAAAGAATTAGTTGCGCACTGGATTCATCAAAAAAGCGATCGCTCAAAAGGACCAATGATAGAAGTAAACTGTGCAGCAATACCTGGGGAATTAATAGAAAGTGAACTTTTTGGACATGTAAAAGGAGCTTTTACATCGGCCAATAAAGACCGTGCCGGTAAGTTTGAAGCTGCTAATGGAGGAACCATATTTCTTGATGAAATAGGAGATATGAGCCTTTCTGCACAAGCAAAAGTACTTAGAGCACTACAGGAAAATAAAATACAAAGAGTAGGTAGTGATAAAGATATCAAAGTAGATGTACGTGTAGTTGCTGCAACAAATAAAGATTTAAAGAAAGAAATAGCAGAAAATAAATTTAGAGAGGATCTCTATCACAGATTGGCAGTGATTTTGGTAAAAGTTCCGGCATTAAATGATAGAAGAGATGATATTCCTTTATTGATAGAGTATTTTGCTAAAAAAATATCAGGAGAACAAGGATCACCTATTAAAACGTTTTCTCCCAAAGCTGTAAAACAATTACAGCAATATGATTGGACAGGTAATATAAGAGAACTACGCAATGTAGTCGAACGTTTAATTATTCTTGGCGGTAACGAAGTAAGTGAAGAAGATGTAAAACTATTTGCGGCTAAGTAATTATTAATCTTCATCCTTTTATATGATCATAACGATCAATTATATTTTTTGATGAAAACAATTGTTGTAATTAATACGTCTTATATTACGACCAATTCTAGTATATGCCCAAAATAATGAGAAGAATTTTATTGTTGACTTCGTTGTTGTGTATACCCCATATGTCCTCTGCTCAATATGATCCGGGAGCAACTAATTATGGATTTGCAGCGGCAAAAAGTTTTGGACTCGAAAATGAATTAGCATTAGGAGCCAGGATAGAATATGCTTTTAATTGTTACACCACTTTTTTAGGAGAATACAATCGTTCATTTGCTATAGGTGCAGATCAAGAGTATGAAGGGTATAATGAACTGGCAATTGGAGTAAATTTAATTTTATTTAATTGGTATCCTACTACAATAACTGCCGGAATAGGATATGTAGGTAATGATTCAGATGAATTTGAAGCAATTGAAGAGGATGCTTTTCTGGGGTTTAGAACAGGAAGTTTTAACCATGGAGCGCAAATAAAAATAAGAGCATTACATCAGATTTCTATACCTGTACATATTTTTGCAGAACTTAATGTTAAGAGTTTAGGACGTAGATATGATACGTTTATGGTTGGATTTAGCTATGATTTTTATGCTAGGTAAGCCTGCTTATTTTTCAAATGTTTCTTATTAGATCTTAGATTTTGTTAAAAAAATATATTAAAAATGGGTATTGATAAACTATTTTCCTACAAACCCAAAACTTTAGTATCTTTCGGGTGATAACACAAATCATAGTATGAAGAAGATAAATCATAAAGATTTTATGGTATCTAATACCGTAGAATTATCCAAAATCCCAACCACCTTTGACCTTAATGAGAGCGAGAAAAAAATTGAGAAAGAACTCGAAGAAACACGTGAGAAATTAGGAAAGCTTCAGGATACTTTATACGCCCATGGCAAGTATGCTGTGCTGGTTTGTCTTCAGGGTATGGATACCGCTGGTAAGGACAGTTTGATTAGAGAAGTATTTAAAGATTTCAATACTCGTGGTATTATTGTTCACAGTTTTAAGGTGCCTACAGCGTTAGAACTAGGTCATGACTATTTATGGAGACACTATATCGCTTTGCCACAACGAGGAAAGTTTGGAGTCTTCAATAGAACACATTACGAAAATGTTTTGGTAACACGAGTACATCCAGAATATATAATGGGAGAAAATATACCTCATATCAATACAGTCGAAGATATTAATGATGCATTTTGGGAGCAACGTTTTGAACAAATTCGAAATTTTGAAAAACATATTGCCGAAAACGGTACTTTGATTTATAAATTTTATTTGCATTTATCAAAAGAAGAACAGAAGAACAGGTTACTTCGAAGACTAGAGAAGAAAGAAAAAAACTGGAAGTTTTCTGCAGGAGATCTAAAAGAACGTAAACTTTGGGATCAATATCAGGATTGTTATCAGGATGCCATAAATAGAACTTCTTTACCACATGCCCCATGGTATGTGATTCCTGCCGATAATAAACCCGTAGCACGATATATTGTAGCAAAAACGTTATATACAACACTAAAAGAATATGATGATATACAAGAACCAGAATTAGATAACAAAACAAAAGCTAATCTGGATTTGTATAAACAAGAATTAGAGAACGAATAAAAAAGTTTAAGAAAATACTATGGTAAGAACTATAATCCCCATCATTTTTGCAATTTTATCACTTAATAGCTTTGCACAGAATGAAGTAAAAGAAGATGCTGTTACATTAAAAAAAATATATGATACCTCACTACTTGATGGTAAAAGTTATGCATGGCTGGATTATCTCTCTAATCAAATCGGGGGGAGACTTTCTGGTTCTGTCAATGCTCAACTAGCTGTAGAATGGGGAGAAAGAGAGTTAAAAAAGCTAGGCTTGGATAAAGTATGGTTACAACCGGTAATGGTACCAAAATGGACTCGTGGTGTAACAGAATTTGCCTATATCGAAACAGAACCAGGCATAACGACCAATGTGCCAATTTGCGCATTAGGAGGCTCTGTGCCAACACCAATAGGAGGTATTAAAGCTCCTATTGTAGAAGTTAAAGGATTAGAAGAACTCAAAAAACTAGGCACTGCTCAGATTGAAGGGAAAATAGTGTTTTTTAACAGACCTATGCAAGCAGATCTTATCGAAACATTTAGAGCTTACGGAGGGTGTGTAGATCAACGATATTCTGGAGCAGCAGAAGCAGCTAAGTTTGGTGCTGTAGGAGTACTTGTTCGTTCTATGAACCTTAGACTAGATGATTTCCCTCATACAGGATCAATGAGTTATGGTGACCTGAAAGATATAGATAAAATTCCTGCCGCAGCAATAAGTACTAATGGAGCAGATTTGTTAAGCTCTATGTTAACATTAAATCCTAAAATTAAATTTCATATTAATATGAACTGCCGTACCTGGAAAGATGTACAATCATACAATGTGATTGGCGAGATTACAGGAAGTGAATTTCCTAAAGAATATATGGTAGTTGGTGGGCATTTAGATTCTTGGGATTTGGGAGATGGTTCTCATGATGATGGGGCAGGAGTAGTACAATCTATGGAAGTATTAAGACTATTTAAAGAAATAGGATATACGCCTAAGCGGTCTATTCGCGTAGTATTATTTATGAATGAAGAGAATGGATTACGGGGTGGTAAAAAATATGCAAAAATTGCTAAAGATAAAGGAGAGAATCACGTTTTTGCTTTAGAAAGTGATTCGGGAGGATTTACCCCCAGAGGCTTCTCGTTTGATTGTGATGATGCTAATTTCGCCCAGGTACAAGACTGGAAACCTCTTTTCGAACCCTATTTGATACATTCTTTCACTCAAGGCGGAAGCGGTGCCGATATCGGGCCACTTAAAAAAGATGGAATTGTACTCGCGGGATTACGACCAGATTCACAACGTTATTTTGATTATCATCATGCAAAAAATGATACTTTTGATGCCGTTAATAAACGAGAACTCGAACTAGGTGCTGCTACAATGACCAGTTTGATGTATCTTTTTGATAAGTATGGAACGAAATAATATTTTCGTGGGTTCTTGTCAATAATGAAATAACTGGCGGTTATGATAAACTATCAACTCATTTTACCTTGACTTTTTTAGAACTAGTAATTTCCAGAATATTTAACCATTAAAAAAATAACGTTAAATATACGATAAGAATCATTTAGTTTATTTCGAGTTCTAATACCTTTGCGTCTTCAAAATTGTAAAATGCTACAACAATACACTAAAGAATTTCGATATAATCTAAAGTTGGCTACACCAGTAATGTTGGGTATGTTGGGACATACTTTTGTTGGCTTAGTCGATAATATTATGGTGGGACAGTTAGGTACCGCAGAGTTGGCAGCTGTATCTCTGGGTAATAGTTTTATGTTTATAGCGATGTCTTTGGGGATAGGGTTTTCTACTGCAATAACACCATTGGTGGCAGAGGCCGATGGAGAAAACAATTTTGCTAGTGGTAAATCAGCATTTAAGCATGGGTTATTTCTATGTACTACATTAGGAATTGCATTATTTTTGTTGATACTCGTAGCGAAACCATTGATGTATTTAATGAAACAACCTCCAGAGGTGGTCGAACTGGCAATACCATATCTGGATCTGGTCGCTTTTTCTTTGATTCCGCTAGTAAGTTTTCAGGCATTAAAGCAATTTTCAGATGGATTGTCTATGACCAAGTATCCTATGTATGCAACTTTGGTTGCTAATTTGGTAAATATAGCCCTCAATTATGTATTGATTTTTGGAAAATTTGGTTTTCCGCAAATGGGAATAGTAGGAGCAGCCGTCGGAACATTAGCTTCAAGGTTTGTAATGGTTATCTTTTTATGGGTTTTCCTAAAAAATAAAGAAAAATCTACCTCATATGTGACTCATATCAAGTTTTTCTCGCTAGAGAGAAAAATGATAAATAGAATAATAGCCTTAGGATTTCCTTCTGCATTACAAATGTTTTTTGAAGTGGCAATTTTTACTGCTGCGATATGGTTATCAGGTATTTTAGGTAAAAACTCACAGGCAGCTAATCAAATAGCATTAAACCTATCTTCTATGACGTTTATGATAGCTATGGGATTAAGTGTGGCTGCAATGGTGCGTGTAGGTAACCAAAAAGGGCTTCAGCATTTTATAGACCTAAGAAGAATTGCAATTTCAATATTTCTGCTCACTTTTTTATTAGCAGTTGTGTTTGCTTTAGTATTTGTTCTGTTTAACGATTTACTTCCTCGAATATATCTTGATATAGAAGATACCGAAAATATGGCAGATAATACCGAGGTGATTGCCATTGCAGCAAAACTATTAGTTATTGCTGCATTATTTCAAATTTCCGATGGGATACAAGTTACAGTATTAGGAGCCTTGAGAGGTCTTCAGGATGTTAAAATCCCTACTTTAATTACATTTATAGCCTATTGGGTAGTAGGATTTCCTATTAGCTATTATTTAGGATTATATACAGAATATAAAAGTTCAGGAATTTGGATTGGATTGCTGGCAGGCCTTTCTGTTTCTGCATTGCTTCTATATCTTAGATTTAATGCTTTGACCAAAGGTTTAATTCATAAGAATTAAAATCATAACGTCTTTTTTACCTGTAAAATCTAGGCTTTAGAAGTAATTTTTTAAATAAAAATAAAGACCAAATACCATTTTCATACTTATTACGTTTATTTGGTATTAACGAATAATTAACTATCTTTCCAAAAAAAGAGAATACAAAATATGAGAGTCCCAAATTCTAGATTTTGTCTACTGCTTGTAACGTTTATGATATTGGTTACACAGAGTAGTATAAGTCAAAACTTTGTTCATAGTAAAAATCAAAACCTTATTCCTAACCCTAGTTTCGAAGCTACAAATGCAGCTATTTCACGACTGGATATGGAGATGCAAAACTTTGGAATTGTTAAGGATTGGAAAGCTACAATTAATTCTCCAGATGCTTATCACCCTAGATTGGCTGATATTAGATTTATTCATAAATCACCTAATTTTTTAAAACAGTTTGGGGAACAGGAGCCCAGAACAGGAGAAGGTAAAGTAGGAATGTATATTGCCGGTGGTCCTTATAAAGAAGGAGTAACAGCCAAATTAAAACAACCATTATCCAAGGGGAAATATTACTATTTTCATATGTATGTTTCTTTAGGAGAAGGCATCTCGAATTCCTGTACTTCATCTATTGGATCATATTTTACTGCCAGAAGGCCAAAAATAACGACTACCTCTAGATTTCCTTTAAATATAGAATCTTCCAAAATGGTATGTAATACCAAGGGATGGACTAAAGTTTGTGGAGTATATAGAGCAAAAGGAACAGAAAAATATATTTCTTTGGGATATTTCTCGGATAGCCCAAAAGGAAAATCTGTAAAAGGAGGAGGGTTTGATACGGCCTACTATTTTGTAGATGATGTCTTACTAATGGAAATGAGAAATACCAAAAACCTTACATCTAGCCAGGTGTGTGATATGGCTCTTGATTTTTCACCTGTAGAATTCTTGGTGGGCGAAAGTGAAGCATACAAAGAAATTAAAGAAGCATTAGATTCTTATATTCAGTATGTAACGATATTTAAAGTAAGCAAAGTTAAAATTATTGGCCATGCAGATGATGCCGGTTCATCTTTTGAAAACGAAATCATGTCTGCAATGAGAGCAAGTAATGTAAAAAAATATTTTGTAGAACAAGGTATAGACGAATCTTTAATCGAAATAGTAGCGGCTGGAGATACTATGCCCGTTGTTACTGCAGATTCTAATTTGGATCCAGAATCAAACAATAGAGTAGAAATTAAAATTGAATAGTAGTTCCCTAATAATTTTCTGATTTCCTTAAAAAAGATAGTACCTTTGAAACTTTGTAATTTTAAGTATTCATTATGGACTTCCCAAAATTCTTATTAGGCGATAATACTGATTATCCAGATGCCATTTTTGTAATTCATACCGAGTTTCCGAGATGTATTATCAATCTGGAAAATGATGAAATAGAATGGCTTGAAGAGTTTGATAAAAATGATGAAAAAGAATTGTTAGAGGAAGCAGAAAATCTTTTTAAAACTGCTAATGATTTTTATGATCGTGAAATAGAACGTTACGACGAATAAAAATAGATAAACGACCATAACAATGGAAGACCTCATACAATTAGATAAAGAACTTTTTTTATACCTCAATAATCTGGGTACATCTGTATGGGATGGATTTTGGTTATTTATGACAGAGAAATTATACCAAATCCCTCTGTATTTAGTATTATTGATTTTTTTCTATAAATATTTTGGAGTTAGAGGTACGATCATCACACTGGTGGTTGTTGCATTATTAATTACTGCTACCGATCAACTATCAAATTTGTTTAAAAATGTGTTGTTTATGCGACCACGGCCATGTAGGGCAGATGGTGTAGCAGAGTTTACACGTTTTATTGCAGAACGATGTGGGCGACATGGATATTTTTCTGGTCATGCAGCTAGCTCTATGGCATTAGCTTTTTTTACAGGATTAGCCTTACGAAAACACCTAAAGTATATCTTTCCATTTATGGTGGTATGGTCTATTGTTGTTAGTTATAGCAGAATTTATATAGGAGTACATTATCCAGGCGATATCGTTACTGGTATGGCAATAGGTATTTTATTAGGAGTGGGAGCGTTTAGGCTACATACATTTCTGGTAAAGAAATACGGAGAAGTCAGATGATAAGAAGTAGGCTGATATATATTTTAGCTTAAAACCTCTTCTTTTTTTTCTTTTTGCCAAAAAGACGCTTAAAGAAATTATCTCTTTTTTCGGGTTTACAATCCAAATCCTTTAAAACTTCCTTTGCACTTTCTTCGAATTTACTTTTTGTAATAGGATCAAATGTACTATCCAGGTTCATCTTTTGATACAATTTGGCAAAAATTGGTAGTGCAGTATTGGCTCCTTGCCCCAAAGCAGTAGTTTTAAAACCAATATTGTAATTATCATTTCCTACCCAGGTGATCGTTACTAGATTTGGAGTAATCCCAACAAACCAACCATCTTTATTGTCTTGAGTGGTTCCTGTTTTACCTGCAATATCATTTTTGAGGTTATAGGTGGTTCTAAGTCTGGTTGCAGTACCTTGCTCTACAGTAGATTTCATCATTTCTAAAAGCACTTGCCTGGTATAATCATTATAGGCAGGAGTCTCAGCTATTTCGGGTTCGAAAGAAGCAATTAAACGACCATTTTTATCTTCAATTCTCGAAATATAATAAGGCTTCACACTTTTACCTTCATTTACATAACTTGCATAAGCTCCTGCTAATTCTTTTAATTTGATACCATCTGTACCCAGCGCCATTGCAGGTTCTTCAGAAAGTATAGCAGTGACTCCTAGTTTTTTTACCTGATCTACAACTTTAGGAATACCCACTTTATTGAGCACCTTTACTGCAATAGTATTAACAGAGTTACTAAGCGCTTTTTCTAGTGTAAAATTAAGATATGGATCATTTTGTTCTGATGCATTTTTAGGTGTCCAGTTGTCTAAATTTGTATAGGTGATCTCTTTTGTCGAGAAATAAGAACAAGGCTTCATACCATTTTCTATAGCAGTGGTATACACAAAAGGTTTAAAAGTAGAACCAACCTGTCTTTCGCTTTGCGAAACATGGTCATATTTAAAATAGCGATAATCAATCCCTCCCAGATATGCTTGTACTGCACCTGTTGTTGGTTCGATAGCAATCATTCCGGTATTCAGAAATTTTAAATAATGTTGTATACTATCCAGAGAAGATATTTTTTTGGTAATGTTACCACTCCACTCGAATAGTTCTATGTCTTTCTTTGCAGAAAGAGAATCTTCAATTTGCGCTTCTGTCAACCCTTGTTCCTTGTATATAGCATAGATTTTAAGGTTTTTGATTGCATTCTTAACAAGGTCTTTATCGGTCTTCCAGGGAGCAGCACTACCAAAAGATTTTTCATAATCGTTTTGTAATACTTGCATATGCTCTTTCATAGCTTCTTCTGCCAAAATCTGCATTTTGTAGTCGAGAGTAGTGTGTACAATCAAACCATCATTATAGATGTCATAAGTACTACTGTCTGGTTTTTTATGCTTTTCTAAGATGTTGATCAATTCTTTTTTTACTTCTTCTCTGAAATAAGGCGCCAACCCAAGGTCGTGATTAAAATATTGATAATCCATGATGATAGGCTGACTCATGGTTTGATTTGATCGATGAGCGCTTAGGTACCCATATTTAACCATTTGTTGAAGTACAACATCTCTTCTTAACTGGCTTCTTTCGGGAAACAGTCTTGGATTATAACTATGATTGGCTTTAAGTGTTCCAACAAGTGTGGCAGCTTCAGAGAGTGTTAATTGATGAGTAGATTTGTTAAAGAATTTCTGGGAAGCACTTTCAATTCCGTAAGTGTTATCCGGAAACGGAACAGTATTAAAATATAGTGTGAGAATCTCTTTTTTAGAATATATATCTTCTATTCTTTTGGCAACAAAAGATTCTTTCAATTTATTGATTACGGTACTAAATAACTTATATTTTCTTCTTCCATAGAGATTTTTTGCCAACTGTAAAGTTATGGTACTTCCGCCTCCTGAAGATTTATCCCGAAGTAAAATGGTCTTAAAAAATACGCGTAGCAAACTTGTGTTATCTACACCATCATGCTCATAGAAACGTACATCCTCTGTAGCTACTAGTGCATCTATAAGATGCTGAGGTAAATCTTCGTACGATATAGGTTGTCTGTCATAGATGTAGTACTTACCTATCATATGGCCATCTTTATCCAATACTTGAGTTGCCTCGGCCTGTTTTAAAGAACCTAATTCTTCTTTATTAGGTAATTTACCCCAGAAACCAAAATATATACTAGCATAAAAGCAAATGCTGAAGAAAATGAACCCACCAATAGCATAGAATAGCCATTTTATCCATTTTTTTTTAAATATTGTCTTTATCATAATCATAATACCGACATACATAACGTCGAAAATGCCATATTATTAGGGGATATGAGTTTCTTACTTTTTATAAAATCTCTAATGAATAATACAATCGATTATTATTATGAGTACTGAAAAAGGTAGTGAAGCAATACACATAAATTTTCTGAAAACTTTCGGAAATAAGTTATGATTAGATAAAAATTTAAAATTTTTAACAAGTAAAAATTTTAAAAAAATAATTGATTTTTAAAGTTGATTTCTTAAAAGTTTCATTTTTTTTATTTAGACTTGTAGTAACAAATTACTCAGTGAAATAATATACACTCAATTGAAAATTACTTGGAGTAAGTGAATAAAAAATACACCAAGATTTATAATCGAGAAAATAGCATTTAGCAAAAAAAATGTTGTTTTAAATATGTAAAGTATAGAATTAATTCTTAAACCTGTGAGTCCTATGAAAAGAGTAATTGTTGACTACAAAAAACTTAACAAAGACATTTTAAACCTACTAGTAGAAAAGTTTCCCGATGGTTATAATGATAGAGATATAGTTCATTTTAGAAACCAACATAATGAAGCAATAGAAGCTGTAGAAGTAAGAACAGAAGAGACAATCTATTTGGTTAAAATTAGCAAACGTCTGGCAGATACTATGGAAAGTTTTGAAGAGGAAGAAGAAAGTGTAAGTGCTAGCAATAATATACCTGAAGAAGTGAATAAAGATCAGGTAGCAGGTATTGATGATAAGTAACCTTATGACTATTATGTTATTATTTCAGATAAGATAGCGACATAAATAAAGATCATTTTTTTTCGAAGTATACATTCTCTTTACTTTTTATGTTTTTTTTATATGAATTAGGAGATTCTCCTGTTTTATTTTTAAAAAGCCTACTAAAATATGAAGGGCTTTCGAATCCTAGTATAAAAGAGATTTCTTTCGAGCTGATTTGGCTATAAAGAAGTAATCGTTTTGCTTCAATAATTATGCGATCAATAATTATTTTCTTGCTCGAAGACCCATTAACAAGCATTGTGATTTCGGTTAGTTTTCTATTTGATAAACCTAACTCCTGAGCATAAAAATCACACTCGTGATAACTAGAGAAATTAAGTTCTAATAATTCTAGAAATTTATAATACATCTTTTTTTCATAAGATTGATTTAAATTTTGGTTACCGCTATTGATTTCATTGCATTTTCGTTGTAATTTTACTAATAAAGTAAGTAATAAAAAAACGATTGTATTCCTTCTTCCATAAGAATATAATGGAGATAAGTACTCATAATGAAGTTGATCCAAAATTGCTTCAAAATGTGATACATCATCTTTGTCTAAAACAATTGTATTTACCTTGGATATATTATGAATTATTGATAAAAAAGAGATGTTATCGATTGTTGTTTGAAAAGGAATAAGTTCACTGTCAAAACGAATTAGAAAACCTTGCATGTTTTTTCCTTTAATAAAATCGTGTACCTGCCCTCGCTCTATTAAATAAAAAGTGTTTGGAGTTTTTAGATTCACAAGCTCATCGTCTATGTTCTGAAGTGCTTCACCAGATTTAAAATAAATAATCTCATGATATGTATGACGATGTGGATCTCTGTCTTTTCTATTTCTGTTTTTTTCATGAAGTAAGGGACGCATAAAAAAGGGTAAATCTTTTTTATCCGAGAATTTATCTAATCGAATCAAATCTTTATCTTTCATACATCAAAAATAACTCATTATGCTACACTAATAATAATGAAAAAACAAAAAGTGCAACAATTATAGCACTTTTATGAATCTACTTTGTTTTTAAATAAACGAGATTGCAACTAATAAATTATACTATGTTAACTTCATTACAAATAAAAGAGGAAGCAAATCGGTTACATGATTCAGAAAAAAATAAAAAACAGGTAGTAGCCACAACAAATTATTTTCCCGAGATGGATATCAATGATGCCTATCAAATTCAGGAAGAGTGGGTTAATATCAAAAAAAAAGAAGGTAGAAAAGTAGTCGGGTATAAAATTGGGCTTACTTCAAAGGTTATGCAAGTCGCTATGAATATCAATGAACCTGACTATGGAACACTACTAGACGATATGGTTTATGAAAATGGTTGTGAGATAAAGACTTCTGATTTTTTAGACCCTAGGATAGAAGTAGAGCTAGCTTTTGTGCTAAAAAAACCACTTTTTGGCGATACTCTTACAATAGAAGATGTATTGGATGCAACAGATTATGTAGTGCCTGTACTAGAACTTATTGCAGCACGTACTTATCGAGTAGACCCCAAGACCAATTACGTTAGAACTGTTAAAGATACGATTTCGGATAATGCAGCGAATGCAGGGATTATTTTGGGCAATACCAGAATTAATCCTCGAGATATAGATCTAAGATGGGTAGGCGCATTATTATACAAAAATGGAACTATAGAGGAGTCTGGTGTTGCTGCAGCGGTACTCGATCATCCTGCCAAAGGGGTCATTTGGTTAGCAAAAAAATACGCAAAACATAATATAACATTAGATGCAGGGCAAATCATTTTGGCAGGCTCTTTTACACGTCCAGTTATTGTAAAAGCTGGAGATACT
Source organism: Aquimarina sp. EL_43 (assembly GCF_943422735.1). Taxonomy (NCBI): domain Bacteria; kingdom Pseudomonadati; phylum Bacteroidota; class Flavobacteriia; order Flavobacteriales; family Flavobacteriaceae; genus Aquimarina; species Aquimarina sp. EL_43. The sequence continues at coordinate 5,966,736 of NZ_CALSBR010000001.1, read as the reverse complement.
ATTACCGCTGATTATAATTCATTGGGAAAAATAACTTGTAATTTTATGTAATACCATGAAAATTTCTAAAAACACATTCAAAGAAGCAGTATGCAATCGTGAAACCATTTATGGTATATGGAACGGTATTGTAGATACCATTACAGCAGAGATTTTGGCTGGTTCTGGATTTGATTGGATTGTAATTGATGGAGAGCATGCTCCATTTGATTTACGAACTATTCAGACTCAACTACAAGTAATGGCTGCATATGATGTGCAGGTTATTGTTCGTCCACCTGTTGGGGATTCGGTACTTATAAAACAACTTATGGATATTGGAGTGCAAAGTTTGTTAATTCCTATGGTAGAAAGTGCATCTCAGGCAGAAGAACTTGTAAAGGCAATGCGTTATCCCCCAGAAGGATGTAGAGGTATAGGTACAGCATTGGCAAGAGCATCAAAATGGAATAGAACTAATGATTACTTTCTAGATGCTAATAATGAAATGTGTTTGATCTGCCAGGTAGAATCTGTTCAAGGAATTAATAATTTGGAAGAAATCTTAGCAGTAAATGGAGTAGATGGAGTATTTATTGGACCAGCAGATTTAGCTGGATCTATGGGGTATTTGGGACAACCCAACCACCCAAAAGTAAAAGAGGTAATAGTAAAAGCTATTCAGTGTATTAAGACTAAAGGAAAAACAGCAGGTTTCCTGTCTGTCTCAAAAGAAATTGTTAACTATTATAGTGAGCATGGTGCTAATATGATTGGAGTTGGGATTGATACTCTTTTATTAGCAAAAGCAGCAAAAGGATTAGCAGAAGATTATAAACCAGAACAAAAGAATAATACGTCAAATACGCACTACTAATTTGTGAAAAGTACAATGATTGTGATAGTGAGAATTTGATTCAGCGATAAAAACAATAAATATATAGGTATGAAACACGTAAGATTTGCATATAATGGAGGAATCCATCAGGGAATTTATGAAAATAATACAATACTAAAAGGTACACAAGAATTTAATCCTGATGATGTTATGTTTCTTCCACCTGTCGATCCACAGGGAGTTGGTAAAGCGATAGGTGTGGCTTTAGCTTATGCAGATCATGCCAAGGAATTAAAATTAGAGATTCCAGAATATCCCATATTGTTTCATAAAATGCCCCACACAATGATTGGGCATACATCTAATATTATTGTTCCGGCGGGGATAGATTATATGCATTACGAATGTGAACTTGTGGCAGTAATTGGTCGTTCTTGCAGAAAAGTTAAAGCTGCAGATGCATTAGATTATGTTGGATATTATATGGTGGGCAATGAAATCACAGTTCGTGATTTTGTGGTTAATTATTACAGACCACCACTTAAAGCAAAAGGATTTGATACCTGGGGGCCTTGTGGCCCTTGGATGGTCGATGCCAAAGATATAGACCCTAATAATGTTTCCCTTAAAACCTGGGTTAATGGAGAATTAAGGCAAGAAGGGAATACCAAAAATATTAGACATAGCATTGCAGAATTAATAGAATATATGTCAGGTTTTATGACACTTAATCCCGGTGATATGATATGGTCAGGAACTCCAGAAGGAGTATCACATATTTATCCCGGAGATACAGTAGTATGTGAAGTAGCAGGTATCGGAAAATTAGAAAATTACTTAATAGCAGAATAATGTTAGACAAGAATTTAGAATTATTACAACGGTTTTTACCTCAATTAAAAGAAAGAGGTATCAAGAATCTTATCAATGGAAACACTGTTGAAGCAATTTCAGGAAAAACATTTGAGAATACGACACCTATAGATGGAAACTTTATAACCCACGTGGCCGAAAGTGATAAAGAAGATATCGATAATGCAGCGCAGGCGGCAATGGATGCTTTTGCAGAATGGAAAGCGATGTCTCATAAAAACAGACGAGATATTTTATATGCCATAGCAGAAAAAATAGAAGAACATGCAGACGAAATTGCAGTGTTAGAAAGTTATGATACAGGACAACCTATCCGCTTTATGAAAAAAGCAGCGATTAGAGGTGCTGCAAACTTTAAGTATTTTGCTGATAAGGTTATTGATGCACAAAATGGGTTATCTACACCAGATACTCATCATGCAAATTATACCATTCGTCAACCCATAGGTCCGGTTGGGATCATTACTCCCTGGAATACTCCGTTTATGCTAAGTACATGGAAAATAGCACCAGCTCTGGCAGCAGGGTGTACTGTTGTTCATAAACCTGCAGAATTTAGCCCTGTAACAGCAAACAGACTTGCAGAATTAGCACATGAGGCAGGATTGCCAAGAGGAGTATGGAATGTTGTGCACGGCTTTGGAGAAAAAGCAGGGAAATCATTAACAGAACACGAATACATAAAGGCAGTAGCGTTTATTGGGGAGACTACAACCGGTAGCCATATCATGAAACAAGGAGCACCAACATTAAAAAGAGTGCATTTAGAATTAGGAGGGCAAAATCCTATTATTGTTTTTAATGATGCTGATGTAGAGCGGGCTTTAGATGCTGCAATTTTTATGAAATACAGTCTTAACGGAGAACGATGTACATCAAGTAGTAGATTACTATTACAAAAAGATATCTATTCTGATTTCGTTGAAAAACTAAAAAAGAGAGTCGCTGCTATAAAAGTAGGGCACCCATTAGACCCAGTAACAGAAATTGGTCCTATGATTCATCCTACACATCAGGAAAAAGTATTGAATTATGGAGAAATAGGAAAAAATGAAGGCGCAACTCTGGCAGTAGGTGGTGGTAAACCAGATGGGTTAGAAAAGGGATGTTATGTAAATCCAACACTTTTTATTGATGCATCAAAAGATATGCGTATTGCCCAGGAAGAAGTCTTTGGACCATTCTTAACTGTAATTCCATTTGAAACTGAAGAGGAGGCAATTAAAATAGCCAATGCTGTAAAATATGGATTAACAGCGTATATCTGGACAAAAGATGTAAGCCGTGCGCATCGAATAGCACACCAAGTAGAAGCAGGAATGGTTTGGATAAATTCTCAAAATGTAAGACATCTGCCTACACCTTTTGGAGGTGTTAAATACAGTGGTATAGGAAGAGATGGCGGAGAGTATAGTTTTAACTTTTATATGGAAACCAAAAATATCTCTATAGCACTAGGAGATCATGATATCCCAAAATTGGGGATTGAATAGTAGTAATGATAAAAAAATAAGTATGGCACTAGTACCTCATAACTTCGATTTACCTTTTAATATTATTCGTTGTAGCCATGTAGAATATGCTGTAACCGATTTAGAAGAATCCCATAAATTTTATGTAGATATATTAGGTTTAATTGAGACCGAAAGAACTGAAGATACCATTTACTTGCGTGGTTTAGAAGAACAACAGCATCACTCTTATATTTTAAAAAAAGCAAAAGAACCTTCTGTACTGGCAGTTGGATTTAAAGTAGCTTTTGAAAAAGATTTAGATGCGTTAAAAACACATTTAGACAGCATTGATGTTGATACTGAGTGGGTTTCAAAATATGCCGAGGACCGAACACTACGAGTCGTATCGCCACAAGGTTTTATTTTAGAGTTTTATGCACGTATGAAAAAAGTACCTCAAAAGCTCAGAGAATATAAAGCTTATCGAGGAATGCATCCGCAGCGGTTTGACCACTTTAATGTTTTTACACCCAATGCGCAAGAAACATATGAATTTTTTGTAAGTCAACTAGGATTTAGACTTACCGAGTATTCTACTACAGAAAAAGGAGAAATGTGGGCTGCCTGGATGCATCGAAAAGGAAATGTTCATGATATGGCACTAACCAATGGTGATGGACCTAGATTACATCATTCGGCTATTTGGGTACCTACCGCACTTAATATTATTCATCTACTAGATGTGATGTCTACCACCGGATATGTGAATAATATCGAGCGAGGCCCAGGAAGGCATGGCGTGTCCAATGCTTTTTTCTTATATATTCTAGATCCAGATGGTCATAGAATAGAAATTTATACCTGTGATTATTTAACTGTTGATCCCGATTTAGAACCGTTGGGTTGGAATTTAAGTGATCCACAAAGGCAAACACTATGGGGAGCGCCGGCACCAAGAAGTTGGTTTGAAAACGGAAGTACATTTATAAATACCAAAGTAAAAAAAGCAACCATGGAAGCACGTCCAATAATAGCAGATTAGTATGCCACATATAACATTAGAATGCTCAGGTAATATAGAAGCAGATTTTAGAACTGTTTTTCAAACCTTAACCGATGAACTCGTAGCCACGGGACATATTCCTCGATTAGGAGTAAAGTGTAGAGTTGTACAATCTAGTGATCATTTTATTATTGATGGTAATCCAGATTATAAAATGATGAATCTATTGATTCGTTTACGCGAAGGTCGTTCTCTCGAAGTTCGAAAAGAATTATCAGAAATCGGAATGAAAGTGTTGCAGAAATATTTTCAAAAAGAGATTAATGCTAAAGAAATTATCCTTTCTACAGAGATAAAAGAATTGATAATGGGACTAGACTTAACCAAAAATGCTGTAAGATAAATGAAATCAATACAAGAACTTTCGTTACACCCAAAGACTACATCTTTTTTTAGTGACCTGTCTAAGAAGAATTTTATAAATAATGAGTGGGTTTTAGCAGATTGCGATGAAGTTAGCCAAGTAATTAATCCTGCTAATGAAGAGGTGATTGCTACTATTCCTATTTCTTCACGAGAAGATGTAAACAAAGCGGTGGGGGCAGCTAAGAAAGCTTTGTATACTTATGAATGGCGAAAAATGCTTCCTGCAGACCGAGAGCGGTTACTCTATAAACTAAGTGATTTAATTGAAGAAAATGCAGATCATATCGCCGAAGTGATCACTTTAGAAAATGGAAAACCCTTTGTAGAAGCCAGAAAATCTGAAGTATTAGGTGCGGCCAAAACGTTTCGATACTATGCCGGATGGTGTAGTAAAATCGAGGGAGAAACCTTTAATATTTCTATTCCGCAACCCCATAATAAACAAAATTTTGCTTTTACATGTAGAGAGCCTATAGGAGTAGTAGCTGCAGTTATCCCTTGGAATACCCCATTCTCTATTGCAGCTTGGAAATTGGCACCGGCCTTGGCAACAGGTTGCACGGTGGTATTAAAACCATCGGGAGAAACACCACTAAACGCCTTGGTGTTAGCAGAACTTATTGCAGAAGCTGGTTTTCCGGCAGGTGTAGTCAATATTATATTGGGTAATGGAAAAACTACAGGAAATGCTTTAGTATCACATCCTGATATCGATAAAGTAACTTTTACAGGATCTACTACTACTGGAAAAGCGATAGGAAAAGCTGCAATAGATTCTATTACAGCAATATCATTAGAACTGGGAGGGAAATCCCCTGCAGTTGTTTTTGAAGATGCAGATTTAGATTGGGCATCCCAATGTGTATCTCAAGGTATTTTTAGAAACATGGGACAAATTTGTGTTTCGGGTTCTAGAGTATATATACAGGAAAAAGTTTATGATAAAGTCATGACTGATATTATGCACAGCGCTCAAAAAATGAAAATTGGACATGGATTTGAGGATAATGTGGCTTTAGGGCCTTTGGTGTGTAAATCACATTTAGATACTGTTACCAATTATATAAAATTAGGTAACGAAGAGGGAGCTACTTTAATTTCTGGCGGAAAAAAGATAAAAGATAAAGGATATTTTTTAGAGCCTGCTATTTTTTCTGCTACAGATAACAACCTGAGGGTATTACAAGAAGAGATTTTTGGCCCTGTATTGGTTGGTGTACCTTTTAAAACTATTGAAGAAGCAATTCAATTGGCTAATCAGACTAATTATGGTCTCTCTTCTACTGTTTTTACTAAAGATGTTTCTAAGGCTATGAGAATGGTAGATGAACTGGAAGCCGGCTGGGTATGGGTAAATTCTAATGCTAGGTCAGATCCTCATTTCCCTTTAGGTGGATTTAAACAATCGGGGATAGGAAAAGAATTGGGAAAAGAAGGGTTATATGCTTTTACAAAAACAAAAGCAGTAAATATAGTATACTAAACTATGACAAAATTAACGGGGGGACAGATCGTAGTGCGATCATTAATAAAACAAGGTATTAAAATTGTTTTTGGTTTGCCAGGAGTGCAAAACGACTGGTTGTACAATGCATTTTATGACTATCAGGATGAAATAAAGGTAATACATACACGCCATGAGCAGGGAGTCGGGTATATGGCATTAGGATATCACCTGGCATCTGGTAAAACAGCAGTCTATAATGTGGTTCCTGGGCCAGGATTCCTTAATAGCTCGGCAGCTTTGTTAACAGCCTATGGATTGAATGCAAAGGTACTGGCATTAGTTGGTCAAACTCCTTTAAAAACTCAGGGAAAAGGCTGGGGAGTATTGCATGAATCTAACGATCAATTAGGGATAATGAAACGCCTTACCAAATACTCGGATAAGGTGAGTGATATTAAAGAAATACCAAATAAACTACAGAAATCCTTTCAGGAAATCGAAACAGGAAGGCCGCAGCCTGTGGGGCTAGAAATTTCTATGGATTTATTAATGAGTTCTGATGAAATAGCGTTTCCGGCTTTCGCGAAAGCAAAACAAGAAAACGAAATAGATACATCTATAATTAACAAGATAGTAGAGGCTTTGATACATGCAAAAAATCCATTGATTTTTGTAGGAAGTGGAGCTATGGACGCTAGTGAAGAAATAACAGCACTGGCCAATTATATGCAAATTCCGGTATTTGCATATCGAACCGGAAAAGGTATTGTCTCTTCTAGAAATTACCTAAGTCATCCTGTTCCGGCTGCGTATGAATTATGGAAAAAAGCAGATGTAGTTGTAGGGATAGGAAGTCATGTGCGTATGCCAATATTGAAATGGGGGATCGATGAACACTTGTCATTTATTAGTGTTAATATAGATCCTAATGATCATGATAAAATTACAATACCCGATATAGCATTAACAGCTAATACAGTGCAAGCATCAAAAGCAATCTTAGAGACACTTAAAAACAAGATTCCTCAAAGAGCGAGTAGAGAAAAAGAAATGCTGGCATTAAAAGCTGGCTGGAAAGAAAAGACAGCATATTTAGAGCCTCAGGCAACGTATTTAAGGATTATAAGAGAAGAATTACCCGACGACGGGATTTTTGTAGATGAGTTAACACAGGTTGGGTTTGCCAGCAGAATGTTATGGGAAGCTTATGCTCCCAGAACCTATTTGTCTACTGGGTATATGGGGACTTTGGGATGGGGGTTTCCTACAGCACTTGGAGCAAAAGTGGCAAGACCAGAATTGCCTGTAGTTACAGTTTGCGGCGACGGAGGGTTTATGTTTGCTGTACAAGAGTTAGCTACAGCTGTACAACACAAGATAGGTGTAATTATTTGCCTGTTTAATAATAATGCCTATGGTAATGTGCAGAATATGCAGATCAATAATTATGGAGATAAAGTGATCGCTAGTGATTTAACAAACCCAGACTTTATTGCAATGGCAAAATCATACGGTGCTCATGCAGAAAAAGTATCAGACTTTGATAGTTTTAGACGAGCAATACAAAAAGCAAAAGAACAAGAATTACCAACACTAATAGAAATAGGAGTAAGTATTGATATGCCTTCTACAGATCAATTTAAATCGATGCCAAAGCTGAGAGGTGTAAAATAATCTATAAAGATGTATACAGATGAAAATAGCTATTATATCAGATATTCATGAGAATTTCCATAATCTTATTCTTGCATTAGAGGAAATCGAAAGGCAGAATTGCAAACAAATACTTTGCTTAGGAGATTTAATGAATGCTGGCATTGCAAAAGTATTATCGTGCTCTACGATTCCTGTGTTCATGATTTGGGGAAATAATGATGGCGAAAAAGTAGAGATTACTAAAGTGGCACATTATCAGGGAGGTAATCTTAGCGTGAGCCTAAATACATATGATTTTTTAGAAATAGATAATCGCAAAATTTTTATTTCTCATTACGACGACCTTGCTATTCCTATGGCGAACTCGGGATTGTATGACGCTGTTTTTTTTGGGCATACTCATATATCTTCACTTCAAAAAGAAAATAAGACATGGGTTGTAAATCCCGGAGAGATTTCTGCTCACAAAACAGGAATAGCCTCTTTAGCCATTTATGATACAGATGCTAATGATGTATACATCTTAGAACTTGAGAATAGCAAAACATTAAAAACAGAATTAGTAACCGATTTTTTTAAGAAAAATAAAGAAGTATTGAAGCTTCGCTCTGAAAAAGCGTTTAATGTGTGAGAGACAACAAAAAGTGCTGTAATAGTAGCACTTTAATGTATTATGTTTCAAAAACAAATTTTTACTTTTCTAGAGCCTTTACCAAAATAATCAAATGATGTATAAAAAGCATATATTAGACACTATACCTTATAAAGTAGGCGCGACAAAAGCTGAAAGTAAAAACAAAAATGAAAACCAAAAAATATATAAGCTTTCTTCTAATGAGAATTTTTTGGGGCCTTCGCCAAAAGCGTTAGAAGCAATACAAGAATCATTAAATGAATTGTCTGAATATCACCATAGGGATGATTCTGTGTTGAAAAAAGCCTTAGTTGATCACTATGATAATGGTATTGAAGCAAATCAGTACATAACAGCTAATAGTGGTGTAGAGATTATTGATATTATTTGTAGAGGGTTTTTAGATGCTGATAGTGAAGTAATCGTTTCGTCTCCAACATTTAAAGCTTATGGCAATTTTGCGGCTATAGAAAATGCTACAGTTATCGATGTCCCTTTAAAAACACCTGATTTTAGTTTAAATGTAGAGGGGATTATTGATGCGATTAATAAAAATACACGATTGATATTTTTAACTACACCAAATAATCCCACGGGAACTATAGTTTCTAAAAAAGATGTTGATTATTTATTAGATAATATCCCAGATACCGTTATTGTAGTTTATGATGAAGTATATTTCCATTTTGTTGAAGATCCAGATTTTTGTAATGCTGCATATTACATTAAGAAAAATGAAAATGTAATTGCTATTCATAGTTTTTCAAAAGCATATGGATTAGCTGGTATGCGTATTGGTTATGCATTTTCGACCCCTAAAATTGCTTCGTATCTGCAAAAAATTGGTAGACCTTTTATGATTAATGTGTTAAGTACTGCAGCTGCGGTTGGAGCCTTAACAGATGATGAGCATATAGAAAACACTCAAAAATTAATTAGCGAACAAAAAAAGTGGATGTACACACAATTTGAGGAGCTGGGTATTACATATTGGAAAAGCGAAGCTAATTTTATTTTGTTTAAATCCCCAATTGCTGAAGAAAAAATAACAAGCTCATTTCTGAAAGCTGGTATTATGGTAAGACCATGTAGTAAATTTGGAGTGAAAGACCATATTAGAGTAACAGTAGCAACCCCCGCTGTAAATACCATGTTTTTTGAAGTGTTAAAGACATTACTATCAATTTAAACGAATTGTAATATGGATTATTCATCACATATTGTTTTACCCAAAGAAGGAAAAATATATTCTATACTGGATACAGTCGCTTCAGAGGCTAAAATTGTATGTTTTACAGGGTTACCCGGAGTAGGAAAAAGTCTATATGTACAGCAATTTGCCTATATGGCATTAGAAAAGAATAGAAAGATCTCTATATTACAATGGGATGGTGCACGCCAGGGTTTTGAAACCGAACAGGTGTTGAAGATTTACCCTGAAATCGATGGAGTTACTCATGCAGGTATCAGAAAATCTTGCGGACTATGGTCTAGAAAAGCGGTTTATAACTGGTATCAATTACACAAAAACGATAATGAAGTGTTAATCCTTGAAGCTCCTTTGGTAGGAAACAGGTTAATAGAATTAGGAAAAAAAACAAAAGATGAATTAGAACCTATATTATCAAGTAATAGTACTCAATTTATACTACCTGTGCCTTCAGATGAACTTAGAAAATTAATAATAAGTAAACGAGTAAAAACTGCAAAGAACCCTAATCATGAAATGGAGAAAGCAGATGCGCAACCACATGTCCTTATGGCATTATATCGCGAAATATGCGAAGTAGGTAAAGAGTTGGGGATGAAAGAGCAATTAAATGAAAACAATGAATATGATGCATCTTTTTATGAATCGCTTTATAGAAAAGTACTTCGAGCAAGGCACGTAAAAACACTATTTGTAAATGAAGTTTTTGAGGTGAATTCGGCATATGATATTCGACAAAAATTCTCTAAAATGGCACCCTCAACAGAAGAAGTCTCTTATTTTATATCACTGGTACAGGAAAAGTATCCAACAGATGAACAATTAGAAATAGCAGTAAATAATTGGTATGTATTGAAATAGACTTAAGTACAGAAATTCTTATCTTCTTTAAGTAACCATGGAGATTTGTTTGGATTCTTATATGGAGTTTAGTAAAAGAAAAAACTGATCATAAAGCTCTGTTTAGCATTAAATATAGTGAGTATATGGTTGTTTTGAACAACTAGAGAAGTATATAGATTATGTTTTTTTATTTTAAAAACCCTATTTTGCATCATGTGGATGAATGGGAAAATCATCCAAATACTTGAAAAAAGATGTAAATGAGGAAAACAGAATATTATCTGCTTCTATTTCTTATTGGAACACAATTAAGGGGGCAAACATTGAATAACGAAAACAAAAATTCATTTTTTATTTCGCCAGAAGTAATATTAGGAAAAACGACAGAACCTAATACTGGTTTTCCTAAGACTAAAATCCTTAAATCTATTTTTGTTAGTGTAGGAAGTTACAACAAAAAGGTAGATGCACAATGGAGCTCTAGACTGGGGTATCCAAAAACCGGGCTAGCATTAGGAATTACCGATTTCGGAAATATTGAAAAAGTAGGTAAAGCCTATATCGTAATGCCTTTTGTCGAAATTGGATTATTTCAAAAAAAAACAAATAGATGGCATCTTAATATGGGGTTTGGTGCATCCTATATTGATACAAAGTATGACCCAGAAATAAACCCTTTTAATAAGGCGGTAACAACAAGTCTTAATTGGTCGTACAAAACTTTTTTGTATTATGATGTTTTAGTAGGTAAATCAACGCAATGGCGTTTAGGACTTGGATATGGTCATTATTCTAATGGACACACGAGATTACCCAATCAAGGGCTTAACTCTTTTTTGGTAAGTGCTTCTTCATCTTTTGGAGAACCTCAAACTATTCTTGAGGAAGATGTTACAGTGTTGAGAAAAGAACGAGTCAAATCCTCACAGAACTATTTTTCATTTCGCAGTGGTATAGGTCAAAATGTACTCTCTGAAGAATTTAATGATAAAAAAGAAGTGTATTCTGTTGCATTATCTATGGGTAAAGTTGTTAACAAGATTTTTAAGATTGGAATCGGTTTTTATGGTAGATTCTATGAGCACTATTATGATTATATCAAAAATGATGAAATGCTAATACAGGAACAAGTTCCTTTTTTTAAAGAAAAACCTGTTGCATATGCAAGCAATTATGGTTTTTTTTCTAGTACAGAAGTTTTTATAGGACATATTGGTGTAGAATTTGAACTTGGACTTAATATATATAAGCCATTTTATAAAATTGAATGGCAGCTTAGTCAAGGAGAAACACGAGGAGATCAATATACTCTGGGAGAGTTGGATTGGTATTATGAAATAAAGCGAACAATTTCTAGTAGGTTAGGAGTGAAATGCTATTTGTTTAATACACATGACTCACCCAAAAATAATATTTTTTTTGGAGCAAATATTAATGCAAATTTAGGACAGGCTGACTTTTCTGAACTTAGTTTAGGGTATGTGTATCGTTTTAATTTTAAAGAAAGAAAAAAAGCATATTCAAACTAATACATTTTTTTGTGCTATTTATTTAATCCTAACAAATACCTAGCAGCAGCAAAGGGAGTAATTTTGTGTTGTTGCACGGCTTCAATTTTTGAATCTAGAGCAGCTTTAACTTTAGGGTTGTTATAAAAAGAGTTCTTTAATTGTTCTTCAATAGTTTGTAATAGCCAGAATTTATTTTGTTGGATTCGGTTTTTCTCAAAAAATCCATTTTCAGAAGTGATTTTAAGATATTTTAAGATCATTTTCCAAATATCATCGATACCAGTACCTTCTATAGCACTACACGTTAATACTTCTGGTGACCAACTGTTTTGGGTAAGAGGATATAAGTGCAGTGCTTTTCTAAATTGATTTTTGGCTTTACGGGCACGTGTTAGGTTATCACCATCTGCCTTATTAATCACAAGAGCATCTGCCATTTCTATAATCCCTCGTTTGATGCCTTGTAATTCGTCTCCTGCACCTGCCAATTTTAATAATAAAAAGAAATCTACCATGCTATGCACAGCAGTTTCACTTTGTCCTACACCTACAGTTTCAATAATAATAACATCATACCCTGCAGCTTCACATAGGATAATAGACTCTCGTGTTTTTTGTGCTACTCCGCCTAATGAGTTTCCTGATGGAGAAGGGCGTATAAAAGCTTTAGAGGATCTTACCAATGATTCCATTCGGGTTTTATCTCCCAGAATACTGCCATGCGAAATTGTGCTACTAGGATCTACTGCCAAAACCGCAACTTTTTTCCCTTTTTGTAATAACAAATTACCTAAAGCTTCTATAAAGGTACTTTTGCCTACTCCGGGGACTCCTGTTATACCTATTCTTATAGAGTTATTGGCATAAGGAAGGCACATCTCGATAAGTTGCTGTGCTTTTTCAATATGGTTTTGTTGGGTACTCTCGATTAATGTAATTCCTTTACTTAAAGCAGCAGTATCCTGGGCAATGATTGCTTTAAAAATAGGGTCAATTACAACTTCCTTTTGCTGTAACTTTTTAAATCGATCAATTGCTTGACTACTAGTGCTAGAAGGTGTTTTAGAGAGAGGACTAGTATGTTTGGTAGAATCTTTAGACACAGAATGACTTTATGGCAAAGTTATAAATTCCTTTTAGAAACTTGTAATTAATGCATAGACCTTCTGATATTTTAAGTATTTGCCTATGTACTTAAAATGATACAAGTTTATCAAAGAGAACGTATTTATACTTTTATAGGGACTGCAATTGCAGTTCTATCCCACGCAAGATATAGTATGGTAAAATCATTTGCATTTTCAAAATAAATAGAAAATTGTTCTACTATATTTAATAGAGGTTGTACGGGGACTTCTACAGTGAGCACATCGTACGAGGCATCTCGTTTGGCAGTACCATCCATGCCTACTCCCCAATCATATTCTTTACTATTAAAAATTACTTTCCAGGATTTTGGATTTGGGATAGTCCATAGGGTATAGGTCCCTGCCTTAAGTACGGTACCATCAACGAGAAGATCTTTGTCTGTTGTAAATGTAGTGGCTTCATTGGCACCAGTTCTCCATACTTCATTAAACGGAACCAGATTACCAAAAATTTCTCTACCCTTTTTGTATGGTCTGTTATAAAAAACAGTGAAAGTAGCATCTTTTGCTGTGTGAGTAACGATTTCTTCAGGACTATGTTTTTTGGTACTTTGTTTCATGAAGTACATTCCTACAAATCCAATCAATACTAATCCTAATAAAATAAGTATTGCTCGTTTTAAAAGTTTTGGCATAACAATTTTTTTTAACCCTAAATATACTTCTTTTACAACTTATGTCTGTGTTTAAATATTCATAAAAGTAAGAAAGCTTTAGTAAGTAACTAAATAAAAGGGTAATATTTACATCATTTATACTACAAATGTCATAACAGGTACAGAGATCATAAATATATATTGTGTTTTTTAATTATTTGATATACAGTATATTGTTGGTGTACTATGATTTTTATGCATAATTTTGCAACATAGAATATATGTTTTCGTCTATATAGATGAGTACGATTTAAAACAGTTTTAAAGAATAATCACTAACCATAAAGTTAAGAAAGTTTGTTACAAAGCGAGCTAATAGAACAATGTAGGAATAACGATCGTAGAGCGCAAATGAAACTCTATAATAAATACTGTGATGGTATGTATTATGTAGCGTTGCGTTTCCTTAAAGATCCATTTGAGGCGGAAGAAGCTATGCAAGAATCTTTCATCAAGGCTTTTACGCGACTTCATCAATTTACTGGAGATGTCACTTTTGGAGCTTGGCTTAAACGAATTGTTATAAATAAAAGCATAGATATGCTAAAAGCTAAGAAAATGAATATGGTTGCGATTAATGAGCAGGTTATGACTACCGTAGAAGAGCAAAATGATTGGTCGGTGTCTGATTCTGTTACTGTAGATGAGGTAAAAAAAGCAATTGAAAAATTACCGGAAAAATATAAATATGCCGTCATGCTATTTTTAATAGAAGGGTATGATCATAATGAAATTAGTGAGGTACTGGATATTACACCAGTTTCTTCAAGAACATTGGTACATAGAGGAAAAAAGCAGCTACAGGAAGAATTAAAACATTTGAGACATGGCACAGGATATTAGAGAACTTTTAAAGCAGGATAAACAGATTCCTGCCGAGCAATTAAGAAAAGGACACCAACAAAGGTTTATGTCCAGGTTAGAGAATGAGCTCCCTAAAGAAACCAGAAGGTTTGACTATAAATGGCTTAATATTGCTGCTAGTATTGTTGTTATCTTTTCAGTTTCTTTACTTACATATAATCAACTTGGTAATAGTAGTGCCGAAGGACCTGATATAGTAGATATGAATACTACTCCTGTAAAAAATTCCTCTGTAATATTAGCAAAACAATCTTCTCCTCTGGCAGAAATATCTCCTGAGTATCAAGAAGTCGAAAATAGTATACTTACCAGTATAAAATTTCAATTATCACAGATTACAATTGATGATACAAATAGAGAGTTGGTAGAAAGTTTTATGGCCAGATTAGATAATCTTGATAAAGAATATCAGAAACTTAATAAAGAATTGATAGAAGTTGGACCCAATGTTCAAAGTGTAGAGGCTATGATGGAGAATTTAACGATACGGTTATCACTTTTAAATAGACTAAAAGATAAACTAAAAGAATTAGAGAGAATTGAAAACGAAAATTACAATGAAGTACAGGCTTAATGTAGCGACTCTTGGCTTATTGTGTTGTGCAGGCTTATTTGCACAAGACAGACAAGACAAATTAAATGAAAAGCTATCAGTAAATGAGGATGTTACTGTTGTTCTTAATACGAGTCATACTAATATTGTTTTTGAAACCTGGAATAAAAATACAATCGAGGTAGAAGCTTACTTAGAAGGTAATCTTTCTGATGAAAACAGCAAACATATTCTTGATAGTTGGCAAGTAGATGTATTAGGAGATAGCCAGAAAGTAACTATTAATTCTACGGCAGGAAATTTATGGAGTAGAAATGTCACTGCTTCTAGTATCACAATGGATAGAAAAAGTTTACAGGAATTAAGGATGTTAAGTCCTATGATTACTGATATGTTAGGACCTCTTATGGAAAACATAGCTAAAAACCCTATGCCGAGTACGCTTTCTCAAAACCAAGCTAACGTTAATTATAATAACGGAACCTTTAAAGAAAATGATGAAAAATATATTAAGCAGTGGGAGAGCCAGATACGCGAAAAGTTTATTGATGAACAAAAGCAAAAATGGGCTAAACAATTTGAAGCTGACCCTAAAAGCAAGATAAAATTAGAAACCTGGGATGAGCAATATGGAAGAAAAATGGATGCATGGGCATCTCAATTAATACAAGATATTGGTAATCAGCAGAACGGGACAGCTAATGTTACAGTCTATAGATATAGTACAAGTAGAGTTAATACTAATAGTACAAGTAAAATCATTAAGGTACGTATCCCTAAAGAGGCTAAACTAAGACTTAATATTCGCCATGGAGATGTGCAATTAGCAGAAAAATCTAATAATATTAAAGCTTCTCTATCTCATACTAAATTATCTGCTAATGTTGTAGATGGTAAACAAACATTTATTAAAGCTTCTTATTCACCCGTTTTTGTTCGACAATGGAACAATGGTAGATTGGTGATCAATTATGTAAAGAATTGTAGAATACAAAATGCTAAAAACCTTCTTGTTAATGCAGATTCTAGTAATGTTTTTATCCAACAGCTTGATGAAAATGGAGCGATCTCGGGAAGTTTTGGTGTAATTACCATTGCCAATCTTGGAGAATCTTTTTCTACCTTAGATCTGGCAGTTCAAAACAGTGATTTTAAATTAAATTTACCCAAAACAGCATTTAATCTGTCATATAGCGGGGCGCAAAGTATAATTTCTTTACCTAAGACTTTAGAAATAAATACAAGAAAGAATTTTGGTAATGTGTTTGTTAATGGGTTTCAGAATACGCGTAGTACAGATAAAATAATTACAATTAATGCTAAATATAGCGAAGTTGTATTAAATAATAAATAAAGTTTTTTCATAGTAATGTAGTGTTAATTATAGAAAAGCTCTATCGGTTTAGACTGGTAGGGCTTTTTTAGTAGTACAATCCTATACCTAATTTAAATACATTCAATTCTTTACCCTAAAAGAAAGAAGAGTTTTTAAGAGAATAGCACTTACTAATTGATTAGATTTTTAAATTCACCTTAGATCAACCTTAGCTTAACATACCATATTTTTTTCTATTAGATAAAGGGGAAAAACGTAAGTATATTACAGAATAAGTCTTTTAATCTGTTAATTTTTGCTTTTAATCTGATTTTTTAACAATGTTTAAAAAATAAATACTTGACTATCAGCATTTTAACATTAAATAAAGCTTAATTTAACATTTTTTGTGTCATTTGTCGAATATCGAAAACATTTGATCTAAAAGTCTGGTTTTTAATTTGTTTAACTATAATTAAGTAATATCATTGTATGGTAAAACCGTAATAAAATAATAACAACCCCCACTATAAAGTTTATAAAGATGAAATCAATAGCGTGTTTTTTTAGCTTATTTTTATTCTTGACTAGTTATGCAAATGACTTAGACCAAACCTTGCAGGTAGAGAAGGAAGGTCTTGTTGTGGTAGTTGTAGATTTTCAGGATGGAGATAAAATCAAATTATTCGAAGTAGAAAGCGGAGATCATATTTTATCTAAAACTCATGGAGAAATTGATTTGAGTCAATTGCCAATGGGATCTTATTTACTTGAAAACAATCAAGGAGAATCTGTTGTTATTGTTCGCATGGAGGAAGATATTAATATTGAAGGTGCAATAGAAAATGTAGAAAGTAATTTTGTAGTAGAATATGATAGCGAAAGAGTAGACATGCCTTCAGAAGTTAATGTTGAAGAAGAGTTTGTACATTATTACGAAAATTCTGAAACAAATCTTTTAGAAATAACTAGAGAAGGAAATTTTGTTACTGTAGTTAATTTTGAAGAAGGAGATAAAATCAAATTATTTGAAGTAAAAAACACAGTACATATTTTATCAAAAACGACAAACTTTGTAGACCTTAGTCAATTACCGGTTGGAGTTTATGTTTTGGAGAATAATAGAGGAGAATCTGTTGTTGTTGAAAAATATGTAGATAACGACGTTCTTGTAGCAGATATGTAATAAAGAATTTTTATACTATATAAGAGCCTTCCAAACTTGGAGGGCTTTTTTTATTTAACCCATATAAAACCTTAAGGTAATTAGAAAAGGATTTAAGAAACTCTTAGAGCGTTTTATAGATCTGTTTATATAATCCTCATATATGACCTAATGTTAATAGGATACCATGCCTAAATTTGATTATATACTTCTGTAAATTCAGGATAAGGTTCTCTATCCTTTAGTAGGATAGTCAAAGACGTAAACAAAAAAATATCCTGATGATCACATCAGGATATTTTTTTGTTAAGTAATATTCTTGTTTATTTATCGAGGTTCTTCGTCATAGTGAAGCCAGTGAATAAACCAATTCCTGCCATTAAGAAAATCGTACCAGGATATGCAATATCTTCATCTACACCTACAGATAAATGTAGAATTCCAGCTATGAAAATTCCAACTCCAATACCCATTAATAATAAAGATAAATTTAGAATAAGTACTTTCCATATAGGAGTCACTCTTTTTTCTTTACTACTATAAAATATAGAAGCATCTGCTCCTTTTTCTATAAGCGCCATACGCTCTTTATTTCTAGCTGAAATAAATAAATAAATAATTCCAAAAAATACTCCTAAGATTGCGGGCATTATAATTACTTCTGATCCCATCATGTTTTTAGTTTAAAAGATTAATACTGTTCGTTTTCTAATTAAGACGAAGAGTAACTCGAAGCGGTTACAAAAAAGATAAAAAAAATATTTTGTACTTTTTAATAGAAATTATGTAACCAATAATTATATAGTGTCGTCATATGAGAAAATGAACCATCAATCAGATCAATATTATATTAATCAAGTGCTAGAAGGGCAGGTGAATGCTTTTTCGGTTCTGGTAGAACGTTACCAGGGTTTAGTATACACAGTAGTGTATCGTATGATTAAGAATAAAGAACAGGCAGAAGAAGTTGCTCAGGATTCTTTTATCAAGGCATATAAATCCTTAAGTAACTATAGAGGTGATGCCAAGTTTTCTACTTGGTTATACACTATTGCCTATCGAAAAAGCTTAGATGCAATTAAAGCAAGTAAAAGAATGATTACTTCTGAACTTATAGAAGAGGTAAGTGAAGGAGAAATGGAACTGGTTGGTGATGCATTAAACTATTTGCAAACAAAAGAAAGAAAAAAAATTATATCAGATAGTATCATGAAGCTTCCTGAAGATGAGGCTGCGATTGTTACACTATACTATTTTGAGGAAAAAAGTGTAAAAGAAATTGTAGAAATTGTAAATTTAACAGCAGATAATGTGAAAATAAAGTTATATCGCAGTAGAAAAAAACTATACTCGATATTGAAGTATCACATTTCTCCAGAAATTAGTAGTAAAAATGGAAGAGCAATATAAAGACATTAAGGGCTTAGTCAAAGAAGCTGGATTAGAGACTCCTTCAGTAAACTTTTTGAAGAATGTTATGGACCAGGTAGAGCTTTCGGCTATTGAGGTGTCACCGGTATACAAACCTTTGATTTCTAAGAAAGTTTGGTTTGTCGTTGGAGTTGCTGTTGCTGTGTTGCTGTGCACCATACCTTTTTTATCAGAGAGTAAAGAATCGATTTTAAGTACTATTGACTTTTCTTTTTTTAATAAAATAAGTTTTAAAAATCCATTTTCTGAATTTACATTTCATAAAACTACCATATACGGTATATTATTTCTTGCTCTTTTGTTTCTTATACAAATAACTATTTTAAAACGAAGGATCGATAGGCGATTCTCCCTATAATTGTTTGAGTAGATTTTACTCTCGAAGAATAAAATTTTAAATACAAAAAACTACCTAAAAAATGAACTAAAGCAAGACGTGCTCTATAATACATTTTTTAGGTAGTTGGTATAAAATAACCAGGTTTATTAGGTTATTTCTTTACAATGGTATGTATTTCTGAAGCTCCTTTGGATGTTATTTTCACGAAATAGTTTCCTTTTTCGGTTATTGTTCTTCCGAAAGGAAGTACTCCAGGGTTTCTATTATAGTTTTTGTGATAAATACGTCTTCCTAACAGATCATATACACTCATAGTAAACCTTTCTTTTCCTAATTTGGTTAGGTCAATATTGGTCATTTCGGTAAATGAGTTAGGATATACTTTAACCAGATTCTCTGCTTTTTCTGGACCTGCTGCTGCTGGTCTTTTGGTCAACAATCCCTGACCTGCATTAGTGTTATATGCATAATCCAATATAGTATACGATAATCCATCGTTTGCTACAGTAGCATAAAACCATCCGTAATGTGTATTACCACTAATTTTAAAGGTAAATCCTATATAACCAGATTTACCATTCCAATTCGTATATGAAGAAGAACTTACTATGTAACTATGAGATTCTGCAACAAAATTACTAGAAGCTCCAACTTCTACTCCTTCACCAAGTATGGTTACATTTTTGCTACTACCTTCGCATACAACATCTTTATTATAAGTAACCAATCGTACCGAATTATTGGTGTACCATGCTCCATAATCGCTGTTGTCTCCAACTTCTATTCTAAAGAAATCCCAGGTACTTGAAGAACTTACTGTGATATCTTCATTATTTACATAGACAACTCCATCATTGCTAGCACAAGGAGTACACGATCCACCACAGTCTACTCCGGTTTCATCTCCGTTCTGAATACCATCTGTACAGGTTGGTGCTGCTTTTATAACTATGGTGTAATCTTCTACCTCCCCAAAATAGGTATCATCTCCGCAGGGTGTTATTTTAGATTCTGATCCATATCCCATTCGCACACGCATTCTTAAGGCAGTTCCCGTTACTGCAGATGCAGGAACAGTAACCGTACTGTTGTAAGGGCCAGCTTTGTAAATGTGAAGAATCTTCTCTCCGGGATCATCAAAATCTTTATCATTATTCCAATCTACCCAGGCTCCTAATGCATTATATGTCCAATGCTCATTAACGGTATTTATAGTTAATGATAATTGATCTCCCACGGTAAAATTAGCTGATAAATTTGTGTAATCAGAATATGGACTATGTGTAGAGTTATTATTTATATCACCAAAAGCAACTCGAGTGATATGAACTCGATCATCTTGATTTGATGCTGCACAATACGTATCATTAGTATTACAAGGCGCACATGAACCACCGCAATCTACGCCTGTTTCATCTCCATTTTGGATACCATCATTACAGGTCGATATTGTTCCAGAAATTATAATCCCATAATCGGCTGTATTTCCGCTATCATATGAACCGCAAGCAGCATCTCCATCGGTTCCATCTACAAAGTGACCAATAACCCTTAATCCTACTTTTTTACCTACAGCAGCATTATCGGGTACTGTAATATTGGCTGTAAAAGAATATTCATCGTTTGTGTAATCAGCATAATTTACAACTTGGGTAGCTACCAGTTCATTATCAGAAAACACACTATCAAAGTTCCAATCTGCCCATACACGCACTCTATTTACATCACTAGTCCCGCCATTGCCACGTTCTGTTTTAATGGTAATAGGATAGGATTTTCCGGTCTCTAGAGTTGTAAATACGGTATCATAGTAATCACCCGCTCTACTTTTAAGAGGAGCATGGTCTATTGTGCTTAAGGTAACATGATTTACATTAAAATAACCTCCGAATTTTGGTTCACTATCACAGTAGTTTAATGCCGAAGTAATGTAGTCTGTTTTTGTAAGCGTTTTATTTATTCCATTGGCTGTTGTCACTTTTAGAGTAACATCATAAGTTCCTCCTTCAGGAAATATGATATTAGAAGGACTTTTATTGGTAGAAGTAGCAGGTTGCCCTCCTTCAAATGACCATAACCACGAGGTAATAGAATCTCCGTTATCGGTTATAGTAAGATCAGAAAATGCCACACCTTGTGAGAAATTAACAGTGGTAGGAGTTCCCGAAAATTCCATAGAAAAAGTAGCATTTTGATCTATGATATTTAACCCATAATCTTCAGATTCACCACTATCAATTCGACTACATGCTGTATCACCAGCATTATTTTGTACATAGTGCGCCAGAATTCTAAAAGCTGTATTTCCTAAAACAGCATCTGCGGGAATAGTGATATTGGTAGTATATTTGTAATCTCCATTAGCATCAACACTACTATTGGCATATGCGTGAGATATTATTAGTTCATTATCCTCATAAATAAAATTATTATTCCAGTCGAACCACCCTTGTATTCTTAAATTATCGCCAGCACCACCATTACCTTTGTTAGTTGTAATCGTTAGAGGGTAAGTTTTTCCTTGTTTAGCTGGGTATTTAAGGCTTTTTGTATAATTAGAGATTCCGTCGTATCCAGATGGATTTGTTCTACCATCAAATTCGACATTAGTAATGTGGGTATAGACTGCGTATGATATATTTACATTACAGTATTCTGTATATACATCATTAAAGTTTACTTTTAAGTTATCTAAACTCTTTTTATATAATTGAGTTACTCCACCAGTTACTATAGGATCTAAGAAAGTAAAAGAAAGATTCGTTACAGAGTTGGCTAGATTATGATTAGAAGCTGTATTATCCAGGTGTATAGTCGCAGAAGTGTTACTGTTTATTACAATTCTGGGGGTTAAACCTGCGGGTAGATTGGCTACTGTATAATCGGTATTAAGCACCATATTTCCAGAGTTCTTTGTAAACGTACAGTCCTCACAAGTGATATCAATAGTACTTTCTATAATCCCATCATTAAGATAACGTTCTTCAAATATTGCTCCAGAGGTAGCGATACGAGCACCTAAATCAGAAGCCAATCCAGTAGCGGTTAGATTGGTGTTTGTCCATAATGTATTCCTAGTCGATGAATTGTCCAAAGCATTGACCATTCGGGAAACTTGTCCTTGTGTAAACATTTTGTAACAATCTGTATAGTCCATGAAATTCTCACTATTGATTTCCTGATTCAGACAATTTTTTAGCACTGTACAATTGGTTCTTGAAGAACTTTTTTTGTGAGAAGGAGTATCGGCAACACCATCTCCATCATTAGGATCGTTATTACATACTCCTTTATCAAAAGTATGAGGTAAATCAAAATAATGCCCAAATTCGTGCGTTAATACTGATCTGAAATTCTCATTAGTATTATTTCCCAAATAGCTTCCATTGTATACTATCCGAGCAATATTAGCAGCAGACATAGTAGTATTTGGATACCATGCTACCCCCGAATTGTAGAAATCTCCATCGTCGTATAAATCTCTGGTAATGTATATGTTACAATATTTGTAATTGTCCCAGGCTACTTTGGCTACAACAGGAGAGCTGTAGTTCCCCATTCCCGAAGCTTTATCATAGAATATAACTCCTGTGGTAGGATTGCCGTTAGGGTCAAGTTGTGCGAGTTTAAATGTCACATCCAGAGGTTGTTTGATAGCATCGAAAGGAGCATCAATAGTGCTATAATCTGCATTAAGTCCCTGAAAATCCTCATTGGTTTTTTGTAGAGCATCTTCAATAATCGCTTTGGTAACAGTACTTCCACTATTAAACTCGGTACCAAATACATGAAATACGACAGGTATTACATATGATTTTGGGTTTTGACTACTTTTCATTCGTGAGGCACTTTGCCTCAATGCTTTAATTTCTGTTTTTGCATATGGATCGGCCTCATATAGTTTTTGCATTTGTTCTTCCATTTTACACATGTTAGGCTCTGTATTTTGAGCATTGATATGTAAACAGGAGAGTAATAAAGACCATAAGATCAAATGTCTTATGCTTAGATAGTTTCTTTTGAAATGAGTTTGTGTTTTCATGATTAGTTAAAATTTGTGCTTGTTAATAAATTATTAAATTTTGGTTAAATGTATAGTTATGATGGTGATTGTCAAACTAGTACCTACCAGTATTTTATAAGGTAAAAACGCATGTTTTTTACGGTTCACTAGTAAGATTGTGAATGTTGTGTTTTTTGACTTCAATAAAAAATCAATTGATTTTTAGATGATTGTACTAGGTTTATGTGAGATCAATCATGGTTAACAGGTAACGAAGAATTTATTTAGAATACAATTAATTGTATTTTAATTTTTGTATTTACTTCTTTATATAGTATATGAGATTCTTTTGAATTGGTAGAAACTGTTTTAGTAAATTTTGAGCATAAGAAGAACAGATATATTCATATTGCTATAGGTGGGTAGTTACTTATTTCGGTTTAACAAAAAAAATCTGCACTCTATTTTCTTTACGCTTACAGGTTTTTGAAACTACTTATCGAAGGATTTTATTTTTTTTCAATAAAAAATCATAATAAAAATCAAAATTAGTACTGGTAAACAGTAAGATAAGTATCGACATACCTATTTAAGGGCACTTATAGACTGACAAAAATCATATTTACGAAACATAGTCTGAAATATTTTTGCGCTGCAAATCAATAAGAAAACCCCAAAAAATATGAAGATAAATTAATCTCTTATGATTTGTTTGAGAATTATAAACTAAATAACAGAACCATAAAGCCAATATAAATGAATAACGAAAGAAAAGCCCCCAAATCAATACTAATTTTATTTGTGATAGGATTAGTATATGCCAGTTCATTAAGCCTTCATGCACAATTAAACGATAAATACGGATCATTATCATTTAACAATGCTATAAATGTTTCGGGTAAACAACGTATGCTTACTCAAAAAATGTCTAAAGCGTATTTATACTTACTTAATAATGCTAATGATGCGAAGGTGAAGAGAGATTTACTGTCGAGTAAGATTATTTTTGAAGAACAAAACCGTGTTCTTTTACAAAATACCCAGTTTAAGGGAACTATTGAAAAATTAACCAAGGTTAATGAATTATGGAAAGAATTTAAAGTACTTATTGAAGCACAACCAAGTTATGAGAATGCAAAGAAAGTAATAGAAACAAATACAGATCTTCTTAAAGCTGCAGATGCAGTGGTGTCTTCTATTATTTTAGAATCTAAAAACTCTCTTCAAAGCATTAAGGATAATATAAGTGATTCTCATTTAATTGAAGATAGATTAGAGTTAGAAGGCATCATAAATATATCAGGAAGACAGCGAATGCTTTCTCAACGATTAGCATTTTATTATTATGCAAATCAAATGGAATTGAAAAATAAGAACTCTTATCAGATGCTTAATAATGCTTTTCATGAACTAGATGGAGCGATTAACAAATTTTTGATTTGCAAGTTTAATACTCCAGAAATTGATGAAAAAATAGGATTGACTTTTTCTCAATGGAACGTGATCAAAAAAAATAGAAATAAATTAAATAATCAAGAATTTACGGATGAAGAAATCTATAAAATGAGTAACGAGCTTACTCGATTATTTAATGACATGACATATTTGTACGAGAAAATAAAAATATGATAGAGCATCTAAAGTTATAAACGCAAAAGCCGGAAGAATAAACTTCCGGCTTTTGTATTACATAATAAAGGGTTTATTCATTTACAAGTACCCATTCTCCTTTTTCGATTAGTGGGATAGCTTGTTTGTATTTTACGGTTTTATTTTCTCCACTCATCACATGTTTGATAGTTACTCTATCATTACGTCCTATTTTTGGTTGTTCTCGCACGATAGTTTCAGTGACTTGAGGTTTACCTTGTGTTTGTCCCGCAGCTCTATTTTGTGCTGCACGTTCATCCATATTAGGGATTTCTTCTTTAGAAGTTTCTAACTTCTCTTTTCTTCGCACCTGGCGAGCTTCAGAAATATCCTGAGTATTACCAGTAGGTAATTCTCCTTTAAATAAGAATGAAATCACATCTTTATTTACCTCTTCGATCATAGCTTTAAACAACTCAAAAGCTTCAAACTTGTATATTAATAAAGGATCTTTTTGCTCATGAACAGCTAGCTGTACACTTTGCTTTAACTCATCCATTTTACGAAGATGTGTTTTCCAGGCATCATCAATAATGGCAAGTGTAATATTTTTCTCGAAATCGGTAATGAGTTGTTTTCCTTCAGACTCATATGCTTTTTGCAAATCGGTAGCAACATTAATACTTTTTACTCCATCTGTAAATGGTACTAAGATTCTTTCATACTTACTGGAAGGATCTTCATATACTTGTTTAATAACGGGGTAAGCGGCATCTGCATTACGTTTCATTTTATCTTGGTAATGCTCATATGCAATTTTATAAATTTCTCCCGAAATCTTTAAAGCATCCATTTTTTCGAATTCTTCTGCAGAAATCGGACTACTCATAGAGAAATATCGGATCAATTCGAATTCGAAATTTTTAAAGTCCTGGGCAGCTTTATTCCCTTCTGTGATTACTTCTACAGTATCATAGATCATATTGGCAATATCAACACGCAAACGCTCTCCAAACAAAGCATGATAACGACGTTTATATACAACTTCACGCTGTGCATTCATTACATCATCATATTCTAATAATCGTTTACGAACACCAAAGTTATTTTCTTCTACTTTTTTCTGAGCTCTTTCGATAGATTTAGAGATCATAGAATGTTGAATTACTTCACCTTCTTTTAATCCCATTCTATCCATCATTTTGGCAATACGCTCAGAACCAAATAAACGCATTAGGTTGTCTTCTAACGATACATAGAACTGAGAACTACCTGGATCTCCTTGTCGACCGGCACGACCACGCAACTGTCTGTCTACACGTCGAGAATCATGACGCTCTGTACCAACAATTGCAAGTCCACCTGCAGCCTTTACTTCATCAGATAATTTAATATCTGTACCACGACCAGCCATATTGGTCGCGATAGTTACTACACCTGCATTACCAGCTTCAGCAACAATATCGGCTTCTTTCTTATGAAGTTTCGCATTCAATACATTATGTGGGACTTTACGAATCGTAAGCATTCGCCCTAATAATTCCGAAATTTCTACAGAAGTAGTACCAATTAGTACAGGTCTTCCTGCACGAGATAGTTCGGTAACTTCTTCGATAACGGCATTGTATTTTTCGCGTTTGGTTTTGTATACCAAATCTTCTCTGTCATGTCTAGCTATAGGTCGGTTGGTCGGTATTTCTACTACGTCGAGTTTATAGATTTCCCAAAGCTCTCCTGCTTCTGTTACTGCAGTACCTGTCATACCAGATAATTTACCGTACATACGGAAATAGTTCTGAAGTGTCACAGTAGCAAAAGTCTGAGTTGCATCTTCAATCTTTACATTTTCTTTGGCTTCAATAGCTTGGTGCAGTCCATCACTGTATCGACGTCCGTCCATAATACGACCCGTCTGTTCATCTACAATTTTTACTTTATTATCCATCACCACATATTCTACATCCTTTTCGAATAAAGAATATGCTTTTAATAGTTGACGTAAGGTGTGAATGCGTTCACTTTTTACACTATATTCTCTAAAAAGATCTTCTTTCTTTTCTGCTTCTTCTTCTTTGGATAATTCTAAACCTTCAATTTTAGCTATTTCCATACCAATTTGTGGTAGTACGAAGAAATCCGGATCATCTTTTCCCGAAAGATAATCTACACCTTTATCAGTAAGATCTATCTGATTGTTTTTCTCTTCTATTACATAATACAGATCGGCATCAATTTTATGCATTTCTCTGTTATTATCTTGCATATAGAAGTTTTCTGTCTTTTGAAGTAACATTTTTACTCCTTCCTCACTTAAAAACTTAATTAAAGCTTTATTTTTAGGGATCCCTCGGTATACTTGTAGTAATTTAAAACCTCCTTCTTTGGCATCACCTTCTTTAATTAATTTTTTAGCTTCAGCTAAAACAGTAGTAAGATATTTTTGTTGTACCGAAACAATATCAGCAATTTTTGGCTTTAACTCATCAAATTCGTGGATATCTCCTTTTGGTATAGGTCCAGAAATAATTAGTGGTGTACGGGCATCATCAATTAATACAGAATCTACTTCATCTATAATTGCATAATTATGAGGGCGTTGTACCAGGTCTTCTGGAGCGTGAGACATATTATCACGTAGATAATCAAATCCAAATTCATTATTGGTTCCGTATGTGATATCTGCATTATAAGCTGCTCTACGTTCTGCAGAGTTAGGTCTGTGATTGTCAATACAGTCTACGGTAAGTCCATGAAACTGAAAAATAGGAGCCATCCACTCACTATCACGACGAGCAAGGTAATCATTTACTGTTACCAGGTGAACACCATTACCAGATAATGCATTAAGGTATACTGGGAGTGTTGCCACCAAGGTTTTACCTTCTCCTGTTTGCATTTCTGCTACTTTTCCTTCGTGTAGTGTAATACCTCCGACAAGTTGTACATCATAATGGATCATATCCCATTTTACTTCTTTACCAGCTGCATCCCAACTTGTTGCCCAAATAGCTTGTTCGCCATCAAGAGTAATATGATCTCTGGTACCAGAGAGTTCTCGATCGTAAGCAGAAGCCGTAACTTTTATTGATTCATTATTAGCAAAACGCTTTGCGGTTTCTTTTACTACGGCAAAAGCTTCAGGAAGAATCTCATCTAAAGCTTTTTCTGTAGCTTCATATGCTTCTTCTTTTAATTTGTCTATTTCACCATAGATATCTTCTTTTCTGTCGATATCTTCTGTGTTATTGGCTTCTTCGGTAAGCGTTTCTATTTCTGCATTGATCTTTGTACGTGCTTCGTTTATTCTATTTTTAAAATCAACAGTTTTAGCGCGTAATTCATCATGAGAAAGGCCTTCAATTGCCTTTTCTGCTTGTTTTATCAATTCGACCTTTGGTTGAATTTCTTTGATATCTTTTTTGGACTTATCTCCAACAAATACTTTTAATACAGAATCTAAAATTCCCATAATTTTATGGTTGTGTGTTTAATGAGATTTTAATTTCAAAACGAAACTAATTGGTTCCTTATCTACTTAAGGTAACATGCTAATCTGACTTCAATATCTGAAGTCTATCACTATCTCAGGACCTAAGTGGTCATATTATACAATACTTTTAAGCCGTAAATAGCCATAAAGTGGCATAATTTACGCAAAAAAAAAGCCTCTTGCGAGACTTTTAATACTATTTCATTTATTTAATATTCATCCTCATTCCAAAGATAATCTTCATCTGTAGGATAATCAGGCCATATTTCCTCTATAGAGTCATACGAATCTCCTTCATCTTCAATTGCTTGTAGATTTTCTACAACCTCCAGAGGTGCTCCAGTACGAATTGCATAATCTATTAACTCGTCTTTTGTAGCAGGCCAAGGTGCATCACTTAAATAAGATGCTAATTCTAAAGTCCAATACATATGTTTACTGGTTTAATTTTTTGCAAAAATAATTTTTTAGTTTAAAAAGTCAAGTAAAAAATTAATTATTTAAACAATAATTATAAGAACGTGATTTTTTAGGGAGTTTCCCTTACTAATTTTAACAGTTATTAAATTTTAAGAATTCTTTTTAGGAATCCACTCAATTTCTTCTGCTTTAAGATCGTGGGACAACTTTCGTGCCAGTACAAAAAGATAGTCAGATAGTCGGTTTAAGTAATGCAGTGTTGTTTCTTCAAAAGGGTTTATTTCATAGAGTGCCGTTGCTAAACGCTCTGCTCTTCGGCATACACAACGAGCAATGTGACAGAATGACACAGTTTGATGCCCTCCCGGTAATACAAAATGTGTCATTGGCGGTAAAGATTCGTTCATTCTGTCGATTTCTTTTTCTAATAGCTCAATATCTTCTGTAGAAATAGTAGGTATGTTTAGTCTTTTTTGCCCGCTTTTTAGTATAGCTTTTTCAGGGTCAGTTGCTAAAACAGCTCCAACAGTAAAAAGTTTATCCTGTATATTAATTAATATTTTCTTACTTAGTTCATCAATTTTTTGATCTCTGATAAGTCCAATATGTGAATTAAGCTCGTCAACAGTACCATAACTGTCGATACGAATATGATGTTTAGGTACTCTGGTTCCACCAAAAAGGGCAGTGGTTCCTTTATCACCGGTTTTAGTATATATTTTCATTGAATTGCATGTTTGTTTAATAGATGATAGCTACTTAACTAATAAAAGTACATCCTTAGTATAGTTTTGATTACACCATTTGTGTTTAGCATGTATTTTATCCGGAATTTCGTAATTGTGTGTTTTTTGGTCTAGAAAACCAAACTTATTATAAAAATGCTGAAGATGTTCAAAAGGAAGGCACCATATCTTTTTATGTTGTTCATGATTTTTTAATAAATGCAAGATGATCTTCTCTGCAATTCCCATACCTCGAAATTGATCCAATACATACATTCCTCCTAATTCTAAGTTGTTTTGATCAATATTAACAACTCTTCCCAGTCCACATTTTACACCTTCAACCTCTGCTAAAACAATATATTCGGTAGAATAATCTGATACTACAAAATCTATGTTTTGATAAGTGTTATTTACCCATTCTATATCTTTTGGTGTAGCTTTTCTAACAAATGTTTGTTTCATTTTATAGAATATAGTTATTTTCTCTTTTTCTTTTTTTGATAGTTCTGTCTAAAATTACGTTTTTCACGATCATACAGTTTATTTTTATTTCGTTTGGTGTTCCAGGATACTGCTACGAATAAAATAGCAATAACTATAATCATTAAAATTAACTGTGTTTCTTCAGAAAGAGTATCTAACATTACTTTTACTTTTGGAGTAAAAGTAACAAAAAGGCCTTAATTGTATAGTTAAGATTATCATAGTTTATACCTCAAAATTAAATTTATATCAAGTTTTCTTACGCACTGCGAACTTTCATTTTTTCCTCTGTTAATGTCTTTTATAATTAGCTGGTGCGGTTATAGGGATAAAAAATGTCATTATGATATAAAAACATAATTTTTTGTTTAAAGAATGGAACTCTGGGCGGAGTTGATCATTAAAAATGCTAAATTTGTTGCGCTATGGAATTTTCTTCAAAATTATTAGAGAATGCAGTTTATGAAATGTCTCAATTACCAGGGATAGGAAAACGTACTGCACTTCGATTAGTATTACATTTACTTAGGCAGCCAGAAACCCAGACCCAACACTTAACCAAAGCTTTGGGAGTATTGCGAGAGGATATTAAATTTTGCACTACATGTCATAGTATCAGTGATACAAATATTTGCGATATCTGTAGTAACCCAAGTAGAAATCGTGAAATTATCTGTGTAGTAGAAGATATACGAGATGTAATGGCTATAGAGAGTACGGGTCAATTTAGAGGATTGTATCACGTTTTGGGAGGTAAGATAAGTCCATTAGATGGTATTGGTCCACAAGAATTAAATATTAGTTCTTTGATCGAGAAAGTTAAATCTGGAGAAATACAAGAATTGATATTTGCATTAAGTGCAACCATGGAAGGGGATACTACTAATTTCTATATGTATAAACAGTTAGAAGGAATAGATATAAAAACCTCTACCATTGCCAGGGGAATTGGTGTTAATGATGAGTTAGAATATGCAGATGAAGTTACTTTGGGAAGAAGTATACTTAATCGAATTCCTTTTGAGAATGCATTAAAGAGTCCTTGATTTGCATATATTTAGAAGTATCTGTAAACTTGAAGATATAGATGTTAAGTAAATTTTAATACGAAAAAAATAATTTTTAAGCCGAATTTTAATTAAATTCGCAAAAAACATAACTTATAAACACTTTTGATTAAGAATATGGCAAAATTTGAGCTGAAACTTCCAAAAATGGGTGAGAGTGTTGCAGAGGCAACAATAACAACTTGGTTAAAAGAAGTTGGGGATACTATTGAATTAGATGATGCAGTTGTTGAAATAGCAACTGATAAAGTAGATAGTGAGGTGCCTAGTGAGGTAGAAGGTGTACTGGTAGAAAAACTTTTTGATGTTGATGATGTAGTACAGGTAGGCCAGGTTATAGCTGTAATAGAGACTGAAAGTGAGGGAGCTATAGAATCAACTCCGCAAGAAACTACTGCCAAAGTAGAGGAAACTCCAAAAGAAGCAGAAGTATTAGAAACACAAATCGCAGAAACAGTAGTGGCAGGAAATGCAACCGATTTTTCTGGGAGTAGTAAGTTTTATTCTCCGTTAGTAAAGAATATTGCTGCGACAGAAAATGTTTCCATAAATGAACTTGAAGCTATTTCGGGAACAGGTAAGGATGGTCGTGTTACCAAAAATGATATTTTACAATTTGTAGATGATCGCAAAAACGGAAAAATAAAAACGCAGCCTGTAAAAGAAGAAATAAAGGCAAAACCAGAAGCAACTCCAGCTAAAAAGAAAGAAGTAGCTAAAGCAGCACCGGTCGTAGCATCAGGAGAAGACGAGATTATAGAAATGACCAGAATGGGCAAACTTATTGCACATCATATGGTCGAATCTGTACAGACTTCTGCTCATGTACAGTCATTTATAGAAGCCGATGTAACCAATATCTGGAATTGGAGAAAGAAAGTAAAAGGAGATTTCATGAAGAGAGAAGGGGAGAACCTTACGTTTACTCCTATTTTTATGGAAGCAGTTGCTAAAGCATTAAAAGATTTCCCGATGATGAATATCTCTATCTCTGGAGATACAATTATCAAAAAGAAAAATATAAATCTGGGTATGGCAGCAGCTTTACCAGATGGTAATTTAATTGTACCTGTGATTAAGAACGCAGATCAATTAAATTTGGTAGGAATGACCAAAGCGGTTAATGATCTTGCAAATAGAGCACGTAATAACGCTTTAAAACCAGATGATATACAAGGCGGTACGTATACAGTAACTAATGTGGGTACATTCGGAAGCATTATGGGGACACCAATTATTAATCAACCACAGGTAGGTATTTTGGCTTTGGGAGCGATTAGAAAGGTTCCTGCTGTAATAGAAACACCAGAAGGGGACTTTATCGGTATTCGATATAAAATGTTCTTATCACACTCTTATGATCACAGAGTTGTTAACGGAGCGCTAGGAGGGCAGTTTGTACAACGTATAAAAGACTATCTGGAAGCCTGGGATGTGAATAGAGAGTTTTAAGAAACATTATTCTAAAATAAATACAAACCACGATAATAGTTATCGTGGTTTTTTTATATAAGTAATTTTATTTTTTGAGATTTTCTTATACTTACTTTTTTTGTGTACTATATAATTTGTAATAATACCAGGCAGCTAGGCCACCAATAAAAGAAAATAAAGCTAACATCCAGAATACATGTTGGTGTCCTTCGGGTCCTGGTGAATTTTCTAGAAGATATCCCATTGCGGGCCCTGCAAATATATCAGGAGTATAGCCTATAAGAGAAATAATCCCAACAGCAGTTCCTGTAAGAACCAATGGGATTTTTCCTCGCTGCATTACTGCAAAGTATAAAGAACGAGCTGCATACACTCCTGTTGCTACTACTAAAATTGATATAAAAAATAAAATTGTTGCAGAATCTGAAATTATACCAGAGGCAAACAATAATGCTCCGAAGAATGAAACTATAAAACTAATAAGTAGCCAAAAGGTGGTTTGTGAACGGTCGGCTAATATTCCGATTAAAACTCCAATAATGGGTCGGATAAATAACAAAAATGTACCCACTTGAGCCGATTGCACTTGATCATATAGCATAACATCTTTAGCATATAATGAAAATACATCGGTAATTTTGTAGCCTACATAAGCGCATAGAATAATAATCATGAGCAACCAAACAGAAGGTAAGCGCAATACTTCTTGAACTTGAGATATTGTGATTTTCTCTACTGTAATTTGTTTTTCTAATTCATGACCCATTTTCATAAATAACCAAACTAATACTCCTACAATACTAACAAGCCCAGAGGATACTAAGATTACATATTTAAAAGCAGCTTTGCTTTCGGCAGTAGTCACTTCAGAGATTTCTGAAGTAATAAATAGCGAAAAAATAAATACTCCCAAGACTCCAAATAAAGCACCAACTAATCCTCGGCCGCCATCTAAAAACCCAAACGCTTTACCTTGAGAAGTGTTGCCGCCCCAAACGCGAGTAGCTTTAATCATGGGAGCCCAGAATAAAAATATAGTAGTGAACCCCCAATAACCATAAAGTGCTTTTAATACTGTATAATTGGGGAAACTGGCATATATTAATCCTCCCAAAGCGGTCATCCATAGTGCTGTTGCTATTAATTTTCTTGGAGGAAACTTATCCGCTAAGGCGCCTCCAAAAAGATAGGATATTAGAGCTACAATTCCATAAATAGAGAAACATATACCTAACTGAATATTATCTAAATTAAATACCTCAAGTACTGTTGGTCTAAATACTCGTGAAAGAACAAATGGAAGGATAAAAACGGATTCTCCTGCTAAAATGACCAGTAAGAGAAAATACCATGGTGGTTTTGTATGATTCATAAAGTATAGAAGTGGATTAGACTTTTTAAGTCTAAATATATAGATTTCTATGTGAAATACGTTTTCAAAGTATATGACAAAAAATAATTGTTCCCGATTCAAAATTATATTATCAGGTTACTATTAGACCTCACAGATTTCTAAAACCTGTGAGGTCTAATAAAGAAATCACTTCGGTATATGAAATCAAAACTTTTAGGAAGTATAACTCAAATACTATCCTTCTTTTTTAAACTTTTACTGTGTTTTACATCTATAGTTTCTAATTCTTCATTTACAACCAGATTATATGTATAGTGAGATTCAACATCTGTTAATGGGATAAGGATTAATATTTGTACTTTACTTTTGGCAGGGATATTTTTAATAATAGGTCGTTGGGCACTCTTGCGATATCCAGTCGGATTTACTTTTAAAAATACACTCTTATCTGTATCCGTGTCATTTTGGATGTATATGATTGTTCTTTTTTTCTGCTTATCTTCTACTAAGCGAACAGGTTTTTCCTGAGCATAGGAAGTACAACTGATTGAAAAAAATAAAATGGATAGTGGTATAAAATTCCTTTTTAAAGATGCAAACATTTCCCTTTTTTCCTTTAAATATACGAGTTTTAACCTCTAAACAGGAAAAACCTATCCTTCATGTTTTCGATTTCAGCATTTTTATTAGTTACAATATAATCAATTGCTTCTGCTGTAAAGTTTTTCCCTTTTTTAGTTAAAGAAACAATATCATTATTAATCGTAATCATATTGTTTTTAAGTGCCAGATTCAAAACAGATTTTGATTGTACCTTCTGCCAATTAATATGTTCATTTAAATGTTTTACATGCCGTTCTTCCTCTTCTTGGTGGTTTCCCAAGTGTAGAAGAAAGGTGAGTAAGGAAACCTCGATACGTTGTTGTTTTTGTCTATACAACACAGAAAACAAGCCTTTGTTGGGAGCAAATAGGTATACGAATAAGAAAACTAATCCTAATACTGTAGTCATTGATCCAGAAATAGATGTGTCTAACGCATGTGCTACCCAATATCCTATAATGGCGCTACTTACTCCAAATATAACAGATAACAGAAGCATTTTTTTTAAGTCATTTGTTAGTAAATAAGCAGTAGCTGCAGGAGCAATCATTAATGCAATGACTAAAATAGCACCAACTGCATCAAAAGCACCTACCGTAGTGATTGATGAAACCGTCATTAGTCCATAATGCATAACTACAGGGGATAACCCAAGAGCAGAAGCTAAACCTGCATCGAATGTGCTTACTTTTAGTTCCTTAAAAAATGCAAATAATAGCCCTAATGTGATCAGTAATATAGTGCCTATAATCCATAAAGATTTAGGGCCTACATCTGTACCTCCTATAAGTAATCGATCAAAGGGGGCAAAGGCAAGTTCTCCTAATAATACGGCATCAACATCTAGGTGTACATCATTTGCATTTTGTGCAATAAGTATGATACCAATACTAAAAAGGGCAGGAAAAACGAGACCTATAGCGGTATCTTCTTTTACTAAGCCTGTCTTTTGGATAAACTCTACCAATACTACAGTAACGACACCACTTGCAGCAGCAAGAATGATCAATAAAGGAGACGATAAGTCATGAGTAATAAAAAAACCGATTACAATACCTGGCAGGATAGAATGACTGATTGCATCAGTGATTAATGCCATTTTTCGTAATACTAAAAAAGTTCCTGGGATAGCACAAGCTATTGCTACCAGGCTGGCAATTAGTTGTATTTCTATCTGTGCGTTACTCATTCTCTTCTTTTGTTAATTGATCATATAAATTGGAAGCAGTTTTATATCCAGACTCGGTTAGAGACCACATACTGCCCTCAATTTTCACATAATCTTTATCTTCTAGTTTTTGAAGTGACTTTCTGGTGAACCCCTGAAAGTTATTCAGAATTTTAATTGCATGTGGATGTGCAATGTTTTCGTGTGTACTAGCAATATTATACATAAAAGATAATGTTTTATGCAATTGAAGGTCATTTCTGTTTTTTCTAAACCGTATTTCTCTAAATAATAGCCCTCGACCGGGAGAAAAAATAAAAGAAAATAGTACAAAAACACCAGCAACCAGTACAATTACAGGTCCTGTAGATAAGTTATTATGACTGGCACTGATAGCGGTCCCGAAAACTCCGGAGAATGCGCCAAAAATCGCTGCCAGAATAACCATTACAGCTAAATTGTTTGTCCATTGTCTAGCCGCAGCAGCGGGAGCTAATAACATAGCGCTCATTAATACTACGCCTACGGTTTGTAGCCCTAATACGATTGCAATTACAATAAATGTGGTGATAAGAATATCTAAGAATTTGGTGTTAAACCCTAACGTCTTAGTGTAATCAGCATCGAATAATAATAGTTTGAGTTCTTTCCAGAATAATAATAAAACTACCAAGCTGATTCCTGTAACAGTGATCATAAGCCATACATCACTTTCTAAAAGTGTGGCTGCCTGTCCAAAAAGGTAGCTTTCTAAACCGGCCTGATTAGCGTTGGGCATTTTCTGGATATAGGTTAGTAATAACATTCCGAACCCAAAGAATAATGATAAAATAAGACCTAAAGCTGTATCAGATTTCAGGTGTGTTTTACTAGTGATACCACGAATCCAAAAAGTACCAATTAAACCACTAATTAATGCTCCTAATAGAAATGCAGAGCTATTTTTTGTGCCAATAATTAGAAAAGCGATGGCAATGCCTGGCAATGCGGCATGAGAAATTGCATCTCCTAATAAACTTTGTTTACGCAATACTGCAAAACTACCTAACATGCCACAGATGGCGCCAAGTACTGCTGTACCTAATGTAATAGTACGTAAGGTGTAATCTGTAAAGACAAGTTCTATGTATTCTTTTATATCCATAGTTCTTACTGTTGTATACTAACCTTGTAATTAATTCCGTAGGTTTTGGTTAAATTGTCATCATTAAAAATGTCTTTTACCGGTCCGGTAGCGATCTTTTTTACATTAAGGAAAGTAACCCAATCAAAGTATTCTGGTACAGTTTGCAAATCATGATGTACGACAATTACTGTTTTACCAGCTTTCCTAAGTTCTTTTAAGATATTAATAATTGCCTTTTCTGTAGTGGCATCGACTCCTTGAAAAGGTTCGTCCATAAAATAGATAGATGCATTTTGAACTAAAGCTCTTGCCAAAAAAATACGTTGTTGCTGTCCTCCCGAAAGCTGACTTATCTGTCTGCTTTTAAAAGAAAGCATACCTACTTTTTCTAATGCTTCAAGAGCAGCTTTTTTTTGTTTTTGCCCAGGTCTTTTGATCCATCCCAAACTCCCATAAGTTCCCATCATTACTACATCTAGTGCAGTGGTCGGGAAATCCCAGTCTACACTCCCTTTTTGAGGAACATAAGCTACCAGTGAGCGTTGTTTCTTGTAAGGTTTCCCATAAATTTGAGTGCTTCCTGCAATGGGTTTAATGATATCTAAAATCGATTTTATCAAAGTAGATTTTCCTGCTCCGTTTGGCCCTACAATAGCCATAAGTACACCTTCTGGTATAGCAAGATCAATATCCCATAGTACAGGTTTGTAATTGTAAGCTACAGTTAAATCATCTATTTGAACTGCGATTTTTTGTTCTTTCATGTAAACAATTTTTATTCAATATAATCACTACAAATTATTTGTTTACTATTACTTCAACGCATTTATAATTGTATTGACATTATATTCAAACATCCCAATATAGGTACCTTCTTTTGTTTCTGCATTACCTAGCGCATCAGAAAACAATGTTCCGCCAATGGCTACTTCATGATTCTTTGATTTTACTGCAGCTTGTAAGGCTTCAATAGTTCGTTTAGGTACAGAGCTTTCTACAAAAATAGCTTTTACTTTCTTCTCAATAATAAAGTTAGCTAATTTTTGAACATCCTGTACTCCAGCTTCTGTAGCAGTAGATAACCCCTGTAAACCAACTACATCAAAATCATATGCTTTTCCAAAATAACTAAAAGCATCGTGTGCTGTAACGAGAATTCGCTTTTCTTTTGGTAAGGTTGCTATGGTGTTTTTTAATTTGTTTTCTAATTCATCAAGCTTAGTTAAGTATGTTTTTCCGTTGGCTTTAAAAACTTCAGCATTTTTTGGATCTATCTCTGTGAGTTTGTGGGTAACGAACGTCGTTATGATTTTCCAGTTTTTTACACTAAACCATATATGGGGGTCGTAATTAGAAGCAAAATAATCAGAACCGATTAATGTATTTTTATCTAAACTTTCTCCTATAGCTATGGTATTAATATCCTGATGTTTCATTTTTTCAAATACTTCTACCAGTTTTCCTTCCAGGTGTAAACCGTTATAAAAAATTACATCGGCATTCACTAATTTAGATACATCTCCCTCGCTGGCTTTATATAAATGAGGATCGACACCACTTCCCATTAATCCTTCGACTTCAATTAGATCTCCACCTATATTTTTAACCATATCAGTGATCATAGAGGTGGTAGTGACCACTTGTAGTTTTTGATTTTTATCTTTTACTTCTTTTTTACAGGAGAAAAACGTGAAAACCAGAAGTAATAGCATTAATTTTTTATGAATCATTTTTAGAAAGTTTATTTAATATTTTGATAAGTTCTTTAGCACTTAAAAAAGACTGCTGTTGAAATATGATTTCGTATTTGTGATTTAGAATTGCCAATGTTGGATAGCCAATTTGGTTATTAACTGTAGCAAGTTCTCTGGCTAATTGATGTACTCCAGTTTTATTTCCGTTAGGTTGAAAACGAAAGGAGGTGTTTAGAAAATGTATGGTTTCACGACTTTCGCCATTTAGTGAAGCGAAATAGAAATTTTCGTTTAATTGTTGTATAATATCATTATTCTTAAAAGTTGTATTTTCCATATTCTTACAATACATGCACCAATCGGTATGAATAAATACGACCAGAGGTTTAGGGGCAGTAGTCATTTTGTTTTCTATGGACTCAAAAGAATCAATTTGTAACTGTGCTGTTACATTTTGATTTAGAAGGCATAATATAAAGAATGATATGATATAAAAAGCTTTCATTTTGTATTGAATTTACAAGGAATAACGAACTCCTAAAAAACCTCGTATTCCTTGATTAGAAGCATATATGTAGGTGGTATCAAAATCTGGTCCAAAAGGGTCGTCGGCTCCGGCTATTAAAAAAGGATTTCCTCTACTAGGTGTCCAGTCTAATAAATTTTTAACGCCTCCGTATATTTCTATGTTATTTTTGGTTTTGTGTGAGAATTGTATGTTTTGGATACTCCACCATGGTGATTTGTCTTTTCTGGGATCGTCTGGTCCCTGAGTTGCTAATCGCATAGGACCATATAGATTTCCCGTATAGTCTATCGTTAGATTAAGAGATTGTATTTTATAAGTAGCTCCCCAGGTTCCTGTGAAACTTTCTGTGAGTATCTGGCGTGTAGTTACTCCGTTCTCTGTATTCGAAACATTAAGTCCACTCATTCCTAATGTAAATTTTAGTCCATTAGAAAAGTTAATATTGGTATTAAGGCTTACTCCGGTAGACACTGCATGACCATCTAAATTGCCGTATCTTATTTCTTCAGCATTTGTTTCATAATCGGGAATGATAGCATTTGTGAAATAGGTATACCAGGCCGAAGCATCCAGTCCTATAAAGGTTCCGTTATCAAAAAATATTTTTTTGATATAATTAAGATTTACATTATAAGATTCTTCGGGATCGAGATCTTCTTCGATAATGACCTCTCGAGAACCTGTGAGGGCTGCATGATCTTCTGTAAAAAGATTAACTACTCTAAATCCTGTACCGGCATTAAATCTAAAAATATTTTTATCATTAATACTCCATTTATAAGCAAGTCTTGGAGTAAAAATGGTTCCGTGTCGGTTATGGTAATCTAATCTTGTTCCTAATAATAATTTATGCTTGGGAGCCAGTGTGATTTCGTCTTGTAAAAATATACCGGGAGTACTTGTTTCCTCGGGGTTATTTTGACCGTTCGAAGTTGTTGCTGGTGTGTTATCGTCATAATATTGATATCTGTACGCAACTCCGAATAGTAGATCGTGCGATTTTATTTTTTTATCCCAGGTTAATTGAGTAAAACCAATACGTTGTTTTGCCTGGTAGGATACGATCCCATAATACGAGTCTTGATCGTGATCTGTATAAGAAAAAGAGAGTGTTAAAGGTTCTTCTATGGGTAATTCATAACTGCCCAGTATTTCATATCGTGCAGTATATATGCTCTCACCGTATATTTGATCACTTCCTCTAAAATCAGAATTCCATTCATTTTCTCCTCCCCATCTATCTTCATAATAAAACCTACCGGCAAGCGTAAAGTTTTTTCCACTTTTCCGTTTAAAATTCCATTTATTAAATATAGATATACGATCCTGTAATGTAAGATCAGTAAATCCATCATCATTATTATCTATAGCTTGGTCATAATAAAAATAATTGGCGCCAAATAATGCAGTAGCATTGCCTAATTTGGTTTTAAAACCAAAATCTATATTGGTTTCACCCCAACTAGTAGCAAAAATATCAGTACTTACCTCGGGAGCATCATTAGGATTTTTTGTAATAACATTGATAAGGCCTCCAACAGCTTCACTTCCATATAGAGATGAAGCAGGACCTTTTACCACTTCAATTCTATCAATTAGCGAATTAGGTATTCCTGATAATCCGTAAACAGTTGATAATCCACTTACAATAGGCATTCCGTCTATCATTACCAGTGTATAAGGCCCTTCTAATCCATTAATGTGTATATCACCAGTGTTACAAATACTACAGTTAAGTTGTGGTCTTACGCCATTTACATTTTGTAAGGATTCGAACAAATTTGGTGTTGGATTTTTTTTGAAAAATGTAGGAGAGTAGATTTCTACAGGAACGGGGCTTTCTGATCGACTTACGGCTTTCAATGTTCCTGTGATTACTACTTCATCTAGAGATGATCCTTGTGACATAACAAGGTTTATTTTATTTTCTCCTCCTACTATAGATACTTTTTTCTTAATTGGTGTGTAACCCGTAAATGAAGCAACCACTTTGTAATCTCCAACAGGTACATTTTCAATGCTAAATACACCATTTTCATCACTAGAACTACCAAGAGAAGTTCCTTCTATATATATATTAGCAAAAGGAAGTATTCCATTGTCATCGTATATTACACCTTTTAATGTGCCGGTAGAAT
Organism: Aquimarina sp. EL_43; assembly: GCF_943422735.1. Classification (NCBI taxonomy): domain Bacteria; kingdom Pseudomonadati; phylum Bacteroidota; class Flavobacteriia; order Flavobacteriales; family Flavobacteriaceae; genus Aquimarina; species Aquimarina sp. EL_43. The sequence continues at coordinate 5,925,563 of NZ_CALSBR010000001.1, read as the reverse complement.
TAAGCTCTTGGGAGTGTAAGGGGTTGTAAGTAAGCGAATTGATAAAAGTGAATAAGATTATTATACGTAATTGCATTAGGTTTAGTAATTTTGTTTTATTATTTTGACAAAACTAAAAAAGTTAGTTATGACTAACAAATTAAATTTGAATAATTTAACAAAAAGTGAAGAGGATTACTTAAAGGCTATATTTCAGTTACTTATAGAAGATGCTTCTGTAAAAGTGGGAAATAATCAATTGGCAGATTATCTTAAAGTTTCTCCAGCTTCTACAAATAACATGATTAAGAAGTTAAAAACTAAAGGTTATGTAGTAAGCGAAAAGTATGGTAAATTAGAATTAACAGAAGAAGGTAAGTCTGTTGCAGTGCGATTGATTCGTAAACATAGATTATGGGAGACTTTTTTGTGTAATTATCTAAATTTTACCTGGGATGAGGTTCATGATGTGGCAGAGCAATTAGAGCATATAAAATCTCGTAAGTTGATTGATGAATTAGATCGCTTTATGGATTTTCCTAAAAAAGACCCTCATGGTGAGGTGATTCCTAATGCTAATGGAGAATATTCGATCATACCTAAAATAACGCTTTCTTCCTTATCAGAAGGAGATGTTTGCCAGCTTATTGCTGTAAATGATGGCTCTGTTCATTTTTTAAAATATGTATCAGAAATTGGCTTGGCATTAAGTAGTGAAATACAAATTCTTGAAGTTCGGGAGTTTGATAAATCAATTCGAATTAAATTTGATAATACAATAGAAACAGTTACAAGAAAATTTGCGGATAATGTATTCGTTAATAAGGTTGTATAGTTTTTGTAAATGTTAAAATAGAGCTAGTCTATAAGAATGTTAAAGAATAGCTGTTATCTTTGAGTATCACACAATCAATTTATGGAGCTTAATTTAAAAAGACCGATATGTTTTTTTGATCTAGAAACTACCGGTATAAATATTTCTAAAGATCGTATTGTAGAAATTTCTATTCTAAAAATATTTCCCAATGGTACCCAGGAAAGCAAAACCTGGTTGGTCAACCCCGAAATGCCAATACCTCCAGAAACTACAGCGGTGCATGGTATCGATGATGCCAAGGTAGCTAATGAGCCTGTTTTTAAGAAAATAGCTAGTAAAGTTAGTGAAATGATAAAGGGTTGCGATTTAGGAGGTTTTAATTCTAATCGGTTCGATATACCATTATTGGCAGAAGAATTGTTGAGAGCAGGGTTGGATTTTGATATGAAAAATACCGTTGCAATTGATGTGCAAACCATTTATCATAAAATGGAAAAAAGAACACTGTCTGCTGCATATAAATTTTATTGTGATAAGGATTTAACAGATGCACATTCTGCAGAAGCCGACACACTAGCTACTTATGAAGTGTTAAAAGCACAATTAGATCGTTATCCAGAATTAGAAAACGATGCCAAGTTTTTGTCAGAATTTAGTTCTAGAAAGCAGTTTGCAGATTTTGCTGGTTTTATTGCTTATGACGATAATAAAAAAGAAATTTTTTCTTTTGGAAAACACAAAGGAAAATTAGTAGAACAGGTAATGGAAGAAGAACCTGGATATTTTGGTTGGATACAAAATGCAGACTTTCCTTTGTATACCAAAAAAGTACTTACAGCAGTTCGACTTCGTAAGTTAAATAATAGCCTAAATCTATAATCATTTTCTTTTATCATTTTATATCATGAAACTTATTTGCATAGGTCGTAATTATACAGATCATATCGAGGAACTAGAAAATGAAAGACCCGAAGATCCTGTAGTTTTTATAAAGCCAGATACTTCTATTTTGTTAAAAAAACAACCTTTTTTTATTCCTGATTTCTCAGATGATATTCATCATGAAGTTGAAGTGTTAGTGAAAATAAATAAAGTTGGTAAGTATATTGATAAAAAATTTGCTCATAAATATTATAATGAAGTAAGCCTTGGAATAGATTTCACGGCACGGGATTTGCAGGCTAAACTTAAAGCGAAAGGTCTTCCTTGGGAGAAAGCTAAAGCCTTTGATGGAGCAGCGGTAATAGGAAAGTGGGTGTCTAAAGACGAATATGAAGATATTGATGCTATTGATTTTCGTTTAGAGAAAAATAGTGAAACCGCACAACATGGTAATACAAGACTTATGCTATGGAAGATCGATGAATTAATAGAATATGTGTCAAAATATTTTACTTTAAAGATAGGAGATATTATATTTACAGGAACACCAGCAGGTGTTGGAGTCGTAAAACCAAATGATATTTTGACAGGATATATAAATAACCAACAATTTTTTTCAATAAAAGTAAAATAAATGAGCAAAGGATATAGTTTAAAAAATGTAAATGAATTATCAGGAGGAGATAACGAATTTATAGCTGTCCTGGTACAGACTTTTCTAGAAGAAATACCGCCTGATCTTGATAGTATGGTTCAGGCTGTAAATTCTGATAATCCACAGATGGCATATCAATATGCTCATAAGATGAAACCTAATCTTCAATTATTTGATATAGATCTTTTAGCACAAATAAAACAAATAGAAGCTTGGTCAAAAACGAAGAAAGAAAAAGAACAGATCATACCTATTCTGGATCATATTGTGTCTACAGTTAATGGGGCTCTCGAAGACCTGAAAGCAGATTTTAGCTAAATATGCTTGCAGAAATTATTACTATAGGAGATGAAATTTTGATTGGACAAATCATTGATTCTAATTCTGCATTTATAGGTAAAGAGCTTAACAAAATCGGTATAGATGTACATCAGATCTCATCTGTAAAAGATGATAAACAACATATTCTCGATGCAATAGCAGAAGCTAGTAATAGAGTAGATGTTGTATTAATAACAGGAGGTCTGGGCCCTACAAAAGACGATATTACAAAACATACCATTTGCGAATATTTTGAAGATACATTAGTCGAAAATAAGGAGGTGCTTGACCACGTCGAAAAGTTATTTGCTAAATATATCTCTACACCAATCTCTGATGTAAACAAACAGCAAGCCCTTGTGCCTAGTAAATCCACTGTCTTGATGAATCTCTATGGTACAGCTCCAGGGATGTGGCTAGAAAAAGAAGACAAAGTTTTTATATCTATGCCTGGAGTACCTTACGAAATGAAAGGATTAATGAAAGATGAGGTGCTACCTAGGTTGCAAAAGAGATTTAATAGACCCTATATCATTCATAAAACGATACTTACCTATGGTATGGGCGAGAGTACAGTAGCAGAAAAAATTGAAGACTGGGAGAATAACTTACCTTCATATATCAAATTAGCATATTTGCCTAATTTAGGAAGAGTAAGACTTCGTCTTTCAGCAAGAGGGAGCGATAAAAAACTTCTCGAGGATACTATAGAACAAAAGGTATCAGCCTTACGCCTTATAATAGGAGATGTTATTGTTGGGTACGAAGAAGACGAAACTATAGAGAAGAGAATTGGTCAGCTATTGATTAAGCAAGGTAAAACACTCTCTGTAGCAGAAAGTTGTACAGGAGGCAAAATAGCACAGTCGTTTACGGCCAATGCAGGTGCTTCTGCCTATTTTAATGGTGGAGCTGTTACCTATGCTACGCAATCCAAAATAGATATATTGGGTATAGATCCCAAGATTATCAAAAAACATACTGTAACAAGCACCGAGGTTGCAGAAGCTATGGCACTGGCAGTAAAAGAAAAGTTTAAATCAGATTATGCAATTGCTACTACAGGTAATGCTGGCCCCGAAAAAGGCGATGGGGATGTCGAAGTAGGAACAGTTTTTATTGCAATAGCCTCCCCAAAAGGTGTTTTTTCAGAGCAATATGTCTTCAGTAATCTTAGAGAGCGAACCATTGGTAAAGCAGTAAATAAATCTTTCGAACTTTTGCTTAATACATTACTTTAGTATTATATACTACCTAATTTAGGTGTTTTTTGTGGTTAACCCATAATATCAATATTGCTTATCTATATATTTTTGCAATTCATCGACAAAAAAGCGCGACTGAACGATGAAACACGTTTTAAAACGACAAACAGAAGTAGTTTTACAGTAATCAAAACAATATTGATAACTATGAAAACTTTAATTCCTTCTTCTAAAACGATACTTTCTTTGTTAATAGGAATGTTTGTAACTATAACCATAGCAGGAAAACCACATAACACGGTGTTTGGTTCAGAAATGGAAACTTTTAATGCAGTATACGAAGGAGAGTTTGATCTTGTTCTGCCAGAGAATAATCAGAATGAAAAGTTACCTGTCTATATTGTACTTCCGGGAGGAGTAGGAGCAAAGAAATACCCAAATTTTAAAAAAGATTTTATTATTCCAGGAATTGAAAATATGCAAGGGATTGTTTTTAGTCCAAAAATTTCATGGAAAAGACCAGATGAGAAAGCTTTAGAGCATATTATTGTTGATTTTATAAACGCTGCACGAAATAGCTATCCAATAGATGATAAAAAAATTGTTCTTATAGGATATAGCAATGGGGCCTTACAATCAATTAAACTCGTAAAAGAGAATGATCATCTATTCTCTGCTCTCATTGTTGTAGCATCTAATTTTGAAGTTTCGGATAAAATAAATACTCCTATCTATGTTGTTCACGGGACGAAAGATCGATATTTTTCTATAAAGAAAGCGTATAAAAATGTTAATGCAGCAAAAGACTTGGGATGTAATATAACATTTGTAGTAGCCGAAGGTAAAAATGATTATGGTGCTGCACAATATGTAAGTGAATTAAGTGATTCTATGGTACAGATAGAAAATAATATATGGAGTCAAAGTGTTGAATATACAGATCAAAGTTTTTAAAAATAAGTTTTGTTTAAATTAGGTTAGTTAGGTTTTATTGGTGTTTAGTATGTGTTTGTATTGCTATAATATAAAGCACAACAAAAAAGCGGGTCATTTTTAAATGACCCGCTTCGTTTACTACTTAATTACCCCATATTAAGTAGTTAGTTACAATTGTAATACTAACTATTGTAAAGATAGATGTATTGTCATATTTTTGAAATACGTAAAAACACCTGTTTTTTCATTTTTCTAAAGCAGTAAAAAAAAACTAAAAAAAGAAGAAAAATTACGAAACTATTATTGGTGGTTCGGTAAATAATTCGTTAATTTGCACCCTGTTTTGAAATAATACCAAAATTAAGAAGAGATGTCAAGAGTTTGCGAGCTTACAGGTAAAAAAGCAATGGTAGGAAACAATGTTTCCCACGCGATGAATAAAACGAAACGTAAATTCAATGCGAATTTAATAAAAAAGCGTTTTTATATTCCAGAAGAAGATCGTTGGATAACACTTAAAGTGTCAACCGCTGCATTAAAAAATATAAATAAGAACGGAATCTCTGCTGTTTTAAAAGAAGCAAGAGCAAAAGGTTTCTTAAATAAATAATCTCTTTATTTTAAAAGATACTTATAATGGCAAAGAAAGGTAATAGAGTACAGGTAATCTTAGAATGTACAGAGCATAAAGCTTCTGGTAAACCGGGTACATCAAGATATATTACAACCAAGAACAAAAAGAACACTCCTGATAGAATAGAATTAAAGAAATTTAACCCTATCTTGAAGAAAATGACGGTTCATAAAGAAATAAAATAATAAGAGATGGCAAAGAAATCAGTAGCATCATTACAGACAGGATCAAAGAGATTAACTAAAGCCATAAAAATGGTAAAATCTCCTAAAACAGGAGCCTATACTTTTGTAGAGTCAATTATGCCGCCAGAAGCGGTTAGCGACTTTTTAAAGAAAAAGTAATTCTCTGTACAAGATATTTTAAAAAGAAGCCGTTTCAATTGTATTGAAATGGCTCTTTCTTTTTATATTTAAGCAATATAACCAAAGGTTTTAGTTTTTAATTTCTAGCATATTGAATAGTACAAATGGGGCTTTTTAAAAATATATTTTCTTCAGAAAAAAAAGAAACACTAGATAAAGGATTAGAGAAATCCAAAACCAACTTTTTTTCTAAATTAAGTAAAGCGGTAGCTGGTAAATCTAAAGTAGACGATGATGTTTTAGATGACCTGGAAGAAATATTGGTTACAAGTGATGTAGGAGTTAAGACTACCATTAAGATTATCGAGCGTATAGAAAACAGGGTAGCACGGGATAAATATCTTGGAACCGATGAGTTAAATCAAATTCTGCGTGAAGAAATTGCTGGTTTACTTTCTGAAACTAATGTCGGAGAGGCTACAGACTTTGAAATTCCAAAGGATAAAAAACCTTATGTGATGATGGTGGTTGGAGTAAATGGAGTAGGAAAAACCACTACTATCGGAAAATTAGCCTATCAATTAAAGAAAAAAGGGCTAAAAGTGGTATTGGGGGCAGCAGATACATTTAGGGCTGCAGCAATCGATCAATTGCAAGTATGGGCAGATCGCGTAGATATTCCAATCATAAAACAAGATATGGGGAGTGATCCGGCTTCGGTGGCTTTTGATACCTTACAATCTGGTGTAAACCAAGATGCAGATGTTATCATTATAGATACAGCAGGGAGGTTACATAATAAAGTTAATTTGATGAATGAGTTAACCAAAGTGAAACGAGTGATGCAAAAAGTTATAGATGATGCTCCTCACGATGTATTATTGGTTTTAGATGGTTCTACAGGTCAGAACGCTTTTGAACAGGCAAAACAATTTACAGCAGCTACAGAAGTTACTTCGTTGGCCGTAACCAAACTCGATGGAACTGCAAAAGGCGGGGTTGTAATAGGAATAAGTGATCAATTTAAGATTCCGGTAAAATATATAGGCGTAGGAGAAGGAATAGAAGATCTTCAGGTATTCAATAAGTATGAATTTGTAGATTCTTTCTTCAAATAATATTTGTTACAAAATAGTTAAAAAAGGCGATGAGAAGTATTCTCACCGCCTTTTTTTATATTTTAAAGAATTATAGTATCATAAAAAATATACTCTGATATTGTTATTTAAAATAATACCAGGTATGAATTGATATGATCGCATAGTCTCAAATAAAATAATCTTTACACAACATATCGCAATGAGAAAGATAGTATTTGTCTTAGTTTCGGTTTTTATGCTTATCTCTTGTAAGAAGCAAGAAAAAACAGAAACACAACAAGAAAAAGAATCTAGGGTAGTTTGGCAACCATATGATGAAGCTGCAGATTTGGCAGCTACAGAAATGTTAGAGCAAACAAGGATGCATTTAAAACTAATAAATTCTAAAGCACTGGATAAAAATGATATCTGGAAAACTTTAGAGCCTGAGTTGGATTTCTTTTCTGAAGAGAAATATGATGATTTAAAAAAGTATATTCTCGAAAAAGATATTCCGACCATTCAACAACAAATAAAAGATGGTAAACTTACCTATGAAGAGTTAACGCTTTTCTATATCTATCGTATCAGAAAGTACGAAAGTGATAATGCCTTATCTTTAAATTCGGTGATCTCACTCAATCCAAAAGTAGTTGAACAAGCTAGAAATTTGGATAAAATAGATAAAAAAAATATTGATGTCAATTCTATTTTCGGAATGCCAATTTTGTTAAAAGATAATATTGGAACAAAAGATATGGTAACTACAGCAGGAGCCGTAGCGTTTCAAAATAACAATGGTAAAAGCGCATTTATTACAGAAAGATTGTTAAATAAAAATGCATTAATTCTGGGTAAGGCTAATTTGAGTGAATGGGCATATTTTTTATGTTCGGGGTGCCCTGTTGGATATAGTGCTATAGGAGGGCAAACACTTAATCCTTATGGGAGAATGGTTTTTGAGACTGGTGGTTCGAGTTCTGGCAGCGGAGTAGCTGTAGCAGCTAATTTTTGTGTTGCTGCAATAGGAACAGAAACCAGTGGATCTATTTTGTCGCCATCTAGTCAAAATTCTGTTGTAGGTTTAAAACCAACTATAGGAGTATTAAGCAGAACAGGAATAGTGCCTATTTCGAGTACATTAGATACCCCAGGACCTATGACTAAGAGTGTGATCGATAATGCTATTGTACTTAATGCTATTACAGGTAAAGATGACAATGATGTTGCCTCTAGAGCTGTTGATATAAATTTTGTGAACTCAATAAAAGAAAGTTCTCTAAAAGAAAAACGTTTTGGAGTAATTAAAGAATTTTTAGAAGATTCTATCTATAAAATAGCTATAGAAAAAATAAAGAAAGCAGGAGGGGAGATTATTGAAATTGAACCAAAACAAGTACAATTACCAGGTTTTTTAAGCATTTTAAATATAGATATGAAAAATGATCTTCCTGCATATATAAGTACTCAGGCAGGGAGTGATGTTACTATTAAAAATATAAAAGATGCCATTGTATTTAATCAACAGGACTCAATAAACCGAATTCCTTATGGGCAACAATTATTTAAAGGTATCCTTAACGATAGTACTACTACTGAAGAATTAGATAACATAAAAGAAAACCTAAAAATGGTTGCACGAAATTATTTTGATACCCATATTGATACTCATCAACTAGATGCGGTACTATCTATAAATAATTATCATGCAGGTTATGCTGCTGTGGCCAAATATCCAGCGCTTACTGTTCCTATGGGATATACAAGTAAAGGTGAACCAAAAGGACTTACATTTATTGCTAAACCTTTTTCTGAAGCTTCGCTATTACAATTGGGTGGTGCTTACGAGCAAGCTACAAAAGAAAGAAAAGAGCCTACTAATTATGTAGATTGAATGATGTTAAATTGCTAAATAGAGTTACCTGAAAAGTTGTCAAATCTAAACTGTAGATATAAAAAAAACAACTTTTCAGGTAATGGAGTTATTACTTATATCTTATTAACCAGGAAGAAGGAGAGGCAGAAATACGTTTCCAACCAGGAGGAATTACAGAATTAGGCATAATAGTTAATAAATCTCCGGGTTTAGCCCCTTTTGCACATACAATGTACCAGTTTAGCATAGGTGTACGACCAGTAAATACCCAACCATAAGGTATTACTGAATTAGCAACAATTTCTACTTTTCCTCTAAAAGGAGCCTTGTTTGTACATTTGATTATCCAGTATCCATGAATGACTTTGGATAATACCCAGCCTTTTGGGATGGTCGAGTTACGTACAACTTTTACTGAAGCGTTAAATGCTGCATTTGTTATACATGTAATTATCCAGCGACTATTATTGGCACTTGATAATACCCAGTCTTTAGGTATAGTAGAATTAGGAATGATTTCTAATTCTTTACCAATGGTAGCCTTTTTTGTACATGCTATTAACCACGTGCTGCCCACATTGCGTTTTAATACCCAACCCGCTGGTATAACAGAATTAGGAATAATTCTAAGTTCATGTCCATACCTTGAATTCCCTCCGGCACATTTTATTTTCCAACTACTACCTGTTGTATGTATTAATACCCAATCTTTTGGTATTGTAGAGTTAGGAATGATATCTAATTTATCACTATAAGATGCACCACTTGTACAGGTAATTTTCCAAATACTACCCACTGTACGTGTTAGTACCCAATCTTTAGGTATTGTAGAATTAGGAATGATTTCTAATTGTGATTTGTATAAAGCTTTATTTACACAAGTAATTTCCCATACATTAGGACGAGTTCCGGTTAATACCCAATCTGCTGGTATTACAGAATTAGGTACAATATTTAGTTTTGTTTTATATCGACCTTTTATAACACATTTAATTTTCCAATATCTATCATTATCTGTTATTAATACCCATCCCGAGGGGATTACAGACTTGGGAACAATATCTATTTCTGCTCCATAAGGAGCTCCTGTGGTACATTTAATTTTCCAGGTACTACCAGTAGAGCTTATTAAAACCCAGCCTTTAGGGATGGTTTGATTATGATTAATATATCGTGTTTGACCATAACAATTAGGAGCTTTCTGGTCGAATGCATCTATTGGTTTTGTGTTTTCAATAGATTCAATGTTTTCATTTGTTTCTGGTTTTTCGCAGCTACCTATAAAGGTGGCTAGTAGTACAACAGAAACTGTTTTAAGAATTGTTTTTTTTCATGATTTGTTTTGTGAATTTAATATGTGGTTAATAATTAAAGTCGAAAATTAAATCATGAAAATCGTTTTACTCCCCCTGTTTTCCGGGAAATGAAAAATGTGATTAAGACTATGGGTATATATAGTGTTTTGTTTTTGAAATGGGATATGTTAAGAGATGATAATAAATGAGGTAAACGAAGGAGAATGAAAAAAATATGTTTATTGTTAATTTTTTTCTACAACTAAATTGTTGCAAATAAGCTGTGTTTATAAAAATAAGTTTCAAAAGGAAAGAAGATACCTGTTAAGTATGGGGTTTTATAAATAAGGAAGAGATTATCTTTTCAGATAATCTCTTCTTCCCAAATAAAAATATAATGATAAACCCCCGAATTAATAAAAAAAATGATCTTACGTATGAAAAATTAAATCTATTTTCAGAGGTTTATAAAAACCGAATGTGTGTATCACATCCCTGCTTTTTTGGTAATTTCAGTTAAATGACAGTTGCTTTTAAAGATATTAAGAACAATAGAGCACAATAGATTATCATCAAGACTCCATAAATGAGAGTTTTGCGCTTTAGGATTATTTTTAATCTAGACATTTTGAGAATTGTTATTAAGTTGTGGTATTTAAGAGTATTTCATTTTAAAGTTTGATAACAAAAATTAAATTAAAGTTCTTTTATATTTTCATAGATGTATTTTAGATATAGCTTATAATATAGAAACAACTAACTTTTAAAAATCCCTTTAATTGCTTTATGTTTTTTACTAAAAAAGAATACCTCTAAATGGTTAATTTAGAGGTATGTAATGATTTAATTAACTTCTGATAATTACCCCTGTCAGATGATGTATTAAACCCTTTAATGTATTCCATTACAATTATGTTCCCAGCGATAATTATATTAAATTCTTATTCTTAATTGTAGATATTCATTTTGATTATAAAAATGTAAACCAAAAAAATACAGTATATAATTATTAAAGCTCCTCCTATTAATATTTTATTCTTTGCTACCATAACTTTATAATTTTATTCGTGTTTAATACTTTTCTATATTTCCCTTTTTTAAGTATTATATTTTTTTAAAAAACAACTCATCTTTGCTAACTCCACCATCTTTTCTATCATCAAGCATTATTCTATTTTCTTGTGTTTTTTTTACATTCCAATTGGTGTTGTTAAGTTTATCTAGAGGAGGTTGTGAACCAAATTCTAAATTAGCATCAAGGCCTCCATCTGCTCTGGTAATTACAGACCAATTACCATTGATTATCTCGTTAGTTATTACGTTTTCGACAGATATCGAACCATCCTCAGAAAAAGTAAAGACAAAGTCTTTGTAATTTTGAGTTTCGTTATTTTGATTATCCTTATATTTTTGAACTTCCCATTTTCCTTTCGTTATAGTCTGGGTAAACAGATCGGTAGTGGTGTCATCCTCATCACAGCTATCTACGGTGTTTTCGATAGTTTGTTGCAAATTCTCTATACTGGTGATTGTTGTTTCGGTATTATCAGAAAAAATGAGCGTAATAGGGAAGTTTATGGTTGCAATGTCTTCTTCTTTTAATTTTTTCAAAAACTTAAATAATTCCTTGTCACTATTAAAAGTGATAGTTTCAAGAAGTTCACTTTGAGAATTAAAAACGGATATTTCGAATGGATATTTAAAATCTGCACATTCGATATTCTCATTGTTGGTTGTGCAATTACCATCTATAGCTTCTAGTTCAATTTGGTTTTCTACACTAACCTCGGTATGGTCATTAAAAATAACTGTAATAGGAAAAATAATTTCTAATTCATCTGTGTCATTATTAAACTCCGCAAAAATATCTTCAATGACTTGAAAATCCTCGGCGGAGTTAATAATTTCTTCTGATCCATTAGCAATTACAGTAACTGGCAATTTTACTGTAAAACAAGTTGAATTATCGATTATATTATCAATAGATCCGTCGTTCATAGCAATTTTTGACATCAAGCTAGCTATTTTTGAAGTAGGTTTAATAGATTGATTTTCATTTGATTCTATGAAAGTGTCAGATTCATTTCTACATGAAGAGAAAAAGAGTAATATGATCAGGGGCAAAAAAAGTAAAATAAAGTTTCTTTGTGTTTTCATGTTTTATTTTTAGAAGAGCCTTCTATTATAAAAACAACTAACTACCAAAAATCCCTTAATTATTTTATATTTTTTACATTTATTAAAAATATTTATTGTTTTATGCCAGAAAAACTACGTAAAAATGTTTGTGATGACACTGTGTTTTCTGTGATTTATAAAGAATATTCTAATGACTTATTTAAATATCTCTATTATAAATTCGGAGAAAATTTAGGACCTAATGATAAAATGCAAGATGCATTTATGAAACTTCTGGATAAATGTAAAGAAGTTACTCCTGATAAAGCAAAAGGCTTTCTATTTACAGTTGCCAATAATATGATGCTTAACGAAATCAAGCATCAAAATGTTATCTTACGATATAAGCAGATTAAACCAAAAGCGTATACTAACGAATCTCCTGAGTTCATTCTCGAACAAGAACAGTTCTTGAAAAAATACCAAAAAGCATTAAGCCTTTTAACCGAGGATCAACGTGTTGCATTCTTGTTGAATAAAGTAGAAGGTAAAAAACAAGCAGAAATAGCCGAAATGCTTGGGACAACGAGAAAAGCTATTGAAAATCGAATTCATGTGGCATACAATAAATTGAAGAATACATTAGACGGATTTAAATAATTTCGGAATAAAATAGAGGGAAAATAAATATTGAGTTGTTATATATATAAAGGAGTACTTAAAAATGGATAAAGAATACCTAATAAAAAAGTGGTTATCAGACGAATTGTCCGAGGAAGAAAGAAGAGCTTTTGAGAATTTGGAGGATTATGATTCACATATCAAAATTCTTGAAGGTGCTAAAAAATTTAAAGCTTCTGAAGTTGTAGAAATTACTGATTTAGAAACTTTTTATGCTAGAATCCATGATAAAAATCAATCAAAAGTTAAAAATATTGGTTGGTATAAACCACTACTTAAAATTGCAGCAACTGTGGTAATTGTATTAGGAGTAACATCTCTTTTCTTTATGTTTGGTGATACACATGTAGATACTTTAATAGGAGAAAAGATAACTATCAAGCTTCCTGATGCTTCAGAAGTAACTCTTAATTCAAAATCTTCAGTACGTTATAATGAGAAGAAGTGGGATAAAATACGCAGTGTTAACCTTGATGGAGAAGCTCTTTTTAAAGTGTCTAAAGGTAGTAGATTTGATGTGGTGACATCTTTTGGTGTTGTCACTGTGCTAGGAACTCAATTTAATGTAAAAAGTCGAGATGGTTATTTTGAAGTAACTTGTCTTGAAGGTTTGGTAAGTTTAACACGTGACGAGAATTTTACCAGAAATATTCCTGCTGGAAGTTCTTTTAGAATCGTAAAAGATAATATCACTTTTGAGAAGAATTCGAACTCTTTTCCGTCATGGGTAAGTAATACAAGTAGCTTTAAAAGTGTCCCTTTTGAAGAAGTAATTAAAGAGTTTGAAAGACATTATGATGTAACCTTTTCAATTGATAATATTGATACTCAACGTATTTTTACAGGTGGTTTTGTCCATAATAATTTACAAGATGGTTTAAAATCTATAACTTTACCTTTAGATTTAAACTATTCAATTGATACGTCTAATCATATCACATTCCAAAAAATTAAAAAGTAATGTAAAGAATACTAGTTACATTGGGGTGTTGTTTTTTGCCTTTTGTGTAAATATTTATGGTCAGAATGACATCAAAAAACAACCTCTTGCCGCCGTTATCTATGATTTAGAATATCGCTATCCATTTCAGTTTACTTATGCAAACGATGTTATTGAAAATATAGTTGTTATACCTCCACATGGCGACCTAACGTTTGAAGAAGCCCTTAGCCACCTCGAAAAAGAAACCTATCTTATTTTTACCATTCTCAAGAATAATTTTGTTTCAATTAATAAACGTAATAGATCATTGGTAATCTGTGGAGAAATTAAAACCAGTGTAGGTAACCCTATACAAAGAGCTACAATTCAAAGCGAAAATGTATCGACAATTAGTAATGAAAAAGGATATTTTGAACTTGAGGTTAAAGAGGATCAAAAAAATATTACGATCGATCATTTGGGATATCAAACTCTAACTCTTTCTATAACGTCTTTTCAAAACGAGAGTTGCTTAACTATTTATCCAGAACCGAAAACTATTGATTTACAAGAAATCATTCTTAAAAATTATATCACAAAAGGAATAAGTAAAACTAATGTAGGAGGGTTTAAGATAGATTATTCAAATTTCGGAATTCTTCCAGGACTTATTGAAACTGATGTATTACAAACAATACAGGCTTTACCAGGAGTTCAAAGTGCAGATGAGACTGTTTCAAATATAAATATAAGAGGAGGGACCCACGATCAAAATCTGATTATGTGGGATGGTATAAAAATGTACCAGTCGGGTCATTTTTTTGGATTGATATCTGTTTTTAATCCAAATATAACATCAAAGGCTACCCTAATAAAAAATGGAACACATTCAGAACATACAGATGGAGTTTCAGGAACAATTATAATGAATTCTGACTCAGAGGTGAATAGTGATTTCTCAGCTAGTATAGGTGTAAATATGATTAATGTAGACGCTTATGCTGATATTCCGATTGGTAAAAAATCTTCTTTACAACTTTCTACTAGAAAATCGATTAATGAATTTTTGAAAACACCTACGTATTCTAGTTATTTTGATAGGATATCACAGGATAGTGAATTAGATAGTAATAATGAAGAAGAAGTGTCTAATTCTGATATTGAGTTTGACTTTTATGATACTAATGTAAGATGGAATTATAAATTTTCAGACAGAGATAAAGTTAGAGCTAATTTTTTATTGATTAATAATGACTTAGTGTTTACCGAAAATACAGCAATAAATTCAGAACCAGTTTCTCGCCAAAGCAATATTATACAAAGCAGTATTGCCGGAGGTATCTGGTATGAAAGAAATTGGAATAAAAACTTTATTTCTTCTTTGCAGTTATATGAAACAGATTATAAATTAAGATCTATAAATGCAAATCTTCAACAAGGACAGAGATTTTTGCAAGAAAATAAAGTTTCTGAAACAGGAGTTAAACTTAATACATCTTATAAGCTAAATAGAAATGTGGTTCTTCAAAATGGGTATCAATTTATCGAAACTGGAATCACGAACCTAAATGATGTTGATGTTCCTATTTTTATTGAAGAGCAAGTTAGAGTAATCCGAACACATGGTATATTTTCTCAAGCTAATTATAAAACAAAAAATAAAAGGTTATTTCTTAGTCTAGGTGTTCGGTATACTTATAATGAAAAGTTTAATGCCCATTTTGTTGAACCCAGAGTGAGATATAATCAACGTATAGGTAAATATATTAATCTAGAGATACAGGGCGAATTTAAACATCAAAACACTTCTCAAGTGATCAATTTTCAGAATGATTTTTTGGGTATTGAGAAACGAAGATGGATTTTAGCCAATGATATTGATATACCAGTAATTAAAAGTAAGCAAATTTCATCAGGATTACAATATAACCGGAAAGGTTGGTTGGTAACAGCAGAAGGGTATTACAAAATGATAGATGGCATTACGGCAAGAAGCCAGGGATTTCAAAATCAGTATGAATTTGTAAGATCTATAGGTGATTTTACGGTTAGTGGATTAGAGTTTTTAATCAATAAACGGTTTGTAAATATCAGTACATGGCTAAGTTATTCATATGCCAATAATGAATATGTTTTTGAAACTTTTAAAGAAAGAGAATTTCCTAATAATATAGATATTACTCATTCTATAACCTGGGGAGGAGCCTATTCATTTAAAGGATTTAAAATTTCGACAGGACTTAATTGGAATTCAGGATTGCCAACTACTAGACCAGTAATGTCAGAACCTATTGTTGAAGAAGAAATTAATTATACTAGAGCCAATAGTGATAGATTGCAGGAATATTTTAGATTAGACTTTTCTGCAGTTTATGATTTTGATTTAACTAAAAGAATCAAAGCGCATACTGGTATATCTATTTGGAATGTTACGAATAATAAAAATACAATTACGAATTATTATTCATTAAATGAAGAAAAGATTCCTGAAGAAACTCGAAAAACTACATTAGGAGTTACTCCTAATGTAGTTTTTCGAGTTTCTTTTTAAAATTAATTCATAAGTAGATTAATTTTTTTCCATAATTCATTATCAAATCCAGAAGGTCCTAATAATGAATCTCCCGTATCATCACCCATTCTTATGATCACCAGATTTTGACTAGGAACGATATATAGTTTTTGATCGTTTTTACCCAGACCTGCTACAAGATCTTCTGGAGCATTGGGGATTAGTGACCCAATGAATTCATTTTCAGATCCAGGAATCCTATAGCTTGATTTTCCATTTAACCACCATAAATAACCATAGGATTGATTTAACGTCTGGGAAGTAGAGGTCATTTGTGTAAAGTAGTTTTGATCCGTAAGAATTTCTGTAGTATCCCAAGTCCCTTTATTTAAGTTTAGCAAACCAAAACGAGACATACTTCTGGCTGTGCTGTAATATATATTTACATAACCAAGAGTAACCCATGTACCATTCATTCCTATTTTATTTTTAATTTTGGAATCAAAATAAGTGCTATACTCCTGATGAGTAGCTCCCGAAATGATATCCCTTAGTATCGTATATGAAGCATTGTGATAATACCAAAAATTACCAGGATCATTAAGATAGGTAAAGCAGGCGGCATCAGTACAGTTCTGATTCAAAACATTATAATCTAAACCTGTTGTCATAGTTAAATGATTTCTAACTGTTATTGCATTTTCTTGTTCTGTAGTAATATTAGCCCACCCTGTTCCCAAATACATTGCCGAAATGTCATTGATATTTAGTAAATTCTCTTGTTGGGCTATTCCGACTGTAAATGCGGTTAAAGTTTTTCCTGCCGAATACCAGGGATTATGATCAGAAACTGTTCCTCCATTAAAATATTTCTCAATAACGATTTTTCCATTTTTAAGAATGATAAACGCTTTAGTGTTTTTTGCTTCAAGGAAGTCATATAGTGGCTGCTCATTATTGATATTCCACCCTAATTCTTGAGCAGATATAGTCTCCCAGGTATCTGAATCTATAGGCGGAAAATATAAGGTGTTAGAATCGATATTAATCGTTCCATTATCTATTGTTTCTATAGACTCATTATCAGAACAAGATAGAGTAAAGCACAATATCGAAACCAGAAATGGTATAGATTTCGCTTTCATAGGTTGGGTTTTGTAGACTTGGACTCTACAATATACAAAAGGTTTAATTGGTATTTTGTGGGATAATCTGGATTATACTGATATAGTTATTGAATTTATACCGTATACTTTGGTTAATCCTTGTATCTTTGCACACCTTTATCCGGAAGATATGAGAACAAAGACATTAAAGAAGAACAAAATCAATGTAGTTACACTAGGATGTAGTAAAAATGTATATGATAGTGAGGTGTTAATGGGGCAACTGCGTGCTAATAATAAAGAAGTTGTTCATGAAGAGGAAGGAAATATTGTTGTCATTAATACGTGTGGTTTTATTGCTAATGCTAAAGAAGAGTCTGTAAATACTATTTTAGAGTATGTACAGAAAAAAGAAGAAGGAGTAGTAGATAAGGTTTTTGTTACAGGTTGTTTATCAGAACGATATAAACCGGATTTGGAAGAAGAAATTCCTGACGTAGACCAATATTTTGGTACTACAGAACTTCCTGGTTTATTAAAGGTTTTGGGAGCCGATTATAAACACGAATTGATTGGAGAACGACTCACTACAACTCCAAAGAATTATGCATACCTCAAAATTGCAGAAGGATGTGACCGTCCTTGCTCTTTTTGTGCAATACCTTTGATGAGAGGTACTCATAAATCTACACCTATTGAAGAATTAGTGATAGAAGCAGAAAAATTAGCTGCAAATGGAGTAAAAGAATTGGTTCTGATCGCACAGGATTTAACCTATTATGGATTAGATCTTTATAAAGAAAGAAAATTAGCTGATTTACTAAGAGCATTAGTAAAGGTTGACGGAATAGAATGGATACGTTTACATTATGCGTTTCCGACTGGGTTTCCTATGGAAGTGCTTAAAGTAATGAAAGAAGAACCAAAAGTGTGTAATTATATCGATATACCATTACAGCATATTTCTGACCCGATACTAAAATCGATGCGACGAGGAACTACCAAAGCAAAAACAACAAAACTTCTCGAAGAGTTTAGAGAAGCCGTTCCAGAAATGGCTATTCGTACCACACTTATTGTTGGATATCCAGGAGAAACGCAGGAAGATTTTGAAACCTTAAGAGCTTGGGTAAAAGAAATGCGTTTTGAACGTTTGGGATGCTTCACATATTCTCATGAAGAAAACACTCATGCTTTTAATCTAGAAGATGATGTGCCAGAAGAAATAAAAATAGAAAGAGCTAACGAGATTATGGAGATTCAATCACAAATCTCATGGGAGCTAAACCAACAAAAAATTGGGCAAGAATTTAAAATAATTGTGGATCGTAAAGAAGGAAATTATTTTGTAGGTCGTACCGAGTTTGACTCTCCAGATGTAGATAATGAAGTACTTATTGATGCTTCTAAGTATTACCTTAAAACAGGTGATTTTGCAACAGTAAAAATAAATGAAGCTGAAGATTTTGATTTATATGGTGAAGTGATTTAATTCTTTTTTACAGGTTTATAATCACCATCAAATAGAGTTACCCAGTTTTGTCCTTTATCTGTGCTTTGATACCAGGTTTGTCGTACCGTAGTATCGCTATTTTTTTGCCACTTAATTTTATTTAATACGACTCCCTTTTTTGTAATTACCTCATTTTGTAATATCATTTTACCTTTTTCAAGGTTACCGATAATGTATAAGGTAAGACCACTATTATCTACCCAAAATTGTTCCCATTGATCAGTTCTGGGATTATACTTATTTAGGCTTGTACCATGATATTTTGATGTTGTAGAATAATAGGTTTCTTTAATTACTTTATTGTCTATAATAGACTCTATTTTACTTTTTCCTACAATAGAATCTGTATTGTGTTTATATACGTTCCATTCTCCAATCCAAAAATTAAATTCTTTGTATTTATGATCTATTGATTCTTGAGCAAAGACTTGGAAGCACCCAAATCCAATAAAAAGAAGAAAAAGAACTCTATTTAGCGTTTTCATTTTTTCTGTATTATCTTTTAAAGATACTGTTTTGATTTTTTTTATAAAAAGAGTCACCTTAAAAGTATGTGGTTGGTTTTTTTATTTGTTTATCTTTTTTGCAGAAAAATAATACTTTTTTGGAGATGAAAATTTGAGAAAAACGATCAAAGCAAAAAAGACCACCTATAAGGGCAGTCTTTTTTAAATAGATTCTTTTGTTTTTTGGCTAACTCTATACTCGTATAAAGAGAAACTATTTTTTGATCATTGTTTTAAATTCTATTTTGGGTTAAAATTTTACTCATTTAAATCGGCGGCAAATGTATCTAAAAAAATGGCAGGAAATATTAAAATTTTGCTAACGAATTATTTGATAATTAGAAGTTTTGAAAAGAATAAATTATGGAATTTTTAATAAGAGTACAAAGAGAATTCTTAATTGCTAATACCTTATTAAAACAAGAATGATTTTATCAATTTTTAAACTATTTTATTGAAAATTTGCTAACACTGAAGTCATTCTAGTAAGATTAATAATTAACAATTAGATAACATTAACTGAGTATTTTTGGGTGTTTGTTATCGAAAAATCATCAATAACCGGTTTTTGTTGGTTATTATGTATTATTTAAAAGAGAAAGAGATGTATCTTGTTAAGAGGTAGAATTAAAAAACTAATTTAACAATATGTGTTTTTTATTTAAAAATGAAGTTTTGCAAATGCATTATGGTCGAAATTAACTAGTCATCGGTACTTCCATTAGTAATACTTTTGAATTGCTATCAGCCTTAATTTTAATGTGACCTGTTTCCCATAAACCAAATCCATCTCTTTTATGTAAGTTTTGGTTTTCTATTGTTATATCACCATCTAGTACAAATATGTACACTCCACTTTTAGGATCTTTTAGCGTATAATTCTGTACATTCCCCATTTCTAATTCGCCTATATAAAACCAGGCATTCTGATGTATCCATACTCCCGAATCGTTTGTGTTAGGAGAGAGAATCTGATATAGTTGATTTTGTAAGTTTTTAGAGTTCAAAGTAATTTGGTCATATCTGGGTTCGACATCTCTTTTATTAGGAACAATCCATATCTGTAGAAATTTTACATCACGATCTCTATTTTTATTATGCTCGCTATGAAATACTCCTGTACCCGCACTCATCACTTGTATATCTCCTTGTTTTATAACCGTAGTGTTTCCCATACTATCTTTATGCTCCAGATCACCTTCTAAAGGAATAGAAATAATTTCCATATTATCATGTGGATGTTTTTTAAAACCCATACCTGGAGCAACTATATCATCATTAAGCACACGTAATACCCCAAAGTTCATTCTTTTTGGATCATAATAATTTGCGAAACTAAAAGAATGATGAGAATTTAACCATCCATATTCTGCTTTTCCTCTGGTATTTGATTTGTGTAGAACTGTTTTCATAGTCATTGATATGAATTATTAATTTTCTTTTGGAACGCCTAATACATATAGAATCTCACTCGGTTTTCCTTTTTTTACTTCAATTTCCCAATCAAAACTATTGCTGTTATTCAATTCAGAAATCATTTGTTTCAACTCAGAAATCGTGTATGTTCTCAATACAGAAATTACTCCATCCCAAAGTATAAATAGTGGTAATATAGGGATGAGATAGGTAAATAATATCCTGCCTAGCTTAAAAGGTCTTATAAAAGGAGTCATTAATATAACCGTAATAGGGGATAGGAGCATAGGAATCATGCTCTTGATATTTCTTTGTTGTGGCTCAAAAACTCCAATAGGCCGATTGGCGTCTATAGCATTCTGAAAAATAGCTTTTGCATTTTCTGGCTTAAAATGATGTAATGATGTAAACTGTGTTCTAAACCCTTTTAATTCTGAAGGAACATTCATTGCATCTACGGGATAGTCAATAAAATCAAATACATCTGGTATTTTTGATTTTGTTCTCTTAAAAGCATGTAGGTTGGGGTAATAGTCAGAAAGAGTGATTTTTAATGTCGGATTATTTTTTTTTAAATGCTCGGCAAGTTTGATTAAACCACCTCCACCGCCAGAAGCAATATCAATTATTTTGTTGTTTCCTGCGCTTTTTATTCCTCTTTCAAGAATAGGGACAACGCTTTTATAGATGTCGAATATATTTGATCCAAATTGTAAAAAATCGGTCATGTAGTTTCGCAAGTTTTTTGGGAACCAATGTAAATCCTCAAATTCAAATGCATGTATTCGTTTCATTTTGATATAAAATAAACTACAGTAGCGTTCGGGTTAAAATTCTTTTTATGTGCTTCTGTTTTCCTAATTTAAAAATACAAAATCGTTTAGTTAATTAGATATGTTTCTCTGGTGGATACTGATAAAATTTAGTTAATTATGTTTTCAAAGACTCTGGATATATGTTAAAAAATCGTTTTACAACAGTGACTTTTAATCGCTATATGATAATAGACTATGGATTGATGACAACAGGTAAAATATAGATTTCCATTATTTATATCAATACGATGAATATAACACAGGCCTATTCTGAAAATAAATTCAGAATAGGCCTGTGTTTACTATTTTAAGAAGTTTCTATAACAATAAATCAGAAACTTTAATCCTTAACTGCTGTATTTTCTTCATTTAACAAAACAGGAGTGCCAAAACCTAACTGCTCTAGTTTTTTGAGCTGTGTTTTTGCATCACCTACTACAAGATAAATCATTTTATTAGGGTCTAGATATGTACCTGTTAGTTTTTTAATCTCATCTACGGTCATATTATTTACAATTGTCTCTCTTTGCGTAACATAATCTTTTGGGTATTGAAATGTACTCATATTAGTTAGCATATTCAATTTAGAATTAAAGGTTTCAAAAGCTCTTGCATTACTTTTTATTAAAGAACTTTTGGTGATGTCTAAATCCTCTTGAGTATAGTTTTTTCCGTAGTCATTCAGGATTTCCTTGATCAAATCCGCAGACTCATAGGTAACATTAGATCTTACGCCACTAGATATAGTAAACATTCCCGGGATAGTACTTCCCGAAAACCCAGAGCCTATACCGTAGGTATATCCTTTACCTTCTCGTAATTGTTGTGTGAGTTGTGATGCAAAACCACCGCCACCCAGGCGATAATTCATAACCTGCACCGGATAGTAATCTGGATCTGTTGCAGCTAATGCGGGATATCCAAATCGCAATTGAGATTGTTTAGCATCGGGGACATCATAAAAATATACTTTGGATTGCTGCGGAGCTTTTGGTGCGTCTAAAGCCGGAAATTTAACCTCTTTACGCTGCCATTTGGTATTGAGGTTTGCCAGAGATGTTTTTGTCATAGCTTTTGTAATATCGCCTACTACATGCATTTTGGTAACATTAGGAACTATATTAGCATTATAATAGTGTTTAAGATCTTCTAATGTAATAGCAGATACAGAGGTTTCTGTGCCTAAATTATTATGAGAAAGAATATGATCTTTTCCATAGCTTAGTTTAGCATATTCGTTACTGGCAATACTTGTGGGACTTGCTTTTTCTTGTTGAATCTGGCTAATAACACTCTGTTTGATTAACTCAAACTCTTTAAGATCCCATCTTGGCTGAAGAATCATTTCTTCTACCAATGCCATAATTTTAGTATAGTTTCTGGATAAAGTACTCCCGTTTATTACGATACTTTCATCTCTTGCAGAAATATTAATAAATGCTCCCAGACTTTCTATTGCATTTTCTAATTCTTCGGTAGTTTTGTTTTGAGTACCTTTAGTCATAAGTTGTGCCAATAAATTTGATACGCCTACTTTATCTGGTTTTTCTAATAATAAACCTCCTCTTATGTTTATTCTAAATTGTACCAAAGGGATTTCATCATTTTGTATCCCGTATACTTCAATTCCTGATGAAAATTGATCTTGCCATACCTGTGGTACTGTAACCTCGGGAGTGTCTCCATATGGTGGTTCTGTAGAACGATCAAAACTCGAAGGTGTTTTTTCATAATCTGCCACTATACTAGCATCAAAATTTTCTTCTGCTCCTTCTACAATTTTTTCTTCGATTACTTCTGCAAGCTTAGAATCCTTTAAAGCCAAATTAGCTTGCCCAATAGGCACAAAGCTTGTAGCAACATAATGCTTCCCTTTGATGTATTGATTATATACTCTGTTTACATCGTCAATAGTAACTGCAAGGATATTTTTTACATCCTGATTTATAAAACCGGGATCTCCTGCAAAAATTTCGTATTGTGCTAACTGAAATCCTTTACCCAGTACACTAGATAGCCCATTGTAAAATGCGGTTTCCTGACTTGCTTTAATACGATCAAGGTCTTCTTGTGAGATGCCTTCGGTCTCAAACTTTGCAAAAGCTTCAGAAACAGCACTGTCGATAGTATTTAAATCTGTTTTTTCAAATCCACGAATAATCAAATGATATTGGCCTGTTAATTCTGATCCAAAATTAAACATGGTAATTTCGGGAGTAAGTTGTTTGTCTTCTACCAATACTTTATTGAAAGGAGCTTTTTTTCCTTCAGATAAATAGGTAGAAAGTACTTCTAAAGCATATGAGTCGGGATGATATACAGGTACGGTTGGCCAGGTCATCGTTAATTGCGGAAGACGTGCAAAATTATCTTCATAATGTAATTTTTTGGTTTCTGTCAAAACCACAGGGCGTTTTTCTAATGCAGGGATATCTTCTCCGCGTTTAATTTCATCAAAATATTTATGCACCCAGGTTTTAGCCTGATCTGAATCAAAATCTCCGGCTATAGTAAGTGTAACATTATTAGGAACATACCAATGATTGTAGAAGTCTTTTACATCCTGTAGTGTTGCATTTTGTAAATCTTCTAATGACCCAATTACTTGCCAGCTATATGGATGATCTGCAGGATACATGTTTTTATCGATTACATAATTAACATGACCATAAGGACGATTGTCGATACTTTGACGCTTTTCATTTTTAACCACCTGCTTTTCTTTAGCTAGAACGGGATCGGTAACGGTATTGATAAAAAAACCTAATTTATCAGCTTCTGCCCAAATCATTTTCTCAAGTGCATCTTTGGGTACAGTCTGGTAATAGTTTGTACGATCCTGACTTGTAGAACCATTTGCTCCGGATCCACCAATGCGAGCACTCATTTTATCTAATCCGCCTTTTCCCAAGTTTTCTGATTCGAGAAAAAGTAAATGTTCGAATAGGTGTGCAAAACCGGTTCTTCCTTCTTTTTCACGAGCAGAACCTACGTGCGCAGTTAGGGCAACAGCAACAACAGGATCTGATCGATCGATATGGAATATCACCTGTAATCCGTTATCGAGTGTAAATTTTTCAAAATCGACTTTGAAATCCTTATTTTCAACGATTTCTTGAGATGATTCTTCTGTTGCTGTATTCTTTTTACAGGAAACCAAAACTCCTGATATGACTAGAATGAATACTAAAAATTTAATTGTTTTCATGATTGATAAAGTATTGATGAGTATGAAATTTTTATATGCGATATTAACTTTTATTCACTTCCTATAATTTTATATATGTTGAGGTCACTAATTTGAGTAATTGATATAAGGTCTTCTTCGATTTTTGTTACAACAGGTTTCAGTTCTTTTAATTTTTCTTTTTCATGATCATATGCAAATACCTTCTTAATTTTTGTTTTTGTTAAAAAATTAATGCTGGTGTTTCCCGCTCCATCATGAGTAGCATTTCCATAGTTGTTTAATTCTGAGCCAATAAGCATATAGTCATTGTGTTTTTTTTCGAATCTAAATTTTACCTCATAATCGTGTCGCATAGATTGATGACTAACACTTAGTATTGGCGATGTTATTTTAAGTGTTGGGTTTTCATTATAAATAAATGCAGAAGTTAAGTTTCCGCTTAGGGCCTTTTGTATATACCTATTATTTTCTGATCCTTCATATATAGCAATTCTAACCTCTTCGGGATCATTGTCCTCTATATTGGTATTCGAATTTACTAGTACAGCCACAAAATCCTGAAAACCATCTTGATTTAAATCTCCAAATACTATCTTTTTCTTATTTTGAACTACAGCAATTTCAAAACCGTCAGCAATAAAATTAGTAAAGTCTTTTGTACTTTCCTCTTTATTTATATCAAGAGATGATTTGTTTTTTGTAAAACTCTCTTGTTTAGCATCTTTTTTTTCAAGAATCTGCTTCTTTTCACTATTACAAGAGAAGAGTATTATCATTATAATTAGAAATTTGATTTTTTCCATTGTATACTATTCCTTTTTTGGCGGTAATTCAACCTCTCCATCAGGATGAATTCTACATAATACTTTATTAAACTGATCTATAAGATTTAAAACAAACACTATAGGACCTTCTTTAGGGATTTTTTGAAATTCATCACTTTTGGCTACAGTAGTAAGTGCCTGTAAAACTGCCTGGCAAGCATTATGAAAACATTTTTCTTTATACTCGTCATCATCTTCTCGGTAATAATCACCTTCTTCATTTAACGGAAAAAAAGCTTCGAGATCTAATACCCCACAATCACTAAAGGCTTCTCCTTCTGATCCACCTCCATATCCCATAAAACCCAAATCAGGAGGCGTAGTGATCTCTCCCTGCGCGGCAAATACAATCTTAGAAACTGGATGTAAAGGGTCATATCCGGTATAATTAGAATCTGCAAAGAAGGTAAAGCTTTCTAGAAGATCTGTTGTTATCTGTTTGATTATGGTATCTTGATTCATGTTTTTATTTTTATTATTTGACGAGATTTTAGGGTGTTTTCTGTGTCAACTAATTATTGTTTATTGGTTTTTTGTTCGTTTAATATGATGAGTTTTTGCCATATTTTTCTACTTAATCCTGTAGTTAATATTTCGATTTCATTTACTGCCCTTACTACTTTTTCGTCGGGTAGGCTTTGAGAATATAGTGCCGCAACTTTACCAATTAGCGCTGTAGCTTCAGAACAATAATCGAGATATCGTTGAAGCTGAAAGTTAGTAAAAGTTCGTTTAGGAGAGTTTTCTGTAGCACATTCTGGTGCATCAGTGACATTAGGATCTTTTGTTAATTGATGCATATCAATAACATGAGCAATTACTCTGAGTTCGTTAAGAGATTTTAGGGCTCGTTTCATTTTTAGCCTGGATTCTAGTGAAACAAGAAAAAAGATTGCAGCCCCTAATAGTATGATATCATTAAAAATAGCTTCAGAAATCGTAACAACATTAGCAAGAGTAGTATTTTCAATTTGTAAATCAATATAAGTGATACTATAGATCAATCCTCCTAAACCAATTAGTATGATCATATGAGAAAATACGCGAAGTAAAATATTTGGAGAAGAGATCCAATCAATATTTTGTTTACTTTTTTGAGCAGTATGCAGAAATTGAAAGCAAACTTTTCTAAGTCCTGAATCAGGAAATCGATCCGAAACTCGTTTTTCGAGGAGATCAATGGTTTTGATAATTTTTTCAGGCTCCAGGTTTATACTGTTATTCATATATTGATTACATTTTATTAGTATTTATTATTTCTTCTCTGTTTTTGAACACTTCTAATCATTTTTCCTAAGTCTTTATCTTTCTTTTTTCTCTCTTTGACATCTGACTCGAAATGTATTTTTTCTTTTTCCATTTTTCGAAAATTGAGATACGAATCTTTATCAATTTCTTCGTTTTCAACAGCTTCCAATATGGCACAACCTTGCTCATGCACATGCGTGCAATCTTTAAATCTACAATTGTCGGCATATTCGATAATGGTTTCGAATGTAGTTTCTAATCCACTTGATGTATCAGCAATTCCAATCTCACGCATTCCGGGATTATCAATCAGAATCCCTCCATTATTCAATACAATTAACTCTCGGTGGCTTGTAATATGCTTTCCTTTGTTTACACTCGCACTTATTTCTCCTGTTTTCATTTGTAGCTTACCGGCAACGTTATTAAGAAGAGTAGATTTTCCAACTCCAGAAGATCCAAGTAAACAGTACGTTTTTCCTTTTTGGATAATTTGATTTAGAGTATCATACCCTTTGGTTATTTGGTTGCTAACTGTAAGTATTGTAATGTCTTTGATTCGTTGTTTTATTTGATTTATGATATTCTGCAAACCAGCTTCATCTAGTAAATCAATCTTGCTTAAAATAATAATCGGTTCGACTTTAGAAGCATTACAGATCGTTAGATATCTTTCTAATCTATTGATATTGAAATCTCTGTTGACAGCTTGAACAATGAGACCATAATCAATATTTGTTGCAATTATTTGCACTTTTCCAGATGTACCAACTGCTTGTCTTTCTATGATAGAGTTTCGAGGGTAAATAGCGTGAATTAGAGCTTTGCCTTCATCATATTCAGAAAAAGCAACCCAATCTCCAACAGCTGGGAAATCATATCTACTTTCTGCTGTATATCTTAAATTACCAATGAGTTCGGCATCAAATTCATGTATAGGAGTTTTAATAACATATCTTTCTTTATGCTCAGATAGTATTCTGCCTACCTCAAAAGAATCCAAATTTTGTTCGGTTCTAAATTGCTCTAGGGCACTATTGTATCCTAAATCCTGAATTGTCATGCTTTGTTTTGTTTTTTAAAATTTCTTTTTAATTGGTGGTACTGTAGCTGGGGTAGGAAAGAAAGTAGGATCAAAACTATCTAATACTTCTATTCTAGATGTATTTATATCTATTTTTAAACGATACTGCTCAAGGAGTTTATTATAATGTTTCGAATCAATAAGATCATGATCTATCCTTCTTATTGCCATTTCATATACATTTTCTTTTTCATTATATGTTGTTATTACAATTAGGTAATTTCTAAGTAACCCTGCTATCCCTTGAGAAGTGAAATGCTTAATTTCTTCTAAATTATTGGCCAATAAGGTATTATTTGTTTTTTTTATAATATTATCATGATCTTTTAAAAGTGAATGATATGAATAAGAATCGTTCATTCCATAAAGATTCATCACAAGGTCTTCAGGTTTTATTTTATTACCTACCATAAACTCGATACCTCCATCTGGTGTTCTTACAACAGAAGGGTCTTCCCAGTCTATAGTGATTGTTTCTATTCCCCAATTAAATTCATTTTCTTTATAAACTCCTGGGTTTACAAAAAATGTAATTTCATTCTTAGCATAATAATCTTTATCATTAAGCATTCTTCTTTTGAGGTGAACTCTTGTTAAATCATCAACCGGAAATCCATTTTTTTTTAGTTTTTTGGCAACCTTTATAACGAGTTTTTGCTCTAAATCGGTAAACTCGGCAATAGCAGGTTTAAGTCCTCTAACGATATCCATAGATGATTTTTTTTGATATTTTTTTCCATTAAAAAAAAGAACAAGAACGCAAAGCAAGATTATTGATCTATATGTGTATTTCATAAAAGTGTCTTATTTGTTCTCTTATCCTGGTTACATCTATTCTAAACTTGGTGTGGTTTAGTTTTTATAATGATGAAGTACAGCTCTTATATAAAAATACACATATACCTTCTGTTATAATGGCATATGTGTATTTTAATTACATGTTATTTTTGGTTACGACTTAGGAACCGGAAATCCTCTGTCTCTCATTAAAGCTTCGATCTTTGCATCGCGTCCTCTAAATTTGCGATACGCTTCTGCTGGATCCATAGCATTACGTGGTGCAAAAAGATATTTTACTAGTTTAGCGGCAACTTCTTTATCATAAAATCCTCCTGGAGCTTCGGCAAAAGCTTCTGCCGCATCAGAGGTAAGTACATCTGCCCACATATATCCATAATAAGCGGTAGCATATCCTTCTCCAGAAAATACATGCCCAAAATGTGGTGTGCGATGGCGCATCACTAATTCTTTTGGCATATTTAATTCTGTAAGAGTTTCCTTTTCAAATTTATCTACATCAATATTAGTTGGGTCTGCTAAATGAAATTTCATATCCATTAAGGCAGAAGCCAGGTATTCTGTTGTAGCAAACCCTTGATTAAAAGTAGCTGCTTTTTTAATTTTATCAACCAGTGTTTTTGGGATTGCTTCTCCAGTTTTGTAATGTACCAGATAATTGTCAATGACTTTATCGGTAGATAACCAACGCTCTAACAATTGAGATTGAAACTCTGTATAATCACGTACACCACCATTAAGAGTTGGGTATCTTACTTCGGAAGCAAAGAAGTGTAAAGCATGACCAAATTCATGGAAAAAAGTAGTTGCATCATCCCAGGAAACTAAAACTGCTTCTCCCGGAGCTGGTTTAACAAAATTAGAATTATTAGAAGCGAGTACATTCTTTTTACCATCAAAAGTAGTATGACTTCTATACGTAGTAGCCCATGCTCCAGATCGCTTACCAGGTCTGGCAAATGGATCGAGATACCATAGGCCGATATGTTCTCCAGAGGTTTTGTCATTTACTTCCCATACTTTTACATCTTCATGAAAAACAGGAACTTTACCTTCTTCAATAGGAGTAAATTTAAAATTAAATAATTCGCCTGCTACAAAGAACATAGCTTCTCTTAATTTATCTAATTGTAAATATTGTTTTACTTCATCAGAATCCAGATCATATTTCTTTTTTCTTACTTTTTCTGCATAGTAACGATAGTCCCATGGTTCGATCGTTATCTTATCTCCGTTTGCATCTGCCACGGCTTGCATATCGGTTACTTCTTCTTTTACCCTGGCTATGGCAGCTGGCCAAACAGCATTCATAAGTTTCATTGCATTATCAGGATTCTTAGCCATACGGTTTTGAAGCCTCCAGTCTGCATAGTTATCATGTCCTAATAATCCAACGCGTTCTTTTCTTAGTTTTAGAATTTTGGCAATATTTTCATTATTATCCTTCTCATCACCATTATCTCCACGAGAATAATAATTTCTCCATACTTTTTCACGTATAGCACGTTCATCAGAATAGGTAAGGAAAGGATCCATAGAAGATCTTGTATTGGTTACTGCATATTTACCATCTTGATCTCTATCTGTAGCTGCTTTTGCATATGCTTTGATTAAGGGTTCTGATAAACCACTTAACTGATCTTTGGTTAAGTAAGTTACATATCCTTCTTCATCTTCTAATATATTATTTGAAAAATTGGTATACAGTTCTGATAATTCTTTATTGATCGCTGCATAACGCTTCTTCTTTTCTTCGTCTAATTCTGCTCCATTCATAGCAAAAGACTTATAAGTAAGTTCTACTACACGTTGCTGATCTGCTTCTAATGGTGTTTTTTGAGCATTGTCATAAACGGTTTTAATACGTTTAAACAATTTTTCGTTTTGTGATATTTTAGAACTAAATTCTGATAGCTTAGGAGCCATTTCTTTTTGAACGTCTCTAAATTCTGGAGAAGACATATTACTACTTAGGATACCATAGTATGTAAAAATTCTATCGAGCTCTGCTCCGGCTCTCTCCATAGCAACGATGGTATTTTCAAAAGTAGGAGCCTCAGAGTTATTTGCAATCTCATCGATTTCTTTAAGATTAAGTTCCATTCCTTTTTCGAGAGCGGGTTTTATATCGGCTACATTCATTTTATCAAATGCAGGGGTGCCACCATATGATCCGGTCCATTCTTCTAATAAGACATTTGCTGTCTCTTTAGGTTCTGATTCTGCTGTAGTTTCCACAGTTTCTTTCTTTTGATTACAACTGGCTAAGAGTACAATAGCCGATAAGGCTACAGTCTTGATGGTTGTAGAGAGGTGTGAGTTAATCATGATTATTTAATTTAAATTCTAAATTTATTATTGTTAACAAAGAAGATAGCATTAACAAAGAAAAGCTTTCCATTTTCCCAGAAAGATCTGAATAAAGGATTATCTACCATATAGATAATGCTTCCGCTACCCATTCTTGATTCACCAAAAACCAAAGAGTTGTTTAGGTTTTTAAGGGCATCTGCACCTGCAAATCCAGAAACACTTTGTGGTTTTTCTATATAAGCAATATTATATCCTTTTTGAAGAAATTTATAAGAACTACTTCCTAATTTCAGACTAAAATAGGTGTCATCATATCCAAAAGCCATTGGGTGCGAATGATCTATTTTGGTCTTAAA
Source organism: Aquimarina sp. EL_43 (assembly GCF_943422735.1). Classification (NCBI taxonomy): domain Bacteria; kingdom Pseudomonadati; phylum Bacteroidota; class Flavobacteriia; order Flavobacteriales; family Flavobacteriaceae; genus Aquimarina; species Aquimarina sp. EL_43. The sequence goes on along the minus strand of NZ_CALSBR010000001.1, from coordinate 5,894,177 downwards.
AATACTTCCTGTAATAAAATCCTTTACGCTTTTGCGTTCACGTTGATCATAAGGAATAAGATTACCGATAGAGTCTTTTTCCTTTTTATCGGCCTTATTTTTCTTAAGATCAAATCCTTTTTTATCGGCAAAGGTTCTTACTGCATTACCAATCGCTATTACTTTACCACCACTGCTTACCCATCCTTTCAATTTATCCAAAGCTCCTTTGTCTAAGTAGCTATTGTAATATCCGTTTGGCATAATTAACACATCATACTTGGTAAGATCAACATTCTTAAAATAATCTGTATCAATTGAAGTAATAGGAAATTTAAGCTGTTGCTCAAAGAAGTACCAAATTTCTCCATAGCTTAAAGAAGAGGTATATCGACCTTTTAATACTGCTATACGTTGGTTATTTATGAGTTTTACATCCGGAGAACCAAAATCTACCCCTTTACTAGAAAAACTAGTAGGAGCTGTATATAGTTTTCTATAATGAGCATTAGCGATATCGATAACCGTTTTATCGTAATTTTTAGTTTTTCGATTGTCACTTTTGGTGATAATAAGACTTCCTTTTTTGAAATTCTCTGCGCCATTACTAAAATCTTTTTCACTAAAACGTACTCTAATATTATGACGAAGTAAATCAGCCATAAAAGCAGCGTCGTCTATGCTATTCCATTTAGTGATATAACCAGCACCAGATGCGTTAGCTGTATTATTTATGGTATTAGCTTTTTTATTTCCATTGGCAGGTATTAATGAAGTCGAAGCTATGGCGTCTAATCCATATGCATGTGGAACACTCCAGGCAGTAATATCATAAGTAAGTGGGTCGCTAAGTTTGGCATTGGGTTCAAAAAGTACTTTTACCATTTTACCTTTTGGTTGGTTTGTACTTACTACCAATGCACCATTTGCATTAATACTTCCTTGCTTATTTTCTTTAAAATTGAATCCCGAAATTTTTGCAGTATTCGTATACCCATATTTAATATCATGGGTTTCTAGTAGTTTTACTAATGCATTAATCTTATCAGCTTCTCCATTTAATACATAACTTTTATATTTCAGACCAGAGGTATTAAAAAACTTTTTAAACTCGGTATTTAATTTTGTAGCTTGTTTAGAAGAAATCTCTACTGTTGATAAGCCTGTTGTAGTATGGTGTAATGCACGATCCTTTAGCGTTAATATATAACCTTCGTCGGTTTGAATACCTAAACCAGCGCGTCCGTGTCCCGCTTGCTCATAGGTCATTCCTATGGCTCCCATAAACGTAGGATAGGTATCTCCGTAACTAGGATATAGTAAGTCAAAACGTTCTCTGGTAAAGAATAACCATCCTTCTGCATCAAAATATCGAGCATGGTTTTTACCGATTTGAGTTTGGAAATCTCTTTGCCATGGAGTTATAATCTCATGAAAAGGCTCTGCTGCCGGAGCAAAATAATAAGGTTCATTGATACCTTGCTCATGAAAATCTACATGAATATGTGGCATCCATGTGTTGTATGCTTTAATACGTTGTCTTGATTCTACTTGGGTTGCCCATGCCCAATCACGGTTAAGATCGAATAAATAGTGATTTGGTCTTCCGCCTGGCCAGGGTTCATTATGTTCTGTTGCTACTTGATCTGTATTATAAGGTGTAGCTTTTGTTTGATTATACCAATTTACATATCGATCACGACCATCAGGATTTATACAAGGGTCTATAATAACCACAGTATTTTTTAACCATGCAGTTTTCTTAGTAATTAACTCATAAATAGTTTGCATAGCGGCTTCTGTACTAGAAGCTTCATTACCATGTACATTATAACTTAACCATACAATTGCAACTTCTGGATTAGCTGCGCCTTCTGCAATACCAATATTTTTTAGATTGTTTAATCTTATATTTTCTATGTTGTTTAGGTTTTCTTCAGAAGAAACAATAGCATAAGTTAAGGGTCTGCGTTCATTTGTTTTTCCATAAGTATGATAGCTCACCATACTAGAATGATCAGCAACATGATTAAAATAATTTACAACATCGGCATGACGTGTAAATTGATCACCTATTTCATAGCCCAAAAATTCGGCAGGAGATTGTAATTTGTTTTGAGAATAGGTTAAGCAAGTCGTTACAGTTACGACAAAGAGTGTAATGATTAGTTTTTTCATTGATCGGTGAATTCTTTTAGAAGGGGTAAAATACCGAGTTAAATTTAGGATTTAATCGGTATTAACTAAAATTTAGGATTTGAAATAGAGAATATTGATAAATTTTAGTATTTAGATAATGATTTGTAGATGAATTCTTTCAAACTATTAAAAAAAATATAAAAAAGCAGATGAGATCACAATCTGCCGTATATTTATCGATCAAAAATTTTGCTTATGCCTAGTGACTGTATTCCGTTTAGTGATACGAATTACTTTTCTTCTCTTATTTGTGATTATTTAGATCAAAAATCTGAATTACAACCCTTTTATAATCGTTTTCCGGAATTAGGAAACTTCAAAGATCAAATTAAAGAAAAGCAACACTCTTTTTCTAAAGAGCATAGAAAAGTATTGGTGCAAGCTTTACGCAAACAATATAAAGGTGTCGATCCTTCTGATCTTACCAGTCAAAATATAGGATCACTAGATACACCTACCACATTTACTGTTGTTACGGGGCATCAACTGAATCTTTTTACGGGACCATTATACTTTTTGTATAAAATTATCTCTACGATTAACCTTACTAATGAATTAAAAGAGAAACATCCAGAATATGATTTCGTGCCTATATATTGGATGGCAACAGAAGATCATGATTTTGATGAGATTAATTATTTTAATCTTTTTGGAAAGAAGATACAGTGGAATCGTAATGATGGAGGAGCGGTAGGAGTTTTTGATACCGAAGGATTAGATAAGGTTTTTGAAATTTTTTCTTCGGAAATTGGATCAGGACGAAATGCAGAATACCTTAAAACCTTATTTAAGAAAGCCTATCTGCAACATAATCATCTTGCAGATGCAACCCGATATCTGGCTAATGAATTATTTGGAGAGTATGGCCTGGTCATTATAGACGGAGATGATAGTGAATTAAAAAGGTTTTTTATTCCATTTGTCGAAAGAGAATTAACGGATCAAGTTGCCTATACCAAAGTAATACCAAGAGCAGAAAAACTAGAGGCACAAGGATATAAAGTGCAGGTGAACCCCAGAGAAATTAATTTGTTTTATCTGGCAGATGGATTACGCGAAAGAATTATTGAAAAAGAAGAAAGATATTTTGTAAACGAAACAAATATTAGCTGGAGTAAGAGTGAGATATTAAAAGAACTTTCTGAGTTCCCAGAGAGGTTTAGTCCTAATGTAATGATGCGTCCTTTGTATCAGGAAGTAATTTTACCCAACCTTTGTTATATCGGCGGTGGCGGAGAATTAGCATATTGGCTAGAATTAAAGGATTATTTCGAAACTGTAGATATACCGTTTCCCATGTTGTTACTTCGTAATTCGGTACTGATCCAAACCAAAAAACAAGCTGAGAAAATAGAAAAATTAAATGTTTCTGATACCGAGTTATTTCTGAAACAACATGAGTTAATCAACCGTAAGGTACGTCGTATTTCTAATATAAATATTGATTTTGATCCGCAGCGTAAACATTTGAAAGAGCAGTTTGAAGCCATGTATAAGCTGGCAGAGCAAACAGATGTAACTTTTAACAATGCGGTGAAAGCGCAAGAAATAAAACAACTTAAAGGATTAGATGTTTTAGAAAAACGGTTATTGAAAGCACAAAGACGTAAATTAGGTGATCACGTAAAGCGTTTAACGACACTGCAAAATGAGCTTTTTCCTAATCAAAGCTTGCAAGAACGTAATAAGAACTTTGCAGAATTCTACCTGGAGTATGGTGATGATTTAATTCCAACATTGATGAAGCACCTGAATCCTTTAAAAGGAGAGTTTCTGATCTTGAAACATTAGAAGAGTAGTCAAGTTTTTTAGTAAATAAGATGTCTTGTAAAGTAATCATTTATGATTATACAAGTTCTTTTTTTATCCAATTAGGATCTTTAATCCATTTAGTGCTTTTGATCCAACTACCTTGAGCCTCATTTTTCTTTCTATAAGGATCAGTATGTTCTTTAATAAATTCTAAAATAGACGTGGTAAGAACCTCATTTTTTTTACTTAATGAAGTGCGAGATACTATATTTTGATCTATCATGGTATTAGGAATTTTCATCATAAGACTCGATATCTGTAGATCAGAGATTTTTATACTATGCTCAGTGTCATTGGCAAAGCATCTTGTATTAGAAAAAAGAATGATGATTATGGCAAGTTTCAAAGTAAAGTTATTCATCGTATTGGGGGTTAGAAGGTTTCTGATGTAAATTTAAAATGATTGTGTCATTTATAATGATTGAAATCGATGAAATGCATTTAAATACCGACGAACGGTTAATTGATTTAGGTGAAAGGTTTTTGGTAACTGCTTGTATTATAAGAATAATGTTGCCTAAAAACTTAGATAATAAATAATATTAAAAATTATTCCTTTTAGGATTTCGAGGGTTGTAATTTAATTTTATTTTTGCCTATGCAAAACAACGTACTTATTTTAGATTTCGGATCACAATATACTCAGCTAATTGCACGAAGAGTTAGAGAGTTAAATATATATTGTGAGATACACCCTTATAATAATTTACCCGAGAATATATCAGACTTTAAGGCAGTGATCCTTTCTGGTTCTCCTTTCTCTGTTAGAGGAGAAGATGCTCCTCATCCTGATTTATCTGCCATTCGAGGTAATAAACCACTTTTGGCTGTTTGTTATGGTGCTCAGTACCTGGCTCATTTTAGTGGAGGAGAAGTGGCTCCATCAAATACACGAGAGTATGGTCGGGCTAATTTATCATTTGTACAGGAGGGAGAACAGTTTTTTGAAAATATTACAAAAGGTTCCCAGGTATGGATGAGTCATAGTGATACCATAAAAAAACTTCCTACTGGAGCTGTTAGATTAGCAAGTACAGAAGATGTCGAAAATGCAGCATATAGGATAGAAAATGAGCAAACTTATGCTATTCAATTTCACCCAGAAGTATATCACTCTACCGATGGAAAACAATTATTAGAGAATTTCCTAATCAAAATAGCAGATGTTCAACCCGATTGGACACCAGGTTCTTTTGTAGATGCTACTGTAGCAGAGCTTAAGGAAAAGATAGGTAATGATAAAGTAGTATTAGGTTTAAGTGGAGGTGTAGATTCTACAGTAGCTGCAGTATTATTGCATAAGGCTATTGGTGAAAACTTGCACTGTATTTTTGTGAATAACGGATTGTTGCGTAAAAATGAATTCTCTGCAGTATTAGAACAGTACGAGGGAATGGGGCTTAACGTTAAAGGAGTTGATGCTTCGGCACGTTTTTTGGATGCATTGGCTGGAGAAAGTGATCCCGAAGGAAAACGAAAAATTATAGGAAAGATTTTTATAGAAGTATTTGATGATGAAGCTCATAAAATAGAAGATGCAAAATGGTTGGGGCAAGGAACAATTTATCCAGATGTAATAGAATCTATATCTGTTAATGGCCCTTCTGCTACGATCAAATCTCATCATAATGTTGGAGGATTACCAGATTTTATGAAATTAAAAGTTGTAGAACCATTACGTATGTTGTTTAAAGATGAGGTACGTAGAGTAGGAGCATCGATGGAGCTTGATCCAGAATTATTAGGAAGACACCCCTTTCCTGGCCCTGGATTGGCAATTCGAATATTGGGAGATATTACACCAGAGAAAGTTGCTATCTTGCAAGAAGTAGATGCTATCTTTATTAATGGATTAAAAGAAAATGGACTTTATAACAAAGTCTGGCAAGCAGGAGCTATTTTGTTACCTGTACAAAGTGTGGGAGTAATGGGGGATGAACGCACTTATGAAAATTGTGTAGCATTAAGAGCTGTAGAAAGTACAGATGGGATGACGGCAGATTGGGTAAATCTACCTTATGAGTTTTTACAAAAAACTTCTAATGCAATAATAAACAGAGTAAAAGGCGTTAATAGAGTAGTGTATGATATTAGTTCTAAGCCTCCGGCAACGATAGAATGGGAATAGAAATATACAAATTAAACAGTTAGGGAATTAAAAACAAATCGGATAAATACATGAAAAAGTTCTTATTGATATTTCTGTTGTTGATAGTATCAGGTTCAACTTTTGCACAGCAATATAAAAGTCATACTGTTGCGAAAGGAGAAAATGTATATAGAATAGCTAAACGTTATAATACAACTCCAGAAGCTATATATAGAATAAATCCAACAGCAAAAGAAGGAATTAATGAAGGGGAAATTTTAGCTATTCCAATCACAGATGATCAGGAGTATAACACCCATGTTGTAGAAAAAGATGATACTGTGTACAGTTTGTCTAAAAAATACAATATCAGTATAGAAACTATTTATTTGCTTAATCCAGAAGCTGATAAAGGAATTAATATAGGGCAAATACTAAATGTAGGTAAAATTATAAAAAAGGACCCTACTGCTATTGATGCGATTTCTGATAAAGGAAAAGATACTGTACTTGATAGCTTGAAAATTATTCCTAAAGAGCGAAAAATTGTTCGATATATTACTCATAAAGTTAAAAGAAAAGAAACGTTATATGGTATAGCGAAGAAATATAAAATTACGGTTGAGGATATAAAAAAGAATAATAAACGATTGTATGCAGAACAGATAAAAAAGAAAGATAAAATAAGAATACCGGTATATGAAGATAAACCTTCACCAGGTGATATAATTACGGATCCAACAAATTCTAGAGTATCTGCCACAACCAGATATACAATAAAACCAAAAGATACCAAATATAATATTGCAAGAAGACACGGGATCACGATAGCAGAGTTAGAAAAACTCAATCCTAACATGAATCCAAGTTTTCCTATCGGAATGCAAATTACGGTACCTACAACTATATTTGTCTCTCTAAAGGATTCAATTCAACCTGGATTTGAGTTATATGAAGTAAAACCAAAAGAAACTGTTTTTAGAATTTTACAACGTACAGGTATTTCTGCCGATTCTTTGTTTAAAATGAATCCATATTTAAGAGATGGACTTAAAGCAGGTATGGTTATTACAATTCCTAAAGATACATTAACTGCGGTTACCAATTTTGATGTGAGCAAAGAGAAATATATAGATCTAAGCAAAAATCTTTACAATTTCTCTCCTAAAAAAGTAGCTGTAATGCTGCCTTTTGGTTTGGATACTTTAAACTTTGAAGCTAGAAAAGATACCGAAGAATTTCTTAAAAGTAAGCAAAGTCTTAGAATAGCATTAGATCTTTATAGTGGAGTATTGATTGCTGTAGATTCTGCTAGAACAAGAGGAATAACTACAGAGCTTAATGTTTTTGATACTCAGAAAAGTAATAATGAAGGGTATATTAAAAAAATAATGGCAGAAAATGATTTTAACGAAACAAATGTTGTGATTGGGCCATTATACCAAACAAATTTAGAAATAGTAGCTTCAGAACTTAAAAAACATAATACACCTGTTTTTTCACCTGCATCAAGAAAAGAATCTAGCTTATATGACAATTTTTTTCAAACCCGTCCTACGAATGTAATACTTCAGGACAAAATAATTTCGTTTGTAGAAAAAGATTCTATCGATAAAAATATTGTACTTATAGTGCAGCAAGGAGAAAAACATAAACAAATTAAAGAGAAGCTAATTGCTAAATTCCCTAATGCCAAAATAGCTAAAATCGAAGAAGGTAATTATCTTTATGAAGTAAGATTAAATAAGGTTTTAGATAAGAATAAGCCTAATTGGGTTTTTCTAGAGTCAAATGATGTAGCGATGATAAGTAATGTTATTCCTTTGCTTAATGCCAAAGCAGAAAGTCATAAAATAACATTGTTTACTACAGATAAAAATAATGCATTTAATAATGATAATATTAAAAATGAACACTTATCAAAATTGCACATGCATTACCCATCTGTAGATAAAGAATTCGATAATAAAGAAGTTGAAGAAGGAGAAGAAGCATCTTCGTTTGTTAAAAGATATAAGAGAGAATATGGTATCGATCCTAATAATTGGGCCATTCGTGGCTTTGATATAACGTATGATATTTTAATGCGATTAGGAACCGCTGATGATCTATATCACTCTGCTTCTTATGAAGGAACAACAGAATATGTCGAGAATAAATTTAACTATTCTAAGAAACTATTAGGAGGGTATCATAATAGTGCTGCATATTTGATTAAGTTTGATGATGAGTTAAAATTAACTCTGGTTGAATAATTTTTGTTAGTTTTGGAGTTTTAAGAATTGACCTGGAAAATCAATTTTTAAAGAAAAATAAAGTATACTAGTATTATTTGGGGAATATTTTAATACTAGATTAAAAATACATTTTGATATATAAAAAAAAGGATTTTTTATATATATTTGATACTGTATTGGTTATCTTTTTTGTTATTATTGTTTTATGAAATAAAGATTTCTTGGCATTATAATTGATTGGATTGGAATATTAAGGAAAACAAAGGAGAAATAAATCGAAATTAGATTCTAGAAATTATGTATTTTTTAAAAATACGTGTATATTTAGAACTAAAAAATAATGCTATTTTGCAGAGAGCAAACAATATTTGCCCCATATTGTGTTCCCCCAGCGTCTCTGAAATAGATAAAAATATAACTTTTATTTGGGCATAATTGTTTGCAATTATGAGTAAGTGCTTTACTATTATTTTAATTTTATTTTTTACCAGTAATAATGGTTATGTAGGGAAATTCTCGTACGCAGAAAGAAGCGAGTTAGATTGGTCAGATTTTAGAGGGAAACCAAATTTGAATAGTCATTATGACGCTAGCGTAAATACAGGAATAACCTATCAATGGTCTTATGGTAAAGATAAAGGAGAAATTGAATTAAATTATCAGGTAGATAGCTATTGCTATCCGTCTCTATCTTGGGTTAAGAGAGGACAGATGTCAGCGGACCTTCTTTCTCATGAACAACTACATTTTGATATTTCAGAATTGCATGCGCGAATAATGAGAAAAAGATTGAAAGAGTATAGTGCAGGAAAAAATATAAGAAGAGATCTTAATAAAATGTATAAGTTGGTAGAGAGAATGAGAGTCAATATGCAAGAAAGATATGATGAAGAAACAGATCACTCAAGAAATAAAGAAGCACAAAAAAAGTGGGAAAAAAAGGTAGAAACATTAATGTGGTATTACCGAGATTTTACTAAATAAATTGCTGTTATAACCAACCTCATGGAAATCCAACTTCAAAAGGATTTTTTAATCAAATTAGCCTATGCCAAAATGCCATTTGGTAAATATAAAGATAGATATCTGATCGATCTTCCAGAGTATTATGTTGTATGGTATCACAACAAAGGTTTTCCCAAAGGACTGCTGGGGCAACAATTACAAACAGTATATGAATTAAAACTTAATGGATTAGAGTATTTGGTTAGAAATATTAAAAATTTATAATCACATATTTACAAATTCATATCCCGAAAGTTCATTCTCCTGTAAATTTATTTCGGTTTCATTTAGCAAAATACCGTGCTCTGCAAAAGCTTTTAAATTGGCAAGCCAAAATGTCCAGCCATTACTACATCCATAGTGTATTTGTAACTTACTTTTATCATCTACAGGGATATCAAATTGAGACAAAATCACTATAGTTGCACTGTTTTTCTTTTCGAGTCTTACAGAAACTTTTGAATTGCTAAAGCTAATTTCAATATAGTTATTTCCGTTAGCTTCTAATACTTCTCCTTTTTCTTTTTCATTCCAATTATGCCATTGCCAGGTGTATGTGTCACCTTTTTGGATATGCTCTGATGGTTTTCTGACTTGTCCATCAGTGCTGTATTCAGCTTGTTTTAAAAACCAGGAAGTAATCCCTTTGGGGGTTGCCCATAAATCATATAGTTCTTCAATAGATTTATGAATGTAAATTTTTTTGGTAAACGAATTCCATTGTAACTTTTCCATGATTAAAATGATTTTGATGCTGTATTAAAGATAATGAATATTAAATTTAATACTAAGAATGTATTGGTGTTAAATTCTTCATAGAGGTTATTCAATTTTATTTTGAATTAAGTAAGTTTAATCACAATTATATATAGAGTGTTTTCTAATTGTAAAGAAATACACTTATCTTTTTTGTTTCACGCAAATCTTTTAAAATGAAAATCACAAAACATGTACTTTACCTTCTTGTTGTATTTATGGCGTTGCAAACCAATGCACAAGAGTTTAAAGAAGGACCTTTCTCTCAACTAATCATCAGAGGTATAACATTGATTAATGGTAATGGTGCGCCTCCAAGAGGGCCAGTTGATATTGTTGTAGAAAATAATATAATTAAAAACATTGTTGTTGTTGGGTATCCAGGTATGCCAATTAATGCTACTAAACGTCCTGTATTAAAGCCAGGAGGTAAGGAGCTTAATGCAGAAGGAATGTATGTGTTGCCAGGTTTTGTAGATATGCACGGACATATTGGTGGAGTGGCACAAGGTGCAGATGCTGATTATGTTTTTAAATTATGGATGGCACATGGTATAACCACTGTTAGGGAGCCCAGCGGAAGAGGTGTAGATTGGACAATGAAGTTAAAAAAAGCAAGTAAAAAAAATGAAATTATAGCACCTCGTATTTTTGCATACACAGGATTTGGACAGGGTAGTACTTCGCCAATAAGTACTCCTGAGATGGCAAGAAAATGGGTTCAGGAAAATGCAAAAAAAGGAGCAGATGGGATAAAGTTTTTTGGAGCGGCTCCAGAAATTATGACAGCGGCATTAGATGAAAATAAAAAACTAGGACTACGTTCTGCCTGTCATCATTCTCAAACCGATGTGGCTCGATGGAATGTCTTAAATTCTGCAAAAGCAGGACTTACCTCTATGGAGCACTGGTATGGATTACCAGAGGCGTTATTTGAGGATAAAACCGTTCAGCATTACCCTTTGGATTATAATTATCAAAATGAACAACATCGATTTGAAGAAGCAGGTAAACTATGGAAACAAGCGGCAAAGCCTTATTCTGATCATTGGAATAAAGTAATGAATGAGTTAATAGAACTCGATTTTACATTAGATCCAACTTTTAATATTTACGAAGCGAGTAGAGATTTACAAAGAGCTCGTAGGGCAGAATGGCATGAGACCTATACATTACCTTCGTTATGGAGATTTTATCAACCTAGTAAAATCTCACATGGTTCGTATTGGCACGACTGGGGAACAGAACAAGAAGTCGTTTGGAGAGAAAATTATCGACTATGGATGACCTTTATTAATGAATATAAAAATAGAGGAGGGCGTGTTACTGTAGGATCAGATTCTGGATTTATTTTTCAATTATATGGTTTTGCTTATATACGAGAATTAGAATTGTTTCGAGAAGCTGGTTTTCATCCTCTTGAAATAATTAGAGCAGCTACATTAAATGGAGCAGAAGCTTTAGGAATGTCAGATAAAATTGGTTCTGTCGAAGTAGGTAAACTAGCAGATTTTGTAGTAGTAGAAGAAAATCCGCTTCAGAACTTAAAAGTACTTTACGGAACAGGAGCCATTCGATTAACAGATGATAATAAAGTTATTCGGGCAGGAGGGGTTAAGTATACTATTAAAGATGGAGTAATTTATGATGCTAAAGCACTTCTTGCAGATGTAAAAAGAATGGTAGATGAAGCAAAAGAAAAAGAGAAGTTCACTATTTTACAACCCGGAATAAAAGAATAAATCTTTTCAATTAACAGTTATAAAATTAAAAAGCGTCAGATGAAAACCTGACGCTTTTTGTATATCTGTTTAAGTGCTATTATGTCGTTTCAACAACTTTAGAAAAGACATCGATATCCACTTGATTTCTTGTAAGATCATCAAATGTTTCGCGCTTACGAATCAGATGTGCTTTTCCTTCATGCCATAATACTTCTGCAGGGCGATAACGAGAATTGTAATTACTAGACATAGAAAAACAATAAGCACCTGCATTTTTAAAAACAATGGTATCACCTTCATTAATTTCAGAAATCCTTCTATTTGTAGCGAAAGTATCTGTTTCGCAAATATATCCAACTACCGAATAAAATCGTTCTCTTCCTTTTGGATTAGAAATATTGATAATCTCATGATGAGAATTGTAGAACATCGGTCGAATGAAGTGATTAAAACCACTATCAATTCCGGCAAAAACAGTAGATGTAGTTTGTTTGATTACATTTACTTTAGCCAAAAAGTATCCCGCTTCACTCACCAGAAATTTACCAGGTTCAAAACCTAGTGTTAGTTCTTTACCATATTCTTTACAAAAAGTATTAAAACGTTTAGTCATCTTACTACCAAACTCTTCAATATTAGTTTCAATATCACCTAATTTATAAGGTACTTTAAATCCGCTTCCAAAATCAATAAAATCAAGATTTTTGAAATTCATGGCAGTTTCAAAAAGTATTTCGCAAGCACGTAGAAATACTTCAATATCCAGAATATCACTACCGGTATGCATATGTATTCCATTAATACGCATTCCTGTGTTTTCTACAATCCTAAGGATATGTGGTATTTGATGAATTGATATTCCAAATTTACTATCTATATGTCCTACCGATATTTTACTGTTTCCTCCTGCCATAACATGAGGATTCATACGGATGCATACTGGGACATTAGGGTGTTTTGTGCCGAACTGCTCCAGGATAGAAAGGTTATCAATGTTTATTTGTACGCCCAAGGCAGAAACTTCTTCTATTTCTTCAAGAGAAACCCCGTTAGGAGTAAAAACAATATTACTTGGTTTGACACCAGCCTTTAGCCCTAGTTCTACTTCTTGAACAGAAACAGTGTCTAGTCCGGCTCCTAATGAATTCATCAACTTTAAAATAGCAATATTAGACAGTGCCTTGACTGCATAATTAAGTTTTAACCGTTTGACTTTCTTAAAAGCATCAGAAAGACGATCATACTGTGAGATAATTTTTGAGGAGTCATATACATAAACTGGACTCCCAAACTCATTTGCAATTGCTAATAAATTTTCATTTTCCATTGTGTCACAAATTTAAGCCTACGAAATTATCAATAAAATTAGAGATATCTGTGTCTTGAAAAGAAAAAATATAATGCATAAGAAAAATTAAGATTTTTAACTTGTGTTTAAGGAATATAAACAGTCTTAATTAGTACATTTAATAAAAAAAACATGTTACCTCTTTTTCCATTACAAACCGTTGTTTATCCTAAGGAGCGATTGTCTTTACATATTTTTGAAAAAAGGTACCAGCAATTAATTAATGATTGTGAAGAAGAAGGGATTTTATTTGGTATACCTACGTATGTTGATGAAAAATTAGAATATGGTACCGAGGTAAAACTTCAAAAAATAGCTCAGAAATACCCGGGAGGAGAGAGTGATGTGATATGCGAAGGGACAAGAATTTTTAGAATCACAAACTTTTATCAGCAATTCCCTGGTAAGCTATACGCAGGAGGAGAGGTAGAATTTCTTAAGGATAATGATAGCAGTGAAGAAGAGTTGCAGGAAGAATTGCTTAAAAATATAGCTATTCTATATGTAGAATTAACGATAGATAACCCTCCTGTATTTGATATTCCCTTTGTTAGTTATCAGGTAGCACATAAAATAGGATTGGCTTTACATCAGGAATATCATTTATTGAAACTTCGGAATGAGGTAGAAAGGCTAAAATATTTGATTAGTCATCTTAAAAAAACAATTCCTGTGGTGAGAGAAATGAATAATGCCAAAAAAGCGATCAAAATGAATGGCCATTTTAAAAATTTCGACCCTTTAGATTTTGAGGATTTTAAACTGTAATGAATAAGAAGTGGTCTTTACCTGTATTTACGCACTTTTTTAATGGATTAAGGCATAAAAAAGGGTTAGTTTTTTTTACTATAAAAAGATTGGCACAATAACTTCACTTTTCCTATTTTTGGAACTCCTAAAAAAGGCAAAAAAATAATAGTATGAACTTACACGAGTATCAGGGTAAAGAGATATTAAATAGCTTTGGCGTGCGTATACAGCGCGGTATTGTAGCACAGAATGCAAACGAAGCTGTAGCTGCGGCAAAACAACTTACTACAGAGACCGGAACAGAATGGTATGTAATTAAAGCGCAAGTTCACGCCGGTGGACGAGGAAAAGGTGGAGGAGTAAAACTTGCTAAAAACCTTAAGGAAGTAGAAGAGGTGGCAGAACAAATCATAGGAATGAATTTGATTACACCTCAAACTTCGGCAGAAGGTAAGAAAGTTCACCAGGTATTAGTTGCAGAAGATGTATATTATCCTGGGGATAGCGAACCGAATGAATTTTATATGTCGGTATTGCTAAATCGTACTTCTGGACGTAACATGATTATGTATTCTACAGAAGGTGGTATGGATATCGAAACTGTAGCAGAAGAAACTCCTCACTTAATTTTTACAGAAGAAATCGACCCAGCTGTTGGGTTACTTCCTTTTCAAGCAAGACGTGTTGCTTTCAATTTGGGATTAAGCGGAACTGCTTTTAAAGAAATGACCAAATTTGTAATGTCATTATATACAGCTTATGTTAAATCAGATGCATCTTTATTCGAGATAAACCCTGTTCTTAAAACAAGTGATGATAAAATTATGGCAGTAGATGCCAAGGTGACTTTGGATGATAATGCATTATACCGTCATAAGAACTATGTAGATATGCGTGATATCAGAGAGGAAAATGCAATCGAGGTTGAAGCAAAAGAAGTAGGACTTAATTATGTTGACCTTGATGGAAATGTAGGGTGTATGGTAAATGGTGCTGGTCTTGCAATGGCTACAATGGATTTGATTAAGCAAGCAGGAGGAGAGCCAGCAAATTTCCTTGATGTAGGAGGTACTGCTGATGCAAAACGTGTAGAAACAGCATTTAGAATCATCCTTAAAGATCCAAATGTAAAAGCAATTTTAATCAATATTTTTGGCGGTATCGTTCGTTGTGATCGAGTAGCACAAGGAGTTGTAGATGCATATAAAAATATGGGTGATGCGATTAATGTGCCAATTATAGTTCGTTTGCAAGGTACTAATGCCGATATTGCAAAAGAACTAATTGACAATAGTGGATTAGATGTACAAAGTGCAGTACAGTTTCAGGAAGCTGCTGATAAAGTACAGGCAGTATTAGCATAATAACTAATTAGATTTTAGTATATATTAGAAGCGATCATCAATAGGTCGCTTCTTTTTTTTATAAAAAACACCTAAAATATAAATGCCATGAATACAAGGATAGAAAAAATAGTTCAGAAATTAGATATGAACCCACATCCCGAAGGTGGATTTTATAAAGAAACCTATAGAAGCGAAGGTGTTATTTCTCAACATGCTTTGGGTGAGAAATATAGCGGAGAACGTAATTATTGTACTGCTATTTACTTTCTTCTTACCTCAGACAATTTTTCGGCGTTTCATAAAATCAATCAGGATGAAATATGGCATTATTATGAAGGAGCTTCTTTGTTTGTGCATGTTATCGATTTAGAAGGAGAATATCATCGTTATTCTGTAGGTATGAATTTAGAAGAAGGAGAGCTACCTCAATTGGTAGTTCCTGCCGGTTGCTGGTTTGCTTCTAGTGTAAAAAAAGAAAATAGCTATTCTTTAGTAGGGTGTACAGTATCACCAGGTTTTGATTTCGATGATTTTGAATTGGCAGAAAGAAAAGACTTAATTCAGCAATTTTCAAAACACAAAGATATAATTACTCAGCTTACAAGAAATTAACACAAGAGCTGGGAAGCGCCTTTTTTAGGGGATTTCTATGTTAATTGCATTTAATCAATTTGTTAATCTGTGTTAAAAATTTATTCTTAGTGTAACAAATTTGGATAATCAATGGTCTTATAAGTATAAATCAATAAAAACGAATAGATCATGAAAAAATTGAATGTATTACTTTTGGCAGTTGCCTTCGCAGTAAGTAGTATCGCAAGTGCGAGTACTAATCCAACAAAAATAGAAAACGCTCTTAATAAAGAGATTAGAACGTTATTAAAGAAGCCGTCTTTTAAAATTAAAAAAGAATTAACCGCCTACGTAACATTTACTTTAAATAGTAAAGGTGAAATCGTAGTATTATCTGTTGATTCTAAAAGTGAAAACTTAGATGGTTTTATTAAGAGTCGATTAAATTATAAAAAAGTAGGAACACAATATGGTTCTGAAGCTAAAGTATTCAAGATGCCCGTACGTATCGTAGAAGAATAAGATTGTAAAACATGTGAATGCATAAAAAGTCCCGGAAATCATCAGCTGGGACTTTTTTATTTATCAATAGTACGGCTCCTTAACAGGGTATCATTTTCCAATAATATAATTAATACTTACTGTTGCCAGATCAGAATTCGGAAACTTAGAAAAGTATTTGTCATCACTTTTTAACCCTACTTCCTCAATTACTTTTAAAAAAGAATCGATCTCTAAAATATACTGATCAGAAAATCCATGCGTAGCATCATAGGCAGTAGCTGCAGTTTTGCCAAGGTTTTTAGCCGTTAATTCTGGAGATATCGTATGTAGTTCTATGACGATTAACCCGAATTTTTCAATATGAGCCCCCCATTTTTTAAAATGATCTTTTAAATTTCTTTCAACATCGCTATTAAGCAATCGTTTTCCTCGATAAGCAAATGCACCAGTAGATTCACTAGGAGTGTTCAGTTGTGAAATGGGATCGCTCCAGATCCTATTGTGATCTAGGAATGTTCTTACCGATAATAAATCTTTTAGTGCTATAGTATAGTTTTCTTTTAGGTCTTTTTCTAATAAATCAGGATCGCTAATATCTCCCCAGATAACTTTGGCCCATATGTCTGCCTGAATTAAATTAGCTCTGGTAACTTTTAAAGCCGCTTTATTGTAATCTGCACCAACCAAAAACAAAGGGTAATCATCTAAGTGTTTACCGCGAAGTGTTTTGGATTCAATAACTTCAAAGAGGTGAATTAAAAAAGCACCATTACCACATCCCATATCCAGAATTCCTTTAGGTTGCTCATCCAGAGGCTTGTTAAACAGGCTAATAATGATTTCATCAATCTTTTTGAAATAGGTAGTGTGTGCTCCTCCGCTTCCCCATACATTCATTTCTCGATCTACGTGTATTTCGGTATCGCCCTGGGGGTTCCATAGTGCATTGGGATCACCAAATAATAAAGCATCCATTTGTCGAAACATGGGGATGTATGAAACAGTAACACCATAGGCAGAAGCCCTTTTTGCAAAAAATAATCCCTTATTGGTAAAAGTATAGTTACCATTTGATTTGCTAAACCAGCCCAGGTAGCTTAAGAATGTAAGGATAGTGTTAAAGCTATCAGGAAACTTGTGGTATTCATCTGCGCTAAAAGACGCTTCCATAAAATATTTATGAAACATTCCGCCCATACCCAAATGTACTGTAGTTGGGCCGACTAAAATACCTTCAATATGCTTAAGGATTTGATCTTGGATTTGAGTAATTGTGCTATCTTTTTCAGAAGGTAAGCTAAAGCGGTTTTGATATTTTTTAAATAACTGTTCTAGTTTATGAAAAGGCTCTAATTCAAATTTTCTAGGATGAAATTTACCAGAATATTCCAATAGATTGACTACGTCTTCATATAGATAAAAATGATTAAAAGCCAATTCAGAAAGTGTATTGGTTTTTATGATTACATTATCTTTATTTACTTTGTAATCCAGCCAACCTTGAGCACTTAGTATTCGCAAAGCGACATTTAGATATCCTTCATTGGTCTTATGAGATGCTGCAATTTGTGAAACTGATGTTTCTTTATTGTTAATTAAATAATCGGTAATATTATTTTTATAAAGAGAATAGGCGACAGGCGCTACAGCAATTCCGTCTAAATGACAAAAAAGTTCTTCTCTAAATAATTGTTTTTCGGCTGCAGTAAGCATAGATACTTAAGTTGAATAATTGTTGAGTGAAAAAATATTGATCTCAACCAAATTAAGCATTTATTTTGAAGTAAAAAACGTTAGTTGGTGTTCTTATTTTTTGTAGTGTCTTTCTTTTTTTCGGGCATCGGACCTCTAAGATGAATAATTAGCCCATTTAAGAAATTGCGTAGTATTTGATCACCACATTCCATGTATTTTGGATGATTTTCATTTCTAAAAAATGCACCTAATTCGCTTTTAGTTACTTTAAAATCTACCAATGCACAGATTTTTACAATATCATCATCGCGTAATTTATGTGCAACCCTTAATTTTTTAAAAATATCATTATTTGTTAAACCCATACTGCAAAGGTATATTTTTTTGAATTGATAATGGGATTAAAATGAGAAGTTGAGTGTGAAAAATGTTGTACGAGTTTAGTTGAAAATTACTATTTTCGACAAAAAGTAATTGGTTTATGTATAGTAAAGAAGAGAAATTGAGTTTGCTTTCTGAAATGATACAGTTTGCTAAAGCAGATAAAAAATTTAAAGAACAAGAATATAATTTTATCCTGGTCATTGCATCGCAACTTAAGATAACAAAAGAAGAGGTGGATATTTTGATAGAAGAAGGGGGAGAAAAAAAGAACTTGCAACCCGAGTCACAAAGAATTCTTCAATTTCATAGATTGGTGCTGCTCATGAATATAGATCAGGAAACTTCTCAATTAGAAATTCATAAGATAAAAGAAATAGGATTACATATGGGGCTTAGGCTAGAAGCCATTGATACAGTTCTTGAAAAAATGAATGAATACCCTAATAAGATTATTCCGCCAAAGGAATTGATCTCTATTTTCACACGTTTTTATAATTAACATAGTAAGCTTATGTGTGTACTGGTTTTGAAACCTATTTAAGCAATCAAACCAATATTCTAAAAATATAGAGATGACTCATCTATAATTAAGATGCTGTGCTCTCATGCTAAAAACCCGAAAGAAAATCCTTTCGGGTTTTTAATATTTAAGATGTTTTGTCACTCTTACAAAAGGATATTTTGACAAAATGTCATTAATTGAGTATGATTTAATGACAAAATGTCGTTAAAAGTAAAACGGAACCCAAATTGCTATATACTCATTGTAATTGAAATTTTGAATAACCTTAAAAAAATATACAATGAGTTTACTAAAAAAAACAGACAGATTACCTTTCCTTTTTGATGATTTCTTTACTACCGATTGGCTTGGTGGAACATCTAATATTAATAAAATTGGGGTAAATACTCCAGCAGTTAATGTTAAAGAAACAGATGAAGATTTTGTTGTAGAATTAGCTGCGCCAGGACTTACTAAAGAAGACTTTAGTATTGAACTGAATAACGATGTTCTTACTATTTCTTCAGAGAGCACATCAGAAAAAGAAACTAAAGATGAAAAAGGAAAGTACACGCGAAAAGAATTTGGATACAATGCATTTAAACGTTCATTTAGCTTACCAGAAGCAGTAAACGGTAACAAAATAGGTGCTTCATACGAAAACGGAGTGCTATTGGTAAAACTTCCTAAAAAAGAGGAAGCAAAAGTACAACCAAAAAGGTTGATTGAGATTTCATGATTTGATTGATTTGAGATTTAGTTAGTTAATGTTTCAAAAACACTCTTTAAAGTAAAGAGTGTTTTTGTTTTTTAATTCAAGTCTAAAATGAAATAACTCAACAAAGGTATTTTGATCACTTTAAATAGTTAATTTTTAGTCATTTCTAAGAATATTAAAAAAATATTTGTATTATTGTGATATCAAAATGATATTATTATGAAATACGAAAAAAATATAAAAGCAAGTAGTGGTTATCTAATGTTAGGTTTACTTTTATTAGTTGTAATGGCTATGGTTACTGGTTTGCTTCTAAGTGAAAACCCCTTATTTATAATTCTTATAATGGTAATATTGTTTATCATTAAAGGTTTTTTTATTGTAAACCCTAATAGTTCTAAAGTAATGGTGTTATTTGGGGCGTATAAAGGAACAGTAAAGAATAATGGTTTCTTTTGGGCAAATCCTTTTTATACCAGGCAAAGAATTTCTTTGAGGGCCAGAAACTTCTATAGCGAACGGGTAAAAGTGAATGATAAAATTGGTAATCCAATTTTGATTAATGTAATTTTGGTGTGGAAGGTATCAGATACATATAAAGCAGTTTTTGATGTTGATCAGTACGAAGAGTTTGTAAGAGTACAAACAGATGCTGCCGTAAGAAAACTCGCAGGCTCTTATCCGTATGATAATTTTGCTGATGGACAACAGGAGGTAACATTGTTATCTGGTATGGATGAAGTAAATGAAGCTTTAGAAAATGAAATAACAGAGCGTTTGGCCATTGCAGGAATAGAAGTTCTTGAGGCCAGAATTGGATACCTGGCATATGCCCCAGAAATAGCAAGTTCGATGTTAAAAAGACAACAAGCAGTAGCTATCGTAGCAGCGCGTAAAAAAATAGTTGAAGGAGCTGTTGGTATGGTAGAAGATGCTTTAACCAAATTATCTGCAGATGATATCATAGATTTTGATGACGATAAGAAAGCATCTATGGTGAGTAATCTGATGGTTGTCTTGTGCGGTGATAAAGAAGCAACACCAGTAATTAATACTGGGACATTACATTCGTAATTTATGAGTAAGAAAAAATCATTTGTTCTTAGAATAGACCCAGAAACTTTTAAGTCGATTGAAAAATGGGCTGATGATGAGTTTCGAAGTGTTAATGGGCAACTAGAATGGATGATACATAAAAGCCTTAAAGATGCAAAGCGTCTGAAACCTAAAAAAAAGTCTAACGATTCTGAAGAATAGTATAAAGATTTTAAATATTTACTATTGTAAAAATGCTCCTGATATACCGGGAGCATTTTTTATAGTGATATTCAAATAGAACTTACGACTAACCTGGATTTGATTCTACCCACAAGATAATATGCAAAAATAAGATTCGGAATCCAGCAAAGCCATGCTACTATTTGATATGCAATGATGAAATCTCCAATAAGCATAATAAGTATGGGTAACCATACTCTAAGGGTTACAGCAGAAAAACAGGCCGCATAACTGTAATACATCATAGTTTGATGTTGGGGTATTCGGGTAGTTTTGGCATACCAATATGCTTTATAGGTAGTGTATATCCAAAGTATTCCTAAGCATATAAATCCGAGAGATGCAATAACTCCTCCTGTAGCAAAGAAACCAATATAAATTCCCGAAATTCCACTTATAAAGACCATAATCATATAGATTTTTCCAATACGCTTATGCAATTCTGATCGAGAGACTCTTATTTTTTTATTAAACTGAATCCAGCCTATTAATAACGCAACACCTCCAAAAAAGATATGACTATAAAAGGCAATATTCCAAATGGTATCGACAAGTAAGTCACTACTTTTCGAATTTAATAAACCAAATTTTCGATTTACAAAGAGATATATAAAAGGATAGAGACCTATCACAGTACTTAATAGAACAAAAATGACTTGAGTAATTTTTTTTACCATTTTGTAAATTAAAGGTCAAGCCACTTTTTGAAATTAGAGGTCCGCTCTCTGGAAACAATAATCTGATCATCGTCCATAGGCTTTAGTTTCAATAATAATCTACTATTAAAATAACTGTGAATCTCAACTACAGCTTTAACAGAAATCATAAATTTTCTATTAATTCTAAAAAAATGAACAGGATCTAGAATTTCCTCAAGTTGATCTATAGTGTATTCTATAGGATATTGCTTTCCTGTGTGGGAGTGCAAAAAAATAATTCCTTCATGGGATTTAAAATAAGCAATATCGTCAACATTAAAAGTGTTAAATTGATTTCCAACTTTAACCATAAAACGACGTTTGTATTCTTTTGCAAACAAATTTTTAATACGTTCGAATTTTACATCATCTATCGATTTACCAGCTCCCGTAAAGCTCTTTTTGTATTTGGCAAGAGCGTTTTTTAAATCTTTTTTGTCAATTGGTTTTAGAAGGTAATCTAGCCCATTATACTTAAAACCTCTTATGGCATATTCGTTATATGCCGTAGTAAATATAATAGGGGGGTGATCTTCTAGCGTATCTAAAATATCGAATCCATATCCATCATTTAATTGAATGTCCAGAAATATTAGATCGGGGAGTGGGTTATTTTCAAACCAATGTCTCCCGTTCTCGACAGAAGTGATTTGACCGGCAATCTTTATTTCTGGAGCTAATTCTTCGATGAGATTTGCCAAACGCTTAGAGGCTATATTTTCGTCTTCAACAATTACAGCAGTCATTTTATGAAACTTTTACCATGGTTACTTCTTTTATATCTTTGGTCAATAGTGGGAGAGTAACTTTGAAATATTCATGCTCTGTTTCTATTAATACTTCTTGATTTGTATAAAAGGAATACCTCTTTTTAATATTTTTAAGCCCTAATTGTGTTGATTCTTCTTTTTGTTTTCTTACCCGTAAATTATTTTGAATAAGAATACTACTTTTTTCAATAGAAATAATACTAATCTCCAAAGGCCTTTCTTTAGAGTAATAATTATGTTTTAAGGCATTTTCTACGAGCATTTGTAACGATAAGGTAGGAATTACATATTCTTTTGGATTAACCGAAATATGAGTAGTAATACTAAGCGCGCCTTCATGTCTCACATTCATCATAAATATAAAAGAATCAAGAAAACTTAATTCTTTTTCGAGACTAACCAGGTCCTCTTCACGATTATCCAGAATATACCTATAACATGTTGCTAATCTGGATACAAAATCAGATGCCAGATCCCTGTCTTGATACATTAATGATGTAAGTGTATTTAAGCTATTGAATAAAAAATGGGGGCTAATTTGATTTTTTAAAGACTTATATTTAGACGTCATGACTTCTTTTTTTAGTTTGTTCATTGTATTTTCCATTTCTTTTTTCTGTTTTAAAGAATAATAAAAGAGATTAAAAATAACAACAGCAAAGCCTAAGAGTGTAGCTCTAAAAAAATCTATTCTAAATAGTAACCAGGGTTTATTAGTATTAATCTTGCATATATGATTAAATTCAAAAATCGCCAAATAATATAACGAAGCAGCTATAGGAATAAAAATCGCCATATTTATAGCAATAATATTCATTCCATTATTTAAGTCCAGACTTTTACCTTGATTAGACTTAACTTCCCTTCGTATTAACCAGTCATTGGTCTCCCAGGTGAATATAAAAAGGAAAAAAGCAGTTAAATAATAAAATAAACTAGTAGCATCAAATTCTGTAACATCACCATTATGATCGATAGTCGATTTAATAAGGAAATAAACCACGTTTATAACAATAAAGCGAAATGTAAACTTCTTTATGTATGCTTTAGATATCATATGTAAAGTCAATAATAGATGTATCCTTTTTAATAGTACAGGTAAAGATACATAACTGATATACAATAATCATTTTTAGACATATTCAATCGTCAGATAAGATGTTGAATTGTTTTAAATAACGTTTGATTTGATGACATAGGGTACTACTTCATTTTATACTATTCAGACTTGTTTTTGACATTTCAAGAGTAAAAATACCAACTGGGTATTTTAAATTTTAAGAGTTGAAAAAGAAGTCACAGATTTGAACAAAATAGGAATCAAATCATGAGAAAAATCACTTTTGTATTTATTATTGTACTAGGATACATAGCAAATGCACAAACAGGAATCATTAAAGGTCTTGTTGTTGATAAACAATCAGAAAGCCCTTTACCCGGAGCTACAATTGAGTTATTAAATGTAGAACAAGCCATTGGGGTGATAACCGATATAGATGGGTATTTTACATTAGAAAATGTACCGCTTGGCCGTCAAATGATACGAGTAAGTTACATTGGGTTCGAATCGATTACGATACCAAATATCGTAGTAACTTCTGGTAAGGATGCAGCAGTTAATGTAGCACTTATAGAGGCTTTTGATCGGTTAGATGAAGTTATTATTACATCAGAAACCGGTAAAGCACAGGCTATAAATAAACTTACCTCTGTTTCGGCCAGACAGTTTGGAGTCGAAGAAGTAACACGTTTTTCGGGAGGAAGGAGTGATGTTGGTCGTTTGGCAGCAAATTTTGCAGGTGTTTCTTCCCCCGATGATAGTAGAAATGATATTGTGATACGAGGTAATTCTCCTGTAGGATTACTATGGCGGGTAGAAGGAGTGCCCATACCAAGCCCTAATCATTATTCTACCCTGGGAACGACAGGTGGGCCAGTTTCTGCTTTAAATCCTAATCTGTTAAAAAACTCAGATTTTATTACCTCGGCTTTCCCTGCAGAATATGGAAATGCAATAGGAGGAGTATTTGATCTTGGATTTAGAAAAGGTAATGTAGATGATTATGAATATACTGGTCAGGTAGGTATTTTTACAGGAGTAGAAGCAATGGCAGAAGGTCCATTAGGGAAAAATAAAGGTTCGTTTTTGGTGGCCGGAAGATATTCATTAGTAAGTCTTCTGGGAATAGGAGCAGGAGGAACATCGGCTACACCAAATTACTATGATGTTTCATTTAATGTAGATTTTGGAAAAAGTAAACTAGGTAACTTTTCATTATTTGGGATTATTGGTTTTTCTGATATTGAATTTCTTGGAGATGATATTGATGAGGATGATCTATTTGCTGCCGAAGATGAAAATTCTAAGGCAGACTCTGGTTTTGGGGTGATTGGTCTTAAGCACCAGATCAATATTGGTTCATCCTCTTTTTTAAGAACAACAGTAGCTGGATCTTTTGCAACTAATGAATTTAAAGCAGACCGCTTTATTGAAAAAAACACTCCGCAAGAACGTATTATAAAATATACTGAAGCCGATAATACAGAATCACGCCTCACGTTCTCTACGCTTTTTAACTCTAAATTGAGTAGTAAAAGTACATTACGAACAGGAGTTTTGGTAGAAAATTTTGGAATAGAATCTATAGAACGAGATCGTACAAAACAACCTGATAATGATGGTGATGGCGATCCTGATCTTTTCACGTTTACAGATATAGACGAAAATCTAAGTATTATTCAACCTTATATTCAGGGGCAGTTTAGGCTTACCGAGAAACTAACGTTAAATGCCGGACTACACGGGCAGTATAGTACACTGAATGAACAATTTGTATTTGAACCTAGAGCAGGGCTTTCTTATAAGATTAATCAGAATCATCGTTTTAGTTTTGGATATGGATTGCATCATCAACCAGTTCCTTTACCATTATTGTTTTTAAATGAGGACGTTAATGGAGAATTGGTACAGACCAACCTGGATCTTGATTTTGTGAGAAGTAATCATTATGTGTTAGGTTATGATGTAAGAATTAGTAAAGGCTGGAGAGGTAAAGTCGAGGTATATTATCAGGATGTTAGTAAGGCCGCGGTAGAACCTTTTTCATCAAGCTATTCTTCTTTGACAGAAGGAGCAGATTTTGGATTCGAAAACGATAGGGTATCACTGGTTAATGAAGGGACAGGTTTTAACCAGGGGATAGAACTGACTTTAGAGAAGTTTTTTAGTGATGGATATTATGGATTGTTAACCACTTCGCTATTCGAAAGTAAATATGAAGGAAGTGATGGTATAGAACGAAATACACCTTTTAATAATGGATATGTAGTAAATCTTCTTGCCGGAAAAGAGTTTACTATTGGTAAGGCCAAGAAAGATGTATTATTTTTTGATACTAAGCTAACCGTATCAGGAGGAAGGTATTTTACCCCTGTTAATTTGGAAGCTTCACAATTGGCAGGTTTTCAGGTGTTAAGAGAAGATTTGGCTTTTAGTGAGCAAAATGATGACTATTTTAGATGGGATGTTAAATTTGGATACAAAATCAATAGCAAATCAAAAAAACGTTCTCACCAGTTTTATGTTGATCTTCAAAATGTAACGAATAATGAGAATATTTTTACTCGTCGTTATAATCGTTTAACTAATCAGGTGGATCAAGTGGATCAAATTGGGTTCTTTCCTGATTTTGGGTATCGCTTTCAATTCTAAAAAATATATTTCTCATTTAGTATGACAACAAGCAGCATAGAAGTTTGTGCTATTCATCATTTAAGGATCATTAGGGATATTTTGAACACCTAATAAACCTGTTTACAAGTATTGTATGTGATTTTTTGTAAAGAGGCTGTCTGAAATATTCTTTTCAGACAAGCCTCTTTTATTTAATCCTTCTTTTTTATCTTTTCAGAAATAAAAACATTGATATCGTTCTCTAATTGCTTTGGAATATTCTCGTCTTCTATCCATGTATGGATATCTCCTAAATATTCCATACCAAGATAATGTGCACTTTCTATAAATGGCATTGTAAAGCCTTTCTTTAATTCTGATCCAGAACCACAACTTATCATTACCATCTTTTTTCCTCTTAACTTTCTTCCGGTTGTCCTTTCGATTTTTATGCAATCCGTTATCCTATCCATAAAAGTTTTCATGATCCCACTCATTGCATACCAGTACACTGGTGTGGCAAAAATAAGAGTGTCATAGTTTTCAACGATCTCTTTTATTGTGGGGAGAAAGTCATCATCTCTATTCTTAAAATCATAATCAAAAGGACCTATGTTTTTGGATTTCAAATCTATTATATCGAATCCGGTTCTTTCTTTTATAAATAATGCTATTTTGTTTGTATTTCCATTACTTTTCGAACTTCCTTGTAGTATTACGCCTCTCATATTCTGGATCTAAAGATTACAGAACAAAGCTATTTTGTTTATAGCACTTATCAAATAAGGGGCAAATTTTACCCTATAGTATTTTATTAATCTAATTTAAAAATAGAAGAAAAACTGATGCTTTGAAGTTGATTATACCATTGTTTTATTACAGTAGGATGATTTTTCAAACTCTCTAAGGTTAATAGAAAGAATAGGTACATTGGGAAACATCGTTTTTAGTGTACTGACTATTTTTTTAGAAAGATCAGCTTTTTGATGATCATTTCTACCTTCCATCAAATTACCAAAAACATGAATAAAATCATCTTTGGTATTTCCTACAGTATAGTATTTAAAAGGGTTGATTCTTACTTTAATGTCTCCTACGGTAAAAAGCCCGGTAGCATCGGCTGCATTGTATACAGCTTGTATGATTTCTTCAGGAGATTTTAATTGAATGATGTGTTCGGAGCAATCTAATATGAAATGCGGCATGTACTATTTTATTTTGGGTTTGATTTTTGTTTCCTATACACGTATGGAAATTTAATTATTTTGAAAATACGCTTCGACCTGTGCGATCTTCTCTTCTTTTTCTTTGTCGGATAACCAGCTTGCTTTGAAGCTGTTTTTAACTAATTCTGTAATTTGCTTTTTAGAAAGATTTAATGCTTGAGCAATGCCTATATAATTCTCGTTCATATATCCTCCAAAATAGGCTGGGTCATCAGAATTAATGGTTACTAATAAACCTTTATCCATCATTTCTGGTAAAGGATATTTTTTTAAATCGTTAATCACTTTCAATTCAAGATTAGACAAAGGACATAATGTTAGTGGTATTTGTAAACTTGCCAGTTGTTTTACTAATCGATCATCTTCTAAACATCGGTTGCCATGATCAATACGAGTTACTTTTAATAGATTAATAGCTTCCCAGATATATTCTGCAGGCCCTTCTTCTCCTGCATGAGCTACTGTTATAAAACCTTCCTCTTTTGCTTTAGCAAAAACACGTTCGAATTTTGAAGGTGGATTTCCTACTTCAGAAGAATCCAGACCAACTCCACTAATCCATTTTTTGTAAGGCAAAGCTTGTTGTAATGTTTCAAAAGCCGAAGCCTCATCTAGATGCCGTAAAAAGGATAGAATCAATTTGTAGGTAATCCCCAGTTTTTCTCTGCCATCCTCTAATGCACGATAAATTCCTTTAATAACGGTGTCAAATAAAATACCTCTGTCGGTATGGGTTTGAGGATCAAAAAAAATCTCTGTATGCACAAGATTTTGTGTATGGACTTTGGTAAGATACGCCCAAGTGAGGTCATAAAAATCCTGTTCTTCGATCAGTACATTGGCACCAGCATAATAGATATCAAGAAATTCTTGAAGATTATTAAAACTATAAGCTCTTTTTAACTCATCGACTGTAGAGTATTTGATTTCTTTATTGTTTCTTTTTGCAATTTTAAACATCAACTCAGGTTCGAATGTTCCTTCGATATGTAGATGAAGTTCTACTTTAGGTATACCTTCAATAAATTTTTCAATTGAAATATTACTCATAATGGTCTTATGTTTTTTTAATAGCATGATCATCTCAAGATCTACACTATAATTATATCGCAAAAATTACACTTTTTGATCCTGTATCTTATTTTGCAACATTTTGATCTCGTCTCGCAATCGTGCTGCAGTCATAAAATCTAATTCTTTAGCGGCTTTTTCCATTTCCTTACGAACATTACGGATTCGTGTCTCTAATTGTTCTTTGGTGTAGTAGGCTGTTTCTTCTTCAGCAGCTTTTAGGGTAGGAGCATTTTCAAAAGTATAAGGTTCTACTTTTTTACCAGCTAAGGCATTATCCAGGGATTTTTTAATCGCGGTTGGTGTAATGCCATGTTTAGTATTGTAAGCTATTTGTTTTTGCCGTCGGTATTCTGTATCATCAATGGTTTTTTGCATGCTATCTGTAATTTTATCAGCATACATAATTGCTTTTCCGTTTACATGCCTTGCTGCTCTACCAACAGTTTGTATCAAGGAACGCTTATTTCTTAAAAAACCTTCCTTGTCGGCATCTAGAATAGCTACCAATGATACTTCAGGAAGATCTAACCCTTCTCGCAATAAGTTTACTCCTATCAATACATCAAAAATACCTTTTCGCAGATCTTGCATAATTTCTACCCGTTCTAATGTGTCTACATCGCTATGGATGTATCTACAGCGAATATCGATTCTGGTTAGATATTTTGTTAATTCTTCTGCCATTCTTTTGGTTAGTGTAGTAACGAGGATACGCTCGTCTAAATCAATTCGTTTTTGCATCTCTTCGATGAGGTCATCGATTTGATTTAAGCTAGGGCGAACTTCTATTACAGGGTCTAGTAACCCTGTTGGTCTAATGATTTGTTCTACATAGGTTCCTTCACTTTTTTGTAATTCATAATCTGCTGGTGTAGCACTGATATACATAACTTGATTTTGGATTGCCTCAAGTTCTTCAAACTTTAAAGGTCTATTATCCATTGCGGCAGGAAGTCTGAAGCCATATTCTACCAGGTTTTCTTTCCTAGAGCGATCACCACCATACATGGCATGAGTCTGGGGTATCGTAACATGACTTTCGTCAATAATCATTAAATAATCATCGGGGAAATAATCGAGTAGGCAAAATGGTCTTGTGCCTGGATTTCTACCATCGAGATAACGAGAGTAGTTTTCGATACCAGAACAATAACCAAGTTCTTTGATCATTTCCAGATCAAAATTAGTGCGTTCTTCTAGTCGTTTAGCTTCTAGTGGTTTTCCAATTTCTTTAAAGTATTCTACCTGTTTTCCTAAATCAAGCGCAATTTGATCAATTGCATTATGTAATACTTCAGGAGAAGTTACAAACATATTGGCTGGATAAATGTTCAATTGATCGTATTTCTCAACAACCGTATTGGTTTGTACATCAAAAGATTCTATCTCTTCAATTTCATCTCCAAAAAAATGAACTCTAAATGCATCATCAGCATAACTTGGAAAAATATCAACAGTATCTCCTTTTATTCTAAAATTTCCATGTTTAAACTCAGCTTCGGTTCTCGAATATAAACTTTGTACCAAACGGTGCAATAGAGCTGTCCTGGATACAAACTGTCCTGATTGTATCGAAATCACATTTTTCTTAAACTCTGCAGGATTACCAATACCATATAGGCAAGATACAGAAGCGACAACCAAAACATCTCTTCTTCCAGATAAGAGCGAAGAAGTAGCGCTTAAACGTAGCTTTTCAATCTCATCATTGATTGATAAATCTTTTTCGATATAGGTTCCCGAAGTAGGAATATAAGCTTCTGGCTGATAGTAATCATAGTATGAAACAAAATATTCTATAGCATTCTTAGGGAAAAATTGTTTAAACTCAGAAAAAAGCTGGGCGGCCAATGTTTTGTTATGCGCCAATATTAAAGTTGGTCGCTGTACTTGTTGGATTACATTAGCAGCAGTAAAAGTCTTTCCTGATCCCGTTACGCCTAAAAGCGTTTGATATTTTTCGTTAGATTCAATACCTTCAACCAATTGTCGTATTGCTTCTGGTTGATCTCCAGTGGGTTTGAATTCAGATTCCAATTCGAACTTCATGTATCTTTTCTTTTTCACAATAAAGATACCAAATCTACCTATAGAATTAACGAATAAGAGAGAAACTTCCGGTAAGAATTCTGCCATCCTCTAATTCTACACGAAACCAATATTCGCTAGAGGGCATTAGTTGCCCGTTAAAGGTCCCATCCCATCCGGGAGTACCTGCTCTTAGCTGCTTGATTAGTTTTCCGTATCGATTAAATATAAAAATTAGAGAATTACCCATAATCTGGTTTGATATCCCTTCTACGTTCCAGGTTTCATGAAAACCATCTCCATTTGGAGTGAAATATTTTGGAAATCCAACCACCGAAATATCCTGAGAGGTTACAGGAACACATCCGTTTTTGTCTCTTACATACACTCTGTGAAAACCTGGAGGTACATTGGTAAAAGTGGGATCATCCTGATATGCACTCAAAACCCCATTTATCTCTATTGCATATTCATAACTACCCAAACCTTCTGCATTAATGGTAACGGTATTATTATCTCTTGCATCATTGATATCGATAGATTGTATAGTTGCTACGCTGGATGCAATTACAGTTACTGTTCTGGATTTAGAACATCCTGTAAGTGTACTGGTAACTTGTGTTGTATATGTTCCTGGCTGGTTCACAAAAATGGTTTGAGTAGTTTCATTAGTAGACCAGAGAAAAGTGAAATCACCAGCATTACTACCAGATAATAAACCTGCATCTATTTCAATGTTTGCTTGGTTTTGGCATAAGAAATATTGTGCTTCAGGTTCAATATTAGGTAAAGGATTAAGAAATAATTGTACTTGATTGATACCAAAACATTGATTGAGGTTTTCTACTCTAGCAAATACTATATCTTGCCCTTGTGTTAATGAAGTGGTATTAGTTGTTGTTGTTATAGGGTTAGATTCACTTAAAGCATCTGCTATAGTTTGATAATACATAACTGTTAAATTAGGTGTTGCTATGCCAAGCAATATTTGTGGATTAGCCAGTGAAAGATCAAATTCACGAAACCCATCTTCTGTACCGTCATCATCACATAATCTTAAAATTGCATCATTTGCAGATGTAACACTTACTTCTAAGTCTAAAGTTGAAATCCTAAAACATCCATTAAGATCATCTGTAACACGAACGAATAATTGCTGATTTATCGAAGTATTTTGATATGTGGTTGTATTTGTAATAGCCGGAGTATTTGCATTTGCAGATGCAATATCTTCAAAGAATAATACAGTTCTATTTGTTGTACTTCCCGTAATCTGATTACTAGCTTCATTAAGATTAAAAAGAGTGATGCCATCTGTTGGATCCATGAATTCATCACATTGTATTAAAGAAATGGCATTTGCTACAGGCAAGGGGTTTACTTCTAAATTAAATTGAACAATACTAATAGTATTTATACATGGTTGTGTTGCGGCATATTGTGCTCTAACAAAAATCGTCTGAGGATTCACAGTATTTGTAAAAGGAGCGTTTTTATCTATAATACCAATTCCAGTATTTGCATCAGTCAGAGATGAATGATATGTTATGATATTGATAGCAGGGTCTAGTCCGTTAAGAATTTCATTGTCTTTATCTCTAAGTAAAAAAGAAACAAATCCATTTGTATCATTGCCATCATTGGCATTATCACATACCGTGAATGGGGAAGGAGTAGTTATTTGTGGTCCAGGAATGGTTATCAATGTGAATGTATCAGTGATAAAACAACCAGTAATTGTATTTTCAATACGTACATGTATGGTTTCATTATTTTGAGTACTTAGATAAGGGCTGGCTAAGGGCAAGTTATTAATACTGGCATCTTCTTCGGTATTATGATATGAGATTGCTGTATTGGTCTGTGTTCCTAATATAGCAGCTGTATTACTATTTAAATCAAAATTTGTTCTTCCGTCACCAGAGTTTCCTATGACATCACATTCTGTAAGATCAAGATTTGCCGTAGTGCCTGCAGTATTAACAGGGCTATCTGGAAGTATTGCTGTACCTGTAAATGTAAGGTCAAAACCTCCATTCTGAGAAAAATTATCAATTAAAATAAAATACTCTTCTCCGGCTACGGCATCTATGGCACGTACAAACCCATTTCCAAGATTTCCGGGGCCTTCGCTCAGATCCGTTTCAGTGCTATTGAGCCCTGTTAAGGTAGAGACTCCAGCTGCTGGAGGATTGGTAGAGGAGCATCGAATAGAACTACCTAAAGTAGAGCATGTAACATTAGGTCCGTAAACTGCAAAATCATAATCTTCGGCAGTGCTTGAGGATTCTGGTGTTATGGTGAATGCTAGCGTTCCTGATTGAACAATATTAACTCGTAACCATAAACTTTGACTTTCTGTAAAAGAACAAGCAGGAGCATTGTTACCAGGTAATGCAAAATCGTTGATGCCTACACCGTTAGAGTTTAATTCTAGATTAGTATCTCCACAAACAATAATAGAATTAACACAATCGGTAGGTTCGTTTTGTGAATAACCGATAAAAAATACAGAAGTAAGAAGTAAAGTTAAAAGTAATTTTTTTTTCATTTGGGGTATTTATATTGTCGGTCAAGATACTAATAAATAGAAAGCTAGTTTAATATTCTCTATAAACTCTATGGTAAACATAGTTAACGAATAAGAGAGAAACTTCCGGTAAGAATTCTACCATCCTCTAATTCTACACGAAACCAATATTCACTAGAGGGCATTAGTTGCCCGTTAAAGGTCCCATCCCATCCGGGAGTACCTGCTCTTAGCTGCTTGATTAGTTTTCCGTATCGATTAAATATAAAAATTAGAGAATTACCCATAATCTGGTTTGATATTCCTTCTACGTTCCAGGTTTCATGAAAACCATCTCCATTTGGAGTGAAATATTTTGGAAATCCAACTACCGAAATATCCTGAGAGGTTACAGGAACACATCCGTTTTTGTCTCTTACATATACCCTGTGAAAACCTGGAGGTACATTGGTAAAAGTGGAATCATCCTGATATGCACTCAAAACTCCATTTATTTCTATTGCATATTCATAATTACCCAGGCCTTCTGTATTAATAGTAACAGTATTATTATCCCTTGCATCATTGATATCAATAGACCGTATAGTTGCTACACTGGATGCAATTACAGTTACTGTTCTGGATTTAGAACACCCGGTTTGCTGGCTTGTAATTTCTACGGTATAATCTCCGGGTTGATTTGCTAAAATTGTTTCTGTAGACTCATTTGTTGACCATAAGATTGTAAAATCATTGAGATTACCATTAGTAGGGAGGCCAGCATCGATTTCGATATTTGTTTCGTTTTGACATAAGAAATACTCAGAATCAGGTTCGATATTGGGTAACGGGACTACAAATAAACGTACACTGCTTATTCCAAAACATTCCCCTCCATTTTCTTCAGCTTTTGCATAAACAATATCATCACCTTGAGTGTTTTGTGTACGATTGGTAGTGGTTGTAATAGGGTTTCTGTTTAATAATGCATCTTCTGTATTTTCATAATATGTAATCGTTAATCCAGGGTTGGTAATTCCTGATAATACCTGTTGATTTGCTTCAGTTAGATCAAAAACAGTAAACCCATCTTCGGTACCATCATCATCGCAAACTCGTAACTCGGCATCGTTTACATCGGTAGAACTCACCTCTAAAGTAACAGTTGTAATGTCAAAACAATTTGTATTGTTGGTATTAATTACCCGCGCATATACTTGTTGATTATTTTGAGTATTTTGAAAAGCATTTTCATTACTGATTCTTGGTGTTCCTGCCTGTGCAGAAGGTTGATCTATAAAGAATTGGGTTGTGTATTGATTATTTCCACCAGTAAGCTGATCGTTTGCAAGATGTAAATCAAACAGGGTAATATTATCTCCAATAGTTTGATACGCATCACACTGTACTAGTGTAGAAGCAATAGCAGTCGGGACTTCGAAAAAAGTGGCATTAGCAACGCCAATGAGAGGGCAGCTACCATCATTAAGATCAACTTCTAATCTGTAGTTGGCTGTTATTGTAATATCTAAAAAATGAACAGCATTTGCAATCTGATTGTTATCTACAAACCAGGTATAGCTGGCACCTGGGATATTTTGATAAGACAATCGGTATGTACCTCCCTCACATAAAGCAAGATTAACGTTATTAGGATCTCCATTATTAATGATATCAATATTTTGTGCAAAAATAGATTGAATAAAGGGAGGAAGTCCAAGAAGAGCACTTCTAGAACCATCTGTATTAACAAGTACCCCTTGCTCGTTATAAATTATATTGGCTGCTGCTGCTTCGGGGTTTTGGATAACTCCAAGATAATCGCCTATTTGGGTGTTGAAATCATATAATGTTCGATAAATCTTACCATCTGGACCGAGTTGTATAGCTCCTGCACCAAAAGAAAAAGTGCTTTGATTATTTTGGTTAAGAATCCTTGTTCCGCTTGCTGCAATTTGATTATCCGGCAATGAGAGATCATATTGCATTAAAAAACTTTGTCCGTTTCCTTCGTCACCAATATCGAAAGTAGCGTATAGTCTTTGTCCGGTTTGAGAAAACTCTATTCCATAGGGAGAATTGCTATTGCTTAACTCGACCTCATTACTAATAGCTCCGGTGGTATTATCAAAATTGTAAAGTAAAACTTTTCCTGGCCCATTACCTGCCGTAACAGTTGCAAAACCAAAATGTGCTACAGCTATTTTATCACCATCTGGTGAAGCTTTAATATACCCTAAAGCATTACGCCGATACCCAGAAAGAGGAACAGTAACTCCAATGCGAGAAGTAACCGGTGTAGTATTAACTCCTGTTTGACCAACTTTAAAAGCATAGAATGTATCTACAAAATGTGTAATTACCCAAAATGAATCACAATCATCACTTTTTACAGCTGTAATTTTTTCTGAACATTTGTATCGACTCTCTAAGCCATTTGAAGTATTGTAAGTAATTAAAGGTATGTTTTTTTGGCCTGTAACTACAGCTCCATTTCCTCCATTCAAAGACATATCTACAATAGAATACATAAATCCATCGTTTACCCCATCTCCATCAAAAGTAGTAGGGTCATTATCAGCATTGTCATGATGAGGCTCATCTACAGTAAAAACGATGTACAGATTTGGAGAGTTTGGTTGAGGAACAATTAGTGCAGAAGAAGTACTGGAGGGATCACCTTTTAACCCTGTACCATTTTGCATAATAGAATGCGATCGATCCCAAACGGTAATGCCATCGGTATAAAATAATAAATTTCCTGTTGCATCAGATATTGTAGTACACCCTTCAAGTGTATTCACTCTACCATTAGTAAGTGCAGTAGGAGGAGTTGTATTGAAACTTATACCTGCATTCTGACCAAAATACCAACTATTAGCTTCTCCCTGACTATACAGCAATGAATAGTGAAAGAATAAAGCAAAAAAAACTACATAGATGTATCGCATAGTTGAGCTCTGAAGCCCAAATATATTACAAATCTCTCTTTTTAAGCAAGTAATAAGATAGATATATAAAAACAACTGTCCAAACCAATACGATTAAGATTTCATACCAATGTACAGTATAATCTCTTTGAAAAGTTTCTCCTAATTGACTTGCAGCCGATTGAATAAAATTTAACCGTGTAAAAGGTTCATTAAT
This sequence comes from Aquimarina sp. EL_43, assembly GCF_943422735.1. NCBI lineage: Bacteria > Pseudomonadati > Bacteroidota > Flavobacteriia > Flavobacteriales > Flavobacteriaceae > Aquimarina > Aquimarina sp. EL_43. Next base: position 5,858,153 of record NZ_CALSBR010000001.1, on the reverse strand, counting down.
CAAAGTTGCCATAGATTCTAAAGGGAAAAACTGTACGATGTTATCTGCGATTTCGGTCCCTCTAAATAGCCTAAACTTTAGCAATGCATATATAATATTTTCTACAACCCACCAGATAAATAGAAACCCAAGGGCGAAGGCAGAACGCTTTACAAAAATCCCAAGGAACATACAAAAAGCAAAAAAACCAATTAGTTTTATGAAATACGCCAGAACATATTCTAGATCAGAGAATATAATAGAAAACTCATTATAATCAGAGAAGCTTAATCCCAAAATCATAGATACTACGAATAAAAATAGGGTAGAGATCAGGGCAAAGACACCAACGGTTAGAAACTTAGAACTAATGAATTCTTTTTTACTTAGTCCGTCGATTAGATTTTGTTTTAAGGTCCGATGACTGTATTCATTGGCCATCATAGAAACAATAACAATAGCCAAAAATAGCTTGGACCACGCAGCGATATACGTATTAAAATGCCATATATATGGAAAATTGAAAATCCCCTGATCGGCTATTCTAAATTTTACACCAGCAAAATTAAATTCTATCGAGGCGATTAAAGCGATAAAGGTTATTAATATAAAGTAGGTTATCGTAATTACCTTTGCGGCTTTGTTATATTTTAGTTTTTGAAATTCTATATTTAGTAGTCGTAACATGGCTTTAGTTTAAATTGTTGGTTAATTGTAAGAATTGTTCTTCGAGACTTTCTTTTCGTTTCACAAGGTGTGTAAGAACTATTCCTTCTTTAAATAGTTGCCTGTTAAGACTTTCTGCATCCAGCTCGTGTGCCAAAAATGCAATTATTTTACCGTCTTCTTCTTTGAAATTTTTAAAATCATTATGCTTAGATAACCACTCTGTTAATGCAGATTTTTGATCGCTCTTCAGTTCGAAAAATCCATAACTAGCATTCATTTCATCTACAGGTCCAGAATATAGTTTTACGCCCTTTCTTATAATCACTACATGGCTACAAACTTTTTCTACTTCATCGAGTAGATGAGATGCCAAAAGAATAGTAGTTCCTTTAGAGGCAATTTTTTTGATGATTTCACGAATTTGATGTATCCCTTGTGGATCTAATCCATTAGTAGGTTCATCAAGGATTAATATTTCGGGATCATTTAGCAGGGCAGAAGCAATAGCTAATCGCTGTTTCATTCCCAGAGAGAACGTTCTAAACTTACTGTCTTTTCTATCTAATAACCCTACAACTTCAAGTTTTTCGTCAATTTTATTGCTGTCCACCCCTTTAATTTGGCATACCAATTTAAGGTTTTGGGCCGCAGTCATATATGGGTAAAAGTTTGGGCGTTCTATAATTGCTCCAACTTTTTTTAGTGCATCATGAGTTGATGTATTACCATCAAACCAGATAAACTCACCAGAGGTACTGTTAACAACATTAAGTACGATACCCAAAGTAGTAGATTTACCACTTCCGTTTGGACCAAGAATGCCATACACATTTCCCTTCTTTATAGTAAAAGAGAGGTCTTTGACAGCCGTTAGTGCTCCAAACTTTTTGGTGAGATTGTTTAAGGTGAGGATATTTTCCAATTGTAATTGTTTTTGGTGGTTATATAAAACAAGACGACAAGTATAGGGTTTTGTTACAAGAAAGTTGATAGTTGTTGATTGTAAGTGTATGTTTTTTTGATGTAGATAGTTATTTGTTGAATGTAAGTGTATGTTTTTTTGATGTAGATAGTTATTTGTTGATTGTAAGTGTATGTTTTTTTGATGTAGATAGTTATTTGTTGAATGTAAGTGTATGTTTTTTTGACGTAGATAGTTATTTATTGAATGTAAGTATATGTTTTTTATTGTGGATTATTGTTTGTTAAACGGTATTCAGCAATTTTTTTTAAAAGTGATTTGTACATCTGAAATTTGTAAATTGCTTTTTTACAAAAAGTGCTGCTATGGACGAAAAATTAATGTCGAAGAAAAAACCAACGTATCCTATCAACGATAAACTGGATACGTATTTAAAAGAATGTAATCGTAAAATTAAGATTCCGGTATTTTATGATGATTTACTTAGGTTTTCGGGTTCTATAGTTGTTTATGATAGCAAGGATGAGGATACGCTATGGGTACGGGTGTATTATGAAGAACATGAGCGACCAGAAATAGAATCCAGCCTTAAAAAAGTATATACAATTCTGCATTCTGATGGTAATGAAGATGCTATTGAGTTTCTTAATATCGATGCTATAGATTATTGTACTTTTGGAAACTCAAAGCCTTTTAGAATAAAAGTTAGAAATATTCTTAATGATAACTATACATATATCTATGTGAAAAAAGCTGATGCGTCGCGTATTTATGGACTAGAATTAGAGCATATGTTTTCACCAAATAGAATTAACTTTTTGGTGTATAAAAATACACTTATTGAAGAACATATTGCCGGGATTCCCGGGGATGTATTTATCAAAGATTTTTTACCTGATTTAAGCGATCAGGCCAAGTCACAGATAGCTAAAGAATTTGTGAAATTTAATGAGCGTTGCCAAATGCGATTGCTAGGAGATATGAGATCTTATAACTATGTGATTATTCCTATTCACGATTTTGATCATGTAGAATACAAGATAAGAGCTATTGATTTTGATCAGCAATGTTATGAAGGAAAACTTAAAGTATATCAACCCCAGTTTTTTAAAGAGAATTTTGATATGGTAGATATTGTGATGAATAAGTTGCAGCTAAGTTCTATCGAACAATATAAAAAAGAAGAACGTTCTATTTTGGCAAAACGAGTATTAACATCGAGATCCCGTTATGAAAATTTGCTTGAATGTATGTGTGCAGATCGCATCTCTACCCAAGAAAACTTGAAAGAACTTAGAGAACATCTGTATAATTTTACTTTGGATTTAAAATTTCGTCGTAGTAAATCTATGGGTGAAGTTCTTAAAACGGCGATGGATTTTGTACGACGTAATTATGAGAATGTGAATATGAGACGATTATTAGAGTGATGTTATACTTATAAACTGTATATTTAAATTAGATTGATCTTTATCTAATTATTTCGATAACTCTCTGCGGAATTATTCTGCTTAAAGAAACAAAAAAGGTTCCCAATATTCTATCAGAAACCTTTTGGTTGTTTTATTAGAAAAAAAAGTACACTATTTTTTTTCTAATTCTATATTCTTTTGTTTGAGTAACTCTATCTCTCTTTGTAACTGTTCTGTCTTCTTATTTTGTGCAATCATATACAACGTAAGTTCCTCGATTTTTTGAAGTAGTCTAGCATTCATTTCTCCAAGTTGAATACCATTTTTCTCTACTTCAGAAGCAGATGGGATATTAGGTAAGTGTCCTTCTTCTGCGATATGATGTTCTACTTCTTGTAAGCTAGGTAAGTTGTAATTATTTTCGAATACATAATCAGGCCAACCGGTTAGATCAACTTTTACTTCTTTGGCATGTATTTTACCATTTACTGCAAGTTTTGAATCTGGGATTGTTGTTCCTATTCCTACATTACCATCTCCTAAGATAACCATTCTAGGATTTCTATCATTAGAACCTGTGTTGAAATACACTCCATCATAAGCGTTGATGTCTAAAGCATCGGGAGTATTGTCTCCATCATGATGTGTTAATATAGATAAATTATATTTGTTTGAAGTAGAAAAGCCTTCTCTAAAAAACACACCTTTAGCTCCTCCTCCATTTTGAAAGGCATCGATCAAAAGGTTTCCTTTTACATGTAACTTTTCTTGAGGATTAGTTGTTCCTATCCCTACATTACCTCCTTGTGTAAGAGACATAATTGTTCGATTAGCTCCCGTGAACTCATGAATAACATTGGTATTTACACCTGTAATTATATTGTAGTATTCAGTTTTAGCACCATTACGTCGAAAACCATTATAGGATTTTGTGTCACCATAATCAAATGAAATACTTCCTTTAACCACAAGAGCCTGATCTGGAGTGGTCGTTCCAATTCCTACATTACCAGTAGTTGGGAAAGTGTTGGTTTGAGCAGTACTGATGAATGATATCAATACAAGAGATACTGATAGAAATATACTTTTCTTCATAGTTTAAAAATTAAATAAATATTGATTTTGTAATAGGGTAGGAATTCAAGGGCAAATATACATAAATGTAATTTGTAATTGCAAGATATTAATGAATTTATAGAGTTGAGAGAAGCCAGTAGATTAATTAAATAGTATTAAAACTTCTATCCAAGCAACTGTAGTAACCTCACTCTAGAGCCTTATAAAATTTTACAAAACTGTCCTTATTTCTTGAAAATTCAAAGAATCAGGACAATATAATATCGATAGCTCCCTAGGTTTGGCAAATATTAGAAAGCTAGATTATTATTTTAAAACAAATAGTAAAATTATAAAGACATATCCCTGAGTGTCTATAAAAGTTTAGGAGATTTTAATTTTAAAAAATTAATCATGTTGTCAAACATTTTAAACTTTACCAATGGTAAAACTATGAGAAAATTATTAATTAAAAATACCTTGCCCCTAGGTGTGTGTTTATTCCTGTTAAACTGTACAGATCACGATGAGATTATGCATGAACCTGAAACTGAAGAATTAGGATGGAAAACCTTGGCAACATTACAGCTGCCCAATAACAATACGGTGACATTCGAATTTAATGGCGAGGGTTTTTATTACGAAGAAAGAGGTTCGATGGACAATGAAATAATTGATTTTGACGAGAACGATGGCTGTCTTAAGCGATTTTTATTACTTACAGAAGACCATGTTGCAGTACCAAAAGCATTTATGGATTCACCTGATTTTAAGGATGTACAAAAATTGATCTCTACTAGAAAAATAATAGAGAATCATAAAAGTCCCATAAAAATATCAGTATCAACGATGTCAAAATTAAAAAATCGAGCTGCTTCACCTGTTCCTGTTCAGTTATCGCAATGTAATAGCTTCCTTACAGGAGGGAAAAGAGTATGGGTTAATAGTTCAACCAATTCAGGTACAGCGTATTACTTTAATTATACACCTTTTAATTGGAATGCTGGTCCAGATACACATAATAATTGGACTGTAAGGAAGTCTTGCAGAGGACTTCGCTTTAAGGTTGGAAACTGTGATTATGACAGACAGGTTAAGTTTAGTGTAACTGAAGGTGAAGGAAATCATTTCAAAGAGATTAGACAAATAACTCTTTCACCTCGAACTCAGGTATCGTCTGGTTATATTTCAAATAAGTGGTTTAAACAAAGAGTAAGGGGGATAGAATTTCATTGTGATTGGGATGTATGGAATGATAATAGAAAAGTAGGAGGAGAAGTACTCTTCTATCAGAAAGGACCAGATACTTTTGATAACCCATTTGATTAACATCGATTGAAACAAAAATGAAATCACACTTTTTTTAAATGTGTACTCTGAACAGGAGTAAGAAACGAAAAAAGCGTAAGACCTATGCCGTTTGATCTAAGATCAGATTTACAAACCTGAGTTTGACGTAAGAAAATCACATCAATTCTAGTGATCTGATACTTCGACATAGCTCAGTACAGGTAAAAAGATTGTGTCGAGAATAGTGGTTTTCTATCCAAAAAAACTATTCTCGATACAGTTTTTCTCCACCTCACCTCGAGCGTAGTCGAGAGGTCATTCTGAAAAACCGCTCGAATTGACGCTTTTTATAATATTTTAGCTTTGGTCGAACTCAGGTTACAAAATTCCAATTCCCAGAAGTAGTGCAAAAACAATTAATAAAACTCCTACCACTATTTGAATCGTATGTATGGTGATTTTTTTAAGAAATTTATTCCCGATGTAAGCTCCAATAAAAGCCATTGATGTTGCGACTATAAGCATAGGATAATTAAGTTGATCACCTAATTGTAAAAGGTCTTTGGCATATATAGTAAGTCTCGAGATATCAATAAAGCAAGCAATAATAACTCCTGTAGCTATAAAAGCTTCTTTACTAAGTTTTGCTCGAATTAAAAAAGCTGTTCGTAATGCTCCTTGATGCCCCGATAATCCTCCAAAAAAGCCACTTAGTGCGCCACCCCAGGGTAAATATTTGATATCAAACTCTAATCGTTTCAATTTTGGAATGAGATCAAACAGAGAGAAAAAGATTAATACTATTGCGATACATATTTTTACTGCTGTGATTTCATATAGGGTATTGGCAATAGTATAACTAAATAAAGGATCTATATAGGTGAGTTTTCCTAATGTATATGCTCCAAAAAAGGCAAATACAATAGCAGGTAGCCCAAAACGCAGTACTGTTTGCAAATTGGCTTTTTTACCAACAAGAGTTAGTTTAAACAAATTGTTAAGCAGGTGCACTATTGCTGTAAGAGCGATTGCAATATCTATAGGAAAGAATATAGCAAATACAGGCATCAATAATGTACCTAACCCAAAACCAGAAAAAAATGTTAATCCCGATCCTAATAAAGCTATAATACCGACCAGAATAAAATCCATAATAGATGGTTATTAGCTTTTTGCTTTCTTAGGTCTTTTGTTCTTTATTGAAATATACCAAATAGTAATACATTTGCTTTTCTTCATCCCATCCTTTTTCTACAAATTTTTCTGCGGATTCTGGGTTGATGAAATCCATCTTTATCTGCACATTAGTATCTAGATTGATGACATTTTTTATCTTTTTGCGAGCAGCAGTTACTGCATTATTTGCGATAGGAAAGGTGGTAAGGTCCTCGATTTGATATTTTGGTGCTTTTTCTACTTTATAATGCTTAAATTCTGGAATCAAATCAGGATTATCAATCACATCATTTAAAAATGCAGATTCTTCAAATTCATCATTTTTGGCAAAGTGGTTTACAGCACGATTCATAAACATCACTTCTTCTTTTTTATCTTCGGCAGGGAGTACTACATCTTTTGCAAAATCCTGGCAGAATTTCATATACTTTTTAGTATAAAAATTCTCATCGGCAAAAGCTTCTACTCCTAAGAAATGCTCTAACCAATATTTGGTATCATAACGGTTAGAATCTATAGAAAGGATTTTATATCCTTCTTCTTTTTTATGGTTAAAAATTAAACAGCCTTTATCAAGCTTATTTAGGTTTACACCTTGTTGGATTAATAATTCGATATCAGTTTCTTTTTCTTCAAACTGAAGGAAATCATGTTTTAATTCTGATTTAAAGATACCTATAGCATCAACTTTTTCATTATCGATAGTCACATTGTCTAAATAAGTGACATATACCTCGCCACTTTTAATATGTGGATGTTGTGATTGTTCATACAATAATGAAGCAATTCTTTTAGATTTTTCATGAACTGAAGAAGGATGTTCAAAAATTTCGGTTACAATTTTAAACAGTGGATTAAATTCTATATCTACTTCATTAGCAAATTGAAAATAATTCTCTTCCTTTTCTCTAAAAGGTTTAAAAAAATATTCTTTTAGAAGTGCAGTTAATTCATCATTAAGGACATATGGTGATTCTGACAAGAATATATTTTCATTTTTATTCTTGTTTCCAACCCGGTGAACCGATAATGATTCGATTTGAGTGCTATATAAGTTGATCATGACATGTATGTCATCCCAGCGAAAGCCGGGATCTTTTTAATTAATAGTTAAATTTTAATTCCAATTCTCATCAAATCCCAAATCTTCATATTCATCAAGATCCATAAAATCTTTATTTTCACCTTCTTCATTAAAGTCGTCTAATTCGTCTGCTTTAAACTCTTTATCAGGTGCCTGATCAGGTATTTGACCATGAATATACATTACATTTGGATATTCTCTTCCGTTTTCATATTCAGCAATTTCAGCAAGTTCTACCAAAAACGTCCACATACTTAAGAAATCATAGATATAGATTAACTTGGGAGAAGCCTCATGAGCCACATCAATAAGAGTTGTCTCATTCATTAATCTAACAGGTTGATTACCATCACTCATATCAAATAATGATATTTCTTCTCCTTGATTCCATTGATCATCACTAATGTAAAAAGAAGCCATTTCTGTTCCATCAAAACCAAAAGATTGGGTTATTACATTATGAAACTGCTCTAAAGTAGCATCTTGTTCTATTTCAATATCTCTAAATACATCTTCTTCTGTATCCAGGATAATTCTGAAACGGTATATCATTATTTATTAATTTGAAAATGCAAAGATACTATAAATGCATTGTTATTTACTAAAACGGTGTAATGAAAAAGTCATTGCCCCTAATAAGAAAAAAGCAACAATTTGATGTAATATCCCTAATACTATGGGTACTCTAAAAATTAATGTAAATATTCCTAGCAAAAACTGGATACATACGATAATTACTAATGTATTTAATGAATTAGATTGAATATTATTTTTTTTAATTCTTTTACTTCTATACCAGATAAAGGCAATAAGTCCTACAACGATATAAGCCAGATAGCGATGTATGAACTGAACTCCGCTTTTTCCCTCTACAAAATTCTTGATTAAAGGAGATTGTTCTATATAAACAGATTCATGAATTAAAGTTCCGTCATTCATTAATGGCCAATGATTGTGTAGCAAGCCAGCATCTAATCCTGCAACAAAAGCGCCATAGATAATTTGAAGTAAAAGAACTGCCAATCCCCATCGGATTAGATTTCTAAATTTAATGTCAATTTGCTTTTTGTTAGGATATATAAGATCTAGAGCTACCCAAAATGTATATGCAAAGGTTATGAATGCTGCAGTAAGATGCATTGCAAGACGATAATGGCTTACATCGGGCCTGTCGATTAATCCACTTTTTACCATAAACCAACCAAGAAACCCTTGAAAACCTCCTAATAACATAAGTATTATAGATTTTTTTATGGTGGGTCTCGTAAGTTGCTTTCTGATTAAGAAATATACGAATGGAATAATAAATACGATACCTATAAATCTTCCGATAACTCTATGCAGCCACTCCCAGAAATAGATGTCTTTAAAATCTTCGAGAGTAAATTGATGGTTTATCTTTTGATATTCGGGGTATTGTTTGTATAGGTCAAATGCAGCATTCCATTCTGTTTCACTCATAGGAGGAATAGTGCCTGAAATTAATTTATAATTAGAGATTGATAACCCAGAATGAGTAAGTCTGGTAATTCCACCAACAACAACCATAATAAAAATCAATAGGCAGCCTGTGAGCAACCAGTATATTACCTTTTTATTGTCTTTTTTCATTTTTTTGCTAATACAAATTTTTGATATAGAGAATCTTAGTTACTTTTTAGCCCTAATTCTTCACCTTTCTTTACCATATACTCGTAAGCTGCTTCATGCTCATTAGGAATTTCACCTTCTAGAATTGCTTCTTTTATAGCTTCTTTAATGATTCCTATTTCACGAGAGGGTTTGATATTAAAAGTATCCATAATCTCTTCTCCGGTAACAGGAGGTTGAAAATTGCGAATATGATCTCGCTCTTCAACTTCAATCATTTTTTGTCTTACAATCTTAAAATTATTGTGATACTTTTTAAAGCGTTTCGGGTTTTTGGTAGTAATATCGGCTTCACAAAGTGTCATTAGCTCTTCAATATGTTCTCCTGCATCAAACACCAGTCTTCGAACTGCAGAATCTGTAACTTCTGTTGCAATCACTATAGGCCTGGAGCTCATTAATACCATTTTTTGAACAAACTTCATTTTTTCATTTAAGGGCATTTTTAAACGCTTAAAGAGTTTAAATACCATTTTTGAACCCACAAATTCATGACCATGAAAAGTCCATCCTATTTTTTTGCTAAATTTTTTGGTAGGAGCTTTACCAATATCATGAAGTAAAGCTGCCCAGCGTAACCAGAGATCATCTGTGTTTTGGGCAATATTATCTACCACCTCTAGGGTGTGATAAAAATTATCTTTATGTCGTTGTCCTTCGACTTCATCTATACCTTTTAAATCAATAAGTTCGGGTAAAATATAATTCAAAAGACCGGTTTGTTCTAGTAATTTAAAACCAGTTGATGGTTTATCACTTAACATAATTTTATGTAACTCATCAACAATGCGTTCTTTGGTAATGATCTTAATTCGGTCTTTGTTTTTTGCAATAGCCCCTAGCGAGGTGGATTCTATTTTGAAATTGAGTTGTGTAGCAAAACGAATAGCCCTCATCATTCGCAAAGGATCATCAGAATATGTAATATCAGGATCTAAAGGAGTACGGATTATTTTTGATTTAAGATCTTCTAAACCATTAAAAGGATCCAGTATTTCTCCGTAATTTTCTGGTGATAGGTGTAAAGCAAGAGTATTAATTGTAAAATCCCGTCTATTCTGGTCATCTTCTAAACTTCCGTTTTCTACGGTGGGATTGCGACTATTTTTAGAGTAAGATTCTTTTCGTGCTCCAACAAATTCTACCTCGATATCCTCAGTTTTTAGCATTGCTGTACCATAGGTTTTAAAAACCTGTACTTTAGGATTACCAGGTAAAAGTTTGGATACTTCTTTGGCTAATGCTATACCACTGCCAATAGCAACAATATCAATATCTTTGGCAGTTTTTCTTTGCAATATGTGATCTCTTACAAATCCGCCGATAACATAGCTGTCTAATTTTAGATGTGCTGATGCTTTGGCAATTGTATCAAAAATTGGATGTTGTAACGCTTCTTTATAATTTTTGATTTCCGACATGAATCAATTACTTCCTAATAATTTTTACGGTACTATCGCCTCCTATTTTAATAATCGAAGAAGGTTTAGCTCCTTTTTTTTGTAGGGGCAAATTTACGACATAGTCTACGCCTTCCAAAATTGCAGCAGGTATTTCTTTTAAGTTTTTTGGAGCAGGCATACCACTAATGTTAGCAGAAGTTGAAACGATGGGTCGTTTAAGTTTCCTAATTAGTTTTCCGCAAAAAGGATCTCTAATCACTCGAATACCTAATGTATTATCATCTGCAATAATATTTTCTGCCACACGCAGAGGTCTGTCATAGATAATAGTAGTAGGTTTTGTAGCATATTTTAGAATATCATAGGCTACTTCTGGGACTTCTTCTATGTATTGTTGTAGCATTTTAAAATCACTAACCAAACAGATCATAGATTTACTTTCTTCCCTTTTTTTTAGGGCATATACCTTATCAACTGCTTCTGCATTAGTAGCATCACAACCAATACCCCAAATCGTATCGGTTGGATAGAGGATAATCCCTCCTTTTTTTAGTGTATTGATTGCATTTTGGGTTTCTATGATTTGATCAGACATTAGTTTTGAATTAATAGATGATTATGAAATGGTATTACTTTAAAACTTTTTTTGTAAGAAAAGTTAAAGTAGTTGTAATTATTGTTTTTGCCAGTAACATGCTTATTGTTGAAAACATTCATTTATGAATTGGCCAATTCCATTATACAAATTCTGAATGCATGACAGAAATTATTTTGTGCAAAAATAATCTTAAAACCTTAATATTATGAAAAAAATCATTTTTTTACTGTTCATAATGACAGTAATCATTTCTTGTGAAAAAAGAGATGTCAATTCTATTGAACAAGAGGCAAGTGTCGAATCGATTATTGAATCAAAAACGGATAGATTTTCTTTTAAAGATTGGAATGAATTTAATGATCTTTATTCTAAGTTTTCAAAATTGGGTATGGAAGAGTTAGAAATGAACTCTTTTTTCTCATTTGATAGAGACCTAGAGGTTTCACCTGCAATTCAAGGGATTTTAAATAATGATAATGAGTTTGAATTGGGTGGAAAAATCGTTTGGTTTAATGCTGGCAAATTTTATGAACTTGACGAAGGAGAAATTGCTAATCAAAAATCTAATATAGAAAACCTTAAAGAAGTTGGTTCTGTATCCTACACTCGAGTTAATCCGAAAGGAGTGCCTAGTAATGAGACAGGAATAGATGGTGCAAAAACAGTTGTTGTGGATAATCAATATGAATTTAGAAAGCAAAGATATGTTGAGAATTGCGGTTCGGGTAACGTTCAAGGAACTTCTCCTCGAGCTTTTAAATATGTGCATGAAGTTTATGCAGAACATTTAAATACAGGAGGACCTTTCCGGGTAGATACCTATAGAATATTCTTACGAGTAAAATTAGAATATAACCCTAAACGTAGAAGATGGAGACTTTCTGGGGAAAGAAGAGAAATTTCAATTAATTTAAGTAATAACTCTTTTTTAAGAAATCATAATGGTCCGGTTTCACCTCATCCAAGTGATGTTAATAATCGTTCTGTTGTATTTTCATCCTCTTGTGCTACCCATCAAACATTACTTCTTAATTCTGTCACTGCTCCGGGACCAATAGCTGGTGCTCATTGGGATATTAATGTAAGCGGAACCATAACAGAGAAGATGTATGGCGATGTAGAACGTAACCGATGGAGAGATCGAATTAATTGGTAGTTTGATAAACGCTAAAATTAGATAGAATTTAAAAAAAACAAAGGGTTCCAATATTGGAACCCTTTGTTAATTTGTATATAAAATGCCTTCTGTATTTTGGAGTAAGTGATATGTTAATTTAATATTCTTATTATCCAAAGAAAGCAGATTATTCATCTCTTTCTTAGATCTTACTTTTTAACAACAGTAGCATACTGCAGATATCTCATATCCATTGCTGTAAATAGAAAAGGAATATTATATAGAAATGGCTTAATAGATTTTGTTTTATTAATACCTTTATGAAGTACTATTTTATATCCTAATCTCGTATACATATTTGCAATACTCTTACCAGTAAAGAATCGCAAGTGTGTTTTATCCATTATACCGTGTTCTTCATATTCCCAATTCTTTTTAAGCACCAGATTTTTTAAAGCACTATGGTATCTCATATTAGGTATCGAGCTTATAATGACACCGTTTTGTGATAGTTTGTTTTTTATTTTTTCTAATACCCAATATGGATCTACAAGATGTTCTAAAACATCGTTAAAATAGATAGCGTCAAAATGATTATCTGGTAGTTCATCAATAAATTTTTCACATTCACCAATAAAAACTTTGTCGAGCACTTTTTCGGCCTTTTTTCCATGCTCTGGCATCAATTCAATACCCCAGGTTTCAGTATTGTGTTTTTCTTTAATAAAAGCAGCAAAAGTACCTTCTCCACAACCAACATCTAATACTGTTTTTGCTTCTTTTGGAAAAAAAGAAAACATTTCATTTCTGATATTATTGTAGTACCCCTCGGGTTTATTGTCATAATCCATTATTATAATGTTTTTTAGTTAATGATAATTTTTGCAACTACATTTTGAATAGAAATTATCACTTTATTTTTAGGATGCAATTACTAAATATCATGCAAATATATCGATCTATATTAAAATCACATTAATTAGTATTAGGTAATTGAAGTGTAATAATTTTTTAAAACCTTATAAACAGGATTATTTTTTTACTAATAAAATTTGATATGCATTAATTAAAATCTCCCAATCTTTTTTTAGCATATACTCTACAACTGTTTTTCCTTTACCACCTCCGGGAAGTCTGCAATCATCTATTAAAACGATAGATTTATCATGTAATTTATCTTCGGCCAGGATAAATTCTTGTAAGTGATGTTCCTGACTTTTCTTTTGAATCTCTATATCGGTTTTTGAATAATCATAGCTGTCTAAGTATAAAAAGTCGATAGATTCGTTGAAATTCTTTAAGAAATCTAGAGAATCTCCTAGATATACTGTTGTACTATCTTGTAAGTTTTCTTCTTGTACTGCTTCCTGAGCCCCTTGTACAGAATCTTTGCTAATATCTACAGAATGCAATTTTGCATTATTTTCTTTTGCCCATTTACCAAAAACGATTGTTGCTCCGCCATCAGTTTTAGTCGCTTTAAGACCGTTTCTCGAAGTTCCCGTCTCTACCAATATTTTTGCATTTCGTTCATTTAAAAGCTGTAATGTTTTAGAAAAAGTTATGCGTCTTCTTCTAAAATTATATTTATAGGGCATAAAAGGATATAATGATTTATGCTTAATAAGTTTGAGGATTTTAGGAAATGCAATCCCTAATAGCACAATAAGTAAAATGATAAATAGATAATTCATTATAATAATTTTAATATAATGCTGACAAATGTATTGATTTTAAAAATTACTTTTTTAGCAATATGATTCTTTAGTTTTAGTAAGTTTGTCTCTATTATTATTTTAAACATGAAAATAACACTGATTAGTCTAGATGTTTTGGGGATTAACGATGAAATTGCCAAGAGTCTAAAAAAGCAGGGATATGAAGTTAATCATATAAACTTTCACACTTTTAGGTATCAGTATCCTACAGTTTTTCATCGAATTTTTAATTTTATTGGGAAAACTTTTTTTAAGTATGATATAAAAAAGAATCACTTAAATAAAGAAATCCTTAAGCGATTAAATGAAATAGGGAAACAAGATAAAATCCTAATGCTTAACGCTAATTTTTTACTGCCTCAGATTATTAAAAATATAAGTTCATTTACAGAGGATTTGACAGCATTTTTTAATGATAATATAGAAAGAATACCAAAAATATTACTAGTAGCACCTTTTTTTAATGAGGTATATACTTTTGAGCCCAATGATTCAAAAAACCATAATTTTAAATTTGCAACAAATTATATTTTTAAAGAAAACAAAAATAACCTATCGATAGAACAAGAGGTTTTTAATATAAGTACGTTTAGTAAACGATCTAAAGTTATAGATAATATTGCATTACAATTAGATGAGTTAGGGGTTTCCTATAAAATTGTTAGTTTCGGTAAAAAGAAAATCGAATCTAAAAGTAGTGTAGAGTACGTTACAGAACGAATAAATATGAAAGAGGTTAATGAGTTAGTAGCTCATTCTAATGTATTGTTAGATATTCATAGAGAAGGACAAGATGGACTATCGTTTAGAGTTTTTGAAAGTTTAGGAAACAACAAAAAACTAATAACTACCAATGCAGCTATTGCTAGCTATGATTTTTATAACCCAAATAATATCTTAATCATAGATAAAAACGATATTCAAATTCCTAAATCTTTTTTTGAAAATGAATATGAAGAAATACCAGATGAAATCTATCAAAAGTACCTGATAGATAATTGGATAAAGAGAATTCTAAATTTATAATAAGGTGAAGAATAAAAGAGTATTTGTAGATTTTCATTACTTAAAAAACTTAAATAAAGGCTTTGGACAATTTTCATATCATTTGTCTAAAGCTTTTTCATCTATTGATACCGATCTGAATTATGTTTTTTATACCCCCAAAAAAGGAGGTTATAAATCAATATTTAATCAGAAAAATATTTTTGTTAAATACTATTATTCAATACATCGCCAGTTGGGTGTTTTTGGTCGTAATTATATATTTCATTCTACTAACCAACTAAGTAAAATTGAACCTTCGAATAAGAAAATCCCATATGTTTTAACGATTCATGATATTAATTTTATGTATGAGGATACAGTAGATCAGAAAACGAAGGATTTTATTCAAAAAAAAATAGATAGAGCACAAGTACTTGTTTTTGTATCGCACTTTACCAAAGATGAGGTGAATAAGCATTTCAATGTTACTGCATCAAAAACACAAAAAGTAATCTATAATGGTAATTCTTTAAAAGAAACCTCGTTAGTTGATCCTGAAAAGAGCACAGATGATTATCTTTTTTGTATTACGGAAATGAGACCCTATAAAAACCTGGAGAAGCTTATTTTAATGATGAATCACATTCCAGAAAAATTTAAACTTATTCTTGCAGGAAAAGGTAGTAGTGATTATGTTTTACATTTAAAAAATGTAATTAAAGAAAATAAGCTTGAAGATAGAGTTTTTTTGAAAGGTATTGTATCCGAAGAAACAAAAGTTAAGCTGTTTTCTAATTGTTTTGCTTTTGTGTTTCCTTCTTCAAGAGAAGGATTTGGATTACCAGTAGTTGAAGCATTAAACTTTAATAAACCTATTTTTCTTTATAATAAAACGTCACTACCCGAAATAGGAGGTGAAGCATGTTTTTATTGGGAAGAATTAGGACCTGAATATATGGCTGATGTATTTTTAACAAAAATCACCTATTTTGAGTCTAATAGACTTATAATGGAAGAAAAAATTAAAACCCAATTAGAAAAATTTAGTTGGCAAACAGCAGCATTAGAATACAATGAAATATACAAATCCTTAATGTAATTTATACTAAGTGTATAAGTTTGTCTTATCCCGAAATACTAATTACCGAGGAACCGTATCAAAAAGTTACTTTTGTTTAGATTATTATACATAAAGAATGCAACGTAAATTTATCATACACCCAAAATACAAATCAGTTGAAACCGAAGTGCAGAAGACAATAGCGCATTTTGATGATTATCATGAGATATTGGGAGATGCAGAACGCAATGTTATAAAAATTGTAGAGATTGAAGGTAAAAAATATACTATCAAATCATTCAAGGTTCCTAATTTTATAAATCAGGTTGTATATCGATTCTTTAGAAAATCAAAAGCAGAAAGGTCTTATAATTATGCAAATAGGTTGTTAGAACTGGGAATAAAAACTCCATTCCCATTAGCCTATGATTTGTATACTACCTTTTTTTTATTTAGAAAAAGCTATTATGTTAGTGAATTGCTCAATTATGACCTTACGTATCGCGAATTAGTACATGAGCCAGATTATCCAGATCATGAAGCTATTTTACGAGCTTTTACAAGATTTACGTATGATCTTCATGAAAAGGGAATCCTGTTTTTAGATCATTCTCCCGGGAATACATTGATTGTAAAAACAAGCTCTGGGTATGATTTTTATTTGGTAGATCTTAATAGGATGGAGTTTAGGGATTTGGATATAGAAACCAGAATCCGTAATTTTTCGAGATTAACGCCCAAAAAGGAAATGGTTGCAATTATGTCTAATGAATATGCCAAGTTAACTGGTGAGGATGAATCAATGCTATATCAAAACATGTGGGAACTTACTGAAGCATTTCAAAAGAAATATCATGATAAAATAGCGTTAAAAAGAAAAATCTTTTTCTGGAAGAAAAAATATCGGGAAGATTAAAAATGAACAGTTATGATTAAAGCGAAAGCCATTTTTTAAATTTCCCTAGTTTTTCAATAGCAACAAATATATTAGTTTCGTGCGATGCTGGTTTTAAAGCTATTTTTATCCTCGACTTAGAAGAGTAATACATTTCTCCAATAGATTTTAAATGAACAATGTATTTTCTGTTTATTCTGAAGTAATCCAAAGGATTTAACTCTTGTTCTAGTTTTTTTAATGAAAAATCAATTGGTATTTTCTTACCATCCCATAGTTTAATAAAAGTTAATTTTTCGTCTGTATAAAAATAGGCAACCTGATTGATGTCTATAGTTTTTAAACTGGTGTTCATCTTTACTAAAAACCTTTTTTTGTATTCTTGTCCGGTATGCAAAAACAAATCTTTATATGCCGGAAGCTGCTTTTTGTTAAGTGAAAAAAACTTATTTATACTACGTTGTAGTGTTTCTTTGGTAACTGGCTTTAAAAGATAATCAATGCTATTTTGTTCAAAAGCTTTGATAGCATATTCAGAGTATGCGGTTGTAAATATTATAGGAACATTAATATCTAGTATTTTAAAAATTTCGAAAGAATACCCGTCGGATAAATTAATATCTAAAAAAATGAGATCGGGATTTTCTGTAGATAGATATTGTATAGATTCGTTTACAGAAGAAAGTACTTTTGTGATTATAATTTGCTCATTAACTTCTTGAATTAAGTTCTGTAACCTAATGGCAGCAATACTTTCGTCTTCTATAATAATACTTTTTATCATAATTCAGGCTCTATTAAAGGAATATAAGCAATATAATTACCATTGATTATTTTAAAATGCGGAATTTCTGGATGCAGCATTTTATATTGATTGATTAGATTTTTTAACCCTATTCCTAATGACTTTTCGTAATGATGATTCTTAGGTTGAAAGTTGTTCATTACTTTAATACTATTCCCTTCACTTATGATAGATATTTTTAGCGGTTTATTACTCTCGATGATATTATGTTTTATGGCATTCTCCAATAACAACTCTAAAGTCATAGGAGGTAGTAAAAAATTAAGTTTAGCTTCTTCGATATGATCTTCAAGAGTTATGTGTTCTCCAAACCTTATTTTTTGTAAAGACATGTAGGAGTATATTAGTTTAAGCTCTTTCCTTAATGTTACTACAACTTCTTCACTTTGGGTTAAATTATACCTGTAGATATTAGATAGTTCTTGTAAAAAATATTCAGCCTTTTTGCTGTCAATACTAATTAAACCCAAAAGACTATTAAAACTATTAAAAAGAAAGTGGGGGTTTAATTGTTTCTTTAAGGCCAAATATTGAGCTATAGATTTTTCACTTTGGTACTGGGTTAGTTTTACTTTAATATCTTGTTTTTCTTTTTGAGACTCAAGAAAGATCTCTATAAAATATACAAATACGATTATAGAGAAACAGGCAAGTAATACTGCCCAAAAAGCTAAATCAAAGAAAGGTTCGGGGTCTTCATCATCATTAAAAAAGTAAGTGCTGAATCCTTTTAAAACGAAAGTTAATACTAGGGTTTTGATTGTAATAACTATAGCCCAGAAGCTTAAAAAGTGTATTTTGTTTTTACCTGTTATAATTTTGTTTGCAATAGTGTTTTTGATATACAATCTTGACCAAAAGACAAATAAAGTAAAAAGAAAACTAACTGGTAACAGAATTAAGGTTTCAATGATACCTTCTTCTAAACCATCGGTATAGATTTCACTAATAAGATGAAGAGCATTCAACAAAAGAATGATAAGTAGATAAAAATATATTCTGTTACTTTTCAATGTATACTATTTTATTTTAGTTTTCAGTAATGGTTACAGTATCTTCTTCTACATCTACTACATAAAAATACCCAAGGGCGCGATTGCTACTATTGTCTAAATTTATCAAATTTCCTCGTATTGATGCCGGAGGAGGATTACCAACTATTGGATTTCCTAAGTTTCCGGTTTGAGTAAATAATTCTTTAAGGTAATCAAAATAAGGCTCTGATATTGATAATTGCTGAGCGGTTGCAATATCTCCAATTTCAAAAAAGATATCTTCGTTAGGTTTAACCCCAATACGTTGTTTTCCATCAAAAAATTCATCAGATACGACTAATACTTGGCTATTCCCCGGGTCGGGAACGGTGACGAACTCATTATTTTTGAAGAGTTTGTAATGGTAAAAATTTTGAACATTAATAGGGTCGGTTGTATCAAACTTTATATAGTATCCTTCGTCTGCAAAAACGGTTTCTTCTTCAAACTCAAAATAAAACTTATCGAATTTGGGTACTTCTTCCTGTAGCGTATCTGTTCCTTGGTATGTTTCTCCTTTCCATAAGATTGTGATAGTATAGGTATTTCCGATTTCCAGGACTATGTCTGAGTTTTCATAAAATCCATTGTTTGTATGTTCAAAAATCCAGGAATTTGCACTGTTAGATATAGTAACCTGAGCATCACTAATAAAAGGAAAATCTTTATTAGATAAAAAGGGTGCTGTGGTTAGTAATCTTATTTGTTGTGTGGTAACGGAAGCCTTGATATTTCGTTCTAAACCTCCATCAATTACTAGTTGAGGTGGTGTTTCGACTAGAGAGATATCGTTGGTAACATCTGTTTCACAAGAAGAAACGATTATAATTAATAACGTAAACAGTATGGTGATTATATTTTTCATGCTAATAATTTTTAAAATTTGAATTCGTATGATATACTAGGTACGATCCCAAAGAATGATAATTTGGTTGCTTGTGTCATTCCCGTAGCTATCTCTACGTTGTTAGTTTCGCCAATTTCATTGAAATAGATCGAGGCTGCATTTTGCCTGTTATACACATTAACAATACTGAAAACCCATTTTCCTTTTTTACCTTTTTTTGGATTTAATGTTGCAGAAATATCTAATCTGTGATATGTAGGTAATCGATTGCCATTTCTATTGTTATAATCGGCTACCACTAGTCCACTTTGTGTATATCGTCCTGTAGGGTAAGTAACGGGCCTTCCTGAGCCAAAAATGAAGTTTACTCCAAAATCCCACCTATTATTAAGTTTATAAAAACCTACCAGGTTTAGTTCGTGTAATTGATCACTATTGCTGGGGTAATATTTGTTGTTATTAATACCCAGTACTTTGTTTTCAGAGCGAGCGAGGGTATAGCTCAACCATCCCGTAAGCTTGCCTTCGTTTTTATTAAGTTGTACTTCCAGTCCGTATGCTCTTCCTTTTCCTTGTACGACCTGAGTTTCTATTTCTTCAGTAAATAAAAGATCTGCTCCGTCAATAAAATCGGTTACATCTTTTAGTTTTTTATAATAAGTTTCAAGGCTTAGATCATATTTCCCTTTTTTAAAAGATTTAAAATATCCAAGTGCGAGCTGATCTGCTGATTGTGGTGATAAATACGGGCCACTGGGCGACCATACATCTAGAGGAGTAGGAGAAGTAGTATTAGAAATAAGATGTAAATATTGATACATTTTATTATAACTTAGTTTTAAAGAATTAGATTCGTTTAAAAGGTATCTAATAGAAATTCTAGGTTCAAAACCATTAAATGTTTTAATGCGTTTTCCAGAGCTATAATTTGTGATCTGTGTAACTTCATTTTCTTCATAAATGTCTTGTTCTGCGTTATAGGTAAGAGGAGTTCCTGTATTATATTCACGAATGTCTCCCTTTCCTAACCTTGAGAAATTTGACCAACGTACTCCATATTGCAAACTTAAATCTTTAGAAAGTTTTTGTTTTAAATCGGCATAAATACCATTTTCTAAACCAAATTTCTGACTAAATTCTTCCTCATTAATAGTAGAGCCTTTAAAAGGAGATATTTTCCCTGGTTTGAAATTATAATATGTAATATCGATACCTGTTTTAAGAGTATTATTGTTATTAATAAACCAGGATAACCTTGGTTTGAAATTATAGTTAGTAATACTGGATTTCCATCTAAACTCAGATCCTGTTCTCAAATTATCAAGGTTGTAATCGTAATTGCTATAGATAGCAGAGGTTTGCAAAAAGAGTTTTTCGTTAAGAATACTAGTCCAGCGTAAGGATGCGGATGTGTTTCCCCATATGGTTCCTAAAAACTTATCTAGCTCGAATTTATCCCTGCCAAAATATCCTGATAAAAATAAACGGTTGTTAGCATTAATATTGTAATTCGATTTAAGGTTGAGGTCATAGAAAAAAAGCGAACTATTTTTAAAATCATCGGTAAGAAAAGTAAACAAGTCAATATAAGACCTTCTGCCTGCGAGCATATAGCTTCCAGAAGCTTCTTCTTTATTCCCTTTTAATATTGGCCCTTCTATAAGTGCTTTTGCCGAAATTAAACCAACTCCTATTTCTCCACCAAAATCTTTGGTGTTACCCTCTCGTTGTTTAATATCTAGTACCGATGATAATCTACCTCCATATATTGATGGGATTCCTCCTTTGTATAGCTTTGCATTTTTAATAGCATTAGAATTAAAGACAGAGAAAAAACCAAACAGATGAGAGGCATTATAAATAGTAGCTTCGTCAAGAAGTATAAGGTTTTGATCAACAGAGCCACCTCTTACATTAAATCCAGAAGAAGCCTCATTAACACTGGATACACCGGGTAATAATTGAAGTGATTTTAGTACATCTGGCTCACCAAGTATAGCGGGTAGTTTTTTGATGGTTTCTCCTTTTAAGGATATCACACTCATTTCAGTCGACTCGATATTCTTTCGGGTTGTATTAGAAGAAATTATAATCTCATCTAATTCTGCTAATTCTTCGGAGAGATCGAAGTCTATTTTCTGATTGCCAGTTATACTAATCTCTTTACTAATGGTTTTATATCCTAAATAGCTAATTTCAATTTGGTGAATGCCTTTTTTTAGATTTATAGAATAAAAACCATAGTCGTTTGTGGTAGTTCCGTAAGTATTATTAATAATAATATTAACTCCCAGTAGTTTTTCTCCAGAAAGATTGTCTTTTACATATCCACTTATTGAAAATTTTTCCTGAGCATAGCTTCCAAGGCAAAATAGACAAAATAGGTATACAAGTTGTTTCTTCATATTTGATATAGTTTTAAACAATTTTTATTCAAAACTATATCTGTTGTATACTATGTATTCTAAAATAAAGAAGAACCTCGAAAAAACCCGATAAGCCTGGTTTTTTAAAAAAGAAGAATTTTTCTCTGAGAAAAAATATAGAAACCTTTACATGTTATTTTCGATTTTTTCTAAATAACCAAAGCTTTACATATCTCATAAAAACTGCATATGCCTGAACATAACCTATAACTAAACCAGGAACACCATCTCTAAATCCACTTTGTATAATATAATGTTTAAAAAATGCCCAAAGTGGTTTTATAACAAAATGATATGGTGTTAATCGTTTTGTTTTTTTGTCATAATCTTCTGCTTGCCAAGAAGCATATCTATTTAATTTACTGATATAAGCGTCAAAAGTAGTATATGTATTGTGGTAAAATTTGTTTTTTAATATCCCTATTTTACCCGGAGTAACAATTTCTTCATGTACATGCCTGTTATCATACTTACATTTATCTCTATGAAATAGGCGAATAACTTTATCATTTCGCCAGCCACTATAGTGTATTCTTTCTCCCATAAAATGATTCATTCGCTTTATCCAGTATGCTACATAATTATCTTTTCCGGGATCTTTTAATACCTCCAAGACTTCATTTTTAAGCTCAGGGGTTACTCTTTCGTCTGCATCAACTAATAATATCCATTGGTGCGTAGCTTGAGGAATAGCCCAATTTTTTTGAAATGAAGGATAATCAAATTTTCTTTGGATAATGAAATCTGTATATTCTCTTGCGATTTCGACCGTTTTATCTGTGCTAAAAGAATCAACAACCATAATTTCATCAGCAAATGAAACTGATTCTAATACATCTTTGATATTGTGTTCTTCATTATAGCATGGGACTATAGCTGTAATTTTTTCTCTATGTAAAACGTCTTTTTCTATGATAGTTTAGTTTTAAAAATGCAAATTACAAGTTTTTACTTAAAAAAATATATAATTGATTAATGAACAATTCTGTTTTGAAATAAGGGTAAAGTTCTAAGGACTTCTTTTTGAGTTCTTTAGTGTTTTTGTCTAAAAATAATTCAGGCATATAATCAGATAAGTGAACCGATGTTTGCCTTTCTCCATCCTCAAACATATTCCAATGTTTTTTATGAATCCAGGGAGAAAAAATAGTAAAAGTAGGTATGTCAAGTGCTTTGGCCATATTTACAGCTCCTCCTTCGTTGCCTATTAATGCATCACAATGAGAGAGAATTGCAAGGAATCCTCGTAAACTTTTGGCGAATACATCAAAATGAATATGCCTCTGTGTTTTAGGCATGGTATGGTTGTAGATTGTGCGGGCATCTTTTTCTTGATTTGGGATATAATTAAAAAGAATATTTGCCCCTGTATTCTTAACAACTGCATCTATAGTTTCAGCCATATATTCGAAAGGAAGTGTTTTTCTCATTTCACTACCCAAAACACTAATCATTATTAATGGCGTCTTGGTAACAATTCCATTAGATTCTAAAAACTCACGAGCTTTTTCTTTTTCTTCTTTAGTTAAAAATATTTTTGGTCTCGTAATCTCAGAAGTAATTCTGTTTTCAGGAAAAACCAAACGTAATCTGTTTTCAATGGCTATACTAGCATTTGTAATAGGAACAAGATTTCTTTTAATGGTTTTGGTATACAAAAACTGAGTGTACCATTTATAGAAAGATACTCTTTTTGAAGCACCAGAAAATAAAGTGATAAGATTGCTTTCTAATTTCCCATATACATCGATTACATGATCATATTTGGACTTTCGTATTTCTTTTAAAAAAGTGTAAAAAGCCCTTTTGTCATTTTGAAATTCATTTTTAAACTCTATGATATGATCAAAAAATGGATTTTCTGTTATGACAGATTTAGTATTAGAGTTCACCAAAAAATCAATAGTAGCATTAGGGTGTTCTTTTCGTAATGCTTCACAAATAATAGTACTTGTGAGCACATCACCAATCATCTTTTGTTGAATAACCAAAATCTTCATATGCTATTGATCAAAATAATTGAGCTTGTCTTAAAAAGAGAAGACAAGCTCAAGTTTCTTTCTATATGCTTTACACTATACGGCTACATCATATTCACGAAGAGCATCATTAAGTGAAGTTTTCTTGTCTGTACTTTCCTTACGTTTTCCAATAATTAAAGCGCAAGGTACATTAAATTCTCCAGCAGCAAATTTCTTTGTATAACTTCCTGGGATTACAACAGATCCAGCAGGAACAATTCCTTTTCTTTCTACAGGAGTATTTCCTGTAACATCAATGATCTTGGTAGACGCTGTTAATACTACATTAGCACCTAACACAGCTTCTTTTTCTACTCGAACTCCTTCAACTACAATACATCTGGATCCTATAAATGCATTGTCCTCTATAATTACAGGAGCAGCCTGTAATGGCTCTAAAACACCACCAATGCCAACACCACCACTAAGATGAACATTTTTTCCTATTTGAGCACAGCTACCCACAGTTGCCCATGTATCTACCATAGTTCCTTGATCTACATAGGCTCCTATATTTACATAGCTAGGCATTAAGATAGTGCCAGGAGAGATGTAAGCACCGTGACGTGCAACAGCATTAGGAACTACACGAATTCCTTTGGCTTCATATCCTTTTTTTAATGGAATTTTATCGTGATATTCAAAAATTCCGGCTTCTAGAGTTTCCATTTTTTGAATAGGAAAATATAGTACTACTCCTTTTTTTACCCATTCATTTACTTGCCAGCCACCTTCTACAGGTTCTGCAACTCTAAGTTTTCCAGAGTCCAATAAGTTAATTATTTCACGTATTGCACTTTGCGTATTTGATTCTTTTAAAAGCTCTCTGTTTTCCCAGGCTTTTTCTATGGTTTCTTTTAGTTGGTTCATCGAATAAAAAATTTTGGTAAAGATAACAGCTTCCTTTGAAAAAAGTATCTATTATAGATATTTTAGGAAACCATTAATAAATAAGTGTCGTTTTGTAATAATATTATATTTTTGCAAAAAAAAGGAATGCCACGGATTTTAGCGATTGATTATGGAGGAAAACGTTGCGGGATTGCAGTTACAGATGAATTGCAGATTATCGCTTCTGGGTTGACTACTGTCGATACTGGTGATTTATTGTTATGGTTAAAGGATTATGTGTCTAAGGAAGAGGTCGAGCTTTTTATAGTAGGAGAACCTAAAAGGTTGCATGGAGAAGCTTCAGAAAGCGAACAGTTAATTTTACCTTTTTTAGAGAAATTGAATAAATTACTTCCAGATATTCCTGTAAAAAGAATTGATGAACGCTTTACCTCTAAAATTGCTTTTGATACAATGATAGCTAGTGGTATTTCAAAAAAGAAAAGAAGAGATAAAGCATTAGTAGATCAGATTAGTGCGACGATTATACTGCAAGATTATTTGTATAATCGATAAATAATTAGAAATAAGAAATAAAATATGATACTTCCCATTGTAGCATACGGAGATCCGGTATTGAAGAAAAAAGGAAAAGAGATAACCAAAGATTATCCCAAATTATCAGAATTGCTGGATAATATGTTTGAGACCATGTATAATGCACATGGAGTAGGGTTAGCAGCTCCACAGATTGGACTTCCTATTCGATTATTTATCGTTGATGCAGAACCCTTTTCTGAAGATGAAGAATTATCTAAAGAAGAAGCAGATCGGTTAAAGAATTTTAAAAAAGTATTTATTAATGCTACTATTTTAGAAGAAACAGGTGAGGAGTGGGCTTTTGCCGAAGGATGTTTAAGCATTCCTGAAATACGAGAGGATGTATTTCGTAATGAAACTATAAAAATTCACTATTTTGATGAGAATTTTGTAGAGCATACCGAGACTTATGGCGGGCTGGCAGCAAGAGTAATTCAGCATGAATATGATCATATCGAAGGTGTTTTATTCACAGACAAACTATCGAGCCTTAAAAAGCGTTTAATAAAAGGGAAACTAGCAAATATTTCTAAAGGGAAAATTAATTCAGAATACAGAATGCGATTCCCTTTACTAAAAAAAGGTAGGTAATCACAGGCTACTTTTAATATTTATGTTGGTTAAATGTTTGATTTTTTAAAACGAACTACTGATATTTGCCAACTTTGTGAGGAAGATGAACAAGCTTTAAAAATTTTAATAGTAATTGAAATAATTGGCGTGTAAATTCCTTATCGATCTGCGTTAATACAGGTCTGATCTTTAAAAAGAAATATATCATAAATAGATAAAAATATATGAGCTTAGATAAAATATTAGCAATTTCGGGTAAACCTGGTTTATATGAGTTAAAAACTCAAACTCGAAGTGGATTTTTAGCAGAATCTTTATTAGATGGAAAAAGGTTATCGGTAAGTATAAGACACAATGTAAGTGTGCTTAGCGAAATTGCAATTTATACATTTACAGAAGAAGTTCCCTTACGAGAAATCTTTAAAAAGATTTTTGAAAAAGAAAATGGCGAAAAAGCTATAAGTCACAAAGAATCTAAAGACAAATTAGAAGCTTATTTTAGCGAAGTGCTACCAGATTATGATGAGGATAGAGTGTATGCTAGCGATATGAAAAAAGTAATTCAATGGTATAATATTTTACAATCCAAAGGATTAACAGATTTTGATGAAATAGAAGAAGAGAAAGTTACTGAAGAAGAAGAATAAGAACATAATTTTTTATAATAAAATCCTGTCGTGAGGCAGGATTTTATTTTTTTATATGTGTTGTGAATTCATTTTCAAATTTTTAAGTTGTTGAAGGAATATGGATAAGTTACATAATATTGATCGATTTTCGATGTATGATTTGATGACTTCTTTGTATTTTTGCGCAAAATTTTAATACAATCTTACTAAATATTTAGTTTACATGGCTAATACCAAATATGTTTTTGTAACCGGAGGTGTGTCTTCTTCTTTAGGAAAGGGGATTATAGCAGCTTCTCTGGCAAAATTATTACAAGCAAGAGGATACAGGGTTACAATTCAGAAACTGGATCCATATATTAATGTTGATCCGGGAACCTTGAATCCATATGAACATGGTGAATGCTATGTAACCGACGATGGAGCAGAAACTGATCTTGATCTGGGGCATTATGAGCGTTTTCTGAACACGCCAACCTCTCAAGCCAATAATGTAACTACAGGAAGAATATATCAAAGTGTTATTCAAAAAGAAAGAAGAGGAGAATTTTTAGGAAAAACAGTTCAGGTTGTTCCGCACATTACAAACGAAATAAAGGAAAGAATACAGATTCTGGGTAAAAGCGGATCCTACGATATTGTAATTACCGAAATAGGAGGAACCGTTGGTGATATAGAGTCTTTACCGTATATAGAAGCTGTACGTCAATTAAAATGGGAACTTGGGGATACTAATGCTTTAGTGATTCATTTAACTTTAATTCCATATCTTTCTGCAGCTGGAGAGTTAAAAACAAAGCCTACTCAGCATAGTGTGAAAACATTGATGGAAAGTGGGATCAAAGCAGATATTTTGGTATGTAGAACCGAGCATGAACTCTCTGATGATTTACGTAAAAAACTAGCGCTTTTTTGTAATGTTAGACAAGAAGCAGTAATACAATCTATAGATGCATCTACAATTTATGATGTACCTAATCTAATGTTAGAAGAAGGTCTGGATAAAGTAGTTCTTAGACAACTGGTACTTCAAGATGATGATACTCCGGATTTAGAAAACTGGAATAAATTTTTGCAGAGGCATAAAAATCCAAAATGCCAGGTCACTATTGGACTTATAGGTAAATATGTAGAACTACAAGATTCTTATAAATCGATTTTAGAAGCTTTCATTCATGCAGGTGCAGAAAATGAAGTGAAAGTAAATGTGGTAAGTATACATTCTGAGTATATTACTAACGATACAATAGAAAATGAAATAGCTCACTTAGATGGTATTTTGGTAGCACCGGGATTTGGTGAACGTGGGACAGAAGGAAAAATAAAAGCAGTGCAATTTGCTAGAGAAAATAAACTCCCGTTTTTTGGAATTTGTTTAGGAATGCAAATGGCAGTTATTGAGTATTCTCGTAATGTTATGGGGATAAAAGAAGCTTCTTCTGTAGAAGTAGATGAAAATACTCCACATCCAGTAATTGATATTATGGAAGAGCAAAAGAATATTACCGATATGGGAGGTACTATGCGATTAGGTTCTTGGGATTGTGAATTGAAAGAAAACAGTAAAGTGTTTGAAGCATACGGAAAATCTATGATAGCCGAACGCCATCGCCATAGGTATGAATATAATAATAATTATAAAGAACAATTAGAAAAAGCAGGACTTAGTACTACAGGGGTTAATCCAAAAACTGGATTGGTAGAAATTGTAGAGATCCCAGATCATCCTTGGTTTGTTGGGGTTCAATACCATCCAGAGTATAAGAGTACAGTTGCAAACCCACATCCTTTGTTTATTGCTTTTATAAGAGCCGCTGTAGAATATTCAAAAAGTGATAAGAGTGCCAAAGTGTCACAAGGATAGTAATTGGCTAGATAATTGACAACAAAATAACAATATATAATTCTAAAAGCCTTTCTGAGATATCAAATAAAGGCTTTTTATACATCAATACATGGAAGAAAAGAAATTTGATCTTAATTCGATAATTGGATTTGCACTTATTTTTGGAATCATCGTTTGGATGTTCTACCTAAATCAACCAACTCCAGAAGAAATTGAGGCAGAAAAAGCTAAAAAAGAACAGTTAGAGTCAGAGACAAAAACAGACAAGGAAAAAACTACAGATTTTGTAAAAGAAAGCGAAGCTATCATAGCAAATCCATTAGATTCGGTTGCATTATCTAATGCAAAATCGCAATTAGGAGCATTTTCGTATTCTGCTAGTTTACCTTCGGCCAAAGATGAATTCACCAAGATTGAGAATGAAGTTTTGAGCCTTAAAGTAAATAATAGAGGAGGGTATATCTCTGAAGCATTATTAAAAAACTTTAAAACCTATGATTCGGTTCCTGTTTATCTGATTAAGGACGGGAAAAATGCTTCTTTCAATATTAATTTTGGAACTACAGATAATAGAATCTTAAATACAAAAGATTTATTCTTTGAACCTACGGTAACCAAAAATGGAGAGAATACAATCTTATCTATGAAACTAAAGGTTTCGAACACCAAATTTCTAGAATATCGATATGAACTGAAACCAGATGAGTATATGGTTGATTTTACAGTTCGATCTCAAGGGTTACAACAAGTAATTAATAGTAGTCAAACAGTAAACCTGGATTGGAAACTTCAGGGGATAAGACATGCTAAAAGCGCAACATATGAAAATCGATATACCGAGGTTTTATATGAATATGATGGTGATAAAGATGACTATTTAGGGCAAGGAGAGTTTGCAGATGACGAAGAGCAAGATGTGAGTTGGATAGCTTTTAAACAACATTTCTTTACTTCTGTGCTGCTAACAGATACTCCATTCAAAAAAGCATCTTTTACTTCTAAAAATATAGCAAACTCAAGCGAGTTGGATGATAAAGATATAAAAGTAACCAAAGAATTTTCTGCCTCTATGCCTTTAGAGCTACAAGGAGGAGAACTTAATTATTCAATGGATTGGTATTATGGTCCTACTGATTATAGAATTTTAAATACTTATGAGCGTAATCTTGATGAGATAGTACCTCTAGGTTGGGGAATTTTTGGGATAATAAATAAGTATTTGTTTATACCGTTTTTTGCATTTTTAAGTGGTTTTCTGCCTTATGGGATCGCTATTATTGTGATGACCATTATTGTACGTATCATTTTATCTCCCGTTACGTACAAGTCATATTTATCACAGGCTAAAATGAAAGTTTTGCGACCAGAGATTACAGAAATTAACGAAAAACATAAGGATAATGCGATGAAGAGGCAACAAGAAACAATGGCTCTTTATGGCAAAGCAGGGGTTAACCCGATGAGCGGTTGTTTACCTGCGGTAATGCAGATTCCTGTTTTTTATGCCTTATTCAATTTCTTCCCAAGTGCATTTCAATTACGACAAAAAAGTTTCTTGTGGGCAGATGATTTATCTAGTTATGATACTATAGCAGAGCTGCCATTTACTATACCTTTTTATGGAGATCATATCAGTTTGTTTCCTATACTGGCATCGGTAGCTATTTTTATCTACATGATGATGACTACAGGGCAAACAATGCAAACACAACAACCAGGGATGCCTAATATGAAATTTATTATGTATTTATCTCCATTAATGATGTTGTTTTTCTTTAATAACTATGCAAGTGGTTTATCATTGTACTATTTTATTTCTAACCTAATTACTATAGGGATTATGTTAGTCATTAAAAATGTAATTATTGATGAAGATAAGATTCATGCCAAGATTCAAGAAAATAAGAAGAAACCTAAGAAACAAGGTAAGTTTCAGAAAAAAATGAAGGAATTAATGGAACAGGCAGAACAACAACAAAAGACAAAAAAGAAATAACCTTAATGTTCATATATTTTAGAAAAGCTCCTGAATAAGGAGCTTTTTTTTAATTTAACCTTCGTTTTGTGAATTTGATTTTATATTATTGGTATACTTTTTGGAGATTAGATTTGTTGAAATAATGTCCCAAATTAAATTGTAGTTATGCGAAGTATATTTTTATTTTGTAGTTTATCTTTTCTTGTATGTTGCTCTGTTTTAGGTCAAAAATATAATGCATTTGATGCTAATGGTAAACGGCATGGTAAATGGCAAAAAAAATACAAAGATAGCGACCAGCTTCGCTATGAAGGAAAATTTGATCACGGAAAAGAAATAGGAGAATTTAAATTTTACAAACCTATTAATGGGGAGTTTCCTACGGCAATTAAAACGTTCTCAAAAGATAACGATACAGTTGGCGTTAAATACTTTACTCAAAAAGGGAAAGTAATAAGTGAGGGTCAGATGATTGGTAAAAACCGAATAGGAATATGGAAATATTACCATAAAGGATCTGATAAGATCATGATGACCGAACAATACCAATCTGGAAAATTAGAAGGAGAACAACTTACCTATTTTGAAAATGGCCAGTTAACCGAAAAAGCTCTGTATATAAATGGCAAGCAAAACGGAAAAAGAATTATGTATTCTGATACAGGTGTGATCATAAAAGAATTTACCTATGAAAATGACCAGTTACATGGGATTACTAAGTATTATGATACAAACGGAATATTGATTATCGAAGGAAATTATAAAAGAGGACGTAAAGATGGTATGTGGAACTACTATAAAGAAGGAAAACTCTCTGAACAAAAATTATTTCCAGTTCAAAAAAGAGGGTTTTAGGATTGATATATAAAATACCATTATAGATAAAACCATAAAGCATTGCACTAGCATTGCTTTTTTTATTTATTACTTTTGCATAAAAATTTTAAAGATTAAATACAGCATTTTTGATGAAGAGAGTAATCGTAGGATTATCGGGTGGAGTTGATTCTAGTGTAGCCGCATATTTACTTAAAGAACAGGGGTATGAAGTTATTGGCTTGTTTATGAAAAACTGGCATGATGACTCGGTTACAATATCTGATGAATGCCCTTGGTTAGATGATAGTAATGATGCATTATTGGTAGCAGAAAAATTAGGAATACCATTTCAGACTGTTGATCTTAGTGAAGAGTATAAGGAACGTATAGTTGATTATATGTTCAATGAATATGAGAAAGGACGTACACCAAATCCGGATGTATTATGTAATCGTGAAATCAAATTTGATGTTTTCCTAAAAATTGCATTATCTCTTGGAGCAGATTATGTAGCTACAGGACATTATTGTAGAAAAGATACTATTATAAAAGAAGGAAAAGAAGTATATCGTTTATTAGAAGGAAAAGACCCTAATAAAGATCAATCTTATTTTTTATGTCAACTATCTCAGGAACAACTGGCAAAAACACTTTTTCCTGTAGGTGAATTATTGAAACCCGAAGTTAGAGATATTGCCAAAGCGCAAGGCTTAGCAACTGCAAATAAAAAGGACTCTCAAGGATTATGCTTTATTGGGAAAGTTAGACTGCCAGAATTTCTTCAACAAAAATTACAACCAAAACAAGGAAATATTATTGAAATATCTCCTTCAGAAAAAAAATACCAACGAGAACGCCCTCAATTTGTATCCAAAAGAGACGAATTAGAGTTTTTATCTAACAAATATACGTATGATATTAATGATGGTAAGGTAGTAGGAAAACATCAGGGTGCACATTTTTATACTAAAGGACAACGTAAAGGTTTGGCGGTTGGAGGTACTCCAGAACCACTTTTCGTAATAGAAACCGATGTAGAAACGAATACTATTTATACAGGTCAGGGAAAAAAACATCCTGGATTATATAGAAAAGCTTTGTTTATAGCTATAGAAGAGCTGCATTGGGTGAGAGATGATCTTAAATTAATGATAGATGAAGAGCTAGAAGTAATGGCGAGAATTCGATATAGACAACCATTAGAGAAAGCTACATTGTATAGGGTTGATTCTGGAGTATATGTGGTTTTTGAAAATGATCAAAGCGCAATAACCGAAGGTCAATTTGTAGCATGGTATATCGAAGATGAATTAGTTGGGTCTGGAGTAATCTCATAAAAATTAAACTACACATATTTATATAGTATGAACAAAATTAAAGAGCTATTTGATATTCAATACCCAATAATACAAGGGGGGATGATATGGGCAAGTGGTTGGAGGTTAGCAAGTGCAGTGAGTAACTCAGGAGGCTTGGGGCTTATAGGATCGGGATCTATGTACCCAGATGTACTTAGAGAGCATATTCAGAAATGTAAAAAAGCAACCAGTAAACCTTTCGGAGTAAATATTCCGATGTTATATCCTAATTTGGAAGAGGCTATACAGATTATTATCGAAGAAGGTGTAAAAATAGTATTTACCTCTGCCGGGAATCCAAAAATATATACTTCTTACCTTAAAGAAAAAGGAATTACAGTAGTACATGTAGTAAGCAGCCTTAAATTTGCTTTAAAAGCACAAGAGGCTGGTGTTGATGCAGTGGTAGCAGAAGGATTTGAAGCAGGAGGGCATAATGGAAGAGATGAGACTACTACATTAGCATTGATTCCTATGGTCAAAGAAAGAATAAATGTTCCTTTAATCGCAGCCGGAGGTATTGCTACAGGTGCGGCTATGTATGCTGTTATGGCTCTGGGAGCAGATGGTGTTCAGATAGGAAGTCGTTTTGTGGCAAGTGAGGAAGCATCTTCACATATCAATTTTAAAAATATGGTGGTAGAGGCAAAAGAAGGAGATACGCAACTTACTCTAAAGGAGTTAGCCCCGGTAAGGCTACTTAAAAATAAATTTTATCAGGATGTAGAAGCATTATATGCTACGGCGCCTTCGGTAGATGAGTTAAAAACACTATTAGGGCGTGCCCGGGCGAAAAGAGGTATGTTTGAAGGAGATCTAATTGAAGGAGAATTAGAAATAGGACAAGTGTCAGGATTAATTCATGACATTAAACCAGTAGCTGCTATACTGGAAGATATGATAATTGAATTCAATACTATACAGCATAAAATGAACGGTGTTTCCTTGTAAAAATCTTTTTTCATTCTGAAATAAGACAAGTAATATGTTGCTCGCAGATGTTTAGGGTATCATAAGAATTCATACGTTGCTGTATGGTCAGTATCGTTTCTAGATATTTATCTGTTCCTAATATTTTTTCGGTAGCATTTTGTATTGTAATTACTCGAGGTTTTTCTGTTTTTAGATCGATACTAATCCCAGAATAATCCATTCTGGAACAGATCTCATTTTTACCTTCATTAACTCCTGCAGTTATCATTGGCACACCGTGTTTAATGCTAAGTAAGGCACTGCCGTATCCTCCATTCATAATAAAAACATCTATATGAGGCATTACAGAATCATAAGCTATAAAATCTTCGATATAATAATGTTGTTGAGGATATCGTTTTTGTAAATCTTTAGTATTGGTATAGCCCGTGGCTACCAGAACTATGTAATCTGAATCTTTAAAAGCTTCTAGAGATGGAATGATAAGTTTATCTAGATTTTTTTCTACAGTTCCCTGAGATACCAATATGACTTTTTTAGAGGTGTCTAGAATAGTGCTCCAATCTTTTTTTACCTTTTGATTTTTATTGTTAGTTTGTACTTGTAGTGCACCAACATATTTTATAGAAGCCGGAAGACTATACCTTGGATAATCGATTTCAGGAATCCCGTTTTGCAAAAAAACATCCGATTGTAAAGGGGCGACATCAAAAATAGTTAGATTTTCTTCTTCAGGTAAATCCAATGAACGCAATAATTGATTATATGCAACTCTTGTTTCGTTAAAAATAAGCTTGTCTGCCATTAGCTTTATAAAATTCTGTTTTCTCTTGCCGAAAAATGTTGTAGCAGGCTGATGACCAATGCCATATAAGGGAATATCGGACGCAGAAAGTGCTAAAGGTACAACCCCTATACTAGCAATAGGCACGTTAAGTTTTTTCTTAACAATAGATCCGGGAAAAGTGTTGTCACATACCAAAATGTCAAATGGAAAAATTTCATGTATTTCTGCTATATCTTCATAGTAACCTTTCATTCTATTAATAAACAGATTAATGATATCGAACTTAATATGTGCAATTCCTTTTAGCATTTTTCGATCAGGATACATTTGATCTATTTCTTCTATTTTAAGCTCCTGTGCATTTCGAAATGGTAAATACGGTATTCCCATTTGGTGTAGCTTATTTTTATACCCCTCTCCAGTATACCATCTTACATCATATCCTTTTGTTTTGAGGTGAATAGCTATAGCTGTCATAGGATTAAAATGCCCATCCGCAGGTATACATGCGAAAAGGATTTTTTTTTGAGACATGAGTGTCATTAAGATATGTTTTTTTAGGAGGGTAAAATTATAATATATTAAAACTAAACCTAATTTTTGATAAAACATTACTTTTGAAATAAAAAGATAAATGAACTCAAGAGAAGATCAGCTTCAAGCTTTTGATAGATTATTAACTATCATGGATGAGCTTCGTGAGCAATGTCCGTGGGATAAAAAACAAACATTTCAGTCGTTAAGACATTTAACTATAGAAGAGACTTATGAGCTTGGTGATGCAATTTTAGATAATGATCTGGAAGAAATAAAAAAAGAGCTTGGAGATTTGTTATTACATATCGTGTTTTATGCTAAAATTGGGAGCGAAACAAAAGCTTTTGATATTGCAGATGTAGCCAACGAGATTTGCGAAAAATTAGTTCATAGGCATCCTCATATTTATGGAGATGTTACTGTTGATAATGAGGAAGATGTAAAGCGTAATTGGGAAAATTTAAAACTTAAAGAAGGAAAAAATAGTGTTCTCGAAGGAGTTCCTCAATCTTTACCAGCAATGGTAAAGGCAAGCAGAATTCAGGATAAAGTGGCTGGAGTAGGGTTTGACTGGGAAGAACCTTATCAGGTATTTGAAAAACTTAAAGAAGAACTGGATGAATTACAACACGAAATAGAAGTAGAGGACCAGGAAAAAATAGAATCAGAATTTGGAGATGTTCTTTTTTCTATGATTAATTATGCTCGTTTTCTTAAGGTAAACCCAGAAGATTCATTAGAACGTACGAACAAAAAATTTATAAAGAGGTTTCAGTATTTAGAGTCAAAAGCAAAAGAAAATAATAAAAGCCTTAGAGATATGACACTTGCCGAAATGGATGTTTTTTGGGAAGAAGCAAAAAAGCTATAATCATATTTATGCTTGTTACCTTATATACTATTATTGAAGAAAATATATAGTATGAGAAAGTTTACCAAAATTGAAATTTTTGTTGAAATTTTTAGAAAAATGTCATTTTTTAGAGGATAAAAACGTTCAATTGAGGATTTTGAAATTATCTAATCTTATATATTCTTTCTAAGTTTTTATTTGTATGCTAAAACATAGCAATAATCAGCTTTTTTTGATGATAAATAGATTTATGAATACTGTTTTTGCACTTTTTTTTTATGGTTTTCACTTATTTTATTACCCCGAAAAGCCTATAAACACTAGTTTTTTAGGTAAAATATTATCGGGATACTCTTCTATAACAATTTTTTAACAGAAAGAAATCGTAAATTAGTGGTTAAATTCATCATCAATCAATCAATCGTGAGGCTAACTCAAAGAAGAACAATATTAACATACTTGTTTTTCATCTTTATTTTGTTCATTCCTTTAAAAGGATATTGTTTCATTATTGAAACAAGTGAGAGAAATGAGGATGGAACTTCCTATAAACTGTTATTTTCTAAAGATCAGTTTTCTAATGGGGCAGATTTTGTATATATTACAGAAGCTGATCAAGCTATAGTAGGAGAAAAGATAGCAGACTCTACTGCTATATTTAAAGAACTGGCATTTTCTTATGCCAAAATTGATCAACCCAAATTAGCGTGTGAGTTTATCGAAAAGTATATTAAATCAACTCTTGATGTAACTTTTGTTGATCATAGTAATTTTGACCAAATAAGCACATCAGAATCCTATAAACAACTTGCAGAGAAGTATCTAAAACAATTTGGGTGGTTTGCCCTCTTTTGTTTTTATATTTCTTTTGTAGGGTTTTTTATAACTATAGTATTAAATTTTCGTAAAGGCACAGATAAAGCTGCTAGTTTACTAATGAGTATTTTTGTACTCCTGAATTCATGTTTTATGGCCCATTTGGGATTGTATTTTATGAATTATGAATATTATTGGCCGCATACGTTATTTATGTTCTCTACGTTTGGGCTGTTATATGGCCCCATTATATATTTTTATTTTAAAAGAGCATCACAAAACTATAAGTTCAAACGTTTGGACCTATTACACTTGATTCCTACCATTTTTCTAGTAATATTGTTATTGCCCGTTTATTTATTACCAGCAGAAGAAAAACTTAGAATGGTCATAAATTATGAACGACCATACCTTACTTTAATTTCAGTTTCTAAGCTATTATCATTGTTAATTTATGGTGTTTTAATGGTTAATGTTTATGTCCGAAGGGATAAGAAGAGGTTGTATTTTTCGAAACAATTACTTAATTGGCAGCGAAACATAATGGTATTTTGTGCTGTATATGTATTGTCATATGCGATATATGCATTTTTAAATGTATTGCATTTAGGTAGTGGGTTTTTGTTTAATGTACAGGTGGTTTCGTTAGCAGTTATGGTACTATATATTAGCTATTCTGCATTTGTTCAACCTTCACTATTTGGAAAATTAAGAATAGTAAAGTCGGAAGATGAAAAAGAAGAAAAAATACTAAAAAATAAAAATAGTAAATACGAAAAATCGGGACTAACACCAAGTTTGTCACTAGAGCTTAAGGTAAAGCTGTTGTATTTACTTAAAGAAGAGAAAATTTATAAACAAAATGATATTACTCTCCATAAAGTTTCACTATTACTAGATACTACAAGACACAATACTTCTCAGATTATAAATGAACATTTTGGACTTAATTTTTTTGAATTAATTAATAAATATAGAATAGAAGAAGCCAAAGAGATTTTAAAAGGAGAAAAGTATAAAGGTTTTAATATCATCGATGTGGCCTATGAAGTAGGCTTTAATAATAAAGTTACCTTTAATAAATCATTTAAAAAATATAACCAAATTACTCCCTCAGAATATTTAAAACGATTTGTAGCATAGCACAAGAAATTTTAGATAAAAGGCGAGTTTTCTTCTTTTCTGAAATGCGTTTTTTATCTTTATTTTTATTCGTTCATTTATTTGAAAACCAGTAGGATATATTATTGAAAAAGTCAATATTTAGCATAAAAGAAAATAAAATAATAGCCCTGTTATTGGGATTAATTTTCTTAAAAAGATTTAATTATTGATATTTATTTTTTAGAATATGCTCTTTTCTACGTTTTTTTAGATCAAATGATTCATTTTTTTTATTTTTTTTAAAAATATTGATTTTTTACTTGTAAAAAAATATCTTTTTTATATTAAAAATGTAATCTACAAGTTGATTTTAGTATTCAAATCACTTTCAATATATAGTGTATTTTTAAAAATTTAGGGATTGTTAATAAACAATGCTTATATTTATGATATCATAAATAAAAGAATAGATAAATTAAGTATATGTTGTTTTTTTATGAAATTATATATCAATTCGTAAAAACGTAAGCGTAATTATACATGTGATTCTTTTCTTCCTTTTGTGATAAAACTAACTATTTAAGTTTAATCTTTTTTAAAAATTCTATTTATGAGGTTACATCATTACAAACTATTTGTGCTCGCTTTTTTAGTATCGGGCATGATGTCTGCCCAACAACAAATCTCTGGAACTGTCCAGGGAGAAGGTGGGCTACCATTACCTGGGGTTAACATTATAATACAAGGCAAATCTACAGGTACACAAACAGATTTTGACGGGCAATACACAATTAATGCCGATATAGGCGAAGTACTTGTGTATTCATATTTAGGTTTTGTTACCCAGCAGATTGCTGTATCGGGACAAAATGAAATTAATGTAGTGCTGAAAGAAGATGTAGGAGTATTAGAAGAAGTAGTTGTGGTTGGATTCGGTACCCAATCAAAACGGTTACTAACTGGTAATGTGTCAAAAATTGAGGCAGGTCAAATTGGCGGTATTTCTACACCTAGTGTACAAAATGCATTAATAGCCAAGGCGCCAGGTGTACAAATTACACAAATTAATGGTAAGCTAGAAGGTGGTGTAAAGGTAATTATTAGAGGGCTTTCTTCGATATCGGCTTCTCAAGAACCATTATATGTTATTGATGGAATTGAGATGAATAATAGAAATTCGTCCTCGATTGGTGCAAATTTGAATCCTTTATTAACGGTAAACCCAAATGATATTGCATCAATTGATATTTTGAAAGATGCATCGGCTACAGCTATTTATGGTGCAAAAGGAACGAATGGAGTTATTTTGATTACAACCAAAAGAGGTAAAGAGGGAAAATCACAGGTTTCTGTTGACCTTTCTACCGCATTTGGAAAACCAACAAACAAAAGAGATTGGCTAAATGCTAGCCAGTATGAAGAATTACTTCGAGAATCAGCATTCAATAGATTTGGAGATCAGGTTGCCGCCGATGATTGGGTAGACAATAGATTGCCAAGATATGAAGGAGATCAGGATTGGAGAACTCTCGATACAGATTGGCAAGAGGAAGCTTTTCAAGATAGCTATATTAATGATATTAATGTGTCTATTTCTGGTGGAAATGAAAAGACGGTGAGCTTTATATCAGGATCGGCCAATGATTCAGAAGGTATTATTAGAGGTAACGGTTTAAATCGTTATAGTATGAGAGCAAACATTGATCACAATGTTAGCAAAAGCCTTAGTGTTGGTGTGAATGCAAGTTATTCGAGTACTATAATTAATAGGATAGCAGGGGATAATGCATTTGTTACTCCTTTGCAAGCCATTGCGCAAGTGCCTACATCACCAGCTTATCTTTTAAATGGTGAGCCAAATGGTACCAATGGTACAGGTACAAGAACATTATATGCCAATTTCTTATTGCAAGATAAGCACTCATTCCGTAAAACTTCTATTAGAAGGATTTTAGCGAAGGTATTTGGGGATATAGATATCTTACCATCATTAACTTTAAGATCAGAATTTGGTTATGACTATTTATATCAGACAGTTGATAGAAATACAGGTAGATTAGCACCATTTCAGTCTACAAATGGTCAAAGTTTTGCTTCGGATGATGGTACAGAAATATTATCTACAAATAATTATTTTACTTATGATTATTCATCGGGAGGAGCATCTAGTCTAAATTTTGTTTTAGGTATGACGTATACTAGATTAAAAAATAGAGCTAATTCGGTAACAGGAGATGGTTTTCCTACCGATAGTTTTAGATCTGTCTCTAGTGCAGCAACAATTTCGGCTGGTACCGGTACTTTTACAAATTGGGCACAGCTAGCTTATTTTGCCAGAGCATCATATGATTTTAAAAAGAGATATCTTATAAATGCCACTCTTCGTCATGATTCATCCTCTCGATTTGGTAAAGATAAAAGAAATGCATTTTTCCCTGCAGTTTCGGTAGGTTGGATTGTGTCTGAAGAAAACTTTTTGCATGATTCTAGTATATTATCAAATTTAAAACTTAGAGCCAGTTGGGGGGTTAATGGTAATACTCCTACTGCTAATTTTGGTTCTTTGGCTCTGTACGGAGGTACTAATTATGGAGGTGTTTCGGGTATTGCTTTTACGCAAATAGATAACCCTGATTTAAAATGGGAAGAAACTGCACAGCAAAATTTTGGTCTTGATTTTGGATTTCTAAATAATAGAATAACTGGTGAGATCGATTATTATGTCAAGAAAACAGATGACTTGATATTTAATCAGCGACTTCCATATGAAACAGGTGCTCCTAATAATGCTGGAATACTTAAGAATATTGGAAATCTAGAAAATAAAGGTTTTGAATTTGTGTTAAATACGATAAATGTTCAAACAGATAACCTTACATGGGAAACCAGTTTTAATATTGCTACAAATAAAAATGAAATTGTTAGTTTGCCAAATGGTGATGATTTGATCACAGGCCAAAATATTCTTAGAGAAGGAGAACCTATTAATTCTTTCTTTATGGTAGAGTATGCAGGTGTGAATCCAGCTAATGGTGATGCAGAATATATTTTGAATACAACCAATGCTGATGGTACTATAAATAGAGGTAGAACTAACGATTTTTCACAGGCAGAACGAATTATCGCCGGAAACCCTAACCCAGATTTGTTTGGAGGTCTTACAAGTACACTGAATTATAAAACAGTTGACTTTTCTTTTACTTTTCAAGGACAATGGGGAGCTCAATTATATAATGGTGCTGGACAATACCAGGAAACAGGTTTCGGAAACGGTTTAGATAATCAAGATGTCTATATTTATGAAAATAGGTGGCAGAACCCTGGAGATATAACAGATGTACCTCAGGCAAGATTGTTTTTAAATAATGGGCACTCTAATAGTACCAGATATTTGCAAGATGCAGATTTTATAAGATTGAGAAATATAACACTCGGATATTCCTTACCGCAAAGCGCATTGGATAAATTAGGGATGAATAAGATAAGGCTCTATGTATCTGGATTAAATCTTCTAACTTTTACAGACTTTAGAGGGTATGACCCAGAATCAACTAATGATGATGCTAATACCAATACTAATGTGGGTAGTACTTTTTATTCTGCACCACCAGCAAAAGTATATACACTGGGTGTTAATTTAACATTTTAAAAAAAAGATAGATTATGAAATTTTTGAAATTTTTGATATTAATTGTGATATTCAGTAATATATCGTGCGAGAATGAACTGGATATAGAACCACAACAAAGTGTTTCTACTGAAGTAGCGACAGCAACAGCAGCAAATATTGAAGCAATTCTTACTGGTGCTTATGATTCTGCAAGAAGTGGAGATCCTACTTTTGGAGGTGGAAATTATGATGGAGATTTGGCAAATATTGCTGTCTTATACGGTAATACAGATCAAATAGAATGGAATGGGACATTTGCTAACTTAAGAGAGTTATTTAATAAAGAGCTGGATAATGTTAATGGTAGTGCTAATGGAATGTGGCGTGATGCTTACTTGTTATTTGGTGCTGTTAATACAGTATTGGCAAACTTAGATAAGTTTGAAGATGAGGATCAAAAAAACAGAGTTGAAGGAGAGGCAATGTTTTTAAGAGGACTCGCATATTTTGATATAATACGTTTGTATGGTCAACAATATAATGCAGGTGGCGGAAATACTCAGCTCGGGGTTCCTATTGTTTTGGATCCTCCAAGTCTTGAACGATTAGTTCCTAGAAATTCTGTAGAAGAGGTATATACTCAA
Organism: Aquimarina sp. EL_43; assembly: GCF_943422735.1. Taxonomy (NCBI): domain Bacteria; kingdom Pseudomonadati; phylum Bacteroidota; class Flavobacteriia; order Flavobacteriales; family Flavobacteriaceae; genus Aquimarina; species Aquimarina sp. EL_43. Next base: position 5,816,086 of record NZ_CALSBR010000001.1, on the reverse strand, counting down.
ATCATTCAGGATTTAACAAGCGCTTATAGTAAATTACCTGATACTAATGGAGACAGAGCCGATAAATATGCAGCTCAGGCAGTATTAGCTAGAGTATATTTACAACAAGGTAATTATGCCGCTGCAAGAGATGCTGCAGATGATGTGATACAAAATAGCGGACATAGTTTAATGCCGGATTTTAATGCCGTTTTTGATTCTGATGATAACACAGCAGAAAGTATTTTTTCATTTGTTGTTACCAATCAAGAAGGAGCTAATCGACAAGTACAACATTTTGCAAGCGAAGCCTTAGGAGGTAGAGGAGGTGATATATCGATTGCTCAGGCCTATATAGATAAGTTTGATTCTGCAGCAGATGAAAGAAGAAACTATACCTATACAGACGGAGGATTAACATTAAGCTCTAAGTTTGTTAGACAGTTTGCTAATACTCAGCATATCAGATTGGCAGAAATGCATTTGATAAGAGCCGAATCTAACTTTAGAGAAGGTACGTCTACTGGCCAGGCTCCATTGGCAGAAATAAACGCTTTAAGGGCAAGATCTTCTGCTCCTGCACTTGGTGCTTTAACCATTGATCTAATTTTAAATGAGAGAGAACTAGAACTAGGTTTTGAAGGGTTTGTTTTGCATGATTACAAGCGAACACAGCGCAATATAGGAGGATTACCTTATAATGATAATAAATTGGTTTTTCCTGTGCCTCAACAAGCAAGAGATAGAAATGATTTGTTAGAGCAAAATCCAGGGTATTAGACTATTTTTAATATAGAATAATACACTTAATTTTATATAAGTAAAATTGCCCACCAATACTATATGGTGGGCAATTTAATTTTTACACTTCTTTGATGACTATTTCATGATCTGCTTATTTTTCAAAATAAAATTGATGGTTTTTGCTATTATAGATGTTATTGATAGAGGTAGTCATAACCCTAAAAAGTTGTTTTTAAATATACAGGGGATGTAATTTTTATGGATTTAGACCGACTATAGTTATTAATAAGGTTTTAAAACGTATTGTACCATATTGATCATAATTATCTCGAGAATAATTATGCGGCTAACTCAGAAAATACAAACATCGGTTCTAGTATGGATTGTCCTTGTTTTACTTATTTCTTCAAACATGTATTGTTATACAGAAGAAATAAATATAAAACATAAGGATACTAGTGAGTACAGCCCTTTATTTTCTACTCCTAAATACGAACTAAAGTCATATAAATTAAATTCCCAACAAATATCAAAAGAAAAAAATGTTGATTCGATAGCTTTATTTAAAGAATTAGCATTTTCTTACGCCAAAGCTAATAAAGCAAAATTAGCTTGCCGATATATAGAAAAGTACATACAAATAAGTCTGGATGTTTCTTTTGTAAAGCATAGTAATTTTGATCTAATTCATGATTCAGATTCTTATATTCGATTAGAGGATAAATACCATCAAAAATTTGACTTTTGGTGGCTGTTTTGCTTATATGTTGGATTTGTAGGTGTGTTTATTTCAATAGTATTAAATTTTAGAAGGTGCGCAGATAAAATAGCTAATCTCTTAATGAGTGTTTTTTTGTTTCAACACTCAATTTTTATTATTAATATTAGCTTATTGCCTACAAATTATGAATTTTATTTTCCGCATTCATTATATCTGTCAACGCTATTTTCATTTTTGTATGGGCCACTTATTTATTTTTACTTTAAAAGAGTAGTTCAAAAATATAGGTTTAAATCTATAGATTTGGCACATTTGATTCCTACACTATTCCTTCTTCTTTTATTACTGCCGGTATATAATTTATCAGGAGAAGAGAAGTTGTGGGTAATGTTAAATGATAAACGCCCGTATATAACCTTAATATCAGATTCTAAGCTTTTATCATTATTGATATATATGATTTTGGTGATAAGAATATATATGAAATCGGTTAAGAGTAATATGGCTATACCAAGAATACAATATCACTGGCATAGGAATATTATTATTTTATGTTCACTACATATAATATCATATGTTTTTTATGATATCCTGATGATAAGACGTGTAGCCAATGATTTTCCTATTAATTTTCAAATTCTGTCAATTGCATTATTGATCTTATACATTAGCTATACTGCATTTGTTGAGCCAGGTGTATTTAGTGGATTAAAAATGATTAAAAATGAAATGCAGAAAGGATTAAATAATGGATTGAAGAAATATAAAAAATCCGGTCTTACAGAACAACTTTCCCTAGAATTAAAAGAAAAGTTACTAGAGTTATTAGAAAAGGATGAAATATATCGAAGAAATGATATGAGTCTTCAAAAGCTTTCAGAATTACTTAATACTTCAAGGCATAATACTTCTCAAATTATAAACGAACACTTTAATCTTAACTTTTTTGAATTGATTAATAAGTATAGAATTGAAGAAGCAAAAAAAATATTAAAAAATAAGCAACATCAATATGAGGATTTCAATATTATAGATGTGGCTTATGAGGTCGGTTTTAATAACAAAGTGACTTTCAATAAGTCATTCAAGAAATACAATCGAATTACACCATCAGAATACGTTAAATCCTAAAGGTAAAGGGCTTTGTATACGGGTAAATTTTCTTCGGTAAAGGGTAAAGGCTTATAGGGGTTACCTTTTTTTATACCTGTAAAATGTTTCTTTGGGCTATAATCATAAATAGGAGGGATGAATGTATTATTTCCATTTAAACTTTGTTCAAGTTTTGTGAAAGTAAATTTGAGTTAGCCATCAAAATATTCTAATCCTTCCTTTTATGGTTATATCTAATAACTATGTTAAGTATTAATTTTTTGAAAACTTTTTTATCTATGAAAGTACATTATTACAAGTTTCTAATGTTATTTTTCTTTGTGTGTAGTATTTCCTTTGCACAAGGAGAAAGCATATCAGGAACAGTTACAGATGATAAGGGATTACCGCTTCCAGGAGTGAATGTCCTTATCAAAAATACAAATAACGGAACTCAAACCGATTTTGATGGAAATTACACAATCTCTGCTAGTAGAGGTGCTGTAATTTCTTTTAGTTATGTTGGTTTTGAAACCAAAGATGTTGTAGTTGCTCAGAATACTACAATAAATATTCAGTTAGCTACCTCTGCTGCCGAGTTAGAAGAAGTTGTTGTTACTGCATATGGTGTTTCTAGAAGATCAAATGTAACTTCTGCGATATCAACAGTAGGTGCGCAGGATTTACAAGATTTTGTGCCTTCTACAAGTATTGATAACATTCTTCAGGGGCAAGCTGCTGGTGTGCAGGTTACTGCTGCGAATGGACGACCAGGAAATACTGCATTTGTTCAAATACGTGGTGTTGGTTCGATTAATGCTAGTACAACTCCTCTTTATGTAATAGATGGAGTTCCTGTTCCTATTACAGATAATACCTTAAATAATAACTTTAACCCATTAGGGAACTTAAACCCTAATGATATAGAATCTTTGTCTATACTTAAAGATGCTGCTTCGGCTTCTAAATATGGATCCAGAGGGGCGAATGGTGTAGTTTTAATTACTACCAAGAAAGGTAAAAAAGGAGATGCTAAAATTAAATTTATCTCTTCTTATGGTTTCGGAGAACGTATTCCAGATTCTTTTGATTTAATGAATGCAGCCCAGAAGCTAGAAATAGAGCGTCAATATGCTGCTTTGGGTGTTGGTGCTGCACAAAGTTTACCTGGTGCTACAGCTACTACTCCGGAGCAACGTCAGGCATTTATTGATTTAGATACAAATTGGGAAGATGAGCTTTTAAGAAAATCAGTAATCCAATCTAATTCTTTATCTATATCTGGTGCTGGTGATCGTTTGAGCTATTTTTTCTCTCTTGGATATAACAAGGATACTGGTATAATTGATAGAATTAAAGGTTTCGAGCGAATTACAGCTCGTTTAAACACTACATATCAGGCAAAAGACTGGCTTAGTATAGATGCTAATGTTTCTTTTGCAAGAAGTACTACAGATCTTCCTAGAGATAGAAACAATGTTCAGAATCCATTTAGAGGAATGTATGATTATAATCCTTATGATCCGCTTTTTTCTAGAGATACAGATGGGAGTATTTTGTTAGATTCTCAAGGAAATCCTGTATATAATCCAACAACTACAGGTTTTCCAATTGCTTTAGCTTTACAAACAGAGCCAGAAAACAATCGTAACTTTTTAATTTTAGGTAATGTAGGCGCAGATCTTACGCTATCAGATAAATTTTCAAATCGTTTCGCTGTTGGTTTGGTAAGTAATCGTTTTAACAGAACAAATAGATCAATTGCAGGTGGAGTATTGCAAGGATTTATTGGTGATGCTAACTTCCCTGGTACTCAAACAGAAAATTTTGCCCTTGATTTTGAATATAATGTATCGAACCTATTAAGCTATAACGATACTTTTAATGACCTACACAATGTATCTGCTAGTTTCTTATTAGAATATAATGAAAATATCAGAACAGATTTATTTGCAACAGCTAGAGGGTTTCCTTCTCCAAACATTCCATATTTAGATGTTGCTGCAGAAGCTACAGCTGCTGGATCAGAAGAAGATAGAAGAATTTTATTTTCTCAGGCATTATTTGTAGATTATGATTTTGATGGTAGATATATTGCTTCTGCTTCGGTAAGACGTGATGGATCTTCAAGATTTGGACCAGACAATAAGTATGGTACTTTTGTTAGTGGAAGTTTAGCTTGGAACATAGCTAAAGAAAGTTTTATGGATGATTCATTTTTTAATGACTTAAGACTTCGTGCTTCTTACGGAACAGCAGGTAACCAGAATATTCCAAACTTCCAATTTTTACCTGTACTAGGGTTTAATAATACGTATAACGGTCAGACAACAGCTGTACCTTTAAGAGCACCAAACCCTGCTATCCAGTGGGAGTCTCAAGCCATTCTTGATATTGGTTTAGAATATGCTTTCTTTAACAATAGAATTAGTGGTGTTGTAGATTACTTTAAGAAGACTTCAAAAGATCTTCTTCTTAACAGACCTATTTCTTTTACTGTTGGAGATGAAGATAATGCAATTTTCCAGAATATTGGTGAGGTAGAAAATAGTGGTTTTGAAATCACTATAAATGCAGATGTAATAAGAACTGAAGACTTCCTTTTATCTATGGGAGGAAATATTACACTATTGGATACAAAAGTTAATAAACTAATCAATAGTCAGGATATTGTTACAGGTACTTTTGGAAATATTATTCTTAGAGAAGGGCAAGATATTAATTCTTTCTATCTGGTAGAATATGCTGGAGTGAATCCTGCCAATGGAGCACCACAATATGTAGATCTTGATGGAAATGTTACAGAAACATACAGTGATAGTTTCCAAAAAATCCAGGAAGGAAAATCTCCAATAGCTAAATATGAAGGAGGGTTTTATACTTCTGTAAAATATAAAGGATTTGGTTTAAGAGGTGATTTTGTATACAGAGGAGGAAACTATATATTAAACAACCAACGTCAGCAAGGTATCGCGATAGGAAACATTAATAGAAACCTAAGAACAGAAGCTTTTAATTACTGGAGACAACCAGGTGATACAAATGTATTACCAAGTCCATTATTTCAAGCTAATGCGGATCAAGGTGGAACAACAAGATTCTTAGAGAAAGGTGATTTTATTAGATTAAGAACATTAACTCTTGATTATAATATGCCTAGAAAGTTCTTAGACGTTATAAAATTAGAGTCACTTAGACTTTTTGTTACTGGTCAGAATATTTGGACAATAACAGACTACAATGGTGATCCAGAAATCGGTATAGGTTCTGCAGAATCAGGAGATCAAGGAAATGCAGGTTTTATCCCTGGAGAGTTTAGTTTGTTTAGTTACCCACAAACGAGATCTTACACGTTTGGAGTTGAAGTAGGATTTTAATTAAAAAAAAAGAGAGATGAACAATAAAATTTATATAGTAGTTATTTTATTTCTATCGTTAGGGTTTTTTGCCTGCGACGATGAATTAGATAATGCGCAACCTTTTACAGAAGGTAATCCAGATACTTTCTTTAATAGCCCAGCCGCTTTTCAAAACGGTGTAGATGGTATTTATCGACAGTTATGGCTTTATTATTCTAACCCTAACTCTGGTTTACAGGGTATTCCAGATATAGTTTCTGATAATGTAATACAGGCGCAAACAGGTAGGAGTTCGAACGATGATTATTATGATCTTAGATATGTAGCAAGTACGCTTGGTCCTATTCCGTTATATTGGAGTGAGGCATATGAGGCAGTTAATGTTGCCAATTTGGTAATAGGTCAAATAAATAACCTTAATGATGGGCCCGAAAAGGATAATATTCTTGGACAGGCATTGGCTGCAAGAGCTTGGGCGCATTTTGATTTGGCAAGAATCTTTGGTAAAATCCCAACACAAAGTGGTGATGCTAACGGTTCATTAGGTGCAGTATACCTTAAAGTAGAAGATGGCGATACAGGAGATCCGTTTGCACAACCTGCAAGAGAAACTGTAGGAGCAAATTATGCTGAAATTATCGGTGATTTAGAGCGTGCAAAGACACTAATAGATGATGATAATGGTGAAGGTAGGTTAAATAAAAATGGTGTAAATGCATTATTATCCAGAGTGTATTTATATAATGGAGAATATCAAAAAGTTATAGATGCGGCTGATGCAGTTTCTGCTACATTGGCAACGGCAGCACAACTTCCTGATGTATATATCGATAAAACTAATGCTGGTGTAGTGATAGAACTTTCTATTAATACTACTTCAGAATCTAACGGTAATAATGTTGGAGTTCTTTACAGTCAATCTTCTAGTAGTGCAACTATTTCAGAATATGTACTAGATTTTGATTTCTTCAATAGTATAGATGCTAATGATGTAAGAAGAGATGTTTTACAATTTGTAGGAACAAACCAAGGTAATGACTATAATGCAATCAAAAAGTTTTTGGGTGAAGAAGGTCAGGTTAACGGTAGAGTAGATGTAAAAGTACTTCGTTATGCAGAGGTTCTTTTAAATAAGGCTGAAGCACAATTTGAACTAGGTCAGGGAGCTCAGGCATTAGCTACTTTAGATGAGTTAAGAAATGAGCGCTTTACTTCCTTTACAGGAGGAGAAACAGGAGCAGCTCTTGAAGATGCTATCCAATTTAACAGAAGAGTTGAATTAGCTTGTGAAGGTCATAGATTCTTTGATCTTAAGAGAAGAGGAGAAAGTATATCTAGAAATGCAACTAGAGGAGATATTATTGATGGTACAGGAACAGCTCCTGAAGCTCCAACTCTTGCGGCAGGAGATTTTAGATTCCAGTTCCCTATTCCAACAGCAGAGATTAATGCAAATCCAACTATAGCTGGACAACAGAATCCTGGTTATTAATTGGAAATACACTGTTTGTTATATAAACAAAATTACCCGTCAGCTCATGGTTGGCGGGTAATTTATTTTTTAACTTATCTGTTTATTCTTTTTAGAGTATTCTAACGATATTTTATATTATCTACAAAAAGTTAAGGTGCATCTACATGAGAAAATTCCTTTTATATCACCACAACTTAAAGTCGATAGAATATGTACAGCAGAATTATTGATGTTATTTAGAAACAATTGGTTACTGCTTTTGTCTATACTCAGAGAGAGAAAAGTTTAGCTATAATAAGAATGTATGTGTTCCTATGTCTTTAGAATAACTTGATTTCTAAATTACAGAAAATCATATATATGATTAAAGTTGCTTAATCTTGTTTAGTTTAGCTTTCCAAACATCTAGGTTTTCTTTATGTTTTTCGATATTCTTTCGTACATCTCTTACCATTGGATTATCATCTTTGGCATGTTTAAAGAACTGAAGATTGTTTTCTAATTGGCGGATTTCACCATTAACTTCATCAATTTTTTTACGAATAAAGCTCTGCTCGTTTCTAAGAGCTCGATCATCACTCTGACCGGATAAAGTATTTAGTTTGTTTTCGTATTTAATGAGCTCTGTTTCTTTACGCCCCAAATTAAGTTGCTGAAAGAAACCATCCAGAATTTTATTATATTCTGCCTCTATGTTTTTCTTTTTATATGGCACTCTACCCAAAGTTTTCCAGATAGCAATGTTGTCTTTTATAGTTTTAAGATCGGCTTCAGTATCCCCAGAAAGCTCTAGTTTTTTAAGAGCTTCGATATGTTCCTGTTTCTTTTCTAAAGAAATGAGCTCTTCTTTATTAGCTTCATTTCTCTCTGCATGAAGTCTATCAAAATAAGAATTACATGCGTCTTTAAACCTTTTCCAGATTCTATCACTATCTTTTCGAGGTACGTGACCAATCTTTTTCCAATCAGATTGAATTTTTTTCATAAGTGGAGTAATAGCAGTAAAGTCATCACTATCCTTATTATCTTCTGCAATCTGAATCAGTTCCATTTTTTTATTTAAATTATCAAACTGATCTTTTTTAAGGCCTTTATAAAATGCGTTTTTATTACGATTAAAATCTCTTACAGCAGTTTTAAACTCACTCCAAGTTTGTTCATTTAGATTAGAAGGTACTTTTCCTGCTTTAAAAAAATCATCTCTTAACGCCTCAATTTCTTTTATTTTTTGCTGCCAACCATTATGATTTTTAGGATGATCCTGGCTAACTTCAATAATTTTTGCAATGATCTCTCTTTTAACTTCTAGATTTTGTTCATAGATCTTATCCTGATCTTTAAAATACCTCTGGCGATTTTCATGAATTTTTTTGGTTAATGCACTAAATTTTTCCCAGATAGGTTCTCTATATTCTTTTCCAACAGGTCCCAGATCTTCTTTCCACATTTTATGAAGCAGCTGTAATTCTCTAAATGCTCTATTAACATCGGTTTCTTGTGCTAATTCTGTGGCACGCTCAATAATCTTAAGTTTTTGCTCAAGGTTATGTTTAAAATCAAGATCTCTAAATTCTCTGTTTAAATGCAGAAAATCATAAAAATTCTCAGTGTGATGATGATAGGTATTCCATACAGTATTGTATTTATCCCTTGGTATAGGGCCCGCATTGCGCCACCTTTCCTGAATACTTTTAAAATGATTGTATGTTGTATTTATGTTTTCGTCTACATTAAGTAAGCCTTTTAATTCATCAATCAATTCTAATCTTCTTTTTAGATTTTCCTGAAGATCTTTTTTAAGATTTTGATAATATGAATTTCGTTTTTCTTTATAATCAAAATAAACAGAATTAAATTCTTTTTTTATTGGCGTAGAATAATAGAAATCTATAATATCACCACCATCAGCCAAGAATTCTTCCTTTTTTTGTTCTACTTCTTCATTAAATTTTTCATTAAACTCACTTTTAATTTCCTCAACATGCTCTCTAATTGCCTGAATTTTTTCATTTTTGATCAACTCTCGTAATTCTTTGACCAATTCTTCTTTATTCATTGCATGATAATCCTTCTTCTCGATATTATGACGCTCTATGGTGCTCTCATCTTCGCTATGCTCAGCGACAGCTTCATCCATTTGATCTTGAATTTGATCCTCACCAGCAGGAGTTTTAGGTTTTGATTCTTCTTTTTGTGAAGTAGTTGTATTGCTACTCTCGTCTACAGATGGCGTTGTATTATTTTCTGAGGTAGCTTCATCTGCAGTGGGCGCGTTTTCTTGTACGGCATTATCAACATCTAGTGTTTCTTCTGTAGTTGCACTACTGTTTTCAGACTCAGAATCTTCTTCTATGGCATCGGTAATCTGTGGATTAACCGATGTTTTAGATTCTTCATTTACAGAATGTTCTGTGTTTTCAGTAGTTACTTCATCAGAATCTTCTGATTTAACGGCTTCTAGATTTTCAGTTTCTAAGTTTACATCTAAAATCTTAGTCTTATTTTCTTCATTTCCATCTGCCTGAGGCAGGTTATCACGTGTGGACATTGTGTGAGCGTTTTTGTTTGTCTGAGTTTAATGCCTGACTAAGATACTAACATATTAGAAAAACTCAAAGTTATTGAAAGGTTTTAAGACTACTTAAAAAGAGTTTTGGTAAGAATTTTATGACAAAATGAGCCAAAAATTACATATTCCAGATTTCCCAAGCCTTTTCTGCTTGCAGTATTAACATTTGTAATCCGTTAGAAACAGTAGCTCCTTCTTCTTTTCCTTTGCTCATAAAAGTAGTTTCATCTGGATTATAAATCAAATCATATAAAACATGATTTTTGGTAATGTATTCATAAGGGATATCTGGGTAATTATGAATATTCGGATGCGTTCCCAGGGGGGTACAGTTTATTATTAGTTTGTATGCTTGTATAATATCTTCATCGAGATCGCTATAACTTAGTTCATTAAAATCAGGATTACGTGATACAAATGTATAGTCGATATTTAAATGATTTAATGCATAAGCAATAGCTTTTGAAGCACCTCCTGTACCAAGAATTAATGCCTTTTTTATCGTTTTGTTAAGTAAAGGCTTTAAAGATTCTGTAAAACCATAATAATCGCTATTATATCCTTTTAATTTTTGACCCTTATCAAACTTTATGACATTTATTGCCCCAATTTCTTTGGCTATTGGGTCCAGATCATCCATATATTGAATTACTTCTTCTTTATAGGGTATGGTTACATTTAAACCTTGTACATCAGGATCTTTGGTAACTTCAATAAAATCTTTAATTTGGGTAAGATCAAAGTTGTTATATTCACAATCTAGATTTTCTTTTTCAAATTTTTCAGAAAAATAACCTTTAGAGAAGGAATAACTGATGTTTCTACCTAATAAACCGTAAATTTTTTTCATTTTGAAGTTTTTAGCGTTTTTTTGGCCATACCATTCTAACCATAAAACGATGCCAATACCTACGAGAATATAAAAAATCCCAATATAAGTTTCGATAGTTGTAAAATCAGGAAAATAGCGATCATAATTATCGAGTATTGGATTACCCAATGCATCAATTTGTATGTTTCCTAGAGTATCAACTTTATAAATTTTATTCTTCCAGGGCCAAACGACACCTAGAGAACCAGTTATAAATCCAATGATCGCTGCAAAAGTTGCATTTTTATAGTGTTTTAAAACATATCCTAAAAAATGGGATAAGGTAACTAAACCAGTTAATGAACCAAGACTAAATACAATAAGTACTTTTAGTAATCTAATTCTGTGAGCATCTTCTATAAATGAAAGGTCCCAACGTATTAGATCGGCTATTGTATCATATAATGCATTTACAGAATCAACCAGTAAAAGAACGTAATTACCTAATAAAATAAGAATAAAAGAACCAGATAATCCAGGTAATGTCATACCTGATACACCAATAATACCACAGATAAATACAAACCAAAGATTGTCATTTTCTTTTGCAGGAGCCAATAAACTAATACTAACCCCAACAACGATACCTATAATAATAAGACAAATGTTTCTTCTATTCCAATCGTTAAAGTCTTTTACTATATAATAAATAGAGCCCATGATCATCCCAAAAAATGCAGCCCATACATATAGTTCATAATGAATAATGAGGTAATCCAGAATTTTAGAAACACTAAAATAGCTAATTAACATTCCTAAGATTAAAAGGCCAAGAAATCGTCCATTTATATATCGCCAGAAGCTTTTAAACCTAAAATTGATAAAAAGCTTAAATGCTTTAAAATTTATTTTCTGAAGAGAATAGATAAATTCTTCATAAAACCCGGCAACAAATGCGACTACACCGCCAGAAACACCAGGGACTTTATTTGCTGCACCCATTGCAAGACCTTTAATAACAAGGAAAAGTCTATCAGTAAAGGTTCGGGTACTTTGTTGCATTGGTTAGTCTGATTTTTTTACAGAAAGGCGTTCTAAGATAAGGATTAATAGAAAACCTATAACTACAAAAAGTAAAACCCAAATCATTTTAACATCACCTTCAAATTGACTTGGTAGAATGCTCTTTTCTATGAAAGGAACTTCGATTCCTTCAGAGTTTGTTCTCCAGGATTCTACTTTTTTCCAGGGCCATAACTTATTTAGTGAGCCTATCATAAAGCCCGTAAGTATAGCTAAAGTCATATTTTTATGATGTTTAAACATCCAATTAAGTGCTTTAGAAAACAATTTCAACCCTATAACAGCACCAATAGCCATGATTAATATTTTATAAATAGCCTGCCACAAAATATCAAAATCCATTTGTACAATTCCGTTACGTAATTGGTTCAGAATATCAATAGCTGTTTGGTAAACCCCAAGAATAAGTAGTATGAAAGCTCCTGATACTCCTGGTAATATCATGGCAATGATTGCAATGAATCCACAAAACATAAGATACCAGTTACTATCTGGTGAAGCCAGAGGTTCTGCTATAGTGATAAAATAAGAAAGTACTGCTGCCAGAATAATGCCAATGATTACTTTTGGTTTCCAGGCAGTGATTTGTTTTCCAATATAAACGATACTGGCAAGAACTAATCCAAAGAAAAATCCCCAAAGTAATAGAGGTTCATTATGAAGCAACCACTTTATAAGTTTTGCAAGAGAAAGAATACTGGTTACAATACCTAAAAAAAGGGCCGTTAAGAAAGATAGATTATATTTTTTCCAGGAAGTTTTAAATCCTTCTTTTCTCCAAACCGAGAAAAAACCAAGATCTAGTCCATTAATAGTTTCAATTAATTCTTCATATATGCCAGATATAAATGCAATAGTTCCTCCAGAAACTCCAGGAACTACATCTGCCGCTCCCATTGCTAATCCTTTTGCAGAGATGATAAGGTAATCCTTAAGATTTCTTTGCATTCTTATTGTTTTTGGTGTTTTAAGTTAAAACAAATGTATGGATTTTTGCAATGCAATCAATTAGAAAAAAAACAGTCTTTTTTAGAATTATTGGTATTCAGAAATAATGTTTCTAACAAGAGTTAGATTAAAAATCTTTTCAAAAAGTTCTTCCAAAACGATATGATATTCATAGTCAAGATCTAAGGCTTTTCTTATATGATACTCCCCTTTTTGATAATCTTGTAGTTCATAGTATAAACCAGCAAGTCTATATTGAATTTCTGCATTATCGGGATAAAATTCTATAGCTTGGTGTAAATTTTGTATTGCAGCATTTGATTCTCCTATAAACCTAAGGATGTCCGAACGATTTAACCAGGTTTCTAGTTCATAATTCCCTAATTCGATAGCTTTTCTATATCCTCGTTCTGCCTCTTCAAAAAATGCAAGTCTATTGTTTATTTTTGCGTAACGTTTCCAGTATAAAACATTTTCGCCATCGATGTTTATAGCTTTGTTTGTATAGTATAGTGCTTTTTGATAATCACGTTTACGCATGTAGAAATCAGTGATAGCTATCCATCCTTTATCTAATAATGGATCTTCATGCACAGTTTTGGAATAGTGTTGAATAGCAAGGTCATCTACACCTAGTTTTTCATAACATTTTCCTATTCTTAGTAAAGCAAAAGAAGTAGGGTCATCTAGTTCTAATGTTATTCTATAGTTTTCTATAGCTTCATTATGCCTTTTTAGTTTTTCTAATACTTTCCCTTTTTCTAAATAGGCACCAATAAAATATTCATCACTTATAATTGCAAAATCATAAGCTGCTAGTGCTTTTTCATATTCTTCGAGATCAAAATATTGTTTACCAACCTGGTGCCAGGCGACTTCACAATATGGATTTTTATTTAGAAACATGTTTAGATATTCGATAGCTTCTTCATGTTGTTCAAGAAAATCAAAACAGTATATCACATTATATAAAGCAGAGTAATCCTGATCATCTGCTTCGAGACATTTCATGAAATTGATTTTTGCATTTTCAAAATCATCCATAAAAAGATACTCCATTCCTATAAGGGAATACACATCGGCAGCATCATTTGTGTAGCTAAGTGCCATCATTAATAACTCTATGGCTTTTATATGATCGTTTTGTTTAGAAAGAATATTAGCTTTTTGAATGTAGATTTCTTCATTTTCTGGTTCTATAGCATGTAGTTGAGCCAAAAGATTGTCTGCTTTATCTAAGCGATTTTCAAAAACGAGAACTTCGACTTGCAATAATTTAAGATTAACAGACGATGGATGTTGAGAAAGTCCCAAAGAAATTGCCTTTTTTGCCTTAGCAATTTTTCCATTTTCTAAATAGTGATGAATAATAGATTCAAATTCATCTGAATCAAAAAATTTAACATCATTAGATCTCAGCATAGACTCGTATCGAGTAATCGAGAAATTATTTTCTTCTTCTTCGTGGTTAAATCTCATACACGTTGATTAAAGATGCTCAATAAATCATAAAATTGATGTAAATACTTTTTTTGTTTTCCCCAACAAATAAAAGTATCTAATAAATCCATTACTTAATTTATTTTCGCATTATTGATTTCCTCAGTATTAAAATTACAAATGAAATTGAATAATAATACTTCAAAAACCAATTGTTTTTAACAAACTAATTAACAAAATACGTACCATTATATAGATAATGATATAGAGTTTTTCTTTTATAGAAGCCGAAATGTATTAATGAATTTGTGAAAATAATGGATGGTCTACTAAAGATACGGTTTTTTTAATAAAACTTCAATGATTACCGCTTAAATTTTGTTGTCTAATATTTGATCTAAAGCAGTAAGGATAATTTGACATCCTTCTCTGATTTCACTTTCGGATATAGTAAGTGGTGGCGTAATACGTACTGCAAGAGGCTCAAAAAGTAACCAAAATAAGATTAATCCATGGTCTTGACATTTTAATATAACTTGATTTGTTATTTCTGCAGAAGGAGTTATAAAAGCTAACATAAGACCCAGTCCTCTAATTTCTTTAATTAATGGATGAACTAATAGTGACCTAAATAGTTTTTCTTTTTCTAATGTAGCTGCCATTACGTCACTCTCTGTAATTTCCTGTAATGTTGCCAAAGCGGCAGCTGCAATGACAGGGTTTCCTCCAAATGTTGTGATATGGCCTAATTTGGGGTTGTCCTGTAATTGATCCATCATTGTTGTCGAAGCGGTAAAAGCCCCAATCGGAAGTCCGCCACCCATTCCTTTACCCATTACTACAATATCAGGAACGATACCATAATGTTGAAAGCCAAATAATGTACCAGTTCTTCCGAATCCAGGTTGTATCTCATCTAGAATTAACAGTGCTCCAACTTCTTGACACTTCTTTTTTACTTTTTTTAGATACTTGTATTTAGGTTCGATAAACCCCGCTCCTCCTTGTATGGTTTCTAAGATAACTGCTGCGGTTTTGTGTGTGATTTGTTGTATCTCTTTTTCATCATTAAATGTAATAAAAGAGGTATCAGGAATTAATGGCCTAAATGCTTGTTTGCGTTCTTCATATCCCATTACACTCATAGATCCCATAGTGTTGCCATGATATGCTAGTTTTGCCGCAATAATCTGACTTCGACCTGTAACTCTTCGGGCTAATTTTAAAGCCCCTTCAATAGCCTCGGTTCCTGAGTTGGTTAAGTAGGTTTTTTCTAATGGATGGGGTAGGTGAGAAGCCAATAATTTGGTGAGTTCTACAGCAGGTTGTTGTATGTATTCACCATACACCATGACGTGTAGATATTTGTCTAATTGATTCTTTACTGCACGTATAACCCTAGGGTGCTTATGTCCTAAACTACAGGCTGATACTCCAGCAACAAAATCCAAATACTTTTTGTTGTTAGTGTCATAAATATAGCTACCAGTAGCATACGAAACTTCTATAGCTAAGGGATGTGGAGTAGTTTGCGCTTGATATTTGAAAAAATCCTGTTTCAAGATTGTTTTTTTACTAGATTATCGGGTTTGAATGCGTTATCCGATATTTTTACACAAAAAGATATTAATGTTCGATATTGGTACTATCTTTTTGGCTTTTTTTCTTTTCGGTATTAAGATCTTCTTTTACTTTCTTTTTAAAAGGAATAGAATCTAGTTGTTCGTTGGTTTCTTTGAGCTCAGCATCTTTAAGTTCTTGCTCTAATAATCGAGAACCTTCTGACTTATTATCCTCTAAACGTTTAACTGTTTCTTCATCAAAGAAATCTGCTTCATCTTTTGGTAATGGGATTCCTGTTATTTTGGTAAGCTCTGGAGGCGATTCTCCTCTAAATAGGTCAGCCTTGCTATTAATACGTTCATCACCACGCCAATTAAAACCAGAGAGCTCACGAGCATTTTCTGGTAGATCAATTTCACGATATAAAGTACCGTCAATATTCTGATAATAATAGACATCTTCAATCTCTCGATTATTTAATAATAATCTGATTGAGCTAGAGAGTACTTTATTAATACCAATAAGTTTTAACTCCCCTTCGCTTTCTCTCTGATAAAATATAGTTTCTGTGTTTTTGTCAATATCCACCTGGTAGAGTTCATTTTCTTTAAATAAACCATAAAGTATTTGGCCTTTTACTTGATTGAATCCGGCTTTAAGGGTGTCTTCTTGTGCTAAAAAAGCATTTTGGTATACGATAAGTGAATCTAACTTTTCTGTCTTTGTATTCGAGATAATTTTTATAGTATCACCTGTCATTTGATTTCTTTGCGACCAAATAATCGGTCGGCCAATCATTTTAGTATACCCTGTAGTCTGATCTACATTAATAGAATCACTTTTACCACTCATATTACTCTTATAAATTCTCACATCATAAAAACCATTCATTATTCTTCGTTCGGGTTTACCAGTGACCATAAGTGTATCACTGTGAATAAAAATCGAATCTTTTTCCTGCAAAGTAGCTGCGAGTGCTCTCTTTGTGATGAAAACAGAATCTTTTTCTTTAAAAACCTCTGCATAATGACCAGTAATTACAGAATTATTTGCAGTATCTAATACTCTAATATTATTAGTGGCCGAAGCAAATTGACTAGCACTATTGTAAAAAATACTATCTCCAAAAACAGTGCGTTTATCATAGTCGATTTTTGCATTTTTGATAGCATATCCAGTCTTAACTTTAGTGTCATAGAATCCTCGTTCACAATATAATGTACTTTCTTTACCCTTAACTGTTGAGGGGCCATATAGATATGCATGACCATTTTCTGTATAATAATCCAATCGATCAGAATCGACCGTATTTTCTGGATTTACAATTTTTACTGCGGTATTAAATGAATATTGTTTTCTATCCATAAAATACCGTCCAATTTGACTGGTTAATGTATTCGAAGAATCTCTAACTGTTCCTCCACTACGATAATAGGCCTGTTGCCTAAGTCGATCAAAGAATAAAGTATCGGTACGTAATGTATTCGAAGGAGTTTCCATAAATACATCATCACTTGCATATGCAAATTTAGTATTACCATTATACTCAGCATATTTACTAGTCATAGTAATGGTATCTCCTTGCTTCATTTTTACATTCCCTAAGGCCTTAACAAACTTATCTTCACCATAGTGAATAGCTTGATCACACCATATCTCAATTCCTTCATGTTGCATATATACCTGTTTGTCTACTTTGGCCAGGATAGTTGCCCCAGGAAACCGATTTTGATCTTTTATGGTACGATCAGATTGAACTTTGATTTGTTTTCCTTCTTGTGCAAATGATGCTACCGAAAATATAAAAGCAAATAGTATATAGAAGAATTTGTTTTTCAAGTGTTTCAAATTTGTATGCAAAATAACGAAAATTGTATCTAATGATTGTGGCTATAGCAGTAAAATAAAAAGTAAGTTGTGTTCATTTAATAACTTTATGTCTAATCTTATGTTGCATTTTAACATGTTTTATCTCTGTAATAACTTAAAAGCAAGTAATTTCTACAATCATTAGAGGGGTTTAGTTTTATAAAAAAAGGATAATGTGTAAGTTTTGTACGATCAAAGGACTAATACAGATAAAAAGAAGCAAATAAGAGAAATTTTCGAATTTTTTAACACTAGATCTACTTAAGCATCAGTAAATTGCGATAGGAAACAACAAAGGAAACGATCAATGCTATGGGGATAGCATCATCTTAACTTTTATTCTTTATCAAAAGCAAATTTGTTTATTCTGATCCATTATTAAGAATAGATATAGAGCTACTTTTTTAAAAAAAAAGAACAGTTGAGGTCGTTATACTATTAACAAAAAGATAATAGATGGTTTTGAAAAAAAACTTAGGGGCTCTATTTTTTTTGTTTTTTTGGGGTGCTGTGTTTTCTCAGGAAAAGCAGTTGGAAAAAGCAAATGAAGCTTTTGAAAAGTATGCCTATATCGAGGCAAGGGAAATGTACTTAAAAGCTATAAAAAAAGGAGGTAAATCAATAGAGTTATATGAAAGATTAGGGGATTCATATTACTTTAATGGTGAGTTAGAAAAAGCAGCACAATGGTATCGAGTGTTGTCTTCTTTGTATCCAGAAAAGATGAAATCAGAATACCGAACCAGGTATACACAATGCTTTAAAAGTACTGAAGAATATAAAAATGAAGATGATATAGCGCATTGGTTATATGCAAGTAATGATAAAGGAATTGAACAGATACATGATTCATTAGATAATACTTTATCGGAAAAAGATAAGCCAAAGGAATTTATAATTGATACCTTAAATATCAATTCTAAATATTCTGATTATGCTCCTAGTTTTTATAATGGGGAATTAGTATTCGCATCCTCGAGAAATACCAATAACTTTTCTAAAGTATTACACGAGTGGAATGATCAACCTTTCTTGGATTTGTATACAACTACACATGTTTCTGAACAGAAAAGTATTGAAAAATTAAAAGGGACTATTAATTCGAAGTTTCATGAATCCTCTGCAACTTTTAGTAAGGATAGAAAAACAGTCTATTTTACTAGAAATAATTATTCTAAAAGAAAATCTAAAACAAATACAGAAGGCGTTGTTTTATTAAAAATATATAGAGCACGTTATAATAACGGAAAATGGGGAGAAGTAGAAGAGTTGCCTTTTAATAGTGATGAGTACTCAATAGCGCACCCTGCATTATCTTCAGATGGCAAATACTTATATTTTGCAAGTGACATGCCAGGAACCCAGGGAAAATCAGATTTGTATGTGGTGAAAATAAATGAAGATGAAAGTTTTGGAACGCCTAGAAATCTGGGAGATTTAATTAATACTTCGGGCCGTGAAACTTTCCCTTATATTAGTGATAAAGGAAAGTTGTTTTTTGCCAGTGATGGTCATAAGGGGCTAGGAGGGTTAGATATTTTTATGGCTATTTTAAATAAAGAAGGAGTAGTAGAAGTTTATAATTTAGGAAAACCTATTAACAGCTCTAAAGATGATTTTACTTTTATTATTAATGAAGAAAGCAAAACTGGATATTTTGCAAGTAATCGTAAAGGAGGAAAAGGTGATGATGATATCTACGGTTTCAAGCAGATAAAATCATTTCCTGATGGTTATTATCGTAAGCAGAAAATTATGCGAAAATTAGAAAGAGTAATAGAGCTAAAACCTAATAAGGAAGGGACTACTTCATTATGATATTATGAATTGATAGAAAATATATTTTAGATTTATTTTCTGATAAATGTTTTTGCTTTTATATATTTATGGTAAAACAAATAACTATATGAAAGTAAAACTATTTTTAATTTTCGTTTTTGTAAGTCATTTTTTTTATGCTCAGGTCGATAGGAATTCTATATTAGGATTGCCTAATGTTACTACTGTTCAAATGAATGGTATTGCAACTCCTAATGAAGGGTCGATAGTGTATAACACTACAGATGATAAGATATATTACTGGGATGGAACAAGATGGGTTGCTGCAAATGAATCAGCATCAGACGGAGATGTAAAGTTTAGCGTTGCTACTGCAGATCATAGCGGGTGGTATATTTTAGATGGTCGTAGTATTGCAACACTTTCGGCTACGGCTCAAGCAGTTGCTACTAGTTTAGGGTTTACCACAAACTTACCCAATGCAACAGATAGAGTCTTAAAACATCCCGCAGGAGGAGAGAATATAGGGGATACAGGAGGACAAGCGAATACAACCTTAGTCCAGGCAAATTTACCTAATGTTAATTTTACGGGTACAACAAATACTAGAGGGAATCATAGGCATGGTTTTGCTGGTTTCTTTTCTAATCAACGTGTACAAAATGGTGTAGATGCAAATAGAAGAATTTTATTGGCCGGAGGAAATACAAATACTAGTAATGCCGGAAATCACAATCATAATGTAACACTAAATAGTGGAGGAGCAAATCAATCTTTTGATCGCTATCAACCTTATCTGGTAATTAATACTTTTATCTATTTAGGAAATTAATGCTATAGATATAAAAAATAAGAGCGGCTGTATATTTTTACAGCCGCTCTTATTTTTTATAATGTTTTTTTTACCTGTGTATGGTTTGCGTTCTATCTGGTCCTACAGAAACAATTGTAATAGGTGTTTCTAATTCTTTTTCTAAAAACGAGATATATTCATTTAACTCTTTAGGTAATTGAGAAGGATCGGTCATTCCTGTAAGATCTTCGGACCAACCTTTCATCTCGGTATAGATAGGAGTCACATTTTCAGGTTCTATATTGTATGGTAAATGAGTGATTGTTTTACCCTGGTATTTATAAGCTGTACATATTTTTAAGGTATTAAACCCACTTAGTACGTCGCCTTTCATCATCATTAATTTTGTAACACCATTTACATGTACTGCATATTTTAGTGCTACAAGGTCTAGCCATCCACATCTTCTTGGTCTACCTGTTGTAGCCCCAAATTCATGACCAACTTGTGCCATTGTCTCTCCATCTTTATCAAATAATTCGGTAGGAAATGGTCCACTACCAACTCGAGTTGTGTATGCTTTAAATATACCAAAAACATCTTTGATCTTATTTGGTGCAATACCCAAACCGGTACATGCTCCTGCTGCTGTAGTATTTGATGATGTTACAAAAGGGTATGTGCCAAAATCGATATCTAATAAAGACCCTTGTGCACCTTCTGCCAAAATTGTTTTTCCTTCTTTTTGGGCTTGATGAAGATATTCTTCGCTATCAATAAAAGTAAGTGTTTTTAAAACTTTAATCGCTTCAAAGAATTCATTCTCTAGCTCTTCCAGATTGTATTCTATTTTTGAATCATAAAAATCAATCATTGCTTCATGCTTATTGGCTAAAGCACGGTAGCGTTCTTTCCAGTCATTTAATTCTAAATCTCCAACTCGAATACCATTTCTACCGGTTTTGTCCATATATGTAGGGCCAATTCCTTTTAGAGTAGAACCAATTTTTGCTTTTCCTTTAGAAGCTTCAGAAGCAGCATCCAGAATCCTATGCGTAGGAAGAATTAGATGGGCTTTTCTAGAAATCAATAATTTGGATTTGTAATCTAAATTAAATTTATTAAGATTATCCAATTCTTTTTTGAAAATCACAGGGTCTATTACGACACCATTTCCAACTAGATTTATGGCTTTATCATGAAAAATTCCGCTAGGAATAGTATGTAACACATGTTTGATTCCATCAAATTCTAAAGTGTGACCGGCATTAGGACCACCTTGAAATCGTGCAATAATATTATAATCTTTTGTAAGAACGTCTACAATTTTTCCTTTCCCTTCGTCTCCCCACTGAAGACCAAGTAATAAGTTTACCGCCATTAGTTATCTTTATTAGTTGGGTTTTTTTTAGTTCCGTAGAAATACAAAGAATGATTTGTAATATCTACGTCAAAAATTTCTTCGATTGTTTTTTTTATAGATTGAATTCTAGGATCACAAAATTCTAATACATCCCCGGTATCAGTTAAAATTAAGTGATCATGTTGTCTGTCGAAATATGATTTTTCGTATTGAGCCTGATTTTGTCCGAATTGATGTTTTCTAACCAATTTACATTCTAATAAAAGCTCTATAGTATTATAAAGTGTGGCACGGCTTACCCTATAATTTTTGTTTTTCATTTTGATATATAATGATTCGATATCAAAATGCTCATCACTTTCGTAAATCTCTTGAAGTATAGCGTATCTTTCGGGTGTTTTTCTATGACCATTTTCTTCTAAGAAACTGGTGAAAACATTTTTAACGATAACTTGATCGTTTTGTGTAGTTGCTTTAGTACTCATACGTTTAAAAACGCAAAGTTACATTATTTTTTATTAGTGAGACTCTGATTTAAAAACGATTATTTAAGGTTTTTTAAAATTAGTTGATTTGAACCGATTTGACCATAAAAAAGAATCTTTGTAAAATAGTATGATTCTTAATTCATAATTCATTTTTGAGCAAAAAAACAAGTTTTTATTCTCTTACAACTTTATCAATACCACTTATTTTTGAAAGGTTTTTCATAACCGTTTTTAAAGTGTTTTTATTTTTGACACCTACAGTTATTTTACCAGTAAAAACGCCGTCATTAGTGTCAAAATTCATATTATATATTGCAAGACTCATATTGTTTGAGATAATTTGTGTTACCTCATTTACTACACCAATATTATCAATACCATTTAGTCTTATTACAGCTTTGAATTCTTCCTGGCTAGAATCAATCCATTTCGCAGGAATAATACGATACGCATAGTTGCTTTGTAGCTGTAGCGAATTTGGGCAATTGTTTTTATGTACTTTTATACCTTCATTAACTGTTATAAAACCAAAAACATCATCTCCAGGAATAGGATTACAACAATTAGATAATTTGTATTCTAGTTTTTCTGAATCTTTTCCAAAAACTAGCAGATCGTATTTCGATGTAATTTCCTCCTTATTAACATCTTTAATATTACCTCTTCGAATTCTATTTTTAATAAAATTCATAAAGACATTACTTCGAGTGGTAGCGAACTCTTTGATTTTTTGATTGTCAATAGTTCCTATACCTACTCTGTAGAATAGATCCAAACTTGTTTTAAGTTTAAAATAGAGTACAAGTTCATTAACTACTTTTTCACTCATTGTTATTTTCTGAGAGCGAAGTTTACGTTTTAAAACGACTTTTCCGTCTTCGGCAATTTGTTTTTTCTCGTCTCGTAAAGCAGATTTAATTTTGGATCTTGCTCTTGCTGTAGTAGCATAATCCAACCAGCTAGAAGAAGGTTTTGATTTGGTCGAGGTAATGATTTCTACCTGATCGCCACTTTTAAGCTCATGGCTTAGAGGTACTAATTTACCATTTACTCGAGCTCCTCTTGTTCTTAATCCAACCTCGGTATGTACACTAAAACCAAAATCAAGTGCAGTTGCTCCTTTTGGTAATGATTTTAAATCCCCCTCTGGCGTAAAGACAAATATTTCTTTTGCATAAAGGTTTAATTTAAATTCTTCTACAAAATCTACAGCATTTGTTTCAGAATTTTCTAATGCCTCCTGCAATCGATTAAGCCATCCATCTAATCCTTGATCTTGTTTTTCTTCAGTATTCTTGTACTTATAATGTGCTGCATATCCTTTTTCTGCAATTTCATGCATACGCTCACTACGAATTTGTACTTCTACCCATTTGCTGTCTGGGCCAATAACAGTAATATGTAAGGCTTCGTAGCCAGTAGACTTGGGTTGAGAGATCCAATCTCTTAGGCGAATAGGGTTTGGTCTATAGTAATCGGTTACTACAGTATATATTTTCCAGGCAATAAACTTTTCATTCTCTATATTATCAGACTTGTATATTATTCGTATGGCAAATTTGTCATACACTTCGTCAAATGAGATGTTTTGCTTTACCATTTTTCTACGAATCGAAAAAATGGATTTAGGCCTTCCTTTTATTTCATAATTTAATCCTTCTCTATCAAGACCTTCTCTAATCTGATCAGAGAATTTTTTGATATACTCATCTTGCTCTTCCTTACTTTCTTTAATTTTTTCGAGAATATCTTTATATACTTCGGGTTCGGTATATTTCAATCCCAGATCTTCTAATTCTGTTTTGATATTATATAAGCCAATTCGATGAGCCAGAGGGGCGTATATATACAAAGTTTCGGATGCAATCTTTACCTGCTTATCTGGTCTCATAGCATCCATCGTTTGCATATTATGCAAGCGATCTGCAATTTTAATGATAATAACCCTTACATCATCATTAAGGGTAAGAAGCATTTTTCTGAAATTCTCGGCTTGTAGAGAAATATCTCTATCTTTTTTTAGAGAAGAAATTTTAGTAAGGCCATCTACAATACGAGCTACTGTTTCACCAAACATTTGCTCAATATCTACCAGAGTATATTCTGTGTCTTCTACAACATCATGAAGTAATGCTGCAGCAATTGATGTAGCATCCAGTCCAATTTCACTAGCTACAATTTTTGCTACCGCAATAGGATGAAAAATATAAGCTTCACCACTTTTACGACGTTGATCTTTATGGGCATCAACAGCAATATCAAACGCCTGTCGTATAAGTATCTTATCCTCTTTTGTAAGATCTCTATAACTAATACGAAGCAATTCTTTGTATTGCTTAGCAATCTGTTTATTTTCTTTATCTATAGCAGCTTCAGTCATAACATAAAGTTTTTTAAGAAAGCCCTATTAAGTATCGCGTGTGATATCCCCTACGTAATATTAACCGACAAAATTGTGCCTTGAGATTAATGATTATATTATATTTTTTGTCATTAATAATTAAAAATACAATTAAGAAATGTAACCACCAAGTCTTGAGTAAGGGATTTATTTTCTAAGATTTTTAATTCTTTGTAAAAGAGTAGGATGCGAGTAATGAATAAATACCATAGCAGGATGAGGGGTTAAATTGCTAAGGTTGTTTTTTGAAAGTTTTTTTAAACTATTAATTAAAGCTTCATTATCATAAGTTTCTTTTGCATAGTTATCTGCCTGATACTCGAAAGCTCTAGAAACTATATTCATTATTAATCCGGTTATTTCTGAAATCGGACTATATAAAATACCAAAAGCTATAAGTCCAATATGAAACGAAGGAGTTGCTACTCCCAGTGCCTCAGATAGAAGCGGATTTGCAATAAAAAGCGATAAAAACCATAATGTTAACCCGGTAAGTGCAATAGATAAGAACAAATTAACGATCACATGCCTTTTTTTATAATGCCCGACTTCGTGCGCTAATACAGCCACAATCTCTTCGTTATCAAGATCATTAATCAATGTGTCATAAAGAGTGATCCTTTTTTCGCTGCCAAAACCAGAGAAGTAAGCATTTGCTTTGGTACTTCTTTTAGAACCATCAATAACAAAAATATCTTTTAACTGAAAACCAACTTTCTTAGAATAAGCTTCAATAGTATTTCTAAGTTCTCCTGGTTCTAAAGGGGTTTGTTTATTAAAGATAGGAACTATAAGCTTTGCATAGAACATATTCATAGCCAATGTAAATATAGATACTAATGTCCAGGCATACACCCAAAAAGAGTTTCCTGTAATTTGATAAAACCATATAATCAATGCCAAAAGTCCTCCTCCGACAATTATCATCATTATGATGCTCTTTATTTTATCAATAAAAAAGGTTTTTATAGTGGTTTTATTGAAACCAAATTTTTCTTCAATAACAAAAATTTTATAGTAAGTAGCAGGAGTAGAGAGAATATCACTACCAATCATTATAATTCCAAAAAAAATAAGACCAATTATAATTGAATTATTTGAAATACTCCTTGATATATTATCTACTATAGCAAATCCATCTAAAAAGAAAAATAGAAGCATGATACATAACGAGATAGTAGAGGATACCAATTTAAATTTGAAATTAGCCTTTTTATATGCTATGGATTTTTGATATTCTTCTTCGGGATAAACATCTATAAGCTCTTCGGGAATCTGATTGTTATAGTGTCTAGAGTTAAGGATGTCTAATAGAGAATCTATTAGAAATACAATAATGATAATAGCTATTAATAAATAAAAAAGGGAATTGGGGGTCATTGGTTTAGAGCAATTAGTAGTTTAAAGATTTGGGATATGTAGGAAACGGTAAGGTAATGATTTTTAATTGATTTTTAGTACTATTTTTAATCTTTTAGCCTGTAAACCCTCGTTGGCGTTTTGCTTCAAAAATGAGAATTCCAGCAGCAACCGAAACATTCATTGAGTCGATTACACCGCTCATTGGTATTTTAATATTTTGAGTTGCACTTTCTAAAAAAACATCACTTAATCCTGTAGCTTCGGTACCAACCACTATAGCAGTGGGTCTGGTATAATCCTGAGTGTGATAATCTACAGATTTTTGTAATGCAGCACCATAGGTATTGATATTGTGTTTTTTTAAGAAATCTATAATAGCTGCAGAAGATCCGGTTGCAATGTTGTTGGTAAATATGCATCCAACGCTAGATCGTATGATGTTGGGGTTATATATATCAGTTTTTGGATTTGCAATAAAAACTGCATCTAATTGTGCAGCATCTGCGGTACGTAATAAAGCACCTATATTACCAGGTTTTTCAGGAGATTCAGCCACAAGAATTAAGGAGTTTTTTGATGATAAAGTGAAATTTTTGATATCATTATCTTTTGAAATAGCCACAGCTAAGACTCCTTCGGTTGTGGTTCTATAGGCCAGTTTTTGATAAATTTCTAAAGTAATCTCAAACAGTTCAATTTGATGTTGAGAAGAAGTAAGTAGTGCCGAAATTTCTTTAAGCGGAATAATAGAAGAACAATAATAAAGTTGAGTAATTGTATACTTTCCTTGTATAGCTAATGTAATTTCACGTTTACCTTCGATAATAAAACGTTTTTCTCTTTTGCGAACTCTTGATTTTTCTTTAAGCTGGTTAAGAAATTTTATTTTATCATTCTGAAGACTTTTTATCTGGTTTTGCATAAACGCAAAGATAATAATAGCGAATAGAAAAGTGTTTTCTTTTTTGTATATTTAAGAAGGAAAATCTTGTATGTACTGATTGATTTCTTTGATGATTTTGGAGTAGGATTGATTTAATTCTATAAAGTATTCTTTGAGTAGACTAAATTCTACCTTTTCTTTTGATGAATATTCTATTTTTTGTAGAATATCTGTTTCATTTTTTAAACCAATAGTTTTAAAACTGGATTTAAGTTTATGAGCAGTTTCTCGTGTAATATCCCAATTTTTTTCTTCGATAGCCTGTTTTAGTTTTTGGTAATCTTTTGGGGTTTCATCAATGAATATCTGTAAAACTCCTTGAATAATTTCGATGTCATTATCAAAAGTCTTTTTTAGAAAGGACAGGTCGCAAAATTTTTTAACTTCTAAAGATGTTGGTTTATCTGTACTAGCAGAAGTAGTGGTGTCGTTTTGTATATTTTTTGATAAGATACTTAATAGTATCTCTTCAAGAGCCTGTTCGCTTAATGGTTTGGTAAGATAAAAATTCATTCCTGACTCTATTGCTTTCTTTTTTGATTCTGGGAACACATCTGCCGAGCAAGCTATTATAGGTATTTTGTTAATCTTATTATCATCAGAGTTTCTTATGATTTCTGTAGTTTCGGGACCATCCATTACTGGCATATGCATATCCATAAGTATTAGATCATAGGTAAAGTTTTTAAGCTTTTCTAATGCAATCATTCCATTATCTGCAATATGTGCATCTATATGCCAATTAGAGAATAATTGTTTTATAAAAAATTGGTTCATTTTGTTGTCTTCAACTACCAGTACTTTCACTCCAGACAGGTTATGGTTATTTTCAGACATAGTAGTATGTTTCCTATCTATTTCTGTAGACCTGAAATTGCTTTTGGCATATGTAATAGAGAAATCAAAAGTTGATCCAGCTCCTGGTTTACTTTCGGCTTTAAGCACTCCTCCTTGTAGCTCTATAAGTTGTTTAGAGATTGAGAGGCCAAGCCCTGTTCCTTCGATCTTATTTTTTCCTGGCTTATGTACCTGATAAAAACTTTCGAAAATATTCTTAAGCTTATCTTCGGGGATACCAACTCCTGTGTCTTTTACAGAAAAATTAATAGTAATTCCTTTTTTACTTGATTTTTCTGTTTTTACTTGTATTGTTATCTCGCCGGTTTGGGTAAATTTTATTGCATTACCTATTAGGTTGATTAGAATTTGATTTAACCTAAGTTGATCCCCAATAATAAATTTAGGTACAGAAGGGTCAATAAGCATTGTGTATTTTAAGCCTTTTTCGTCTGCTTTTATTTTAAAACCACGTGAGATGTTAGTAATTAATTCTTTAAGACTAAAATCTGTATTGTGTAATGTGAGTTTTCCTGCTTCAATTTTAGAGAAATCAAGAATGTCGTTGATTAATATCAAAAGATTTTCGGCAGAAAACTGAATGCCATCCAAGTTTTTTTTATCTATATCGAGATTACTAAAATCACTCTTTTGTAAAATACCTGTAAGTCCCAAAATAACATTAAGAGGAGTCCTGATTTCGTGACTCATATTAGACAAAAAAACGGTCTTTGCTTTAGCAGATTTTTCTGCGATAACTTTAGCTTCTCTAATTTCATTATCAATAATCTTTCGATTGGTGATATCTCTAAAAAAACCATTGAAAAGATAATCATCTTTAGTTTCAATTGCAATAACAGTAAGCTCTATATATACAATAGAGCCATTTTTCCTGTTTACAGAGGTTTCTACTCTTTTATTGATCAGTTCATCATCTCCGGTTTGTATGTAATTACTAAAACTTCTTTTTAATTCTTGTCTAAGTTTATATGGGACTAATGAATAGATACTGTATCCAATCGTTTCCTCTCTTTTTAATTCTAGTATATTCTCTGCCTGTTTATTCCAATTCAATACAATTCCTTTGCTATTTACTAAGACCACACCATCCATTGCTGTTTCTAATATGGTTGTATTTAAATGTTCACTATATTTTAATTCTTCCTCGACTTTTTTTCTTTCTACAACTTCTTTGGTAAGTCTTTCGTTAATTTCTTCTAAACTATAAAGCTGTTTCTGCAGCATCTTATGCATTTGTTGTTTACTAGGGAAGTTGATCAGGTCTTTAGCAAGAATTTCTTCGGGAATTACATTTAACGTTGCAGTAAATGAGTCTAATAAATGATAAGATTGAAAATGTTTTTTATAAATAAGTAAATAGATATTGGTGATTGCATTTATACCTAAGCTATTTTTGATTTTAAGAAAAATCTGATTAGAAAAATCTAATAGATTTTTTCTCTCCTTGATTAGGTCAATAGTGCGAAAATTGTATGGTGTATCCAGGTATTTTTTGATATAAATAATTTTAGAATCATTATAGCTGCCAATAAGTTCTGAAGATTTCTCTAATACATTAGAGAGAAAAACTTTACACAAGATTAATTCTTGTTCTTTTAATGGGTCAAATATTAACTTGAAGGATGTGTGCTTGAATAGTGAATTATATCGTTCTATAATTTGATTACGTACAAATTGTCTACTAGGTCGTCGTATTGCATTTTTTTCTGTAATATATTCTTCTAGGAATAAGTATAGTTCTGGTAAAAACTCAATTTTTTTTACATAAGAAAATTCTCTAAAAGCTTTTACTTTTATTTTTAGATTAGAAGTGTTTTTGGATATATCAATCTCTTTCCAAAGAAAATCAATTAGATCAATAATTTCTTGCTCTTCTTGGCTTTTTTTGGGATTGGTTTTCTTGGCGGTCGTTATTCTTTTAAACCATTTTAAGATCATCTAGGGTCATATTTTGCTGGCTTTATATATTTTATAAAAGCCTAATGCCGATAAACCCCATGTAAGAATTAGTGCGATAAACCAAATGTAGTTACCCAAAGTATCTCCAAATATATTCTTGAAAATATTATAGCCAAAGATATGAGCAATTTGCATATGAAGATGTCCAAGAGCCATAACTACAAACCCCCAAGCAAGTAGTGTCATTCCTGATCCAAATTTCCCTCCTTTTAACTTTGTGGCCGTAAGAAAACTAAATATAAGTGCAATGGCCAGAAAAGGCATTTCTAAAAGACCAAAAATTTGTTCTGCTCCTAAATCGCGAGAGCTAGAATGCACACTATGATCTTGCGCTAATAATCCCTGACTTACTAAAAGTAATACTGATATAATCAAAAAGTGTTTTTTTTTTCATATCTATTCGGTTTTCTTAAAAGTAATGAAAAAATACCAATCCACATTCTTTTTGATGGATTAAATACTGTTTTTGACGATGAAATGCATTGCTTTGTAAATGTTAGAGATAAAAAAAATCCTGCTTCAAAAGCAGGATTTTTTATAAGTGAGATTGTATTGTTTTACTAAAAGAATTACTTTACTTTTTCTACAATTGCTTGAAAAGCTTCTGGGTTGTTCATCGCTAAATCGGCAAGAACCTTACGGTTTAATTCGATATTATTAGCTTTTACTTTTCCCATAAATTGAGAATAAGACATACCATGTAAACGGGCACCCGCATTAATACGAGTAATCCATAACGCACGGAAAGTTCTCTTTTTTGCTTTACGGTCTCTATACGAGTATTGCATCGCTTTATCAACCGCATTTTTTGCTACTGTCCAAACGTTTTTACGACGTCCGAAATAACCTTTTGCTTGCTTAAGAACCTTTTTTCTTCTAGCTCTTTTTGCAACAGAATTTACTGATCTTGGCATAATTTAAATTTTTTAGTAGTAGGCGGTCGGTAATCGACACTTGATCATTTAAATTTTATTTCTTAATTCGAAAATTAACAATCTAAAATTTTATAGGCCTAACTCCTGGGTTTATACTAATTCTAACCTGATTAAAAAAAATTACTTTAAACGTAATTGTTCTTTAATACTATTTTCATCGCTTTTATGCACTAATGTTGCGTGCGTTAAAGCAAGCTTACGTTTTTTAGATTTTTTTGTCAAAATATGACTCTTAAAAGCGTGCTTTCTTTTGATTTTACCAGTACCGGTAAGCTTAAAACGCTTTTTTGCACTGGATTTTGTTTTCATTTTAGGCATTGTATCCTTGTTTTTATAATCTCACTTATTATCTTAATAACTCCTTTTGACAAGAGTTTCTTATTTTTTTGGAGCGATAAACATAATCATTCGTTTACCTTCAAGTTTTGGCATTTGCTCTACTTTGCCATACTCTTCTAGTTCTTGTGCCAACCTAAGTAGTAGAATTTGACCTTGATCTTTGTATATGATTGAACGTCCTTTAAAAAAGACATAAGCTTTTAATTTGGCTCCTTCTGATAAAAACTTAATCGCATGCTTTTTCTTGAACTCATAATCATGCTCATCTGTGTTAGGACCAAATCTAATTTCTTTAATAACAACCTTAGTGGCCTTTGATTTTAAGGCTTTGTCTCTTTTCTTCTGTTCATAAAGGAATTTTTTATAATCCATTATCTTACAAACAGGAGGCACTGCTTTAGGCGAAATTTCTACAAGATCAAGTTCTTGCTCTTCAGCAAGTTGTAGCGCTTTTTTTTGTTGGGTAAACACCAACTTCTACGTTGTCACCTACAAGACGCACTTCATCAACACGAATTTTATGATTGATTCTGTGTGCATCTTCTTTGATTACTCTTAGTGGTTTTTGAGACCTTCTTCTTCTTATTGCTATGACTTAAAATTTTAAATTAAACTTAATTTATCGTTATCCATTAAACGGCTTTAGCGTTTTATTAATTTCTTCTTTTATTATTTTAGAAAACTCTTCAATTGATATAGCTCCTAAATCTTCACCACCATGTTTTCGAACAGATATGGTGTTGTCTCTCTCTTCTTGTTCCCCTACAATGATAATATAAGGAAATTTATTCATTTCTGCCTCTCTAATCTTTTTACCTATTGTTTCATTTCTATGATCAGCAAGGGCGCGAATTTCGTCATTTTCTAACAAATTTAAAACTTTTTCAGAGTATTTTTCATATTTCTCACTGATAGAGAGTATAATAGCTTGCTCTGGCATTAGCCACAGAGGGAAATTACCTCCTGTGTGTTCTAGCAAGATAGCAATAAATCTCTCCATACTACCAAAAGGAGCTCTATGAATCATTACAGGTCTGTGTAATTCGTTATCACTACCTTTATATGTAAGATCAAAACGCTCTGGGAGGTTATAATCTACCTGTATAGTTCCTAATTGCCAGTTTCTTCCTAATGCATCTTTTACCATAAAATCGAGCTTAGGACCATAAAAAGCAGCTTCTCCGCTTTCGATTATATAATTTAATCCTTTATCTTTTGCAGCATTTATAATAGCATTTTCTGCTTTTTCCCAATTTTCGACATCTCCAATATATTTATCTGGTTTTTCTAAATCTCTTACAGATACTTGAGCTGTAAAGTTTTCAAAACCTAAAGATCCAAAAACATATAAAACCAAATCAATTACTTTTTTAAACTCCAGATCTAATTGATCAGGAGTACAAAAAATATGAGCATCATCCTGAGTAAAACCTCTTACGCGAGTAAGCCCATGAAGTTCTCCGCTTTGTTCATACCTATATACAGTACCAAATTCAGCATATCGTATAGGTAGATCTCGATATGACCATGGTTCACTATTGTATATCTCACAGTGATGAGGACAATTCATTGGTTTTAGTAGGAATTCTTCACCTTCGGCAGGAGTATTGATAGGCTGGAAGCTATCTTCTCCGTATTTTGCATAATGACCAGAAGTAACATACAATTCTTTTTGACCAATATGTGGTGTGACTACCATTTCATAACCAGCTTTCTTTTGTGCTTTTTTCAAAAACTGTTCCAAACGATCACGCAAAGCAGCTCCTTTGGGAAGCCAAAGCGGTAATCCTTGACCTACCCTTTGAGAAAAAGTAAAAAGCCCAAGTTCTTTACCTAGCTTTCTGTGATCTCGTTTTTTTGCTTCTTCAAGTAATTCTAAATATTCTTTTAATTCTTTTTGCTTCGGAAAAGAAGTTCCGTAAACTCTTGTTAATTGTTTGTTGTTCTCATCACCACGCCAATATGCACCAGCAACACTCATGATTTTTACAGCTTTAATAAGCCCGGTATTAGGAATGTGCCCTCCTCGACATAAATCGGTAAAGGTGTCGTGGTCACAAAATGTTATTGTGCCATCTTCTAGGTTCTCAATTAATTCTACCTTATACTCATTATCTTCTTCTTTGTATTTAGCAAGAGCATCAGCTTTAGAAATAGATCTCATTTTAAAATCGTGCTTTCCTCTTGCAATTTCAAGCATTTTGTCTTCGATTGCTTTAAAATCTTTTTCAGAAATAACTTGATCTCCCAGATCTACATCATAATAGAACCCGTTATCTATAGCTGGGCCAATGGATAGCTTAACTCCGGGATATAATTCTTCAAGAGCTTGAGCAAGGACATGAGATGTAGAATGTCTAAATGCTGTTTTACCTTCATCATCTCTCCATGTAAACAAAACTAGGTTACCATCTGTGGTTAATTTTGTGGAGGTTTCGATAGTAGTTCCGTTAAATTTTGCAGAAATTACATTTCTGGCAAAACCTTCACTAATATCTTTTGCAACATCCATAGCAGTAACTTCGCTATTGTATTCTCTAATCGAACCGTCTGGTAACGTAATCTTGATCATCTTTTTCTAATTAAAGGGGCAAAGATAATACGATAATAAAATCCATACAATATATATAAGATATAATTTAGTAGATTAATATTGTAGTATAGGTATAGGGTAGGGTATTGTTGATCTTTAATGGGCTTCTACGGTATTTATGTAATACCTCTTAGAATTATCTAATGAAGAGTTTTAAAGCTGTTTTGTGTTGTTGATGCTTTTTGTGTTTATGTAAAGTTTATGATATCAGAGTGTTAAAAAAAAGTTTCAAAATAGTTACTAATTTTTGTTGTTAGAAAGAAAAAGGATTGTATGTTTGCACCCGCAAAACGGGATAATGTTTTGCGAGTTCATTGAGAGTTGTTTTTTTGATTTTATAGTTAAGAAAAAGTTTTAAAAACTTTATTAAAAAGTCTTGTCAGAATAAAAAAGGGTTGTATGTTTGCGCCCGCAAAACGGGATAATGTTTTGTTAGTTCATTGGGATTGGATTTGAGATTTTAGTAGGGTTGCTTTTTTTTAAAAAATAATTCAAAAAAAGTTTTGCTAGTAACAAAAGGGGTTATATATTTGCACCCGCTTAGCGAGACAGCACAAGTTCATAAAAAATACGTAGTAATGGTTTAGGATGTTTTGATAGCATTTTTGGGGTTCGATTCCTTGAATTACGATCTATAATTAATAGCGATGAAGATTGCTTTATTGATTAAAATAAGTTCATAGACATATTGATTGACAGCGCGTATTAAACTATTAGTATAGTTTATTACATTTAGAATAAAGACTAGAGACATATTGAGATACGATTATAATTCCGTTGTATTGTTTTAAATAATATTTAAAGACAAACGATGAAGAGTTTGATCCTGGCTCAGGATGAACGCTAGCGGCAGGCTTAACACATGCAAGTCGAGGGGTAACATAGTTGCTTGCAACTGATGACGACCGGCGCACGGGTGCGTAACGCGTATAGTACCTACCTTATAGTAAGGGATAGCCCAGAGAAATTTGGATTAATACCTTATAGTATCCTAAGTGAGCCTTCACTAAGGATTAAAGATTTATCGCTATAAGATGGCTATGCGTTCTATTAGCTAGTTGGTATGGTAACGGCATACCAAGGCTACGATAGATAGGGGTCCTGAGAGGGAGATCCCCCACACTGGTACTGAGACACGGACCAGACTCCTACGGGAGGCAGCAGTGAGGAATATTGGACAATGGAGGCAACTCTGATCCAGCCATGCCGCGTGTAGGAAGACTGCCCTATGGGTTGTAAACTACTTTTATAGAGGAAGAAACCATTTCACGTGTGAAATGCTGACGGTACTCTACGAATAAGGATCGGCTAACTCCGTGCCAGCAGCCGCGGTAATACGGAGGATCCAAGCGTTATCCGGAATCATTGGGTTTAAAGGGTCCGTAGGCGGTTTAGTAAGTCAGTGGTGAAAGTTTTCGGCTCAACCGGAAAATTGCCATTGATACTGCAAGACTTGAATTATTGTGAAGTGGTTAGAATGTGTAGTGTAGCGGTGAAATGCATAGATATTACACAGAATACCGATTGCGAAGGCAGATCACTAACAATTAATTGACGCTAAGGGACGAAAGCGTGGGTAGCGAACAGGATTAGATACCCTGGTAGTCCACGCCGTAAACGATGGTTACTAGCTGTTTGGACTTCGGTCTGAGTGGCTAAGCGAAAGTGATAAGTAACCCACCTGGGGAGTACGTTCGCAAGAATGAAACTCAAAGGAATTGACGGGGGCCCGCACAAGCGGTGGAGCATGTGGTTTAATTCGATGATACGCGAGGAACCTTACCAGGGCTTAAATGTAGATTGACAGGTTTAGAGATAGACTTTTCTTCGGACAATTTACAAGGTGCTGCATGGTTGTCGTCAGCTCGTGCCGTGAGGTGTCAGGTTAAGTCCTATAACGAGCGCAACCCCTGTTGTTAGTTGCCAGCGAGTCATGTCGGGAACTCTAGCAAGACTGCCGGTGCAAACCGCGAGGAAGGTGGGGATGACGTCAAATCATCACGGCCCTTACGTCCTGGGCCACACACGTGCTACAATGGCCGGTACAGAGAGCAGCCACTATGTGAATAGGAGCGAATCTATAAAGCCGGTCACAGTTCGGATCGGAGTCTGCAACTCGACTCCGTGAAGCTGGAATCGCTAGTAATCGGATATCAGCCATGATCCGGTGAATACGTTCCCGGGCCTTGTACACACCGCCCGTCAAGCCATGGAAGCTGGGAGTACCTGAAGTCCGTCACCGTTTAGGAGCGGCCTAGGGTAAAACTGGTAACTGGGGCTAAGTCGTAACAAGGTAGCCGTACCGGAAGGTGCGGCTGGAACACCTCCTTTCTAGAGATTTTCTATTTTATATAGAGAAGCAGAAATGATACGATGGAATGTATCTTAGTTGTTTTTAGTCTTTATGCTGTTAATTAATTATTTAGTTGTTAGTTTTTGGTTGTTAGTTGATTGTTTCAACGATCAACAATTAACCACCAACACACAACTATGAAGAAGTCTCATAGCTCAGCTGGTTAGAGCGCTACACTGATAATGTAGAGGTCGGCAGTTCGAGTCTGCCTGAGACTACAAAGTCGAAAGACAGACGAGAAGTTTATCCTGAGTTTATCGAAGGGAGTCTGCCTGAGACTACGGTTTTTAATTCTGGATTTTTGAATTACGAATTACGGATTAAAAAAAAGTTCATAAAAAAATATTGAAAGGAAATTTTAGAAGTTGAGAATTCATTACTTCATCATTCGAGATTCTGGATTCGACATTTAGGATTTCAAATACTGGGGGATTAGCTCAGCTGGCTAGAGCGCCTGCCTTGCACGCAGGAGGTCATCGGTTCGACTCCGATATTCTCCACGATTCTTTAGATATAAGTATTGATAGATTATAAAGCACAGGATTCATGAGATGAAATAGTCTTTATAGTTGTTAATTTTATATTGTTATTAAGAAAAACGTTCATTGACATATTGATTTAAAAATACGAGCATTAATTGTTTACAATTAATGAACATAAAAGAGGTTGATACTGATTTAGTTACTTTATTGGTATCGACAAAAACTAAAAGAGCAAGTTAAAGCAAGACGCATAAGCTAATTAAGGGCGTATGGGGAATGCCTAGGCTCTCAGAGGCGAAGAAGGACGTGATAAGCTGCGAAAAGCTGCGGGGACAGGCACATACTGATTGATCCGCAGATATCCGAATGGGGCAACCCGGCATATTGAAGATATGTCACCTAGCAATAGGGGCGAACCCGGAGAACTGAAACATCTAAGTACCCGGAGGAGAAGAAAACAAAAGTGATTCCGTTAGTAGTGGCGAGCGAACGCGGATTAGCCCAAACCTGTATTGTTACGGCAATGCAGGGGTTGTAGGACTACGATATAAGATTTGTAATGAATTAGAATCCTTTGGAAAGAGGAGCCATAGACAGTGATAGCCTGGTATAAGTAAAGCGCAAAGATTTAGTAGTATCCTGAGTAGTGCGGGGCACGTGTAACCCTGTATGAATTTG
The DNA here is from genome assembly GCF_943422735.1 of Aquimarina sp. EL_43. NCBI lineage: Bacteria > Pseudomonadati > Bacteroidota > Flavobacteriia > Flavobacteriales > Flavobacteriaceae > Aquimarina > Aquimarina sp. EL_43. The sequence continues at coordinate 5,779,108 of NZ_CALSBR010000001.1, read as the reverse complement.
GCGGGACCATCCGTTAAGGCTAAATACTCCTGAGAGACCGATAGTGAACCAGTACCGTGAGGGAAAGGTGAAAAGAACCCTGAATAAGGGAGTGAAAAAGATCCTGAAACCATACGCTTACAAGCGGTCGGAGCCATTATTGGTGACGGCGTGCCTTTTGCATAATGAGCCTACGAGTTACTTTTACTAGCAAGGTTAAGATGTTCAGCATCGGATCCGTAGCGAAAGCGAGTCTGAATAGGGCGCTATAGTTAGTAGTAGTAGACGCGAAACCGTGTGATCTACCCTTGGGCAGGTTGAAGCTTTGTTAACCCAAAGTGGAGGACCGAACCCGTTGACGTTGAAAAGTCTTGGGATGACCTGAGGGTAGGGGTGAAAGGCCAATCAAACTCGGAAATAGCTCGTACTCCCCGAAATGCATTTAGGTGCAGCGTTGGTATAGTTTTATAGAGGTAGAGCTACTGATTGGATGCGGGGGCTTCACCGCCTACCAATTCCTGACAAACTCCGAATGCTATAAAATGTTTACCAGCAGTGAGGGCATGGGTGCTAAGGTCCATGTCCGAGAGGGAAAGAACCCAGACCATCAGCTAAGGTCCCAAAATATATGCTAAGTTGAAAAAACGCGGTTGAACTGCTTAGACAGCTAGGATGTTGGCTTGGAAGCAGCCATTCATTTAAAGAGTGCGTAACAGCTCACTAGTCGAGCGGTTCGGCATGGATAATAATCGGGCATAAGCATATTACCGAAGCTATGGGATAGAAATATCGGTAGGGGAGCATTGTAGTGACGTTGAAGGTGTACTGTGAGGTATGCTGGAGTATCTACAAAAGAAAATGTAGGCATAAGTAACGATAATGCGGGCGAGAAACCCGCACACCGAAAGACTAAGGTTTCCTCAGCTATGCTAATCAGCTGAGGGTTAGTCGGGGCCTAACGCGAACCCGAAAGGGGTAGTGGATGGACAACAGGTTAATATTCCTGTACCTGCTCACACTAAAAGTGACGGAGGCGAGAAGTTAGTGCGCACTGACGGAAATGTGCGTTGAAGCCAGTGGTAACACGGCGATAGTACACTAAGGCTACGGCCGAGGTGATAATCTAGCGGATCGACTTCCAAGAAAACCGAGTGAAGCAGCCCGTACCGTAAACCGACACAGGTAGTTGGGATGAGAATTCTAAGGTGCTCGAGAGATTCATGGCTAAGGAACTAGGCAAAATCGACCCGTAACTTCGGGAGAAGGGTCGCCTCGCTTCGGCGAGGCCGCAGTTAAAAGGTCCAGGCGACTGTTTATCAAAAACACAGGGCTATGCTAAATAGAAATATGATGTATATGGCCTGACACCTGCCCGGTGCCGGAAGGTTAAGAGGAGATGTTAGATTTATCGAAGCATTGAATTGAAGCCCCGGTAAACGGCGGCCGTAACTATAACGGTCCTAAGGTAGCGAAATTCCTTGTCGGGTAAGTTCCGACCTGCACGAATGGTGCAACGATCTGGACACTGTCTCAGCCATGAGCTCGGTGAAATTGTAGTATCGGTGAAGATGCCGGTTACCCGCTGTGGGACGAAAAGACCCCGTGAACCTTTACTATAGCTTAGTATTGACTTTGGATAAGTAATGTGTAGGATAGGTGGGAGACTTTGATCATGCGTCGCCAGGCGTGTGTGAGTCATTGTTGAAATACCACCCTTTGCTTATTCGAAGCCTAACGTCTAGCGACGGACAGTGCTTGGTGGGTAGTTTGACTGGGGTGGTCGCCTCCAAAAGAGTAACGGAGGCTTCTAAAGGTTTGCTCAGTACGGTTGGTAATCGTGCGTAGAGTGCAATGGCATAAGCAAGCTTGACTGAGAGAGATACAGCTCGATCAGGTACGAAAGTAGAGCATAGTGATCCGGTGGTTCCGCATGGAAGGGCCATCGCTCAAAGGATAAAAGGTACTCCGGGGATAACAGGCTGATCTCCCCCAAGAGCTCACATCGACGGGGGGGTTTGGCACCTCGATGTCGGCTCGTCACATCCTGGGGCTGGAGAAGGTCCCAAGGGTTGGGCTGTTCGCCCATTAAAGTGGCACGCGAGCTGGGTTCAGAACGTCGTGAGACAGTTCGGTCTCTATCTACAGTGGGCGTTAGAAATTTGAGTGGATCTGACTTTAGTACGAGAGGACCGAGTTGGACGAACCGCTGGTGTATCTGTTGTTCCGCCAGGAGCATTGCAGAGTAGCTACGTTCGGAAGGGATAAGCGCTGAAAGCATATAAGCGCGAAACCCACCACAAGATGAGATTTCTTTAAAGGGTCGTGGGAGACTACCACGTTGATAGGCTATAGGTGTAAAGGCAGTAATGTCATAGCCGAGTAGTACTAATAACCCATAGGCTTATGCGCACACTCCGATAGGCAACTATCGGAGTGGAGAATTGCTTTGCAAGCTATATTTAGTGTTCTTTTATCGTGTATTAAATCAATATGTCAACAATATTATGTTAGTAGTGAGATATTAGTATAGTGTATATAGAGATATAATCTCTGAATATTCCTTACTGATTACTCAGGTACTAATCAAGATTTAAGGTGGTTATAGCATCGGGGCTCACCTCTTACCATTCCGAACAGAGAAGTTAAGCCCGTTAGCGCCAATGGTACTACAATCGTGGGAGAGTAGGTCACCGCCTTCTTTGAAAACCCTTCATTATTTAATGAAGGGTTTTTTTTTATGATTTAAAATATTAAATATAAAAATCCTCTTTATTTAAATAAAGAGGATTTTTAATTATCATACGTGTTTTTGGTTAAAAAGCGCCATAACAACAGCCATGAGAACAAAAGACAGGGAAGCCTGGTTCAAAAGGTCTGCATTGGTCTGAAGTATTGCAACTTTGCCCTGTATACCCACCGCCTGGTCTACAACCACCAAAATGCGCTCCCTTAATTGTAGATTGATCAGTTTTGCTTAGTTTTTTGACACCTTTCGTAATTAGAATTTTTGTATACATAATGATTAATTTAAGAGGTTAATAATTTTTATGATGATATGAAGTTATAAAATTTAAATTATGTATCACTTAAAAAATGAAAAGTATTCTAAAAAGTAATATTGTTATGGTGTTGTTTTTAGTTGGTTTCGTTTATGCATATCTGGGATCTTGAATATAGTCTTGTTTTACGATTTTAATAACTTCGATACTCAAAAAACCAAACTCTTTAACGACCTTACCATATATTCGATAAATACCTTTTTCTCTTAATCGATATTTCTCTTGCACCTTGGGAAATAGTAAAGTGTCAAAGATATTGCCAAACTGATCTAGAAACGTACCAAAAGCCATACGTTTTCCTGTATGAGTTTTAGTGTTTTTCATGGCTATAAGATATCCGTATATATCTATATTTTTATTTAGATAATCATATAGCTGATTCGCATTATTGCTGTTTTTGGGTGTGGTAGCTAATATTTTGAAGTAACCACAAAGTGGAAACCCGAAAGCTTCAATTTGCTCGAACATAGTTTCTAGTTTTGATACTTTTAATTCTGGAAGTGTATGTGATACTCGTTTTTGGTTAAATAAAAGAAATTGAGTGTGATTATTTGATGGAATGCTGTTTATTTTAAAATGAGCCTGCCATAATAGTTCATGTTTGTTTTTATTAGTAAACCTAAATGCATCAATCTTAATAAGGATGCTAATCTGTTCTATACTTATTTGTACTCTATCAATAAAATTATCTAAAGAAGTATATGGACCACTTTGAGAGCGATTCTTCAAAATGTTTTCTGAAACCTTATATTCTAGATTTCTTAGTATCATTAATCCTAAAAATATACTTTTGCCTTTTAAGGTGTGTTCGTAGTTACTAGTATTGATACAAGGAGTTAGTATGGTAGCTCCTAATATTTTGGCTTCATGAAGATATATTTCGGGGCGGTAGAAACCGCCTCCATTATTTAATGTTGCTACTAGATATTCTAATGGAAAATAAGCTTTAAGGAACAAACTTTGGTAACTCTCTACGGCATAAGAAGCAGAATGTCCTTTTGGAAAAGCATATCCTGCAAAGCTTGCTATCTGATCCCAGATTTCAAAAATTAAGGATTCAGCATAACCTTCATTTTTGCAGTTCTTTATAAATTTATTTTTAACATCTTTAAATTCTTTTCGCGATCTAAATTTACCACTCATACCTCGACGTAATACATCTGCTTCATCTAAGGTTAGTTTTGCAAAAAAATGTGCTACTTTAATTACATCTTCCTGATATACCATAATACCATAGGTTTCACTCATTAAATCAAGCATAATCGGGTGTGAGTTTTTTCTTCTTTCTACGTCATGTTCCCGTAAAATATACTCCCGCATCATTCCGCTTTTAGCTACTCCGGGACGTATAATTGAGCTTGCTGCTACTAACCCTAAGTAATTATCTGTTTTTAGTTTACTTAAAAGCATACGCATCGCAGGAGATTCTACATAAAAACAAGCCAGGCATTTTGCATCTCGTATCAGAGTATTTATTTTTTTATCTTTCTTAAACCTCTTTATATCATGAATATCAAAATTTGCTAATGCAGGTTGATTGTATGCTATAATTGTAATTGCGTCTTTAATTTTTGCTAACCCACGTTGCCCTAAAATGTCAAATTTGTATAAACCCAGATCTTCTGCGATAATCATATCATATTGTACAGTGGGAAACCCTTTGGGCGGAAGATCTGTGGCAGAATAATAGTGTAAAGGGTGTTCACTAATCAATATTCCGCTAGCATGTACGCTAAGGTAATTAGGGATACCTCGTATAAGATTACTATAAATGACTACCAACTTATGAATTTGATCAAGAGAGTTATAATCGTAATCTCCTTCACTTAACTTGTCGATTTCAAATTTTGGAAGACCAAATACTTTACCTAATTCTCTTATTGCTCCTTTATAATGAAAAGTAATGTAGGTTCCTAGTAATGCTACATTGTTAAATTCCTGGAAAATAAATCGAGTGATATCTTGTCTATCTTTCCATGAGAAATCAATATCAAAATCAGGAGGACTGGTACGGTGTGTATTGATAAACCGTTCGAAATAGAGATCTAGTTCTATGGGATCAACATCTGTGATACGAAGTAAGTATGCTACAATACTATTTGCTCCACTACCACGACCTACATAATAATATCCTTTGCTCTGTGCATAAGAGATAATTCTCCAGTTAATCAAAAAATAGGAAACAAATTCCATTTTTGTAATTAGCGATAGTTCTTTTTTTAGGCGATCTAGTACTTTTTTTGGAGGATTTGGATATCGATAGGCAAGACCTTCCTGGCAGAGCTTTTTAAGTAATTTATTATCTTCTTGTATACTGTTGGTGTATGTTTTTGGATTTAGCGAAGGGTTGTTTTTTGAAAAGTCAAAATTAATACAGCATTCTTCCTGGATTGCAAGGGTGTTTTTGATAATGAAATCAAATTCTGAAAATTTATTGTTTATTTCCTGATCCGGGATCATTTGTTCTGAAAAACAAGCCTGTTGGTTATTGGGTAAACGACTTAGTAGTATATTATTATCAATAGCCCTTAATAATCGATGGGCATTAAAATCTTTTTTATTTCTGAAGGTAACTGGTTGTAGTGCTATACATTTATCTTTCAGTTTTTGCAAATTAGAAAGACGAAATTTTGGAATGTCTTTTATAGCTATACCTATAAATTCATTATCTGTAAAATTGGTTTTATTTATAGATAATATGTATTCAAAAGGATATATGATATAGGCGTTTTTTACAGGAGGAGCTATTTTGGGAAAATCGGTTTTTTTATACGAATAGTATGATAAGAAATCATTTAGTTCTTTATACCCTTCATTATTTTTTGCCAATCCTATATATAAAGGTTGATGATTGTTTCTAAAGTCTATTCCTACAATAGATTTGATCTCATACTCTTTTGCTTTTCTAACAAAATTTAGGCAGGCAGAGGTATTGTTAATATCTGTTAGAGCAAGGCAGTTTATATTATTTTTTTTGGCCAACTCTAAGAGATCGATTTCAGAAAAAGTTCCGAAACGTAAACTATAGTATGAGTGACAATTAAGATACATTTAGTTTCATGTTTTGACTTTTGCATCAGGGGTAGCAACGACATCCTTTTTCTGTTAATTCATTCGAATTAACAGAAAAAGATATAGTGAATAACCCGCCCGGATGCCATTATTATGATATCGATGGGTAAAAACTATTGTTTTCTATGGGCTAATACAATAGGAGGCTGTCCATTAAATGGGTTTTGCATTCTGCCTATAGTTGTTGATCCTATAGCGGCGGCTCTTATTACACTTCGGTCTCCATATCGAATTCTAATGTTATCTAATGCCTGATATAAGTTAAGCTGCTTCTCACTATCATCAAATAAATTAATCTGGTAGTTGCCACCAACCAAATGGGTAAATCGTATTCCTATTAATCGAATTAATAATCGTTTTTGATATAGTTTTTCGAATAGCTCCAGAATTTTTGGGATAAGAATATGATCTGCGCTGGTATATGGTATTTTAAGTTGTTTAGTATATGTATTAAAATCAGAGTATCTGATTTTTACAGCAATGCAGGCAGTTAACTTATTTCCTCTACGCAATTGATAGGAGAGGTTTTCTGTCATTGCTATAAGGAGGTTTCTAAGTTTGTAGATGTCTATAGTATCTCTATCGAATGTTCTTTCTGTAGAGATTGATTTGCGTTCAGAAAATGCAATAACGGGGGTGTTATCTATCCCGTTTGCTCTTTTCCAGATGGTGAGACCGTTTACTCCAAGTACTCCTTTCATTACATCTACAGGCATATCCTGGATCGTTTTTATATAGCGAACTCCTAGGTTTCGTAAAGTTTGATATGTTTTATCACCTACCATTGGAATTTTTTTAACTGATAACGGAGCCAGAAACGGTTTTTCTGTGCCAAAATCTATCTTTAACTGGTTATTTGGTTTTGCTTCATTGGTCGCTACTTTAGATACTACTTTATTACCAGAAAGTCCAAAAGATATAGGAAGCCCCGTTTCGGAAATAATTTTTTGGCGTAATTCTAAAGAATATTTATAAGTGCCAAAGAATTTGTCCATCCCAGAAAGATCTGCATAGAATTCATCAATACTTGATTTTTCGAATACAGGTACATTTTCTTTGATGATTTCTGTAACTGTATCAGAGTATTTGCTATATGTTCCAGCATTACCTTTTATAACAACGGCCTCGGGGCACAGCTCTTTAGCAATTTTCATAGACATGCCAGAGTGTATGCCATAGGATCTGGTTTCATAACTGCATGCAGCTACAACACCACGATCACTAATTCCACCAACAAGAAGTGGTTTTTCTTTTAGAGTGCTGTTGATCATGCGTTCTACAGATACATAGAATGTGTCTAGATCAAGATGTAATATAGTTCTCAAAACAATAATTATGGAATAATTCCAAAAATAAGGAATTATTCCATAATTATTGTTTTATAACAATTTTTTTATTCACAACAGGGCAAAAAAAAAAACGACATCTCGCAAGAGGAGAGATGTCGTTCGTAAAAATTTTATTTTGGGGCTACAAAATAAAATTCAGCATTAATTAATTTTCTACCATATTATAACCGGCAAATTGTTGCATAGCGGTTTGGGTAAGTTCTTTTGCTCTATTTACATAGAATGTTTTTGTATCGTCGAGTGATTCGTTTTTTAGGTCATTTTCACTTCGCACATAATCAGCTTGTGATACGAATTTAGACTCTTCATTTAGAACTACACTTAATTCTTGTAGTGCGCTTTCTAATTTTTGTAATGCCATTTCGGCTTTTGATTTCATTAATGACTGTGCTTTTAATTCGGCAGCACGTTTAGCTTCAAATTCGGCTTTCATCTTATTTTGCTCAGCTATTTGTTGTTCGAGTTTTTGTTGTTCGATTTCTAACTGACGACGTTTTTCTTCTAATTCTTTTTGTTTGCTAGCGACTTCTTGAGTGGCTTCTGCCAATTCGTTTTCTCCCTCTGTAGAGGCTACATCTGCATCTGAATAATTATCACCATTAGCCTGACAAGAAGTTAATTGTTCTAGAAGTTGAGATCCCAATTCTTTAGCGCGTTTAGCAAAATATCTACTACGTTCGTAGGTATCTTGTTCTAACGAACTTTCCATATCAACTCTAGCTTTATATGCGGTTTCGTTTGCTTCTTTGCAACCACATTTATCAGCCAAATCTTCTACTTTCTGGAAAGCTTCTATAGCTTTATCGGCATATTCTTGGGTATGAAAGACGTTATTTGCCCCATGCGCTTTTTTACTGTGCGAGTATGCATAACTGGCAGCAGTTAAGGCATCGTCGTATATATTTTGAGCGTTAGTTCTGGGGATAAAACATAACAAAAATAGGATAAGTGCAATTTTTTTCATTCTTTGGGGGCTTTTTAAATCACATAGCAATAATACAATATTTTATATATAATATCCAAAAAAAACAGTCATTAATCGACGAAACACGCATTTTGTCTTAGTTTTTACGGGTAAACCTTATTTTTGGTGATAAATATCCTACTGTGTGTGAGAAAATAGGGTGATTGTTACTGTAAATCAATACCTAAACGATGATTTGCATGTAATATTATTTACGATATAACTTTTTTAAAAATTAATTTTATAGGCTTATCTATAAAATTTGTAAGTTAATTATGTATCTTACGTCTAAACGGCTCATGAAACAATTAGTTATCTCTTCAATAAATTATAATCTTAGTAGCGCTATAGATTTACTTAACGCTATAGATTCTACTACATATCAAAATAGTTCTGTTGGGCCATATTACTCTAGTATAGGTTCACATATACGCCATACTCTTGATTTTTTTGACTGTATAATTCATGGGTTAGACTCTAACAATATTGATCTAACAGCTCGTAAACGAGATGAAATATTATCTACAGATAAGGAGTCTGCGATACATCATATATACCAACTTCAGGAAACATTACTATCTTATATTGATACAAATACGGATTACCTAATTCATGTTACTGATAATTTGGGACAGGGAAAAGTAACTGTAAACTACACACTAGAGAGTATTCTTGCTCATGCCAATAGTCATGCGGTACATCATTATGCAACTATCGGATATATTCTTAATCGGCTAGGAGTAGAAATAAAAATTCCGGGATTTGGTTATAACCCGACAACACCGATTAGTAAAAGAGAGGGGATTTAGTTAAAAATGATTGTAAACTATTTTATTTTTTGCCAAATATTGATTCCATAATAGTTCTTAAACCTCTAAATGCCATAAATATCGCAAATCCTGCACCAATTATTCCTAATATTAATATAGGGATATATAACGGATGATCCTGATTTTTAAAAGCAGAATGAATAATAACCGGGCTAATAAACATAAAAATAAGCGCTATAGCCATTCGCTGCACTCCTTTACCTAATAGTTCTTTATTTGTTCTTTCAGGTTCCATAGTGGCTTATTGCATCACGTACATTTCCGTACTGTTCTAATATCGCAGAAGCTTTTGCATGATCGATTGATAATTCTTCCATGATCATACGTATTCCACGATCTACTAATTTATTATTACTAAGTTGCATATCAACCATTTTGTTCCCTTTTACTCGCCCTAATTGAATCATAGTGGCTGTAGAAATCATATTCAACACCAGTTTTTGGGCAGTACCGGCTTTCATACGAGAGCTTCCGGTTACAAACTCGGGACCTACGGTAATAACAATAGGAAATTGAGCAGTGATGGCTAAAGGACTACCTTCATTACAGGTAATACATCCTGTAATAATATTATGTTCATTACATTTTTGTAATGCACTTATGACATATGGAGTAGTACCTGAAGCTGCGATACCAATAACGACATCTTTTTCTGAAATCTGATATTCTTGTAACTCTTTCCAACTTTGTTCTGTACTATCTTCGGCATATTCTACAGATTTACGAATTGCAGTATCACCTCCAGCGATTAATCCAATAACCAAATCGGGAGAAACACCAAAAGTAGGTGGGCATTCGCTGGCATCTACAATTCCTAATCTGCCACTTGTCCCGGCTCCGAGATAGAAAATCCGACCGCCATTTTTAAGTTTTGGTACAATTTGAGCGATCAAAGCTTCAATCTGCGGAATAGATTTTTCTACAGCATCAGGAACTGTTTTATCTTCTTTGTTTATGTTGGAAAGCAACTCGTTAATACTCATTTTCTCTAAATGATCATATTTTGAGGATTGCTCTGTAGTTTTTGTAAATGACATGCTTCAAAAATACTCATTTTTGATTTGAAGACGGAAGTAACTTTCTTTTTTTAATGAAGTTATTTAGACTTTCTATGATTTTTTATAAAATACAATCCTTTTTTAAGGGAGAAACTATTTTCGACAAACTCAAAAATAGAATGAGCCCAATAAGAATAGGTTATTCTTTTATAGTAAAATCAAATCGATTAGCTTCAGAAATATTAAAATATCCCAAGGCAAAATTATCAATATTGGTTGTGTTAATGATATTGCCTCTTAGTAGAGCAGGAGGTGTTTGAAATGGATTTCCTCCTTCTTGTTCACTTTGTTCGATAAGTAGGTTTGCATAGTTGTAATAGCGTTCGTCAATTCCTAATATCTTGATGGTTACATTACGGCCGTTTACCATATCCTCGTAGAAATAAGAGAAATTGAATGCTTCGCCTTGATAAAAACGATCTTCGCTTGCCAGAAATAAACTGAAATCAAAATCAAAAAGGTAGAAATCATCACGAGTTCCGTCATCTGTAAAGAAAATAATAATTTCGGTCTCGTCGTCAAATAAAGTATTATCACCTTGCACTACATTATCAATAGGAACAGTAGGAATAAGTTGCGCAGTGGCAATAAAAGTTTCATTGTTGTAGATAACGGTAAGTTGATATGTCGTATCGAATTCTGGAGTAAATGTAGTTGAGTCTGGGGTATAAAACCCTGGCTCTGTTGATTCGGTAAAATTGATAATCGAATTATTAGAAAGATCTGTGATAAAAACGGTGGCATCACTTACAGTAGGAGTTTCTTTGTCGAAGAATGGAGCCGATAATGTAAGCCTTACTCCACCTTCGATATCAACTGGATTTTCGTCTAGATAATATTCAAAAGAAGCATCGATTACTAATCTTTGTTTTCCATTGGGGACCTCTATATCAATTGTATCTTCACAGCTAATCGATGTTATTAGAATTACCAGTATATAGATTAATTTTTTCATTGTTTCTGTTTCTAATTTTCTTTTCAGTGATCAAAACTAAAATTTACATCATACTTGTTTTTATTAGTGTAGTGTATAGTTCTTGATTACTATATAAACCTTTAATTATATTCATGTATTAGAATTTAAAATTATAGGTCACAGCTGGTATAATCCCAAATATAGAAGTTCTCACGGCTTCATTTACATAGGAATCCTGATTTCTTCTAAAAGTAATTGATGCTGCATTTTTACGATTATATACATTATAGATACTAAATACCCACTCTCCATGCCATTTTCTGGTTTTGTTTTTCCTTGGTGTTAAAGTAGCTGATATATCTATTCTATGATATGCTGGTAATCGTTCACTATTTCGTGGTCCATCAAACACAGGGACTACTAATCCTTGAAATTCGAACTGCCCTGTAGGGTAATTGGTTGGTTGTCCTGTTTGGAATATGAAATTAGCGCCAAATTTCCATTTTTTGTTTAATTCATAACTTCCGTTAAAGGATATATCATGAGTTTTATCATATGGAGTACTATACCATTTGCTATTGTTGATCCCTGGTTCTTGTGGTGTTCTACCAGGGGTTCTTTGTTCTGATTTTGATAAGGTGTAGGCAAGCCAACCTTTAAACTTCCCTTTATTTTTTCTTAATAAAAATTCTAAACCATAAGCACGGGCTTCTCCATTTAAAATATCTCGCTCGATAGCATTATTAGCAATTAGATCTGCACCATCGATATAATCGATACGATTTTTTATATCCTTATAAAAAACTTCTGTTTCTAGAGAGTAGTTATCATCATTAATACTTTTAAAATACCCTAGAGCATATTGATTCAGCAATTGTGGTTTTATGTATTTACCACTAGGAGTCCATACATCTAAAGGAGTAGGGGAGCTGGTATTTGATAATAAATGAAGGTATTGCGCCATTCTGTTATAACTAGCTTTTATTGAAGTATTATCGTTAAAAGCATATGCCAGAGCTACTCTGGGTTCTAAATTGGTAAATGTTTTTATTTGATCACTTCTGCTAAAATTTTCTGTACTTATTGGTTTTGCATCTTCATAAATCTGCAATTCTTCATTAAATAAAAGAGGGTTGTCATTTTCATAGATATTAAGCTCATTTTGCCCTAGTCTAACAAAATTGCTTAGCCTAAGCCCATATTGAAGGGTTAGGTTATTAGAGATTTTGTGTTCTGCATCGATATAGGCACCAAATTCATTTGCATATTTATCGATAAGTTTTTCTCTATTAATTCCAGAATCTGCACTATTGGGTTTTATTTCACCAGGATTAAATCTAAAATAGATATTGTTAATACCATAATTAAGCTGAAAATTATCACTAATATAATGTTTAAGGTCATATTTCAGATTAAAATTTCTGATTCCAGAATCCCATTCGAAGCCTACAAAATCGAGTTCTAATCCATAGAAATAATCAGAATATATAAGGGATAGATTAGAAAATAGTTTATCTGAAAACAGATGATTCCACCTTAGGTTGAGCACCGTGTTACCGTACGTATTTTTAAAAACTCCATCTATAGCAAATACATCTCGACCAAAGTAACCAGACAGGTATAAGTTATTATTGTCATTAATTTTATAATTTAGTTTTGTATTGAGGTCATAGAAATATGCAACATTGTCATTATCAAAAAGAGGCAAAAAAAGATGAGCATAAGAAGCTCTACCTCCTATCAAAAATGCACCTCGATCTTTTACAATAGGGCCTTCTGCCAGTAATCTACTTGCTACTGCCCCAAGACCACCATTAACTCTGTATTTTTTGCTATTTCCTTCTTTTTGATAAATGTCTAATACAGATGATACGCGACCGCCATATTTAGCAGGGATACCCCCTTTGTAAAGCTTGATATCTTTTATTGCATCTGGATTAAAAACAGAGAAAAAACCAAAAAGATGAGAAGAATTAAAAATAGTAGCTTCATCTAATAAAATAAGATTTTGATCGGTTGACCCTCCTCGTACATTAAATCCTGCCGCTCCTTCGCCACCACTAGTTACTCCTGGTAAAAGGATAATTGATTTGATCACATCGGCTTCTCCCAGAACAACAGGGATTTGTTTAATAGTTCCTGCAGTGAGTTTATTAATACTCATTTGGGGGTTTTTAATGCTTAGTTTTTCTGTCTTGTCTGTAATGATTACTTCATCGAGAACCTCTGAAGATTCTGTAAGTTGAACATTAAGTTTTTTATCTTCATTAAGATCAATTTCGAGTATACGATCTGTGAATCCTAAATAACTAACTTGTAGTTTATATTTTCCCTGAGGTAAGGTGATGGAGTAAAAACCATATTCATTGGTAACTATACCTTTTGCTATTTCTGGAAATATAACATTGACTCCGATAAGGGTTTCGTTACTGGATTTTTCTGAAATAACTCCGCTTAATGTAAATTTTTCCTGACTTTGAATTGAGAATGATGATAAGAATACTAATATGAGACCAGATAATATGTGTTTTTTCAAAAGAAAGTATTTTATCAATTAGTACTAATAATGTAAACCGTAAAGGAAGAAATATGTTACGAGTTCTACAATTAATTTATTGTTAATTATCGCTTTTAGTACTAATTTTTTCTTGTGTTTTGAATTATACTTGTTTTAAAGTTTAATTGGTCTTGTTGTGTTAACCTTAATTATATAGTAAAACTTCGTGATGAAATCTTACTATATAATTAGAGGCTAATTATTGATTTAATAGTTACGATTAGGATTTTCATTAATTAATGTATTCCAGATTTTTTCTATTGATCTTTCGATATTAATATTAAATTCTTCACTTGTGTTTGTCATTAAGTAATACCCTCTGTTTTTTATGGGATCAAACATGCATGCTGTAATTATACCTGGGTCACCACCAGTGTGTTCTATTGTATTATTGTTATTGATACCCCAAAAAATACCACCCATTGCTTCTTTGATTTCATTATATTTTGATTGAAGTCGAAACATTTCTTCATAGGACTCTGCTGATAATAATTTTCCTTTCCCTTTATAGCCTCTCATCATTTCTATCAAGTATTTACTAAAATCTGAAGTACTGGTTATTAGTCCACCATCTGCTTTAGTAACCAGGGAATATCTGGGAACTTCAAAATCTTTTGCATAATACAGTGTAGCGTGATTCTGCATATTTACGTCGCTAAAGCTCCATCCTGTGGCATCCATATGTAGTGGGTCAAAAATGTATTTATGAGTATAGTTTTCATAAGAGATACCAGTAGCATTTTCTACAACAAAAGCTGCTAGAGCTGCAGCAATATTGCTATAATCATATTTCTCTCCGGGAGCATTTTCTGTAAAACTACCCTGAGAATACCATGGGCCCGATGTAGACAATACATTTTCAAAAAAGACGGATTCATCAATTTTTACATTCGTTTTAATTAATTCTACAATAGGTTGATAATCTTCGGGATAAATAGATACATCTACCTGAGCAGGATTTTCAAATACATAGCTTTTATAATATACTTCTCTATCTGTAATCCCAGAAGTATGAGTTGCCAGATGTCGAACGGTAATTGGTTTTTCGGGATGAAATGGATGTATTACATCAAATGGTAAATATGTATTAATGTTGGTGTCCAAATCCAATTTACCTTGTTCTACAGCTTTCATTACCGCCAGTGCAATAAAAGTTTTGGATATAGATCCAATATTTTGAATTGTATGATTTGTGTACCTTCTATTTTTATTGATATCTGAATATCCAAAAGAATTCTTATAGAGTACTTTTCTATTATTAACTATTGCTACAGAAAGCCCTGCTAATTCTGATTCGTCATATAATTTTTGCAATTCTATATGAGTATGAAGAATATCATCATCTATTCCGCAAGAGAAAATTACAAAAAGAAGCAGTAAAGAGATTACCTTTTTCATTTGTTTTTTAGGTTTTAAAATGATAATTAAAATGTTTAAAGCATTAGAATTAAATTATTAGGCAATAGATATCATGTCGGATTTATTTAAAAATCTGATTATTAGTTATTTGTATTTTTGTAGGGGTAGGTGTTACAGGGAAACTATATAAGAAAGTATTCTTTAATTAATAGTTTTCGTCTGCATTTTGAAGTCTCATATTTTTTCTTAAATCCATTAATGATTTCCATTGAAAATTAATGGGAAACCATTCTTCATAGATTATTGAAGTTTGATTAGATGGTTCAGAACATGTACTGTTTTTAACATAAACCTTGTCGTTTTCTGAAAAGACATATACAACGTTCATGCTTTTTTTGTGGTTTGTTTTTAATTCATTCATGATTTGGTATGTTTTTTTTATAGCGATTTCTTCCAAGATTGAATACTCCCATTTTTACACCGAATCCAGCCGAGAAACCATTGATTCTGGTAATTGTATCTGGTGATAGTTCTGCTTTACTAGAGAACCTGTACTTAACTCCCATTTCTAACTGAACGTATCTCGAAATATTATACAAAATATTAACTCCTGGTTCTACAACAAATATTGCATCCCATTGATCTTCTTGGTATCGTTCAGCTTCTTCTTCATCACTCCAGTTAGTATTAATATATCCCATTGCACCACCACCTATTAATACCGGAAAAGAAAGATTAATTTTGGCTTTACTAAATAATATTGGTTCTAAATGAAGACCTGAATAAACTGCTCCCAGATCTGCAATCTCTGGAGAGAAAATTCCTGGAATGTTTTGATTAGAAAAGAGGCCTTTTGTTACAAAACCAATTTCAAATTTCTGATTAGCAACATAGGCGATCTTAAGTCCGGCAATATAGGTTTCTTTGCCTTCAATTTCTCCATAACCTGCATGTATCCCCAGGTAAACACCATGTACAATATTTTTTCGGTCATTGAATTCTATATAATTCTGTGATTCTTGGGCTATACTCGGACAAATATAGCTGGTTAATGCAAAAAGTAATATAGTTTTTACGTGTCTCATTATACTTGATTTGTTATATCATTGACAAGTTAAATTTATAATAGTTGCATGTAATTCGTTTCTATACTGTTAAATTTATCATAATCAATGATTGCTAGAGCAATTAAAAAAGAGGTGTGTACTCATTCTTTTAATACAACCACTCCCTTTCTACCTGTGATATGGAACTGTCCTTTTAAACCACTATTACCATAAGTGGCGCTAATTTCTCTGATTTTTCTTCGTTTATCAATCACATCGGTTTTTATATTTGTAAACGATTTAGGAATTCTTAGCAGTCCTTGTTCGAGAGAAGCATTAAAATCTATGGACATTCCTGAGACATTGATACTTAGTTCTGAAGATTCCTGATCGATGGTTACATTAGCATTGGTTTTTTGAATTTTGGATACCCAAACATCTGCTACTTCTGTAACCAGATTAATGTTTTCGTGTACGGCATCTATATTCATAGTGCTAAACATAAGTTTACCTTGAATACTTCCAAGTTTTTGAATGGTAACCTGATCCTTACTTGAGTGTATTTCTAGTGATTCTACATTTTCAATTTTTACAATTGTACCGCTACTATTTATTTTAAGATCATTAGATGACTCTATGTCGATTTCTCCATTTTTAAATCGGATGTTTCCATAAGTAATAGATTTGGTTTTTAGCTTTCCAAATTTCATTTCTATACTTGCGTTATTAAGATCTTTATTTACCCACATATCGCCATGCTGTACATTGGCTTTTAGCTTTCCGTTCCATTCACTTATAATGATATCTCCAAATTTATTTATAATATTAACTTCGGCATTAAAAGGCAAATAGACAGTGTAATCTATCTGAATATTACCTTTGTCAAAATCAAAGAAACTTGTTTTGTTGAAGAGTTCTTTGTTTAAGAATCTAGAAATCATACTTGTATTCTTTTCTTCAATTACAGAAGAAATACTTACAAAATCTTCGGTATTATTAATTGTAGGATTAATACGTTTTAACAATTCTTGTGCATCTTCTTTTTTCTTTTTAACAACCTGTATGTCAATATCGATTTTTATTATTTTTTTCTCCCATCCTTGAATAGTTATATTTCCGTATTTATTTTCTAAATGTAATTCTCCTGCATTGGTTAACGGAAACGTTTTTTCAATTTTCTTTGATACTTTTTCCTGCGCCCATATACCATTTGCAAAAAATAGCAGTATGGGCATCAGTAAAAGATATTTATAAGATATAGCCTTCATTTTCATTCGATTTTTTAGAATCATTGATCTGTTTCAACAGGTTTTCGATCAATTCGATTCTTTTTTTATAGTTATTAACAATGGCTTCTAAAATGTATTCATTGTTCAAGTTTTTTGCCATTTCGGTTTTAAGAGCATTGTATTCTTCATCCAATTCATCCATAAAAGACAAGAATTTCTTTTTGTCTTCAGGTTGTAATTTTGAATTGTTTTTGACAAGTTGTACCTGAAAAGATACCAGATCCTTATAATAGGTGTCAATATCTCGTAATTCTTGATGTACAATATTATTTTGGGTGTTATTATTAAATCCTGATACGACTAAGTTTACTACTGAGAAAGTTCCTATAAGGATCAAAATACTCGCAGCTATTTTTATTAGAGGAGACCTCCACAGGCGAATTGTTTTTGAAGTGTCTAAATTAGACTCAATTTCATTCCAGATTTTTGATTTATCTGCTTTATGCTCATCAAATAAATGCTTATTTTCTGCTATATATTTTTCAAAATCATCCATTGTACTATAGTGTATTTACAATTTCAATTAATTTTTTCTTTGCTCTGTGATACTGTGATTTCGAAGTCGAAATAGTAATACCTAGTATCTCAGCAATTTCTATATGATCATACCCTTCGATTAAATAAAGGCTTAAGATCTGTCTATATCCATCTGGAAGTATTTTGATCCCCTTTTTTATTTTGTTAATATCTTTAGGTTTAACAGGATCAATTATTTCTTCACTAATATGATATTCATGTTGGTCAAGAGGTGTAACTGGTATTTTTTTTAATTTTAAATGATTTAAACTTTTATTAATTACTATTCTCTTTAACCAGGAACCAAAAGTACTTTCGTATCTAAAAGATTTTAAATTTTTGAAAGCCTCTACAAAACTATCCTGTACGACATCTTCTGCATCTTCTTTTATGCTTAGCATGCGCATACTTACATTATACATAGCATCTACATAGAGCTCATATAATCGGTATTGCGAATTCCTATCACCAGACTTGCTTTTTTCTACAAGATCTTTATGCGTATAAAGAATATTGGTTTCCAATTAGTTTTACTTGATTGTAAATTTCTTTAAAAGTACTTTTCTTTTGGTTATTATCATTGACAATTTAAAAACCAAAGGGTTGCACGTAATAAGAAATTAATATAAATATTTTGATAAAGAAATAGGTGGGTATTACAAAAAAGCCTGTGAAATTAGTATTTCACAGGCTTTTTTTGATTGGTATAGTCTACTTATATTATTTTTCAATAATAGCATTAAGTGTCTCGCTTGGACGCATTGCAGTAGAAATTTTATCTGTATTTGGCCAATAATACCCTCCCATATCAACAGTATTACCCTGTGCATCATTTAACTCGTTGATAATTTTATTTTCATTATCTGCAAGTTGTTTGGCAACTATGGCAAACTCGTTTTGTAATTCTTTGTCCTGAGTTTGTTCTGCAAGTTCTTGTGCCCAGTATAGTGCCAGATAAAAATGACTTCCTCGGTTATCTAGTTCATTTACTTTACGAGAAGGAGATTTCTTATTCTCAAGAAATTTGATAGTAGCTTGATCAAGTGCTTCTGCAATAACCAAAGCTTTGGTATTGTTATTGGTTTCTCCCAGATGTTCTAGAGATACTGCAAGAGCCAGAAACTCTCCTAAAGAATCCCATCTTAAGTGACCTTCTTTATTAAATTGTTGCACATGTTTTGGAGCAGAACCTCCTGCACCGGTTTCGAATAAACCACCACCATTCATTAAAGGAACAATAGATAACATCTTTGCACTTGTACCTAATTCTAGAATAGGGAAGAGATCGGTATTATAATCACGTAAAACATTACCTGTTACCGAAATAGTGTCTTTACCATCTTTAATTCTTTCTAAAGAAAAGCGAGTTGCTTCAATAGGAGACATGATTCTAATATCTAATCCAGTAGTATCATGTTCTGGTAAATATGTGTTTACTTTTTTGATCAACTCGGCATCATGAGCTCTATTTTTATCTAACCAAAAGATTGCAGGAGTAGCTGTTGCTTTTGCTCTGTTTACAGCAAGCTTTACCCAATCTTTTATCGGGGCATCTTTGGTTTGACACATTCTCCAGATATCACCTTGTTCTACTGGGTGTTCTATTAGTATATTTCCAGAAGTATCGATAACACGAACCGTACCGTTACCTTGAATTTCGAATGTTTTATCATGAGAACCGTACTCTTCGGCTTTTTTGGCCATAAGTCCAACATTAGGAACGGTTCCCATAGTGGTGGGGTCAAAGGCTCCGTGTTTTTTACAAAAATCTATAGTTTCCTGGTATATGCCAGCATAACTACTATCTGGGATAACTGCTTTGGTATCTTGTGTGTTTCCTTGTGCATCCCACATCTGACCAGAATTACGTATCATTGCAGGCATAGAGGCATCGATAATCACATCACTTGGTACGTGTAGATTAGTAATTCCCTGATCAGAATTTACCATTGCTAGTTTTGGCCCTTTTTCGTAACATGCTTGTATATCAGCTTCTATTTCTGTTTTTTTGGTATCCGGTAATTTTTTTAATTTATTGATAAGATCTCCAAAACCATTGTTTACTTCAACACCAATTTCTTCAAGAGTAGCAGCATGTTTTTCGAATACATCCTTAAAAAAAACTTCTACAGCATGACCAAATATGATAGGATCAGAAACTTTCATCATTGTTGCTTTCATATGTAAAGAAAACAATACATTTTTTTCTTTGGCATCGGCTATCTGTTCTTTTAGAAAAGCAATAAGTGACTTTTTACTCATTACCGAAGCATCTATAACTTCTCCTTCGAGTAACGTTGTTTTTTCTTTTAGAGTTGTTGTGCTTCCATTTTGATCTACAAATTCAATTTTTACATCTCCAGCTTTATCAACAGTAACTGATTTTTCGTTTGAACAAAAGTCTCCGCTAGACATGGTGGCTACATGAGTTTTAGAATCAGCACTCCATGCCCCCATAGTGTGTGGGTTTTTTCTAGCATATTGTTTTACTGGTTTTGGCGCTCTACGATCAGAGTTTCCTTCTCTTAGAACAGGATTTACTGCACTACCTTTTATTTTATCGTATCGACTTTTAATTTCTTTTTCTGCATCGTTCTCAGGCTCTTCAGGGTAGCTTGGAAGATCAAATCCTTGAAGTTGTAATTCTGCAATAGCAGCTTTTAATTGCGGTACAGAAGCACTTATGTTTGGTAGTTTAATAATGTTTGCTTCTGGTGTCTGAGCAAGCAACCCTAATTCTGCTAATGCATCAGGTTGTTTTTGCTTATCGGTTAATTTTTCGGGAAAACTAGATAAAATTCGCGCAGCAAGAGATATATCTTTTGTTTCAATATTAATATTTGCTGCTTTAGTAAATTTTTGAACTATAGGTAAAAAAGAATAGGTAGCTAAAGCTGGTGCTTCATCTGTTTTGGTGTACACTATTTTTGAGTTATCAACTCCCATATTTTTGGTTTTTTTATTTAGGGATCCAGAGGTTTTTTTAATACCTGAAAAGTAGTAGACACCCTAATTTTATTATACTATTTATGTAAGGAAATAATTAGTCGTTTAATTTTTCTTAGACAAACAATATTGGTTGATCTTTTTAGGATTGATACTATTAGAATTTACAATATTTGTAGTCATAGATTTCCGAGCGCGAAGATACAAATCTAGTCACCTAAATGCAACCTGTGTGTTGTTAGTTTTGAATTAGAGAGAATTGAATTGTAGTTTATTGAATATTATGGTGAAAAAAATGTAAGATGTTGAAATTTTGATCTGTTTTTAGAGGTATTCTCAAAATAAAAAGCCATATCAAGAATACGAATATTTTGATATGGCTTCATCGAAAATAATCATAATGTTAGCTGTTTTACCCGCTATTAAATAAAAACTTTCGTTATTTATTACATTAGTACTTATTTTCAATTTTGAGCAGATTTAAATTTGTCAAATAAGGATTTGTATAATTTATTTCTACTCTTACGACTAATACGTGTGTTTGTGTTTCTAAATTACTTTTGTAATTTTTCAGTTTTTCACCCGGATAGTCAAATGCCATTTACAATTAAAAAGGTGTCAAAACTTAATTTTTTCTTCTGAATTTCATTTTGAAATGATCCTAAAGTAAAGCCCTTAAAGTGATTTCAAGGATGTATTCAAAAAAATAACTTTCGTTCTATATTTATTTTAATTCTAAACTGGTCTTAGTATGTTCAGAGAACGTTTGTTTAGATATATAGTCAAGAATCCTTGTGTCATCATGTACTATATATATTCTAATTATAAATATAAGGAAAATTGATTTGCGGTCTGTTAATTCTTATTATATTAATTATCAACAGTTTATGAACTTGTGTTATTAACTTTTGTTCATAAAAAAAAGACCGTAAATTAACGGTCTTTTTGATTTGTTAAAGAAATAAGAATTAATTTCTTTTTTCTTTAATACGTGCTTTTTTACCGGTAAGTCCTCTAAAGTAGAATATACGAGCTCTACGAACTTTACCTCTTTTATTCACTTCGATTTTTTGAAGTGCTGGTAAGTTTACTGGAAAAATACGTTCTACACCAATAGTTCCCGACATCTTTCTGATTGTAAATGTTTCAGTAGATCCAGAACCTCTTCTTTGGATTACAACTCCTCTAAAGAACTGCGTACGTGTTTTGTTTCCTTCCTTAATTTCGTAATAAACAGTGATGGTATCACCTGCAGAGAAGTCAGGGATTTCTTTTTTTGCAACAAATTCGTCTTGTACGAATTTTACTAAATCTTCCATTTTTGATATAGTTTCTTGATTTTATTAAAGCAACATTCACGATTTTCGCCAGAGGTTGATCTAATCAGGGTGCAAAAATAAGTATTATTTGATGATTTGCAAGTGTTTTGCAATTATTATTAGTTTGCTATTGATTTACCTTTCTCAATGTCTGACTATTAGAGAAAGCTTAATTGACTTTAAATTGTTGTGAATAGCTAATTATGATGATGACGAGGCTTTGTTTTATTCGTCTAACAGATCAGGTCTTCTGTCTTTTGTTCTTTGATATGCTTGTTCTTCTCGCCATGTTTCTATTTTAGGAAAATTACCAGAGGTTAGAACTTCTGGTACTTTCCAGCCTTTATATTCTGCGGGTCTTGTGTAAATAGGAGGGGCTAATAAGTTATCCTGAAAAGAATCGGTTAATGCAGAAGTTTCGTTACCTAGTACTCCCGGAATAAGTCTAATGATTGTATCGCATAATATTAGTGCACCTAGTTCTCCGCCAGATAGTACATAATCTCCTACAGATATTTCTTTGGTAATGAAATGATCTCTTACGCGTTGATCTACTCCTTTGTAATGACCACAAAGAATAATTAGATTTCCTTTTAATGATAATTGGTTTGCAATTCCTTGGTTTAAAGTTTCGCCATCCGGAGTCATATAGATGACTTCATCATAATCCCTTTCTGATTTTAATTTAGAAATACATTTGTCGATAGGCTCTATCATCATAACCATACCAGCACCACCACCAAATTGATAATCATCAACTTGTTTATAATTTGTATCGGTATAATCTCTAAGATTATGAAATTGTACTTCGACCAATCCTTTTTCTATTGATCGCTTCATTATAGAGGCCTCAAAAGGACTTTTTAGTATATCGGGTACTACGGTGATGATATCTATGCGCATCTTTATCTAATTCATTTGTGGGTGCAAAGATGCAAAAGAATATGATGAAAATCTAGAAATTAAAACTACTTAGCGCCAGCTTTACGTTGTTTATTGATTTCGTCCTGAAGCTTACGCATTACTTTTTGCTCTCGTTCCAGGGCTCTTCGTCTGTGATCCTCAAACTCTGCTTCAGTTTCGGCTAAAGACTTTTTGGCTTGTAACGTTATTGCATTACTGTTTTTGAATTTATATATAAAGAAGCTAAGCAAGGCGATGAGCACACCAATAATAACCCACATAATGGTTTTGTAACTGGATTTGGTTAGTGCTGCTCCAAAAAAGTTAATGCTGTTTTTTTCTTTAGTAACAGCAGTAAGGTCTCCATTTGTTTTGGCAAGTGATTCTTCGAGTCCGGTTATTGTAGATTTTTGCTCATCAATCTTAAGATTGGTAGTGTTTAATTTTGATTCTAATGTTTTAAGTGTATCTATAGTGTTGCTTTTAAGTTTGTTTAGCCAAACTAGCTTTACTACTTTGTATTCTTGAAATTTCCCGGATTTTTTTATCACCATATCAAATTGCCCTTCGATCTTTTCCTGCCTTAAAGCATCAGCAACAGTTGCATTTTCTTCTTGTGCATAGGTAGTTTCAAAAAAAGATAGAAGTAGTATTAAAACTAGTAGATACTGTGGTAATTTCATATTGTTATTCTTAATTTTTAATGGTTAGATACGATATCCCTATAATGTAGAGTAGTTAGAGAATAAAATAACTAATGACTTTGTGGTATAGGGAATATTTATATGTCGTTTCTTTTCGGTTATTAATTTCTTCTGTAACGGTAATAAATGTACGATATTGTAAGTAATTATAAAGTTTTTTTTGCAAGAATTCACATAGAGATGATTTTGAATCTAGATTGTTGATAGTTAAAATCTTACATCTTTTTAAAACAGGTTTTAGAAATGACACTTTTTCTTTTTGAAGAATGGCAATAAAAAAAGTCGTTATTTATATAAATAACGACTTTATAAATTTTAGTAAAAACGGCTACTAATAATAAGTAAAACGTCTTACTTTGGCAATATATTTTGATAGCCTAATTACTTGATGACTATATCCATACTCGTTATCATACCACACGTATAAAACAGCATTATTTCCTTTTGCATCAACAATAGTAGCATTGCTATCATAGATAGAGGGTGCAGAAGAACCAATAATATCGCTAGATACTAATTCGTTATCTAATGAATATTTTATTTGCTCTACCAGATCTCCTTCTAATGCATATTTTTTAAGTACTGTATTCATACTTTCTTTAGAAGTTTCTTTTTCTAAATTAAGATTAAGAATTGCTAATGATCCATTTGGTACAGGAACTCGTATGGCATTTGATGTTAATTTCCCTTCAAAACTTGGAAGCGCTTTAGAAACTGCTTTTCCTGCTCCTGTTTCTGTGATTACCATGTTTAGAGCAGCAGCACGACCTCTTCTGTATTTTTTATGCATATTATCTACCAGGTTTTGGTCATTAGTATATGCATGTATTGTTTCTAGGTGACCATTAACAACGCCAAAACTTTCGTCTACAGCTTGTAGTATTGGAGTAATTGCATTGGTAGTACAAGAAGCAGCAGAAAAAATATCTACTTTGTCTGGATCATGTTCTTTATGATTAACTCCGTGTACAATATTAGGAACTCCTTTTCCGGGAGCGGTAAGTAATACTTTACTAGCTCCTTTTGCTACCAGGTGTCTGCTTAGTGCTTCTTTATCTCTAAAAGCACCTGTGTTATCTATTATTAGAGCATCCTGAATTCCGTAAGAAGTGTAATCTATATCTTCTGGATTATTGGCGCTAATAATTTTTACAGTGGTACCATTTATGATTAAAGCACTATTAGCTAAGTCTGTTTCTACGGTACCAGCAAAGTCTCCATGTACAGAATCACTACGAAGTAATGAGGCTCTTTTTTCTAATACTTCTTGAGTGATAGCTCCTCTCGTTACTATAGCTCTAAGTCTTAATTGGCTTCCTTTACCTGTAATGGTCATTAATTCTCTGGCTACCAAACGACCGATTCGTCCAAATCCATAAAGGACTACGTTTTTTGGAGAAATTGGTTTGAATGTTTTTGCATCTTTTAGCTTATTTTGTACAAAGCTATTTATCGAGCTGTATTCATCACTTGCCAAATGATACTCATACGTAAGTTTACCTATGTCTAATTTTGATGGAGGTAAATTCATTAATTTGATAGCTTGCGCAATTTCTACAGAATCAAAAATTGAAATAGGTTTTTGTACAAACTCGCCAGCATATTCGTGCAGATTGATAATTTCACTTACGTTTTTATCAATTAACTGATTGCGGAAAAGTACCAACTCGATAGAATTGTCGTACCAAAGATCACTTACAGTCTTTATAAATGCTACTGTAGCGCGACGTCTGTCTGCCTGAAAGGCTAATTCTTTTTCATAAACTTCGTTAGAGCTCATAATGTGTTGTGTTTTAAAGTCTTGAAATTTCGTGCAAAAGTATATATTTCAAACGTTTTCGTGAAACCTTTTATGAAAAAAAATCCCATTACTTTATAAAAGTAATGGGAGGTGCTATTATAATTGTGTTTTGTGATGCTTATTGAAATACAAATTCTCTTTTCTGACCATTTCTGTCTACCAGGCTAATGGTGATATCTTCATCTTTATATTTACTTTCGATTATTTCTTTTACTTCAATAACATTCTTCACTTTTTTTCCGTCTATTTCGCTAATAATAAGACCTTCCAAATTATATCTTTTCATTCTCGAACTTAGTGCTTTGCTAATTACAACTCCATGATCAAGTTTAAAGTTGTTTAAATATCCTTTAGGAGGATTCATAACTTCTACACCAACATCGTTTATATTATATTTTTGAATTTCGTATTTTGATAAGGTAACCGGTAAAATAAGTTCTTTATTTTTTCTTAACACACGTACATTAATAACATCTTTAGGTCTCTTGCTGTTTACATACCCTGTTAAATCTGAAAATTTTCTTATTGGTAACCCATCTATTTCTTTTATGACATCTCCTTCTAAAAGCCCTGCTTTTTTTGCTCCACTGTCATCGGCAACAGATGCTACAACTACTCCTTGGGTGGTAGAGATACCATAAGCTTCCATAGCTTTTGGATTTATAGTTCCTCCTGTAATTCCTAATATACCTCTTTGTACGCCGCCAAATTCTATAATATCGTCGATTATTTTCTTAGCATTATTTGAAGGTACAGCAAAGGCATATCCTACATAACTTCCGGTTTGTGAAGTTATGGCTGTATTTATCCCGATTAATTCTCCTCTTACATTTACTAATGCACCACCACTATTTCCGGGATTGATAGCGGCGTCTGTTTGTATAAAAGATTGAGCTTTACCATCAGATTCATCCAAATCTCTTGATTTTGCACTAATAATACCGGCAGTAACAGTAGAAGTAAGATTAAACGGATTTCCTACAGCAAGTACCCATTCTCCGATTTTAGCCGAATTAGAATCACCAAATGGGATGTAGGATAATTTTTCTTCAGCATCGATCTTGATGAGT
This sequence comes from Aquimarina sp. EL_43, assembly GCF_943422735.1. Taxonomy (NCBI): domain Bacteria; kingdom Pseudomonadati; phylum Bacteroidota; class Flavobacteriia; order Flavobacteriales; family Flavobacteriaceae; genus Aquimarina; species Aquimarina sp. EL_43. Next base: position 5,752,371 of record NZ_CALSBR010000001.1, on the reverse strand, counting down.
GCTATATCAGACTGTGGAGCAGTACCAACTACTTTGGCTTTATAAGATTTATTGTTATTTAGTGTAATTTCTAAATCAGTAGCTCCGTCAATTACATGATTATTAGTAACAATATATCCATCTTCTGTAATAATAACTCCTGATCCAGCACCTTGAATTCTTCTTTCCTGCGCTCCACCATTTCTAAAAAATTCCATTAAATTTCTTGGTGTACGCGTAATCCCATATTGTTTAACATGAACTACTGCATTCACTGTTTTTTCTGCAGCAGTGGTGAAATCAATACCAGAAACAGAAGCATTAGTATTAGTTAGGGTATAATTTACAGGGGTTAGATTTGGTTTGGCTTCACTTTCATTAACAACAATGGCTTCAGGCTCTAAAAACATTTTATATGCGCCTAAAGTAAATATACCTGCTAGGATAGCTACAACCAGTAAACTCAAAAATCTTTTCATTTTCTTCTCTTTTTTTTGTTTGATTTATGTAATACTAATCTAATAGACTTGTATTAACTCTTAAAATTACAATTATAGTATACTTTTTTTATGAAATTTAACTCACAATTAACAACGGTTTTTTGATAACATTCTTTGTACCTTTGCCCTTATAATTGAAAGAATAATGACTCTTACGTTTTATAAATACCAGGGTACCGGGAATGATTTTGTAATTATTGATAATAGAGATTCTATACTCTCCAAAAATGATACCAAATTGTTTGCCAGACTTTGTGACAGAAAATTTGGTGTTGGAGCCGATGGTTTAATGCTGTTAGAGCTTCCTCAGGATAAAGAGGATGACTTTACAATGGTTTATTTTAATGCAGATGGAAACGAAAGTTCAATGTGTGGTAATGGAGGGAGATGCCTGGTTGCTTTTGCAGCTTTTCTCGGTGTAATAAAAGATAAGGCTACCTTTACTGCAATTGATGGTAAGCATAATGCTGAAATAAAAGATGATCTGGTGTATTTGCAAATGCAAAATGTGTCTGAGATAGAGAAGTATGATACACATTTATTTTTAGACACGGGTTCTCCTCATCATGTTGCAATGGTTAAAGATTTAACGAATTATGATGTAGAAAATAAAGGAAGAGCGATACGAAAAGGAGCTCCTTATTTTGAAACTGGTAGTAATGTGAATTTTGTAGAAAAGAAAAACGAGAACGAATTTGCTGTACGTACTTATGAAAGGGGAGTAGAAAATGAAACGCTATCTTGTGGTACGGGAGTTACTGCAGTGGCTCTTTCTATGCATGCGACCAAATTAACAAATGATCAGGAAATTGATATTCATACCCAAGGAGGAAGACTAAAAGTTACTTTTCAAAAAAATGGAAATGGATATAAGAATATCTTTTTGATAGGACCTGCAGAACAGGTTTTTAAAGGGGAGATTACATGGTAACATTAAAAGGGAAAAATATTTATTTGCGGGCTCTTGAGCCCGAAGATCTTGATTTTGTTTATATTGTAGAAAATGATGAACAGATTTGGGAAATGAGCTCTACCCAGACTCCATACTCTCGATTTTTGATTAAAGAGTATTTAGAGAATTCACATAAAGATATTTATGAGGTAAAACAGTTGCGATTGGTTATTTGTTCTAATGATCATGCTACACTGGGTTTGATAGATTTGTTTGATTTCAATCCTATGCATAATAGAGCGGGAGTAGGTGTTTTGATAGCAGAAAAAGAAAATAGAGGCAAGGGTTATGGAGCAGAAGCTTTAGAACTTATTGTAAACTATGGTTTTACTCACTTGCGTTTGCATCAATTGTATGCAAATATTTCTGAAGATAATGAGACTAGTATTAAATTATTCGAAAATAGAGGGTTTAATAAAGTTGGGGTAAAGAAAGAGTGGAATCGAGTAAAAGATATTTATAAAGACGAATTTTTATATCAATTAGTATATGTACATTAAAAAAATACTATTAGTTATTGCATTATTAGGTTTAATTGCAGGAGGAATTTTTGCGTATTATGTATATCAAGCAGTTTTTTCTCCCAATACGAATTTTGAAACTGAAACAGCAACCATCTATATTCCTACGGGAGCTACCTATACAGAACTTATTGAGACGATTAGTCCTGTGGTTAACGATATTTACAGTTTTGATAGGATTGCAAGAAGGAAAGGATATATTGATAACATTAAGGCGGGGCGATATGTTTTGCACAAAGACCTTAATAATAACGATATTATAAATGTTTTACGAAGTAAAAATTCACCTATACACGTAAGCTTTAATAATCAAGAAAGGTTGGAGAACCTTGCGGGTAGAATTGCTTCGCAAATCGAACCGGATAGTATTTCTTTATTAAAAGCATTTAAAGAAGAATCTTTTTTAGAAGCAAATGATTTTTCTTTAGAAACTGCTTTAGCGATGTATATTCCTAATAAGTATGAGTTCTTTTGGAATACTTCTGCAGAACAGTTTAGACAAAGAATGTTGAAAGAGTATAAGCGATTTTGGAACGAATCCCGAGTATCAAAAGCAAAGCAAATTGGGTTAACCCAAAATCAGGTGATTACTATTGCTTCTATTGTGCAAAAAGAAACTGCAAAAGTTGATGAGCGTCCAAGAGTAGCAGGAGTTTATATGAATAGGTATAATAATAATTGGAAATTAGGTGCAGACCCGACCGTAATTTATGCAATTAAAAAACATCGCAATGACTGGGATGTAATAATAAAGCGCGTATTATATAAAGATTTAGAGCTGGATAGCCCTTATAATACTTATAAATATGCTTCGTTACCTCCAGGACCAATAGCGATGCCTGATATTTCGTCAATAGATGCGGTTCTTAACTATGAAAAGCATGAATATTACTTTTTTGTAGCTAATGTAGAAAATTTTGGATATCATAAATTTGCCAAGACCATTAGCCAGCATAATCGTAATAAAAAACAATATATTGATTGGATTAATAAGCAGGGGGTAAGACGATGATTGTCGACTTGTTTTTTTGTAGGAAAAAAACAGTGATTTCTTCTTTTTGAATAAAAAATAACACGAATTTATTAACAAAAGTGCATCCTTTTTTGTGAATTACTTACAAATAGGAGGATACATTTTTTATCGACTAAAACACTAGGTTTGACGTTTAAGTGTCATTTTTAAGGTTTTTTATGGAAGATTTAACCGTTTTTAAGCCTGTTTTTTGCTGTAAATCACTGTTTTTCAGTATTATAATTATTTTAACACTTGATTCTTTTTATTTTTCAAAAAAGTTGTATATTTGCACGGCAAAAATTTAAGTAGTGGGGGACGTCATTTATGATGGCTACTTAGAAATTTTTTATATGATAAAGAAGATAGTAGGATTATCTGTATTACTTACAATTGGGGGAATACTCTTGCTAAGTTTTAAAACAAAAGAAAGTATAGATCTTAGTTCTTATAGTACAGAAGGTTTGGATCTGTATTACATTGCACCAAATTTTAGTGAAATAGAAGACGATAATACATTTATCTCTCCAGAGCTTGGTAAATCTTATATAGGGTTTAAAGAGGCTGTTGCTTTTAAAGAGTCTCGTGGAGATTATGGTGTGGTTAATCAATTTGGTTATTTGGGAAAATATCAATTTGGTAAAGGAACACTTGATTTGATAGGTGTCAAAAATGTAAAAAGAAATAAATTTCTTAATAATCCTGCTCTTCAGGAAAAAGCATTTTATGCTAATCTGTCTAGAAATAAGTGGGTACTGCGTAGGGATATAAAGTGGTATGTTGGTAGAAGGATAAATGGGGTAGAAGTAACAGAATCAGGGATTCTGGCTGCAGCTCACTTATCTGGGCCAGGTGCGGTAAAAAAATATTTACGTAGCGGTGGAGTAGAAGGGTTTGCAGATGCTTTTGGTACTACAATTCGTTATTATATGAAACGATTTGGAGGGTACGATACTTCTTTTGTTGTTCCTAACAAAAAAGCAAAAGCAATCTAGTTCCTTTTTCTTAGGCTTAATCTCTTTGTATAATGTATATGGTTGGCCTTTTATGAAGATCTATTTCTTCTTTTTTCCATTCTTCAACCGTTTTGGTGGTGATAAATTCGGTAGTTAGTGTGATGTCACATGCAATACATAGTCTAGTATTGGTATTTAGTATGGTTTTGAGGTCAGAAAACATTTTGTCATTTCGATATGGGGTCTCAATAAATATCTGTGCTTGATTTTTTTCTAAAGAGATTTTTTCCAGGTGTTTTATGGTTGACTTTCTTTCGTTTTTATCGATGGGGAGATAGCCGTTAAAAGTGAAGTTTTGACCATTCATTCCGCTGCTCATCATAGCTAATAGTATCGATGATGGTCCTACAAGTGGTGTTACTGGTATTCCTTTTTCGTGAGCTATTTTAACAACTTCTGCTCCAGGATCTGCAATTCCGGGACATCCAGCATCAGATAATAAACCGATAGATTCCCCATTAAGGCAAGGTGTAAGATAGCTTGGTATCTCCGAGATGTCTGTGTATTTGTTAACAGTGTGTATAACAATAGAACGTTGAGACTTGCTGGGGCTTACCTTTTTTATAAATCGTCTTGCGGGTTTTTCGTTTTCTACAATATAGTGATTTACTTGCTCTAATACCTTTTTAATAGATATAGGAAGTACTTCTAAAGGGACATCATCTCCTAATCGTGTTGGGATTAGGTATAATTTTCCTTTGGGATCTAGGGGTTTAAATTCCATAGGTTGTTTTATAACTGGTTTTTTAAAGACCTTTTTATTGATAGTGTTGTTGTGATGTGTATCTGCATTTTGTGAATTATCAATAAATTAATTAATCTTTAAGGTTTAAGAACGTTTTTATGCCCTTGGTAGGGTGTATACTAAAATAGTATTATTTTTTTTATTGCTATCTATTGTAACGCTATTATTTGTGATGATAGTATATGGTGATGGAATGATATTGATGCTAACCGCGTTGTTTGGTTATTGTTGCACCTTATGAATGATTAGAATCTTTGAGTTTTGTAGCGATATTGTTGCATGCTTTGTCAAGCATTTGAAATACGTCTTCAAAACCTTGGTCACCTCCATAATATGGGTCAGGAACATCAAGATCACTATTGGGGTGTGATTCGTTTAAGATACGTTTCACTTTATTTTTTTCATGATCATTGCTGGCTAGATTAATTATGTTTTGATAATTAGAACCATCCATAGCGTATATGTAGTCGTATGTTGTAAAGTCGCTAATTTTAAATTGAGCAGCTCTTTGATCTGTGATGTCAATATCATATTGTTTTGCAATATCGATAGAGCGTTGATCGGGTTTGCTGCCGATATGATAACTGCTGGTTCCGCAAGATGCTACGCTATAAAAACGTGAGTCGAGTTTAGATTTTAAAATACCTTCTGCTAAGGGGGATCTGCATATATTGCCTAAACATACCATTAGAATTTTAACTTTCATGTAGTTTGTTTTGTTGTTTTAGATGTGGTATATGTTTTTACTAATAATGTAATTGAATTATTAGTATTGATCTGTTTATAAACAATGTAAAGTTATAATGTAAGCTTCTTTCCTAAATCTTCTACATATTTTCTAAATTGCTTGTCGGTAGATGATAGGTTATCTACTGTTTTGCAGGCGTGTAGGACAGTAGCATGATCTCTTTTTCCTATTTGTGTACCGATACTGGCTAAAGAGGCTTTGGTTAGTTTTTTGGCAAAAAACATAGCTAGTTGTCTTGCTTGTACAATATGACGCTTTCTGGTCTTTGATTGTAGCGTTTCTACATCCATTTGGAAATAATCACTTACCACCTTTTGGATGTAATCAATAGATACCTCGCGTTTTGTATTTTTAACATAGTTATCTACTATGGCTTTGGCAAGGTCTATTGTGATATCTTTTTTGTTAAAAGAAGAATGAGCTATTAATGATATAATTGCGCCTTCTAACTCTCGGATATTGGTTTTAATATTATTTGCTAGAAACTCAACTATTTCTTCAGGCATTTCTACGCCATCACGATATAGTTTGTTTTTGATGATCGAAATTCTGGTTTCGAAATCAGGTTGATGTAATTCTGCAGATAATCCCCATTTAAAACGAGAAAGTAATCGTTGTTCTATATCCTGCATATCTACAGGAGCTTTATCACTTGTTAGAATTACTTGCTTTCCGTTTTGGTGTAAATGGTTGAAAATATGAAAGAATACATCTTGAGTTCCTGCTTTACCAGATAATAGTTGAATGTCATCGACAATCAAAACATCGATAATCTGATAAAAATGAATAAAATCGTTTCTGTTATTCTTTTTTACAGATTCTATATATTGCTGTGTAAATTTTTCGGCAGAAATATATAAAACCGTTTTTTCTGGGTAATTGTCTTTTATGTTAACACCGATTGCATGAGCCAGGTGTGTTTTTCCTAAGCCAACTCCTCCAAAAATAAGTAAAGGGTTAAAAGAGGTGCCTCCAGGTTTGTTGGCTACGGCCATACCTGCGGAACGAGCTAATCGGTTAGAGTCTCCTTCTAAGAAATTTTCAAAATTATAACTTGGGTTTAATTGAGATTCTATTTTTACATTTCGTATTCCAGGAATAACGAATGGGTTTTTTAACTCGGGATTTTTACTTTTAATAGGAACGTCAACTTCTTGTGAGTTAACAGGAGTTCGGTTAGAACTTGGAATTTTTTCAGTAAATGGCTTTTTGTTGCCATATGTGTTTTCCATTTTAATAACATAAACTAACTTAGCGCCTTCTCCTAATTCTCGAGTTAAAGATACTTTAAGTAGATTTACGTAATGTTCTTCTAGCCACTCATAAAAAAATTTACTAGGAACCTGAATACTGAGAGCGCTATCCGTAAGCTTTACAGCTTTGATTGGTTCAAACCATGTTTTAAAAGCTTGAGGTGTAATATTGTCTTCTATGAAAGACAAACAACTATCCCAAACTGATTGCGCGGTTACATTCATTCTTGTGGTCAGGTTTACTTTTTTGTTATATTAAGGTACTAAAAAGAAATTGCTGAAAAACTCCTTACTGTTTTTGCATGACAAATATGTGAACAAAAAATGTAAAAAAAAAACGATTTAGGGGTTGAATATTAATTATTTTTTTTGCATAATTTGACAACACTACTTTTTAATTTAACTAAATAACCCCTTATTTTTAAAATATGCTAATCACTTCAGAAACTTTACTAAAGGTGCGATACTCTGAAACCGATCAGATGGGTGTAGTATATCATGGTAACTACGCGCAGTATTTAGAATTGGCACGAATTGATTGGTTATCCCGATTAGGGGTTTCATATAAATCAATGGAAGAAAATGGCGTTATGCTTCCTGTGTTTACATTAGACTTTAAATTTAAGAAATCTGCCTTTTTCGACGATGAATTAATTGTTAAAACTTCGTTGACGAAAATTCCTACAGCAAAAATCGTTTTCGATTTTGAGATTTTTAATAAAAATAATGAATTACTAACAACAGCATCTACAACTTTAGTCTTTGTTGATAGTAAAACAAGAAAGCCTATTCCATGTCCCTCTTACTTGCTTGAAAAAATAAAAAACTATTAACCCTGTGTTTTTCTAATTTCTATACCATACAACGGGGAAAAAACATCTTTTATTTTATCTGCAAACTTTTTTCTTACCGAAATGTGAATTTTACAATTCAATTCGTGATCTTGTTTAGTGATTTTTAGATTATGCTCTTTAATAATTCTCATCACTTTATTCATGTCTTTATATTCAAAAATAAGTACAAAATCAATATTAATTGTTTTTTCGACTATATCTGAAGTTTCAAGTGCTAATTGAGCAGCAGTTCTATAGGCATTAATTAATCCGCCAACTCCTAATTTGACGCCTCCAAAATAACGCACTACAACAATTAGTATATAAGTAACATCAAAAGATAGAATCTGACCATAGATGGGTTGGCCTGCAGAGTTAGAAGGTTCGCCATCATCATTAATACGGTATGTGGCAGGTTCTGTCCCTATTTTCCATGCATAACACCAATGTCGTGCGGCATGATGTTTCTTTTTAAGATCGGCAATAATATGTTTGGCCTCCTCTTCTGTAGTAATAGGGAATGTGTATCCAAAAAACTTGCTATTTCTATCTTTAAAAAGAGCTTCCTCTCCAGGGATATTGATTGTTTTATATGTGTCTTTTGTTTCCAATGAATATATGCTATATAGAAAAGGCCACTAAGATAATGCTAATAATAGCCAGGATGATGCCTATCCAGTTTTTAGGGATTAATTTTTCTTTAAAAAAAAGAATTCCTGCAAGAGTTGAAACCAAAAGTATAGCTACATTATTAATAGTGAATACTGTAGAGCTGTCCATACTATCATGGCGTAATGCTTGAATGAGGAAATAGATCGAAAAATAATTTGGAACTCCTAATATAATCCCTGCAATAATATTTTTAAATGCAATTTTTAATGTTCCGGTTATAGCTTTAGATGCTAGTGTGATAATTCCAACAATGGCAGCAAATCCAAAAACGGTAGCAGAAAAAACCGGAATATCATTTTTAGCCACATAATGTGTTTCTAAAAACTTAATACTGGTGTCGATAATCCCACTTCCGATAAAAACCAGTAATGGAAAAATTAAATTCTTTTTTGTTATTGGGATTCCTCCGGTGGTTTTAATCGAAGTGAGGTAAACCGCGATAAGTGCAATTAGAATGCCTACAATTTTTGTGATACCAGTACTTTCTTGATATACTATAATTCCAAATACAATGGGGATCACCAAACTCATTTTGGTAGCTACTGCAGCTACAGATAGTCCATTTCTCTGTGTAGTAATTGCCATTAGGTTAAATACAGATATGAATATTATCCCCAGGATCATTGCTCCATAAAACCACTCTTTCCCAGAGATAGAGGGTAAATCTATTGGCTCTGAGTATGCTATGATTCCTGAAATAGAAGCTACTATATAGTTTACAACAATTGCCTGTAGCGTATCTACATGGTATTTAGAAAATAACTTAAAGATGATAAAAATCAGAGTAGACGCTAAGACACTTAAAACTAAATAGATCAAAATAAATCAGATTTTATGGTAAATAAATCTGTAACATCTTCGGTTACAGGGTTGTTGTTCCAGATGTGCATTCCCAGTGCAGCAGCAGTGTCTGTATTATCCTTTGTATCATCAATAAAAAGTGTTTCACTTGGGTTTAATTGGTGTTGTTCTAGAACAAATTCAAAAATATAAGGTTCTGGCTTTCGTAAGTTGATTTCGTGAGAGAGGTAAAAAGCATCAAAACATGATTTGAATGCAGGGAAAAAGCTAATATGTTCCTTAATCCAATTAATATGTAATTCATTATTATTACTAAGCAAGATCAACTGGTAACGTTGTTCTGAAGCTAGTTTCTGAATAAATTCTAGACGATGTTTAGGGAAATCCTGTAAAAGAGCATTCCATGCATAGACAAGTTGCTTTTCTGAAGCTTTTGGAATATGCTTCTGAAAATTTTCTATAAGTTCTTTCGTAGTAATTTTACCTGCTTCATACAAGATGTTAAGCTCTCGTAATTCTGTAGTAAGCTTTTCGTTTTTAAGGTTGTATAATTCTCTTTCTGTTGCGGACTTGTCTAAATTAAGAAAGACGTCTCCAAAATCAAAAATTATAGTTTTAATCATTTTGATATGTCTTTAGGGTGTCTGTCATGATTTTTTGTTCAGAAATTAGATTTCCATTTTGTGTAGGTGCTTTTATTCCGGTTCCAAAAGTAATATTTCCTTCAAAAACCCTAGCTTCATCCCATAGGTTTTTATCAATAAAAGATTGTGTTGTATAAGAACCTCCTTCTATGATCACTGATTGGATGTTGTGTTTATAAAGAATGTTGCATATTTCTTTGGCAAGGTTCTCTTGCGTGTCGACAACCTCATAAATAAGAGTATTGCTGTTTTCTTGTTTGAATTTTTCTGAAGTAATCACAATTGTCTTTACCGATTGATCTAATACGGCAGAATCTTTAGGTATTTTTCCTGATCTGTTAATCACAACTCTTATGGGATGATGTTGGCTAGACCAATCTCTGATGGTAAGTTTGGGGTTATCCTTAATAACGGTTTGACTGCCAACCAAAATGGCTTGTTCTTCTGCTCGCCATTTATGTACAATTTGCCTAGAATATGTATTTGTAATCCAAACAGGTTCTCTTTTGTTTGTAGTAACCGGTGCAATATAACCATCTGCAGTTTCTGCCCATTTTAGGATGATATATGGCCGTTTTTTGTTATGAAAAGTAAAAAACCTTTTGTTTAATGCTAAGCATTCATTTTCTAAAACCCCAACAATTACATCACAGCCAGCATTCATTAATTTTTGAATTCCTGCGCCCGATACTTTTGCAAAAGTATCTATTGTACCGATAACTACCTTTTTGATTCCTTTTTGGATAATGAGGTCGCCACAAGGAGGTGTTTTTCCAAAATGACTACAAGGTTCAAGGCTAACATAGATGGTAGCGTCTTTTAAAAGAGAGTGATCTTTTACCGAAGCAATAGCATTTACTTCGGCATGAGGTTTGCCCGATTGATAATGCCATCCTTCACCAATGATACTGTCGTTATGCACAATTACACTACCTACCAAAGGGTTTGAGTAGGTCGTTCCTAGTCCGTTTTTGGCAAGCTGTATGCAGCGTTTTATGTATTTCTCGTGTGTTTTCACTTTTGCAAATAACAAAAGTAAGTAAAACTATGTGTTTTATATGGTGTTGTAGGCTTGTAGTATTGATTAATTATCTTTTTAGTTCAAACACATACTTGATAACACCTTTTTTTTGATCTTTCTTAGGATTCCATTTAATATGAATTATTTGAGTTTCTTTAGAAGGGAAGATTTTTTCATTAACACCATGTATGGCTATAAAAACAACACATTTAGAAAAATAGCCTTTTTCTACACCTTTATCAATTGAAGATATTTTGAGTACAATCTCATTGGTGCCATTTTTTATAAGCTTTTGAGCTTTATTGTTACTTACCTGGCTTGCTGATTTTTCAAATTCATGTAATTTTTTACCATTTAAATAAATTTTGCCTGCTACGCCTTCAGTTGTTTTGGCTTCGAGTTGATAATATTTAAATGATTCTGTTTTTATTGGGGTGATTTCAATAACTTCAGATGTATTCTGAGTTTGGCTAAAAGAGTTTGTAACTGGAAAAAAAATTACAATTAAAATAAAGTTTTTAATCTGCTTAATCATTTTATTTTCAAGATTAATTAATATGGAATTTGATAGATTTCGGTTTATGATAGTGCAATTGTCAAGAAAGAAACTGCGTTTAAGAATATTGAACGTGTAGCACAAATATAGTTACTTGATATAGGTCTAGAATCCCTGTTTTCAGTGAAAAACCACCAAATCATGTTGTGTAGAATTGTTGTTTTTATTTTAATCTTACCTTTTGTTGTTTATCAATTGTATAAGGATAAGAAAAATTTCCAAAATAATATCGAATTACCCCTTTGTATTGTATGTCAAGCGAATCACTCTGAATTACTTTTAATACACTGCCAAGAATACTATTTTTATTTTTTTTATAGACTTTAGAAAGTGAAAAAGTTCCTTCTAATGGAATAGCGAATTCATTTTTTGAAGGAACATCGAACTCTTGTGAAGAGAGTGCTCCTACATCCATGTTATCAACAAAAATGTGTATGCTGTCTATAGAAAGTTTTCCTTTTATGTGATTTGGATTATTAAAAACAGCATCTGCTTTAAGTGTTATATTGCGCATACTGACATTTTTAACCTCGATATTATCGACATATTTAAATTCAGGTTTTTTAGAAATAGAACAACTGGTAATACCTATAAGTAATGTTGATAATAATAGAAACTTATTCATTGATTCCTTGTTAGATTTAACGTATATTTCAATACCTTTTAAGAAGTTAATTTTTTAGTAAAACGAAGATTAGAAGAATCTTCTGGTGATACCACAAAAATAGTATTTTAAAAATAATGAATGATATAAAAATACGAGCAATACAGCCAAAAGATAATAAAGTAATTGCCTCGGTAATACGAGAAGTCTTAATAGAAATGGGAGTGCCTAAGGTGGGTACTGCTTATGAAGATAAGTCTTTGGATAGTATGCATGAAACTTATAACTATTCGAGAATGAAGTATTACGTAGTCGAAGAAGAAGGTAGAATCATTGGTGGTGCAGGTATTGCCCCATTAGAGGGAGAAGTTGTTAGAGATATTTGCGAGTTGCAAAAAATGTATTTCTTACCACAGGCAAGAGGCAAAGGAGTTGGATATGCAATGATAAATAAATGTCTTGATTTTGCAAAAGAACAAGGGTATGCCAAATGTTATTTGGAAACAATGCCTTACATGGAATCTGCCAGGAAATTATACAAAAAAGTAGGCTTTATCCCTTTGGAAGAGCCGATTGGAGATACCGGACATTATAGTTGTCAGGCATGGATGATAAAAGATCTATAATCTAAAAATAAACTTCAAATTGAAGATAAAAGACCTTAGGGCTAATTTTACAAATTCTTTATCGGGGATCTACGATTCTGAAGAAATATTGTCTTTTTTTTATATACTTTCTGAAGAGATTTTAGGACTTAAAAGAGTAGATGTTGCTATGTGTCTCGATAAAACACTCACTGTTAATGAAAAAACGAATTTTGATAATGCTATAAAACGACTCGAAAAACAAGAGCCTATTCAATATATAATTGGGGAGACCTATTTTTTTGGAATACCATTTATAGTTAATGAACATGTATTGATTCCGAGACCAGAAACCGAAGAGTTAGTAGATTGGATTTTAAAAGATCAAAAAAAAGAGAAACAATCAATAACAATACTGGATATTGGTACAGGAAGTGGTTGTATAGCTATTTCTTTAGCAAAAAAAATACCTGAAGCCAAAGTATATGCAATAGATATATCAGAAAAAGCCATACAGGTGGCCAAAGAAAATGCCAGGAAAAACCATGTAGAGGTCACGTTCATTAACGCAGATGTTCTGGAAATCGAAGATCTATTTCAAGATTTTGATATCATAGTTTCTAATCCGCCTTATGTACGAGAGTTAGAGAAGAAAGAAATGAAATCTAATGTGCTTGATAATGAACCAGAACAAGCTTTGTTTGTTTCTGATAATGAACCTTTACTCTTTTATGAGAAAATCACAGATTTGACTAAGGGAAAATTAAGAGAAAATGGTAGTTTGTATTTTGAAATTAATCAATACCTGGGTATAGAAACCAAAAGTATGATCGAGAGCAAAGGATTTAAATCTGTAGAAGTGCGTAAGGATATATATGATAATGAACGTATGATAAGAGCTCGTTTAAATTAAAAATCTATTACTATGAACAGTCTGAATTCAATTTGTGTATTTTGTGGAAGCAGCGAGGGGAATGATACCAGGGTTATTGCCGAGGCATTGTTGCTAGGGGAAAAACTAGCAGAACAAAAAATCACTCTGGTGTATGGTGCTGCAAAAATTGGGATAATGGGAAAGGTTGCCCAGGGAGTGATGCAGCAAAAAGGGAAGGTGATAGGAGTGATCCCAGAATTTTTAAAACGAAAAGAAGTAGTGCATCAGGGATTATATGAACTAGTTACTACTGCTAATATGCACGAGCGAAAGATGAAAATGCAAGAGCTTAGTGATGGTTTTATTACATTACCAGGGGGATTTGGGACATTAGAAGAATTGTTCGAAATTATAACATGGTCTCAGTTAGGTTTACATCAAAAACCAATTGGACTTTTAAATACCGGAGGATTTTATAATGACCTGTTAGCTTTGTTAGAAAATATGGTGAAAAGAGGTTTTTTAAAAATGGAAAATTATGAATTGCTCCTTGTTGATGATGATATAGATAGGTTATTAGGAAAAATGAGAGCCTTCAAGCCGGCACAAGTACCAAAATGGTTAAAGCCAGAGAGGACATGATATTCATTAACCAAATGAAAACGAAACGATTTATAACAACATTAAAAAACAATAAAGAATAATTGTCTTAACCATTAAACCTGCCGATACATGGTAGGTATTTTGTCTGACCATTAAAAAACAAGACATATAAGTACCAATGAATACAGAACAACACATCAATCAATTAAGGGAAGAACTAAGGCAGCATAATTATAACTACTACGTACTGGATGCTGCAGTAATAAGTGATTATGAGTTTGATATGAAGCTCAAAACACTACAGGAGTTAGAAGAAAAACACCCAGAATATTACGATCCTAATTCTCCAACACTTAGGGTTGGGGGCGAAGTAACCAAGAATTTTGAAACGGTAGTTCATGAGCATCGAATGTATTCTCTGGATAATTCATATTCAAAGGAAGATTTATTAGATTGGGAAAAACGTATCAAAAAGTTGGTTGATGGAGAGGTTAGTTATACCTGCGAACTTAAGTATGATGGAGCATCCATAAGTCTTACTTATGAAGATGGGGTATTGGTAAAGGCAGTAACCAGAGGAGATGGTATTCAAGGAGATAATGTTACGACAAATGTAAAAACCATTAACTCTGTGCCATTAAAGCTGAAAGATGGTTTTCCTCCAAAATTTGATATTCGGGGAGAAATTATTTTACCTTATGAAGGTTTTGAAAAAATGAATGAAGAACGAATAGCAGCAGGAGAAGACCCTTATGCTAATCCCCGAAATACAGCTTCTGGTAGTTTGAAATTACAAGACAGTAGTGAAACAGCTAAGCGACCACTAGATTGTTTGTTATATAGTATTGTAGGAAATAGATTAGGAATTGTAACTCAATTTGAAAGTTTAGAAAAGGCCAGAGAATGGGGGTTTAAAGTTCCTGTAGAATCTAAATTGGTACATTCGATCGATGAGGTACTGGATTTTGTAATATACTGGGATGAGCATCGCCATAATTTACCATATGAAACAGATGGTGTGGTGATTAAGGTAAATAATCTTCAGCAGCAAGAAGAACTGGGTTTTACAGCCAAAGCTCCCCGGTGGGCTATGGCTTATAAATTTAAAGCCGAGCAGGTTTTTACAACCCTTCATGAAATTACATATCAGGTAGGTAGAACGGGGGCAATTACGCCGGTAGCTAATCTCGAACCAGTATTGCTTGCAGGAACTACAGTAAAAAGAGCTTCTTTGCATAATGCCGACCAGATTGAGAAATTGGATATACGTGTTGGAGATACGGTTTTTGTCGAAAAAGGAGGGGAGATTATTCCAAAAATAATAGCAGTTGATTTTCAAAAAAGAGACAACAATTCGCAACCAACAGTATATATAACACAGTGCCCAGAATGTCATACCGATCTTATACGCAAAGAAGGAGAGGCTCAGCATTATTGCCCTAATTACCAAGGGTGTCCACCTCAGATAATTGGACGCATACAGCATTACATTTCTCGTAAAGCGATGGATATCGATGGGCTGGGAGGAGAAACCGTGGCATTGTTGGTTAATGAAAACCTGATCATAAACTATGCAGATCTTTATGAATTAAAAAAAGAGCAAGTTGTTCCTTTAGAAAGGATGGCAGAAAAAAGTGCAGAAAACCTTATTGCCGGAATAGAAAAATCTAAAGAAATCCCTTTTGAGCGTGTTTTATTTGCATTAGGAATTCGATATGTGGGAGAAACAGTAGCAAAGAAACTCGCAAAACATTATAAGTTTATTGATGCTATTATCGAAGCTTCAGAAGAAGAACTGGTAAATGTAGATGAGATAGGAATAAAGATAGCTCAAAGTGTTGTAGAGTTTTTTGCTTCAGAAGAAAATAAAAATTTAATCAACAGGTTAAAACAATACGGAGTTCAGTTAGAAATTTCTGCAGAAAAACTAGCAAATCAAACAGATACTCTGCAAGGACAGACATTTGTGGTTTCAGGAGTTTTTGAAAAAGTTTCACGTAATGAACTTAAAAAAATGATAGAAGATAATGGAGGTAAAATATCTAGTTCTATTTCTTCTAAAACCTCTTTTATTGTAGCAGGCGCTAATATGGGACCTAGTAAGTTAGAAAAAGCAAAAGCACTAGAGATTCCTATTATTAGTGAAGACGAATTTCTTAGTAAAATAGCATGAAAATAAGAACTCTTATTAAGGTGTTATTGCTCATTACGGGGGGACTTTGTGTATTGAGTACTGCTATGAACTGGCCTGATTTAGAGTTGTATATAAAGCCAACCACTGTACCTTTGTTTTTTATGTTGTATTGGTTTAATACAAAACGTATAAGTATTCCGTTTTTACTGGTTTTATTACTTTGTTTTCTGGGAGATATATTTTTGCTTACAGATTTTCAGCATAGTTTTATATATGTATTGCTAAGTTATGGTATTTGTTATTTGTTATTATTCTATTTCTTATATAAGAATCATAAGCCTATAGATTATGATGGTACAGATATCGCCTATGTGTCAATTTTCTTTGTGGTATGGTCTCTAATTGTTTATGAGATTTATGACGCAATACATGTAGGAATGGGGGATATTAAATACTATGGATTGGTGTATTTACTGATCTTATACTTTTTGTTTATTGGAGCCGTTTTTCATTATGTAAATGTTAGGTCAACCAAGTCGTTATGGTTTTTGATTGCGGTGTTAAATTTTGTCATTAGTGATTCTTGTTTTGCATTAAACAGGTTTTATGTGTCTTCAATCGAATTTGAAATTATTAATTCTATTTACCAATTATTGGCTGTTTTTTTTCTTGTACAGTTTAAGATATCTAGTTCGACTTCTTTAAAATTAAATAAATTGTAAAGAGCATTTTTTGTGACCATTTTGAGTTGTCTCAAAATTTAGTATCTTGTGTAAGGGAAAAATTTTATGATTGTGTAACGAAGTGTTCTATAGAGAATTATATTGATTTTTTTGGGATGCAAATTAAAATTAATGAATGGAGAAAAACTACTAAAGCTTTTAATTTCTTTTTTAATTATTATACAAGTATTAGGATATGTGTTTCAAAATGATTTTTTAAACACGTATACTAGTTTGATTCTTGTTGTATTGATAACCGCACTTTATTTTGTAAATTCTAAACAAATAAGAACATTTAAAGTTATTGTTCTTCTGGTTTTCTTAATAAAAGAGTTAGGTGTATTTTATACTATTGATAATATTGTGAAATTTCAGATAGAGGCACATATAGTGGCCTATATCCTGTTGTTTTATTTCTTGTATTATAATCATAAGTCATTTGTGTATAATAGTAGAGATGTTTTTACATTGGTATTAGGCAGCTCTCTGTTTACAATTATATTTTTTATGGCTTACCTGGAGCTTAAAGACCCTATGGAAGAAATGCAAGTATTAGGGTTTCTTTATTTGTTACTAATTTATGTTTTACTAATTGTAGGAGCGATGCATTATATAAACATACGATCAGAAAAATCTTTATGGTTTTTTTTATCTATGTTAAATTTTGCATTTAGTGACTTTATGTTTTTAATCGATAGATTTTATCTACGATCTAAAGAGCTTAATGTTCTTATGCTAATATGCAGCCCGATTGCTCTTCTTTTTTTGGTAAACTATATGATAACTAAATCGTTAGTTCTTAAGTCTGAAGAGTTCGAAGGGTTTTGATTTTAAATAACGAAACGCTAACTGTTGAAAATAGAAATACCATATTACCTAAATTAATTACTATATATGAATCTTGTAATCTTCTAAAAAAATCTTTGAAAACAATAAATATTACATATCTATTAACCTATTTTGCTTTTTTGATCGTTATATGTGTAGCTATCTTTTTTGATAAATGGGTGTTGGTATATATTAAACCAATTGTTTCTATATCATTAATAGTTTTGTATCAAAGGTTTGTGAAAAAAACCAGTATTCTATTTCCTTTAAGTATGCTTGTAATTGCAGCAACCGATGTTTTTGTGTATTTAGACTTTGCGAAGTATTTTTCAATTATTGCAATACTAATTGCTTTATTCTATACTTTGTGTTTGCTTTTGTTAAAGAATTTCATATCGATAAAGGAAATAAAACTAAATAAATTAATATCTCTTCAGGTTATAGTTAGTGTATTTTTGATAGGGTATCTTATTTTTTCTATTACTAGATTGGTTTTGCCCAAAATCATAAATTCTATAGGATCAGTAATATTGATCATAGTAAGTCTTCTTTTATTTGTTACAGTTTGTTTTTTTATTTATGTTGCTAATCGATACGAGAAATCAATTTATCTTTTTATAGCTTCGTGCTGTACTTTATTTGTAGATGCGTTCCTTGCGATAAATGAATTGTATTATTATAGTAGGTTATTTACTACAATGATCAATATTGTAGAAATTGCAGGGTTATACTTTTTTACTATTTTTTTTGTGGAAACAAAACTTGTTAAAAAGAAGCGTTTAGAAGATAAATATTTATAGATTTAACAAAAATCACTAAGTTGTGTTAATTGAGGAGTTTTTGTTTTTTCTCGAAGTATACCAGATGATTTTAATTTGTAAAATGGCTACATTTGTGGCTTATTAATTTTTTTAATAAATGATTTTAAAAGGTCTTAAAAGAAATGCAATAAAGAAAAGTGCTGAAGCATATCTCAAAGAAAGAGAAACCAGATCTCAAAACATTTCTAATTTAAAAACCCTTGCAGTTCTTATTGATGCAACTCAATCGATTAATATCGTTTCATTATTGAAACTGGCTAATGAATTAGGAGTGAAATCAGAAGAACTAAAAGTAATAGGCTATAAAGAAGATCAGAAAGAAATTATAGATGATAAAGATGCGGCTTATTATAATGATAAGAGTTTTGGAGTAAACGGTGCAATAAAAAGTAAGTCTTTACAAGATTTTGTAGATAAAGATTTTGATGTTTTGATCAATTTTTATGAAAAAAATTCTGTAGAGCTAAACTATGTAGCAGCAGCTTCTAAAGCTAAGTTTAAAGTTGGTTTTGCAGAAGTAGATAATCGAATTAACGATTTGATTATTGGATCAACCACAAATGACACCAATCTTTTTATATCAGAGCTTAAGAAATATTTAAAAATTTTACAGATTATATAGTATGAATGATTTTCTAAGAGGAACAGGTATAGCATTAGCTACTCCTTTTAATAAAGATGGATCGATAGATTATGATGGTGTTACATCATTAGTTAATTTTTGCATAGAAGGGAACGTAGAATATTTGGTTGTATTAGGAACTACTGCAGAGTCAGCTACGCTCTCTAAAGAAGAAAAGAAGAATTTAACAGCGCATATAGTAGAAGTAAATAATAAAAGACTCCCTTTGGTAATTGGGGTGGGAGGAAATAATACATCGGCGGTTGTTGATGAAATTAAAGAAATCAACTCATCTGATTTTGATGCTATTCTCTCTGTTGTCCCTATGTATAATAGGCCTAGTCAAGAAGGCATTTATAGACATTATAAAGCCATAAATGATAGTACGACTTTACCTGTTATATTGTATAATGTTCCATCTAGGACAGCAACTAATATGACAGCAGAAACAACTTTGCGTCTTGCTCAATTAGATAAAATAATCGGAATTAAAGAAGCAGTGGGAGATTTTACTCAGGTTTTACAAATTATCAAAAATAAACCTTCTGATTTTCTTGTGATTTCTGGTGATGATGCATTAGCATTGCCGGCTGTAGTAGCAGGCGGAGACGGAGTGATAAGTGTAGTTGGTCAAGGGTTTCCTGCATCATTTTCAGAAATGATACGATTAGGATTATCAGGAGAAACAAAAAAAGCATTTGAGAAACTATATACATTATTACCAGCAATAGATTATGCTTTTGAAGAAGGAAATCCTGCTGGGATAAAAAATATCCTGAAAGTAAAAGGGGTGTGCGAAGACAATCTTCGTTTACCATTAATACCCGTTTCAGAAGGTTTAGCAAAAAGAATAGAAGAGTTTGTTGAAGATTAATCGTTTTCAAAAATGAAGTGATGGCTAAAAAAATAAAAGATCCTGGTATAGGTAAGTCCTCTAATAAATACGCTAAACGATTTATCAATCCAGATGGCTCTTTTAATATAAAACATATCAATAGACCAAGCTCTTTATCAGAGAGCTATAACTACTTGATTAGTATTAGTTGGACCAAGTTTTTCCTATGGGTTGTATTGGGATATACTTTGATCAATGCGCTATTTGCTATGATCTATACGTTTTTAGGGATATCAAATATTACAGAATCTACAGGGAGTGTTTTAAAAGATTTTCTTAATGCCTTCTTTTTTTCGGCTCAGACTATTACAACTGTAGGGTATGGAGCGATGGCACCAAAAGGACTTGTTTTTGGAATCATTTCTTCTTTTGAAGCTCTTATAGGATTATTGAGTTTTTCGTTTATCACAGGGTTGTTATATGGTAGGTTTTCTAGGCCAAGAGCAAATATTAGGTTTAGTAGCAGTATGGTATTTAGAAAACATAATGGAGTAGATTGTATTATGTTTAGATTAATGAGTAGAAGTGCTAATGTAATGATTCGACCTAAAATTGAAGCTACGCTCTCTTTGTCTCAGGAAAGTAAAGGCAAAAAATACATCAATAATTTTTACAGCCTAAAGCTGGAAAGAAATTCGATTACATACTTACCTACTACCTGGACTATTGTACACCCTATTGATGAATTGAGTCCGTTAAAAGAATTTAGTAAAGAGCAGTTGCAAAAATTAAACGGAGAAATTTTAATATTAGCTAGTTATTATGATGAATCTTTTGCTCAAGAAGTTCATCAGGTTCATTCTTATGTATTAAAGAATTTAAAACAAGATCAAAGTTTTATTCCAGCATTTTATTATGATGAAGAAGGCTATACAATTCTGGATCATGATAATCTAGATAAGACCTTACCGCATAGTTCTACCTAATTTGTAAAAATATTTTAGGATGTTAAATACTATTAATCCTGCAACATACCTGTAATTATATAGTTATTGAAATGAGCTAAAATCAATAAAATGATATAGACAGAAATGTTTATTAGCCAATTCTGCCTGCTTAATTGTAGAAACAATAGAGAGTAGCAGGTGAATAGATGAATTAAAGTTTTTGTAATACGGCAGAAATATATACTTTTGCCAGATGTTTTTTTAAGATATGAAGAGATTATTGTATTTACTTGTTTGTGTGTTATTTTTAGGATCTTGTAGTGAATACCAAAAGGTACTAAGAGGCGAAGATTTGGCTGCTAAATATAAAGCTGCAGAGAACTTGTACAAAGAAGAGAAGTACAAAAAGGCTTTAAAGCTTTTTGAACAGATTGTACCTCAATATAGAGGGAAGCCACAAGCAGAAAGAATAATGTTCTATTACGCCGATACTTATTATCAGTTAGAAGATTATTATCTTGCAGGATACCAATTTGAAAGATTTACTAAATCTTACCCAAAAAGTCAAAAAAGAGAAGAAGCATTTTATAAAGGAGCTAAAAGTTATTATAATTTGTCTCCAAGATATAGCTTGGATCAGGAAGATACAGATAAAGCACTCGAAAAACTTCAGGCGTATATTAATGCATATCCAGAAAGTGAGAATCTAAAAGAAGCAAATAAGTTAGTTGCAGAACTTAGAGAAAAGAAAGAAAGAAAGACTTATGAAGTAGCTAAACAATATCATCATAGGGAGAATTATAAAGTTGCTATTTCAGCTTTTGATAACTTCCTTATAGATCATCCTGGATCTCCTTATAGAGAAAAAGTATTATATTACAAATTAGAATCAGAATATCTTTTAGCAATCGGTAGTTATGAAATTTTGGTAAAAGAGCGTTTAGAAACTGCTCAGGGATATTATAATAGTTATAAAAAGTATTATAAAACAGAAGGAGAGTATCTAGAAAAAGCAGAAGAATTAGGAGAAGATATAAAGACAAGATTAGAACAATATAAATAGAAAATAAAGTAGAAGATGGATTTGAAAAAAAGTAATGCGCCGGTAAATACAACTACTATTGATAAAAATCGTATCGATCAGCCAACAGATAATATCTATGAGGCAATTTCGATAATATCAAAAAGAGCAACTCAAATCAATACCGATATCAAGAAAGAACTTCTTGAAAAATTAGATGAGTTTGCTACTTATAATGATAGTTTAGAAGAGATTTTTGAAAATAAAGAACAAATAGAAGTTTCTAAATTCTATGAAAGATTACCAAAACCACATGCTTTGGCAGTACAAGAATGGTTAGAAGGTAAGATTTATCACAGAAATACAAAAGCAGACTCGGGGTCTCTATAAATTTATGTCTATAATAAGCGGTAAAAAGATTTTAATTGGTGTCACCGCTGGTATTGCTGCTTATAAGGCAGCAAGCTTAGTGCGCTTATTTATTAAATCAGGAGCAGAGGTAAAAGTAATAATGACCCCTGCTGCAAAGGATTTTGTAACTCCGCTTACATTATCTACACTCTCAAAAAATCCTGTTCATTCCTCTTTTTTCGATGATGAAGATGAAAATGCAATTTGGAATAATCATGTAGATTTGGGATTATGGGCAGATTTTATGATCATAGCACCAGCTACTGCTAATACATTATCCAAAATGGCAACAGGTAATAGCGATAACTTGCTATTAGCTACCTATTTATCTGCAAAATGCCCTGTTTATTTTGCTCCAGCGATGGATTTGGATATGTATAACCACCCTTCTACACATCAAACATTTAAAAAATTACAAGAATTTGGTAATATCATGATCCCTGCAGAATCAGGAGAATTGGCAAGTGGGTTGATCGGTCAGGGACGTATGGCAGAACCTTCTACTATTATCGAATTTGTAGAAAAAGATATTTTAGGGAAACTTCCGTTAAAAGATAAGCAGGTTCTGATCACTGCAGGTCCTACATATGAAGCAATTGATCCTGTAAGATTTATAGGTAATCACTCTAGCGGCAGAATGGGGATTGAACTTGCTAAAACCGCTGCTAATTTAGGAGCACAAGTAACTCTTGTTTTAGGACCTTCTGCTCTTAAAGTTAATCATGGTCTTATTCGCGTGATTAATGTGATTAGTGCCAAAGATATGTATGAAGCTGTAGTTTCTGTGTATAATGATTGTGATATTGCAATTGCATCTGCAGCAGTTGCAGATTATAGACCTAAGGTGATATCAGATCAAAAAATAAAAAAGGCAGATACAGAATTTTCTATTAAATTAGAGCGAACAACCGATATTCTTAAATGGATGGGAGCAGAGAAGAAAAACCAATTTCTCGTTGGGTTTGCTTTAGAAACAGAAAATGAAGAGGAGAATGCGAAGAATAAATTAAAAAATAAGAACTTAGATTTAATTGTTCTTAACTCTCTTAATGATAAAGGAGCAGGTTTTAAAGGACAAACGAATAAAGTAACATTGATTAATCATAAATTAGAGATTAAAGCGTTTGACTTAAAGACAAAGTCAGAAGTTGCACAAGATATATTTAATGAAATTAATACATTGAACAATGAATAGGTTGTTACTTGTTATCGTATTTATAGTTAGCTTAGGAGTTAATGCCCAGGAGTTTAATGCTACTGTAGCTGTTAATGCAGAGCAAACAGGTAATCCTAATTTACAAGTCTTTAAAACCTTAGAGCGTGCATTAACCGAATTTATTAATAACTCGAAGTGGACCTCTATAGATTATCGAACAGAAGAAAGAATCAATTGTAGTTTTTTTGTTACTATAAATAGTTACGATAATGATCTTTTTTCTGCTACAGTACAAGTGCAAGCATCCCGTCCGGTATATGGGTCTAGTTATAGTACTACAATCTTTAATATAAATGATAAGCAGTTTAATTTTAACTACTTAGAGTTTCAACCTTTAAATTATAATCCAAATAGCTTTGAGTCAAATTTAATCTCTGTAGTTGCATTTTATTTGTATACCATTTTAGGTATAGATGCAGATACTTTTGAGTTAAATAGTGGAACCAGCTATTATCAGGAAGCCAAAAATATTGTTAGTAATGCTCAAGGAAGTAATACACTTGGTTGGGCCAGAGAACAAAACCCTAATAGGTTTAGACTTAATGATGATCTTCTTTCAGGAACATATGAAGGGTATAGAAAAACGATGTATACCTATCATAGAGAAGGGTTAGATGTTATGTATAATAATGTAAAACAAGGGAAAGAAACAATTACTGAATCTATGAAATCGCTTGAGGAAATGCATAATACCAGACCTAATTCTTATATAATGAGAGTGTTTTTTGATGCCAAAGCAGATGAAATTTCAAGTGTTCTTTCTGGAGGACCTTCAGTTAACATTGCAGAAACCGTTGAAATACTTAATAAAGTAGCACCTACATATTCTGAAAGCTGGAAAACTATAAAGTTTTAAACAATACTTTATTTTTAATTATTGTAAATAGTATCTTTACTTTTTTAAAAACAACAAAAATTTTTCTATCCTTTGCTAAGAGGTCTTTCTATAAAAAACTTCGCCTTAATAGAACAGCTACAAGTAGCTTTTGATTCTGGTTTAATAACGATTACAGGAGAAACTGGAGCGGGTAAATCTTTATTACTTGGTGCTTTGGGATTGTTATTAGGAAAAAGAGCAGATCTTAGTAGTGTTAAAGATAATACTCAAAAATGTGTAATAGAAGGAGTTTTTGATGTAAAAAAATATGGGCTTACCTCTTTTTTTGAAAAAGAAGGATTGGATTATGAAGATCAAACTATAATCAGACGAGAAATTTTGCCATCGGGTAAATCTAGAGCTTTTATAAATGATACGCCGGTCACTTTACAATCATTGGCGTCTCTTGGAAGTAGATTAATAGATATCCATAGTCAACATCAAACATTAGAGGTAACTACAAATGATTTTCAGTTTGAGGTATTAGATGCATTGGCTGATGCAGATCGAGAAATAAAATCTTACAAAAGAGGTTTAGAGCTTTTAAAACAAAAAGAAAAAGAAGTAGGTGTTCTTGTAACTGATCAAGAAAATTTTACAAAAGAATATGATTATAATGCTTTTCTTTTAAATGAATTAGAAGAAGCAAAGCTTAAACCAGGTGAACTACAAGAATTAGAAGAGCAATACGATCAACTTAATAATATAGAAGAAATTCAGGAACGATTATCGGGATCTGTTGCTATAATGTCTTCAGAAGAAGTTGGGGTATCTGATCAATTAAATACAATCAAAAATAATCTCTCTAAAATAGAATCGTATTCTGGACCTTTACAAGAACTTTCTCAAAGAATTCAGAGCGTATATATAGAGTTAGATGATATAAGTAGCTCTTTACTTGATGAATTAGAAAAACTGGAAGCAGACCCTGAACGACTAGAGCAAATTAGCCAGCGTTTGCAATTATTACATAATCTACAGGTAAAACATGCGGTATCAGATGTAAAAGAATTGATCGTAATAGCAGATACATTACGAGAAAAAGTTTCTAAAACAGAATCGCTGTCAGAAGATATAGAGAGGCTTAAAAAAGAAATAGTTACTATCCAATCTCAATTAGATGAAGTTGCAGGAAAGATTCATAAGAAACGAAATAAGGCACTTCCTATACTTATAAAGGAGCTAGAGGATATTCTTAAAGCACTGGGGATGCCAAATGCTACATTTCAAGCCTCTTTAGAGTTACAGGAAAAATATCTGTCTAACGGAAAAGAAGTATTAACATTTCTGTTCTCTGCCAATAAAGGAGGATCTTTTGGGCAACTTAAAAAAGTGGCTTCAGGAGGAGAGCTATCAAGAATCATGATTGCGATTAAATCTATTTTATCTAGATATACACAACTACCTACAATTATTTTTGATGAAATAGATACTGGTGTATCGGGTGAAGTTGCTCATAAAATGGCAGATTTAATGATGAATATGAGTAAGAACCTACAGGTTTTCAGTATTACACACTTGCCACAGATCGCTGCTAATGGTCAAAACCATTATAAAGTATATAAAGAAGATATACAAAATACTACTATTACTCAGCTTAAATTGCTAAGTGAGGAAGAGCGAATTAAAGAAATTGCCGAAATGATTGGTGGCAAAAACATTTCTGATTCGGCATTAACCCATGCAAAATCATTATTAAATTCAGCCTTAAATTAAATAGGGCAAAGTTGTAAATCTATCATAAATAAGTAGACTTTTACTTCCTTTGATTTAATAGTTGAAAACAAGTGTTAAAGTGCTAAATCTGTGTATTTTATCGATTATTTGCAATATAATACGTTTAAAGGGTGTTTTTCATCGATTTTAACATTTTTAACCCTAATTTGTTTTCTTTTATTTTGTAGTTTGTGCAAGTAGCCCCAAACCTACGCCCCCAAATTATGAAATTACCTATTAAAGTAATCTATATTGCTTGTATGGCAATGTTGTTATATTCCTGTTCTGCAGAAAATGTTGAAGAAAATTTAGATTCTTCTAACAAGGAATTTATTGTTCCAGAAGTAAAATCAATAGAAATTGAAATTTTAGATCTTATAAATAGCTATAGGGTTTCTAAAAATTTAAATACTCTTGAATCTCTAGATATTATAAAATCACAAGCCTATAGTCATACCGATTACATGATTAAGCAAAATAATATATCTCACGATTATTTTTATGAGCGTAAATCATATCTTGTTGCAAATGCAGGAGCAAGTAAAGTAGCCGAAAACGTAGGATATGGTTATTCCTCGGCAGAATCTATTGTTAATGCATGGATAAAAAGTGATAGTCATAGAAGTACCATAGAAGGTGATTTTACAGATTTTGATATTTCTATAGAGCAAGATGAAGATGGTGTGATGTACTGTACTAATATTTTTATTAAAAGATAATCTTCTTAATGACTTCGATTATTCATAGTCATTGAGTATCAAAAAAGCTGAACGTCTGTTTTCATCATGATCTTTTTCAGTACAAGGAGGTTTGTTATCTATCCCACACTTGTTTAATAATCGTGATTCACCATAACCTATCGCACTCGGGATTCTATCTGCGGCAATCCCTCTTGATAAAATATAATCTCTTGTAGCATTAGCCCGTTTGTAAGAAAGTTTCATATTATACTTGGCACTACCACGGTTATCTGTATGAGACTCAATCTTTATAATCATTTTTGGGTTTGCTCGCATCACATTAACGATATTTTCTAATTCATATGCAGCGTCTGCACGAATATCATATTTGTCAAAATCAAAGAAAATAGGATTTACTACAATTTCTTTTTTTATGATTAAGGGAATTAGGTATAGATCTAGTTTGATTTCACTGCCATTAGTTGTAGTTGTAGAAAATTGTTTAGAATCTGGCTTGTAATTTGCCTTGGAGGCAAGAATAGAATATGTTTTTCCACATGATATCTCTTCAAAAAGATAGTTGCCGTTATTATCAGATAGGGTAGTATTGATAATTTTACCTGTTTCATCAATGATTTTAACAGTAGCTTCTGCAAGTGGTTTTAAGGTGAGTTTGTCGTATGTTACTCCGGTCAAAACTTGCTTACATTCGTATTTGTCAAATATATAGATGTCATCGCTACCTTTACCTCCAATTCTGTTAGAAGAAAAATACCCAGAATCACCATCTGTATTTAAAAAGAAAGCAAAATCATCATAGCCACTATTGTATGGGGCTCCCAGGTTTTTAATTTCGACCTCCTCATTGGTTCTTTTTTTAAGTATGTTAGATTTGTAAATGTCTAAAAACCCAAGATTTATATGGCTGTCTGATGAAAAATATAATGTAGAATCTTTTGCTACAAAAGGAAAAACTTCCCGGCCTTCGGTATTAATTTTGTTTCCTAAATTTTTTACAGTTCCAAAAGAACCATCGTCATTAATAGCTACTTTGTATATGTCTGATTGTCCGTATCCTCCTTCTCTGTCTGATACAAAATATAAGGTCTTTTCATCAGGGCTTAACGCTGGATGCCCCGTAGAAAAAGTTTTGTCATTAAATGGTAATTCTTCAATGGCTGTCCATTGATTGCCTTTAAGCTTGGCTCTATATAATTTTAGATTAGAATTACCTTCTTTATCATAAGATGTTCTTTTTCTTTTGTTAATGTTGTTTCTGGTAAAAAAGAGTGTTTTACCATCTTTAGTGATTGTTAATGTACCTTCGTGTTCATTCTTTAAATTTACTGCGTCTGAAGAAATAGGAGCAATGTTGTTTACTACAATGGTCGAATCAATTCGATCAATTGTAGATTGATAAATGTTTAAATAAGGTTCTCCATTCCATTTATAAATTTTCTTTTTGCCTTTGGCATTGTCATCTGCTCTAGAAGATGAAAAATATAAGTTTCCATTTTGTTCAAACCCGCCAAAATCAGAGTATTTGCTATTAGAGTTTAGGTTTATTACACGAACATGAATATCTTTCGGAGTAGATAATTCTTGAAATTTTTCAAGACTTATGCTTTCAAAATCTTTGGTGTATTTACCATTTTTTTGAAGTGCTTTAAATTTTTTAAGCCACTGATTGGCTTCGTCATATTTACCTAAGCTTCGTAAGGTTTGAATATATTTGTAGATGTATTGAGGGTGTATCTTTTTGTATTTGTTAACTGCTTTGTTATACCAAAAATATGCTTGTTCTGAGTTAGAATTGTTATAATAGCAATCTCCTATTCTAGATAGAATATGTTTACTACTATCTTCTCTTTTTAATGCTTCTTTGTATAATTCAATAGCTTTTAAGTATGCGAAATCTCTAAAATATTTATCTGCTACCTTTATTTTTTGCGCATAAATAAAGGTGCTGAACAGGAGTGCTAAAATTAGAAATATTCTATTTTTCATACGTATGCTATTAAAAGTACCTGGGAGACCTGACACGCTTTTCATTAAATAATTCGTACATCAGTAAAATTTCATGAGTGCCACCAATATAGGGACGTATGTCTGAAATAAAATGTTCATAGGCATAGCCAACCCTAATTTGCTTTGTTACTTGAAAATCTGCTAAGGCTCCAATTGAAGCGGTGTGCTCATTATATCTATATGAGCCTCCGAGCCAAAATTTTTCATAGAATAGGAAATTAGCATTTAGATCAACAGAAATTGGCGCGCCATTAGTAGCTTTAAGAAGAGCTGACGGTTTTAATTTTGTGTTTGTGCTGAGATCAAACACATACCCTCCTGTAAGGTAATAACTAACACGTTCTAGGGCTACATATTCTACGGTAGATGTTTCGGCGGTACGATTATTATCGGTATTTAATATTCTTGGTGATGATAGCCCAAGATACCACCTGTCTGAGTGCAGATATAGTCCGGCGCCAATATTGGGATTCCAACGGTTTGAGTAATTTCCAAAGAAAGGATCTTGCGTTACTTCAGGGTCATTCAAAAATTCCCGATCTAGATGATAATTAGTAGCCCCAGCTTTAACCCCAAAAGCTAATTTCGAATTATCCGTAATATTAATAGAATATGAGAAATCACCATAAATATATAAGTAGTTTTCAAAACCAGGGGTGTCTCGTATTACAGATAATCCAAGTCCTACTTTTTCGTTTCGCAATGGAGAATGAGCAGATAATGTCTGAGTTTGAGGACCGCCTTGTATTCCTGTCCATTGACTTCTATGTAAACCTACAATACTTAATGCTTCTCTGCTACCTGCATAGGCTGGATTTATAGAGATGGTATTAAACATATATTGCGTAAACTGCGGCAATTGTTGTGCATACCCGATGGTGTTAATGTAAAGTATTAGTAGTACTGTTATTTTATTTTTTGTGATGCCCATTAGTTGTTTTTTTATTTTGTTCCAATATATAATGGGGTACTAATGGGTTTTAAACCACTATTGTTGATCGTTACAATACAATAATATGTGCCACTAGGTACTTGGTTTGCTGACCCTAAAGATGATTGATGTGCTGTGCCATTCCAATCATTTTGATAATCACTTGATTTGTATATAATCGCCCCCCAACGATTAATAATTTTAACATCTACAACGTAACCACAATTTTCTACACCATTCACTGCAAAATATTCATTGTACGGATCTCCATTTGGTGTAATTACCTTTGAAATTTTGATAGTGTCTTCTCCACAAGAGAATACTGCACATCTATTATGCACTTCTATTGTTGTTTCGAGATATATTGGGCAAGCCAGGTTGTTTTCTGTGTAACTAAATGCGATCTCTTCAGAAGCGTCTTCGCCAAATAATTCTATGCTTAGTGGATCAAAAAAATGATCATCAACTATAGATGCATTTCCTGATATAACTTCCCATGTTCCGCCAGTACGATACTCGCCTTCTAATAGATCAAACAAATCAAAAATTTGCGATTCTATTTCATCCAGAGCACATAATGTAGTATCATTTGCGGTTACAGAATTGTTTTCGAATGTTATTGTAGCTTGCACTGTAGTTGCGTTGTTACAATCATCTGTGATAGTGTATTCTACTATCAGGATTCCATCTGTTATATTGTTAAAGTCATAATCCGAAGTTACCAATGCAGTTGTACTCACGTTGCAATTATCTGTAGCACAAGTTTCCAGTAGTGCAATATTATCACTATTCCATTGGTTAGCAATTTCTTCAATATTAGTTGTAGAGCACTCTAAGGTTAAATCAGTAATTGTACAGCTTGTTAGGTCTGGAGGTGTAGAATCATGTAAGGTAAGAGTAGCAGTAAGAGTTGTTGTATCTCCATTATCACTTGTAATAGTGTATGTAACTTCTATAGCTCCGCCTAATCCGCAAGAACTTACTAAATTATTAAAATCATAATTTGAAGTTATTTGACCAGTAAAATCTGTATTACAAGTGTCAGAAGCGCAGGATTCTAATTCTGCAATATTATTGGCGTTCCAGGTGTTGGCTATGGTTTCATTAGTTGTTCCATTACATTCTATAGTTTCGTCTGTTACATTACAATTAGTGATATTGGGTGGCACTATAGCAGAGATGGTAATGTATACAGTGGCTCGATCACAAGCAACGATCGGAGAGCCATTATCACATACTGTGTAAATAAAACTATCTGTGCCTGTATACCCAGAATTAGGGATATAAGTAAAAGAACCATTGGTGTTAAGAGTAAGGGTTCCGTTATCTACATCATCTACAGGGGCTATGTTTATGGTTTGTGTGTCTCCTTCTGGATCAAAGTCATTATCCAGTACATTTCCTTGAATATTTTTACAGGCAGTAAAATATGCATCATCATTAGCAAAAGTGCTGTTGTTCTGGTTTTTTATAACGGTAATTACTACAATAGTGGTATCGCATAGAGCAGGATTACCATTGTCACATATAGTATACTCAAAAGTATCATCACCAGTAAAATCAAGAGGAGGTGTATAGCTATATATGCCCGTATTGGGATCTATAGCTACGGTAATTCCTTCTGTGGTGGTTACAGTAGGGGTTGTTACTATAATAGGGTCTCCATCGGGATCAAAATCATTAACTAATACATTACCGTTTACAGGAGTATTTATTTCGGTAATTGCAGTATCTGGATTTGCAATGGGTGCTTCATTTTTTGGATCGCTAATAGGGAGTACTTCGATATATACAGTAGCCGTGTCACAAGCAATTGGATTGCCATCATCACATATGGTATATTCAAAAGAATCCTCTCCTGTAAAGCCGGTAGGAGGAGTATAAGTATAAACACCTGTATTAGGCTCTATATTAACATTAACCCCTTCTATGGTAGTTACAGTAGTAGTAGTTACTGTTTGTGTATCTCCTTCGAGATCTTCATCGTTGGTTAATACATTACCAGAAACGGGTGTATTAATAAAAGTGTTGTTAATGTCTGTCACAGCGTCTGTGCAATTAAATAAAATTGTTGTGCAAACTATAGAAGTACAACAATTAGCATCACGTATCTTTATAGTATAACGTCCTGGTGCGAGATCTAGAAATGTTTCGCTGGTTTGATAATTGGCTCCATTATCGATAGAATATGTATAAGGTGGTACTCCGCCGATTCCTTCTACAGTAATTTGGCCCGAACCGTTACAGCTAATATGAGTTAATTCCTTTACGGAAGCAGATACTGCTTTGCTGGGTTCGGTTATGGTGGCTGAGCTTGTGGTAGTGCAATTTAAAGCATCGGTGATCGTTACCGAATATGTTCCGGCAACTACATTAGTTAAATCTTCATTAGAAGAACCATTGCTCCATGCAAAAGTAAATGGAGGAGTACCGTTTTCGACTGTTAGATTAACAGATCCTGTAGCATCGCCATTACAAGATACATGAGTTATAGTATTTGTAGCTTTAATATCGCAAGTATTTAGACATTTAATGACAATACTTTTTGTTACTTGAGTTCCATCGGCATCGGTTACTGTAACACTGTGGGTACGATTGGTAAGAAGACTTGCCGTTGCTGTAGTTTGATTGTTGGCAGAAGCGCTCCATTGATATGTGTAGCCAGGTTTTCCACCAGAAGCGATTGCTTTGGCTTTGCCATCACAACATATTCCTGTAGTTGTGGCATCCTGTATTTTAAGTATAGTAAGATTTAATGGATTGGTATATTTGGTATTAATTGTAGTAGTATCCTTTAAGGTCAAAGAAGTGTACTTGTATTCATGAGGATAATGTGCATAAGCACAAGTCGAAGAGAATACTAGTGCAAAAAGACAAATAAGAGTGGTGATTCTCTTATGTAAGAGAGTTAACGTAATAATTTTCATATGCCCCGTTTTATTAATTTATTCTAAGAAAAAAGCCCCTGTTTTTTTAGTGTTTTAAAAATCAAAAAATGAAAACATCTGACAATGATAATTGGTAACTTGGTAATTTTTTTCCATAACGTATATTCTTAATAATGGTTAATTTTTTATATAAAGAATTATTTCAACAGATAAATCGACTGTATTTTATAGTACTAAGAATTAGTTACCTACTTGTATTAATGAAAACAAACTTTTTCAGAAATAGGTACATCATCTTTATGTAACTAAAAATTCTGTTATAGAAATAACTCTATAATTATTTCAATACTAAGGGGGGGATGAAATAGTATATTTTTTCTAAGGGGAGAAATAATATACATTATGGGGGGTATTTCGTATCATAATCTTATATATCAAATCAATGATATTTTGAAAACAATACTCAATCAAAATTATATGTCAAATATAAGGTATATGTTGATAAAAATCAACTGATCATAGATTAATTTTTAATTAGATTTTAAAAGTCAGTTTTTTTAAAACTCTCAACGTTATTTATAAGTTATCGCAATCATAGGTTTCTATTTCTTATAGAGATAGAAACATTATTAGTTTATCATATAGAGGTTTGATTAATATTTTATCACCATGTGTGGCTAATTATTTTTTTTACATACTTAACTAAATTCTATTTCGATTGGTTGTGGTTTGGGTCGTTTTATTATCTTTACCACTCGTATAACCATACTTTAATTTATAATTAAATGTCATACAATTTATTAAAAGGTAAAAGAGGAATTATTTTTGGGGCACTTGACGAAAATTCAATCGCTTGGAAAACTGCAGAACGTGTTTATGAAGAAGGAGGAAGTTTTGTTCTTACTAATGCTCCTGTCGCAATGCGAATGGGTGCTATAAATACTCTTGCAGAAAAAACCAATACTCAAGTTATACCTGCAGACGCTACTTCGTTAGAAGATTTAGAAAATCTTGTAGATAAAGCAGTAGAAATTTTGGGCGGTAAACTTGATTTTGTTTTACATTCTATAGGGATGTCAATAAATGTGCGTAAAGGACGTCATTATACAGATCAGAACTATGACTGGACACAAAAAGGATTAGATGTATCTGCTCTTTCTTTTCATAAAACAATGCAAACCTTATATAAGAAAAAGGCAATGAATGACTGGGGAAGTATAGTTGGATTGACATATATGGCTGCACAGCGCGTGTTTCCTGATTATAATGATATGGCAGATAATAAAGCATATTTAGAATCTATTGCTCGTAGTTTTGGATATTTCTTTGGTAGAGATAGTAATGTGCGAGTGAATACAATTTCTCAATCTCCAACCCCAACAACTGCAGGAAAAGGAGTGAAAGGGTTTGATGGATTTATAGAATATGCAAATAAAATGTCTCCTTTAGGTAATGCCACGGCAGCAGAATGTGCCGATTATACCATTACACTATTCTCTGATTTAACCAAAAAAGTAACTCTTCAGAATTTATACCACGATGGAGGTTTTTCTAATATGGGAGTAAGCCAGTTAGTGATGGATAAATTTGTAGGAGAAGAATAAAGATTTTCTAAAAAAAAACTACTATAAGATTAATAAAAAATCCCATTCTTAATTGGTATGGGATTTTTTATTTAGACCACTTACCTTTGCAATATGGAAATATATTTCTCCTTTATTGTGCCAGTTTATAACAGGCCAAATGAGATTAAAGAGCTACTGGATAGCATGGTGGATATGGATTATACCAAGCCATATGAGATTGTAATTGTCGAAGATGGATCGTCTGAAACATCAAAGGAGGTTATAGCGACTTTTGAAGATAGGTTATCTATAAGTTATTACCAAAAGCCAAATACTGGCCCGGGAGATTCTCGTAACTATGGTATGCGTAAGGCAAAAGGTAACTACTTTGTTATTCTAGATAGTGATGTGCTATTACCAAGAGAGTATTTGTCTAAAGCAGAACGTTTTTTATCCAATACTTTTGTGCATTGTTACGGAGGTCCCGATGACGCTCATCAAAGCTTTTCTAACCTTCAGAAAGCAATAAGTTATAGTATGACTTCGTATTTAACTACTGGCGGAATTAGAGGACGTAAAAATACATTAGGAAAATTTCAGCCCCGTAGTTTTAATATGGGATTGTCAAAAGAAGCTTTTGAGGCTTCGGGTGGTTTCGGAAATATACACCCCGGAGAAGACCCGGATCTTACCATAAGATTATGGAAATTAGGATATGACACTACATTAATCCCTGATGCCAAAGTGTTTCATAAAAGAAGAATTTCCTGGAAAAAATTCTATATACAGGTAAATAAGTTTGGATTGGTACGACCTATTTTAAATCGATGGCATCCAGATACAGCCAAAATTACATATTGGTTCCCTACCTTATTCTTGCTATATATTGTATTTTCTATAGTGACTGCACTTTTGGGATGGTGGTACTTTGTTGCTATTTTAGGTGTGTATTTAGGGGTTATTTTTCTAGGCGCTACGCTAGAATATAAAAATCTGTCTATAGGCGTACAATCTATTTTAGCAGTTTTGATACAATTTTATGGATACGGAAAAGGATTCCTGAAATCTTATTATTATATTCATCTATTGAAAAAAGTACCCGAAAAACAATTTAAGAAATTGTTTTTTTCAAAGTAATTTGTATGTCAGCTAGAAAAAAGAATAGATTTTCCTTAAAAAGGAATAATGTAAAAACCTTTTTGTTTTTTCTAATATTCACTTCGATCTTGTGGTTATTTATACAATTCTCTAAAAATTATACCCAAGAAGTAGAAGTAGCTATACAATATACTAATATACCACAAGACAAAATTTTTAATGAGCAGAGTGACCAAACATTAAGAATGGTTCTTAATGGGAATGGTTTTAGATTGATGAATCATAATTGGAGCAGACCAACATTACAATTTAATGTAGAGGATGCAGTTATTAATAGTGGAGATCGATATTATTTTCGTGTTGATAAAGAATCTTCGGTTTTAAAAAATAAATTGGACTTTAAAGGAAGAGTTTTATCTGTGCAAAAAGATACCATACGATTAAAATTAGATCATAATCTGAAAAAAAAGATCCCGGTTAAAATCGCCGAGAAGATTCAGTATGCTATTGGATATGGTAGTGATAAGGGGTTAGTAGTTTCTCCTGATTCTATAACAATTAGTGGTCCTTCACAAATAATAGATACCATACAATATATAACAACAGAAAATCTAAATTTAGAAGGGTTAAACGTTAACTATACTTCAGAATTAGATATTAATATTGAAGAATTACCAACTACCATTACTGTTACTCCTGCTCAAGTACAGGCTAACGTTTTGGTGAGTAAATTTACAGAGGGAGATCAAAAAATTCCTATAACATTAAATAATATACCAGAAGGTACAGAAATTAAGATTTTTCCTAAAGAAATTTCTGTAGTATACAGGGTAGGATTAGATAAATATAATGAAATAAGCCCCAGAGATTTTATGGTAGTAGCTGATTATGCCAAAGCATCTGAAGAAAGTTCGTTTTTAACTTTAGAGTTGGTGAATAAACCAGATTACATTCATGATGTACGGTTACAGGTAAAACAAGTTCAATTTGTAGTTTTGAAATAAGTTAGAGTATGAAAGTAGTAGGTCTAACAGGTGGTATAGGTAGTGGAAAATCTACAGTGGCCAAAATGTTTGAACAACTAGGGGTTGCAGTTTATATAGCCGATATCGAGGCTAAAAGGCTTATGAATGAGGATGCATTAGTAAAAAAGCAAATTATCGATTTATTAGGAAATGATTCGTATATAAACGAAGAGTTAAACAGATCATATATAGCAAATGTAGTGTTTAACGATTCTTCAAAACTACTTCAGTTAAATGCAATTGTTCACCCTGCTGTGGCAAACCATTTTGATTGTTGGAAAAGTAAACAAAAAGGGAATTATGTAGTAAAAGAAGCGGCTATACTTTTTGAAAATGAAGGTCATAAACAATGTGATTATACTATTCTGGTATCGGCACCAATAGAAACAAGAATTGAACGAGTCCTAAAAAGAGATAAAACTACAAGAGAAGATATCCTTTCTAGGATGAATAATCAGTGGGAAGATGCTCGAAAAATCCCATTAGCCGATTTTGTAATATATAATAAAAATATAGAAGATACTGAAAATCAAGTACATAAGGTTCATAGGGAAATATCTTTATAAAATGTTTGTAATCCGAATCTTTCATTTTGTTAACATTTGGTTAAACCCTAAAGTAGCTAAATGTTAAAGTCTTACTTTTGAGTTATGAATAAAAGGTTATTCGTGTTGCTGATAATCCTGATGAGTTTATCGTTAATTGGGATTATTTTTGTTCAGGGATATTGGATTAACAACACTGTAGAGAATAATGAAGAGCAGTTTTCTTTTAATGCGAAACAAATATTGATATCTGTATCTAATAGAATTCAATACAGAGAGTTTGAAGAGATGTTTTTTCCATTACAAGAGATTCTGGATAGCATAGAAGAGCCTGATAACAAAACTATACGTCAACTTCTAAATATTAGTATTGATAATACGACAAAGTCGTTTACACATACAGATGGTATTTTAGAAGAAGACTATAAGTTGTTTTCGTCTTTTATAAATTTAAATATTGATACGGTTCGGTTAAAAAATATTTTAAATCGTAATGCCGATGTTGCTACGCAAAATGATAAAAGTGATTTTGTAAAGCAAAATTCTAAATCCAAACTAGAGAGAATACGTGGGTTAACAGATCTCCAAAGAATGGATTATGAAATAGTAATAAGCGAAATTGCCAGTTTTATACCAATACATAGAAGAGTTCAAAAAAGAGAAATAGATTATCTATTAAAGAAAGAACTGGAAGAGAGAGATATAAAAGTAGACTTTGAATATGCTATTTATAGTAATGCTTTAGCAACCAAAGTACGTTCTGATGATTTTAGTTTGGATTATCCAACAACATATGCAATACCACTTTTTGTAAATGATGAAGGCGTAAGTGAGTATCAGTTATATGTTAACTTTACTGGAAAAAAACAATATGTACTTTCTTCTATCAAGGGAATGGCCATATTATCTATAATATTTACGTTAATTATTGTAGTTGCATATTCCAGTGCTTTATCACAATTGATGCAGCAACGGCAG
This sequence comes from Aquimarina sp. EL_43, assembly GCF_943422735.1. Taxonomy (NCBI): domain Bacteria; kingdom Pseudomonadati; phylum Bacteroidota; class Flavobacteriia; order Flavobacteriales; family Flavobacteriaceae; genus Aquimarina; species Aquimarina sp. EL_43. The sequence goes on along the minus strand of NZ_CALSBR010000001.1, from coordinate 5,714,565 downwards.
ATATCACAAATTAAAACAGATTTTATTAATAATATGACGCATGAGCTTAAGACTCCTATTGCTACTATTAATTTGGCATTAGATTCTATAAAGAACCCTAAAATAGGAGGAGATCCAGAGAAAGTACAGCGTTATATGAGTATGATACGTGAAGAGAATAAAAGAATGCATGCCCAAGTAGAAAATGTGTTAAGAATATCTCAGTTAGAGAAAAATGAACTTAACATTAAAAAAGAAAGACAAGAGTTGCACGATATTATTGAAGATGCAATTACTCATGTGTCTCTACTTGTAGAAAATAGAGAAGGGTATGTGAAAATGCATTTAGGAGCGCTTAAAACAACAGTATTAGCTAATGATAGTCATTTGACTAATGTAATTGTGAATATTCTGGATAATGCAATAAAATATTCAGAAAATGAGCCCAAAATAGATGTGTATACAGAAAATGTAAAAAATAGTATTGTTCTTAAAGTTCGTGATCAAGGAATTGGAATGAGTAAAGTTGCACAGAAAAAGATTTTTGAAAAGTTCTTTAGAGAACATACCGGAGATCTTCATAATGTAAAAGGACACGGATTAGGGCTAACATACGTAAAGAGAATTATAGATGATCATCATGGTCAGATATGGGTGGAGAGTGAAAGGGGAAAAGGCTCCACATTTATAATTAAATTACCGTTAATATCTTAAAATATGGAAACAGAAAACAAAAAGATTTTGCTTGTAGAAGATGATCCAAACTTCGGAACAGTATTAAAGGATTATCTTGTAATGAACGATTATGATGTTGTGCATGCTAAAAATGGTATGGAAGGCTTCGAAAAATTCAAAAAGGATGATTATGATATGTGTATTCTTGATGTCATGATGCCTTATAAAGATGGATTTACATTAGCAAAGGAGATTAGAGAAAAAAATGAAGAAATACCAATCATCTTTTTAACTGCAAAAGCAATGAAAGAAGATGTATTGAAAGGATACAAAGTAGGGGCAGATGATTACCTTAATAAGCCTTTTGATAGCGAAGTGTTGTTAATGAAAATACAAGCTATTATGCAGCGTAAAAGCACAGAATCTGTTGCCGATAGTAAACAGTTTGAGTTTAACGTTGGAGGCTTTCATCTTAATTCGAAACTTCGCTTTTTAACGTTTAAAGAAGAAGATCCAATTAAACTTTCTCCAAAAGAGAATGAATTACTTCGCTTACTAGCGTTACATCTTAATGATTTAATGCCTAGAGAATTAGCATTGACAAAAATATGGAGGGATGATAATTATTTTACCTCTCGTAGTATGGATGTATATATAGCCAAACTTAGAAAATATTTGAAGAAAGACGAAAATGTCGAAATTCTTAATATTCATGGAGAAGGATTTAGACTAGTTGTAAGAAACGAAGAATCGTAGGAATAGTAACGGTAACTAACTTCTAAAAAAAGTTCACTATGTGCAATTATCATAGTGAGCTTTTTTTTATATGCATTATAATAGATTTAATATCTTCTTTGTAGTCATACCAACTAATTTCTAAATCTTTTTTAAACCAGGTAAGCTGTCTTTTGGCAAAACGTCTGGTGTTTTTTTTGATTTCAGAAAGAGCAAAATTCAAATCCCATTCTTCATCCAGGTATTTAAATATTTCTTTATACCCAACAGTGTTCAATGCATTTAAAGATTTATAAGAGTAAAGGCTTTTTACTTCATCTAGTAAACCCGCTTCAACCATTAATTCTACGCGTTGGTTTATTCTGTCATAAATAGTTTGTCTTTCTGCAGTAACCCCAATTTTAATAGTGTTAAAAGGTCGTTTCTTTCGTGGTTTAGTAAGAAATGATGAATAAGGTTCTCCACTGCCAATACATACTTCTAGAGCCCTCATAACTCTATGTGTATTGTTTAGATCTACCTTTTCATAATACAATGGATCCAAAATTTTTAATTGTTGCTGCAAATTTTCGATTCCTTTGTCGTTATATTCTTTTTGAAGTTCTTGTCTAATCTTTATATCTATTTCAGGAAAACGATCCAACCCCTTGGTTACCGCATCGATATAGAGCCCAGAACCTCCAACTAGAATAGCATAGTCATTGCTTTTGAATAATTCATTAAGTTTATCTAAAGCATCTTTTTCAAAATCACCTACACTGTATTCATTCTTAATACTTATGTGTTGAATGAAATGATGTTTAGCTTGTTTTAATTCATCAAGAGAAGGAGCTGCAGTACCAATGCTCATTTCTTTATAAAACTGCCTGCTGTCTGCAGAAACAATTTCACAATTAAAATGTTTTGCAAGTGCAATACTTAAGCTGGTTTTGCCTATAGCAGTTGGGCCAACAACCACAATTAGATTTTTATTCTTGGTCATGATGTAAGTCTTCTCCGCATTTATGGCAGAATTTAGCGTTATCGCGATGCTCATTCTCACTACAATGACTACAGGATTGAGTATTTAGATGTACTTTACTAGCTTGATGATGTGTGTATTCGGCACTAACAATACCCGTAGGAACAGCAATAATACCATAACCCATGATCATAATAATGGCTGCAATAAATTGTCCTAGCGGAGTAACAGGAGCAATATCACCATAACCAACTGTTGTTAGTGTAACAATACACCAATATACGCTTATGGGGATGCTTTTAAAACCACTTTCTTCTCCTTCTACGATATACATTACCGTACCCATAATTATGCATAACACTAATACAGCAAATAGAAATACCAGTATTTTGGCTCTACTATCTTTTATAGCTTTGGCTAGTCTGTTGGATTCACCAATATATCTCGAGATTTTTAAAATTCTAAAAACCCGAAGTAATCTTAACGCTCTAACAGCCAACAATGCACTGGTGCCTGTTATAAAAAATGATAGGTATAATGGTAAAGTAGATAAAAGATCGATGATCCCATAAAAACTAAAAATATAGGAAGCTGGTTTTTTTATAGAAATAATACGGGCTATATATTCAAAAGTAAAGAATATAGTGATGATCCATTCTGCATAATATAAAAACGTATAGGTTTCAGCAGATAGTCCTTTTACACTTTCGAGCATTACGAAAATGATGCTCAATACTATTAAAATAAGTAGAGTTACATCAAATATTTTTCCTATAGGAGTATCGGCTTCATAAATGATGTCGTGTAATTGGTTTTTCCAGTTCTTATGAGATGAATTATTGTCCAAATTTCTTGATTTTGAATAAAAATACTAAAAAAACTAATGTACCCTTCTAACGGCTATAAGAGTATCATTTTCTATTTCAATAATAAGATTAAAAAATTCTTTAAGTGTTTTATAGTATTCTACAGGATAATATGAAGAATTAAATGTTATTCTATGAGTAATAATTAATTTTTTTTCATTTTTCTGAAAATTGACACCTACCTGACCTAGATGATTAGGAATAGTATACAAAGAATTATTTGGGATATCGACAAATTCATAATTTTCGGGCAACTCGATAGAAACTAAGTATGTGTATGAATCTGGATAGCCAAAATCAACAGGATATGTTCTTTGATTAAGTTTGAAAGGAGTTTCTTTGAAAAAAGGTAGGGTAAATGGTTTTATGTAAATCGTGTTATCTATTGTTTCGGTATTCCTTGTGAATTGAAATTCTTCTTCAAATGGTTTTTCATAATCCTTCTCATCTTTAATATTAATGTTGGTTATTTTTACTTCAGAGTTTTTCTTTTTCCTTAAGTCTAAATAACTTTGTTTGTTTACCTGATCCAGTTCTTTTCGCTTATAGTATCCATGGTAACCAGCGAAAACATGTTTTGCTTTACCGTCTAATTCTAATTTTTCATTTAGTTTTAATTCTTCTTTATAAAAAATTAAGGAACGCTTTGCGGGTTTTATATCTATCCAGGAACTACCATTTTTAAAATCTAATAACCTACCATGTACATTTAAGCATCTAAAAGGTACTTCTCCGAACGCTAAATTATTTTCTGTAGCATCTAGAAGAAATGTCTCATCTTCGATAGTTAATTGTGTAATTAAGTAATTAAAATCAGAAATTACAGGATGTATAGTTGTAGCGTAGCCATTACTCCTTGTCGATAGTAATACAGGATAAACTTTAAATTGTTGTTGTTTCAGTGTGTTATGTAATAAAATATTTATACCAGAGACATTACCTGATTTAGAGTTAATTACTTCAGAAATAGAATTACCTTTAAAAATGTCGTTCTTTTTGTTCCATTTATAATGATTAGCGATATAACGATATATTGCTTTTGCTTTGATCACGTCATTAGGCATTGATTGTATTGTGTCGGGAAGAATATCTTTAGTGATTCCCGTTTTTTTAAGTTGTACTCCAATAGCTGCTTCTTTTTTTAATTTGATATCAACATTTTTCCATGTTTCGGTATATTTATTATTGACTCCATCAAATCCTTTAAATTCTTTTAATTCATACTCAATACGAGAAAAATAATTACTCTTTGCCGTCATATATTTTTCTTCTTTGAAAGCAGGAATATCTTTCATGATATATGTGTTATGAGAACAATCGGCAGATCCTAAACCTGATGCCTGAAGACAGTTTTTTTTAATAGTAGATTCACTGGTGTTTAGTTTTAGAGTTCCTACGAGTTTTATATTGTAGACATAATTGCCAGGTAGATCAGCTATAAACTCACTATACATTTTTGGGATGTCATCTTGAAATTCCCATCCATTAAAATTATACATAAAAGGGGATTCTAACTGGTATTTATAAGTAAGTACAGATCCTGGTTTTATATTAGAAAATGTAAATTTTACAGAAGTGAAGTTTTGATCATGTTTTTCATAATAAATTTGGTCTTTTTCTACTTTAGTTTTAATAACCTTACCTTGTTCTAGGTTATAAGTATATGCTACTAGGTTATTAAGAGATTCTTTATTGTTTTTATTTCTGTATAAAAGAACTTTTACCGTAGCATGATCAAACCCTTGCTCATTTAATATTTTGACCTTTGCTTCATAATCTGTTAACAGATTATAACCACCACCATTTTCTACTCTGCTAAACCCTTTTTCGTATATGAAAAAAGCATTTGCGGTACTGTCTTTTTTATATGTTGTACTTTGCAAATCGATCATGCTTACCACCATATTTTTATCATTGTAAGCTTCTTGAGCACTTATTGAAAAAGAGAAAGTAGTTAAGAATAGAAAAAATAGAGTTCTATACATTTTTTTGTAGTTTGATAATCTTTAGTCTTTTATGCGTGCGCACATAACTTTGAATAATGTGTTGAGCATCTCTATTATGAGTCATTGGGGTAATAATAGAGCGTAAAATCTCTATATTATTGATCTGATGATTGAGATTGAAGTACCCAATACCTTTAAATTTTCCTTCTTCAACCAATATTACACTTTGTTCGTCAATATCTCTTCCTCTATCCACAATAATCATATCCTGACTCTGAAACGAAGTATTGAAAATAAGTTTTTGTGCACGGATATTATATTCTTCTGCAGATTCATTATAAATACAAGCACCCTGACACTGTTTTATAGTGTAGTTAAAACAATTGCTTTCTCCATTATCCAGACCCATTAATTTTTGGCATAAATTATACTCTTCTGTCCATCGATGCATATAAGTCTTAGCTTGTTGTTTATTAGAAAAAGTAGTGATGCTTATTTTGCGATGATCTGCTTTTTGAACTTTGAAATTTATATACCCATTGTCATCTGTGAATTGGTATAGGGCCTGATCAAATTTTGTTTTACGTAGTGCTCTATTGTATTTAGGTTTGTTGCGTTTTATCTCTTCGCTTTCTTTTAGCAATGCCAAAAGCTCACTTCCTGTATTCTCGTATGTTACGCTAACAACCTCTTCTTGTATTTTTTTAGATTTTCTATTGTCGTTTGTAAAATGTTGATTGAGGCGTTTTTTTATGTTTTTACTTTTTCCAATATAGATGACAGTCCCGTCCTCACGATGCATATAATATACTCCCGTTGCTGTAGGAGCGTCTTCAATTAATCTAAGAAGCTTATCATCTACCTGGCGTTTAGTCTCTGTTCGAACAGTTTCTGTAATTATTTTTTTCTCTATGTCTTTTGTGAGTAAGAGTTTAAATAATTTTACCGTAGCCAGGGCGTCGCCATTGGCTCGGTGTCTGTCAGAAAGAGGGATACCAAGTCCTCGAACAAGTTTACCTAAACTATAAGATTGTTGATCTGGGATTAATTTTTTAGAAAGCTCTACAGTACATAAAGATTGCCGTTCGAATTCGAATCCTAATCTCGAGAATTCGGTTCTTAAAATTCTGTAATCAAAACTAGAGTTATGCGCAACGATAATACAGTTGGTAGTAATTTCAACAATTCTTTTGGCTACTTCATAAAACTTGGGTGCATTACGAAGCATTTGATTATTTATCCCGGTAAGATTAGCTACAAATGGCTGTATGGGACGTTCTGGATTAACGAGGCTTATAAATTGGTCCACTACATCATGTCCGTCAAATTTATAAATAGCAATTTCAGTAATTCCTTCTTCATTATATTTTCCTCCGGTTGTTTCAATATCTAAAATTGCATACATATAGTTCGGTAATCTTTATTTTTTCAAGCTTAGTTTAATAAGGGGCATTATTATTTTTTATTTATCAATTTGGTAAATCAAGTACTAATGATCAAAAAGTATGTGTTATTGGTAATTTCTGGCTCCAAAAATAGAACTTCCTATTCTAACCATAGTGCTTCCGAAGTCAATAGCCATTTTGTAATCTCCACTCATACCTATCGATAAGGTTTTTAGTTGAGGGTATTTTGTTTTTATGTTTTCAGAAAAAGAAGCAATCTTTTTAAATTCATCACTTATTTGTTGCTCATCATCTGTAAAAGTTGCCATCCCCATAAGCCCTTGAATATTAACATTGGTTAAATTCTTAACTTCTTCGGTGTTTAATAAAGTGATAGCATCTTGTTCTGATAAACCAAATTTACTTTCTTCTTTAGCAATTTTGATTTGTAAGAGACAGTTAATAGTTCTATTATGTTTTTTTGCTTGTTTGTTGATCTCTTTAAGTAATTTGTAACTATCTACTGCATGAATGAGATCTACAAAGGGAGCCATATACTTAACCTTATTAGTTTGTACATGCCCGATCATATGCCAGCTAATGTCCTTTGGCATAGTTTCCCACTTTTCGGCCATTTCTTGAATCTTATTTTCACCAAAAATTCTCTGACCAGCATCATAGGCGTTCATTAGATCAGAAACAGGTTTAGTTTTGGATACTGCTACCAGAGTAACTCCTTCAGGAATTGATGTTTTTATTTCGAGAAGGTTTTTTTCGATATCATTCATAGTTTGCAAAGATATCTAAAATCATTTTTTTATTGATATTGATTATTCGTTATTTATTTATAAATCAAAGGCTAATTTTGATCTTTTTTATATGAAATAATTAATCTCTTTTTTCCTGGATAAAGGGTAAGTATTTAGGTCATATTTCTAATTTTTACAGATGTCAAAAGTATTCGTGGCTTAAATCGTACAACTCTCATATATATGTTAATTAATATTAGGAATTTTGGTAGCGATCGTATCTTAATGTGCTTTTATAAAGGAAGTTAAAAGCGATAATTAACAATTTTATTTTAACCAATTTAAATTAAATTTTTATGAAAAAATCAATTTTTCTAGCAGTATTAACACTGTTTAGTCTTATGATCTCATGTCAGAAAGATGAGATAAAAGAAGAGGTAGGAAATACCCAGGAGTTACCCACTTATGATGACACTAATTCTCTATCGGTAGAATGGGAGAGCTTTCCTAAGGAATTAAAAAATGCTATCCCTCTTGAGGAGAATGTAACAGAAAGTAGTAGTAAAGCATATTCGTACTCTATTGGCCCTTTTGGAGGTAATGGGGGTAGTGCTTTTAGTGTAAACCCTCCTAGTGGTACAAGAATTCATGCAATTGCCATGAGAACAGGTAGTAGGGTAGACAAATTGATCGTTTACTATAAATCACCTTCTGGTACTATTTATATAGGTGTGAATAGAGGTGGTAATGGAGGTAGTTATTACCTTCATTTTTTTAGCAGTGATGAGCATATAAGAAGAATTTCAGGAAGAAGTGGGAGTCGTTTGGATAAGTTAACCATCTATACTAATAAAAAAACATTTACCCATGGCGGTAATGGAGGTAGCTATTTTAATGCTTCAATCCCACCTAGTGGATTTGAAATCTTAGGTTTCTATGGCCGTTCAGGATCAAATATTGATAGAATTGGGTTTTATGTGCATACCCTATAAAGTATAGTTATTCAATTCTCTTAAAACCAAAGTGTATTGAAAAAAGATAAAGGATGCTTGAATTTCAAGCATCCTTTATAGTTTATAAATAAAAATGATTGTTAATGTTAAAACTCATAAATAGTGATACCACTTCTTAATTTTGGTTCTATATAAGTACTCTTCGGAGGCATTTTTAATCCTTCGTCTGCAATTTTTTTGACTTGCTCTACTGATGCGGGAAAAAGTCCAAATCCAACTTTGTACTCTCCATTATCAACATCACTTTTCACTTTTACAATTCCATTCTTACCATGTGAGTATTCAATACGATTATCTGTACGCAAATCTTCTATGCCTAAAATAGGTTTTAATACCGTTTTATATAAAATCTGTGCGTCTAATTCCTCTAATGCATCTGTAAATTCATAAGTTGTTTTTCTTAGATATAACGAATAAAACTCATTGTCAATATACATACTAAAATGATGAGGTTTTGAAGGCCTGTATACTTCTGGCCCTCTATTTTCGATACGAAACCATTCATCTAATTTGATTAGAAATTCTTCTTTGGATAATCCGTTTAGATCTTTTACTAATCGATTAAATTCATAAATTTTTAAATCAGATTCAGGGATCAAATAGCTCATAAAAAAATTATAAGCTTCATTACCGTTATGCTCAGGGTTATTTTCTTTTAAATCCTGAGATAGTAGGTGAGATGAGGCAGAACGATGATGGCCATCTGCTATATATATAGTTTTAATAGAAGAAAAGGCTTCTTGTATCTCGCGAATAGATTTTTGATCCTCTATTTTCCATAGGTAATGTGTATCACGATTTGTAGTTGTAAATTCATATTCTGCTCTTGCTCCAACGGTTTCTGAAATAATTTTTGAAATAGAATCATTATCAGGATAGGTAAGTAATACAGGTTCTGCATTAAAGCCAACTGTTTTTAGATACTCTTTAAAAGTACTTTCACGATCTTGAAGTGTATCTTCATGTTTTTTGATAACATCATTATGATAATCTTCTGTACTGGCAGCAGCTATAATACCACAAAATGATTCTTGTTCACGATTTACAATTTTGTAAATGTAATAACAAGGACTATCCTCTTGCATAAAAATTTGATCTTCTTTAAACTCCAGATATCGATTTCGAACTAACTTATAACGTTCTTCGCCAGATATCTCCTTATGGTATTTATACCCAGGGTTTACAATATGTAAAAAAGAATAAGGATTATAATCCATTCTAGAATCTCGCTCAAAAGAAGTGTAACTTTGATATGATCTCGAAGCAACCAGATTTACTTTATCTCTTGTTGGTCGTATAGCTTTAAACGGATGAATTTTTGCCATTAATTATTATTTATAAATTTTGTTGGATCCAGATATCCAGATCGGTCATTTGCATATCCACCACCGATTTCCATAAAAATATCATCTCTGATTTCTAGGTGCAAATGAGCCAAATATATGCCATTTGCATTACCTATAGTTGCTATTAAAGCACCTTTTTTCACAAAATCTCCTTCTTTTACAAGTATAGAATCGCAATGTGCATATACAGATTCATAATATTTTCCTTTGTACCTATGTATTACTCTTATAACATTACCCCAACCTCCTTTAATATCTTTAGCAAAAGTAACATATCCATTAGCAATGGCGTATATGGGATCTCCTAGATCTGTATTACCTCCTCCAATACCATTCCAGTCATCACCTAAGTGATTGTTTTCTCTAAATTTTTGGGCATTATAATAGCCTTCAGCATTTGGTTTACCAATTGGATAATCAAAATCAGAAGCGATAAATTCTGGATTTTTCTCAAAAAGAGAAGTGTAGATCTGATAAGGATCTTGATTGTCATCAATAGCAAGGCTGAATGTTTCATTTCTGTTTTTACAGGAAATCAAGGTTAAGGCTATAGTGAGCACCAGAATTTTGTTCATCGTAAAATCAGGAAGTAAATACTAAATTACGAACTATATAAACTGCTTAGATACATTTTCTGCTTTTCTGCTTTCAGAATAATCATAGAACCCTTCTCCACTTTTTACTCCAAGTTTACCGGCCATAACCATATTAACTAATAATGGGCAAGGCGCATATTTTGGGTTTTTGAAACCATCATACATTACATTAAGAATAGAAAGGCAAACATCAAGACCAATAAAATCTGCTAATTGTAATGGCCCCATAGGGTGTGCCATTCCTAATTTCATAACGGTATCAATCTCTGATACTCCTGCGACACCATTATATAAAGTTTCTATTGATTCATTAATCATTGGCATGAGGATACGATTTGCTACAAATCCAGGGTAATCATTTACTTCTACAGGGATTTTACCTAGTGTTTTAGACAGTTCCATGATAGTAGAAGTCACTTCATCAGAGGTATTGTATCCTCTAATGATCTCAACTAATTTCATAATAGGTACGGGATTCATAAAATGCATGCCTATAACCATCTCAGGACGATTGGTTACAGCAGCAATTTGTGTAATCGATATTGATGAAGTATTAGAAGCTAAAATTGTATCTTCTGGACATGCCTCACTAAGCTCTTTGAAAATTTTTAGCTTTAAATCTACATTTTCTGTAGCGGCTTCAACAACAAGACCTGCATATTCTACTCCTTCTTTGATATTTGTATAAGTAGAGATATTGGCAAGTGTAGCTTCCTTATCGGCTTCTGATATTTTTTCTTTAGCGATCATCCTGTCTAAATTCTTTGTGATTGTAGCTAAGCCTTTATCCAAAGATTGCTGAGAAATATCAATAAGCTGTACTTTAAAGCCTTTTTGAGCAAAAGTATGTGCAATACCATTCCCCATAGTTCCTGCACCGATTACTGCAATGTTTTTCATATGTATATTGTTTATTTGATATGTATGTGTAAATTTTGTTTTTAATGAGTAAAGCAGTCAATGATTTTTAAGGCAACTTCTAATGCCTTTTTTCCTTGCTCTAAAGATACCACAGGTGTAGTATCATTTTTTATGGCTTCTGCAAAGGTGTCTAATTCATCTAATATTGCATTATTAGAAGGAACATTAGGATTGTCAAAATAAATTTGTTTTTTCACACCTTCGGCATTTTGCAATATCATAGCAAAATCATCTGGAGTCTCAGGAGCATCTTTCATCTTTACGACCTCACATTTTTTTTCAAAGAAATCAACCGAGATATAGGCATCGCGCTGAAAAAACCTGGATTTTCGCATATTCTTAAGAGAAATTCTACTGGCAGTAAGGTTAGCTACACAACCATTTTCAAATTCTATTCGAGCATTAGCGATATCAGGAGTTTCACTAATTACAGATACTCCACTGGCACTAATGTGTTTTACTTCAGAGTGCACTACACTTAGTATAGCATCTATATCATGAATCATAAGATCAAGAACTACAGGAACATCTGTGCCTCTGGGGTTAAATTCTGCTAATCTGTGCGATTCGATAAACATTGGATTGTCAATCTTGCTAGCTACTGCAGTGTATGCAGGATTAAAACGTTCTACATGTCCTACTTGTCCTTTTACATGATGTGCATTTGCCAACTCAATAAGCTGTTGGGCTTCTGCTACAGTATTAGTAATTGGTTTTTCTATAAAGACGTGTTTGCCTGCTTTTATTGCTTGCTTAGCTACATCAAAATGAGCAAAAGTTGGGGTAACAATATCAACTACATCTACAGCATCAATTAATTCTTCAATAGAGTTAAAGAGTTGATAGCCAAATTCTTCTGCTATAGATTTAGCTTGGGTTTCGCTAGCATCGTAGAAACCTATAAGGTCATAATTTTCTGATTGTTGTAGAAGACGTAAATGGATTTTACCAAGGTGTCCCGCACCGAGTACTCCGGCTTTGAGCATAATATATTGATTTTACACAAAAATAGTATTATTTATAAATTTTAAATCCTAATTATATCTAAAATGCAAAATTTTAGTTCGAAGAAAGAAATAGTTTGCAAATCTTTAAAATCTTTATGTAATTTTAGCCTGCTAAATAACCCTTAGAATAGTGAAAGATACCCTTAGACATGCCGGAAAAAGAAAACAATTAGTAGACGTATTGATTAAAAAAGGAATCAAAAATAAAACAGTGTTATCTGCTATAGGAAAGATACCCAGGCACTTATTTATGGATTCTGGATTTGAAGATCATGCATATCAGGATAAAGCTTTTCCGATTGCAGCAGATCAAACCATTTCTCAACCCTATACTGTAGCGTTTCAAACAGAATTATTGGAAATAAAAAAAGGGGATAAGGTGTTAGAAATTGGCACTGGTTCGGGATACCAAACTGCAGTTTTATGCGAAATGGGAGCAAAAGTGTATAGTATAGAACGTCAAAAAGAATTGTTTAAAAAAACAAAATTGTTTTTGTCTAAACTTGGATATAGACCAAAACACTTGTCGTTTGGAGATGGGTATAAAGGCTTAGTAGAGCATGCACCGTACAATGGAATTATAGTGACAGCAGGAGCTCCTTTTGTTCCAAAACCATTATTAGGGCAACTACAAATTAATGGCTGTCTAGTAATCCCGGTAGGAGAGGATGTACAAATAATGACACTTTTTGTTCGTAAAAGTGAAACAGAGTTCGAAAAACGAGAATTCGGAGAGTTTAGATTTGTTCCTTTGTTAGAGGATAAGAATTAGAAAAAGAATAAGTATTGAAATAATACTCTTTTAAAAATTAGTGTTATGGAAGAACAAAAGCCAATCACAATAGAATTATTTAAGCTTGTAGACAAAAGAAAATATAGTTCTGATGATATAACAAAAATTAAATTGTTATTAGAAGAAGGAGCAGATGTTAATTATCAGGAACCTGAATACCCTTTTGAAACTATACTTTATAGAGTTATTTCTTCCTGGAAAAAAGACGAAAGGTTAGAGGTTGTAAAACTTCTGCTGTCCTATAATGTAGATGTAAATGTAGAGTGTGATATTTTTTTGCCAATAGAACATGCAGCTCGAAAAGGGGATGAAAAAGTAGTTGAATTTTTATTAGAAAATGGAGCAGATGAAGGTTTGCAGGCAACTTTGAAAATAGCAATTGAAGGAGAGCATATCGAAATTGCAAAAATATTGATCGATACAGGTATTAACCTTGATATGCACGAAGGATCAGATGTACCTTTTCTAAATTATTGCACAGAGCCATATCGAATAAGAGATAGAAAAAAAGAATATGATATTGTACCCGGAGTAACAATTGCGAAGTTTTTGATAGATAGAGGAGCAAACCCTAATGGTTTACCTAGTTCATCTATAACTCCCTTGCAGAATGCAGTGAATAACGATTTTTTTGAATTAGTAGAATTATTATTAGATAATGGAATTGAATCCATAGCAGAAGAAGACCCTATATTACTTATGGTGCAATCTGTAGAAATGGCTAAAATTTTACTGCAGAAGGGAGCAAATATTAACGTTCGAAGTGAAAAATATAGAGGATCGACACCTTTAATTTCAAGTATAAGTAAAGAAAACAGAAGTTTAATAGAATTTTTTATAGAAGAAAAAGCGAACTTATACTCAGTAGATAATGATGGTTTTACCGCTTTTCATCAAGCAGTTTTATTAGAAGATATAAATTTGATAAAATATCTGGCAGATCATTATAATATTAAAAAATGTAATGAAATTTATTCTCTATTGTCTATAGTCGATTCGACTTCTGTAAAGAAAATAATAGAAGAATTATTGGGTAATAGTGTTTGATTGTAATTAGATGTTTTATTAAAAAAATAGTGTTAGTAATTTATACAATTTTCATGGCGTAAATTATCTATATTCTTTTTTAATACGATCAAGATTCCTTTTATTATCCCTGTCTTTAATTGTTTCTCGTTTATCGTACATCTTTTTACCACGTGCAAGAACAATATTAAGCTTTGCTAGCCCACGATCATTTATGAATAATTTGGTTGGTATAATGGTTAATCCAGAGTTTTTTACTTCTTTTTCAAGTTTTTTTAACTCCTTTTTGTTAAGTAATAGTTTCCGTTCACTTTTGGGATTATGATTAAAATAAGTGGCATGAGAATACTCTTCTATATGCATATTAATAACAAATAATTCATTGTTATTAAACTCACAGAAACTCTCTGCAATATTTGCTTTTCCTTCTCTTATAGCCTTTATTTCTGTGCCAACGAGTTTGATTCCTGCAGTATATTTATCCAGGAATTCATATTCAAATTTGGCCTTACGGTTTAATATGTTGATTTTATTTGGATTCATATGTGTATTCCGAAATACTTTTGTAAACGCCTACAAAAGTACAAAGCTTTCCTGAAAGAAAGCTTTAAACAAAAACGAATATTCTAAATACTTTTTATAGCTCTTGAAATTGTATTGTTGAAATCTTACCATCTGCACTAAGTTGAAGGTCCATCGCTAAAGTTGCTTTGTCAAATGCTACTTTATAACTATAAACCCCTTCGGCAGTTTCAACAAAAGTTATCTTTTTTATACTGCCGAATTGCTCGAAACAACCATTTATAAAATTAGATACCCCCTCTTTTGTCATACTTTCTTGCATTTCTGAAGTGTACATATCAAAAATAGCATTTACATCTTGTGCATTAAAATTTTCTAGAAAAGTCTTTGTCGTACTTTCATAAGTACTCGCATCCTGGGCAAAACCATATTGAATGGTAAAACAAGTTAACAGTAAGATTATATATTTCATAGCATTCTCATTTTGGGGTTAGGTATTGCAAAATAATTATCTTTTCGTTAAAATTAAAAAAAAACAACCTTCAATTCACATTTTATAGAGTAAGTATAAAACTGGGTTTTCGTCTAAAAAAATAATTAGTTGTATCTGTTATTTAGTTTAACAAAATTGTTACAATTAATGAAAAGAGAAAGATTAATTTAGTTTTTTAAAGCAATTTTTATGCAACGTTATTTTATAGTATTAGTATTTGTTTTCTCTTCTGTTACCGCTGCTTTTTCCCAGTTTTCTGCTCAGGAAATAGTGGATAAAACAATAGAAAAGGCAGGAGGAACTAATTATGATAGGGCCATTATACATTTCGTTTTTAGAGGGAAACAATATCGAAGTAAAAGAGGAGAAGGAGTATATGAATTAGAGAGATTTGTAAATGGACCTAAAGGGATAACTCATGATGTGATAAATAATTCTGGTTTAAAAAGGACTATAGAGAATTGCCCTGTAGCAGTTGCAGATTCTTTGATTACAAAAATAAGTGATGGAGTGAATTCTGTACATTATTTTGCTAGCCTTCCGTATGGACTTAATGCTCCGGCAGTACATAAAAAACTAGTTGGTGAATCGGTTATCAATGGATCCTTGTATTATAAAATTAAAGTAACTTTTGATCAAGAAGGCGGCGGAACCGATTTTGAAGATGAGTTTATGTACTGGATCAACAAGGAGAACTTTACCGTAGATTATCTAGCATATAAATATGCTGTGAATGGGGGAGGAATACGATTTAGAGAAGCCTATGATCCAAGAAATATAAACGGAATACGTTTTGTAGATTATAAAAATTATAAAACAGAAGACTTAACCACACCACTACATAAACTGGATAAACTATTTGAAAAAAAGCAACTAAAATTACTTTCAAAAATAGAGCTAGAGGATATTTATGTTTATATTGAAAGAGACTGTTGTTAGTTTATAGTAAGCACTGTATCGGTAATTATATCACCAGTAATTTTTATAATGAATAGCTTTCCATAGATTTTTTCATCTATAGAGCTATACTTTTCTTTACCAATAATTTTATTAACAAAGGAAGGTGTTGTATTGCTATGACCAACAACCACAACGGTCTTTCCTTTTGTTTTTTCCTGAAACTCGATATCGTTTAAATTTCTAGGATTATATAAAGTGAGTTCTACATTTTTACTTTTGGCAATTGGCTCTGCCGTTTTTCTGGTTCTAATATAGTCTGTGGTATATACCATATCTACCGGTACATCAACAAGCATTTTTGCCCAGTTTTCTGATCGCATTTTTCCAGCCTCTGTAAGGTTTGGATTTCGATTACTTGGATCGCTAAGATCCTTTTCGGCGTGTCTAACTAAAAAATATGTAGTAGTTACTTCTTGTTGAGGTGCATTACTTTGACAAGAACCAACCCAAGAAGAAAGAAAAATAAGTAAAAAGAATATAGGTTTCATTTGTTTGTGTTTATTGTCTTAGAGGCCAGACAGTACTGCATAATTATTATTTCGGAAGTATTGAAATTTTAAATTATGCTTAAGTCATGACATAAAACTAAATAATATCAGGTATAAAAATAGCTATTATAAAAATAATAATAACTTTTTTATACCTGATTCTATTATTCTAACATTCCCATTTGCCAAATAACGATACCCATGGATAGAATAGCAATGATAAAAAATCCTATATAAATATAGGAGCTTCTTCTTTTATTAGAAGAGCCTAAATCGCCAGAAGATTTCATATGGCCAGTTTTAAATGGTTACGTTCTATATTAAGACGAATAAAAAATGGAAATGTTACACTTTTTGTGGTTTTAATTGTAAAATTCTTTCTTCAAAACTAGTAGCAGATATGGGTTCTATTATGTTTTTAAATAGCTCCATGAGTTGTTGATCGTGATTCCAACGCTTTTGTTGTAATAAATTAAAATGTACAAAAGAACTCCATAATATAGCCTTAAGCTCGGTTTTATCATGGTTCCACATTCTGATTTCTACATGTAATTGATTTTCTGTATATCGTATAAGTTGAGAATCGATAATAACATTCTCCATAAGTAAGGCCGGTTTTAAATAAGCAATCTGGTTTGTGCCTACTACCCAACTAATGCCCTCGGTTTTTGCTAGTTTAAAAATATCAAGGTTGTAGTATTGATCAATCTGATCTTCTCGTGCATTGATCATATAATTAATATATGCTGCATTATTAAGATGGTTAAAAGGGTCACAATCCTGAAATCTTATTTTTGCTTTGCTTTCTGGTATTTTAGTTAATGTCATGATTTAATTTATTTTTATACCAATCGGTATATTTATAGTTAAAAAAAATGATAATTATCGTTTTAGGTTTTTATGGATCATAGCATCTATCTGATCCATGGTTTCAAGTAAATAACTATTATCTTCCATAGTATGGGTCATAAAAATAGCCCCCGTGATCATGCTATACAATCGTTTTGCATATAGCATCGAGTCTACTTCCTCTTTTATTTCTTTACATTCTTTTCCGGCATCTATAAGTTTAGCAACATTGTTCTGGATTTTAGAGATTGCAGATTTTACGTGTTTAAAAAGAACAGGAACCTGATATTTTGCATCAACTCCCATATTAAGTACAGGGCAGCCGCCTACCTCTTGAGTAAAATTATAATAGTTTCGATAAAAGTCGGTAACCAAAAACAATTTCTCGATAGGTGATTTACTTAAAGCTTGATGATCGGCTATTCGACCAATCATATTTCCTTCGGTCATCTTAAAAGCAGCAATAGCTAATTCTTCTTTATTTTTAAAATTACCATAGATAGCACCTTTAGTAAGCCCGGTAGCTTTGGTGATGTCGCTCAAACTTGTTGCAGCATACCCGTTTTTGTTAAAAATGGGAGCAACAGTTTGAATTATAAATTCTGCAGTTTGTTCGGCTTTGGTAAGCATGTTTTACTAAAAAATATAATCAAATATACTAAAAAATACCAATCGGTATATTTTTTAACATCACAAATATTTTATTTTAACATGTTTTGAAGAGAGCTTAATAAAAAAAGGAATCTTTAATTCTGGCGGATATTACCATAAATATGATCCAAAGGTTCTGTATTGGTAATACTTTTTGGTAGGTTACAAGCATCTTCTATCTTCATTTTTTGAAAATCGAGTAAAAGATCAAATTTTTCAAGAGCAACTTGAGCCTGATCACATCCCACATTTATGTTTCTAATATTGTTAGTTTTGATTTTTTTTGGACTACTACTCCTATTTTCAAAATCTTTAAACTGGCATTTTATAACGTTTCTATCTTTAAAATAAAAGCGTTCTTCAAGTGTTAATACAACATCTGCTAGCCTGAGCTTACCAGAACGACTTCTTTCATAATCTTTATACCAGACCTTATGAATAGCATATTGGAAAAATAATTGATTATCCCAAATATAAAATTCATCTCTAAATTTTACATGCCCTAGAGTATATGTGTGTACGATATGTTTTAACTCGGTACCATTATAATAAAAAGTAAGCGACCCTTTTTCTGTTGATTCATCACAAGAATAATCGGTATGGTGTTGTCTAAGTGTATTGGTATCTACTAATTCTCGGATTAATTGATATTTATTTCTAATATCAGATAAGGCTCCCTTTTTGCTTTGGCCCAGGGAGATGTGTGAAATTAATAAAAGTGCAAACAATATGGTTGGTCTCATTGAGGAAGCAATGTACTTAAAAACCTTGTTTTTTTCTTTATTTAGTTATTAACCATTGTAGGAATAATTTTGTTAATATCTACGGTAAAACCGTAATCCGTGCTGCTCAACAAAATATAATATTGTTGATTTTTTTGTTTAAAACTAATAGAGCTATTGATTTTTTTTAAACCAATAGCTCTGTTTTTAGGTAAAATTACTATTATAGATTAATTAAGAAACCAAATTTTCCTGATTTCTAAATACTAGATTACTATCAAATTCATCAAGTAAAATTACACTTTCTGTAGAAATTTTACCTGCTAGAATTTCTTTTGATAGTTTATTTAAAACTTCTTTTTGAATTGTACGTTTCACTGGTCTGGCGCCAAATTCTGGTTGAAAACCTCTTTCAGAAAGATAGGCTATAGCTTGTTCTGTAGCATCCAAAGTTATGTGTTGCTCTGCCAGCATTTTAGAAACATGTTTTAACTGAAGCTTTACAATTTCGTTGATGTTAGCTTTGGTAAGCGGAGAAAACATAATGATATCATCTATTCTGTTTAAAAACTCTGGACGAACAGATTGTTTTAATATCCCTAATACTTCAACTTTGGCAGCTTCCATAGCGGTATCCATATCTTTGATGGTTTCAAATTTTTCTTGTATAATATGGCTACCCATGTTGCTGGTCATGATAATGATGGTGTTTCTAAAATCGGCAACTCTACCTTTATTATCGGTCAAACGACCTTCATCCAATACTTGTAGTAACACATTAAACGTATCTGGATGTGCTTTTTCTATCTCGTCTAGTAAGACTACAGAGTATGGTTTTCTTCGAACCGCTTCAGTTAATTGCCCACCTTCATCATATCCTACATATCCGGGAGGTGCACCCATTAGTCTGCTTACTGCATGACGTTCCTGATATTCACTCATATCTATTCGGGTCATAGCAGTTTCATCATTAAAGAGATATTCTGCCAGCGCTTTTGCTAATTCTGTTTTACCTACCCCGGTAGTTCCTAGAAATAGGAATGATCCGATTGGCTTTTTTTGATCTTGTAAACCTGCACGACTTCTTCTTACAGCATCACTAACAGCTTGTATGGCTTCGGTTTGTCCAACTACACGTTTTTGTAATTCTTCTTCGAGTACCAACAATTTTTCGCGTTCACTTTGTAGCATTTTGGTTACCGGTATCCCTGTCCATTTTGCTATTACTTCTGCAATATCATCATTGGTCACTTCTTCTTTAATAAGTGAAGATTTACTTTGTTGCTCATTTAACTGCTTTTGTAATTCATCCAGTCGCTCTTGAGCTTCTTTTATTTTTCCATATCGTAGTTCGGCTACTTTTCCATAATCTCCATTCCTCTCTGCACGTTCTGCTTCAAGTTTAAATTCTTCAATATCTGTTTTTGCATTTTGAATAGCGTCTACAACTTCTTTCTCGTTTTGCCATTTAGAGAAAATCTCATTACGTTCTTCTTTAATATTCGCAAGATCACCATTAAGTGCTTTTAACTTGGTTTCATCGTCTTCTCGTTTTATGGCTTCGATTTCAATTTCAAGTTGCATAATCTTTCTATCAAGCACATCGAGTTCTTCGGGTTTAGAATTAATTTCCATTCGTAATTTAGAAGCAGCTTCATCCATTAAATCAATAGCCTTATCGGGTAAAAATCTATTTGTGATATAGCGCTGTGACAATTCTACCGCAGCGATTATAGCTTCGTCTTTTATACGTACTTTATGATGTGTTTCATATTTTTCTTTAATTCCTCTAAGAATAGATATCGCACTTTCTGTATCCGGCTCATCGACTGTAACTTTTTGAAAACGCCTTTCCAGAGCTTTATCTTTTTCAAAATACTTTTGATATTCATCCAGAGTTGTGGCTCCAATTGCGCGAAGTTCTCCTCTTGCTAAAGCTGGTTTTAGGATATTAGCAGCATCCATAGCTCCCTGGCCACCTCCTGCACCTACAAGAGTATGGATTTCATCAATAAATAGTACGATGTCGCCATCGCTAGAAGTTACTTCTTTTACAACAGATTTAAGACGTTCTTCAAATTCTCCTTTAAATTTGGCTCCGGCAATTAATGCTCCCATATCTAAAGAAAAAATTTGTTTGTTCTTTAGATTTTCGGGAATATCTCCTGCAATAATTCGATGAGCTAATCCTTCGGCAATAGCAGTTTTACCTACTCCGGGCTCACCAACCAGCATTGGATTGTTTTTGGTACGGCGAGAAAGGATTTGTAATATCCTTCGGATTTCTTCATCACGACCAATAACAGGGTCTAATTTTCCGCTTTCTGCCATTTCGTTAAGATTCTTAGCATATTTGCTTAGAGCTTGGTAGGTCTCTTCGGCATTTTGCGATGTTACTCGCTCGCCTTTTCTGATCTCATTAATAGCTTCGGTTAAATGTTTTTCTGTTACTCCCTGATCTTTTAGGATTTGTGCAATCTTACTTTTAGATTTAAAAATGGCAATCACCAGATGTTCAATAGAAACATACTCGTCATTCATTTTTTTAGCAATAATACTTGCTTCATTTAATGATTTTCCGGCCTCTCTTGATAGCTGTAATTCCCCACCAGAAACTTTAGGAAAGCTTTCTAGTGTACTATCAAGAACTTGTTGTAAAAGATCGAGGTTTACATTTAACTTTTTTAGCAAAAATGGAAGCACATTCTCATCTACATTAAAAATAGCTTTAAAAATGTGTTCATTTTCTATTTGTTGATGTCCAAAACCTTGAGCAAGCTGTTGAGCTTGTTGTATGGCTTCTTGTGATTTTATAGTGAAATTATTAAAATTCATAGTCTCTTATTTTGAGTTTTCTAGTAGAGAATCAAATAATATTCCTACTTTGGTAATGCGTCAAAATGTCTTGTAATTACTTGGTTTTGCTGACTTTTTGACGTAATGTAAAGTTACGAATTTTGTTACGACCAATATATGATTATAGTCAATTTTAAAAATCAATTGACTAAGTTTGTGGTCATTCATATTAAAGAAAAAAATGGGAATATTTGGTAAATTATTTGGATCAGAAGAGAAAGAGCCTAAGCAAGAAAAACAAGCTTTGCCATGGCAAGTACTTAATTCTGTTTCGCAATTAGAGGAAATTACAAAGGCATCAAAGACTAAAACGCAGGCTATTTTTAAGCATTCGACTCGTTGTGGTATTAGTAGAATGGTAATTCGTAATTTTGAAAGCAGTTTTGATATTACAGAAGATCAAATAGATTTGTATTATCTTGATTTATTGAATCATCGTGATGTATCTGCAGAAGTAGCTGCAAAATTTCAAGTATTTCACGAATCACCACAATTTATTGTTATTAGAAATGGCGTTACCGTGCATCACTCTTCACATAGTATGATTACACCTCAGGTATTGCATCAGTTTGTATAAATTATTTGTTTGGAATCATTTTGTGAGAAGGTCTATCCTGAAACATTTTTACGAATAATGTTGTACTCATTTTTCTGGCGCGATTTTTAGCTAAAGTAGCGAGTTCACCTTCAAAAAGGTCGTCTATTGTGGCGATCCATAGTTGTAACCATATTCCAAAGTGTACATTTGTAATGCTATGATTAAATGTTCGATCTACTTGTTTATGAATTTCAATTGGGTTTCCTTTAAATTTTGGAACAAATAAGAGGTTGGTTTCCCAAAAATCGATTAATCTATCTAAATGTTTGTCCCAATCTTTTATCATATGATTAAAAATAGGGCCTAAGTGCTCTTCTTTTCTGATTTTTTTATAAAATATAGAAACTAAGATTGCTACATCATCTCTATTTCTGATATCATTTTTAGGAATCACTTTCATTTGTTTTTTGTTCTAAGAAGTCTTATAGCTTCTTATTTACATTAATAAAAGGCGATATTCAGTAATACTAAAAGAGTATTAATTACCAGACTCGCAATTAATAGATTGAATACAAATTTAGCTTTCATTTGAGCTAGAATAGATGCATTAAATGCCATACAAACGATTACGCAAAGAGATAATTGAACGACTTGCGAAAAAGATCTGTCCTGCATAAGAATGTACATTGCTGCAACAGACCCTAAACAACTGGAAAGAATAATCATTAATGGTATATATGCCATATACATTTCCTTAAAATCCTTTAATAACTTCGAATACATAACAATTACTTTTAGTGTTATTCAAAGGTATTTCAAGGAAGCGTCATGGTTTTATGATCTTAATCATAAAAAAGTAAATTGAAGGTGAAAATTATCGATATACTTTCCTGTCTTTAATAAAGAGTTCTCCTTTTTGCTCTAGTTTTTTGATGCTTCTTATAACAGTTTCTACGCGTAATCCAGTTAGATCGGCAAGTTGTTGTCTGGTTAGTTCTACTTTGTATGTATTTGATTCTATTGTGTTTGGGTCGCTATTTTTTTTGAAGTAATCAAGAATTCTAAGAATACGATGTTCTGGTTCTTGAGTAGATATTTCAGAGACCATAATTGCTTTGTAATATAACCGTAAAGCTAGTGTACTGGTGAATTTATGATGAATATCAGGGTTTTCTTCTAAAAATTTTAAGAATTTTTCTTTTGGTAATTGCCAGACCTCAGAATCTACAATAGCTTCTGCATTGGCTGGATATTTAAAATCTGCAAATAAAGGAGGTTCACCAAAGCTTTTTTCTTTGGTAAAAATACCTTGTATGTATTCTTTCCCTTCCTGATTATAATTATTCATTTTAATCTCTCCCTGGTGTACCTGATAATAATAACGGGCAATAGAACCTTCTCTAAAAAGAAACTCTCCTCGTTTATATTTTTTTAGTACCGCCCCCGAATTAAGTAAACTTGTGTGATCGATCATACTTACAATTCTCTATTATGTAGTACCAATCTATTAAGATCGAATAACATTATAATTATAGTGTAATGTATTATTTAAAACGATAATTAGTAATAATATTCTTCAATTTGTTTTTTAAATCTTCTCCAGAATCATATACCATTTGCTCATTAGAAGGAAATGGTACTGATTTTAACCCTAAATATCCTAACAAACCATCTTCTAAAGCTCGTTTGTCTCCATTATAATTTGCATAAATATGTTGAAAAACGTATTCGCTTGCAATAGGAAAAGCATCTAGCAGTTGTCTTGTTCTTAAGTCTCGATATTGAACATTACCCACAACATTCGTAGCTTTAAACTGTGTGAATTCATAATACTCACAATGTACTTTTACCATTCTGTCTACTTTCACTTTTTCGCCTTTATCATCAATTACGATTTCGTCATTTTCATCAAGTAGATATTCCCAACCATCTTTAATCAACTTTTCTTTTTGTAATTGACGCTCCTTAATTTGTTCTGGAGATATATTAATTTCTCTTAATTCTACTTCCATAGCATAATCATATGGGATAGATTTTTGAGGTTGACTATGATATACTGTCCATAGATCATTAAGGCCATATGTTCCAAAATTAAGTAAGTCACTTTCTAGTCTCTTAGGAATAATAACATCGGTTCTATTCTTCATCGTTACTTTTACAAAATCGGTCCCTTTTTGATGAGCTTCATCAATCATCTCTCGCGTATTTTTGTAGTTAGGAGTAATTTTGTTCAGGTAGTTTAAATCTTCATATACTGCTCTATAATCTGCTTTTCTTTTGGCAGAGGTTAATAAAGCTTTGGCATTATTAAATAAGTATTGAGAAAGTTTATCTTTTGTATTTATAATCTTTTGATCATAGTTGTGTAGCATAAAGTTAGCGTTACGACCTTCTTCAACAAGATATAGTGGTAACAATGGTTTTATACGTTCTTGTCTATTCTTTAGGGATAAATATGTATTATAAATACGTTCAAGGTTTGCAGGATTTCCTTCTTTTTCTAGATATGCAATGGCATTATTGTCTCGATCTAGAGCTTTTGCATATGCTTGTTCTAGCATAAGGATAATAGGTTGTTTTCCTTTTTTTCCTTTGTTTGTTCTAAGCTTGTTTAAAGCAATATTTATAGCTTGATCATAATTTCCTGTGTTAAGTGCCTTTTCAGTTTTTTTAACACTGCTACATGAAAAAATAATTGTAGTTGTAAGTAGTAGGAGTAGTAGTTTTTTCATATCAATAATATTTTGATTTGGGTATTGAAAACAACTTTGATGCCAAAAGATAATAAAAAAACCTCGAAAACTATTTTTCCGAGGTTATATAATGGTTTGTACGTTCTTTATTTTTTAAACACAGGGAGTAACTTGGTAGAGACTTCACCAAATCCAATTCGAACTCCGTCTTTTTCGCAATACCCTCTCATAATCACAGTATCATTATCATCAATAAATTTACGACTACCTCCTTCATTAAGTTGTAGAGGTTTTTCTCCACGCCAGCTTAATTCTAACATTGACCCATACGAATCTGGTGTCGGGCCAGATAATGTTCCACTACCCATAAGATCTCCAGAATTAACGGGGCATCCATTTACTGTATGATGAGTAAGTTGTTGTGCCATTGTCCAGTACATATGCTTAAAATTACTTTTAGACACAACAGTTTCTACTGCTTTTTCTGGTTGAATGGCAACTTCTAGGTTTATATCGAAACTCTTTTTTCCTTTATATTGAAGGTAAGATAGTTGCTTTTTTAGTGGTTTAGGTCCGTCTGTTCTATAAGGTTCTAAAGCATCAAGAGTTACAATCCACGGAGATATAGATGAAGCAAAGTTTTTACCTAAAAATGGACCTAGTGGAACATACTCCCACTTCTGAATATCTCTTGCACTCCAATCATTAAATAATACCATTCCAAATATATAATCTTCTGCTTCTTCGATAGGAATTGGTTCACCTAATTGGTTGGCATCGGTAGTAATAAAAGCCATTTCGAGCTCAAAATCAACTAGTCTCGAAGGACCAAAAATAGGTTCTTTAGCACCATTGGTTAGTTTTTGACCTTGTGGTCGGTGTACAGGGATACCAGAAGGAATAATAGAGCTGCTGCGGCCATGATATCCAACAGGCATATGTAGCCAATTAGGAAGCAAAGCATTCTCGGGATCTCTAAACATTTTTCCTACGTTAGTTGCATGCTCGATACTGCTATAAAAATCAGTATAATCTCCAATGCTAACCGGTAGTTGCATTTCGATTTCATCTAGAGAGAATAAAACCTCTTGCCTGTGTTTTTCGTTATTTTTTAAGGAATTGTTTTCGGCATCAAAAATTTCAGCAATTCTATTACGAACTAATCTCCATGTTTTTTTTCCATCAGAAATAAAATCATTTAAAGAATCCTGTAAAAAAATATCATCTGTTAATGGGATCCCATCAAAATAACCGAGTTGATGAAGCGCTCCTAGGTCAATAGCAGTATCACCAATCCTGGTTCCTATAGTAATAATATCATCTCGGGTAAGAAATACACCAAAAGGAATATTCTGTATAGGAAAATCCGTATTAGGAAATGTTTCAATCCATGTCTTTCTATCTGGATAATTTGCAGTTATGGGCATTATTGTTCTTTTATATGTTGTTGGTAATTTTTATGATCAAATATATAATTTTCGAATGGTTAAAAGTTTTTAATTATGTGAAAAATAATTAAAATAATGATAAGATATGTTATTAATAGTACAATACCAAGATGAGATTACTTATTTGTTGCGTTTTTTTGAAACCCAAAAATGTTTCACTTCGTAATATTTGATCAGTATTAATGCAAAATTATCAGTGATGTATGGCAGGAAACATGAATTCAGAAAAAGAACAAGATGTTCTTATTTATTAGGGACTATTTAGGTCGATTTAAGGAATGGATTTCCTATTTTTACGCCTTTACTAATAAATAATAAATTCATGCAACGCGACGAACAAATTTTTGATTTAATTCAGGACGAAAAAGAACGTCAAATCAACGGATTAGAACTTATTGCTTCAGAAAACTTTGTGAGTGAACAAGTGATGGAAGCTGCTGGGTCTGTACTTACTAATAAATATGCCGAAGGATACCCTGGTAAACGCTATTACGGGGGATGTGCCGTAGTAGATGTTATAGAACAGATTGCTATTGATAGAGCTAAAGAATTGTTTGGCGCAGCATATGCTAATGTGCAACCTCATTCTGGTTCACAAGCTAATACAGCAGTATATCATGCATGTCTTAAACCAGGTGATAAAATATTAGGTTTTGATCTTTCTCATGGAGGACATTTGACTCATGGTTCACCGGTTAATTTCTCGGGTAAATTATATACTCCTGTTTTTTACGGGGTAGAGAAGGAGACCGGAAGGTTAAATTATGATAAGATTCAGGAAATAGCTACAGCAGAAAAACCGCAATTGATTATTGCAGGAGCATCTGCTTATTCGCGAGAGATTGATTATGAAAGATTTAGAGAGATAGCAGATAGTGTAGGAGCAATTCTTTTTGCAGATATTGCTCATCCTGCAGGGTTAATTGCAAAAGGAGTAATCTCTGATCCTGTACCACATTGTCATGTGGTGACTACGACAACTCATAAAACATTGCGAGGACCACGAGGGGGGCTTATTTTGATGGGAGAAGATTTTGAAAACCCTTTTGGGATAACCTTAAAAAATGGTAAAAAACGAATGATGTCTTCATTATTTGATAGTGCCGTATTTCCTGGTAATCAAGGAGGCCCATTAGAGCATATTATTGCTGCAAAAGCAATCGCATTTGGAGAAGCATTAACAGATGAGTTTTTACATTATATCGTGCAGGTAAAGAAAAATGCAGCAGTTATGGCCGAAGCATTCGTAAAGAAAGGGTATGAAGTTATTTCTGGCGGTACCGATAATCATATGATGCTTATCGATTTACGAAATAAAGGAGTAACTGGTAAACAAGCAGAAGAAGCATTGGGTGTTGCAGAAATTACGGTAAATAAAAACATGGTGCCATTTGATGATAAATCCCCGTTTGTAACATCAGGAATTCGTATCGGTGTAGCAGCTGTTACCACTCGAGGATTGAGAGAAAATGATATGATAGCTATTGTCGAATTGATCGATCAGGTAATCCAAAATGTTGAAAGCGAAGAAAAACTACATACTATCGCAGATGATGTAAATGCGATGATGGCAGATAAGCCTTTATTTGTAGGATAATACTTTATTAAATTGGTTTTTAGATTTTTTTAGCTCACTTGTAAATGCAATTTTTTACAACATGGAAAAAAGCGTAAGCCAGTTTGTTTTAAATATGAAATTAAAAGAAAGTGCACTGTCATATAACATGACAGTGCACTTTTTGATTATATTGTTATCATAAAACTTTTACTTATAGAATTATCATGTATATACGTCATGTCCAAATTTTATTTTGTGTACTACTTATGTTATCTGGCTGTAGTAAGTTAACGTCCAAACCATCTGAAGAAAGTGTAAAAAAAGAAAACTTAGAACAGGAGGTTGAACGTGTTGAAAAAAAGGAAGACACCTTAAATATTCGTGAAATTCCAAGTATAGAAGGGCGTTATGATCTTGTAGATGGATATGCTTTTTTTCGAGATACAATACATAATCATTCTGTATACAAGGCTATATTGCTAATAGAAAAAATTTCGGATAAAGATTTTGGTTTTATTATAGTAAGAAAAGTACATGGGCTTACTCCCATTGGTGAACATGGGATTTTGTCATACAATAAGAATCGGTTTTGTATGAAAAATATAGATTATACAAACAAAGGAATATATTATACCGATGGTATGGATATAAAAATTAAGGATAGTTTATTGCATACTATTAGGTATGTTTCAAATGCGACAGAATATGATATCTGGAAAAAATCTGATCCAGAGTCAAATGTTTTTATTTCTCTTCGTAACACATTACAGAAAGAAAAAGAAGAGTACGCTAATTTTTACAGCATAATATCTAATGATCCCGAGTTAACAGGAAGAGATGAGTTTATTTATTATGAATCAGGAAAACGATATATCGACAATGATTCTATATTTCAAAAGAAATGGAAACATTATACTACTATCAATTCTTATGATCTTAAAACAGGTAACAATATTCAGGAATGACTCCAATTCTGGGCGTCATCACTATCATTGGGTGAAAGTCCAATAATATCTCCATCAGTATTAACTCCTAAACCTACTACTGTTCTATTTACATAATTAAAATAGCTTACTACCTGGTTGATTTCGAGAATCTCTCCATCAGATAAATTTTGATCTCTAAGATTATGAATATCTGATTCGGTAATAGTATGATGTGATAACGTTAACTTCTTAGCATATTGAAGCCCTGCCAAATATTGATACTTAAAATGATTTTTCAATTCATCTTTGGATAAACAGGACAAAATTTCCTTAAACCTGGTATCATCATTCAATAGTCGTTTTAATCCAACCGAGTGATGATCTACACAATAGCTACATTGATTAAGACTACTTACATATACACCAAGAGTTTCTAAGTACCATTTTGGCAATGTATTATTAGAGTTGTGTAATACATTTTTATATAAACCCATATGACCTACCAGAGTATGTGGTCGTAAACTATGTATAGACAATACATTATCTACATTGTTATCGGGGCCTTTAATACGGTTATAGATTTTTTTTAATTGACCCGTTGCATCGGTATATGATATCTCTTTAATCCAACTCATTGTTATTGAATTTTTTCTTTAAAAATAGTTTCTTTTTTATTAAAAAAAGTAGTAATTAAAACTAAAATTGAACCTAAAAAAATTGAAACATCGGCAAGGTTAAATATTTCGGTTTTTATGATCCCTAAATCTAAAATCAAAAAATCAGTTACCGATCCATATACAATACGATCAAAAAGATTTCCGATTCCGCCACCGATAATAAAAGCAAAACCTATGATTGTTTCTCTAGAATAATTTGTCTTAATTAATATCTGTCTTAATAATAGTAATAACACCAGTATTGGAAGAATTTGTAATAAAAGTATTTTTAAGATTGGAGCCAAATCTGATCCCAGACTATAGGCAGCACCAGTATTTTCGACTTTAGTCAATACAAAACTATCCTTAAAAACTTCTATACGCTCAAAAGGTTCGATCGTTTGCCGAACAACATTTTTTGAAATCTGATCACAACTTATATTTAGTAAGACCAGAGAGAGAATGAGTATGATTCTTATTTTTCTTGTAATCTTCATGTGTATAATTGCAGTAAGTGTTTTTCAAATGTAATAGAAACTTCAGACTATCTTAGTGTTTCCAGTATTTTTTATATTCAGAAATAGAAAAAGCGGCATCATAACTATCTTTATTAATACTTTTATTTTCATCAGAATCATAATCGACCCATATTTTCCAGCTTTTATCTTCTATCTTTAATATAACATGAAACTGCCCATAGGAGTGTTTTGTTTGATTACTGTCATCAATATAAGTAACTCTGTAAATTCCTCTATCAGAAACCAGGGAATCAGAGTAGATTCTTTCAAATAATCTAAAATCAATTGGAGCAGGTTTTTTGGAAGGAACACTCCATCGTTTTTCATAACCTTTTAAGTAAGCATTTGCTTTTTTAATTTCACCACCATTTCCCGAAATTCGAATCATTTCTTTGCTGTGTATAGAAGCAAATAAGTGATAATCTAAAGTTTCAAATGCTTTAGAGAAATTACCATACATGTCTGCATTAATTTTTTTGTGTACTGCATCTTCTTGAGCTATGGCTATTCGTGTAAAACATAGAAAAGTAATTAATACTATGGCTATAATTTTAAATTTTGACATAATAATTGTTTTTTAATTATTCTAGTATCCTTTTTCTCTCATACAACACACAGCATTTCAATCGTTCATTATCTAATAATTTTGGGTGTTCAAAGGTTTCGATTTGTTGCATCCCAATCTTTTTCATAATTAACTCTGATTTTATGTTAATTGCAGGTGCTACAGAGTAGATTTTATCTAATCCAATAGTATTAAAACCAAAATCTAAACAAGCTTTGGCACCTTCGGTAGCATATCCTTTGTTCCAGATGCTTTTTTTGAGTCGCCAACCGATATCTACAAAAGATCCTAGCTTTTCTAAATAAGTTTGTTCACACATACCTATAAACCCTATGCATTCGGCATTATCCAGCAGATCAACAGCAAAATAACAAAACCCTTTTTCTGCGTACATTCCCTGCATTCTTATAATAAATGCTTTAGTATCTTCTTTTGATGGCTTAAATGGAAAAAACTCCATCACATCATCGTCAGTATTGATTTCGGCTAATGTTTCTAAATCATCGAGGGTCCAATTACGGAAACCTAATCGCTGAGAGGTAAAAATGTATGAATTCATTGTAATAGACTGAAAAATAGATTATAAGTTTTCGTTTTTATAAATGTATTCAAATGTAATGATTTGTTGCCTTTATTGTTTAAGTTTCGAGAATTCTTAGGATGAATCGAGTTTAATACGTAATGAAATAGAAAACTGCTCGTGTTTTAGAATAGCAAACACGAGCAGTTTTGGTTGGATTGAATATAGAAATTTTACCCTTTTTTCATAAACTGTTCGTTAAATTCTTTGATTTTTAATGTGTTAATTTCATCGTGTGTTTTTCCTGCTCCATGTTGCAGATAAGCATTAAAAATATGACTTAAGTATAACGGTGATTTAGCTTTATCTTCGTTGAAATTCTCTGAGTTATGGCAAACAAAGCAATTGACCAAGTTATTTACATTAATATCATGTACATCACTCTGGAAAGTCTGTGTATAGGTTTCCATAGTAAGGTTAGAAAGATTTAAAGATCCTCTTGCAATAGATCCTTTTGTAGCATGAGATATATTACCTGCTAATTTTTGGATGGTATCTGCTTGTTTTTGTGGAGGTAGCCCATCGGTATCGATCCAAATTCCTCCGTTATAAAAATAGTTTTTCCATACATCTTTAAGCTTTGAAGCAACACAAGAATTGATGTTTTTTATATTATCATAGTTTTTCGGCTCTTTCTGGCTGGTTTCCATAAAACCGTTACCCTGCGTTCTGGGAACTCCAAATTCGAAAAGTGTAAAAGCTTTATTGGGTTCTTTGGGTTGATTGCCACTCCATGTAATTCCGTCTAGAGATGAAGTATTTCCTTTACCATATAATAATTTTTCATCGGTAGAAGATACTATATTGGTACTCCAATCATAGTAGGGGGCCATATCATTATGTTCAAAAGTTGCCCATATAAATTCTGGATGATTTATGACAACCCCAACTACATGCATTCCTAATAAAGCAACATCACTTTTAACATATGCACCATTTTCATAGATAGCTGCTTTGGTTTGGTAATATGTCGAAAGCTTATCTGTTGGTATTGCACTGGTTTTTACCCACGAAACTTTTAATTCTAATGACCCTATAGGAAATGTTTCGGTATTATTATGAGGAATGGATCCATCCAGGATAGCAGTTTTAAAATGATCGGCAGCAACTTTTAAGGTGTCGTTAATATGAATAGAGTAGTAAACCGTATCAGATTTACTTATGCTCGAATTAAATTGAGAATTGGTTTTTAAGACTCCATCAGAACCGGCTTGTTCTATATCTTTAAGAACTAAAGATAATCCTGATTGAGGTTCTACGGGAATCATTAAATCACTAACCTGTATTAACTTATTTTCGAAAACAGTTTTTCCGTTTTCTGGTTTGGTTAACCACAAGAATTTTTGCCAGGACCATTGCTGAAAAATACAATTTGTTGTACTAGTGGTATCAAATGGACTTCCTTTGCCTTCTTCTGGAGGAGGTGTTTGAGTATGAGGAAACCATGCAGGTTCGCAATTACAATCGTTACTTTTTTCCTGTACATTTTCATAAGCAACAGGTTGTTGATCTGTTTTTTCTTTTTTGTCTGTTTTACATGAAATAACAATAACAAAGATTACAAGACAAGCCACTAGTGAAGAACTTGCAAGGTTGGCAAATTTAGTTTTCATTTGTGTAAAGTGTTAGTTAGTAAATAGTTACTTTTTCAAATCTAACCTTTATCGTAATTGTTTCCTATAAGTAAAAATACGGTTTTTGCCCTCTTTCTATTTTAGATGTAGACATATGCTATGAAGAATGATATTATAAATCAATTTTCTTCTTCAAAGGCTGTACTTTCATATGCACCTATATCGGGAGCAGTAGTACTGCGAAGAGTTCCTAAAATATCGGTTCCCGAGGTAGGAATAGAAGCTTTACCATTAGCAGCAGAATTTTCACCAATACCGAGCATGTTTTCAAGCGGAGTTTTAAAATCAGGTTCTTCATTTAAAATAATATTTTCATACAGAGCAGTATTGGTAAAATCGTATAAAGGATTTCCGGCAAACTGGTCACCAAAATCATTAAACCTAATTAAGCAGTTCTTGAAATTATAATTGAATGCTGTGCCATCAATTTTACTAAATATTAATTCTAGATCTTGATTTCCATAGATAATACAGTTTGTAAAATTTGCTTCAAGTAAATCTGCGACAACTACATCGGTTTCATTTACTCGTAAATTGTTGTCAATCAATACTGTTGGGAGCTCCCTAAATCCAGTTCCGATACTAGAATAATTTGTAAACGTACAGTGGTTAAAATTATAGGTGCCGCCTAGTGAACAGTTAAGAGATACTTGCCCGGCATTATTAATTACCAGGTTTTCCCCCAGTACATTACCTGTACGCGCCAGAAGTCCTACATTAGAACTGTTATAGATCTGGGTATTTTTAATAGTAAGTGTCGGATCTGAGCCTCCGTCATTAGAGTCCATTAGTATTCCTACTGTTGCATTTTTTATGGTTGCATGATTTATAGAATGACCTGTGCTTCCTGCAGTAAGCCAGATAGTTCCCCATTGCCCCGGGATATCACTAAAACCAGGTTCTAAGCGATCACTTTCAAAAATTACTTCATTTTCAAGAAGCTCTGGATCTGTACTTAGTTCACCGTTTACGGTAAGGGTTGCACCGTTTGCAGCTATAATCCCAGAATTAGTATGAAAGTGTATTCTTGCACCTGCATCTATAGTAAGTGTTTTTCCGCTAGGTATAGCAGCATATCCATAAACGACATAAGGTTTTTCGTTGGTGAAGTTGAGTTGATCATCTTCCAGAAAGAAACCTTCAATTCTAATTTCATTATTTTCATTATCAAGACCGAGTAATAACGTTTCTGTCTCACCTGTCATGGCATCCCGAGAAGGAAACAAAAATACGGCATCTTTTATTAGAGTTACCAGATCAACATCCTGTTGATTTCCTCCTGTATCAAATAATACTCGATCCGTATATAAAAACTCTACATCTGCTGTTTGATTAGTGATATCTGTTGTTGTTTCTACAAAAACAAAAATACTATCCTTGGCTAAGACCTGAATATTCTCAAAGGATTTTCCGGGGATACCATCAACATTAAGCCTGTAATTAGAGTTTTCACCACGCTCCAGCGCAATTGCAGGAATGGTAAAATCATCGCTGGTACGATTATATACTTTAAAACTATAGGTACTAGAACCTATATTGGTAAAAACGGTATCTAGAAATAAGGTGTCTGTCGAGAAATTCAAATTTCCTGTACTTGGATTTGACTCAAAATCATTACGGCAGGAGCTCCATAAAACTAGTACAGCAAGCAAAAAAAGAGTTGATAGATATCGCATAATTATATCAAAAGGTCATTAAGAGTAAATAAAGTATCGAAGCTGCAAATTAGCAAAGATTTTTGTTTTTTGATGGCTTCATGATCTCATTCTTTCATTAATTCATTCTTTACTATGAATTAAAGTATAACTTTTTGATTGCCCTAATATTGCTTTATAATGAAAATTTGACAAGATCAGTGCTTCTGTAAGAAGCAAAACATTTGTACATTTGTTGTTCATAATTAACACGCACAACATAATAATCTATTATGAGTACATATGATGTAGCCGTAATTGGCTCTGGACCTGGTGGATATGTGGCCGCTATTCGATGCGCACAACTGGGAATGAAAACCGCAATAATCGAAAAATATTCAACACTTGGAGGAACTTGTCTTAATGTAGGGTGTATTCCCAGTAAGGCATTGTTAGATTCTTCTCACCATTATGAGCATGCTGTAAAGCATTTTGCAGATCATGGGATCGAGATTCCTGGTGATGTAAAGATCAATCTAGAAAAGATGATTGCCCGTAAACAAACTGTGGTAGATCAGACTTGTGACGGAGTTAGTTTTTTGATGAAAAAAAATAAGATAGATGTTTTTGAGGGTGTAGGATCATTTAAAGATGCTACGCATATAAATATTACAAAAACAGATGGGACTGTAGAAATAATCGAAGCTAAAAACACGATAATTGCTACTGGTTCTAAACCATCGACACTACCATTTATCGAAATTGATAAAAAGAGAGTAATTACATCTACAGAAGCACTTAAACTAAAAGAAGTGCCAAAACACCTAATTATTATTGGGGGTGGAGTAATTGGATTAGAATTAGGGCAAGTATATCGTCGTTTGGGAGCAGAAGTTTCTGTAATAGAATATATGGATCGAATTATTCCTGGAATGGATAAAGCACTATCTAGAGAATTACAGAAAGTAATGAAAAAACAGAAATCCAAAATTTATACCTCTCATAAGGTAACAGGAGTATCGCTTTCTGGAGATGAAGTAACGGTAACTGCAGATGATAAAAAAGGAAATCCGGTAGAATTTAAAGGAGATTACTGCTTGGTATCTGTTGGCCGTAGACCTTATACCGATGGATTAAATGCAGAAGCTGCTGGAGTAAAACTTAATGATAGAGGACAGGTTGAGGTTAATGATCATTTACAAACGAGTGCTTCTAATATTTATGCGATAGGTGATGTAATAAAAGGAGCAATGCTGGCACATAAAGCAGAAGAAGAAGGAGTTTTTGTTGCTGAAACTCTAGCAGGACAGAAACCGCATATTGATTACAATCTGATCCCAGGAGTAGTATATACCTGGCCAGAAGTAGCTGCGGTAGGTAAAACGGAAGAAGAATTAAAAGAAGCTGGAGTAAAATATAAATCAGGACAGTTTTCTTTTAGAGCATTAGGTAGATCACGTGCTAGTGGGGATCTTGATGGTTTTGTGAAAATACTTGCAGACGAAGTAACAGATGAGGTATTGGGCGTTCATATGATTGGAGCACGTTGTGCAGATCTTATTGCAGAAGCAGTTACTGCAATGGAGTTTAGAGCATCTGCCGAAGATATTTCTCGTATGTCTCATGCACACCCAACGTTTACAGAAGCAGTAAAAGAAGCAGCTCTTGCTGCCACAGATAATAGAGCGTTACACTCTTAATCAAATTAGGAAGTAGTAAAAAAACATAATACATTAATGTAAAACTAAGCCTGTTGAAGTTTTTATAATCTTTAACAGGCTTAGAATTTTTAGGTAGTTATTTATACTTACATATTCTCTAATCTTGATAATACTTCGGCTTTGTAATTTCTGCTAATAGGGATAGACTTTTTACCAACTATAATTTCTTCGTTAGAAAAGGAATCTATTCTCGAAATAGCAATAATATAAGATCGATGGGTTCGCATAAAATATTGCTGAGGTAATTTGGATTCGATTGTACTTATTGTTTCTCTTGTGACAATAGTATTTGATGAACAATGGATTTTTACATAGTCGCTATAACTTTCGATATAAATAATTTCGGCAAAATCAACTTTTTTCATTCTTCGATCTGATCGAACAAAAATAAATTCATTCGAACTGGTTTCGATAGTTTTTGATGATTCTGTCTTATGATAGACTTCAAAATAATTATGTATGGCATTTAGTAATCGTTCATAAGCGATAGGTTTTAATAAATAATCTACTGCATGAAGATCAAAGCCATCAATAGCATATTCGCGATAGGCAGTAGTAAATATAATTTTGATATCCTTATTAATAGATTTCGCAAAAGAAATTCCCGAAATCTCAGGCATATTTATATCTAGAAAAATAAGATCTACTTTTTGAGTATTAATACAATTAAACGCTTCTAGAGCGTTACTACATGTCGCTATAACCTCAATACGATCAATTTTTGACAGGTGAGAGGAGATAATCTCTCTTGCTGTGGGTTCATCATCTACTATGATACAGGATATTTTGGTGCTCATAGGTTTTTTGTTTTAGAAGTGTTTAGTTTTAATTCGACACTATGCCACTGCTCATCTTTAGAAATTAGTAACTCATGATGATCTGCATACAACGAGGAAAGCCTTTTTTTAATGTTAGACAAACCAATACCATCTGGGGCATTTTCAGACGAGCTATAAATTGAATTTTTTATACTAAAATGTACTATGTTATTTATATACCTTAATTTCATGTAAACAGATAGTTTTTTATTCCTTATTTGGCCATGCTTAAAACTATTTTCTACAAACGGAATTAAGAGCATAGGAGCAATGTGAATAGAATCGTCTACATTTTCAAAATTCATAGTTACCTCCAGCGTATCATTAAATCGCATTTTTTCTAAGGTAACATAGTCTTTGATATGATCTAATTCTTGTTTTAATGATACCAAAGGTTTATCTACCTGATATAAGAGGTAATCTAATAGGTTCGAAAGCCTCAAGATCATTTCTGGAGTTTCTTCAGATTTTTTTAGCGCAAATCCATACATCGTGTTTAACGTATTGAATAAAAAATGAGGATGAATTTGCATTTTGAGATAATGTAATTCTTGTTCTTTAAGTTTAAGCTGAGCCTCTAAGACTTTATGTTGCAGTTCTCGGTTTGCTGAGTTTGATTTATAATTATGTCGTACCAAACTAAAAGCACTGGCAACAAAGACTACAAAATATACCGCAATAAACAGAAAAAAAGGACTTCTGGTCATAGGGGCCATGCCTTCTAATTTTAGGGATGATAAAAAAATCAATCCATAAAAGAATGAAATAGTGATAAAAAAAGCAGAAATAATGATAGTATATATGCAGTATAATAAGAATAGTAAATACTTCTCTTTTAATAGGTATTTTGGAATGAGATGGTTAATTACAGTATAGGTAGTCCCAATGGTTACCGGCATTAAGAATAACGAAAAAGAAAAAACATAACTTATGTTGTCTGTATTATGCCCAAAGAAATAGGTATAGCAAACCAATACTACAATCCAAAAGATGATATGAAGTAATAATTCTACAATTATTTTTAATACAAACTCTTTAGAAATCATTGGCTAAACAAAAATAGAGTGTAATATCAATATATTTTTTTAAACAGCATTGTTAACGAGATAAAAAGCCAAATTGATATGGTTTTTTACAGGTTTACCACATTTTTGATACTATTTAAGGTATAAACAAAGCTAATTCGGTAGTTAGTCGCAAATACCCAATAACGTAAATCTAATGTGGTTAGTTTTGATTCAAAATAAATAATAGAAGAATCAATGCGAATCTTAGAACTTTTTTTACTTCTTTCATTAACAGGGTTTTTAATCTGTTTTTTTGCACAATATTTAAAGATCAAAAAATGGCTTTTTTACATTAGCATTGTTTTTTTTGTACTTCATTGGCTAATCGAAGGAATTCGATGGCAGATGTATTTAGGATATACCACACTTTTGATAAGTATTGTATTATACTATGTTTCCAACATTAAAAAAATAGCAAAGGTTTCATTAGTTAGTTTAGGATTGATTATTACCTTAATTAGTATTGTTCTTTGCATCATAATGCCTGTGATTAAGTTTCCAGAACCTTCAGGTACTTTTTCAGTGGGATTAGAGTCATTATATCTTGAAGATAAAACACGAAAAGAAACACTTACAAAAGAAAAAGGGGATTATAGAAAGTTAACAATAAATGTATATTATCCTTCTGACCATGAAATTACAAAACCGATACGTTATATGGATCATGGATACGCAGAAGCTTTTGTAGAAAGTAAAGGTATGCCTGCTATTATTGCTACACATTTTGATCTTACAAAGACTCATACTCAAAAGTCACTTCCTATCATAAAAAATAAACAGTTACCTATTATAATTTTATCCCATGGATTATTATGGAATAGTGAAATGTATACTTCGATTATTGAGGAAATTGTAAGTCAGGGATATGTGGTTTTTGCGATACATCATACATATGAATCCTTTCTTTCAGAATATCAAGGAAAACGAATCAAATGGAGTCAAAAAAATATTGACGACATGAATACAGAGGTAGATTTTGGTTTTGTACATGAAAAAATGGATTTAGCACTCAATGCAAAAGATAAGCGTGGCAATAAGGCAGCCTATGAACTCATACAATATTTACCATATTTTGAAAGCCTTGATAGATGGTCGAATGATATTTCCTTTGTCGTAGATCAATTGGCTATATTAAACGAGGATTCGAGTAACTTTTTATATCAAAAATTGAATATGAATCAAGTTGGATTATTGGGACATTCATGGGGTGGGGCAGCAGTAGTGCAAAATGCATCGGTAAATAAAAAGATTAAAGGAGTAATTAATATGGATGGAGCGCAATTTGGAAGAGTAATCGATACTACGCTGAAAGCACCACTCCTGGTGATGCATGCCGACAGGGATTATGATAAATTTTTCACTCCAAACTTCTATGTATACGATCAAGTTGCAAAAAATGATTACTACTTGGTTACAATAAAGTCGACAGGTCATGCTAATTTTGGGGATCTGGGGTATTGGTCAAAAATCCATTCACTTACAGAAACAGGAGAAATCGATCCAGATAGAATGTCTTATATTACTAATCAATTGATTCTTGCTTTTTTTAATAAATATGTTAAACGACAATCGTTAGAAATGAAAGAAACTTTTATCCAAAAAGAGTATCCAGAAATAGAAATTATCAAAAAATAACTTTTTAAAATAGATTTTATAGAATGGCCAATTTAATGCTCAATATTGCAAAGCTGTTTATTTTACAAAAAGAAACTTCATCGATCTTTACATCCCTTGGTGATAGAATAGAAGAGGGAGGAATGTTTTTTATGATACCGATAGTTGTTCTGTTTCTGATCGTATTGCTTATCATTATAAAAAACATATGGGTCGTTATACAAAAAGGTATTCCTTCAGAGAAATATATTAACCTAATCAATTCTATAGGGCTTTTAACATTAGTATGGGGATTATTAGGCCAGTTAATAGGTATTGTAGGGATGTTTGATAAAGTCGAAATAATAGATGAAATCTCTACTCATGTTTTTGCAAGTGGATTAAAAGTATCTGCACTTCCTGCAGTCTTTGGTTTTTTTGTTTTCATAGTTTCAAGAATTGCTACAATTATTTTTACATGGATAACTAAAGAAAAAGAGTAGAGTTATGATCAAAAAATCAATTTTTAAAATTCTTTTGGGAATTCTTTCTTTCGCAATACTATTATTTGCATTGTTTTTTCTATTTCTCAAAATACTCCCTATTTATAATCCTGCACTACTAAAATGGGTGCCTATTTTGATATGCATATTAGGGTTTTATGTAAGTGGAATGATAAATAAGAATACTTCTATACAGTATCTTCCTTTTCTGTTTTTGTCACTTTTGATTTTTAAACCATTTAG
The DNA here is from genome assembly GCF_943422735.1 of Aquimarina sp. EL_43. Lineage (NCBI taxonomy): Bacteria > Pseudomonadati > Bacteroidota > Flavobacteriia > Flavobacteriales > Flavobacteriaceae > Aquimarina > Aquimarina sp. EL_43. Next base: position 5,674,331 of record NZ_CALSBR010000001.1, on the reverse strand, counting down.
ATTTTTGTATTTCCCTTTTGCATTAGTACTTATCATCATTGGAGTTTTGACACTGATAGTCTCAAGAAAAGAGGTGAAAAAATTATATAAAGTATCTTCTGCCTTTATTTTGATTTTTGTGTTTACTTATTTTCTACTTTCTCAACCTCTGATTTTATTACAAAAAGGATTTAAAGTAACACAGGGTGGAGACTTAGTACATGCTCAGAAGTTATGGGATTTTAGTACAACCTCAGATAATTATGTGCCAGATATAGAATATATTGATTCAGAAGGAAATTTAATTTCTTTAAATAGTTATAGAGGAAAAACATTATATATCACTTTTTGGGCCACATGGTGCCCTCCTTGTATAGCAGAAAAACCGATACTCGAACAAATGAAAAATGAATTTGGAGAGGATGAGAGTATTATATTTATTGATATTTCAATAGATCGAGATACAAAGCGGTGGTTAAAATATATAACCAATAAAAATCCAAAAGGAGTCCAATTGAACACCAATGGTAATGATCCAGAAACAATGCAGAAGTTTTATTTTTCAGAGATTCCTTTTCATTGCATTGTTAACCCTGAAGGAACTTTTAAACAAAGCAATGACTTAGAATACTCCAAAATAGCATTAAAGGATAAAAATAAATTACAATCATTCAATCAAAACCAAAAAACGATACAGTAATATATATCGATCTTAATGATAGAGGTAGCAAATCACTTTTATAATGCTACCTCGTCATGATCAATAAACAGTTTTTTTAATTGTTGTGTGATCCATCACAATATGGAGGATCGTTGGTCTGTTTACAAGTACATAAATAAGCCTCTCTTGTTTCTTCTACACAAAAAATGATAGGAGGAGAACCTCCTGTATTTTTATGATTACCATTGCAAAACGGTTGATCTGTACTATGACCACAAGAACACCAAGCATAGTTTTTGTCAACCTCTAATTGGCATGCGATTGGCGCATCACCACCTCTAATGTTATTTTTCATAAGCTTGATTTTTTGTATTCTAAAAATACTAAATTCTAGCTTGATATGTGTATAAGTCAAAATATCTGCCTTTTGCAGCAATAAGTTCATCATGATTACCGTGTTCGGCTATGTTACCAGACTCGATAACCAAAATTTGATCTGCTTTTTTGATTGTACTTAATCTATGTGCAATAACAAAAGTGGTTCTACCTTTCATTAATTCACCAAGACTTTTTTGAATTAAAGCTTCGCTTTCTGTATCCAGGTTTGATGTTGCTTCATCAAGAATAATAATTTTAGGATTTGCCAGAATAGCTCTTGCAATGGCAATTCGCTGTCGTTGTCCTCCAGAAAGTTTTACACCTCGTTCTCCTATTAGCGTATCTAATCCATCGTCAAAACGATCTGTAAACTCATTCACGTATGAAGCTTTTACAGCTTGTTGCAATTGTGCTTCTGTAGCCTCTGGGTTAGGAAATAAAATATTTTCTCTAATAGAACCTTCAAACAAGAATTCATCTTGTAATACAACTCCCAGATTACGTCGGTAACTATGTAACTTTACTTTAGAAATGTCATTATCATCAATAGTGATGATTCCTGATTTTGGGTTTAAGAATGTAGCTGCTAATCCGGCGATTGTAGATTTACCAGAACCAGAGCTACCTACCAAAGCAGTTACAGATCCCGAAGGAGCTTTAAAACTAATACCATGTAGTACCTCTTTTCCCTCTTCATAAGAAAAGGAAACATTATCAAAGGTGATATCTCCTGTTATATGTTCTAAAGTGATGTTTCTATCCTCTATTTCTTCTTCTGGAGTCATATTCATGAGTTCTTCGGTACGATCCAGTCCTGCCAGTGCTTCGGTTAACTGGCTTCCGATATTACTCATTTGTACAATGGGTGCAATCATAAATCCCAGTAGTAGTGTAAACGAAAGAAAATCACCAATGGTTAATTCATCAATCATAATTTTATATCCACCTATTCCCATAATTCCGGTAGAAGCAATACCCAATAAAAATGTTGAAGAACTGGTCATTAATGCCGTAGCTGTTAAACTCTTTTTTACATTTTGAAATAGTCGATCTACTCCTTCTTCGAAAGTTTTGTTTTCCTGTGCCTCGGCATTAAATCCTTTTATTACCCGTACTCCGGCAAGAGTTTCGGTTAATCGACCTTTAACTTCTGCATTGATAACTCCTCGTTTCCTGAAGATTGGACGAATATATTTGAATGCTTTTAAAGCTACAATTCCAAATACAGATACAGGAACCAGTACAAACAATGTCATCGAAGGGCTAATTCTGATGAGTAATACCAATGAGATAATAGCCGTAATTGTACCTCCAACTAATTGTACTAATCCAGTACCAATAAGATTACGAACACCTTCTACATCACTCATAATACGAGATACTAATGCTCCAGATTTTGTATTGTCGAAGAAACTAATAGGTAAAGAGAGCACTTTTTTCTGTACTTGTGCCCTTAATTCTGAAATTAGAAATTGTGCTTGTACACTTAATATTCGGGTTAAAAGAAATGATGTTACTGCTTGTACCAAAATTGCCAAACTTACACTAATCAAAAGCATTTTTAGCATTTCATAATCTTTTTTGGCGATAACATCATCCATTAGATATTTACTGGCCATAGGTAATACCAGGCTAGCCAACCTACTTAGTACAATTAATAATAATCCAATAAAAACAAGATTTCTTCGAGGCCATATGATGGTTTTAAAAGCTTGCCCTATAGTAACTTTTGATTTTCTTTTGCTTTTTGGTGAAGTGTTATTTTGAAATTCTCTCATATATTATTGTTCAGTTTTAAATAGAGAAATAGTATACGCTAATAACTCCTGTCCGCCATAGGCTCCATGTCCTGGTATTACAATTTCTACATCGGGATACTTTTCTTTGATTTTAGCAACAGTAGTTGACCACTCTTTTATATTGGCATCTTCAAGATTTCCTTTTTTAGCTCCTTTTGATTTTATCAAACAACCACCAAAGAGTACTTTTTCATCAGGGAAATAACTTACAATATTATCAGAAGTATGACCTTCTCCATAAAATGTATTGAGTACTTTTCTATTTCCAACTTTTAATTTATGTTGTGTGTCAAATCCATTTTGCGGAATTGTATAGTTTTTATTTTTAGCCAGACGTATGGTTGCATTGCTGGCATATGAAGAAATTTTTCTTTTATGAAACTCATTTAAACCACCTAAACAATCCCCATGGAAATGTGTAGCAACAACTCCTTTGACCTCGCATTTTAAGTTTTTTTGAACCCAATTTATTAATAGTCCAGATATAGAATCATTAGTTGGTGTATCAAATATCAATGCTTCAGCATTATCAATAATAATCATACCATTACAAGGTACTTTTCCAAAATTTTTGGTATTTAGATAGGATGTATGAATATAACTATGCTCATTAAGTTTAGTAATTTTAAGCTCTTCAGAAACTGTAATGACATCAGGTGTATGCTCTTTTTTACATGAGTATATGCATAATAATACCACTAAAAAAAATAGAGGTTTAATCGTGTTTCTCATTGTTTTTTTGAAGTTAGTTTTTTCGTTTTCTGAAATAACGAATCACTAAGATATAAATACTTGTTGGTATGGCGACCCAGATCAACTCACTTAACAATACTTTAATGCCCCAGGTACTAAAAAACTTACTAGCACCAATTGGGGATACCTGAATCGGTCGCCACGGAAAAAAATATCGGGTAGTATCAAAAGGAGAGAAGAATGCAATCCCAAGTCCCCCTGTAGTCATGGCATCAAGAACGCCATGAAAAGCCGTGCAAACGGTAAAATATAAAATTAGTGCAACTCCTGTTTTGGTATATGCTTTTTTAAAATAGAAAATAAAAGTAACTATAATCCCCAGAAGTAAAGCAAAGAGTAATGAATGCGAAAACCCTCTATGCCCCCAAAAACTTTCATATGTTATACCAAATTTAAAACCTATAACATCTGCGTCAGGAAGGATGGAACAGATAATTCCTAATACCCATAACTTTTTGGTATATATTTCTTTCGAAAAACTTTTACCAAAGGCATATGCTGTAAATCCATGGGCAAAGATAGAGGCCATTTATAAAATATTACAGGTGTTAATTACCGTATTTTTCAATTAGTAATGGAAGTTTTCCATTTAAGAATTTGATTTGTTGTTTAATTCCGTTTGGGGTATCGTGATTATGTGTTGTAACAATCACCAAGTTTTTATCAGCAATCATGATTATGAATTGTCCGCCATATCCCATTCCATAATCAATACGATCCCCATTAAGATTTGCTTGATACCAACAAAAACCATGTTTAGAATTCCTTAGTCCCCAATCGGTAGCTAATTTTTCGTTTACATCAAATAGTTTTTCTACCCATGGTTTAGAAACTATTTCAACACCATTATATGTACCCTTTTGCTCTAATAATTGACCTATTTTTAAAAGATCACCAGGCTTCATTTCTAATCCAAGACCACCACCATCATAATGACCATCATTTCGTTTTTCCCAATTTACAGTATTAATAGCTAATGCATTGAACAAATTTTCATTTGCAAACTCAAGAGTTGTTTTTCCTGTAGATTTATTTAGGATAGCAGATAGCAGGTGGGTAGCGCCGGTATTGTAATTATATGTATCTCCAGGAGTGTGCTCCAATTTTTTTTGTAAGACAAATGCTATTGGGGTCTCGCTATTTATCCAGTTTTGATGCTCTAAGAAGCCTTTCCATGAAAGTCCAGAGGTTTGATTTAGCAAGTGTTTAATAGTAATCGTCTTTTTTCTCTCGTCTTCAATATTTTTGAATTCATCAGTGAAGTATGTATCAATGGTTTCATTTTCACTGGTAATAAATTTTTTATCGATTGCAATTCCAATAAGAATACTCATAACCCCTTTGGTAAGAGACTGAACGTTTGATACATTCCCTGATGTTTTACCATTATAATATTCTTCAAATACAATTTGATTATTCTTAGAAACTAATACCGAATAGATATCATTTTCATTGCGTACTATTTCCTTAGATAATGGTTTCTCATTTATAGAAGTATTCTTTTTTGATTCTTTACATGCAACAAGCAGAACAAAAAAGATAAGTACTGGGGATAATTTACTTTTCATTGATTTGATGTGTTTATTAAGAAGTGCAAATTTATGAGTAAAGATAGTGGTTAATGAAAATTTGAAACTTTAATACGTATTCTATAATGCAAGGATTTGATCAAGCTGTGCTTCTGATACGGTTAATAATCCTGATTTTGGGAGCCTTTTGGTAAGTTCTCTCCAGTTTTCATCTTTATCAAAAATTTGCTTTAATACAGGTAATGCTTCATCCAGCCTTTTATTATTAGCCAATGCTATTGCTTTCCAATATTTCATTTCTAAATTTTCGGGAAACAATTGTTCTGCAGCTCCATAGGCTGCAAGCGCCATCTCCATATCTCCAGCTTCTACTGCCAGATCTCCCTTATTCATATATTCATAAGCTTTATGTACTTGCAACAGGCGTTGTAATTCTACTAATGGTGTTGCATGATCATCTACCCTTAGATTTACTTTTTTATCTTCCCAGGTGTTTTTGGCTGGTTTTGCATTCACAACTACCAGTGCAGCAGATTGCTTACCTCTAATGTCCCCTCCAGCTTCCTGAGCAGCGATAAGTACTTTGACTACGCGATCGGCCAGGGATAGATCTTTATACTCTTCAAAAGCCTTGGCCATTGCAGGGACCACTTTGTCATTAAGCATCATATTGGCTTGTACAGCATAATTATCTCCAACAATATGATGTGCAGAGACAATGCATTTTTCACCAGTAAAAGCAGCTGTATTACCTTTTGCATCCAGAAAGGCTACTTGTCTGAAATCTTTTCCATCATCTTTAGCTACAAGGAGATCTAGTGCTTCTTTTGCACTTTTACCTTCAGACATAAGTGTAAGTCCATTAGGACCGTATGAAGGATTAACAAAGGATTGTGTTGCTACTACACCAACACCAGATTGCCCCCAGGATACAATCGATCCTACAGAGAACCAGTGACTTTGAACTCCTACAGCCATTTCTCCGGTAGTTTTATCTCTTGCTACAATAGAAAAAGTATGTGCAAACTTTTCTTTATAGACCTGTTGAGCTTCTATCTGAAAAGATATTAGAATCATAAAAAGTACTCCTCCTTTTAATACTAATGATTTCATGTCTGTATTTTTTGTTACAATTAACTTATTTTTTCTTTTGTCTTTTATTCCGAACATAGATCAATTTAGACCTTCCTTTAGCAGCTTCACGTTGTTCAATTTCAAAATTTTTAATAGACTTGATTAAAGGAGTTAATTTCTGAAAACCGTAGTTTCTGGAATCAAAATTTGGTTGTTTTTTTTGTAACAAACTACCAACATCTCCAAGAAAAGCCCATCCATCATCATCGGCTACGTCGGAAATAGTATGTGAAATTAATTTAATCTCTTTTGAAGTAATTTTATCAACACTATTTGTAGAAATGGCTTTGGTATTAATAGATTCTGATTCATTTTCTTCTGCTTCATATTTAAGGATTTCGAGGTAAATAAATTTATCACAAGCTACAATAAATGGATTTGGTGTCTTTTTTTCTCCTATTCCAAAAACTTTCATTCCCGCTTCTCTAAGCCTCGTCGCTAAACGTGTAAAATCACTATCACTAGATACTAAACAAAAGCCATTCACTTTTTCAGAATATAGAATATCCATTGCGTCTATAATCATTGCAGAATCTGTAGCATTTTTACCTTTTGTATATCCATATTGCTGGATAGGTGTTATTGCATTTTCCAGAAGAATCTTTTTCCATTTAGTAAGATCTGGTTTAGTCCAATCTCCATAAATTCTTTTGATAGTTGGATTGCCATATTTTGCAATTTCTTCCATCATTTCTTTTATATATGTAGATGGTATATTATCACCATCTATTAGTACTGCAAGATTTAAATCCATAAAAAGGTATTAGAAGAGTTTAATCTAAAAAAGCAAAATCAGTTACATTATCGCTTCTTTTTTTTATTTCTTAAATTATATGTTTTATCTCCTTTAGTTTTAGGTTTTTTATATTTTTTCTTAATCTCTCTTTGGTATGAACCTCCCAGATTTACTTTTTTGTTTTTTTCTTTCTTTTCATGAAAAGAGGCTCCAACCTCATGATTAGGACGTTTATGAGGATTGTTGATTTCTTTAACCTTGGGTTGTTCTTCTGGAGTAAGTTGGTCAGAAATTTCTACACCAGAGGGAATGTCTAATTGCTCGATTTTCATTTCCATCAAACTTTCGATAGCCTCTAGATGTTCTTGTTCTTTTTCTGTAGTAAGTACAAACGAGACTCCTTCTTTTTCTGCGCGACCGGTTCTACCGATACGGTGCATATAATTTTCTGGATATTCTGGAGTATCGAGATTAATTACCTGGCTTACATTTTCTATGTCCAAACCTCTGGCCATTACATCTGTAGCGATCAATATTCGATTTTCTCCTTTTCTAAACTGCTCTATACTTCGTAATCTATAGTTTTGAGTTTTATTAGAGTGGATAATACAAATCTCGTCTGCATATTTTTTTTCTAACTGCTCAAATAAACGATCGGCGATCTTTTTAAAACCAACAAAAATTAGTGTTTTGTGATAGGTTTCTTTATCAGAAAGCAATTGTTCGAGCAGATTAACTTTTGTATAAAAATTTGGAATCTTGTAACCATACTGTTTGATGTTTTCAAGAGGTGTTCCGCTTTTGGCAATTGATATTTTTTGTGGTTTGATAAATATTTCCGAAATCATTTGGTCTACTTCATCTGTCATTGTAGCCGAAAACATAATATTTTGTCGCTGCCGCGGAAGGATATCAAAAATATTCATCAATTGATGTCTAAATCCTAAATCCAGCATTACATCCACTTCATCGATTACCAGTTTCTGAATAGATTTAAGTTGTAAAGCTCTGCTTACAGCCAGGTCATATAAACGCCCTGGAGTAGCAACTATAATATCTAATCCTTGCGAAACGGCTTGTTTTTGTGTATTGATATTCGTACCTCCATACACTCCTGTTATTCGCACATTGATATACGTAGAAAGTTTTTCGATTTCATCAACTACCTGTACAACAAGTTCTCGTGTAGGAACTAATACCAATATTCTTGGGTTTTGTTGTACAGAATATTTTAGCATCCTTAAAATCGGAAGCATATAGGCATATGTTTTACCTGTACCTGTTTGTGCAATACCTACAACATCTTTTCCAGACATTACAGGGGCAAAAGCTTTTTCCTGAATAGGTGTAGGGGTCTCAAACCCTAAATCATCAAGGGCATTAAGAAGTTGTGTATTTAGATTTAAATCTTGAAAAGTCAATTGATCTATTTTTTTTGATGCTACAAAGGTAGCCTTATTTTGGGACTGTGAACATTTTGGTTACTTTTGACTTTCTAATACGATACTAATGAAGAAAATTATTGCCTTTGCAGGTTCTAATAGCAGTACTTCTATTAATCAGAAACTTGTAGAGTTTGTAGTTTCAGAAATAAAGGGACATGATATAAGAATAATTAACCTGGTAAATTATGCTATGCCAATGTATAGTGAAGATGAAGAAAAAAAAGCTGGTTTTCCCGGGATGGTTATGGGGCTAAAACAAGAAATTTCTGAGGCTGATGCGTTGATTATTTCGGTAAATGAACATAATGGGAGCTGGAGTGTTTTTTTTAAAAATGTAATAGATTGGTTATCTAGACTAGATCGTAATTTTCTGGAAGGAAAGAAGATCTTATTAATGAGTACTTCTCCCGGAAAAAGAGGAGGATTAAGCTCATTAGAATTTGCTAAAAATGTGTTTCCCAGATTTGGTGCCGAAATTGTAGAGAGTTTTAGTTTTCCTTCTTTTTATGATAATTTTTCTATAGAATCCAATACTGTAACAGATGAGACACTTTTATTGGGATTAAACGAAGTTCTCAGTACTTTTGCACATCAAATCTAACGAGTAAGTGCGAAGTGTTCAACAATATACTTTAGAAGATTTTTCAGAATTTAAAAGCAAGCTATTACATTGGGGACAGCAATTTGAAGAGGCTATTTGGCTAGATTCTAACCGCTACTCACAGCAATATTCTAGTTATGATGCCGTATTGGCGGTAGATGCTTTTACGACGATTAAAACCGATTATTATAATGGCTTTGATAAGCTAAAAGAATATCAAAGCGTAACTTCGGATTGGATTTTTGGTTATCTTTCTTATGATCTTAAAAATGATACAGAAGATTTAGTTTCTGAAAATAAGGACGAGTTATGTTTTCCGGATTTGTACTTTTTTCAACCTAAAAAACTTTTTCTGCTCAAAGGAAATATTCTTGAAATGCATTATTTGAGAATGGTAGATGATGAAATGGAGGAAGATTTTAAGGTAATCTCTGAGTATTCATTACTCAAAAAAGATATTACAGAGCAACCTTGTGGTAAGGTAAAAATAAGCTTGCGTATCACAAAAGATGAATATAAAGAGAAGGTAAATGAAATGCTTGCCCATATACACCGAGGAGATATTTATGAAGCGAATTTCTGTCAGGAGTTTTTTGCAAAAAACAGTTGTATTGATCCTTTACAGACATACTACCACTTAAACGATATTTCAAAACCTCCTTTTGCCACATTTTTTAGGATGAATGATCACTATTTGCTATCGGCTTCACCAGAACGCTATTTGCGAAAAGAAGGACAAAAAGTAATTTCACAACCCATAAAAGGAACGGCAAAAAGATCACAAGATATTAATGAGGATAAGAGGCTAGTATCAAGCCTTTATGGTGACCCTAAAGAGCGATCAGAAAATGTAATGATTGTAGATCTGGTACGAAATGATTTATCACGAACTGCAACCAAAGGGTCGGTTATTGTTGAAGAATTGTGTAAGGTGTATTCCTTTAAACAAGTGCATCAAATGATATCTACGGTAACTTCTACAATTAATGATACCATTTCTCCTGTTGATGTTATCAAAACAACTTTCCCAATGGGAAGTATGACCGGAGCACCTAAGATTTCTGCAATGCAAATCATAGAAAACCTCGAAAAATCTAAAAGAGGTTTATATAGTGGAGCCGTGGGGTATTTTACTCCAGATGGAGATTTTGACTTTAATGTAGTAATCAGAAGTATTCTCTATAATGAGGAGCGACAATATATATCATATACGGTTGGTGGAGCTATAACTGCCAAGTCAGACCCCGATAAAGAATACGAAGAATGTTTACTTAAGGCAAAAGCAATGCGAGAAGTATTAGAAAGGATGTAGTAAAAGTATACAGGTAATTATAAACTGCTCCTCGCTTCACTAAATAAGATTCCTCCTAAAACTCTTCCGTACATCAATGATAATTTCTTTGACTTCTTGTGCAGTTATCTCTTTAATTTTAGCAATTTCTTCAAAATTTAATTTTCCGAAAACAAAAAGATCAATAATTTTAGAAGTCTCTATGGGGAGCCAACTATAGAATTTACCTAATAACTTCTGTTTTCTATACTCAGGGGAAGGTTCAGAATCTATAACCTTAAGGATATCAGAATCCATATCATTGTATATGAAATTCTGTTTTTCTTCAGAATTTTGATGATAACAAATATCATCTAATTCTTCTTTCATAATAAGTTCGTTATCTGCTTCTACAGTATAGTTTTCTTCGAGTCTTTCGAGTTCTTCTTTAAGAAAATAACTGGTGCTAATACTTTTTTGATGCCATCCTTCGCGAATGTATAATTCATCAATAAGCTCATCGGCAATTTTAAAAAGTTGAAGTTCTAGAGATAAGGTGTCTATTTCGACATCAAGATCATCATGATAAAGTTTCAATATTGCATCGTCTATAATACCATTAGAGCAATACATGTTCTGAGGTAAAATGCCTACGCTTTCTGCAATATATAATCTGTGTTTTACATAGGGATGTAAGTGTGGTACAATGGATAATAATTTTTTACTAAATTCCCTTTGATCATCTGCCTCATAAAATTCTTGTAATTCATGTGTCCTATTCATTTATCAGTAATTTAAGAGTTGCTTTCTAAAAATAAGAAAAACAAATCGAAAAAAATGTTAAAAACCTGATAATCAATATGTAAAATGTAATTTGGTAGAAAATGGTTATCGTAATTCAAAATCGTATATTTGAAAAATCGAAAAACTTCAATCCAGAATCTGTTGTTACAAGAGTTTAAAAATCATATTACCGAAAACCTTTCATTTCTATCGGAAAGCAAACTACTAATTGCGTGTAGTGGTGGATTAGATAGTGTTATACTTGTAAGGCTTTGCCAGGCATTACATCTGAAATATAGTATTGCGCATTGTAATTTTAAACTTAGAGGAGGAGAAAGTGATGAGGATGCAAACTTTGTTACTCAATTGTCTGATGAACTTCAATCTTCGGTTTTTATTACACAATTTGATACCAAAAATTATGCTGTAGATCATAATTTGTCAATACAGATGGCAGCCAGAGAGTTACGCTATGATTGGTTTAAGAAATTAGCTCTAGAACATCAGTTTGATTATATTCTTACTGCGCATCATACAGATGATAATCTAGAGACTTTTTTAATTAACCTGTCGAGAGGTACAGGAATAGAAGGATTAACGGGTATACCAGAAGTTAATGGGATTTTTGTACGGCCGTTATTACCTTTTTCGAGAACGCAAATTTTGGTGTATGCAAAAAAGAATAATTGGCAATGGAGAGAAGATAGTAGTAATAAGAGTGCAAAGTATCTTAGAAATAAACTTCGTCTTGATGTAATTCCAGAGTTAAAAAGTGTTAATCCTCAGTTTTTAGAGAATTTTAATACCACCTTAGAATACCTAAAACAGAGTAACGAATTTATTAAAAATCAGGTAACTCAACTTAAAAAAGAGTTGTTCGAGGTTTCAGAAAATGATATCATTAAAATACCTATTAATAGATTAATGGATTACGGAGACCCAAAAGCTAGCCTGTATTTTTTATTAAAAGAATATGGTTTTACAGCATGGGGTGATATAGAACATATGATCACTGGTCAGTCCGGGAAGCAGATTTTTTCGGGAACCCATCGTTTGGTAAAGGATAGAGAATATTTGTTATTGAGTCCGATATCAGAAAAAATAGAGGATCGCAATTATAGCATACCTGAAGCCGAAAGTATGTTAATGATTCCCCCGGGAACACTCAAATTTAAGATGATATCTGAAATATCGGATATTGATCTGAAGACCATTTATGTTGATAAAGAAAAGTTAAAGTATCCATTAACTGTAAGAAAATGGAAAGAAGGCGACTATTTTTATCCTCTGGGAATGAAAGGAAAAAAGAAATTGAGTAAATATTTTAAAGATGAAAAATTATCTTTACTAGCCAAAGAAAGAGTATGGTTATTATGTTCTGGAAAAGAAATAATTTGGATTATAAACTATAGAGCAGATAATAGATTTAAAATAATACCCCAAACAAAACAAATACTTAAAATTACAATAGCCTGATGCGACATCTCTTATTATTACTTGCCACTGTTTTATTTTCTACAACGCTTTTTTCACAAACACTGGATCCTATTAAGTGGAAAGCTACTATAGAGAAGGAAACTGATGATACTTTTGTTTTATACTTTGAGGCGACTCTTGATGAAGGGTGGCATTTATATTCTCAAAATGAAGCAGATAGCGATGAGATAGCTCCAACACCAACAGAGTTTACTTATAATAATACTCCAGAGAGTTATGCACTTATTGGAGAAACGATAGAACCTAAAGGTATCGAGAAGTTTGATAATATCTTCGAGATGGATGTGAAGTATTTTGAAGATAAAGTGACTTTTTCTCAAAAAATCAAGCGTATAGACAAGACACTGCAGCAAATTAAAGCAGAAGTATTTTTTTCGGTTTGCGATGATGAGAAATGTCTGGCTCCAGAGGTTGTAGAATTTGACATCAATCTTTCTGGAGAAGCAATCGAAAATAAAGGAGATCTGGCTAGTATTACAGCAGAGGACCAAAAAAAGTCTGAAGCATTATATATTGATATAAAAGGTAAAGATGTTTTTCCTTCAGAACAAGTAGAGGAGAAAAGTTATTTTAATATTTTCCTTTTAGGGTTTTTGGGAGGATTAATTGCCTTATTAACACCTTGTGTATTTCCTATGATACCTCTTACGGTTTCTTTTTTTACCAAAGGAGCCAAGGATCGTAAAAAAGGATTATTTAATGCTATTTTGTATGGTTTTTTTATATTCATTATTTATATTTTATTAAGTCTTCCTTTTCATTTGTTAGACTCATTAGATCCAGAGATATTGAATAATATTTCGACAAATGTGACGCTTAATATTGTCTTCTTTGTCATTTTTATTGTATTTGCAATATCCTTTTTTGGTTATTTCGAAATTACCTTACCAGCTTCCTGGAGTACCAAGCTTGATAGTAAAGCTACAAGTATTGGGGGAGTGATAGGTATATTCTTTATGGCATTAACACTAGCTCTGGTATCCTTCTCGTGTACAGGACCTATTTTGGGATCATTACTAGGAGGTTCTCTAAGTAGTGATGGGGGAGCGATGCAATTAAGTTTTGGTATGGGAGGCTTTGGATTAGCCTTAGCATTACCGTTTGCACTATTTGCGTTATTTCCTAATTGGTTAAATTCTTTACCAAAAAGTGGTGGATGGTTAAATGCTGTAAAAGTAGTCCTGGGCTTTATCGAACTGGCATTAGCATTTAAATTCCTTTCAAATGCAGATCTTGTTGAGCATTGGGGGATTTTAAAAAGAGAAATATTTATAGGTATTTGGATAGTAATTGGCTTGGGTATGGTCTTATACCTTTTCGGAAAAATACGCTTTCCCCACGATAGCCCAATACAAAAATTAAGTAAAGGAAGAAAAACTCTGGGTATTATTACCTTGGCATTTGTTATTTATTTGGTTCCTGGGCTTACGAATACGGCTTATGCGAATCTAAAATTGCTAAGTGGTTTTCCTCCACCATTATTTTATAGTATTTATGAAAAAGAAGCTCATGGACCTTTAGGACTTAATGCATATACCGATTTTGAAGCAGGAGTACAAGCTGCCAAAGCCCAAAACAAACCTATTATGCTTGATTTTACAGGTTGGGCTTGCGTGAATTGCCGTAAAATGGAAGAACAAGTATGGAGCCACCCAGAAATTATCGATATCCTTAAGAATAAGTACGTTTTAATCTCTTTGTATGTTGATGATCGAGAGAAGTTATCAGAAGATGATCAATTTAAATTCTTAAAACCTGATGGAAGAATTAAATCTATTAGGACAGTAGGAGATAAATGGGCAACATTTCAGACTTTAAACTTCAAAAATAATTCACAACCTTATTATGCATTATTAGATGCAGATATGAATTTACTCAACAAGACTACTGCTTATACTCCGGATACAAATGAATATCTTAAATGGTTACAGAAAGGCCTAAAGAATTTTACTAAATAATAACATAACTATATAAGAGTATAAGTTTTTATTATGATGTTGTTGTAAGTACATAGAGAATTTTCGACTTTACTAGTGCAAACTGTAATAAAGTTGAATGATACCTATTGAAAAAATAGAACTTTCTCAATGTTTCCCTTTTATTGAAGAAGCGTTAAAAAATGAAATTATTTCTTTCGGGAAATTTAAAAATATCCCAAAAGGTGAATATGTAGTAAAACAAGGAGCTTATCTTAATTTCTTACCAATCATTATAGATGGTTTAATTAAAATGTATGCCGAAGAAGATGAGGTAGAATTTCTTTTATATTATATACATCCTAACCAATGTTGTATACTTAGTTTTAATCACTTATTTAGTCAGGAAGCAGTCCGTTTTTCAGCAAAAACTGAAGAGGATACCAAAGTATTGTGTTTGCCTATTGATAAAGTAAAAGAATGGTTTGTTAAGTATCCATCTTTTACACGAATTATATTGAAGGATTTTCAACGAAATTATGAAGACCTTCTAAATACAACAAAACAAGTGGTTTGTTATAAAATTGAAGATAGACTAGTTAATTTTCTTAACAAAAAAGCGAAGCTTCAAAATTGTAATATGATCCAAATGTCTCATAAAGAAATAGCATCGGATTTAGGAACCTCTAGAGAAGTAGTTTCCAGAATAACCAAAAAATTACAAGCTTCAAACTTATTAATTCAACATAAACGACATATAGAACTGCTACAAGGTTATCCGTCCTGAAATTACCCCATAAAATTGATGAAAAGGTGTCTGAAAAGGCACCTTTTTATGTTAGAATACTACAGGTTTTTTAACTTTTTATTGAAAAAATGCTTTGTTAAATAGGGATATAACACTTTTTTAACAGTAAACAGTAACTTTTGTCACCGTTTGTGAGCATTCTGCCCTCTTAAATTTGATCAAAAATTGAGGAACAGAAAAATTCACAAATTATGAAAAAAACGTTATTTTATGTATTCTTAGGACTATCCATCTTTACTTCTTGTAGCGATGATGATGATACAGGAACACCCCCAGGAGAACCTGATGAGGTTGTAAACCAAGTGGTATTTAATGAAATCAAATTTCAAGGAACAGACTTGGTAGAAATTTTTAACAAAGGAAACCAAGAAGCAGACCTTAGTAATTATTGGTTATGTTTAGGACCAGGAACATACCAACGTATAGGAAGCTTAACACCAGAAAGCGGTAGTGTTGTTATTCCGGCTGGGGGGTATTTGGTATTATCATACGATCTTCCTGATGCATCAGGAGGACTAGGTCTTTATTCTACAGATTCTTTTGCAAGCTCAGATGCTATAGTAGATTTTGTGCAATGGGGAGCAGGAGGAAGTCCTAGAGAAAATGTTGCTGTAGCAGCAGAGATATGGACTGCAAATGATTTTATACCTACCATAGGCAATCCTGATAACAGTATTGTTTTTGATGGTGAAGGCAACGGATCAGCAAATTGGGCAGAAACTACCTCTGTTACTTTTGGAGAAGAAAATGTATTGATGATGCCTAATAACAATGTGCGTTCTATAGTAATTAATGAAGTGAATTATGGAGAAGATAACCTAATAGAACTATATAATAACGGAACTGTAAATGTTGATCTTAATCCATATTGGTTATGTTTAGGACCGGGAAGATATCTTCAAATCCAAAACGCATCAATAACAAGTGGTAATAACAATCTGGCACCAGGAGAGTTTTTGGTTGTTAATTGGAGTGAACTAGGAGATAGCGAAGGATTAGGACTATATTCTAATAATTCTTTTGCAAGCTCAGATGCTATAGTAGATTTTGTACAATGGGGAGCAGGAGGAAGTCCTAGAGAAAATGTAGCCGTAGCAGCCGGAATATGGACTGCTGGTGATTTTGTGCCACAAGTAGTATTACCAAGTTATAGTATTGCTTTTGATGGAGAAGGAAATGCATCTACAGATTGGTCAGAGGCAGTGAATACTACTTTTGGTAATGCTAATGATACACAAAGCAATACAACTTCATTTAATATCACGATTACAAATAAAATCAATTATCTGGCAACAAAGGTTTTTAATACTCCAGATGGTGCAGCAGGACCGGGACCCGTTACAACAGTAAATGGTAGTTATTCTATTCAATTTAAAGCGGTTCCGGGAGCAAAATTAAACTTTGCAACAATGTCTGCAGCGACCAATGATTGGTTTTTTGCGCCAAAAATGGTTGGGATAGACCTCTTTGACGCCAGCAAAAACCCAATTACAGGAGATATAAGCTCTCAAATTTATCTATGGGATGCTGGTACAGAAGAGGAAGATCCTGCAACCATAGCAACAGTTCCGAATGGTGCAACAGCGGGTACTCCAGATGATGACAATACAGTAAGGTTGGTAACAGATGATGTAACCAGTTATTTAAGAACAGAATTAACATATGATGCAGGAACAAAATATTTTACATTAAAACTTACCAATCTTGTGGGGGCACTTGGGGCTACACCAATCGTGTTAACACCGGGGTTAGTAGTACTGCATGCTCAGAATGCGCCTCTATTTACTGTAGGAGAACCGGATAGAGGATTTGGATTAAAGGAAATCGCTGAAGCAGGACAACCAGGTACTTTAAATGATTGGTTTAACGAGACCGGATCTCAGGGAGCTCCATTACGATTATCATCAACGATAAGTGTATTCTCTCCGGGCATTGTCTATGCTTTTAATACCAATAGTGATCCTTGGTTTACACAAGGGGAATCAGCAAGAGCAGCTAGTGGAGTAGAACAAATTGCAGAAGATGGTAATAATCAGATGGCTTACGAATACCTTAAAGGATTAGGAGTGCCAACAGCCAAAAGCACACAAACAGCTCCTGTTGGACCAGGAGAATCTTTAACTTTTACAATTCAGGTTCCTAATGGACAAGGTTATAAATTAGGTTTCGGGACGATGTTGGTACAGACAAACGATTGGTTTATAAGTTATAATAATAATGGTGTGGCTTTATTTAATGCAAGTGGTACTCCAACATCAGGAATTTCAAATAGTCAACAAACGTATCTCTTTGATGCAGGAACAGAAGAGGATGAAGATGTAGGTTTTGGAATGTTTCAAGCTCCAAGACAAGGCCCGGCTAATACAGGAGCTGCAGATGATAATACGGCAATTCGAAGAGTATCTTCATTAGATGATGTGCAATTTGGAAAAGGAACTATTAATAGTGCACCGGGAGTAACCTGGTTTGGAGATCCAAGAGGAGGGTATAACCTGATAGAAGTTAACATACAACCGCAATAGAGTGACTAAGAACAAATAAAAAGATCTTATATGGGGATATAGATCGTTCTTAGATTTTAAAAACCTTTGGCGATAATGTCAAAGGTTTTTCTTTTGTTTCGCTTTATCATACCTAGTAAGTTGTTAAAATCTCCTTAAAACTATCTTGCTGGCAGTACCATTTTTTTATCTTCAGCAATAAACTAAACTAAAACCAATGCGATCAGTCAGATTTATTCTTTTAAGAAGCATAGTACTTCTTTACACAAGTATTATGTTCTCACAGGAAGCAGATTCCTATAATGTAAAAGAACACTACACAAAACAAGAAGTTGATATTGTGATGAGAGATGGTGTTAAACTTCACACTACAATTTATACACCAAAGGATACTTCAAAAAAATACCCAATTTTAATGCATCGAACTCCGTATAGTTCAAGACCATACGGTAAAGATGAATTTAAATCTAAAATAGGTCCGAATGAATTTTTAATGAAAGAAGGCAATATTGTTGTTTATCAAGATGTACGTGGACGTTGGATGAGCGAAGGAGTTTATGATAATATGAGAGCCTATATTCCTGGTAAAAAAGGAAAACAATTTGATGAAGCCAGTGATACCTATGATACCATAGATTGGTTGGTGAAGAATGTACCGAATACCAATAAAAAAGTAGGAATATGGGGAATCTCATATCCTGGTTTCTATGCAACGTATTCTTTATTAGATGCACACCCAGCTTTAAAAGCAGTATCGCCACAAGCATGTATTGGGGATTTCTTTTTTGATGATTTTCATCATAATGGCGCCTATCTGTTAAGCTATTGGAGAGCTACAGCAGTTTTTGGGTATGAAAAAACTAAACCTACAACAGAGAGTTGGTATACTTTTCCCGACCTGAAAAGTAAAGATCAATATCAATTCTTTCTGGATGCTGGACCTTTAAGCACTTTAGATCAGTATTATAAAGAAGATAATGTATTTTGGACACAATTAAAAGAACACCCGAATTATGATGAATTCTGGCAAAAAAGAGGGATAATTCAACACTTAAAAAACCAAACGATCAAACCGGCAGTAATGACTGTAGGAGGTTTGTTTGATGCCGAAGACTTATATGGTCCTTTTGAGACCTATGAAAATATCGAAAAGAAAAGTGATAATTATAATATTATGGTATTTGGGCCATGGAGTCATGGGGATTGGGCAAGAACCAAAAAGCGCCAAGCTATTGGTAATGTATATTTTGGAGATGACCTTTCTTTAAATTTTCAAAAAAATGTAGAAACTACATTTTTTAATCATTTCTTAAAAGGAGATGCCGATGGAAAAACCGGGTTACCAGAAGTTCAAATTTTTGATACCGGAAAAAAAGAGTGGAATTCTTATGAAAGTTGGCCACCTGCAAATGTAGAAAAAAAGACATTCTACCTTTCTGCCAATGATGAGTTGTCTGGTAAAAGTGGAGCCGGGGTTTCAGAATTTATAAGTGACCCCAAAAAACCAGTTCCATATTCCGAAGATGTTAAAATGGTATTTACACCAAGAAAATATATGACAGATGATCAACGATTTGCAGCGCGTCGTCCCGATGTGTTAGTTTTCGAAACCCCTGTTCTTACCGAGGACATGACGTTATCGGGAGAAGTATTAGCAAAGCTAAAAGTAGCTACGACAGGTACAGATGCAGACTGGGTAGTAAAATTGATAGATGTGTATCCTAATGATGCCAAAGATACCGAAGAAACACAGGAATATTTAAAAATGGCCAATTATCATATGATGGTTCGTAGTGAAGTGATGAGAGGGCGTTTTCGAAATGATTTTAGTAAACCCGAACCTTTTGTTGCTAATCAAAAAACAGATGTAAATATTAAACTACAGGATATACATCATACGTTTAAAAAAGGGCATAAAATACAGGTTCAGGTGCAAAGTACCTGGTTTCCTTTAATCGATTTAAACCCACAAACTTATGTTCCTAATATCTTTAAGGCAGCTGCTTCTGATTATACCAAGCAAACGCATAAAGTATATCATGATTCTGCAATAGAAGTTATGATTTTAAAGTAACCAATTAACCCTAATATAGATACTATCATGACCAAAATAAAAATCAGTGTATTGCTATTTTCTTCTTTTCTGGCGTTAACCGGCTGTAAACAAGAAGTAAAAGCGCCAGAAGAGGATACTGCTTCACAAGCAGAGATCATCGAAGAACAATCAAAAAAACTAAACGATTGGTTCGAAGCACAGTTTCAGCAAGAAATTGACAAATCACCAATGATGCAAACGTATTTAGGAATTAAAACAGATGATTATGGTAAATGGGATGATATTTCGTCTAAACAGGAAGCAGAAGATTTAGAAAGAGCAAAAGAACGCCTTGCCTATTTAAAAGACTCTGTAGACGTATCTCAATTAAATGATGCAACTGCTCTAAGCTATAAATTGATGAAAAAAGATCTCGAAAATGAGATTGCAGACTTTCAATACAGGTTCTATGACTATCCTGTAAATCAAATGTTTGGAATGCAATCAAGAATTCCTGCTTTTCTTATCAATATGCATAAAATCAAGGACAAGAATGATGCAGAAGCTTATATTTCAAGATTAAATGGTGTCAATGAAATGTTTACCCAAGCGATAGAAAATATAAAGATTAGAGAAAAGAATGGTATCCTTCCTCCTAAGTTTGTATTTGCCAAAGTTCTTGATGATAGTCGTAATATTATTGCAGGGCAACCATTTGATAAATCTAATCAGGAAAGTACGTTATTAGCGGATTTCAAAAGTAAAATCTCGACACTTAAATTATCTGATGAAGAACAGAGCGAATTAGTGTCTAAAGCAGAAAAAGGACTCGTAGAAAGTGTAAAACCAGCGTATGATAATCTTATCACATTATTAGAAGGACAACAACAAAGAGCTACTACAGATGATGGCTGCTGGAAATTTCCTAAAGGAGCTGCGTTTTATGATAACGCACTACAACGTACGACTACTACTACGATGACAGCAGATCAGATTCATGAGCTTGGATTAAAAGAAGTGGCTCGTATTCATAATGAGATGCGGGATATTATGAAGCAAGTTAAATATGAAGGAACATTACAGGATTTTTTCAAGTATATGAAAGAAGATAAAAAGTTCTATTTTGCGAATACCGAAGAGGGAAAAGCAGCATACCTTAAACAAGCAGTTGGATTAATCGATACAATGAAATCCAAACTTGATGAACTTTTTATTACCAAACCCAAAGCAGATATTATTGTAAAAGCAGTAGAGCCTTTTAGAGAAAAAAGTGCAGGAAAAGCCTTCTATCAAAGTGGAACTCCTGATGGCTCAAGACCAGGAACGTATTATGCCAATTTATATGATATGACAGCAATGCCAATCTACCAGATGGAGGCTTTGGCATATCACGAAGGTATCCCCGGGCATCATATGCAGAGATCTATTGCACAAGAATTACAGGACATCCCAAAATTTAGAAAATTTGGTGGGTATACAGCATATACAGAAGGTTGGGGATTGTATACCGAGCTGTTACCAAAAGAAATAGGAATGTACAGTGATCCGTATTCAGATTTTGGTAGACTCGCAATGGAACTTTGGAGAGCTTGCCGATTGGTAGTGGATACAGGAATTCATAGCAAAAAATGGAGTAGAGAAGAAGGAATTAAGTATTATGTAGATAATACTCCTAATGCAGAAAGTGATGCTGTAAAAATGGTAGAACGCCATATTGTTATGCCAAGTCAGGCTACAGCATATAAAATAGGAATGATTAAGATTCTTGAACTACGCGAAAATGCAAGAAAAACTCTTGGAGATGCATTTGATATTAGAGAGTTTCATGATGTAGTATTAACTAATGGAGCTGTACCACTTACGATATTAGAAGAATTGATAGGAGAATGGGTAGCTAGTAAAAGTGCAGATAAGACCAAAGAAGAAGTAGGTTCTTAATACTTTAACCCATTGCGCATTTTGATGTTAATGGTATAAAAAACGTCAATTCGAGTGGTTTTTCGGAATGAAATGGAGAAAAACTGCACTTGGACAAGCTCAGCAGGACTATCGAGAATAGCTTTTTTAATCAGACCTCACAGGTTTTTAAAACCTGTGAGGTCTTTTTAGTTTATTGTTTTCGGGCTTAGATAACAGAATGTACATATCAAGAAATCATAGAATTTTCAAATTGTGAATATCTATTATGCGCATTCGTGGTTAGCGTTTTTTTAAAAATATATATTTGCCATCCTAAAAAAAAGATATGAGCACAACTTGGTATGAATGTAAAGTAAAGTATAGAAAAATAGATGAATCTGGAGTACAGAAAGTTACGACAGAACCTTATCTGGTAGATGCTTTATCCTATACAGAAGCTGAAACCAGAATTAACGAAGAAATGTCAGCATATATTAGTGAAGAATTTAAAATCACCAATATTAAGATTGCAAATTTTGCAGAGATACATCCTTTTGAGAATTCTGATCGATGGTTTAAGTCAAAAGTAGCCCTGGTTTCTTATGATGAAGAAAGCGGTAAGGAAAGAAAGTCGAGTATGTACCTGTTGGTACAGGCTAATGATGTAAAAGAAGCCTATGATAATACCATTAGTGTGATGAAGGACTCTGTTAGTGATTATACAGTACCTGCAATTTCAGAATCTCCGATTATGGATGTTTTTCCTTATTTCTCAGGCGAAGAAGAGCAATTTGATAAAGCTCAACCGGTAGTGGTAGCAAGTTCTTCTCAAGAGGAAGTATCAGAAGAAGTTGATGTTGTTGAGGAAGAGATATTAGAAGAAGGTAATCCTTCTCAGGAAGAAGTTTCAGAAGAGATCGATTCTACTCAAAATGAAGCATTAGAAGAAGTTAGTTCTACTCAGGAAGAAATATCAGAAGAGGTAGAAGATCTATAGTTTACCTAGGTACATAACAAAAATTTACGCGACATAGAGATGAGTTGATTTGTTATTCCGTTGAAGAACAGAATCCACTCATTAATAGGATTATATCAAAATGGATTCCAGCCTTTAGTTTATCCTGAGCTAGGCCGAAGGGCTGGAATGACAAAAACAACGAATATATGTGTAATTTGTTGATATTTAGTTGTTCATAACAAAATATAGGTTTTTTGTCATGTACTAAAACAATTTACTTAACGTATTTGCAAGAGCATATTTAAAAAGCCGTCAAATTGAGTGATTTTTCATAGTGAAACGAAGAAAAATTGTATCGACCCTTCGACGAAGCTCAGGATGGCAAGACTTTTGCTTGAAAATTTACTTGTCTTCGATAGTTCTGCTGAGCTTGGTCGAAGTACAATTTTCTACCGAAAATCACTCTGACTGACGTAAATTTTCTTAGGTCGAACTCACGTTTACTTATCCATTAATGTTCTAAACTGATAGAAGAAACGTTCGATAAGTCTAAGGTCTTCAGTTACAATTTCTACTACACCCCTCATTTCCTGTTTAAAAGGAATTTCTTTATCATAGGTAGTAATTAGTTTTTCGGGCAATTCAACATCAATAAGATATAGCCCATCTTTATCTGGTAACAGGGATATGTGCTTAACTTTACCTTTCAGCGTTCCGAATTCATTATCAGGAAAGTTTTCTAATCTAATATTTGCTGTTTGTCCGACCTTTATTTTTCCCGAATTCTGAGAAGGAGCTTTGATTTTTGCTAGGTAAGAAGAGTATTCCGAAGGGATAATGATAAAAACAAGATCTCCCAAGGCTACGGTTTGGTTTTCTGTCCAAAAATTAAGGAAAGAAACACGACCTTCGATATCAGATTTAAGCACGTATTGTAACTCCCAGTCTTTAATGCTTTTCTTTAGTTGCCCAAAGGATTGTAATACCTTTTTAAACAGATTAATTTCTTCTTTTCTTTTGTTGATTTCTGTGCCTTTTGATGTTTTGGTAGCATTACTAATACTCTCGTTAATTTGAGATAGCTGTACGTCGTTATTTTCATAATTACGTTTAGTTCTCAGATAATCGAGTTCTTTGCTTTCGTACTCTTGTGCAGAGATTACTCCTTTTTCGAATAGGTTTTTTTGACGCTGAAGCTCTTTTCGTTTAAACTCCAGTTCTGCTTTACCTAGCCTTTTTTGGGCCTTTAGACTTTCTAAGCGCCTGTAGAGTTCTGATAAGGAGGTTTGATTTGCTATGGCTTCATTAGAAAAAGGTTGTAATTCTTTATTCAGAATATACTCAGAATAACTGTTTTCGAATAAAGCAAAGCTGGTTTCGATATCTCCCAGGAACAAGACCGGTAACTCATCGATAGGAAATGTAAATGATTTCGTATTTACTTTAATGGTATCTACAATAGATTTAAGCAAAAACACATCTTTATAATTGGCACTGCTTTCTAATATCGCCAGAGGAGTGTTTTTGGGTACGATTTGATTGTCCTTAACGAATAGAGATTCTATTTTACCACTGGTTTTGGCATATTCTTTTTGTGGTGGTATTCGAGTCGTGATAATCGCTTCTGCGGGTATTACATCGGGATACTTAACCAACCAGGAAAGAAATAATAACAGTAGTACTAATACCAAAATCAATAGATTCCCCCATCGTATCATCCAATGCGGAACCCGGGTTAGAATTTCCTGTACTTCTTCACTACGTAATTGTATGTCGTCTAAAGTGTCTGGCATAATGTTTAGCTATGTATTGCGATTTTTTTTAATTTAATGTTATTTGTCATCATAGTTTAGACTGGGATCTATTTTTTGCACCGTACTAAATCAAGTGGATTCCGGCCTACGCCGGAATGACAAACCAACTCATTTCTATAACATTCAATTTTGTCATGTACGATACAGTTTTGATATTCTAATCTAAGGATTTTTCATATTCGTTTCATCTAATTCCTAATTCAAGTATTATTTCCCTAATTCGAGTTGATTTTTAACCAGGTGATAATAATTTCCTTTCTCTTTGATTAAGGATTCATGATTTCCTACTTCTACAATTTTACCCTTGTCTAAAACAACAATCTGATGAGCATTTTTTACAGTACTTAATCGATGTGCAATTACCATTACAGTTTTGTCTTTAAAGAAGGTATCCAGTTTTTCCATGATCACCTTTTCATTATTGGCATCAAGAGCAGAAGTAGCTTCATCAAAGAACAAATATTTAGGGTTTTTATATACCGATCGGGCTATAAACAGCCTTTGTTTTTGCCCGGTACTTAGTCCTACGCCTTCCATTCCTATTTTGGTATTGTAAGAAAGCGGGAGCGATTCTATAAACTCTTTGATATTGGCAACATCTACGGCATGCGCCAATTTTTTCTTATCTACATAATCTTCTCCTACTGCAATATTATTAGCAATAGTATCATTAAAAATATATCCTTCTTGCATAACCACCCCAAATTGATCTCTCCAGGCTTTTTGGGATACATTATGTAAATCATGAGAACCAATATAAATCTGCCCTTCATCTGGCTCATAGAACTTAAGAAGGAGTTTCATAAGTGTGGTTTTTCCACTACCACTAACTCCAACTACAGCCGTGATTTTATTAGCAGGAATAGAAAGGCTGAGGTCTTCTAATACCGGTTTATCGGCTCCTACATATCTAAAACTTAGATTTTTGATTTCAAACCCAGAATTTGCCGAGATTTCTCTAATCTTTTCATCACCAGGGTGTTCTTCATCTTCTTTATTATGAATCTCTCCCAGACGTTCTAAAGAAATTTGTGCGTCCTGCAACTCTCTTAAGAAATTAATTAATTGCGAAATAGGAGCATTTAATTGCCCTACAATGGCAGTAATTGCCAGCATCATACCCAATGTGATGTCACCATCTATAACCAGTTTTGCAGAGAAAACTGTAATCAGGATATTTTTTAGCTCATTGATAAAAGAAGATCCTACACTTTGGTATTGCTCCAGTGCCAGATTCTCGATAGATATTCTAAACAGTTTTGCTTGTACAAACTCCCAGTTCCATCGTTTTCTTTTTTCAGCGTTATGCAGTTTTATTTCCTGCATACCATTGACCAGTTCGATAACTTTACTTTGTTCTTCACTTATTTGCGAAAAGCGTTTGTAATCCAGTTTTTTACGTTTTTTGAAGAAAACAAGTATCCAGGCAAAATAGAACGTGCTTCCTATTGCAAAAATACCGAAAATAGGAACACTATAATAGATCAGGACGATACTAAACACGATAAGATTTACCATCGAGAATAGCACGTTTAAAGAAGACATGGTTAGTATCTGCTCGATTCGTTTATGATCATTAATTCTTTGTAAAAGATCTCCTGTCATTTTTACATCAAAATAGGAGATAGGCAGGTTCATGAGTTTAATAAAGAAATCTGATATCAGCGATATATTAATACGTGTACTTAGATGAAGTAAAATCCAGCTTCTAAGTACATCGATTAATGTTCTCCCAATAAACAGAGAAAGCATTGCAATCAGTACGAGATATACAAAATTAAGATCTTGATTTTTAATCCCGACATCGACTATACTCTGTGTTAAAAACGGAGTAATAAGTTGTAATAAACTTCCTGCCCCCAGACCTAATGCCAGCTGAAAAAGAAAAGCTTTGTACTTAAATATGTATTTAGATATAAACTTAAATCCAAATTTTTGATCCTCTTCATCTAGATTATCACTATAAAAATTAGGAGTAGGTTCTACCAGTAAGGCAACACCTTCTTCTGTATTTTCATCGGCGTTATTACCGATCCATGCTTTTATAAATTCGTCTTTTGTATAGGTTATCAATCCATGAGCAGGATCAGAGACATAAATGGTCATATCACCTTTTCGCGAGGTTTTGATTTTATAGACGACCACATAGTGTACTTTGTTCCAGTGTACAATACAGGGGAGAGGTACCTCGTCTAATTTGTTTAGCGATAGTTTTACGCCCAGGGATCTAAAGCCTATTTCCTCTACCGCATCACTAAGTCCCAAGAGAGAACTTCCTTCTCTGGTGGTTTCACTTAATGATCTAAGTTTTTGAGTATTGAGAACTCTTCCATAATGTTTTGCGATAATCTTAATACAAGTAGGTCCACAATCTTTCGACTCTGCTTGTTTGTAAAATGGAAATTTAGGCATTAAGCTTTTTTAAATTAAATTGATTTTTGTGTGATAATATATCTATCTACAAAGTAAAGTAATTCTTTTCTATAATACTAATACCATGTTTTGGGGCGTGACCCTACAAGGGTCAGGCTATTCGCTATATCTTTTTTATTATTCTTTATGCATTTTCCTAAACCAAAAAAAAGAGAACAAATACAAAAAAGGATGCCGCTACTATCCTTCACGCTGATCTATCACATTTCTTTATAAACAAGTGTCTTGTATTGCCTTTTTGTTACCCAGAAATCACTCATAAATTTCAGATACTTACTGGGTTTTCATATTCTTTTTGTAATAATGTGGTTGGTTTTTTTAATAAAAATGTGATCGTTGTCCCATAAATCACATTTTTTGTTAATAAGAGTCTATATCTTTGTTAATATTTTATCAGAAACTTCATAATTCCTTAGTTTTTTAGTTAAAAAGAAGAGGTTTTTTTAATAGATAAGCACTGAAAATGTATTCTGAAATTTGTATAAAACTTATCTTAATTTGATATGAAAGAGAATAATAGCCTTCTGGTTTTACTGAGTGTTTTATTGAATTTGATAGGATTGATTCATGGGATTATATTCGGAGTTATTTTATTAATTAGAAATTATATAAAAATAAATAAATCAATATTTCTTCTAAGTATTTTTATTCTGATTTATAGTTTGGAGCTACTAGTGCCTATATGTAACATAGGATTAAAAGATAAAGGTTGGGATTTGAGTAGTTTGGTTGCTTTACTTTCGGTTTTAGCTTTGCTATTGTTTCCTTTGTTCTATTTGTATGTAAAACAGATATCGATTTTAGCTAAGAGTAAAATTAATTATAAAATATTAATACCAGTATTATTCATTTTCGTTTTTAACGTTGTATACATATACATTGGACATGATATTAATATTTTAAAAGTGATTTGTAATATCTTAAATGTATTGGGGACGTTATATGGGTTAATAATTGGTTTTGCTACAATACGATTACTAAAAAAGCATGTTGCCGAGCTTTATAATCAATATACAGCTATAGAATATAAGAAATTGCAATGGGCAAAAACATATATTGTTCTGGGGTTGTGCTATGTTACACTTGGTATTGCGTTAAAGCTATTATTTCCTTTGATTATACAGAATCATTACTATCAATTTGTTATGACCATTATAAATATAGGTTTATTATATTGGGTCTCAATTCATGGTTTTTTTCAACAAAATATAATATGGTTGCTAACCGATAAATCTAAGGTTTTAACTACAAAACAAAAAAAGCCTACAACTGTAGAACCAGAACTAGAAGAAGATTTACGATCAATCAATATGCTCCTTAAAGAATTAGAAGCATTCATGATTCAAGAAAAAGGATATACAAAAACTGATCTCACTATAATTGATGCTGCAGAAAGATTAGGGATTCATCCTAAACAACTATCTAAAATTATAAATTCAAAATACAATCAGAATTTTAATACATATATTAATACACATAGAGTTAAGAAGGTAATTGAGGTTTTAGAATCGGATTCTTTAAAAAACTTATCTATAGAAGGGATTGCAATAGAGGTTGGGTTTCAAAGCAAAAGTGCTTTTTATGGTTTTTTTAAAAAATATACAGGTACGACTCCTCTAAAATATAAAAAGTCTCTTAAGAACATTAAGAAATAAGGTGAGACTGTTTTTTCTTAAGCTAACTATATCTGTTAGATGATATAGTGCTTTCTTGAAGCTGTTCAAGATTTAAATTAAAAGAACAATAGATCGAGGTTTCTGAATAATTTTTTTATCTCTTTCTAATTCTTTTATAGCCCTGTAGATTGATTTACGTGAGGTGTTCAGGTCTATAGCGATTTCATTTTTGTTAATATGGATATTTTTGTTGTTATATTGAATTGATTTTAGTGTGATATACTCAAGTAATCTCATTTTCAGAGGTTGTTCTATTAGCATTTTGATAGTGTTTAAAAGAAATATGTATTTTTCTTGTTGATATGCTATCATAAAATCCCTGAGTTGGGGCTTTTTTTCTACCCATTTTACTAATATTTCACTAGGGATACAGGTCAAAATGCAATCTTTTACTATTTCTCCCTGAAATTGCATTAGAATGTCCTTATTAGGAGAATAGAAAAAATGTGTTTGATTATCTTCGAGAAGATAGAGGAATATTTTTTTGTCATCATTTTTGATAAAAACTTTAATACTTCCCTGGATTAAAAATATAACTTGATCATGTATATCATCAGTTGGAGTAATTTCTTTACCAGAACGAAATTTTTTTGTAGAACCTTCCTTTTGCAGTAAGTTAATGAGTTCTTCTTTAAAATATGTTTTATCTATTACATTCATTTTTCTAAAATTTAACTTAGAATCAGAGATATATTATTAAAGAGATATACTTATCCATCCCGATGCTCGTTTTATTCTATCATTTTTTTCTAGATTTCTTAAACCTCGGGATATGGTTTCTCTAGAAAAATTAAGATCTTTAGCTAGTTGCATATGAGTGACCTTAATTTTTTTGACTTTATGGTGTTCTAATTTTATTTTTAGATAGTCATAAATCCGATCTTCTTTAGAGTGTAAAGTCATTTTTTTGATAGTATTTATCAGGTTTTGATGCAGGTAGCAATCGGATTTAAAAATGGCTGATTTAAGTTTTGGAGATTTTCTTAAGAGTTCTCGGATTATCGAATTAGGAACCCAATAAAGAGTGGTTTCTTGTAATGCCATCATAGAAACCTGAGAAGGAGCATTGCTAAAAATATTCATAAGAGAAAGGATGTTATTTCTTTTTGATTCGAGATGATATAAGAATAATGAACTGTTCTCTTCTTCAATATAGACTTTAATCAAACCAGAGTCTATAAATGAAATTTGATCCTTGTGAATATTTTGAAATATAATTTGCTCTCCGTTCGAATAAGTTTTTATGGTAGAATGTTTAGCTATTTGGTTGGTAATGTCTTTTTCTAGTTGTAATTGTTTAATGAATTGCATAGGTTTTAAAAATTTAGCATGTGAAAATCACATAGGGGAAAACTTTTGCTAATTTTAAGAGTTTGGGCAAATAAAAATAACTTTTCGAATACTCGATAGATAGGATATATCTATCGAGTATTTCACTGCATATTGATAAGAAGTAATAGGAGTTTTCAAATTTCACTAAATGAAATATATAACATAGAATTTGTTATAGAGTATTCATGATGAATACTTATAAAACATATAGAGAAATAGATTAATAAAAAATCAATATAAAAAAAGCAAGGGAATGAGGAAGTTAGTTTTCTTTTTCATGTTAAGTTAAGTTGAGTTGGTTTGTTATGTTAAAACAAATATATTTCGGAAATTCATTTTTTTTGTAAATTTTTAGCTTAAAAAAGTTCTGATTTCCGAAATCAGAACAAAATAACAGGTATCTGGACAGTTTTTTATGAAGTATTTTTGTTGATAGGAAATTTGCTCCTTATAAATAAATAGAAATAGGTGTTTTAATAAGAGTTAAATTACTCATCAAGAAATAACTTTTGAGTTTTAAATTATAGCAATATTTACCTAATTATACATATTCCTTAGCGTAAAAAACTGTCAACTTATCCGTAATTGTTTCAACCTTTTGCTGTATGACAGAGATTGTAAACTCACACTATCAAATACAACATCTCTTACCTACTCGATACAACACTGTTGACAAACCTTTATACCAAATAGTGTAACATTTTCAAAAGTAATTTGTTCTTACTCTATATAAAAAAAATAAGCAGATGAAACATCTTACGATATTATTTCTTGTAATTAGTATACTTTCCTGTTCTTCAGAAAATGAAACCAGAATAATTAAAAAGGCATCAGAATATTATCCAAAAGAAAAGGCAAAAGTTCTAATGGTCGGTACTTTTCACTTTAATTACCCAGGATTAGATGTGGTTAAAGTGACTCCCGAAAATCAAATAGATGTATTAAAAGAACCCAAAAAATCTGAGGTTAATGAACTTGTAAATTATATTAAGAAGTTTAAACCCAATAAAATAGCAATAGAGGCTACACCAAAATGGAATGCCACAAGAAAACTAAAAAAATACAAAGGTGGAGAATATAGAGACCAAAGGGATGAACGGTTTCAAATAGGAATGCGTATTGCAAACGAACTAAAATTAGATACGCTATATGCTATTGATGCAAATTCTATGAGCGACGACATAGAGAAGTTAGATTCTATTTATACTAAAAAACTGTATAAAGATTTTGACTTTCAAAATGATGATCCGTACCGAAAAATGACTCTTAACTGGTATAAAGGAGAAGATGAGATCATCCCAAAAACTAATTTATTAGACTATTTCAAGCACCTAAACTCAAGAGAATCTCATTTATATGGATACGGAGCATATCTTGTTGGAGATTTTAAGCTAGATAACGAAAGAGGCGCTGATATTTTATCGTTCTGGTGGTATAATAGAAATGTAAGAATCTTTAGAAAATTACAAAAAATCACAGAAAATAATGAGGATAGAATCCTTGTTTTAATAGGAAATGGTCATGCGGCGGTTTTAAGGCATCTACTAGAAAGCTCACCAGAATATGATTTTGTAGAATTTGATAGTTTATAAAAATGTTTACCAATATCTGATAGTCCGGATTTATAATCCGGGCTATTGCGTTTAAAGAATAGTGTCAACCCTTATACATATCGCCTATATAAGCTTTTTGCTTTGGTTTTTTTATACTGTTGATATGCTTTTTATTCTTTTCCAAAAAGTATTTGCCAAGTGTATTAGAAGGAAAGAAAATCCCAGTCTTTCTTGTTTTACTTATAAACGTACCAAAAATCTTATCCCAAAGCCCCTGTATACCATAATTACCTCTATAATTGGTATGATGCCTATCATGAAAATCAGAGCCTATAAAAAATAGGGATACGGCGCTATGTCCTTCTATGTTAAATAGATTGATAACTACTGTCCAGGCGAGTAATTGGTAAAAATCAAAACCAAATAGAATAAGAACCACCATATCTGCAAAAACAAAATTGATCACTTGGTCTGCAAAATCTTTATAAGCAGTTACAAAGCCAGAAGTATCTCGATAACGGTGATGTTTACCGTGGATTTTAAACAATTTTGGAAATTTCTTATTATGTAAGAACCAGTAGTGGTGGGCAAAAAAGGCAAAATCGGTAACCACAATACTAAGGAGAAACCAACCGCAGTTTTCGACAAAATTAACCTCTCGATGTACCTCTCTAAGTATGATGATCACCCCACTAGAAATCATAAGGTTTTGAAAAAGAGATAGAAAAAAAAGTTTGGCAGACGGATGCTTATAAGGCTGACTTTTTACCTTGGTTACCCTGGTATTTAGCTTTTTAGTGAGCTTGTGGTTTTTCTTAATTACCTTTTCTATCAAAAAAGCAATGATGTAATATGATGATAAATTTACTCCCCAATATATAAGAATCTTAGAAACTAACGTAAGTTGAAACCCTTCGAATAGGTGAACAAATATCCATTGAAATAACACACAAGCAAGTGTGATTTTTATGTAAAATTCAACATCAGAGAGATAATCAAAGAACGTTTGTATACTTAACTTTTTCATAGTATTAATTTTTGATAACAATTAAAATATAAATAGGGGGTACAACTTCCTTTTTTAAGGAGTCACATCGAGGTATCTATGTGCTGTTTTATATGGCAAAATATTGATTGAGAGGTATAAGAATGTTGAATTAGACTCTTATTCAATCAATGTATCTGTGATAGTGCTGATTTCTTTTTTCTTATGGGTATACTATTGCATCACTATCTTCTGGGATGTAATTGTAGTACTCTAAAAGTAACATAAACCCCTACTAATAACAATAGGTGTTTTCCCTTGTTTTTTTAGGATGTTTAGGAGATAAATTTTCTAAATTTTTTATACCATATAAAAACCCGTCTGGATAGACGGGTTTTAAAGTATCTAAATTAGTATAAAAAATAGGTTGGTCCTTCTGTACCTTTTGTGATATAATGAAATGCCAAAATTTTAGATTTCCTCATTAAAACATAACATTCAATCTTATTATTTACACTAACTACATATATTAGTTTTCCCATCTTGTTGTCAAAATACCTTAAGTTAGGTTGAGAACTTGTATTATAATTTTCTACATAAAAGCTAACGTTTTTATTAAGTAAATGCTTTCTATCTGCTTTTAATTGCAAAACACATTTATTAAACATGTCAGAGATTGTATCTTTTGAAGCACTAGCTCCAGAACCTTTTTTATCCGCATATTCTACAAATAATTTCTCAGAAGATTTATTATGTATGAAAATATCTTCAAAAAATGATTTAATAATTTCACTTTTTTTAGCTTTCTGACCCTGGCAATGTATTGATACGAAAAACAATAACGAAATCAGAATCATCTTTAATGCTACTTTATTATATTCTATATCTATTGAAACCATGAGCTGTTTCTCTTTTTTTATGATTTAGCTTTTCGTATTTAAGTGATTTGATACTTCGACATAACTCAGCACAGGCTGGAGAAGTGTAGAGCTCTTCGATACACTCAGGATGACAAATTTTTAGCTTAAAAAAGCTATTTTCGATAGTCCTGTTGAGCTTGTCGAAGTGCAATTTGTCTTCATTCCATTACGACAAAACACTCGAATTGACGAATTCCGAATTAAAAAATCTCAAATGCACAATGGGTTATTTAATTACTTTTTTAGTTTTTTTTCTAAATCTGGTAATTGTTGTTTATATTTTTCTGGATCCCAGGTGATATCCCATCTAGAAACATAATCCTGTAGCGGCCCAAGTCCAACCTCTGCTCTCCTTTTATTTACATGATCCGGGTCTTGTAGCGGGTAAATATAATATGTACCTGTTTCTGTATCTCGCCCGATTTGACTCCCATAAATTTGTTTATTCCCTTTACGTATAGCGATTCTGTCTTCTAGCAATGCTAAACTACTTGGCCGTATATTTTCTTTCTTTACAGCTTCTCGTATCATAGGTAGGTATTTTTCTTGTACTTCTAAGTCAGAATGTTGTATCACCATAAACAAGGTTGTATTTCCTCTATTGCCAATGATATCTTTACTCGGCCAACCTCGTTCCTTCAGTATTTTTTCAACTTTTATCAGGTTAATCGAATCTTTAGCGGCTATTTTTTTCCAATGTTGTTTTAGCTCATCAGAATCCCTGCCGTATTTTTCTATGATTTCATTTATTTGTCTTCTTGGCCCTTGATCATCCTGACGTATGGTATCGAGTAGTGCAACTAGTGGTTTGTCAAAATTAATTTCAGCTTTTTCTTTATTTGCTTTAACCAGTGCAAGGACATGTTCCCATCGTTTATCCGAATGTAAGATAGAGAGGTCACTATCTGTTGTAATGTGATTGTAGTTGGAGTATTCTCCTCTCTCGGCAATTCGTGAAAGGTGTACAAATGCAGAATCTACTTCTTTGGCCAGGGCCCAGGAGCAAGCAGCATTATACATATCTGTTGTATTTCCATTATATTCACTTATCTCAAAAGCTTCTGAGTATTTCTTAGCGGATTGTAGATAATTCTTGGATTGGTAGAGTTTCCAGGCTTCATTTTTTAAAACCGTGTATTGGGCTTTCTCTTCAACAGTAAGCTCTTTGGCACTAACTTCTTTAGTTTTGATTTCCTTTTTTTGCTGTTTACAAGAAAATACCATAGCTAGAGCTAGTAGGAATATTATTTTTTTCATTTTTTATTTAGGTTTTAATTTTAGCGATGGTCATATGATTTCGCCTTTCATAAGTTGGAATTGTATTAGGTTATTAAAATATGATATTCTACTTGCAATATTATGAGAAGCCAGTTTCATTTTTCGGAACTGAGAAAGATTTTATATTTTTTTTTTCGTTTCTACATGTCTTCAATATCTTGACATATTTTTTCTTTAATTGATTTCTAAAACTACCCTGTAAAAGGATGTAGCTTTTTATGTTTTTGTTGTCTTGGGTAAAACCCGAATGTAAACCCTACCGCTTCTGCATAGACAAAACTTTGTATGGCAATATCATATTCTATAGGGGCACCCAGGGATTTCATGGTATTGATAATGCGGTACAATTTCGTTTTAGAGATTCCTAATCGATATGCAAGATCATCTGGTGATCCTGTGGCTTGCAGGCGAATAAGTTGATCAACTCGCTCTATAAGCTCAATCTGTTTGATAATGATGTTCATAATGTGTTTTCCCTTTATTTTGTTTTTTTGCAATCGTTTAATCCCTCGAGGTCAAAATTTGGTGGTTACTGTAGGATTTTCGACCTCCCGGGTTAAAATTTGACGCCTTCTACTTAAAATTTGTATGCTGCTCATCAATGGTTTGGTCTTTTTGACCTTCTGTTGGATCTTTTTGATAAAAATTTAGACTGTCGAGGGCCAATTTTGAGACCCTATAGTCTAAATTTGAGTCTCTGTTCTCTAAAATTAGAGGTACGACACCCAATTTTGGAACCCTAATCTCTAAATTTGAGACGTTCGAGCCTAACGAAGCGTCTTTTTGATCCATCAGAAGGTCTTTGAGAACTAATGTTCTATATGTCATTCCAGCGTAGGTTGGAATCTACTATAATTATGGATCCCAGCCTACGCTGGGATGACATGGTCATAATGATCGCACTTCTGTATTATCTGACTTTGGGATACTTCTGGTACGATTAAAAAACTGCTTCAGTTCTGCTACTTTTTCGGTAAAACCGGGTTTCCCTGCTCCTTTGCTATATTGCGAATACGCATAATCATTAAGCGCATCCTGGTAATTATCATAATCATGTAGGATCTTGGTGCTTTCTAATCTATAGGCCAGGCTTTCTAAACGACCTAATAGGTTTTCTGCAAATACGCGAGCTTTATAATCTTTTTCAAACTCTTCCCAGTCTACATCGGGAGAACTAAGCGTACTACTGTTTTGGCGATAATCCCAAACCTTATTTACAAATAGTTTATTAGTTTCATTAATGGCCTTGTAGCTCCCTCGTTCTTTTTCGGTTAGGGCTGCTAGTTTATTAGTAAACATGGCTTCTAATTGTGCTACTAGTTGCCCCGCCTGATCTCTTTCTTCTTGTGTTAATAAATCTTGAATGATGTTTCTCATTGTTTTATTTTTAGTATTTAGATATTAGTATTGAGATAAATTGTGTTGATAGCTTGTTTGTTGTTAGTTGATGGTTATTTGTTGTTTGTTTTCTATTTTAAAAAAGAAGTAGGAGCAATTAAAAATGGGGTGTTTACACAAACTCAACTATGCTTAGCTATATAAATTACTCCTACCTTTTTCTTTTTTATTTCTTAGTTTCCAAGATCTGTCTGCCAGTACCCATCATCCGACACTCGACTTCTACATTCCGTTACCCTGAGCCCTTCGGTAAACTCAGGACAGGCCTGTCGAAGGGCTAACCTCTGACTCCTTTCACATTTCAATACTTCATAATTCGATATTCGTTATTCAGTATTCAGTATTTTTTACTTTCCATTTAGTTCCAAAGTTTCAAAGAATCTAAGTTTTGATTGTAACTAACCTCGGACTCCTGACTTCTTACTTTTATATTTCAATCCACTTCGATATTCAGTGTTCGTTATTCAATATTCTTCATTCAGCATTCATCATTCGTAATTCTTTCTGTATTCTCTGTTCTATCTTACTCATCATATAATACATCATAAGCACATCCTGGTCTATTATTTTTAATACAGGGTTAATATGTGTGAGTACTTTATATACGATCTCCTGGGGAGCTTTTGTTCTTGCTATCAATTTGCGATGTACCAAAGCTTTTTGTGTGCTACATAGTTGATCATAATGCATAAACATAAGTAGGTGGTTTATGATAAAATTGGGGGGCTACACCAACTATTTTTGGGGTTAAGCAATAGTATATTACGTGCTTTATAGATGAGTTGTATGGCTTCTTCGCTAGATATCCCTTTGGTATATAGTTTATTAATCCATCGATAGAGTAGCATCTCATATGGGCTATGATTTGCCAGGTTATATATAAAAATATCCATAGTAAGGTGTAACGTTTTTAAGATATCGGACATAAACCGGTATTTACTGTTATATGCTGAAGAATCCATGTGGGTTGTTTTTGTTGGATCAAATATAACGGGGAGAATTACGTTAGTGCAAGAGGAGTATTTAAGGATTTATAAATTTTGAATGTTATATTTATAAATTTTGTAGTATATATTTTTATTTTAAAATCTATAAATTAAGGTATTATAATTTTAATTATTAGCTCCTCTTTTAGCAACTTAGTATCTATTTGGTTTTAAATGATTGTTTATTAATCTGGATTTACATAATCTGATATCATTTTGTAAATGAGAACTTTCTTTCTTGTGCCGATTATTTTTTTGAGCTTGGTTTCTTTAACAAGCAAAAGAACCTCTAATCGAACTAGCTTTAATTGTACTGAAAAGACCTTGCAGCTTTATAATCTTGACTCATTGCAGGAAAAACCTTATGAAGAACTAGAAAAATTATTTAGTATAAATAAAAAAGATACGATACTTGCTGCTAAATATGCTAGTGCTTATATAAGTAAAGGAAAAAAAGAAAACGATACTTCAATGATCGCTAATGGATATCGTATGTTTTGTAAGCTTAGACTAAATAGTAACAATACAAAAATTGTTTTAAAATATGCAGACTCTATAATACTACTTACCCAACATAAAGCATATTTTAGATATCCTACAAGGGGTTATTTATTTAGAGGACTTGCCTTTCTTTATCAAAACCAATATGAAAAAGCGTTAGATCCATTTCTGGAAGGACTTCGTTATGCCAGATTAAAAAATGATTCTCAAAATATTGTTGCCTTAAGACATAATATAGCTCTACTTAAAAGTCTACTTGGGAATAAAGAAGAAGCACTAAAAGAGTGCAAAGAAAACCTTAATTTCATTAAGACACAAGATACACTTGTTAAATTTAGCTCTCATTACTTATCAACTGTAGCACATATATCTAAATTGTATAATAATTTAAATAAGCTAGATTCCGCTAGCTATTATATAATCAAAGGAATTAAAATGTCTTTAGCTAGAGATGATAGGCGTTATTACCCAAGTTTATTAAGAAGCCAGGGTATTAATAGCTACAAAAGGAAAAAATATGATTTAGCCGTAGATAGCCTAAAAAAAGCTCTTTCAGTTTTACAAGATAAAACAATTACGTATAATTATTTAGCGAAAAGTTTATTAAAGTTAAATAGACAAAATGAAGCGTTGATCTATTTTAAAAAATTAGATTCAACTATTTCCATTAGCAACTATTTACCTGAAACCAGAGATGGTATTAAATGGATGATCGATTATTATGGAAATAATAATGATAAAAAAAACCAACTTAGATTGTTAGAAAAATTAATCAAACTGGATAGTATTACTTATAAAAGACATAGTAGACTCAGTATTAGTTTAGCAAATAATTATAACACTTCCAATTTGATAAAAGAAAAAGATAACCTGATACAAGAGATGAAAAGAAACTCTATGAAAACATATTCATATATCGTTTTATTTAGTGTTATGGTTATTATATTATTATCTTTTTTCTACCTTAGAAATTCTGAAAAAAAGAAAATAAAATACGAAGAAAAAATCCAAGAAGTTCAATTAAAAGACCATAATAGAAAACGAAAAAAAGACATTGAATTATCTAATGAGGTGATTCAAGAAATATTAATAAAGCTTAGAAAATTTGAAGAGAATCAAGAATTTTTAAAGAATAATATTTCATTAGCTAAAGTTGCTAAAAAATTTAAGACCAATTCTACCTACTTATCCAAAATTATTAATACTCATAAACATAAGAATTTTGCGAATTATCTTAATGATTTGCGTATCGATTTTTGCATTGAAAAGCTAAAAAGTGATAAAAAGTTCAGACATTATTCATTACAATCTATTGCAAAAGAAATAGGTTTTAATAATATACAATCATTTTCCTCAGCATTTTTGAAAAAAATAAAAGTACAGCCTTCTTATTATATTAAGAATCTAATTATCAAAGATTTAAATGGTGAATGAATTATTTAAGATTTATAAATTTTGAATACTATATATTGAAAAACCTGAATTGAGCTAATTTAATTTTCTACTTTTATGATCAAATAAATTTTACTAAACCTTGATTACACTTATGAAAAAATCGAACAAAAAAAAATTAGAATTAAATAAAATTAGTTTATGTAAATTAACAAGATTACAAGGTCTACAAGTTAAGGGAGGGGAAACCGGTAATTGTGAAGGAGAACCTTCAGTAGATCAAAATTGTTAAAGAAGCTTTCTTAGTATTAGTAGTTATAAAGAATCAGAAGAAATTTCAGTATTTCTCGAAAAACTTAGTTTCCAGATAACTTGCTAGTTATTTGGAAACTTTAAAAATTTCGATGTTCTTCCAAATTTAGGCTAAAATTTCATCTAAAAAGAGAAAAGATGTACTTCTATTTTCATATAAATATTAACTAGAGTTGTGTTTTATGAATTATATAAAATTTGAATATATTTATCTATATGGCTTCAATGATTTTTTAAGTCAACGTTTGTTTTTTTGCATAAAAGCAAGATTTTTAATTCACAATTATGATAACTATAAAAAATATGATCTATTCAACAACAAAAAATATTTTTTTGTTTCTACTCTTCCCTTTAGTATTTATTGCACAAGAAATATCATTTCAATTTAGAATAGGTCAAGAAATCTTTATAAAAGGGAATAAAAAACATTTATATCAGGTAAAGTTGAATAAAGGTGAATTATTACAATTACATCTGTTGCAAAAAAATGTAGATCTGCAAATCATAGCTTTATCACCTGATAACGATACATTACAACGATTTGACGCTCCAAATGGAAAAAATGGATTGGAAGTAGTTGAGCTATCTATAGAAAAAAGTGGTATGTACCATTTTGAAGTTAGTACGCTTGTTCCTAAAAGATTTACAGGTTCTACCAGACAAAAGTATATTGATAACATTGATGGTAGTTATATTGTTTCAAAATATAGAATATTTTCTGAAAAAGAACATTTTCAATTACAAAACAGAAGAAAAGCACGAAAAGATAGTGTAATTTCTTGGATTAAAGATCAATCGATACTAGTAAATGATGTAAAAGCAGAAACTGGGCTTACCGATCTTTCCAGTATAAAATCTATTTTTAAAGATGTTCAAATTGTTGGTTTGGGAGAAACCAGTCATGGTACTAAGGAAATCTTCCAGATGAAACATCGTATGTTGGAGTTTTTGGTTAAAGAAATGGGATTTACCATTTTTGCAATAGAGGCAAGCCATGTAGGATGTAAACCAATCAATGATTATGTTTTGAAAGGGAAAGGCATAATTAGAGATGCATTGACCGCTCAAGGTTTTTGGATATGGAATACAGAGGAAGTACTAGAGATGATCGAATGGATGAAAAACTATAACCAATCAGTTTCAGAAAATAAAAAGGTAAAATTTATTGGAGTAGATACTCAAATGGTTGGGCTTGACTTAGCATATGAAAGAATAAGTGATTTCGTTAAAAAAACAAATACTAATGGATTGCTAATAATAGATGTAGATGCATTATTTAAAAAATTAAAAAACAACCCCAACAGAAACGATATGTCTTTACAAAGACAAAAATTATATACCTTGTTATCATACCTTATCTTAAACAAAGCTAAACTAGTTGATCAAACATCAAAACAAATATATGAGCAGATTATTTCAGATTTAAGAAAGATCATACAAGGTGTTGAGGTTGGAGATAGAAAATATAGAAAAACTTTTGATATTAATATTCGCGATGAATATATGGCACAAACAGTTTTAGAAATATTACAAAATGAAAAGCCAGGGGCCAAAATGGTACTTTGGGCTCATAATACTCATATCTCAAAAAATATAAAAACAAAAGTAAGCGGCAAAGCTCGACCTCTAGGTAGTATTTTAAAAGAATATATAGCAGAAAAATATTATGCCATTGGTTTTTCTACGAATCAGGGAAGTTTTAGAGCAATGAATTACAATGCTAAAGAAAAAAAAATATGATAAAAATGCAGTTTTTACTCTTCCTCCTGCCAAAGAAGGAAGCTTAGACTGGTATTTTGCTCAAGCCGATAAGGATATTTTCTTTATTGATTTTGTTAAATCATCGCGATCTAAAACAGTTACTACTTTTTTGAATCAAGAAAGAAAAACATATCGAGGAGGAGCCAGTTGGAGCCTTGATTATGGTATACTACCGGCTTTTGATATATCACCAGGTAAAAATTTTGATGGCATGATCTTTATCAAAGAAACGTCCCATTCTATACTTACCCCGGCTGGTGAAAAGGAAATAGAAAAGAGAGTTAAAAATAATGCTCATTAATTTAGGGAGTGTCAATACGTAAGAATCGATTTTTATTTCTTTTGTTATATAGGCAATTATCTAAAAATAAAAACTATGATTACCAACAATAAAATTTTACTTAGATTTTTACTTCTCTTTTTTGGATTGTTAACCTTTCCGTTTCCTATTAATATTATTCCTAAGTTAGATGTTGTACAAGACCCTATTGTTGATTTATATCACATCATCATTCCCTGGATCGGCAAGAATATCTTACAATTAGATTATGAGATCACTGTGTTTACCAATGGTAGTGGAGATACTACCTATGATTATGTATTAGTATTATTTTTTATAGTGGTAGCTGCCATAGGTACCGTTATATGGTCATTTTTTGATAAAAAAGAAAGGGATTATGAGCAACTTAATTATTGGTTTTTGGTATTTCTACGATATTATGTTGGATATGTAATGCTTTCTTATGGTATTGTAAAAGTAATTCCCTTACAAT
Source organism: Aquimarina sp. EL_43 (assembly GCF_943422735.1). Classification (NCBI taxonomy): domain Bacteria; kingdom Pseudomonadati; phylum Bacteroidota; class Flavobacteriia; order Flavobacteriales; family Flavobacteriaceae; genus Aquimarina; species Aquimarina sp. EL_43. Next base: position 5,632,535 of record NZ_CALSBR010000001.1, on the reverse strand, counting down.
TTCGAGAGCCTTCATTTTATAGACTTTTACTACCCTATGGGGAATCTTCTCCTATGGGATTAGTCTGGACGTTTATGGGAGCATCAAAAGGATACACTATAATTAGTGGTTTAGCTGAAATGATCGGTGGGTTATTGCTTTTTCACAGAAAAACGGTGATACTTGGTGGAATGATATTAATACCGGTATTGACAAATATTGTGTTGATCAATTTTTGTTATGATGTTCCTGTAAAATTGTATTCATCAGAATTACTGATTATGGTACTTCTTATCATGGCGCCTCACTTAAAACGATTACTTAATGTTATTCTTCTTAATACGGCAACAATACCTATACAATATAAAGAGCCATTTACCATAAAAAGACGACTACAAATAAAAAATGCTGTAAAGTGGATCGCTGTAGTTTTTTTCCTTTATTCTACCATTGGAGATGCTATAGAATCCAGTAAAAAATATGGGCCTAGCGCTCCTAAACCACCTTTGTATGGCTTATATGAGGTTACCGATTTTAAAGTCAACTCTAGAGAGGTACCACCTATTCTTACAGATACCATACGATGGAGGTTTGTATCTATTGAATGGTTAAAATCTATACGGTTATATAGAACAGATATGTCTGGTAAAAATTATAAATCAAAAATCGACACGATCCGCAAAAAAATAGAGTTAACACATCGTAAAGATTCTACAAAAGTGTATACTTTAAACTATAGTAGAACAGATTCGACAATGCATATCAAAGGTATTTTTATGAAGGATACGATTGATTGTAAAACGAAAAGATTAGACAAAAAAGATTTTTTACTTACGGGAAGGGGTTTTAATTGGATTAATGAATATCCTTATAATCGATAAAAAATCATGTATAGAACTCGCTGTACATTTTAAAACTAATAATATAAAAAAAACGTCAATTCGAGACATCCAATAAAAATTTTATCCAGTGTTTAAACTGACGTTTCAAAGCAGGGCTTTGAAATCTTTTTTCACCAGTATAAGATTTGTTTTGGGTTAAAAAATCTTGAAGCCTTGGAAAGATTTTAGCACAATAAATCTGGTTTTCAATAAGATTGAAAAATACCTTGAAAAAAGTGCCTTTTCTTTTGGTTCGTTTTCTTTGGGCAAGCAAAGAAAATGAACAGAAAGCCAAATCAAAGGAAATTAGATGAAATTTAAGAGTTTATAAGTTCATGAAAAACAAATCATTATGAAATATGTCAATAGTAGTGGTTTTTCATAGTGAAACGAAGAAAAATTGCACTTCGACAAGCTCTGTAGAACTATCGAGAATAGCTTTTTTGACCCCAAGTCATTACACAAAAAATTACCATAAGAATCATATCACCCTTATACCATAGCAGTCTAACACCTGCCGATTAAGCCCTATAAACACTACAATACATAGGAAAAAATCATTTTTGGCATCATGATTGGTTATATATATTCATAACGACAACAAAAATTGAATAAAAACACATTGTTATGAAAAAGAAATTACTATTAAAAAGCGCATATGTTCCTAAGAGGAAAACTGATAATCCAGTAGATTGGATGCAGTATATTAATGCAAAAACACGAGAAATACGATACGGTACACATCACCCATTATTGGGTAAAGCCTAGTTTTGGTTATGAATGCATACTATAGATTGATGTGTCATTTAACCTTACTTAACATAAATTTGATATAAGGCTTTTCTTGAAAATTCACTTGTCTTCGATACAATTTTCTATCGAAAATCACTCTGACTGACGTAAATTTTCTAAAGCCGAACTCACGTTAACATGAGATAAAGTAGAGTAAAGACTGGGATCTATTTTAAAGTAACGACTTTACTATGGATCCCAGTCCTGTTTTTCAGCGGGATGATAAAAGACAGGAATGACAGAGTAAACGCCCGTCAGTTCGAGTGCCACGCTTTTGGTGTGGTGTATCGAGAACTAATTTGCTTTTTTAATTTTACTATGGATCCCGTTCTTCAACGGTATGACAGGGCTGGAGTGATAAAAGGTTGGGATGATAAAAAAACACATAAAAAAAGAGTGCTAAAAAGCACTCTTTTGATGGGTATGGGCTAATTATAAAGAATGATGTATTATTATTCTTTGGTCACAGACCATATAGCATATCCTCCTGCAGGTGCCTGTAGTGTGGCATTACCCTCTGCGTCTGTAGTAGGAGTCGCTCTAGAATTATCGGTATAGTCAACCAGGGTTTTGTTTGCCCAGTTGGTTTTTACAACACGTTGTTTTGTTTGCTGGCCAATATTCATATATAGAATTAGTCCCGGGTTATCACCGCTACCGCTTCTTTTCATGATATACTCATCCTTATTGGCTTCAAGTATTTCGACATCACCAACCGCTAATGTAGTATAGATTTGGATAAGGGTTTTAAGTTGCCCTTTAAAAGCTTCATAATCAAGATAAAAAATAGTAGGATATCCATCATGAGTAAGAATGTAAGAGTAGGCGAGTAGCTTGTTATTATAGCTTATTCTATTCTCGGGATTATCATCTTTTTCGGTATCATGATTAGCGACAAAAGTAACAGCATTAGCTGGATCTAGTTTTCTAAGCATATTATCGGCTTCACCTAATGCAGTAAGATCATTGGCTCTGTCGAGAGTTTCATCTAATCTGTAGAAACATGCAAAATCAAAAGCTGTTGATCCAGATGCATCTACCCAGTCTTTTAGTACCTGTTGGTTTCCATCAAAATTTTCTCCTACAGAGAAACCACCAATTTTAGCATTCCAAGCTTTAACCCATTTAGGATCAAAACTCTTTACGTAGTCAAAACGCCATCCATCAAAACCAAGGGTTTTTTTATAAAATTCTGCAACAGAATCATCTCTACCCCATAACCAATCCTGTACATATTGTTGATCATGGCAAAGATCTGTTTCGGCAAAAAACAAAGCCTGATCATCATGATCATGAATATCATTAGGGTGAAAATGCTCATTAGAACGGTTAAATTTACCAGAGGCATTTCCGTTTGATTCATTAAACAAAGAATATACTTCGGTACCCCCGCGAAAAGGATTGGCTTGTTTTCCTCCTCCAGAATTATGCCCCATGACGATATCGGCAATCACCTCTATATCATTAGCATGTGCTTTTTGGATAAGATCTTCTAATTCTTGTCTGGATCCGAAACGGGTCTCTACGGTACCGTGCTGGTCAAACTCACCAACATCAAAATAATCAGAAGGGTCATATCCCATAGATAAACCTCCCGAGGCACCTTTTCCTGGCGCAGGAAGCCATATTCTATTAATTCCCGACGCTTTATAGTCTTCAATCCTGGTGCTTACTTCATTATACCATTCTCCTGCAGGCTCGGTATCCCAATAAAAAGCTTGCATGAATACGCCTGCATTTTCTTTTTTACGCGCTGTCAAATCCATTTTTAGAGATTGACTTGTGATTATGGGTGCTGCATCGTTTGCAGTATCGTCATCATCAGAACAACCGGTCAATCCAAAAACCAACCCTCCTAAAAGGAGGATGGTTTTGGTTGATATGTTTTTAATGTTTTTCATTTCAATTTTTTAAGTGAATACTGATTTATTATTGAATGATGAAAACATAGCTTCCGTCTAAATCATTGAACCATACGTTGTATGTTCCCGCAGCTACAGGAATATTAGGACCACCATCAGTAGCATATCCTGTTATTGCAGTATCTCCACCCCAGTTTACATCCCAGGCGTTATTTGCTCTAAATTTAGCTTCACCATTGGTTAATACGATACCATTGATATACCATAAATGCGGATCAAAAGCAGATTGCGTAAGATCGGTATCATTATCCCATCCTCCCGGAGTAGAATCACCAATAATACCAATACCCTGAGCGGTATAATCGGTCGCACCACTAGCATCAAATGCATTAACGGTATACGTTAAATCCTGAATGTTTACATCGAGTGTATAATAACCTTCTGCAGCAACAGAGAATGTATCTGGGTCAGAACCAAGGGTAGCGCTACTTGCTAAACTACCACCGCTTAATCCCCATTGTGGTTGCCATTGTCCTAATACCTCTAAGAATTTGAATGCGATATCACCACCACCTAAAAATTTACCAGTGAATTTAAATACATTTTGGTTACTAGGATCTCTTACTAATGCAGGGTTGTTATTGTTATTATCCCATCCTGCTGCAGTTGCACTACCTACTAAGAAAAGATCTTTTTGAGGAAGTACAGTGGCATAAGGAGTAACCGTTAAAGAGGTTACATTAGATGTTATAGAACTTCCACCATTTGTCCCGATAGAAGAGATTACTCGTAGATCTATCGCTCCTTCTTTATCAGGTTCTATACCTAAGCCAATAGCAAGGTTGTTAAGTTCGCCAATTGTCCAGTTATAAAAACGATCAGTGGTAGTCGCAATAACCGCAGGATCTAAGGTTGTTTCAAAATTTGTACCTCCAAGACCAGCTTCTATAGTATAGGTAATAGGAGTATTAATATTATATCCTGCATCTTCCCAAACTAAGGTAAAAGCACGTTGATCTTCTAAATCTTTAACAAGACTAACTGTAGAATTAGCAGTTACAATTAAAGGCCCTTCTGTTTGTTCGTTTTGAATAACAAACGTTGGTTCTTCATCTTCTACACACGCATTGAAGCAAAGTGCAGCGATACATGCAAATAGTAGTATTGATATTTTTTTCATGACTGAGTAAATTAAATTTGTAATCGTTGTTTTAGAATCCAGTATTCTGTCCTAGATTAGGATTAGCAGCTCTACTGGATGCCGGAACCGGAAATAGTTTAAAATTATCTGAGATTGAAGACCCATTAGGTGTTCCTCCTTTATATCTCCAGTTATAGGTCCCACCGGTATACTTACCAAATCGGATTAAATCTTGCCTTCTGTGAGCTTCCCAATATAATTCTCGGGCTCTTTCGTCAAGGATAAAATCCAGAGTGAGTTCAGAATCTGTAATATTTCCAGACATATCTCCAAATGCTCTTTCTCTAAGCGCATTTACATATCCCAGTGCAGTAGCTCGATCACCACCACCACTTCTAAGATGAGCCTCTGCGTACATTAAATAAGCATCGGCTAACCTGAATAATGGAAAATCGGTATCGACAAATCTTACACTTTGTCCGGCTTCACCGGTTGACTTTATATTAGAATATTTAGAGACCAGATATCCTTTTGAGAAATCTGTAAAATCAGATCCTATCTCGATAGGTCTGTCTACAGGAGGATCTGTATTCGCCGGATCAGAACTAATATCCTGAGTCACCAAAGTGTTTCTATCATCATTTTGAAAAACCGGATCGGTAACAAATAACTCAGAGAATTGTTTTCTCGCTCTATACAGTGTAGTGAACCCTTGTACTCCTAATGAAGCAGGAGTAGGTTTAAAACCATCTGCATTTTGTTGCCCCTGGATGATGATTGATGCACCACCAAAGTTTCTTACGTTTGCACCATCACCTACAATAGGAAATATGATTTCGTTTTGAGCACCATTAGCATCATTATCCGCAATAAAGTTATACAGATAATTAGGTGTTAGTGAATACCCGCTATTAATAATCTCCTGGGTTGTTTGTACGCATTCTGCATAACGACCATTACCTGCTCCTAAATACACTTCGGCATTTAGATAGATCTTGGCCAAAATCATTTTTGCTACTCCTTTATCAGCACGAGCATAGTTTTGACTAGGATTTACATCTAATAGATCTGCATTTACTTCGAGAAGTTCTTTTTCTATATAATCGAATAATGCCTGACCTTTAATCTCCTGTACTCTTATAAATCCTACCTGATCATTTTCTGTTGCAAAAGGAGCACGACCATATAGATCCATAAGATGATAGTAGGCTAATGCTCTTAATACGCGAGCTTCTGCTCTAAAGGTTTTAACTTCACTTCTAAGAGCTGCAGATACACCTCTCTCATCTAATTTGGTATCTGTAGTTTGGCGCAAAAATTCATTTGCCAGAGAGATTTCAAAAGTTGCTCTTGCCCAGAAACCAAGGACAATAACATTATTGGCATCCCATGTATTTCTCTGGATCTCACGAATCCCAGGATCATTCTCATAGGTCCATATCACTTCATCGGTAGATACGTCTTGCATACTAAACAAACCTCGAATATATTGACTGGTTCCGGCATCGATACCAGCAAGGTTGGATTGATTAGGATCACCGTTAGCATCAACATCAAGACCAACCAATGATAAGTTTGCATATACTCCGCCAAGAGCCTTAAGGTAATCTTCTCGAGTATTAAATACATCACTCGCTAGTAAATCATCATCATCTTCTAATTCGATATCCAAATCCCCTTCGCAAGAGGTGAAGATACCTATGGATAGAAATGCGTATAAAAAAATCTTATATAATTTCATTTCTTAATTTTTTAGTATTTATAATTTATTCCCAGTAAGAGTGATCTTCCTCTAGGGAAAATAGTATTGTCTACACCGTTATTTTGAATTTCGGGATCTAATCCAGAATAATCAGTAATAACAAATGCATTCTGTACTCCCGCCCATAATCTAAGACTAGATACTCCTTTCATAAGGTTTCTAAGCGTATACCCTAATGTAATGTTATCCATTCGTAGAAAAGAGGCATCCTCTATATAATAATCAGAAAGAATAACATCTGAAGTACTCTGGAAATTAGTATCTACTATTGATGATGGTGTATTATTAAATACAGTTCTAAATATATTACCTCGTTGTGCATTTGAAGAAGCAACATTGTTATAAATTTCATTACCGATATTAGCTCTCATACTAAAGCTAAAATCAAAATTCTTATAACTTACACTAGATTGAAGTCCCATGATTAAATCTGGAGTACCTTTACCAGAAATATATCGGTCATTATTATTAATGATTCCATCACCATTAAGATCAGCATATGCTCCTTCTATAGGTTTACCATTGGTATCATAAATTTGTGCATAGGTAAAGAATGAGAACGGAGCCTCTCCTTGTCTATGTATCTGGATTGTATTACCCGTACCACCACCAATACCAGTAGTTAAGATATCCTGACCAAATGCCAGACTTTCTATTTCTCTATCTATAAATGTTGCATTATAGCTTACATTCCATTTTAAGTTACTATTTCTAATAACATCGGCACTAACAGAAAACTCTATACCTTGTGTTATAAACTTACCGATATTCTGAAATCCTTGATTAGAAAAGTTAGCAGCATCGGGGATGGGTGCCTGAGAAAGTAAATCATCAGATTCTTTTCTAAACACATCGATTGCACCACTAATTCTATCGTTCCAGAAACCGTAGTCTAAACCGATATTATATTCGGTTATCTTTTCCCATTCGATATCTTCATTTCTAAATTGTGGTTGTACAATATTGATGAGCTCTCCATCAAGAATATATTGTGTAAGAGGACTACTTCTTCTGTATCGCTCTAGATATGCATAGGCTTGATCGATATCCTGCTGACCAGTGATACCATATCCTAAACGTAATCGTAAATTACTTACTGTAGATGAGTTTCTAAGGAAATTTTCTTCACTTATTTGCCACCCAAAAGATGCCGAAGGAAAATATCCCCATCTGTTATCTTTTCCGAATCGGGAAGTACCATCTCTACGTATAGAAGCGGTTAAAAAGTACCTGTCATTAAATTTTAGGTTGGTTCTTAAGAAATAAGCCAGTAGTACTTCGTCTGGATCAATGGTTCTCTCTGGGACATTACCCGGATCACGCTGATCTCCTGTTTCATACTTATCTAATTCGAATTTTTGATACGAGTATCCTCCAGTAGCTTCGATATCTAATCGACCAAGAGTTTTGTTATACTTAAGGTAAGCATCGAGAAGTCGGTTTTTTACTAATAGATCTGTATCTGATTTAAAACCTAAAAATTCTCCTTGTGTAGCATTAAAACCGGTTGCACTTTCGGTAGAACGTTCCTGGAATCTGTCTGTTTCGCTATCATCTATTCCCAGGTTTACTACAGCGCGTATATCGGGAAAGAAGTGTAATTGATAATCCAGTTTTATGTTTCCGAAGTACCGTCTTACATTAGCGATCTCTTTTGTTTGTAATAGTTGAGCCAGAGGGTTTCTCTGAACGTTGCTTGAGGCAAATCCAGTACTAGAATCTCGGTATTCAAAAAAACCTCCGTAGGGAGAACTTGAGTCAAGGACTGGCTGAGTTGGATCAAAAGTAATAGCCGCCCCTTCTACACCTGGCGCAAACCGGTTTTTTTCAAAGTTTAAGTTAGCGTTTACGTCTATTTTTAGATGATTATTAAATAATCTTGGGTTTAAAGAAAGAGATGTTGTAGTTCTTTCAAACTTAGATGTTTTTCTAAGTCCTTCCTGATCTGATCTTCCTATGGCAACTCTTGTAGGTAAGACTTGCATAAGAGAACCACTTACAGATAGGTTATGATCTGTAGAAAAAGCCGTTCTGTAAATCTCATCCTGCCAATCTGTGTTTGCAGTTCCTAAATCGGCAACACGGGTAGGGAAATTTTCTGCAATAAATGCTCTATACTCATCTGCAGAAAAAACATCTACCGTTTCATGAGCACGAGTGGCACTAGTTTTAGAATCTAAACTGATCTGTAAGTTCTTTTTTCCTTTTTTGGTGGTGATAATGATCACACCATTTGCACCACGGTTACCATAAATGGCAGCTGCCGATGCATCTTTAAGAATAGAAAAGGACTCAATGTCGTTGGGGTTGATTGAAGAAAGAATAGATCTTGATCCATTGGCTAAATCTCCTGGATCATTTAGAGGTAAGCCATCTACAACAATTAGTGGATCATTAGATGCGTTTAGTGAAGCTCCACCTCTGATTCTGATTTCAGAATTAGCGGCAGGACCACCGTTAGTGTTAATGGATACACCTGCAACTCGACCGTTAAATAGGTTTTCGGGAGTAACATTGTTACCCGTATTGAAATCCTCTGATGTAACCAAAGCAACAGATCCTGTTAGATCTTTCTTTCTGGTGGCACCATATCCAATTAGTACTACCTGCTCGAGTTCTGCGGCATCTTCTTCTAATGTGATAGCAATAGTGGCCTGACCACTATATACCATTTCTTGAGGTATAAACCCAACATAAGAGAATACAATAATATCCTCATTGTTAACATTGTTTATAGTATAGTTACCATCAAAATCAGAAGTTGTTCCGTTTGTGGTTCCTTTAACAATGATATTTACACCAGGAATGGGCTGACCACTTCCAGCATCAGTAACTGTCCCATTAACAGTTGACTGTGCAAAAAAGCTCATTGGTATCAACCATAATAAAAACAATGCGCTTTTGGTAAATGTTTTCATAAAATTAAATTAGTTTTTGATTGTTTTACGTCTTATATTTTCACTTTCTGCAACCAAAGTATGTAAATTTTGTGTTAATTTTTTGTCAAGTTGTAGTCCGAACCTTACGCAAACGTTTGCGTGTGGAAAACTTTTAGAATTCTATCAAAATTTTAAGTATAATTCTGGTCATATGGCATATTTTGATGCTTACATTTGATTTTTAACTAAAAAGTCATTTTGAACTTTTTGTATGGAAGCGAAAAAATAGACTTTTGTGCTATAATAAATCCATTTTTGAATAGCATAACCATAGCTACGGTGTGAAAAAAAGATGAAATTAGGATGCAAAATGCATTTTTGCAGCCCACAATTAAAAGTTCAAATGACTTTTAAAAGATACGAATAATGAAAAGGCTATACATATTGATTTAGGATAATTAAACATGTTTTTATAGTACATTTCATGTAGATTTATATCAGGTTGATCTGATGATAAAAACAATAAAAGGAATAAGGATGAAGAGAAAAGTTACATTAAAACAAATAGCAAAGGAGCTGGATGTTTCTATTTCTACAGTATCTAAAGCATTAAAAGATAGTGCAGAGATAAGTTTAGATACCAGGCAAAAGGTAAAAGCCTTTGCCAAGCTATACAATTACAAGCCTAATAATATAGCGTTAAGCCTTAAGAATAGGAAAACTAAGACCATAGGTGTTATTATTCCAGAAATTGTGCATCACTTTTTTACGACAGTAATTGGCGGGGTAGAGAAGGTAGCGAATGAAAAAGGGTACAATGTAATCATATGTTCTTCGAACAACTCTTTTGATAAAGAGGTTATTAATTTAGAAATGCTGGCCAGTGGGAGTGCCGATGGATTTATCCTATCTGTAGCCAAAGAAACACAGCTTAAAAAGGATTATCACCATATCGAAGAGACGATGAGCCAGGGAATGCCTGTTGTACTTTTTGATAGAATTATTGATGAGGTTGTATGTGATAAAGTGATTATAGATGATGCCAAAGGAGCTCAAACCGCTACAAATCACCTGCTTTCTATTGGATGTAAGAAAATAGCCATTCTTACTACGGTAGATTATATAAGTGTAGGTAAATTAAGAACTAATGGGTACCTAAGAGCATTAAGAGCTTATGATATTCCTGAAAAAGAAGAGCTTATTCTTAAAATAGAGGATATAGATAATTGTGAAGCCGAAATTTCGGATTTCTTACTAAATAAGGATATAGATGCTGTTTTTGCAGTAAATGAATTATTTGCAGTTACAGCAGCCAAAGTTCTAGATAAACAAGGCAAAAAAGTCCCTGATGACATCGCTATTATTGGCTTTACAGATGGTATTCTTTCTAAACATTTTATCCCAAGCTTAACTACGATAAGCCAACATGGAGAAGATATGGGAATACGAGCAGCAAAACTTCTTATCGATAAATTAGAAGGGGATGATGCTGTAACAGAGGAGTATAGGACAGTTATTATTGATACAAGTCTGATTGAAAGAAAATCGACAAAAAAATAAGGAGAGGCTATTTTAATTAAAAAATTATAATATCTTTGACCTCGATCAAGACTTATATTTTCACTTTCTACTAAAATAAGTTTTGATAAGTAGTTTCGCTTATCATAGTAATAATTAAACATTTACTTGATGAACAAGCGTAAATTAAGTTTCTGGGAAATTTGGAACATGAGTTTTGGTTTTCTGGGAATTCAATTCGGTTTTGCACTGCAAGGCGGATTTATGTCTAGAATTTTCCAAACCTTAGGCGCAGAAAAAGACGCAATACCTTTATTATGGATTGCAGCTCCTTTGACAGGTCTTTTGGTTCAACCGATTATAGGATACTTAAGTGATCGTACCTGGAGCCCAAGATGGGGTCGACGCAGACCTTACTTCTTAATAGGAGCAGTACTAAGTTCTATAGCTTTGTTTCTGGTACCTCATTCTCCGACTTTATGGGTAGCAGCGGGATTTTTATGGATTCTTGATGCTTCTATAAATATTTCTATGGAACCCTTTAGAGCTTTGGTAGCAGATAAGTTACCAGAATCTCAACGATCATACGGATTTGTTACTCAAACACTTATTATAGGTATTGGAACCTGGGTAGCTAGTAATTTACCTTGGATGATTTCTCAAATGGGAGTAAGTGACGCCGCTCCAAACGGCGTGATCCCAATGTCGGTAAAAATAGCTTTTGCTATTGGAGCTTTTGTTTTTCTTGCAAGTATTCTGTATACCGTTTTTACAACTTCTGAATACCCTCCCGAGGATATGGAAGAATTTGAACGAGAAAAGAAGAAAAAGAACCAATTTATTCCCGATATTTTGAATAATATCGGTAGTATGCCTCTTACCATGAAAAAACTAGGGCTTATCCAGTTTTTTAGCTGGTTTGCCTTTTTTACCATGTGGAGTCTTGCAAATCCCGCATTAACAGAACATGTCTTTAATACCCCTGCACCGGTCGAATCCGCATTTAATATGGATGTCCCAGAATCGGCTGCAGCATTCGAAAAAGCAAATACAGCATTTCAAAAATCATCTAACGAAGTAGGTCGATATATGGGAATGTATGGATTGTCCTCTATGGCTTTTGCTTTGATATTAACTTTTTATACTTCTAGAAAAAGAATTAATAGAAAATGGGTTCATCTGGGATCTCTGGTTTTAGGAGGTTTCGGTTTTATATCGATGTATTTTATCCCTTCGCCAGAATGGTTATTTCTCTCTTTTACTTTGGTAGGTTTTGCCTGGGGGAGTATTCTATCGATGCCATACGCGATGTTATCAAGTGCCGTAGACCCTAAAAAAATGGGAGTGATTATGGGAATATTTAACATGTTTATTGTTATCCCCCAAATTATTGCAGCCGTAGGCGGAGTTAATTTTGCTTATAAACTTATAGGAAACGAAACGATTAATGCAATGCTGGTAGCAGGAATAAGTTTGATCATTGCAGGAATGTGTAATTTATTAATTGTTAATAAAGATGCAATAACGTATAACCCAAAAGGCGAGATAGAGTAATGAAGAAAGCATTTATATTTGATCTTGATGGTGTTATTGTTGATACTGCAAAATACCATTTTTTGGCCTGGCAAAAACTAGCCGATAGTCTTGGGATTTCTTTTTCTGAAGAACAGAATGAACAACTTAAAGGAGTGAGTAGAGTACAATCGTTAGAAAAGATTCTGGAGTGGGGAAACAAAACCATATCTGAAGAAAAATTTAGTCGATTGATGTCTGAAAAAAATGAAGAGTATCTTACTTATATCTCTGGGATGGATGCTAGTGAAATCCTACCCGATGTACCGAGAATTTTAGAATACCTCATTTTAGAGAACCAGGCAATAGCCTTGGGTTCTGCAAGTAAGAATGCCAGGGCAATTTTAGAAAAGGTACAACTCTATGATAAATTTAATACTATTGTAGATGGTACTAATGTTTCTAAAGCAAAACCAGATCCCGAAGTATTTTTATTAGGAGCCAAAGCATTAGGGATCTCCCCAGAAAACTGTATTGTATTCGAAGATTCTGTTGCCGGAATTAAGGCCGCAAATATAGCCAATATGGTTAGTATTGGTATCGGTAATCAGGAAGTACTACACGAGGCAGATTACATTTTTAAAGATTTTACAGAAATAAAAGAAGAGTTTATAAATCAATTGGTTACGACCAAAAAAGTTTAGTAAAATATAAAAAGCCACAGCAATTCATCCTAAAGATTTAGGATAAAAAATTCATGGCATGTTTTAGACAGATCTATATCAATACAGATCTGATTACTAAAAACGAATAAAAAATAATAGATGAATCAGGATTATATAAAACCAGATAACTGGTCAATTATTGAAGAAGGGTTTGATGTAGAACGAGTTAAGTCATCAGAAAGCCTTTTTAGTATTGGTAATGGAGCAATGGGGCAGCGAGCCAATTTTGAAGAAACATATACTGGTCCTACTTTTCAGGGAAGCTATATCGCAGGAGTGTATTACCCCGATAAAACCAGAGTAGGTTGGTGGAAAAATGGATATCCAGAGTATTTTGCCAAAGTATTGAATGCTCCAAACTGGATCGGTATCGATATAGAGGTCGATGGAGAAAAATTAGATTTATATACATGTAAATCAGTTACTAATTTTAGAAGAGAATTAAATATGAAAGAAGGTTGGTATCAACGTTCATTTCATGCTGTTTTATCTAATAATATAGAAGTATCTGTTATCTCTACACGTTTCCTAAGCCTGGATCTAGATGAAATAGGTGCAATTAAATATGAAGTAACTCCCGTAAATCAAGAAGCTACTATAGCATTGATACCATATTTGGATTCGGGAATTATGAATGAAGATACCAATTGGGACGATAAGTTTTGGGATACCTATAACCTGGCACACGAAGAAAATGCTGCATATATCTTATCTAAGACCATGAAGACAGATTACCATGTGTGTACAGGAATGTCTAATCAGATATTTGTTAATGGTATACAAAAAGATATATCACCAAAAGTAGAGGCGAATGGCACATACATACATCTAAAATATACAATTCAGGTTCGTAAAGGAGAAACAGCAGGCCTTACGAAATTTGGAGGATATACAGTATCTCTTAATCATAAAGAAGAAGATCTGCAAGCGACTAGCAAAGCCATACTTAAGCAGGCTTCAGAATCTGGATTTAATACACTTTTGAATTTACAAAAGAAGGCATGGTCGAGCATATGGGAAATGGCCGATATTGTAATCGAAGGAGATGTAAAAGCACAACAGGGAATCCGGTTTAATATTTTTCAACTCAACCAAACATACCTTGGTAAAGATGCAAGACTAAATATTGGGCCCAAAGGGTTTACAGGTGAGAAATACGGCGGAAGTACATATTGGGATACAGAAGCGTATTGTATTCCGTTTTATATGGCCACCAAAGATCAAGGCGTAGCACGTAATTTATTAACCTATCGCTATAACCACCTCGAAAAAGCTATAGAGAATGCAGAAAAACTTGGTTTTACCAATGGAGCTGCATTATATCCTATGGTAACTATGAATGGCGAAGAATGTCATAATGAGTGGGAAATCACCTTTGAAGAAATACATCGTAATGGTGCAATGACATTTGCTATCTATAACTATGTTAGGTACACCGGCGATTATACGTATGTTACAGAAAAGGGATTAGAAGTCATGATCGCAATTGCTCGTTTCTGGCATCAAAGAGCGACATTTTCTACCGAAAAAAATAAATATGTGATCCTTGGCGTCACAGGACCTAATGAATACGAAAATAATGTCAATAACAATTGGTATACGAATTACCTGGCAAAATGGTGCATCGAATATTGTATAGAAAATGTTAATACAATAAAAACACAATATACGAGCGATTATCAAAGAATTATAGAAAAAACCAATTTAGATCAGGAAGAAATCAGTGCCATGTTAGAAGTGGCTGGTCAAATGTATTTTCCATATTCAGAAAAATACCAGGTATACTTACAACAGGATGGATTTCTAGATAAAGAATTGATTACAGTAGATAATTTAGATAAGTCACAACGTCCTATTAATCAAAAGTGGAGTTGGGATCGAATATTGCGTTCTCCTTATATCAAACAAGCAGATACGCTTCAGGGGTTTTATATGTTCGAGGATCAATTTACCAAAGAAGAATTAACACGGCATTTTGATTTCTATGAACCATTTACTGTACACGAATCTTCACTTTCACCATGTGTTCATAGTATACAGGCAGCTACTCTGGATAGAATGGATCAGGCCTATACTTTTTACCTGAGAACTTCAAGGCTAGACTTGGATGATTATAATAAGGAAGTTGAAGAAGGATTGCATATCACTAGTATGGCAGGTACATGGATGAGTATTGTCGAAGGATTTGGAGGACTTAGAATTAAGAATGATACCTTGTCTTTTTCTCCTAAAATTCCTAAAGAATGGAAAGGGTATACTTTTAATGTAAATTTCAGAAATCAAATCCTTAAAGTAAAAGTATCTCAAGAAGGAACATCGTTTACTCTTGAAGGTACTAAGGAATTATTAATTTATGTAGATAATAAGGAGTTTAAAATTTCTCCCAACAGTTTAATAACTGTATAATCGGTTATTTAGAAATAGATTTTAGTAATAAATTTTGCCCCCCAACCTTTTCTAGAGAGCAGAGTCGAGCTGTAATAAGATGAATGAACCCTACTTTATCGACTCTGCTTAATAGAAATAGTAATACCTTTTTTGCTAGAGCGATTGTTTTCAAAAAAGTGATTGTATAAACATTTCTATCAATATAAAATATATAAAAATGAAAAGTAAACTAATTGTTCTGTTTTCCTTTTGCCTGGTTGCTTTAACACAAGCCCAGGTAGAAAAAATGGAACCTCCATTTTGGTGGAGTGCTATGCATAATGACGAACTTCAGATACTGTGCTACGGAAAAGGTATTGCTAAATATAATGTAGAAAGTAAAGACATAAAGATTAGCGATATTACCAAAACCGAAAACCCAAACTATCTGTTTATAACTCTGGATATCAAAGAGGTTGAAGCGGGTACAGTTTCAATTGATTTTAAAGAGAATGGTAATGTGGTATTTTCTCAACCTTATCAATTTAAATCCAGGAGAGAGAATTCTGCAGAAAGAAAAGGTTTTGATAGTAGCGATGTGATGTATTTAATCATGCCGGATCGGTTTGCAAATGGTAATCCTGAGAATGATTCTCATAAGGACACGGTAGAAAAAGCAGATCGTTCTAATCCCGGCGGGCGCCATGGAGGTGATATTCAGGGAGTAATTGATCATTTGGATTACCTTAAAGATTTGGGAGTTACAGCATTATGGAGTACTCCATTACTAGAAGATAACGAACCAACGTATTCGTATCATACCTATGCACAAAGTGATTTGTATAGCATAGATCCAAGATATGGAACCAATGAAGATTATAAACGATTAGCCTCAGAAATGCATAAACAGGATATGAAACTGGTTATGGACTATGTGACAAATCATTGGGGATCTAAGCATTGGATGATAAAAGATTTACCAACCAAAGATTGGATACACCAATGGCCAGAAGGTTTCAGACGTAGTAATTATCGTATGACTACCCAATTTGATGATAATGCTTCACAAATAGATAGTAAAGGGTGTATGAACGGGTGGTTTGATACTACCATGCCAGATATGAATCAAAGTAATCCTTTGTTGCTTAAGTATATTACCCAGAATGCAATTTGGTGGATAGAATATGCAGATCTGGACGGTTTTAGAGTAGATACCTATTCTTATAATGATAAAGAGGGGATAGCCAAATGGACCAAAGCGATTATGGACGAATATCCTAACTTTAATATTGTAGGAGAAGTATGGATGCACAATCAGTCACAGATAGCGTATTGGCAAAAAAATAGTAAAATCGGAGCTATCGATAACTACAATTCTCATTTACCATCGGTAATGGATTTTACGCTTCATGATGCCATTACAGTATTATTTAACGAAGACGAAAATTCTTGGGATAAGGGAATGATAAGAGCATATAATAACTTTACAAATGACTTTCTATATCCCGATATCAACAATATTCTGTTATTTGCCGGAAATCATGATACAAATCGTATTAATGAAATATATCAAGGAGATATTGATATCTATAAAATGGTGATGACTTTGATATTTACCACTCGTGGTATCCCTCAAATTTATTATGGCGATGAAATAGGTATGTTGGGCAATCGCGATAAAAAAGGCGATGGTGATATTCGCAGAGATTTTCCTGGCGGATGGCCGGGAGATACAAAAAATGCCTTTTTATCTTCAGAAACCAAAAATGGAAGAACCAATGATCAGGAAGTATTTCATTCTTTTACCAGTAAAGTATTAAAATGGAGGCAAAAAGCAAATGTAATTCATACCGGGAAACTATTACAATTTATTCCTTTTGATAATGTATATGTATACTTCAGGTATAATGAAGAGAAAAGTGTAATGGTGATTATTAATAATAGCCTAAAAGATCAAAAAATAGACATTACCCGATTTAAAGAAGGTATAAAAAACTATAGCGTCGGAACCGATATTATTACTGATTCTAATATAGACATCACCGAGGATTTTAGTATACCTGCCAAAACATCAATGATACTGGATTTAAAATAAAATATAACCACAAATAACCACCTATAAATTAATTAAATGAAGAAGATAATCTTAAGTCTTACAGTAATTGGAATTCTATTTTCCTGCGGAAAGACAACAAAAGAAGAAACCACTGCCAAGACTGAAACTCAGGAGGTAATAAAAGAAGCACTTCCACCGGTTAGCGATGCCATGATGGAAAATGCAGTTATTTATGAAGCTAATATTCGTCAATATTCTGAAGAAGGTACCTTTAGTGCATTTACCAAAGATATCCCTGTTCTTAAAAAAATGGGAGTTAAAGTATTATGGATAATGCCTATATATCCTATTTCTACAACCAAAAGTAAAGGATCATTAGGAAGTTATTATGCAGTATCTGATTACACAAAGGTGAATCCAGAATTTGGTACTATCGAAGATTTTAGAGCATTGGTAAAAACAGCTCATGATAACGGAATCTATGTGATTTTGGATTGGGTAGCTAATCACACTGGCTGGGATCATATTTGGTTAAAAGAACATCCCGAATATTACACCAAAGATAAAAATGGTGCTATCACACATACCGAAGGTACAGATTGGACCGATGTGGCAGATCTTAATTATGACAATCAGGAGATGCGTGAGCAGATGAAAAATGATATGTTGTATTGGTTAAAAGAAGAAGGTGTAGATGGTTTTAGATGTGATGTGGCGGGAATGGTTCCTGTAGATTTTTGGAATAAAACCATAGCAGAGTTTAAAAAGATTAAACCTGTATTTATGCTGGCAGAAGGCTGGGAGCCCGAGTTATTAGAAAATGCCTTTGATATGGGATATGGATGGGATACTCATCATAAAATGAATGATATTGCCCAGGGAAAAGCTAATGTTACCGAATGGGATAAAAGAATGGCCCAGATAGATACCATGTATGCAAAAGACGATATTTTAATGAACTTTACATCAAATCATGATGAAAATTCCTGGAATGGTACTGTAGAAGAAAGAATGGGGGATGCAAAAGAGATGTTAGCAGCGCTTACGTACCTTGCACCTGGTATGCCTTTGATTTATTCTGGACAGGAATATGATATGGATAAACGCCTTTTGTTTTTTGAAAAAGATACTATTATAAAAAAACAAGGTAAATTTTTCCCATTATATGAAAAATTAGGAGCACTGAAAAATACAAACCCAGCACTGCATGGTGGTAAAAATGCTGCTTCATATACTCGTATTAAAACTTCTGATGATACTGGTGTATTAGCATTTTTAAGAGAAAAAGACGGTCATAAAGTGATCTTTATTGCAAATATGACGAAGGAACCCATAAAGTTTACTTTGGCATATGAAGGAAAGTTTACAGATTACCTTTCCGGAGAAATCATAGAAGTATCATCTGGTGCAGCATATGAATTTGCTGCATGGCAATATCAGATTTTGATTGAAGAATAATCAAAATTAGTAGTGTTAATTTACAAAAACGACTTGCTATTGCGAGTCGTTTTTATTTTTTTACAATTTTAAGCACACATTAATTTATTCTTAATTTAATGTAGGAATATGTGTTAAAATAATGCATTTTTTGTCAGTAAAAGCTGAATTTATTAACCGAAAACGTTTTAGTTTTTGGGCAAATTAGGTTATTACTATCAATAACGATAGATTTGGCTCAATGACAAAAAAAGTTAAAAATATAGCCGTACTAACTTCGGGAGGAGATGCTCCCGGAATGAATGCAGCAATTCGTGCTGTAGTTCGGGCGTGTAGCTATTACGATGTAAAATGTTTTGGTATTTATAAAGGATATGAAGGTCTTATTAATAATGAAGTCGAAGTATTAAATGCACGATCTGTTCGTAATGTTATAAATAAAGGAGGAACTTTTCTTAAATCTGCCCGCTCAAAAGAATTTAGAACTATAGAAGGTAGGCAAAAAGCATATGAAAACCTAGTTAAAAATAGTATTGATGCACTTGTTGTAATTGGTGGTGACGGAAGTTTTACAGGAGCTTTAAAATTATCAGAAGAATTTAATTTTCCGGTAGTAGGTATCCCTGGGACTATCGATAATGATATTAACGGTACAGATTATACTATAGGATACGATACCGCCTTAAATACAGTAGTAGAGGCAATTGATAAGATTAGAGATACTGCAAGTTCTCATAATCGATTGTTTTTAATCGAAGTAATGGGGCGTGATGCAGGAGATATCGCTTTAAATGCTGGAATTGGAGCAGGAGCAGAGGAAATTTTAATTCCCGAAGAAGATATGGGAGTAGAGCGACTTATAGAATCGCTAAGAAAAAGTAAGAAAACCGGAAAAACCTCAAGTATTATTGTAGTAGCAGAAGGGGATAAATCGGGCAAGAATATTTTTGAGCTAGGAGAATATGTCGAAGAAAATCTTAATGATTACGAAGTACGAGTATCTGTATTAGGGCATATCCAACGAGGTGGACCACCAAGTTGTTATGATCGTGTATTAGCCAGTAAACTTGGGGTAGGAGCAGTAGAAGCATTATTAAATGGTAAAAGTGAAGTAATGATTGGGATTGTTCATAAGGTGGTTACTATTGTACCTCTTAAAACTGCATTAGATAAAAGGCCTCATAAACATGATGGATTAATAAAAGTAGCAGATATCACTTCTGTATAATTTTGAATAGTATAACCACAGTCAGTATAAATTAATAAAACAACTAAAATTTTAGATATGAGTACGTTAAAAATTGGAATTAACGGTTTCGGTAGAATTGGAAGAATTGCTTTTAGAATTGCTTCTAAACGTGATAATGTAGAGATAGTAGCAATTAATGATTTATTAGATGTAGAGCATTTAGCTTATTTATTAGAATATGATTCAGTACATGGGAAATTTGATGGAACAATCGAACTTAAAAATGGTAACCTTGTGGTCAATGGAAAAGAAATTCGAGTAACCGCCGAACGTAATCCAGAAGATCTAAAATGGGGTGCTGTAGGAGTAGATGTAGTTATGGATTGTACAGGGATCTTCACAACATTAGGGACAGCAGATGCTCATCTTAAAGCAGGAGCTAAGAAAGTAGTAATTTCTGCTCCTTCAAAAGATGCTCCAATGTTTGTAATGGGAGTAAATCATAACGACGTAAAAGCTTCTGATACCATTGTTTCTAATGCTTCATGTACTACAAATTGTTTAGCTCCGTTAGCAAAAGTTATAGATGATAATTTTGGTATAGAAGAAGGGTTGATGACCACAGTACACGCTTCTACAGCTACACAGTCTACAGTAGATTCTCCGTCGAGGAAAAACTATAGATTAGGGCGTAGTGCATTAAATAACATTATTCCTTCTACTACGGGAGCTGCAGTAGCAGTTACCAAAGTGATTCCTGCTTTAAAAGGAAAATTAACCGGTATGGCATTTAGAGTACCTACAGTAGATGTTTCTGTAGTAGACCTTACTGTAAAAACTAAAAAATCGGTTTCTTATGAAGAACTTAAGGCTGTTGTAAAGAAAGCTTCAGAGAATGAATTAAAAGGTATTCTCGGATATACAGAAGAAGCTGTAGTATCTCAGGATTTTGTGGGAGAATCACAAACTTCTGTGTTTGATGCTAATGCAGGAATAGCACTAAATGAGAATTTCTTTAAGTTGATATCCTGGTATGATAATGAATTTGGATATTCTACGAAGTTGGTTGATTTATCAATGCATGTAGGTAATTTATAAAGTATAGTATTAGCTATCTGAGCGTAATCGAGAACTATTGTCTCTAATTACTATTTTTCGATTATGCTCGTGTTGATAGCATATTAAATTCAAAAGAATAAATGTTTAGTATTTATTCTATTTGCTAACCACATAACAAATTTTTAAATGATTTTATTAGCTGATGGCGGTTCTACTAAATGCGATTGGATTCTTCTGGATGATGTAGGAGAAATCGTTTTTAAAACCCGTACAGAAGGATTAAATCCTGCTGTATTCGAAAAATCTCTCTTAGAAGAAAGAGTTAGAAAAAACGACAAACTTTCTTCCTATCAAGATAAAATAGAGACTGTTCATTTTTATGGAGCAGGATGCGGTACAAAAAAACCAGCAGTAATGTTGAAAAAAATCTTTGAGGATTTTTTTGTTGGTGCAGAAGTTATCGTTAAAGAAGATATGGTTGCAGCAGTATATGCCGCTACAACAGAACCAGGGATTATATGTATTCTAGGAACAGGATCTAATAGTTGCTACTTTGATGGGGAAGATATTCATATGTCTGTAGATTCTCTGGGATATATTCTTATGGATGAGGCTAGTGGAAATCACTTTGGAAAAAAACTAATACGTGATTATTACTATAAAAGAATGCCTCCCGAAATAGCATCAGAATTTGAAAAACGTTTTGACCTTTCTTCAGATTCAATTAAAGAAAACTTATACAAAAGAGAAAACCCTAATACATATCTGGCTTCTTTTGCAGAGTTTATTTTTACCAGCGAGCGCAACGGGTATTTTTATAAAATTATTACCGAAGGTATTCAGGAATTTATAGAAACCAGAGTCCTGTGTTTTCCAGAATCACAACATGTACCAATACATTTTATTGGTTCGATAGCTCATTTTAGTGAAGACATTATAAGAGCAGCTGTCTGGCCATATCACCTAAAGGTTGGAAATATCGTAAGAAGACCTATTGATGGAATTATAGATTACTATCGCAATGAGGTAATTAAAAAAAAAAGTAAAGTCTGAATCTCTGTTATGAAATAGTATAATTCAAAATGATTCTACTTCCTTCATTAGGAATAGAGTTAATAAATATTCTTCCATTTATGTAGTTCATTCGTTCTTTCATAAAGAATAGGCCCATTCCGCCTTTTGCATTATTATTAGGTTTAGAAGGTATAGTATTAATATCGAATCCTGTCCCATCATCCTCAATAGTAATACTTAATAAAGAATTAGAATGGTTAATTGTTATTAGAATATAATTAGAATTTGCATATTTAATAGCATTGTTTACTGCTTCTTGAGTAACACGATATAGGTTAGTTTCAATTAGAGAATCGAATCTCTGTTCAAAATTTGATTTATTCTCAAAAAGAATATTTTTACCAGTTAGTTTAGAAAGCTCCTTGGCCATTTTATCTAAAGCAATGCCAATCCCATAATCTTTTAATTCGGGAGGAGTAAGATTAAATGTTGCAATTCGAGTTCCCTGAATTAAATTTTTTGATAATTGTTTTAACCCTTCAATTTTCTGATATGCTTTTTCTGTATTTTCGAGGTTAATAGATTCAATATTAAGCTTAAGTGCAGTAAGCATTTGCCCAATGCTATCATGAATCTCTTTGGCAATTCTTTTCCTTTCTTCTTCCTGGGCCTCTACAATTTGACTTGCATTTGATTTTTGTAATTCTTCTTTTTCTCTATATCTGTAAGCATTTAATCGTTCAATTTCAATTTGTGCTTCTTTTCGTTTAGAAATGTCGGAACATAATATAAGTCGTTCAGAGTTTCCGGATTCTTTAAAAATAGTAAGTATTGAAATATCTAACCAGATTTTTTGCCCTATACTGGTTTTTAACTCAAATTCTTCATTAAATACACTCCCTGAGCTTTGGGTTATAAGACTGAGTAATCTGTTTTTTTGAACTTCATTAAGATTAATAAGATCGATGAGGTTTTTTCTTTCATAATCGTGCTCAATATTAAGTAATTTAGCAAAACGTTCGCTTAAGCTTATGATAGAACCTTTCTTAGAGATTCTTGCATATAAAATGGCCTTATTCATAGCATAGTTTAATGCTACTAATTCCTGAATTTTTTGATCTCTAGATGCTAGAGACTGTTCTGTTTGTTTCAGGTTTACTTGCGAATTTAGCACAGACTGTTGTAATCGAACAATGAATGTATTTAGTTTTATAAATAGAATTCCCAGAATGATTAGAAGAACTATTAACGAGATCCATAAATAGTTCTGGTTTATTACAGAAAAAAGCCCCAATACTGCTGTAGCAAGAGTTATTGTTATACCGATATAAAATAGGAGTTTTATTTTTTTAATATATTGAGATATATTCATTTGATCTCAAATTTTATCCATTTATTGCTTGTTTAATCAGATCTAAAGCTTTTTCTGAATACAAAAGCTGTAAAGCGGCTTTATGTCCTTTTTCAGACATTTTACGCCATGTCTTTTGTAAAATATCAATTACTTTTTCTTCAGTATGTTTTATTAAAAAATCTTCATAATAAAAATTAAGAAAGACAAGGCAAATCACATCTTCAAGGGTTTGCGTTTCTTCATCTTTTTTTAATTTTTTCTTTTGAAGCAAAAAAGAAACTCTATTTATAGTTTCTATGTCATAACCTATGTGTTGAAGGATTTCTGATGCTTTTTTAGCATGAAACTTTTTTAAATCTTCTCTCCATTTTAGATAACCTGTTCGATCCATTACATAGTTAGAACGAGGAATCTCCCATCGACAAATATGTTGAGAACGAGCAGCTAGTTTTAACGCATCAGAAGCTTCTGGATCAAATGTTTCTAGTGTTTGTGTCATTCGCTGTCCATAAATTAATTCTTTGGGTATAAGACTCCCGTTTACGTCTTCTGTATTGGGATCTTGAGTATTGGCTTTATCAAATAATGTATAAGCTTCAGTTAATTTTTTAACAGACATAGTGTTTTGTATATTGATATTCTAACAAAGTTAGAGTTTTTTGGATCAGGATGTATGATTGCGAATCAAATAATCCTTTCTATTCTACAAAACCAACAAACACGTTGTCGTCTTCTATTTTTACTGGATATATAGCGATAGGAGTGAGATCTCCGTCTAGATTTTTACCAGTATCTAATGAAAATGTTTTTTTATGCATTGGGCATGCTATTTTTGGCACCCCGTTCTGGTCGCCTGTCATCCCTCTGCTTAGAACCATTTCCATTTTATGTGGGCATACATTCTGGCAGGCATACCAGGCATTTTTTCTTTCAAAATTAAAAATTGCAATTTGCTTGTTTTTATATTTAATGCATGCGCCACTATTTTTTAGAAAGTCGCTCACCTTTCCTGCTTCAAACCAAATTGTAACATTTTCTATTGTAGTGGTTTTGTATATTTCTAATATTTCTTCCATACTGTTTTTTCTATTTTATTTCCAAGGCTCTGGCATTTTTTGATCCCTTAGAGGAACGAATACAAGGTTGTTATCGGTTTCATCGCTGTTTACAAAATGATTAAATCGTTTCATGATTTCCTTGTCTTGTATAGCTTGAGTCCATTCACATTTAAATGATCCAACAAGAGTTTTCATTTCACTTTCAAGTTCCTCAACAATGTCAAGTTTATTGTGAATTATTACTTGTTTTAGATATTCGATACCTCCTTCAAGCTTATCTAACCACTTTGCAGTTCTCTCTAGCGGAGCAGCAGTTCTAATATAGAACATGAGGAATCGATCGAGATACCTAATTACGGTTTCATTATCTATTTGTTCTGCCAGGAGTTCGGCGTGCTTTGGATTGGCGCCTCCATTTCCACAGATATATAGATTCCAGCCTCCTTCTACTGCGATAACTCCAAAATCTTTACATCTTGCTTCTGCGCATTCTCTTATACATCCAGATACTCCTCCTTTTATTTTATGTGGAGACCTAAGACCTTTATAGCGCTCTTCGAGTTCTATTGCAAAACTTACACTTTCATCCATCCCATATCTACACCAGGTAGATCCTACACAACTTTTTACCGTTCGTAAAGATTTTCCATATGCATGACCACTTTCAAATCCGTAATTGATTAGATCTTCCCATATTTTTGGAAGTTGGTCTAACCGAGCTCCAAAAAAATCTACTCGCTGCCCCCCTGTTATCTTAGTATAGAGATCATACTTTTTGCCTATTTTACCAAGAGCAATTAGTTTTTCTGGAGTGATTTCTCCTCCTGGAATTCTCGGTACCACAGAATACGTCCCATTACGTTGAATATTAGCCAAAAATCGATCATTAGAATCTTGTATTGTAGTTTCTTCATTGGCAGTATCTGCATAGATACTAGCCATGATCGAGGCGATTACAGGTTTGCATACTTCGCATCCGTCTCCTTTACCATAATTATCTAGTATCTGATTATATTTTCTATACCCTTTTAATTTTATGATGTCAAAAAGTTCTTGTCTATTATATTCGAAATGCTCACATATTATATCATTTACCTTTCTTCCCAGTGATTTAAGAGTAGCATCTACTAAATCTTTTACCATTGGTTTACACCCTCCACAGCCTGTTCCTGCTTTGGTACAGGAAATTACATCTCCAAGATCATTACAAGAGCCATCCTGAATAGCACTGCATATGGCATTTTTACTCACACTTTCGCATGAACAAATCTGGGCATCATCTGGGAGATCCATTACATCTCCTAATAAAGAACTATTATCATCATTACGATTTCCTAAAATTAAATCTTCAGGATTTTCGGGTAGAGTCATTGCGGTATTATAAATCTGAAATAATGTATTGTAATCTGATGAATTCCCAACCAAAATCCCCCCTAAAAGTTTAGAGCTCTCTTTAGATATATTGATTCGTTTATAAATTCCTTTACGTTTATTTTTGTATATAATGGTATCAACATTTTCACCTTCATGAAGAGCGTTACCAAAACTAGCTACTTCTGTTCCTATAAGTTTCAGTTGAGTAGACATATCGATATCTGCCTTCATAATATTTTTGGTATTACCTGTGATTTGTGATACAGCTACATCGGCCATATCATAACCAGGGGCAACAAGCCCGTAGATCATGTTGTTATAAAGAGCGACTTCACCTATGGCATAAATATGATCATCTGAGGTTTTCATGGTGTTATCTACAATAATTCCACCGCGAATTCCCGTTGCTAATTTGCATTCTTTAGCAATTTCATCGCGTGGACGAATACCAGCCGAGACGACTAACATGTCTACTTTTAGCTCACTACCGTCTACATATTTTAAACCTTCGATAACATGATCCCCTTCTATATTTTTAGTTTGTTTACCCAGATGAATATGTAACCCAAGTTCTTCAATTTTAGCTTTCAGCATATCGCTACCTCCCTGATCAAGTTGTCTGGGCATTAATCTTGGTGCAAATTCTACCACATGGGCTTGCAATCCTAATTCTTTTACAGCATTAGCAGCTTCGAGACCTAATAACCCTCCACCTAATACTGCAGCTTGATTTTTCCCCTCAGATTTTAGTTTTTTGGCATAATACTTTATAGCTTCGAGATCTTCGATAGTTCTATATACAAACACTCCTTCTTTTTCTACACCTGGGATAGGAGGGACAAATGCAGATGACCCTGTAGCTAAGACCAGATAGTCATAAGAATATTTTTCGCCTCTATGATTAATTACAGCTTTTTCTTTTTTATTGATTTTAGTGATCATTTCAGAAATATGAAGATCAATATTGTTTTCTTCGTACCATGTAGTTGAAGACAGGCTTAAATCTTCTGCCGATTTTCCGGCATAGTATTCACTTAAATGTACACGATCATATGCTCTTCTTGGCTCTTCTCCAAAAACTGTAAGCTTATAATTATGGAACTTTTCAGAGGCTACAAACTTTTCACAAAATTTATAACCTACCATTCCGTTGCCTATTACTACTACCTTTTTCATAAATTACGTATTTAAAATTCAAAATTAAGTATTAATACGTATTATTGTGATAAGAATTACGTAATTATGAGTATAACAAATTGAGAATCTCTAAAAAATAAGCATTGAGTTTTATAAAATCTATTTCATATATTTTTGTTTAGAAAGAATTGTTTTTCTTTTTTTGAAGACCTGAAACTGGCCATAAAATCTACTTTGAAAAACTGTTTGCAGTAAGAGTATTTCAATTTCAATAGTTTTAAATACTTCTGTTTATAAACATGGTTAATTCTGTTTTTTTGAATACAAATCCAAGTACAACTACTTAGTCGTTTTTGAAATATTCATATCTTTGAACATAGAGATAGCTTTTCTCTCAAAGAAAGTATAATATATTATAACAAATTGTATGGTTAGGATTGTATTGGTAGATGATCATTTTTTGGTAAGAGATGGTATAAGAGCTCTTTTAGAAGATGAGGAACAATACGAAGTAGTTGGAGAAGCTTCGGATGGAATTGAAGCTATTGAACTCGTGCAATCCCTACAACCAGATATCGTAATTTGCGATATTAGAATGCCTGAAATATCTGGGATTGAGACCGTGCAAAAACTAACATCACTTGGTGTGTCTTCTAAAGCTATTATGCTATCTATGCATGATTCTGATGAATATATCTTACAATCTATAAATGCTGGAGCAGAAGGGTATCTTCTAAAAGGTGCTAGTAAAGATGAATTTCTTAAAGCACTTTCAGTAGTGAGTAAAGGAGAAAAATATTTTAGTGGAGATGTGTCTTCTATCTTGATTAAAAAAATAAAGGGAGGAGATAATATATCTTCCGATTATACATCTTTATCAAAGGATACCATATCAATAAAATCTAAAATAACTACACAGAATCCTTTTGATTTAACAAAGAGAGAAAATCAAATACTTCGTTTAGCTATTTCAGGAAAAACAAATAAAGATATAGCAGAAACACTCGATATTAGTAAGCGAACTACAGAAGTACATCGATTTAATTTGATGAAAAAAATGAAAGTGAAAAATATATTGGAGCTGAGTAACAAGGCCAAAAAATATGGCATGATTGATTAAGGATTTACTTCATTCTTCTGTATTGTAAAATTGACAATTATCTTCAAAGTTTTTGTCGAATATCTAATTTTGAGAAGATATATTTTGTAATACGTAATTCTTGTATGAATTACGTATTTTTTAATTTAAAAATAAGTATTTATACTTAGTTTTGATTTGAATTTATATATTCACTGGTTGATTGAAACCAGAATATAACGAATCTAAAAACAAGGAATTATGAATACTTATAGTAAATCTACGACTCTAAATTTATTAAATTATAAAAGTGTATCTATCCGAACCTTTTGGATCACGTCGATTGCTTTCTTTTTGTGTTTTTTTGCCTGGTTTGGTATTGTACCATTTATGCCCGATGTAATTAAAGATTTGGGATTAACTCCCGATGAGAAATGGAATTCTATTATTGTAGCAGTATCAGGAACTATTTTCGCGAGATTATTGATCGGTAAATTGTGTGATAAGTATGGGCCACGTATTTGTTATACATGGTTGCTAATTTTTGGGGCAGTACCAGTGATTTTACTTGGGTTTGTCCAAACTCCAATTCAATTTATTATATGCAGGCTATTTATTGGTTTTATTGGTGCTTCATTTGTAATTACTCAATTTCATACTTCTATTATGTTTGCTCCTAATATAGTTGGGACAGCAAATGCGACATCTGCTGGATGGGGAAACTTGGGCGGGGGAGTTAATAGACTAGGAATGCCACTTATTGCAGCGACTGTTGTTAGTTTTGGTGTAGCAGAAACTGATGCCTGGAGATATTGTATGATCATTGCTGGAATTACTTGTTTTTTAATGGGTGTGATATATTTCTTTTTTACTAAGGATACTCCTAACGGAAACTTTTCAGAATTGAAAGCTAAAGGAGAATTTATAAGGTTTAAAAAAGATGAAGTTAGTTTCTTGATGGCTATCCAGGATTATAGAGTTTGGATACTTTTTATAGTCTATGCTGCGTGTTTTGGTATGGAATTAACAGTTTATGGAACTATGGACGATTATCTTCAGAATACATTTCAACTTGAAAGAATTACAGCAGGAAATATTGTATTGTCATTTGCGTTGATGAATATTTTTGCAAGAACCCTGGGGGGAGTTTTTGGGGATAGGTTTGGGAAAATGAAAGGTCTAAGAGGACGTGTTTTATTTCTTGCAATTATTTTGGGAATTGAAGGGATTATGTTGTCTCTATTTTCGGGAATGAATGAGTTGACTTTAGGAATTATATTTTTGATAGGTTTTAGTCTTACGGTTCAAATGGCAGAAGGAGCTACTTTTTCGGTTGTACCTTTTATTAATAAGAAAGCAATTGGATCTATTTCTGGTATTGTTGGCGCGGGAGGAAATGTAGGTGCTTTTGTAGCTGCATTCGTGCTAAAATCAAAATCTGCGGTGGCAGAGAAGAAAGCAATAGCCGATAATCAAAACTTTAGTCAGGAAGCTATACAAGCAGCTCAAACTTTTGCTTCATCTGAAGCAGTATCTAGTGGATATTTTACTATTGGAATTTTTGTGATTTTTACTGCAGTTATCTCACTTATGATTAAGTTTTCAACAGAAGATGAGAAAGCAGTTGCAAGAGAAATGAAAAGTACTCCTGTATATAGTTAATGAATAATACAACTCTAAATAAATGCTAGGGTATTTATGAGTTTTTATGTAGTTAATTATAAAATATTAGTCACCTTTTTTATGAGAGATTTAATAAAATAAACCTTCTATAACCTCAAAATCTATTTTTAAACTATAGTATTTTATTGAATTGATAATTCTTTTGATTCAAACATAGAAAAAGGTTATGAAACTATGGTGAATACGTATTAATACTTAGTTTTGATATAAAGAAATTGTGCATTAAACTATATCTTATGCCTACATTCAAATCATACAAAACAACGTGCTCATACTGTGGAGTTGGTTGTGGAATTATAGCAAAAAAAGACCCAAAAGGTTTAATTACAGTAAAAGGGGATCCAGATCATCCTGTAAATCATGGAATGCTATGTTCTAAAGGAATGAATCTTCACCATGTGATTCAAGATAGAAGTGATAGAATTCTATATCCAGAAATGCGCTGGAGTAAAGGGCATGACCGTCAACGGGTATCCTGGGACCAGGCACTAGACAGGGTAGCATCAGTTTTTAGTACAATAATCGAAAAATATGGCTCGGATAGTGTTGGGTTTTATGTTTCTGGACAATGCCTCACAGAAGAATATTATCTGGCAAATAAGCTAGTAAAGGGGTTCATAGGAACCAATAATATTGATACCAATTCGAGACTATGTATGAGTTCTGCTGTGGTGGGATATAAACAGGCATTTGGAGAAGATAGTGTCCCGATTGCATATGATGATATAGAACTGGCAGATTGTTTTATGATTGCCGGAGCAAATCCTGCCTGGTGTCACCCCATTTTGTTTAGAAGAATAGAAGCACAAAAGGAAAAGAATCCTGGAATAAAGATTATAGTTGTTGATCCTCGTAGAACACAATCCTGTGATATAGCAGATTTACATTTGCAGATTCTTCCCGGAACAGATGTAGTTTTATACAATGCAATTGCAAAACGATTAATCGATCGAAAAAAAATTAACAAGAGTTTTATTATTAATCATACAGATAATTATGAAACGTTTAAAGAATCTTTGCAATCAATATCTCTATCTAAAGCTGCTATCACCTGTGGGATAACAGTTGCAGATATTAAAAAAGCTGCTTCCTATATTGCAGACGCAAAAGGGTTTATTACTCTATGGGCGATGGGATTAAATCAAAGTTCTATTGGAGTTAATAAAAACAATGCATTATTAAATTTATCTATACTCACAGGGCATATTGGTAAACCTGGATGTGGCCCATTTTCTTTAACAGGACAACCCAATGCAATGGGAGGAAGGGAGGTAGGAGGAATGGCTAATTTATTAGCAGCTCATAAAGAACTTTCAAATGAAGAAGACAGGAAGGAAGTAGCAAACTTTTGGGGAGGAAAAGAGATTTCGGAAAAACCAGGACTTACTGCTACTGAAATGTTTGATGCATTAGAAAATGGAAAACTAAAAGCCATTTGGATTATATGCACTAATCCATTGGTAAGCCTTCCTAATGCTAATAAAGTAGAAAAAGCTTTACAGAGTGCCAAGTTTGTTGTAGTTCAGGATATATCACATCGATCAGAGACCATCCAGTATGCTGATTTAGTGCTTCCAGCAGCCGGATGGGCAGAAAAGGAAGGTACAATGACAAATAGTGAGCGTAGGATTACTTACCTTAATAAAGTGATTGATCCTCCGGGAGAAGCAATGCCAGATGTAGAAATTCTTTGGAGTTTTGCACAAAAAATGGGATATCGAGGATTTGATTATAACACTGTAGAAGAAGTATATAAAGAACATTGTACACTAACCAAAGGAACTACTATCGATATTTCTGGACTTAGCTATTCACGTCTTAAAACAGAAGGCAGTTTTCAATGGCCCGTACCCAAGAATAATCATCCTGGTACATCGCGATTATTTGAAGATAAAAAATTTCATACCGATACTGGAAATGTAAAATTTGTAATCCCGAAGTTTACGCAACCAACCTCTGAGTTATTGACGGAAAAATATCCATTGATTCTTACAACAGGTAGAGTACGTGACCAATGGCATACCAGAACAAAGACAGGTAAAGTAAATAGACTGCGAACTCATACTCCAGATCCTTATTTAGAGATTAATCAAGTTGATGCATTTTTGAGGAAAATAAAAGAAGGAGATATTGTTATTATTGAGAGTAAACGAGGTAAAGTACAGGTAAAAGCAAAAATTAGTGATGGTATCAATAAAGGGGTGGTTTTTCTTCCTATGCATTGGGGCAAAGTTCTGGGCAATGATTACGGAAGGGCGAATAATTTGACGACTAGTATTGTAGATACGACATCTAAAGAGCCTGATTTTAAATTTTCTGCGGTTCAGGTTTATAAATTTATAAAACCAAAACAAAAGATCTGTATAGTAGGAGCTGGAACAGCTGCATATCGTTTTATTCAAACGTATAGAGAATTTAATAGCGAAGATGAAATTGTAGTGTTTTCTAAAGAACCATATCCATTTTATAACAGAGTTTTACTTCCTGAATATATAAGTGAAGAACTAAAATGGGAACAGTTACAGAAGATGCGAGAGGGAAATATGAAATCACTTAATGTAACCCTCTTCGTAAGTAACCCTGTTATTGAAATTAATAGAGAAAAAAAACACCTTATAGATAGTAAAAGCCAAAAACATGATTATGATGTTATTTTAATGGCAACAGGTAGCCGTGCTTTTATCCCGAAGGAAGTCCCAATACATCGTCCGGGAAGATTTACCCTACGCAATCGTAGCGATGCCGATAAGTTAAAATCATATCTCAATCAAACGGGTATACCAGAGAATAGGCAGCATGTAACCATAGTAGGTGGCGGATTACTAGGGTTAGAATTGGCAGCAGTACTTCGTAAAAAAGGAATAACGATTACAATTGTACAAAAAGGAAACCGATTAATGGAACGTCAACTTGATATTGTTGCCAGTCGTTTATTAGCAGAACATGTAAAAGAAAAAGGAATTCAAATCTATTTTGATAACGAAGTAGATACTGTTTTTAAACAGAATAATGGCGATTTACTGGTTAATTTAAAGTCTGGTAAATCCTTTAACTGTAATGCAGTAGTGTACTCTATAGGTACAACTCCTAATATCGATTTGCTTAAAAAAACAGGAATTCATTGCCGTCGAGGAATATTGGTGAATCAATATTTGCAGTCAAGTGACCCTAATATATTTGCTATTGGAGAAATTGCCGAGTTTAACGGCAATTTATTTGGTATTACTGCAGCAGCAGAACAACAAGCTGATATCGTAGCTAAATATTTGTTGGGGGATTATAGCGCAATATATAGAGGTTCTGTTTTCATGAATATTCTCAAATTTGAAGATCTAGACCTTTGTAGTATTGGTAATATAGATGTACCTGCCAATGATAGCTCTTTTGAAGAAGTGGTATTTATGGATGTTAGCAGGCGGTTTTATAAGAAATGTATTGTGAAAGACGATAGATTGATAGGAGCTATTTTAATGGGGGATAAAAAAGAATTTGCAGATTTTAAACGTCTTATTGAAGAAAAAATAGAATTATCAGAGAAACGAGACGAATTGTTAAAGTCTTCAAAACCAGATAAACCTGTTATAGGTAAACTTATTTGTTCTTGTAGTCAAGTAGGAGAGGGAAACCTTAAGAAAGAGATTAGATCAGGATGCGAGGTTTTTTCTGAACTATGTAGCAAAACTGGAGCAGGATTAGGTTGTGGTAGCTGCAAACCTGAAATAAAAGAAGTGTTGAACAATGTCTTACAATTGACTTAGTCATGAAAAAAGAAAAATATTTACATCGAGTAGATGTCAAAGGAGGTGTTTTGTCTCCGATAGAATTGCTACGTATTATTAAGTACGCTCAGAATCTGGGGCTTGATGTTTTTCATTTTGGATCTCGGCAGGATATTATTTTTCCTAAAAAGAATAGTAATGGAAATATTATTACCAAAAGTGATTTTTTTGACTCGTCCTTTTTTGCCTCAGAAACACAACAAAATATCAGTTGTTCTTATGTTTCTATTGATATTTTTAACGCTACGGTCTGGTTACGAGACACAACCTATTTATATATTTTTGAAGAATTTAGGTATAGTCCAAAATTAAAAATAAACATTACCGACCCTAAGCAACAGATCGTTCCTGTGTTTACAGGCGATTTAAACTTTATAGCTTCTTCTTATGAAGATTATTGGTATTTATTTTTAAAATTACCCAATTGGGAAGAAGTATTTTATCCCGTGTTAATTTATACATGGGATATTGCAAAAGTTGCAAAAGCGATTGAAAATGAATATCAAAACGTGAATAATGTTAATGAGCTGTTTCAATTTTTGAATAAGAACCTAGAAACTAATAATAGAGTAATAGAAAAGCCACTTCAAATTAATTTTAGCCCATTTCCCTATTACGAAGGAATGAACAAAATGGATGAACATCAATATTGGTTGGGGTTATATTGGAGAAACAATAGATATAATTTAGAATTTCTAAATACTCTATGTGAATTTTGTATAGAATATCGAATAGGAAAAATATGTCTAACTCCTTGGAAATCTTTTATAATAAAAGGAATACCAAAAGAAAGTAAGTTGGTTTTAGAAAAATTACTAGGGAAATTTGGTATAAATGTTCGACACTCGGCCTTAGAATTAAACTGGCATATACCAGTTAATAATAAAAAAGCATTTGATCTAAAAAAGTTTTTAGTGATGAACTTTGACCAAAATGATATCAGCACCTATGGATTAACTTTTGGAATCATATTTAAACATGATCAAAAGCGATATTTTACATCTATAATGATAGAAGAAAATAAGATATCAGACATTATTCAGGATTTTGTAGTAAGGCCAACATATAATGTGTTGTATGCTAAAAATTTCAACCCTAATACCCAACAATATATTGTATATGCTCAAGATATAGATCAAATGGATTTACCAGGAATATTACTTGAATTAACAAAAACATATTTTCAAAATTTAGGAAAAATGGAAGATGATCAACCCTCTGAGCTAGGTATTAAAAAAGAAACTCTTGAGATTGAAGTGTATCAATGTAATAATTGTCAAACTATTTATGACTCTTTAATTGGAGATGTATTAAACAAAATCCCAAGAGGAGTAGATTTTGTCGAATTACCAGATAATTATGGCTGTTCTCTCTGTGAAGCTCCAAAAAATAATTTTAAGAAGATTAAAATGCGGGTAATGTAAAGGTGATTCTGATATTAAGTTAGGGAATAGAATAGTTTAGATAATAATGATAACTAAAATTTTTACTTATGAATTTAGAAGAAATAATTATGGTATCTATTTCAGAATTTTTAGAAGTAGAAGTACATAGAGATACGGAAGCTTTGGATTTAGCTTCCAAAATCGAAATTGTCAAAAAAAGAATACAGGATAAAACTAAAAATAATCCAAATTATTCTTTCGGTAAAAACAAATTAAAAGACTGTGAGTATGAGATGTTTTTTAGTAGCAATCCTAATGATAAAATTAAAATAGATGGTTGGATCCCTATAGCAACCGAAAACGTTAAAGAGATCAACAAAATTTCAGAATATATTGAAACAGGACTTTTAAGAAAAATTGAAATTCATACAATATAATTGTTAATACTTCTGTGTAAAAGTATTCTACTCCTTTATCTTTTTGAGTAGGTTTTAAACTTATTTTTACCTTCGAACTTTATGAGGTCGTATCATCATAAAATATAGTTCGGAAAATAAATTATCGTATGACAGAATATGTACTTCTAACAGATGACCAAAGTTATTTTGTTGAATATCTTATCGGCGAACTGGTATTGTCTAACAGTATTAGTGAGGCAATGAAGTTTAACGATGAGCATCTTGCATTAAGATTTAAGCAAATGCTACATAATTCTTGTGAGTTAGTCACCAGTGTAAATACATATATTGGGTGATTTTACTTATCCCCGAATCAATTTTAAAACATAATCCAGGTCAGGATCTCTGCCAGAGATTAGATCATCAATAGAGAATATAGTTTGCCTGTCTGGAAGTACACCAGATCCTTTGGGAACTCTTTTGTCTATTACATGATGGTTGATTTTTTCCATATACATTACCATAATTATTTTGGAATTAGGAAATTCGTAATATACAGGAAACTCTCCATTAGAAAAGTGATATCCACCACCAGTTTCTTCTCCTACCAAAATAATATTAGGGTCATTTTTAACATTTAATGCAAAGGTAGATCCGGCAGAAAAAGTTGCTCCCCCTGCAAGTACATATACATTTCCTCGAAATCTATCTTTATCGGGAACCATAAGAGCTTCCATATCATCAAAAACCAGTTTCCATCCATCATATATAGGATGGTTATAAAACTTATCTTTTAAAAAATGCTTTTCACTAAGATAGGTCTTGGTGACATGTTTTCGCTCGGGAACAGTAAGCGAAGCTACATATTCACTAGTTATCTGTTTAAATACACTATTGGTGATGAATGAGAATAAATGTACTGCATTAGATCTAAAACCTCCATCATTTTGTCGAACATCAACGATAAGATTACTAATTTTCTTTTTATTAATTTCTTTAAAGATTTTTGTTAGATTCGATTTAAAAATCCTGAGATCTCCTCTAAATGAATTGACCACTACGACGGCAGTATTTATGTCTTCTTTGTAATACACAAAGGGGCTTTTGTTATTGATAAATGTATCAAAGTAGTCAAAGCCATTTTCTTGGTTATGATATGAAGCAAAATAGGAATTACGTTTGGTGTTTCTAAGTCTTACGTTTACAAAAGATTCTGCAGGTAATACTTTATTTTTTTCTGTACCATCTGGTTCTGTATAGTCGATGCTAAATTTTTTCTCAATGCCATATTCGTATGCAAAGTATAATCCGAACTTCAATTCTATTTCTCTATATTTTCGAGTGAGATTATAGCCGTCACTTGGCACATATTTCTTTAGGTGTTGTAAAATTTCATAAGTTTTTCTTCCGTTAATTCGATTAATTTTAGAACCTATTGGGATATCAAAATCATCGGTATCGGTATAAAACTCTGTATTTATTAATTTAAGAATCAGAGGAAAATAATATTGGTCTGTTTTTATGGTATTGGGAGCAAAAAATGAAAGATGTCCATCTTTTATTTTATCTGTAACATCTAGCATATTTTGATATAATTTTATATCAGAATCTGTTGTAGTTAGGGATTCTTTTGTAATCTCAAAAATATACTCCAAAGAATCTTGATCAAGATATTCATATAAACTGGGGTGTCCTTTTTTAAGGATATTTTCAAAAATCCTAAAATCTTCTCTAACAGCAAGAGAATCCATGCGTTTTTGTGCATAAACTACACAAGTGAGTATGTAAAAAAGTACAAAACACTGTATTTTTTTCATTAGATGATTTTAACGATATAACTTAATTGACTTCTTTAGATTGCTTATTGTTGCAATCTTTTTGTTTTCCCAGGTGTAAAAATAATAAAATTGTTGAGTGAATTTTATCTATTACTAGATTTAATACCATGAGTTTAATAAAAAAAGAGTATGAAAAACATACTCTTTTTAGATTGCAAATTGTTTTGTTTTTAGTTTAATTTTCGCAGTTGTCTTTTTATTTTTTTGATTGCTGATTCTATAGATTTTTCGGGCTCTATAACATTGTATTCACCCCAGAATACAGGATCAGAGAATCCAGATGCTTCATCGCTGATGACCACAGAAGATTTTAATTGATCTCTTGACCTAACCGTTTCGTTATTAATATTCTTTTTCCAGTCGGTCACCGCCATTTCTACATTTAATTTATAAACCGAATTAAATAATTTCTTCTTCCAGTTAATTTTTACGACAAGATCAATTCTTCCATAACTATAATACCATTTTCCATCTTTTTGACGATAATCAATTGTATAAGATGCTTGGGTAGGGTATACTTTTGCTTTTTTTGGTTTTTTTCTAACAAACATTTTGCTAACCTCTTCTTTATTTTCCATATTAAGACTAAAGACAGCTTTGGTCATTGCTAATGTTTCTGCATCTATATACAATTTTCCATAGTATAATGGTTCTTTTATGTATGGGCGTTGTTTAAAATTTAATACATAAATATATTGATCATGAATTTTTGTAGACTTATCAAAACTAAAAATATAAGTATCGGTCATATTTGCAGTAAAAAGAATCTCAGGGTTTTTCATCACATCAATATAAAGTGTACTGGTAGGTCCTCCTTGTAATTTTAATGTTAAGGTGTCTAATTTTTTATAGTCGGCACTTTTTCTAGCTTTAAAAAGTTTAATGATATCTGTTTTTGTCGATTCATAAGGGTTTTTATAGACATCTACCACAGCTTCAGAAAGCGATACATAGCTTCTGCGTTTTTTGATGGTTTCTCGATAAAAGGCAGTCATGATACTGTTTTCATTAAGATAATTACTCCCTTTTCTCTTTATTACTTCACGTATAAGTGCATTTGGATCCTTAGGATCAATATTAACTTCGGATAATTCGGTGATAGAGGTATTTAGTTTTATTTTTAACTCTTTACCATTAAATTTGGATAACATAATCACTTTATCTCTATATCCAAGATAAGAGACTGTTATTTTTCCATTAGCCATCTCTTTAGGAACCTTTAACGAAAATTTTCCTTCGTCGTTTGTAACTGTAGAAATATTCGTTTCATTTACTTCAATAGATGCCGATATCAGAGGTCGATTGTTTTCACTATCGAGTATATATCCTTTGTACTCGTTATAATTGGTGTCATCTTGGCTACTATCCTGTAAATAAGTGAATGCTTGTATGTGAGCAGAATATGAGATAGTTAGCAAAATAAACAATAGAAA
Organism: Aquimarina sp. EL_43; assembly: GCF_943422735.1. Taxonomy (NCBI): domain Bacteria; kingdom Pseudomonadati; phylum Bacteroidota; class Flavobacteriia; order Flavobacteriales; family Flavobacteriaceae; genus Aquimarina; species Aquimarina sp. EL_43. The sequence continues at coordinate 5,593,845 of NZ_CALSBR010000001.1, read as the reverse complement.
AGAGGTATATCTATTGTGAAAAAAAATACTTTTTTTGTTCATAGCTCGAGTTTTTTTGGTTGTAATTTCTTTTTTAAAGAGCTTAATCCTACATTACAAGGTAAGAAATTTTACCGAAGAAATTTGATGTCAATACGTTAAAACAGTAGCTTTTGTTAAATTTCGGATTACTTCAAATACGATTAATGATACCTGTAATGATCTCCGAACCAGTTTTTGAGTTTAATATTCAAAATTTCTGTAGTAAAGGGCTTAGTAATGTAATCATCCAGACCTTTGGCAATAAAACGCTCTGCATCACCGGGTAACGCATTAGAAGTTAATGCAATTATAGGGGGAACTTTTTTGTAATTTTTACGAATTAGATTACAAGTTTGAACACCATCAAGTTCGGGTAGATTGATATCCATTAAAATAAGATCATAGGTATCTTCTTTGAACATGTCGACTGCCTGCCTTCCATTTTTTGCTATATCTGCTGTACAACCAAGATATTTTAGAATTTGTTTAGATACCAGTATATTGGTTTCTGAATCTTCTACTAACAGCACATGTAGGTCATATTTATGTTTTTTTACATGGGTAGGTACCTTGCTTTCTTTTATAGGTATTGATGTATCGATGATATTTGTTTTAAAAGTAAACCAAAAATTACTGCCTTTTCCGAGTTCACTTTTTACACCAAGTTTACCTTGCATTAGATCCACTAGTTTTTTACATATAGAAAGCCCTAGTCCACTTCCTTGTCCTGAGAGAATTGATGTTTCATTAAATTGACTGAAACGACTAAAAAGTGCTTCCTGATCTTTTTTGCCAATACCAATACCAGAGTCGATCACTTCTACTTTGATGGTTAAATAATCGTTTTTTTGAGCTACTGCAGAAACTTGTATATGTATCTCTCCACCATTAGTAAATTTTATGGCATTACCAATAAGGTTAGAAATAACCTGAGTTAAACGATTACCATCTGCCATTATATTTTCGGGTAATTCTTCAGAATATTTAGGAATTAAATTAATTTCTTTAGCTGTTGCAGTAGCCAAAAAGAGATCTACATTTTGGTGGATTAACTTTTTAAAATTAATGGGAGTAGGAGATAAATTAAATTTCCCTTCTTCCATTTTTGATAGATCCAAAATTTGATTTAAAATTTCTAATAAATTATGAGAAGATTGGTGAATTGTGGTAACATATTCTTTCTGAAGATCATTAAGTTCTGTAGTATTAAAAAGCAAATCAATCATACCTATAACTCCAACCATAGGAGTTCTGATTTCATGACTCATATTGGCAAGAAATTCTTGTTTAAATTTTGAGGCTTTTAAGATTTGTTGATTTTTTTCTTTTAATTTATCTAGATTTCTACCTCCAAACATAGCAAATAGACCTAGAAATAGAGGGGCAGTATCTATAATATAATGAATAGGAAAATTTCTTTGTACATAAGCGATAGATTGCCATGAGAATTCGAGATCAAACCTGGCAATATCAATACTTGTGGCTAGAACAGGAAATGCAAACCCAAAAGATATCCCATAAAAAGTATATCTAGCAGCTTCAGATTTGAACCATGATATTCGTGCCATAATAATTATTTTGGTTGAGCGCTTACGTTCTTTATAATTTAAAAAACTGGCTGTATTAGGGGAAGCTTAGGGAGAATAATTGCTAAATATAGTTTTTTTTTGAAATATTAAGCAATGTTTTATAGGTTTATATAGCGGGGGATTAGAGTATTTTTAAAAAAATCCACGACAGGGGATTGCCGTGGATTTTAAACCTTACTTTTAATGATTAAATCACATTTTGAAAATTATCTTTTTTAATTTGTATCCATCTATTTTAATTAAATAGGTCTTTGGGTCTATATAATTTTGAATATAATCATCTACTTCTCCTTTGTCTAATAATCTTCCAGACATGTTGTATAGACTATATTTAAGTCCTTGAGGAACTTCTTTTATATGTTTAAAAGTTTTTTGATCTGTAGTTTGTTGACAGGTGTCATCTGCCAAAAATTTATTGATAAAAGTAATTCTTCCTTGCTCTTCTCCTTCTAAGGTTACGGTAGCTGAATCATCAATATCAATGATTCCATTACCTGTTAAATCACCTAGAATTATTAGACAAGCGTTTCTTACTTTGATACGTACTCCAGCTTCAAGATGTAAGCTTTCTGTAATGAAAATAACACCTTCTTCAGAATTTTCGTCCAAACCATCAACTACGGTGTTTTCTGTTACCGACATTAACTTATAAGAAATGTCAATTTTAGTATTTGCAAATGTCATGCTTGTTAATAACAAGGCTAATAAGGGTAGAAATTTTTTCATAAAGTTTGGTTTTGGGGTTGAACTTCAATTTTGTAAGTAATAACTTACTTTAAATGATTTTTTATCGTTGTAAAACACAAAATCAACGACAATATACAATATTTTATGCGAAAAACGTAAATTTTTTGAGTTTAATATTGATTTTTATTTGTGATTAAGATATAGAAATCACGTATGCCCCTTTAATTACGGGTAGTTTAATGAAATCATTTTTTTGGTTTTTTTTAACAATTTTTAAAAGCAACCACCATATTTGTTTGATTTTTAATGAATAATAAATTAAAATACTTTTAGATATGAGTATTCGTTTTATTCATTAGATTTATATTCTTATTCTTAAAATCTAAATTATTTCAGAAATGGTAAAACTGTTGTTGTTTTTTCAACAATTTAGTATATGGTTTAAAATACTGTTAAGTGAGTTATCTAATAACCTAATTAGCCTCTTCCTTATTTTAGCTTTATATTTTGCTTTATGGCATTTTCCTCAAACTATAGATTTATTGTTAATTCTTAATCAAGCAGATGCCTTTTTGTTTGAAGTACCTTTGTATTTTTTCTTACTTATGGTTTCGGCATTTTTAATCTGGAATATACCAAAGTATTTCTACTATTATAATTATAAAGATATTTCGTTTTCTAACCTAATTGGTTTTGTTCCTAATCAACATTATAAATTTCAGGAGAGAAATAAATCGGTGAGATACCATTATTTGGTTAGGGTACATATGAGAAAAGTACTGCCTAGAATATTAGCACTTTTGCTATTAATTATTTCTGCTTTAAGTATTCTTAATGCAATGGAGCTTTTTGAACTTGATAATATCTATACTAATTTTTTAGAGCCAACAGATACACTTATCTACTGTATCTTTTTTCTTCTTCTATTATCAGAACCTACTATATATGGTCATATGCAAGAATTTATTAATAAGATTCCCAAGACCAATGCTTTTATCGTTTTATTATCTGTTGGGTTGATCGTTTTTATTATATCTCTGGGTACTTTAAATACTCAGACAGAAAAAGATTTAGGAAATCTTTTTCTGTCTAATTGCGCACTGGCTTTGTTTTTCTTTATATTATCGTTTAACAGCTATCGATTTTTAAAAGAATTTCCCCAAAAACTCTTTTATGGGATTGTTCTCTTTTCGGGTTTTATGTTATTGTTTTCTTTTCTTGCACTTAATTTTGTTCCCGAATGGGCTAGTAGAATAAACCCTTTATCAATTTTAACATTATCATTATTAAGTTTATTCATGATAAGTTTTGTGTTAATTCTTTTGGGTAAAAAGCTAAAACTACCTTTGTTTTCTATAATTGTTGTTTTATGTTTATTTTCTTCCAGACTTTTTTCAGAAAGTTCAGATCATTACCAACTTACTATAAAACCTTCTGAAGTAAAGAGACCCGCTATGGAGCAATATCTATATCAATGGATAAAAGATAGAATTGATATCATAGAAAAGAGAGAAGGGAAGTTTCCTGCTCTTTTAGTTTCATCAGAAGGAGGAGGATCCAGAGCTGGACTTTGGTCTTTTTTAGTACATAGTTATTTATATGAGAAGTCTAATGGAAGTTATTTTGAGGAAAATTTATTGTCCTTAACAGGAGCATCGGGAGGAAGTGTAGGTAATGCTATGTTTTTTGCAGAAGCGCAACTTGCAATGTATAATAACAAAAAGGCTAGTTTTAAAACTAAGTCGACTGATGGATACCCGGCTTTAAAATATAAAGCAAGCGCAGTGTATAAAGAAAACTATTTATCGGTTTCATTACTTTCACTTTTAGGTAGAGACCTATTTAAAGAAACGACAAGTTTGTTTCGTTTTAAAAATAGAGGGAAGTTGTTAGAAGAACAATGGAGTCATACATACAAGAAATACTTTTCTAAAGAGCCAGATAAAGATATCCTACAGAAAGAGTTTTTATCTTTTTATAACAATAGCACCAATAAAGAAGAGAAGAGAACCTCACCACTTCTACTTATTAATACTACACATACACAGACAGGGAACTATAATGTAATAAGCCCGGTTAAATACGCACATCTAAGGCCACTTACGGGGATGAGAGATTTTATAGAAAATTTACAAAAAAGTTATCCCGATAGCTCTATCAGACTATCGACTGCAATGCGTATAAATGCTGGATTTCCTTATATAACCCCGGTAGGAGAAGTAAAAAAAACTTCTGCTTCAGATAAACAATATTCTGATCAATATGCAGATGCAGGATATTATGATAATGTAGGTGGTATTGTATCCAAGGGTGTTGAAGAAGTTTTTAGGAATGTATTACGGGATTCTTTTCCAGAGTTACAGGATAAGATCAATATCAAGCATATTATTATTGCTAATAGTGAGGAGCGTAAAATCATAAAAACACAAACACAATATAAAGCTCCTTTAACAACATTGCAGAATGTTAGATATGGGCATACTCAGGAAATTATCAAAAAACTAGGGAGTAAGTATATCATAAAATTACAGCCAACCATGATACCGCTTTCTTTCTCAGAACCAGAAAATAAGGAAGAAGAAGTTCTTATGATTAAACCAGTTTTACCACTAGGCCGATACCTGTCAACTGTTGCGGTTAGGTCTATGGAAGCACGATTGAATGAGGTAAAACCACAATTAGACGCAATTTTAACAGTAAACTAGGACAGTTGTCATTTTTTTTCGTATTTTTGTCGTAAAATATATAGCTATGAGCGCAGTATCTCCATTAGATTTTGATAGTTTTGAAAATAAAGGTTTATTACGATACCTAAATATAGACATCCCTTTACGTAATATGTATGATTTTATCGAGTTATCAAGAAATGGGATAGATAAAAAAGCATTGCTACATCTTGCTAAGACTATTGGTTTTGATCTTAAAGAGCTGGCACATATACTTCATATGTCTGAACGCACTATCCAGCGTTATGATTTAAATAAAAAATTAGGAACAGAAGCTAGTGCTAGAGTATTACAGTTGGCTAAGCTTTATGCAAAAGGAGAAAATATTTTTGGAGATCTTTCTCGTTTTAAAGATTGGATGGGACATCCAAGTGTGGCATTAGCCATGAAAAAACCAAAAGAGTTATTAGATACTACGTTTGGTTTTCAGTTACTTAATGAAGAATTAGTTAGAATAGAACATGGAATTTTTGCCTAATGCGAGTATATCGAATAGCTAAACAAAAATATATAAAAGACCTTACCGGAATTGGAGCAAAAACAGTAGGAGGAAGATGGAATCCTAAAGGAGTCGCCGTTTTGTATACTAGTACTACAGCAGCACTTTCTGCTCTCGAAGTACTGGCTCATTTGCCAGCTGCATATTTTCCAGATGATATGTCGATTGCTACGATAGAAGTTCCCGATGCATTAATTACCACAATAGACATAGAAAAGATACCAGATAATTGGAATCAAATTCCTGTACCTATCGAGATTCAAAATTTTGTGATGCCGTGGATCGCAGAAGAACAATATCTAGGGCTTAAAGTCCCTAGTATTATAATTCCGAAAGAAAAAAACCTTCTAGTCAATCCAATGCATCCTAAATTTGATAAAGTAAAACTTCTTGATGTCGAACCATTTTGTTTTGATACCCGGTTATTAAAATAAAATCCTTTGGGTAAATCTTATTTTTTCGTTAAAACTCTATCCAAAATTCATCAACATATTTCATTTTGTATAAATTACCAGCTTAATGTGCGTAACGAATTTTCGGTTCAAACGTCATACTTACTAATAACTAATCTTAATTTAATAACAGAATGAGTATAAAAATGAAAAATGTTTACTTTTTGGCTGCATTTATTTTTGCTTTTGTGAGTTGTAAAAACGAAACAAAAAAAAGCGATAGCGATAGCGAAGTAGTAGCTGAAGTAGAAAAGATTCCCGGCATAGTTCTGGAAAACATGGACACCAGTATAAGTCCTAAAGATGATTTCTATAGCTATGTTAATGGAAGTTGGATGAAAAACACTAAAATTCCTGAAGACAGAACACGATGGGGAGGCTTTGGGGTTTTAAGAAAGAAAACAGATGATGATGTGCTTAAGATTATGGAAGAAGCAAAATCCAGTGGTAAATATGCCGCAGGAACTGATCAGCATAAGGCTCTGGTTATCTTCGAATCTATAATGGATACAATAGCAAGAAATAAAGCTGGTATAACTCCATTACAGCCAACACTAGATAAAATAGCTGCGATAAAGAATATCCAGGACTTACAATCTGTATTAGCAACAGAAACAGCTGCTTCTGCACCGTTTTTAGGGTTTACTTCTTTTCCAGATTTAAATAATAGTGATATAAATGCTCCATATGTAACTACTGGTGGTTTAGGATTACCAGATCGTGATTACTATTTGGATCAGGATGAAAAGTCTAAAGAAATTAGAGGACAATATGTGGATCATATTACAAGAATGCTTCAGTTTATTGGGGATACCGAAGATCAGGCACATAAAGCAGCAGAAAAGATTTTAGATATCGAAACCAAATTAGCCGAACCTAGATTAGATAAAGTTCAAAGTCGTGATGCTCGTAACTTTAATAATCCAAGAAGTATGGCTCAACTTTCAGAAATGACTCCAGCAGTAGATTGGAATAAATTATTGAAAGATCTTGGTGTTAAACAACAACTGGATACGGTTATGGTGTTGCAACCAAAATATATGAAAGCTTTACAAGGAGTGTTAACAGGAACAGATATTGAAGATCTTAAAACCGTAATGCGTTGGTCTACTTTAAATAGTGCAACTGGATCTCTTTCTACAGAAATAGAAAAAGCAAACTGGGATTTTTATAGCAAAACACTTAGAGGTGCAAAAAAACAAAGACCACTTGATGAACGTGCATTAGGTGCAGTAAATGGTTCTGTAGGAGAAGCTATTGGGCAATTGTATGTTGATGCTAAATTTCCACCTGAAGCAAAAGCTAAGGCAGAGAAAATGATTGCGAATGTAATCAAAGCTTATCAAAAAAGAATCGAAGTATTAGAATGGATGAGTGATAGCACAAAAGCTAAAGCTATAGAGAAATTAGATAAGTTTACTGTTAAAATTGGATATCCAAATAAATGGGAAGATTATTCTACACTTGATGTAAAAGAAGGGAATTCTAATTTTGATAATGCAATGGCAGTATCAAAATGGCAATTCGAAAAGTCAATCGATGAAATAGGAAAGCCGGTAGATAAAGCAGAGTGGGGAATGTCTCCTCAAACCGTAAATGCATATTTCAATCCTTTACTTAATGAAATTGTATTCCCGGCAGCTATACTTCAGCCACCATTCTATAATTATACAGCAGACGAAGCAGTTAATTACGGAGGTATCGGAGCCGTTATTGGTCATGAAATATCACATGCTTTTGATGATTCTGGAGCTCGTTTTGATGCAGAAGGAAATCTTAAAAACTGGTGGACAGAAGATGATCTTAAAGCTTTTACTGAAAGAGGAGATGCTTTAGCAGAACAATATAGTGCTATTGAAGTGTTAGATAGTGTATTTGTAAATGGTAAATTTACACTAGGAGAGAATATAGGAGATTTAGGAGGTGTGTTAGGAGCTTATGATGGATTACAGATGTATTTTGCAGAAAATGGAAGACCAGAAGATATTGATGGATTTACTGCAGAACAGCGTTTCTTTATGTCTTGGGCTACCGTATGGAGAACAAAGATTCGTGAAGATGCTTTAAGAACTCAAATTAAGACAGATCCGCATTCACCTGGTACAACACGTGCTATCCAACCTTTATTAAATGTTAAAGCCTTTTATGAAGCTTTTGATATAAAAGAAGGTGACAAAATGTATTTGGCACCAGAAAAACGAGTACATATTTGGTAAAAATATAATATGTAATGTATTAAAACCCTGCTCTATAGCAGGGTTTTTTTGTTTATATAGATTGATCTTCTTTAACTTCATTCATTAATAAAAATGCCTTATTAACATATTCTTTTTCTAAAAATAAGGTGAAGTAGTTTGAAGTAGAAATAACTTCAAAAACAGGAATGCCTTCATAAGCCAATAGCTTAAAAATATAAAAATACAAACCAATTACTTTAGAATTGTCTTCGGGTAGCGCTATAGAAATAGAAGATAAGTCATCTGCAACAGAGATGCATACTTCATTTTTAAAATGTTTCTCAACAGTAGATTTAAGTGACGAAGACACTAATATATTACTTTCTTGAAAATTACTAGAGTATGTAAAATAAGCTTTTGTTTCGTTTTTTACACTTTCCAAAAGATTACTCTGGCTGGTTAAAATACTATTAGAGTTTAAAAATGTATACTCGGTTATCCCTGATCGTACCATAATATCACCAAGATTCCTTAAATTATCGATGTGTTTTATTTTTTTTGGATGGTAACGCCTTAATGCCATCACAATAGAACCTGGTTTAACAGGCTTTTTCATGATTTTTTCTACTTTAGGTAATAGATCGACAGCCAACGAACTGAAATTAATAATGTCCCTTGATAGTGCGTCCTCTAGAAAAGGCTGATGCCTTAAAATATTGTGTACACAATCTGTAATTGTTTTCATTGTTACATATTTAACATTCTGTGCAAATTTATGCTTTTTCTTTTAAAATATTTATTATTTGTGAGTTATTAATTAACTATGCAGTGTTAAAAACAAATGAAAAAGCAAGATTGATGAAAATTTTAAAGTTTGGAGGAACTTCTGTAGGATCTGTTGAAAACCTTAATAAGGTAAAGGAAATTTTGATCTCTGATCAAGAAAATAAAATTGTAGTTTGTTCTGCAATGTCGGGTGTTACAGATCAGTTAATTCGACTGGTAGAAAATGTGAAATTTAATGATGTTGATGCCATTACAAGAAATTTACATCGATTAGAAAGTAAACACAGTGATGTTATTGATGAATTAATCGAGAATCAGGAAACAAGAAATGTGCTTAAAGACGGTTTGTCTGCAATGATCACAGAAATGTTTGAGATCTCTAGTCAAGAGTATTCAGAAGTTGTCAATTCTAAGCTTATTACCTTTGGAGAAGCGCTTTTGACATATATATTTTCTGAATTCTTAAATGCCGAGGGTATATCTAATGTTTTACTAGATGCAAAAGAGTTTATGTATGTGGGTTCTGTTGAAAATCCAAACATTAGCAAGGTTGGTGAAAAATTGAATAAAGTAATAGAAAGTAATACCCACACATCTTTATATATAACTCAAGGGTTTGTATGTAGAAACGAGGTAGAGCAAATTAGTCATTTAAAAAGAGGAGGTAGTGATTATACTGCTACAATTATTGGAGCTGCATTAAATGCTTCAGAGGTACAGATATGGACCGATATCGATGGGTTGCATAATAATGACCCAAGATATGTTGAAGAAACACACCCGATCTCCCATCTTACGTATAATGAAGCAGCAGAATTAGCATATTTTGGTGCCAAAATACTTCACCCTCAAACCGTTTCTCCGGTTGTAGGTAAAGATATACCAGTACTTCTTAAAAATACATTTGATCCAGAAGCACCGGGAACAGTAATTTCTAATAAAACATATCGAAAAGGGTTGAAAGCAATTTCTGCAAAAGATGGAATTACAGCGATTAAGATCAAGTCGAATCGAATGTTGATGGCTCATGGATATTTAAGAAGAATTTTTGAAGTTTTTGATAACTACCACACTTCAATTGATATGATTACCACTTCAGAGATTGCGATATCGTTAACAATTGATAATACAAGCAATCTGGATGAAATCGTAAAAGAAATAGAAACCTACGCAGAAATAACTGTAGAGAAAGATCATAGTATCATATGTATTGTAGGAGAATCTGTTATCAATGATAAGAATTCATATAGGCTTTTTGAAATATTAAATTTCATACCGGTACGTATGGTATCTTATGGAGGAAGCAATAACAATATATCTATTTTGGTAGATACCAAAGACAAAATACCAACATTAAAGTTTTTAAATAAAAAGCTGTTTCAAGCAACCGTAGAAGCAGTTGTATGATTGTTTGTTATGTAATTTTATACATAAAATAAGTAGGGCATAAGCTTGGGATATTATATCATACGTAATATATCTTTATAAGGCGAGGGCCCTACTTTTCAATTCTTATCTTTTAATATCTAAACAAGGAAGACTGTAAAATACGTATCTAAAGTATTTCGAATACAAAATCCCAGTTTCATTTTTTAAAACTCATCGTACGTATGTTTGCATGTATGTAAAACATAACACATGCTTACAAAAGTTTATGGGAGTGCTGTTTTTGGAGTTGAGGCAACATCCATTACGGTCGAGGTGAATATCGATAAAGGAATAGGGTATCACCTTGTAGGGTTACCAGACAATGCGATACGAGAAAGTAGTTATCGTATAGCTGCTGCTTTACAAAACAATGGGTACAAATTACCAGGAAAGAAAATAACCATTAATATGGCTCCTGCAGACTTAAGAAAAGAAGGGTCTGCATATGATCTTACCCTGGCTTTAGGAATTCTTGCAGCAAGTTCGCAAATTAAGGGAGGTGCAATTTCAGAATATTTGATTATGGGAGAACTATCTCTGGATGGGAGTTTACAACCTATTAAAGGAGCACTACCTATTGCTATCAAAGCGCGCGAAGAAGGGTTTAAAGGATTTATACTTCCAAAACAAAATGCTAAAGAAGCAGCGATTGTCGATCATTTAGAAGTATACGGAGTAGAAAATATCAGAGAAGTAATTGACTATTTTGATGAGAAAGGAGAGCTTGAACAAACTATTGTAGATACCAGAGAAGAATTTTATATGGCACTGGATAATCCTGAGTTTGACTTTGCAGATGTAAAAGGGCAGGAAAGTATAAAACGATGTATGGAGATCGCTGCTGCGGGAGGACATAATATTATATTGGTAGGCCCGCCGGGAAGTGGTAAAACGATGCTAAGTAAAAGGTTACCTAGCATTTTACCACCTATGTCATTACAAGAAGCCCTAGAAACAACCAAGATACATAGTGTAGTAGGGCGTATTAAAGATAATATAGGATTGATGGCACAACGACCGTTTCGTAGTCCGCATCATACCATATCAAATGTAGCACTAGTAGGTGGTGGAAGTTATCCTCAACCCGGAGAAATCTCACTATCTCATAATGGAGTATTGTTTTTAGATGAATTACCAGAATTTAAAAGAGAAGTACTAGAAGTAATGCGCCAACCTCTCGAAGATAGAGAAGTAACCATTTCGAGAGCAAAATTTACGGTAACCTATCCTTCAAGTTTTATGTTGGTTGCAAGTATGAACCCTAGTCCGGGAGGGTATTTTAATGATCCGAATGCACCTGTAACCTCTTCTCCAGCAGAGATGCAACGCTACCTTAGTAAAATTTCGGGTCCGTTATTAGATAGAATAGATATTCATATAGAAGTTACACCAGTACCTTTTAATAAACTTAGCGAAGAAAGACGAGGAGAGTCTAGTGTTGAAATAAGAAAACGAGTAATTGAAGCGCGAAATATACAAACCCAAAGATTCGCAGAATTGCAAAATATTCATTACAACGCACAGATGGGAGTAAAGCAAATCAGAGCATACTGTGCCTTAGACAGTGCTTCTAAAGAACTACTAAAAACTGCAATGGAACGATTAAACCTTTCTGCCAGAGCATACGATCGTATTCTAAAAGTATCCCGAACTATTGCAGACCTCGAAAAATCAGAATCAATTTTGGGAGATCATATTTCTGAAGCCATACAATATAGAAGCTTGGATCGTGATGGATGGCTAGGGTAAAGTTTTTTAGCACCATGAAATCACGAAATTGAAAGTGATTTTTAGAATTTAGCCTGATCATTCTATAATTTGATTGGAATAAATTATTTATAATAACCATTTCTTAAGGCATAAACAGCAAGCCCTACTCTCGTTTTGAGTTCTAATTTTTCAAATAAACTATCTCTGTAATTTTCTATGGTTCTGGGGCTACAAAACATCTTTTCTGAAATTTCTCTATAGGTCATTTCTGTAGGTGTATATTTGAGAAACTCTATTTCTCTCTCGGATAATTTGGTTTTTATATTAGCACTTATTGTATTGTCACTGATAGAGGTAAGTATTTTACTGGTAGCCCAGTCTGGAAAAAAATATCCTTTATCAACTAATTGATTTAATGCTTTTTTTAATTCACCAGGATTAGTATTCTTTAGTAAATATCCCTTTGCTCCATTCTTTATCATTTTAATCAAACTTTGTTCATCATTTTGCATACTTAAAACCATTACTAGAACTTTTGGATACGTTTCCTTTAACCATTTTGATGTTTCGAAACCATCCATAATTGGCATACTAATATCTAATAAAACAATATCAGGAATAGGCTTTGTTTTAATTTTGTCTTGAAAATCTTTCCCATTTTCGCAAGCATACAAAACTTCAAATTGATCGAAATTTGAAATAAAATCGCTTAAGGCATTAGCTATTAGAATATGATCATCAACTATGACAATAGTATGTTTCATCTAAATAGGAATTATTAAAGTTAATTTTGTGCCATTTTTTGTATTACTTTCTAAATTAAAAATTCCATCAATCATTTCCGTTCTCTTCTTCATGTTTTTTATTCCAATACCGTTTGTTTTTAAGTTTTCTACATCAAATCCCTTACCATCGTCTTGTAATTTTAAATGTAATTTACCTTCATTTTCATATAGCGAGATATCTATATTTTTACAACCGGCATGTTTTATACTATTTTGGATAAACTCCTGTGTTATTCTTAATAAAATACTTTTAACTTCATATAATTTAGGTGTATGTTCCAGGTTATTCTTAAAACGAACCCTGTATTTTTTTAAATTGTTTGCCTTTCTACATTCATTTTCTATCAAATCAGAAATTGAATTATTATCTATAGTATCATCCATCAGAGATTTTGAAAGATGTCTCAATTCATCGAGCGACTCACTAATAATAGTATTAATATTGGCAATGCTATTATTAATTTGAGGGGCTTTGTTTTCAAAAGTTAATTGTTGTAAATACAAACTAGACAAAGTAAGTTTTTGCCCTACATTATCATGTATTTCTCTACCTATAGATTTCATTGTTTGAACCTGTATTTCCATTTGTGTCTTTAAAAGCTCCTTTTTATGTAGTATATCAATGGTTTTGATTTGTTCTATATATGCTTTCTTTTTTCTATGATATTCACGAATGAAAACGACTATCGCCCCGATAAAGGCAATAAAAATTACATTAAAAATGATTAACATTATTTTAAATGATGTTTCCCCCATATAAAAGAAGCTGTAAATAATAAATATATGACATAATTAGACACTAAAAAATACAGATAATATGCATTCCATATTTCTATATATGGTTCTTTTGAAAGTACATCATAAAAGGCAAAGTATGGATATGTTCCAATATAAAATAATATGACCCCAACATTAATATAAAACATTTTATTTTTAGTGAACTCAAGAATATTATCGTTCTTGATTTGCTTAATAAATTCTAAAACAACAAGAAATGTAAGTAGTATTGTGCCTGCGGTTAGATTTATAGAATAAACTAAATTAATTTTTCCGAAATAAAGTTCTATCGGTAAATAGGTCGATAAATAAATAAAGGAAAAAAAATAAAATAATTTTCTGTTATTTAGAGATTTGTAAGCATATAACCAAAAAAGAAAAAGGTATTGAATAGGAATCCCGATAAAAGCATAATATTTTATATTTATACTATCTAATGAATAAGTATTAAGGGTCCAAAAAGATTCCTGAATAAAAATAAAAATTAAATATATCGAAAGCCATTTCCAATACGAGTTTCTCAACCTAAATATATATATAAAACCTACTATGGCAGCGAAAAGTTGCAATACCAATAATATTTTGTGCATGATTGGATAATAATTCAACATTTTTTTTAATTAAAAACCAAAACCTTCTTCTTTTTTTGGAGGAAACAAACCTCCATGATTTCGACCTAATATACTATCCCCACCATTTGGTTTTAATCTAGGCATTAAGTTTAAACCAAAAGTAGGGAACTCTGATGTGGAACCATATTTAATGGTGTCTTGAAATCCATGGTCGTAGGTTATTGTGTCTAATGGATTAAAATCTACATCTGTATTATCAATTTTTATTGTTGGTATCATTACTAAAGTATGTTTTATTTCATATTGCATTGTTTCTGGATGATTCATATAACCATTTAAATAACCATGGTATTTAGGTGTATTCTCCCAGGTATCTTTAGATGGATAACTTGCATAATAGATTCGAATTCCTAAATCTTCTTTAGATTTCGAAGAATTATTTTCTATTGTCACGGATTCAATCTGATATATAAATTTTTTTAATGTTTCTAAATCAAACCAAATAGCTCTAGCATCATCTATTTTCAATCCTTCGTTGATTTTAGCTAATTGTCTAGTTTTGTAGCCATTTACCATATCATGAACCAATCCAACAGGTATTTTACTGATTGGATCACTAGTATAATTAAGACAAATAGTTTTGTCAAAAGCTGGATCTACTTTTTGTTTTTTACAACCACTAAAAATTATAAAAGCTACTATTCCTATAAATACTAATAAAGTTACGATTCTTTTTTTCATAATACTTTGTTTTGAGTTACTGAAATTATTTTTAAATGCCTCACAAAGAAACAATTAACTGGTGGTTTCTGATAAGGTGATCTAACTTAAATCCACAGGGTTAAATGACCCAATTAAATTACGCTAACACACTGCCTAGTTTTGGGTTAATGAGTCATCGATTTAAAAAGAAGGCTTCACGAAATTTGGAATACAAATTATTAGCAAATATTTATTTCTATGATCTCTAGTGGTTTAGCATAGAGTCAGAAAATTATCAATTGTTTAACTTAATACATAAGAAAATGAATTTGCCAAAGTCTTTTTTTGATCCAGGTACGTACCAACTTACCACAATAGCAAGAACTTATTTAAAGGATTTTTTACAAAATCAAGAACTGTCAAAGCTCAGGAATCTGGTAGGATATACTCCAGATCCAGATGAGCCTTACCCAATAACATGGCCACGACCCATTGGTTGGAGAAATTATTTTCATGTAAGATCCGGAATTGAAGGCTTGTCAGGTCCCCCATGGCCAGAACCTTGCATAAATTGTTCAAAGTGGTTTAATAATACTGTAGGTTATCCTGTTCCTGATGATATAAACCCTTGGCCTTGGCCACTAGGTCCGCTAGTCAAAGATTTAGTAAATGATAAGATACATGATCTTGTTAGTAAATCTCCAGGAAAGAATGATTCTTATAATTTTATTGATGTAATAAAAAAAGAAAACATTGTAGAAGAAGTTTTAAGTGAATTATGTGAAAACCTTGGGGTTGCTCAAAAAGAAATTTCAATGAAATTGAAAGCTTTAAAAAATTCAGAAAACAAATAAATAAAACTTACGACCAGGATTATGCGCTGAAATTTCCTAATGAAGTCAAAATTTCAGTGCATGATTTGGGTAAATCACTAAATCATGAAAACACTTTTTTTATTTCAGTTAATAGTACTTGTTCTATTCATAACTAATTTGAACGCTCAATTAGAGGGGAAATATTATATAGAATCAGAATTTGAAGACAAATACCTCGACATTGAATTGCATATGTCAGTTAATGGCACACCACTTAACTTAAGAAATGGTAGTAATGATGTCACTCAACGATTTAATTTAGAGGATGCAGGCAATGGATATTTTTATATCAAATCTGACCTTGGAAAATATGTTCATATAGAAAACAATTCCTCCAATTCTAATGCTAAGGTTGTTCTTTGGGAAGGGAAGGGGAATTCTAATACAAAATGGAAGTTTAATGATATAGGAGATGGTTATTACTCTATTCAATCTAAAAAAGGAACGTACATGATTAATCAATGGGGAAAACGTACTGAAGGAACTAGAATAGTCATGTGGAAAAGATACGGTTCTGCTTGGAAACTTAAAACTATAAAGAAAGGAGAAAAGGTAAATCAATTAATTCGAATAAGCGTCTCTGATATGTCTTTTAAATCCTTTCATAACAATGATTGCTCGAGGTTACAAGGTTCTCTTATCGTACGAATCAAGAACATAGATAACTTAGAGTATTATAATCCAACAAAAAATACTTTAGCTCCATCTGTTAATTATGTTGGGGATTACAACTCCAATTTGTTATTGTTTAACGGAACCTTAAACAAGGATTACCATAAAAGAAATATCAACAAACTGAATAATTATGCTCATAATGTTGATTTTATAGTAAACCTTAATGACTATATTTCTGGTAAACTTCAACTTGAATTGTCGAGTAATATTTGGGGTTGTCATAAAACATGCGACTTGTGCTCTGGCTATCATTGTAAGGTAAGATATAATGAAATAAGGTTTATAAGTGGCTATGCAATAAGGTCGACGACACTAAAAATGAAACCACACTCATCTTCAAATTTCTTTATTAAAGCTCAGGATGGACATCAGATAAAAGGTAAAATATCAATGATTAACCTTAATTAATCTTTGCAGAGGTAATTTATTGTCTTTCTCTGAATTTATTATGATAAGTTTCAAATAAAAATAAATTTAGTAGTATGTATTTCAAAAGCAGAACCAAATACTCAATACGAGATAAGTACAAATTTTGTTCCTAGAATAACTTCTGAAAATAATAACTAAAAGTATCCCGAACTATTGCAGATCTCGAAAAATCAGAATCAATTTTGGGAGATCATATTTCTGAAACCATACAATATAGAAGCTTGGATCGTGATGGATGGCTAAGGTAATCATAGAAAGCAATAAGAAAATAAGTTTTATTTGTGTTAATTAAGATATGATTTTAGAAATATAAATGTACATTTCTTTAATTATTAAAATTCAATTTGTAACAAAGAACTATAATAATAGTCCTACATATAATTGAAGATGATATGAAAATTTAACTCTTTAAAACCAATGATCTTATTTTCACTATCTCATTTCCCAAAATCAATTTTATCAGTTTTTGGTAATTCTGAATACTGTAGATATTACCTTGTCTTTTATGTTTTTACTATATGCTCTGGTATTGCAATCGGACAAAATAAAGCAGAGAAAAAAGAGGAGACATATTCGATTTCAGAAAAAGAAAAACGATTTATTACTCAATCTGATTCTATAAAAAAAATAGAAAATTTTATTCAAAACACATTTTCTGAAGAGAAAGATACTATAAAAGGTTTAGCGTACTGTAAGGCTTTTTTACAAAGAGGAAAAATACAAGAAGATTATAATATTCAGTATTTTTCAAGTTATCAGATCGCATACATAGAATACATACGTTCTCATCATAGTAATACAATAAAAAATGCCTACATATCTGTTAAATCCGCAGAAAAAATGAAGGATACCATAAAGATTTTTGGAAGCCATAGTTTGCTGGGAAGTAGTTACTATGTTCTTGGAGCGTATGAAGAATCACTACAATCTTATCTTAGAGCCAAAGAGCTTTCTAGAGGCATACAGAATTTATCATATAAGTTGATAAGTCATACCAATATAGCCAATGTGCGTATGAAATTAAAACGATACAAAGATGCAATTGGTGAATACGATTTAGTACTTAAAACCTTAGAAAAAGAAACAAAAGATAATTTTGTTCAATACAAAAATACCTACCTAAGTTCATTATTAGGAAAAGGCAAATGCCTGGCAGAAATCCATAAGCTTGATGAGGCATTAAAAACTAATGATCAGGGTGTTTTATTGGCAGAGAATTACGACTTACCTATATACAAAAGCTATTTTTATATTAACCTTGGAGATATCTATTATAAAAAAGAAGAATACCATAAAGCACTCGGGTTTCTTAAGCAAGGAAAAGATATTTTTATAAACAATACAGGAGGGCAACAAACCAATTTGTATATAGCCAATTACTACATGGCAAGGTGTTTATATCAGCAAAAGAAATATGATGAAACAATTTCTCTATTAAATGAAAATTTTGACCTGATTGGTGATAACATAGAGGCAGATAAAATAGAAAATATGTATAGGCTGGCTATCGAAACATCAAAAATGATGGGCGATCAGGAAAAACAGATAGCGTATTATGATAGACTTCAAAATATTATTCAGGTAAAAAGTGACAAAAGATTAGTGGCTAAAGATTTATTGTATGAAGACGACTTAGAAGATTTTAAAATCGAAAACAATAAACTGGCAAGTGAAAAAACAAAAAGTGTGACAAGTAAGAAAATTATTGTAACTATATCCATAGTATTGATTACAGCGCTATTGTCCGTTTTTTTGGTATATCGAAGAAAGACTAAAATAAAAGAACAAAAGTTTCTAAAAATAATCGAGGATATTAAAGAGAAAAAATCTTTAGATCAAGACCTGGAACACCCGATTCGAGAAGTGAAAATAAAAGATGAAAAATCAGAAAAAATTCTCAAGAAACTTCAAGAATTAGAAAATACTCATTTTTATATTTCACAAGACTGTAATTTGTATTCAACAGCAAAATTACTTCATACCAATACGACCTACTTATCAAAAGCCTTAAACGAAATAAAAAAGAAGTCATTTAATCAATATCTTAATGAATTAAGAATAGATTATGCCTTGCTAAAACTTAAAGAAGATCCAATGTTTAGATCTTATACCATCAGGGCTGTAGCAAAGGAAACAGGTTATAAAAGTGCCACTACATTTATTAAAGTTTTTAAAAGTAAAACCGGACTAAATCCGGCATATTACATTAAGAAACTAGAGCTGAGCTAGTGGTTTATTGTTTAAATTTATAAATATGAACAATTCGAATTATTAGATAAGCCCAATTATTGATACTTTGTTTTTAATGTATAACTCTTAAAATTTTAATCATGAAAACGAAGTATTTTTTTATACTCCTTGTAGTATGTATTCCTCATTTCATTAATGGGCAAGAAAAACTAACCCCTAGGGATCGCACTGTTGATGTATCCATATCTATTACAGATTCATTTAATGATAAAGGGGTAATAGAACAGGTTGTAAAGTTAAAAGGACCAGAAAGGTTAGCGTTTAGACCATATGATATTATACGATTAAAGCTTGATTTAGATTATAGTTCTAATATAAATACCACAAAATATTTTAGATTGTCCTATGTCGTAGTACCCAGCGATCCTTTTGGAGCCAGTGCACCTGTAATTATACCTCCCGTAAGAAACGATCCCCCACCTGCGCCATCAATTGTAGATCCGATATTTGACTACCCTTATGTTTTTAACACACCTCTATTTTTTAAAGAGAAGAACAATTTAATTTCATTACGCTTGGTAGAGTATGATAATGAAGAAGATTACCGTAATGATGAAGATGGTAGCGATGGGAATTGGTTAGATGATATTTTAGAGATTCAAGTATTGATAGGTAAAGATCGTTCAGGCCGTACTTCAATGACATCGACTCATAAAGACCCAATTCAATTTTACCCTAATCCTGTTAAAGAACATTTGACGATTGAATATTTCGGTAAGCAGAACAATGAAAATAAAATACAGATAGAGATATATAATAGCAATGGAAAAAAAGTAAGAAGTAGTATGCTAAAAAGAAAAAGTAGTGTAGGACTTAAAACTATGTATGGTTTTGAAACATTGGGTTTGGAAAAAGGAATGTATTATTGTCAGATTACCAGTGGAGAAAATAAGTATTATAAAACCTTGGTAAAAAATTAAAAAACAATCTACTTTTTTGAAATGAACGAAACCGTCTAGCGAAATGTCTAGACGGTTTTTTTGTAGAACCTATTAATCATATCCTAATCATATTTATAAAAGAAAATTCTTTATAGCTAAGGCATATGTTTTTTGATCAAAAAACATATGCCTTAGCCTTCTAAATATGATGAGTATGCCAATTCTTAAGAAGTATCATTTTATTAAAATCGCGCTATTAATTTTTGGTTGTTCAAATTTATAAATATGAATACTAACCCTTTGTTTTAAAGGGATGCACGACTTAATTTTGAGATAAACGATTAGTATATGTTTCATAATCTGAAACTTTTTGTAAACAAAATTTGACTTTTAAGTATTAAAAAAGAAACCGTCCTAAAGATCTAAAACCAGGTTAGGACATATAAAAATATTCTTGCAAGAATAGACACAAACTGTGAGTGTCTATAAATGTTCACACAAATACGATTTTAAAATTAATAGTTATGTTAAAAAACATTGTAAACCTTAACGGTGTCGATCAATTAAAAAGAAACGAACAAGCTTTTATTAAAGGAGGGATAAAAATAGATTGCAACTCTGATGCAGATTGCCCTTTTTTATGGCCGGTATGTAGTAATAACGGTCATTGCATAAGAGGGTGATATGTCTTGGATTCGGAGGTTGAGTTAGAAAGTATTTTACTAACGATAAGTATCAGTTGGTTGCAACACCGAATCAGTTAATAAGAGGCTAAGTTCTATATCAAAACAAAGGAGTTTAGCCTCTATTTGAAACATAAATAATTTCACATAATAAATCATTAAAACAACTTATATATCATGAAAAAATTAATATATAGATTACAGTACCTTGTACTATTTCCTATGTTTTTTGGATTGCTTTTAATTTCTTCCTGCGAGAAAGAAGATACAAATAATGAGCCAGTAGAAATAGTGGATACTACCAATGCGCCAGAAAAATCATTTCCTTTTCCCGAAGATCCCGATTTCAGACCACCAAGAGATATCCCTTCACCTCCTCAAATAGATGCAACTTGCGTGATTAGGATTTCCTATTTGTCTTTTCTAAGAAGGTGTCCAGAAAACCAAAGCGTAGTTACTCAATGGGTAAGAGAGTTAAATAGACGAGATGTTTGTTTTGTAACAGAACAATTTATAATATCAAATGAAGCTAAAGTAAGATGGGGGAATCAATATTATAGTTATTTGAATCGTTATAATTTGACCGAGATTCAGCTGGATTTAGATATTTATATTGCATACCGAGGATTGCTTTTACGAGAGCCAGATGTAACCGGAGGAATTGCCTGGACACGAGAAATGAGAAGAACAAGTCTTAAAGCAGTCGTTTGTGGTATTATGAATTCTCAAGAATATCAAATCAGAAAAAATAATATGGCTACCGAATGTACAAATGCAGCAAACCAATGTACATATTAACTTCGGTAAATCTAGGTGTAAGAATCTTTCACGTAAGTAATGTACCTCGTTTTAGAGTTATACAGTTTTGTCGTTATGTTGAGAAAAATAGAAATATTTCTTTACTACATAGAATCTGTTGATGTATGATTAGAAAATTAGATTTCAAAAGTGCAAACAAACTCAGGTAAACTATAGTAACTTAACTAACTTCAATTTTTTAAAAAGAGTAAATACTACTTATCGATAGAAGGGCCTTCCAGAGAATGGAAGGTCTTTCTATTTACCTCATAAAAAGCTTTTTATGAGGATTTACAAGCATAAAATAGACCTCTTTAACTTTATTTTAATAACATATCAATAGAAATACTCATTGGCAAAGGTTATTTTTAACTCCATAAACAAAAAACATAATTATGAAAACTCAGGTTTATAGGGTGCTCGTCGTAGCAATATCCTTTTTATTTTTAGGAGTTATCTCTTGTAAGAAAGAAACAAGTTCTGAAGTACAAACAGAAGAAGTAGGTAAATTATCTATTGATTTCGAAAAATATGAGCTAGAAAATGGGCTTCAGGTGGTATTACATCAGGATAAATCTGATCCGATCGTTTCGGTTGCGATCCAATATGGTGTAGGCTCTAATCGAGAAAAACCGGGAAGAACAGGATTTGCACATTTATTCGAACATATGCTGTTTCAAGAATCAGAAAATGTACCTCAGGATCAGTTCTTTAAAAAGATTCAGGATGTTGGAGGAACACTTAATGGGGGAACATGGCAAGACGGAACAATATACTATGAAGTAGTTCCCAAAAATGCTATGGAAACGGTATTATGGTTAGAGTCTGATAGAATGGGCTTTCTAATTAATACAGTTACCAAAAGTGCTTTCAAAAATCAGCAGGAAGTGGTGCAAAATGAAAAGCGACAACGTGTAGATAATAATCCTTATGGGCATACCAATTGGGTAATTGATAAGAATATTTATCCAGAAGGACACCCATACAACTGGCAAGTAATAGGGGAGTTAGTAGATCTTCAAAATGCTACTGTAGAAGATGTAAAAGAGTTTTATGATAAATATTACGGACCCAATAATGCCACTATAGTACTTGCTGGAGATTTTGAAACAGAAGAGGCTAAAGCAATGATCGAGAAGTATTTTGGCGAAATTAAAAAACGTCAACCAGTAGAAAAGTTAAAAGTACAGAATGTTACTTTATCAGAAACCAAAAGATTCTCTCACGAAGATAACTTTGCTACTACTGCACAATTAAATATGGTATGGCCAACAGTAGAACAATATACTAAAGATGCCTATGCATTAGACTTCTTAGGGCAATTGTTATCCGACGGAAAAAAAGCACCTTTATATAAAGTTTTGGTAAAAGAAAAAGAATTAACCTCGGATACTAATGCATGGAATAGATCTATGGAAATAGCAGGTAAATTCAGAGTAAATATTACGGCTAATGATGGTAAAAGTCTAGCCGATATCGAAGCAGGTGTTTTTGAAGCATTTAAGAAATTTGAAGAAGAGGGAATTACTGAAACAGATATCGAACGTATTAAAGCAGGACTCGAAACACAATTTTATAATGGAATTAGTAGTGTACTAGGAAAATCATTTCAATTAGCACAATACAATGTGTTTGCTGGTGATCCGGGGTTTATAACTCAAGATATAGAAAATATTAAGGCGGTTACAAAAGAAGATGTGATTAGAGTATACAACACATATATTAAGGATAAGCCTTATGTGATTACTAGTTTTGTTCCTAAAGGAAAATTGGATTTGGCGGCAAATGATTCAGAAAAAGCAGCAGTTGTAGAAGAAGAGATAAAAGAAAATGTAGAAGAAGCAGTAGTCGAAACAAAAGAAGAAATCCAAAAAACACCTTCGGCTTTTGATCGTTCTGTAGCTCCGAAAGAAGGAGAATCTCCAAAACTGAACATTCCTCAATCCTGGAGTACTTCATTATCTAACGGAATGAAAGTATATGGTATAGAGCAAAATGAACTTCCATTGGTTAATTTTAGTTTGATAATTTCTGGAGGACATTTGTTAGATTCATTTGATAAAATTGGAGTAGCAAACCTAATGACAGATATCATGATGGAAGGTACCGCTACTAAAACTCCAGAGCAGTTAGAAGAAGAGATAGAGTTACTGGGAGCCTCTATCAGAATGTATACAACCAGAGAAGCAATTATCGTAAGAGGTAATACCCTGGTTCGTAATCTTGATAAAACAATGGATTTGATAGGCGAAATATTGCTGGAGCCAAGGTGGGATGAAGAAGAATTTGGAAGAATAAAAACCAAGACTATTAATGGGATTAAAAGATCGGCTGCAGACCCTAATACGGTGGCAAGAAACGTATACAATAAACTTCTTTATGGAGAAAAACACATGTTTGCTTACCCTACCACTGGTACTGTAGCTTCTGTAGAAGCGATTACTATAGACGATTTAAAGCAGTTTTATACCAAAAATTTCTCTCCTTCAGTTAGTAAATTTCAAATTGTAGGAGACTTAAACCAAGATAAAGCACTTGCGGCTCTTAAAAATTTAGAAAGTAAATGGGCTAGCAAAGAAGTAACTATTCCAGAATATGAAGTAGTGAATACCAGAGATAAATCATCTTTATATTTTGTTGATATTCCTAATGCAAAACAATCTGTAATTAATATAGGGTATCTTTCTATGGCACGTACCGACGAAGATTATTTTCCGGCTACAGTTATGAATTATAAGTTGGGAGGATCTTTCTCAGGAAATGTAAACCTAATCTTGAGAGAAGAAAAAGGATATACCTATGGTGCACGATCCAGGTTTAATGGGAGTAAGATACCGGGGACCTTTACCGCCTCTTCAAGTGTACGTACCAATACGACTTTTGAGTCTGTAAAGATTTTTAAAGATGAAATAGAGAAGTATAAAGATGGTATTTCTGAAGAAGATTTAGCCTTTACTAAAAACGCCTTAATAAAATCTAATGCTCGCAGATTTGAGACCCAAGGAGCATTATTAGGAATGTTACAGGAAATGGGAAGGTATGATTTTGCATCAGATTATATAGCTAAGGAAGAAAAAATAATAGAAGAAATGACCTTAGAACAACATAAGGCATTAGCTAATAAATATCTTGATGAAACCAAAATGGCATACCTGTTAATAGGAGATGCAGCTACACAATTTGAGCAATTTAAAAATGCCGGGTTTGATGAAGTATTGATGTTGGATAAAGAAGGAAAAGAAGTGAAGCTTAGCGATGTGAAGATGTAAATCCAAGTTAGAAATGAAAGTAAAGGGATATGATCTAATCATATCCCTTTTTTTATGCCAAAACGCTAAATAAAAAACTATACCAGTATTTAAATCACTCTATTGAGTGGTTAAGAGAATTTATAAACTATTTACCGTTCTTATCAACAATCACATACGCATAATTCCGGAAATTGATACTTTTAAGAAAGTAGATATTTTAAACTTATAAATATTGATTATGTACCGAATACTTTTTCTGATTTCATTACTTGTTGTTTTAGGGTGTAATAAAAACAATGATACATCAAAACAACCATCCAAGGATGTAAAAACCAAAGAACAATCACTACAAGAGAATCCAATAGAAGAACCTTTGCAACTCACATTAAAACAAGCCAATACATTGGTAGAACTGCCATTAGCTTGCTTGCAGGTAGAGTACCCTAATAAACTGGGACAAACCTTAGGAGGAAAAGAAAATATAGGAGAACCTCATGTATTGCATCCTACCTTTTATGGTTGTTTTGATTGGCATTCTTCAGTCCATGGGCATTGGTCGTTGGTGAAATTATTAAAAACATTTCCTGATCTGGAAAAAAAGGAAGAAGCGAAAACCAAATTGCTTCAAAATATGTCTAAGAAGAATATTGAGGAAGAAATCAAGTATTTTGAAGGAAAGCATAATAAGTCATACGAGAGAACCTATGGTTGGGCCTGGTTGCTTAAACTGGCCGAAGAGCTTCATACCTGGGATGATCCACTGGCAAGAGAATTAGAAGAAAGCCTTCAGCCACTAACTGCACTTATTGTACAACGGTATATCGATTTTCTTCCAAAACTTAAATATCCAATTAGAGTAGGAGAGCATACCAATACTGCATTTGGATTATCCTTTGCTTGGGATTATGCAAATACTCTGGGAGATCAAAAACTAAAGGGCATTATAGAGACCAGGGCAAGAGAATTCTATGCTAATGATCAAGGTTGTCCCATTGGCTGGGAACCTAGTGGTTATGATTTTTTATCTCCTTGTTTTGAAGAAATAGATGTAATGAGAAGAGTGTTAAATAAAGAAGAATTTGATCGTTGGATCTCTGATTTTATGCCGCAACTTAAAGCCAAAAATTTTACGATCGACGTAGGAGAAGTGTCTGATCGTACAGATGGTAAATTGGTTCATTTAGATGGACTTAATTTTAGTAGAGCCTGGGTGTTATATGGGCTTGCCAAACAGTATAAAGAGTACATGCATCTTTTTTCGGTAGCAAATACACATGTAAACTATTCTTTGCCTAATCTGGTTGGGGATAGTTATGAAGGAGGGCATTGGCTGGGATCATTTGCTATTTATACACTAGATGTTAATACAAAATAAATGAAGAAGTTTTTTAATATAGGCCCAGGAACATGGGTGACTGCAGCTTTTATTGGTCCAGGTACCGTAACTGTATGTACATTAGCAGGGGTACAGTTTGGATTTTCATTACTATGGGCATTGGTGTTATCTATTGTAGCTTGTGTTGTTTTACAGGAAATGGCAGCAAGATTAGGTGTAGTCACCCAAAAGGGATTAAGCGAAGTGCTAAAATCTCAATTTGATAACAAAATTGTAAGAGGAGCTCTTATTGCATTAATCCTGTCAGCAATTTTCATAGGAAATGCGGCATACGAAGCCGGTAATATCAGTGGGGGAGTACTTGGACTGTCTACAATCTTAGAATCCTCACTCGGGATTTCAGAAAACTACCTAAGTATCGTAATCGGTGTGATTGCCTTTGTACTATTGTACATAGGTAATTATAAGGTTTTAGAACGAAGTTTGATTGTTCTGGTTTTATTAATGAGTGTAGCTTTTATAGTAACAGCAATAGTTACCAAACCAGATATTTCAATGATTTTTAAAGGGTTTGTGCCTAACTTTTCTAGTGATAACGTACTTACCATTGTAGGGTTGATAGGAACAACAGTAGTGCCGTATAACCTCTTTTTACACGCCTCTATTGTTAGTGAAAAATGGAAATCTACCGAGGACCTGCCAGAAGCAAAAAAGGATACTGTAGTTGCGATTGTATTGGGTGGATTTGTATCGATGGCAATTATTATTGCGGGAGCGGCTATACAAGAAGCAGAAGTGAATAATGCAGCCGATCTGGCTAAAGGACTGGAACCGGTTTTTGGTTCGATGGCAAAATATGTACTATCTGTTGGGTTGTTTGCAGCAGGAATTACTTCTGCAATCACAGCACCTCTTGCAGCAGCTTATGTAGTAAAAGGGTGTATGGGATGGCAAAAAGGACTCAAAAGTAAATCCTTTAGAGCAGTGTGGATGTTCATCCTTTTTTTGGGAGTTTTGTTTTCTTCCCTAGGGATAAAATCAATAGTAATTATTCGATTTGCTCAGATCGCCAATGGACTCCTTTTACCTGTAATTGCAATCTTCCTTTTATGGGTAATGAACCAACAAAAAATATTAGGAAAATATACCAATTCATGGAAGCAAAACCTGATTGGATTTTTCATTCTTATCATTACTTGCTTTTTAGGATTTAGAGGGATTTGGAAAGTGATTGAAAGTTTGTAGGAATTATTGCTAATAAATGTAGGAATATGAAGAAAATTATTCTTAATGCAGATGTGGGGGAAGAGGCAGGTTTTGATGTCGAAATTATGCAGTATATCTCTTGGTGTAATATTGCATGTGGAAGCCATGCAGGGAATGTAGAAGTAATCAAGAAAACGATCGAATTGGCAATGCAACATAATGTGAAAATTGGAGCACATCCATCATACCCCGATCGTGAAAATTTTGGAAGAACCAAAGTTGAAATGCCGTATGGTGATTTGGTAAAAACAATAACCGAACAAATACGGTTGGTAAAATCCTTAACCGAAAAAGCAGGAGGAAAACTACATCATGTAAAACCACATGGAGCACTTTACAATGAAGCAGTAAAAAATGAATCGGTAGCTATGGCAATTATCGAAGCTGTGAAAAATGTCGATAAAAGTTTATGTATAATTACTTTGAAAAATGCTAAATTATCGTATCTTTCCAAAGGGAATTTCGAGGTTAAACATGAAGCTTTTGCTGATAGAAATTACAATGATGATTTGACATTGGTTTCAAGAAAAGAAAAAGAAGCTTTACTAACTGATCCAAAAGAAATTTTTAGTCATGTAAAAAGAATGGTTCTTGAAGGGAAAGTGAAAACTAAAAATAGAGTAGAAGTTCCGATTTTTTTTGATACAATTTGTGTGCATGGAGATAACCCAAAATCTGTTCAGATTTTGAAATATTTATATAAAGAGTTTTCGATTTTAAATTTACTATAATAGGAAGCTTATGAAATATAAATTGCAATACAAAAGATATTCTGAAAGAGCAATTTTAATAGAATGGCCTGCAAAAATTGACGAAAACACCCTTCACGACCTACTTTTCTTTAAAAAATCGATACTTTCTTTTTATGATAAACTAATTGTTGAGGTAATTTCATCATATAACTCGTTATTAATTTGTTATGTGTCTACTATAGAGGATTTCTATAGTAGTGTTTTGGAGTTAAAATCGCTGTATTCTAAAAGTTATGAAGAAGCAAGGCCTGAAAGTAAACTGTGGAAAATTCCTGTTTGTTATGCTACTTCACTTGCACAGGATTTAGAAGTATTTGCAAAAGATAAATCGCTTACTGTCGAAGAAATAATTCGATTACATACTGCTCCACTCTATACAGTATATGGTATTGGTTTTTTACCTGGATTTTTGTATTTGGGTGGTCTCGATGATCAATTGCATAGTGCTCGAAAAATCACCCCTTCGCTGCATGTCAAAAAAGGTGCTGTAGCAATTGGTGGAAGTCAGACAGGAATATACCCTGTGGGTAGTCCTGGAGGTTGGCATGTGATAGGTATGTGTCCTCTGGATTTTTTTAATCCTAAAACAAAAAATTGTTGCTTTATTTCACCAGGAGATAAAATTCAGTTTATATCGATTAAAGAAAAAAAATATAACGAAATAAGAACTAGAGTTGAAAATAATAATTATACGCCTGAATCTGTGTGTTTATGATTACAAATGTCGAGATAATTAAACCGGGACTTTTTACAACTATTCAGGACGAAGGACGTTTTGGTTTTTCAAAATATGGAGTTCCAAAAAGTGGAGCAATGGATCAGGTGGCATTTGGATTTGCAAATTTAATATTGGGCAATCCTAAAAATTCTGCATGTATCGAATGGACTATTCAACCTCCCGTTTTAAAATTTCATGACACCACAACTGTTGTATTAACGGGTGGTGAAACAGATGCATTTTTAAATGATAAAAAAATAGAAATGTATCGTGGGATTAGAGTCTTAAAAAATGATATTCTTAAAATAAATTTTTGTAGGAAAGGAGTGTATGGTTATGTAGGAATCAAGAATGGATTCCTTTCAGAAGAAGTGTTACATAGTAGATCTTTTTATAAGTCAATTACACCTCAGTTTCGATTAGCTAAAAATGACAAAATTCCATACCAAAGTAGTAGTGATTATACCGATCATTTTTCTGCAATTTCTCCACCTTTATTTTTAGAAAATTCAAATGCCTTAGAGGTGTATAAAGGACCCGAATTTGATATGTTAAATGATACTCAAAAATCTAAAGTATCAGATGCAGTTTTTACAATTTCTAATACTATAAATCGAATGGCAATTCAGTTAGAAGAAAAAATACCAAACACTTTACCTTCGATTATAACATCACCTGTTTTACCAGGTACAATACAATTAACTCCATCAGGTAGTTTAATTGTGTTAATGAGAGACTGTCAAACTACGGGAGGATACCCAAGAGTTTTACAACTAACTGAAACTGCAATCAACCACATTGCACAAAAACGAATGAAAGAAAAATGCAGTTTTAAGTTAATTGGATTTTGAGGTAATACTTATCTCTAATAATAAATGTAAAAACAGCTGCCACCTAGAGTCAGTAATGTTGTTTGGTTTTATAGTGTCAGTCTGAGCCTGTCGAAGACTAGTAAAATTGACGTTTTCAATTACATTTCGATAAGCTCAATATGACACTCGAATATCTTTTTATATTAACTAAACGACATTTCATGAACCCTTCCATAAACTCAAGATAGGTCTTTCGATGTGGGTAGAAAGAAGCACTGCTATTGATGTATTCTCTAACGTGCTGATTTTATTTATATATTCTTACGTCTTATCGAGTGATTTTATCAATAGCAATAGCGGTTGATGAAATTGTATCGAGATGCAATAGCTATTACTACAGTTGGGTCTCGATAGCTCTGCTAAGTCCTTTCAGTAAGCTAGGCCTGTCGATGGACTTAGTAAAGCTATCAGGAATAGCTTTTTTTGATCAAAAACTCTATTCTCGATACACTTCTTCAGCCTGTACTCAGCTATGTCGAAGTATAGAAGCACTCGAATTGACGAATTTTAGATCAAAAAACGAAAAAATATACAATGAGTTGTATCGATAGGGGGAAAACACCCTTTTGGTAATAGGGGTAAATGCCCCTTGTGATTTTTTTTAGATTTTTTTTTAGTGCTTTAGGGGGTTGAAAAACAGGAGTTTGATGCTGTTTAGGTGTTGTGTGGTTTTTGATTTTTAGGTAGGGTGTATTTGCTTTGCTGCATGTTTTTTGGATATATTAGCGTAAGTCTAACCTAATTTAATCTAAAATTATATAACGTTATGGGAAAAGAATTACCAAAAAAAGGGAAAAAAGGTGGAAAGCCTAAAAAATGTATTAGCGTAGAAGAAGCAAAAGAGCTACAACATGTATGGTGCTGTACCCGAACACCAGAGATAGATAAATGTATAGGATTTGAAGATAGACGTGAATTTTATTGGAGTGTAGAAGAATTGCAGGAATATCTTAAGTATGTAAAGAAAAAGTCTAAAAAGCAAGGGATCGATAATCCAGGGATTCGAATGTACTTTGGTGCGTATCCTGAATCTAAATGTAAAAGTAAAAAGGGATATGCAACGATCTTTTTAGCACCAACAGGAGCACCAGCAGGTGAGATGGGTAAAGGTGGTGATAGTGCGCCAAATAATTATGATATTGAGCCATATAATAGAGGAGGCGGGGGTAATCCGCCAAACATTTATTAATAATTATGATATATCAAATAGTTATTAATATATTCGAAATAACCGCTGCGTTAGTAGGAATATTTTATATTCAAAAGTATCGAGAAGATAAATTTTCTCGATACTTTGTTTATTTTTTATGGCTCACTGTTTTTGTTGAACTTGTATTTGGTTGGTTACCTAGAGGCATTGAAAATATTGAAATTTTCAATGGTATGAAAGATTCAATTTTTAGTCATAATCAATGGATTTATAATATTTATGATATTATAAGTTTCTCTTTTTATTTATTTTTCTTTATTGGACAAATAAATTCTGTCAGAATAAAAAAATATGGTAAGGTTTTAATAATTATTTTTGTTTTTTTGGCAATTATCAATCTTTCGATTACTGATATATTTTTTGAAGCTGTTTCAGCGTTTAATTATGTTTTTGGATCTTTGTTGATCTTTCTGTTTATTAGCTATTATTTTTTTCATTTACTAATATCTGATACTATATTGGCTTTTTATAAAACACTACCCTTTTATATAGGAGTTGGTTGTTTACTCTTTTATCTAATTGTGACGCCAATATTTATTTATGGATCGTATTATAGTAATGCAAAGAGTCCTGAATTTGTGAATGTTTATGCTCAAATTCTTACTGCGGCGAATATTTTTATGTATACTTGCTACACTATTGGTTTTATTGTATGCTCGAAAAAGAACAAATCTTATTAATTATATATTTTACCATTATTATTCTATTTTTTGTAGTATTTGGTATCATATTCTTTGTGGCTTTTCAGCGTCGAAAAAACAAACTACTGCTGGATAAACTAAGAGCAGAACAACGTTTCGAAGATGAGATTTTTAAATCCCGTATAGAGATACAGGAACAAGCACTTAAAAATGTAAGCTGGGAGCTTCATGATAATATCGGGCAATTGTTATCTACTGCAGTAATGCAGATTAATATTATGGGGGCTACCATAGAGGATACAGCATCAGAATCACTACAGGATGTTAGAAAATTGGTAGGGGATAGCTTGCAAGAGATACGTACCTTATCTAAAACCTTAAATCACGAAGTGATTCAAAATGTAGGGCTAGAAAAATCTATTACTGTAGAACTTAAACGTTTTGAGAAACTTAATTTTTTAACGCCTTCCCTTACTGTAAAAGGAGAAGAAGTATATATAAACCCTAAAGATGAGATTATCCTATATCGTATCATTCAGGAATTTTTCTCTAATACGATAAAACATGCAGAGGCCTCAAACCTTGAAGTAGAGCTGGAGTATACTCCAGAAACACTCAATATTAGAGTACAGGATGATGGCGTTGGGTTTGATCCAAAATCTGTCCAGGCAAATTCTGGTTTGCTTAATATGAAAAGCCGCGCGGCTCTGGTAAATGCAAAACTAGATTATACATCTTCGCCAGGAAAAGGAGTTGTACTTACCTTGTCATATCCTATACAACTTAACGATTGATTTAATACATTTGTTTTTTTATATAATAACCTGAATTTAATTAATCTGAAATGCGTCAGTTTGAGTGAAATTCTGTTAAGAATTTTGTATCGAAAACAAGTATTTTAGTGCTAAAAAGCTATTCTGGATAGTTCTGCTGAGCCCTTCGATTCAGGTTAATAAGTTGTTGATGTTTAGTACTGTAAACTCATGGTTGTTGTTTTTTTGTCATCTGGGCAACCTGTTATCCTGTTAGAGAACGGGACTGGGATCCATTTAGAGGATGTTTTTGGTAGTGGATTCCGTTCTGCAACGGAATGACAAAGTAACTTATTTATAAAACATACAATTTTTTGTGATCTACTTTATACATTTGTACCAAATAAGAAGCATTACTTCAATGTAGATACTTATAAAATTTAAATATTTGAAAAACAGGTAATTAGTACGAAACGTAATACAGATAAAAGGAGCCACTCTTAACTAATATCGATACCATCCAAAATATATAATGGCGAATTTGATCTGATAATTAATAAATAATAAAAAAAACAGATGAAGAAGAAGACTATAGTTATTGTCGATGATCATCTTTTATTTGCACAATCACTAGAGAGTTTAATATCTAAACTTGAGGAATATGAGGTGTTGGCTATTCTAAAAAACGGAAAAGAGCTTACACAATATTACTTACATAAAAGAAAGACACCAGATCTTATTCTTTTGGATGTAAAAATGCCTGTGATGGATGGTGTGCAAACGATGCAATGGCTTAAAGAAAATCGACCGGATCAAAAAGTGCTGGCACTAACAATGGAGGATGACGAAGAAACCATTATTAGAATGCTTAGGGCAGGAGCCAAAGGATATTTGCTAAAAGATATACATCCCGAAAATTTTGAATTTGCTATGAAGATGGTGATAGAACAAGGATTTTATTATTCGGGTAAAATAGAAACAGCGCTACGTAATTCTGAAGAAGCCGGAAGCAGTAAAAACCTACAGGAGAAATTAACCGATAAGGAACGAGTATTTTTAAAATACGCATGTTCAGAACTTACCTATAGGAGTATCGCCGCCGAAATGGGGTTGAGCCCTAAAACAATAGAGAATTATAGAGAAACGGTTTTTAAGAAGTTAGAAGTAAAAACCAGAGTAGGCTTGGTGATCTATTGCATGAAAAATAAACTTTTTAAGATTGAGTGAAACCCTATTTTGAAAAGCTAGCAAAGCGCATTCAAAATAGTAGGTTGAACCAATCCCAGTGTAGACTGGGATCCATTTGTGGAGAAGAGGGTGTCTTTGTTTTGAAAAGCTAGCAAAGCGCATTCAAAATAGTAGGTTGAACCAATCCCAGTGTAGACTGGGATCCATTTGTGGAGAAGAGGGTGTCTTTGTTTTGAAAAGCTTGCAAAGTGCATTCAAAATGGCTGGTTGAACCAATCCCAGTGTAGACTGGGATCCATTTGTGGAGAAGAAGGTATCCCTGTTTTGAAAAGCTTGCAAAGTGCATTCAAAATAGCAGGTTGAACCCACGCCAGTGTAAAGGTTTAAAAAATTCAAAAACCGTCAAATCGAGTGATTTTTTGAAATGATAATAAAAAAAAATGCACTTCGACAGGCTTGTTCTGAGTATACCAAAAGGCTCAGCGAAGCTATCGAGATTAGGTTTTTATAAGAAAATAATCTGCCTTGCTGAGTTTTGTTTAATAATTGGTGTGAATTATTTAGTTAATTAACATTTATTATTTGAAATACTTATCAATTTGTTGTTTTTGTTGATTATTTATTGAATTTAAATGTTAAAATATTGAAATAAATGCTATTCTGGGTAAGATAGTATTAAGTGTTGCTAGTATAGTATATTTCAGAGGGTTAGAATAGCATTAATTTTGTGAACTAACACAAAACTTAACTATCTAATGAAAACTACAAACACGTTTTTATCGATTCTAATGGGGTTGATAATTTGGCCGATTATGGGTCAACACCAAAAAGAAAAGAGTTGCTCATTCGAGGAAACTCAGCAAGAATACTACGAACAGAACCCAGGGGCTTTTGAAAAAGCTAAAGAATTTGAAAAAATACTTCAAAAACAAGCCTTACTAAAAAAAACAAAACCCTGGCAAAGCAGCAGAGTTTAGTACATCAAAAGAAGCAAACCAAAACAGTTCAGTTTAATGCAAATCAATTAAATATGGGACTGTATTTGGAAACTGTTACGCTAGGAAAATGAACAGATTCAGTAAGAATTATAGTCGAATAATCATTAACTGAAATAGACTGTTTATTTTCGACCTTAGCAGTAAGGTGTAGAACATAACGAGTGGTTTTAATCTAATACAATCCCTCTTGAAATCAAATCAAGAGAGGTTGTTTAAATTCTTCAATTTTTTTAATCACTATTAAGCTTAGGTTATGAATTCACAAAAATCATTAGTAAAGAATGGCAGTATGTGTGCTATTCAACGAAAGTATTGTTGCTAAAAGCTACAGTGAGTTTTCCAATTCATTGCTTGCTTTTGCAAAAGATGTTGATTCTCATTTATCAACAACTTGATTAACTATTAAAAATTAAATCATGAAAAATCAACTTGTCTTATTTATAGGCTTATTTGTTTTCCAATTTGGATTTTCACAAACCCATAATTTTTGGAAAAAAAATAGTAGCCCAATTGAAAACGAAAACATTTCTTCCATAAAGAATAATACAGAAATTTCACATCAACACACATATCATCTTAGTGTTGAAAAACTAAAAGAAGTTTTATCTCAATGCCCAAAAAGATTTAATTCATTTGGAAAATCAAATGTCATTATCATACTTCCAACTGAAGACGGAAGATTTAAAAAATACCGTGTAAAGGAAACCAATGTTTTGCATCCGGATTTAGCCAAAAAGCTCCCAGATATTAAATCGTATGTTGGTACATCTGTTAATGGAGAAAACGAAGTAGTACATTTTAGTTTGGGGTATAATAACTTTAGAGCTATGATTATGAAACCTGATGCTACAATAACGAATATCAAACCTTCTACTAGTACTAGTAAAACGTATATGGTTACTTCAAAAACGGATGGATCAGAACCAATTAACTGTCAAATAATTGATAATGCAGCCGAAACTTTTTCAGAAAAAAGTACAAAGCAAGCTGAAAATTCAAACAAAGCAAGAAAAGACGCTAATGATGGTCGCGTTAGAGTCTACCGAATGGCTATAGCAGTAACAGGAGAATTGTCTAAAATTTATACTGATAAGGCAGGCGTTACTAATGGTTCAACTCAACAAAGGAAAGCCGCAGTACTTGCCGAGTTGAATGCACTGATGACCAGAGTGAATGCGGTTTATGAAAGAGATCTTGGAACTACGTTTGAATTAGTATCTAATATTGAGAATTCCATTTTTCTTGATGGAGCAACTGATGGTATTACACATGGTAATACTTCAATATCGGTAAATGAAGGTCAAGGTGTTCTTGATGCTGCAATTGGTAACGCTAACTATGATATTGGCCATGTTTTAGATTCAGATGGGACTGGACGTGGAGCTTTAAGAGCTGTGTGTGATGATAGTAAAAAAGCCCAAGGAGCTACTGGTGCACATCCTTTCACATCTGTCGCAGATTATTTCTATCGCACATTCGTTCATGAAATAGGCCATCAATTCGGTGCTAACCATTCGTTTAACAATTCCTGTGGGGGTAATCGTCTTGACGAAGGTGCCGTTGAACCAGGAGGGGGTA
The DNA here is from genome assembly GCF_943422735.1 of Aquimarina sp. EL_43. NCBI lineage: Bacteria > Pseudomonadati > Bacteroidota > Flavobacteriia > Flavobacteriales > Flavobacteriaceae > Aquimarina > Aquimarina sp. EL_43. Next base: position 5,557,781 of record NZ_CALSBR010000001.1, on the reverse strand, counting down.
ATACTATCATGGCATATACAGGTTGTGCTCCTAATACAGAAAATACGCAATATGTTTTTTTTCATGCGAAACAAATAGATGAAATGTGGAATCATATTTTAAGCATTGAAAGTTGTGCTATTTTAAGATCAATAGGCAATAGTGCGCCAGTAGCTAGTATAGGAGGTAATTATACGATTCCAAGATCTACTCCATTTATATTAGAAGGATCAGCTACTGATCCTAATACAGCCTCCAACCAACTAACATATACCTGGAACCAAATGGATAAAGAAATAGCTCCGATGCCTCCTCGTGCTACGTCAACTAATGGTCCTTTATTCCGTTATAAACCTCCTTCATCCTCTCCAAATCGTTATATGCCTGACCTTTCTACCATAAAAGCTGGAAATGCTTCTTCTGAATGGGAGGTAACACCTTCTGTTGCTAGAACTATGAATTTTAGATTCACAGTAAGGGATAATCATCCGGGAGGAGGTAATACAGATTCTAAGGATGCTGTTATTACGGTAAGTGGAACTGCTGGTCCTTTTGTGATTACTTCTCAAAACACTAGATTTAATGCGCCCGTAGGTTCTACACAAACGGTAACCTGGAACGTAGCAGGAACTACAGGAAATGGGGTAAATGCAGCAACTGTTGATATTTTGTTATCTACAGATGGTGGAAATACATACCCAATAACATTAGCTTCGGCAGTACCTAATGATGGTTCTCAACAAATTACTATACCTAACAATGAAGGAGGTGTAAATAGAATTATGGTAAGAGGTACCAATCATATCTTTTTCGATGTTACCAATGCTAATTTTAGTATAACAGATGGAAATCCTGATCCTATGCCTACAAATTATTGTGCTGCGGGTTATCAGGGTAATAACTATATAGCCGAAGTGATCTTTGGGGATATCATTAATAAAAGTGAAAATAGTTCGTATTCTGATTTTACGAATCTGGGAACCAATCTTGTTAAAGGAGGGTCTTATACTTTAACCGTTAATCCGGGAATCGATTTTTGGGACCCTAATTATTTTGGAGCTTGGATTGATTGGAATAAAGATGGAGATTTTGAAGATGCAGGTGAAGAAGTTTTACTGGCAACCAATGGTGCTGGTGGTATAACAAAAACAGTTGTAGTTCCGAATACTGCAAAAAGTGGCGCGACCAGATTAAGAGTACGTTATAAAATACATACTGCCCCTGAGTCTTGTGGAACAGCAAGAACTAATGGTGATGAAGTAGAAGATTATTTTGTGTTTATTAAAGGTGATGGAACTCCCGATACACAGGCTCCAAGTACACCTACTAATTTGGTAGCCTCGGGTGTAGGGAATACTTTTTTAACCCTTAACTGGAACGCTTCTACCGATAATGTGGGGGTAACTGGATATGATGTATATCAAGGAAGTACGAATATAGGTACCTATACAGGAACTACTTATAATGTTACTGGTTTAACCGCTGGAACTGCTTATAATTTCTCTGTTAGAGCTAAGGATGCTGCGGGTAATGTCTCTGGGTCAAGTAATGTAGTTAATGTGACTACTACTAATACCCCTAATGATACCCAAGCACCAACGGCACCAAGTAATTTGACAGCTTCTAATGTAGCGCAAACAACGTTGAGCTTAAGTTGGACTGCTTCTACCGATAATGTTGGGGTGACAGGATATGATGTATATAGAGGTACTACTAGGTTAACAACAGTAACAGGAACATCGTACAATGTTTCGGGGTTAACAGCTAATACGGCGTATTCATTCTCGGTAAAAGCTAAAGATGCGGCCGGAAATGAATCGGCATCGAGTAATACAGTAAACGTGACGACTCAGAACCCAAACGATGTCGTCTATTGTAATGCATCTACCACCGGTAATAGTACATTACATATTACTAACGTAACGTTTGGAAGTATTAACAATACTTCGACAAACACAGCATATTCGGATTACACCGGTATTTCTACCAGTCTTACCAGTGGTCAAGCTACCTCATTAACCGTGACTTTAAACAATAATTCATGGACGTATAATGCAGTAGGGGTTTGGATTGATTGGAATCGTAATGGTGATTTTACCGATGCAGGAGAACTCGTTTATTCAAGATATGCAGGAGGACCCTATACAGCTAGTATTACACCTCCATCAGGGGCAGTATCAAATACTTCTTTACGTATGAGAGTTAGAGTAGGATATGGATCGCAAGCAAAAATAACACCTTGTGGTACTGATACTTATTTAGGAGAGGTAGAAGATTATACTGTAACAGTAGGAGGAACTACAAGTCCTACTTGTAACGATGGTATCCAGAATGGAGATGAGACTGGCGTAGATTGTGGAGGTTCTTGTAGTCCTTGTCAGACCGATGTTACCTATTGCTCAGCAACAGGGAACGATGGTCCGGAAGGAGTAACTAATGTTACTTTTGCAGGAATTAACAATTCCTCTGCTAGGAATTCAACAGGATATGATGACTTTACTTCTGTGTCAGGGAGTGTAAATACTGGATCCGGTTATACTCTTACCGTAGATATTACAGGTTATAATGGAGGTGCGGCAGATGAGATATATGCCTGGATCGATTGGAATAAAGATGGAGATTTTTCGGATACGGATGAATCTTATACTTTAACCAAAACCACAAACCTGAGAGGTAACGTATCTATATCTGTGCCTCAGACAGCTGCAACAGGGGCTACCCGAATGCGATTATTGGTTTCTTATTATGATAATGAAAACAATCCCTGTGATACAGGCACTAACGATGTACGTTACGGAGAATATGAAGATTATACGATTGTAATTAATAGTAGTAGGCTACTCACATTTAATAAGGTAAACAGGTTTACTACTGTGTATCCTAATCCATTTAACGATACCGTTACGATAGATGTATCAAGATTAGAAAGTGATACATTTACAATAACCGTATATAATTTGTTAGGAAGAGAATTGATCCATAAAAAATATAGTAAAAACCCAGGCACAATACGATTAGGAGATCAAATAAAATCATCTGGGAATTATTTTGTGAAAATACAAGCTAATAAGCATACAGAAACCTTAAGACTTGTTAAGTTTTAATATAAAATTGAATTCTAAGTAGTCAAAAATCAGAATTTAAAATTGGGCCTTTCATTTTGATGAAAGGTCTTGTTTTTAATGAAATCAAGAAGAGTTTACTTAAAAAAATAATTTAGTATTTGTATTTCAAAAAAATATTTTCCTATATTTGACCACATAAATGAATACTAGAAACATAAATATTAATACAGTCATTATTATTGAGGTGATTATTTCACCTCGATAAGGGATGTATTAATACTATACTATAAGATATTAAAATCCCTTTACTCGAGTAAAGGGATTTTTTTTATATAAAAGATTAAGATTATAATCTAAAATAAAGTATATACAATAGAAATGAGAATATTTAGCAACATAATTAGTAATGTCATTGTCATTATTGTGATTATTTCACCATGATGAAGGGGCATTATTGTATATAAATAAATACAGACTCCCTTCAGAAATGAAGGGAGTTTTTTTTGATGTATAAAGAATATTTAAATAAAATTATCAAATAGTGATTGTAAATTATAAAAACATAAAATACTGTAAATCAGCTGTTAGTATGAGTAAAGAGGCTATTGGATATTGTAAGGATATTGAATAATGTACACATGTTTAGCTACAACAAAATAATTTTATACTGTGGTTTATTCAATCTAATGCATACATCATAGGGTAAAAGTTAAAATTTTAAATAATTCGTAAAAACTGATATTCAAAAAAGAAATGAGCATCAATAAGTATAGTAAACAAGTCACTCAAGATGACACGCAACCTGCCGCACAGGCAATGCTTCACGCAATTGGTTTAACCGATGAGGATTTTAATAAACCATTAGTCGGAATCGCCAGTACAGGTTATGAAGGGAATCCATGTAACATGCACCTTAATGATCTTGCTAAATTGGTAAAACAAGGAACAGTAGAAGAGGATGTCGTCGGGCTCATATTTAATACTATTGGAGTAAGCGATGGGATTTCTATGGGAACACCAGGAATGCGTTTTTCATTACCATCTCGTGATGTAATTGCAGATTCGATGGAGACTGTGGTACAGGCAATGTCTTATGATGGTATGGTAACTGTTGTTGGTTGCGATAAAAATATGCCAGGGGCATTAATGGCAATGCTTCGATTAGACCGTCCTTCGATTTTAGTTTACGGAGGAACTATAGCATCTGGATGTCATGAAGGCAAAAAATTAGATGTAGTTTCTGCTTTTGAAGCCTGGGGAGAAAAAGTAGCCGGTACAATATCCCAATCAGAATATAAAAGTGTCATAGAAAAAGCATGTCCGGGAGCAGGAGCTTGTGGAGGAATGTATACCGCCAATACTATGGCTTCTGCAATCGAAGCATTAGGAATGTCTTTACCCTACAACTCTTCGAATCCAGCAATAAGTAAACATAAAGAAGAAGAAAGTATCCAGGCAGGTCGTGCTATGCGAACGCTATTAGAAAAGGATATCAAACCTAAAGATATAGTGACCAGAAAGTCACTCGAAAATGCAATACGTTTAGTTACTGTACTTGGTGGTTCTACGAATGCTGTATTACACTTTTTGGCAATTGCCAGAGCAGCGGATGTAGAGTTTACATTAGCAGATTTTCAGAGAATTAGTGACGAAACACCGTTTTTGGCAGACCTTAAACCAAGCGGTAAATATCTTATGGAAGATGTGCATGAAGTTGGAGGAATTCCTGCGGTATTAAAATATCTTCTAAAGAAAGGATTACTACACGGAGATTGTTTAACCGTTACCGGAAAAACAATTGCAGAAAATCTATTAGATGTCCCTGATCTTTCAGAAGGACAGGACGTTATTAAACCAATAGAAAATCCAATTAAACCAACAGGACACCTTAGAATTATGTTTGGTAACCTGTCTGAAGACGGATGTGTTGCAAAAATTACAGGTAAGGAAGGATTGCGTTTTCAAGGAAAAGCCAAAGTTTTTGATGGAGAATATGATGCTAATGATGGTATTAGAGATGGAAAAGTAGAAAAAGGCGATGTAGTCGTCATAAGATACGAAGGTCCAAAAGGAGGACCGGGAATGCCAGAAATGTTAAAACCTACTGCCGCTATTATGGGAGCTGGTTTAGGTAAGGACGTAGCCTTAATTACAGATGGAAGATTTTCTGGAGGAACGCATGGATTTGTTGTTGGACATATCACACCAGAAGCACAAGAAGGAGGTTTGATTGCTTTAGTACAAGATGGAGATATCATTACTATTGATGCAGAGACCAACTCGATTACTGTAGATATTAGTGAAGCCGAGATCGAAAAAAGAAAAGCTTCCTGGGTTCAACCAGCATTAAAGTTTGATAAAGGAGTACTGTACAAATACGCACATACAGTATCCTCTGCATCACAAGGATGTGTAACCGATGAATTCTAATTCTGGCAATATGTAATCCTGTTGAAGAACGGGATCAGAATCTAAAAAAGAACAGCATTTGATGCTGATAAAAGATAAATTATCATTCTGATGAAGATCAGAATCTAAAAAAAGTCTAGACTCTAGTTTCTAAAGGTCTAGCCTCTAAAATAAGAGTGTATGGAAACACAAACGCAAACGTTAAAAAAAGAAACCAAAATATCAACAGAGCGTATGACAGGCGCAGAGGCAGTAATTCGGTGTCTGTTGGCAGAAGGAGTAGATTTAATTTATGGATACCCTGGCGGAGCCATAATGCCAGTCTATGATGAGTTATACAAATATAGGGATCAGTTACATCATGTATTAACCAGGCATGAACAAGGAGCAACTCATGCAGCACAAGGATATGCCAGAACAAGTGGTAAAGTTGGGGTTGCGATAGCTACTTCTGGACCGGGAGCTACTAATTTTGTAACGGGAATCGCAGATGCACAAATAGATTCTACACCTATGGTATGTATTACAGGCCAGGTAGGATCGCACTTGCTGGGATCAGATGCGTTTCAGGAAACAGACATTATAGGAATCTCTACACCAATTACCAAATGGAATCACCAGGTTACCAAAGCCGAAGATATTCCTGCAGTATTGGCAAAAGCTTTTTATGTTGCTCGTTCTGGTCGACCAGGCCCGGTGTTAATCGATATTACAAAAGATGCACAGTTTGGTGAACTAGACTTTGCATACTCAACATGTAAAGGCGTACGTAGTTACAAACCTGTACCCGAAACAGATCTAAAAAGCCTAGAACAGGCAGCTAAGCTTATAAATAAAGCAAAAAAGCCGATGGTTGTTTTTGGCCAGGGGGTAATCCTTGGAGAAGCAGAAGAGGAGTTAAAAAACTTTATAGAGAAATCAGGAACACCATCTGCATGGACTATTTTGGGACTTTCTGCATTGCCAACTTCACATCCGTTAAATGTAGGAATGGTAGGTATGCATGGTAACTACGGGCCCAATAAGCTAACTAACGAATGTGATTTACTACTAGCAATCGGAATGCGCTTTGATGATAGAGTTACTGGTAATTTAGAGACCTATGCCAAGCAGGCCAAAATCGTACATTTTGAGATTGATCCGGCAGAGATAAATAAAAATGTAAAAGTTGATGTTGCGGTAATGGGTGATGTTAAAGATACGCTGTCACAGATACTTCCAATGGTACAGTCAAATTCTCATGATTCTTGGTTACAGGAGTTTAGAGATTATGATGCAATAGAATATGATAAAGTAATTAAAGAAGAATTGTTCCCTAGCCAGGAAGGGCTTTCTATGGGCGAAGTACTTAGAGGAATTAATAAAGAAACCAAAGGCGATGCAGTTATTGTATCCGATGTTGGTCAACATCAAATGATTGCTTGTAGATATGCAGAGTTTAATAAATCTAAGAGTAATATTACTTCTGGTGGTTTAGGTACAATGGGGTTTGCATTACCAGCAGCGATTGGAGCAAAAATGGGAGTTCCGGATAGAGAAGTCGTAGCAATTATAGGAGATGGTGGATACCAAATGACAATACAGGAATTAGGTACGATTTTCCAGACCAAAGTACCGGTAAAGATCGTAGTGCTAAACAATGATTTTCTGGGAATGGTACGCCAATGGCAGCAACTGTTTTTTGATAAGCGATATGCGTCTACAGAGATGGTAAATCCAGATTTTATAAAAATAGCAGAAGGGTATCATATCAAATCTACAAGAGTTACCAAAAGAGAAAATTTGCAAGAAGCAATCGCAGAGATGATAGCAAGCAAAGAACCATATTTTTTAGAAGTATGTGTAGAGAAAGAAAATAATGTATTTCCGATGATTCCTACAGGAGCATCAGTTTCGGATATAAGATTAGAGTAATACGATTTTGTTGTTCTGGTTTGTCTAAATCAGTATAGACTTGGGCCAGGATGTATACAATCATACAATATACTAACAATGAAAAAAGAAAATTATACCATATCGGTGTATACCGAAAATAATATAGGATTGTTGAACAGGATTTCGGCAATATTTTTAAGACGACATATCAATCTTGAGAGTTTTACTGCTTCGGTATCAGAGATTAAGGATGTATTTCGTTTTACAATAGTGGTAAGCATAACCGAAGAACAGGTAAAAAAGATTATCGGACAGATTGAAAAACAAATAGAGGTGATTAAAGCTTTTTATCATAAAGATGATGAGACCATTTATCAGGAAACCGCTTTGTTTAAGATTGCTTCGAAACTGTTATTCGAGGAACGTAAAATCCAGAATGTAATAAAGGATAGTAATGCTAATATCGTTACCGTAACTCCAGAGTTTTTTGTATTAGAAAAAACAGGGCGACGTAGAGATGTCGAGGCATTATATGATCAATTAGAACCTTATGGTTTAATGCAATTTGTACGTTCTGGAAGAATTTCAATAACCAAAGAAAAGATGCATATTTCTAAAATATTAGAAAATTTTGGAATGGAAGCTGTGTAAGGGATAGTAGTGACATCCTTTTTGGTTGATTGAAGGAGACAAACAAAAAGATATAACGAATAGCCCGACCCTGAATTTGACTCAGGGATACACCATAAAAATTGAAACAACTAAAAATCAAAATTAAATCAAATTTCCTAACGGAAATCACAACAAATTAAGAAAGAAATGGCAAATTACTTTAATACGCTATCATTAAGAGATCAACTAACACAACTAGGAAAATGCAGATTTATGAATGCTGAAGAGTTTTCGGCAGGTGTAGATGCATTAAAAGGGAAAAAAATGGTTATCGTAGGGTGTGGAGCCCAGGGACTTAACCAGGGGTTAAACATGAGAGACTCTGGTTTGGATATTTCGTATGCGCTTCGTGAAGCAGCGATCAAAGAAAAAAGACAATCTTTCAAAAATGCATCGGATAACGGGTTCAATGTAGGAACTTATGAAGAATTGATTCCTAATGCAGATGTGGTTATTAATTTAACACCAGATAAACAACATACTCAAGTGGTAAATACAGTAATGCCACTAATGAAAAAAGGAGCAACTTTATCATACTCACACGGGTTTAATATTGTAGAGGAAGGTATGGAAGTAAGAGATGATCTTACGGTGATTATGGTAGCACCAAAATGTCCGGGATCAGAAGTGAGAGAAGAGTATAAAAGAGGGTTTGGAGTACCTACATTAATAGCGGTACATCCAGAAAATGACCCTCAGGGACATGGTTTGGATCAGGCAAAAGCCTATGCAGCAGGAACAGGTGGTCATAGAGCAGGAGTGTTAGAATCTTCTTTTGTAGCCGAAGTAAAATCAGATCTTATGGGAGAGCAGACCATTCTTTGTGGATTACTGCAAACCGGGTCTATTTTATGTTTTGACAAAATGATAGAAAAAGGAATTGATCCAGGATATGCTTCTAAATTAATCCAATACGGTTGGGAAACCATTACCGAAGGGATGAAGTATGGAGGAATCACAAATATGATGGATCGATTATCAAATTTATCAAAGATTAAGGCATTTGAGCTTTCTGAAGAATTAAAAGATATTATGCGTCCATTATTTCGAAAACATATGGATGATATCATGCAAGGACATTTTTCTAAAACTATGATGGAAGACTGGGCTAATGATGATAAGAATTTATTATCCTGGAGAGCAGAAACAGGAGAGACTGCATTCGAGAAAACGCCTGCAGGAGATATTGAAATTTCTGAACAAGAATTCTATGATAATGGCGTGTTAATGGTAGCTATGGTAAGAGCTGGTGTTGAACTGGCTTTTGAAGCAATGACAGATTCTGGAATTATTGAAGAATCTGCATATTATGAATCGTTACACGAGACTCCACTTATTGCCAATACGATTGCACGTAAGAAATTGTTCGAAATGAATCGTGTGATTTCTGACACAGCAGAATACGGTTGTTATTTATTTGATCATGCTTGTAAGCCTTTACTAGCAGATTTTATGAAAAAAATAGATACCGATGTTATCGGAAAAGCATACGATGAAGGAAAAGAGAATGGAGTAGATAATGCTAAGCTAATAGAAGTAAATGCAATTATAAGAAATCACCCTATAGAAGTTGTTGGTTCTCGATTAAGAGCATCGATGACGGCAATGAAGCCTATAGTATAATACATTTAATTTTGTCAGGCCAGATCTGTTGGAGTTTTGAGATGTGTATTGTGTAACCTTTGATGGATCTGAGCCGGCAGAATAGTAATAAAAGACCAGCGTAAACTTAAATTATGAGTACCATAACCACCACAACATATTTTCCTGAATTAGAGGATATCCAAAAGGCAGCTTCAACGATAAAAGAAGTGGCTATGGTTACTCCTCTTATGAATAGTATTCGGTATTCTCGCAGATACGATGCTAATATTTTATTGAAACGAGAAGATCTTCAACGTGTTCGTTCCTATAAGATAAGAGGTGCTTTTAATAAAATAAGTTCGCTTACTCAAGAAGAACTAGAAAAGGGAGTTGTTTGTGCCAGTGCAGGTAATCATGCACAAGGGGTCGCATTTGCCTGCCATCATTTGGGAATAGAAGGCACAGTTTATATGCCTTCGGTAACCCCAAAACAAAAGGTAGCACAGACGCAAATGTTTGGTGGTGATCATGTAAAAATTGTTCTCGAAGGCGATACTTTTGATGATTCGTATAAAGCAGCGATGGAAACCTGTACCTCTGAAGGGAAAACCTTTGTACATCCTTTTGAGGATCCAAAAACTATAGAAGGACAAGGAACAATCGGACTTGAGATTTTTAAGCAGACCGATGTACCTATTGATTACATTTTTGTAGCTATTGGTGGCGGTGGTTTGGCCTCGGGATTATGCGGAGCAATGAAGGCTTTATCGCCAAAGACAAAAATTATTGGTGTCGAACCAGAAGGAGCACCTTCTATGTTATCATCTATCCAAAATAATAAGAATACAGAGATTTTTAATATTGATAAATTTATCGATGGTGCAGCGGTTCAGAAAGTAGGAGATCTTAACTTTGATATTTGTAAAGAATACCTCTCTGATATGTATACAGTTCCCGAAGGGTTGGTGTGCCAGACTATTTTAGATTTATATAATAGAGATGCTATTGTAGTCGAACCGGCAGGAGCGCTAACTCTGGCAGCTCTAGAATTTTATAAAGATAAGATCAAAGGTAAAAATGTAGTATGTATTGTAAGTGGTAGTAATAATGATATTACCCGTACTGCAGAGATTAAAGAAAGAGCTTTGTTATATGCAGATTTAAAACACTATTTCATTGTTCGTTTTCCGCAACGAGCAGGCGCATTAAAACAATTTGTTGGAGAAGTGCTAGGCCCAAATGATGATATCACTCATTTTGAATATTCGAAAAAATCTAGTAGAGAAAATGGCCCCGCAGTGGTTGGGATTGAACTAAAAGATAAGAAAGATCTGGAACCTTTGGTCTCCAGGATGAAGGCTCTTAATTTCTTTGGAGATTACCTTAATGATAAACCCGATCTTTTTCAGTTTTTAATATGATTTGATCAAAGTAACATTGCATAGTATTACCTATCCTTAATCATCAAGTTTTTTATGACCTTCAACAGATTTGTTGTCAATAGGTTATAGTTTTTCTTAGCTTTTTTTGATAAAAATGTGCAATATTTGGCTCTTTATCGATATATTCACGCACTTAAACGATAAAAACTAAATCTATTATGAAAAAACTTTTACTTTTTGCTGTAGTTGCTTTACTAGGATTAACAACAAATGCGCAGGTTAAACTTGGTTTTGGTGTTGGTTATGCTATTCCTTCTGGAGATATTGCCGATATCACAGATGGAGGGTTTTCTGGACACCTTGAACTGGGATACGGAATAACAGAAGATATTGATGTTTCTGTTTTTGTACATGGAGATTTTTTAACTGGAGCAGATGCAGGTCTATTATCTTATGATACCGTTGCTTTTGGAAGTTATATGGTAAATGGGCGTTACTACTTTAAAAAAGAAGGATTTAGGCCTTATGGTAGTCTTGCTATAGGAATTACTGATATCGCACAAATCGAGGCAGCAACAAACGGAACAAGAGTTGCAGCCACGGCAAGAACTTCTAATTTTTCGTTTCGCCCGGCACTTGGTTTTAAATATGGTATTCTTAATGTTAATGCCGCTTATCTAAATGCAGGAGAAATAGGAGAAGGTGATGGAAAGGCTACAGTAAGTGATTTTACATTTAATGTAGGGCTTTTGTTTACTTTTGGAGGAAAATAAAAACAACTCAAGATAAAAATTTAAAAAAGGCGATCTGAAAAGATCGTCTTTTTTGTTAGAGATTCATAATATAGAATATCAATTTAACAGTCAAAGCTTTAGAATTTTATAAAAATGATAAAAGTTAATCAGTTTTGTGACTAATTTGTTTCCTGTATTAATTTTTTACGTAATATTGTACCATCTAGTTAACGAAAGGGGCTACGGCCGACGATTTAGAGTTACTATTATGAAAACGGTAAATTACATATCTACAGAGAGTAAAGTTCAATATTTGAACAATTTTGGTAATACATTTATTCCCACACGCCGCTTTCGTCGCCCCTTGGGGGTCTAATATTCTTTTGAAGTAGGTGCGTCCTACTTCCCCTAGAGACATCGAATCCATTTTAGAAAAACTGAATTTTTAGATAGTTATGTAAATAACCTATTTAAAGTATTTAGTAAGAATTCTTATCACGCCAAATAGCGGGATATGATTCGCATACCAACCAGGATTCAGAAAAATCAACACTAATTTTAATAGAAAAGCTTCTTTAATAAGCGGGATTCGTTTATGGAAAAAGTAAAAATAATAATTGCTAACGAAAATCATTTTCGTCATGCAAAGGAAATATGCGAAGTAATATCCGACTCTGCCAAAGTAAGAGGAACTGGTATAGCTAAACGTACTCCAGAGTATATACAAACAAAGATGCAAAACAGGAATGCAGTTATAGCCATATCAGGCAATCAATTTGCAGGGTTTTGTTATATCGAAATCTGGGGTCATGAAAAATATGTAGCACATTCTGGTTTAATCGTACATCCCAATTTTAGAAATCAAGGTCTGGCAAAAAAAATCAAAGAATTTACATTCAATTATTCTTTGAAGAAATATCCAATGGCCAAAGTATTTGGTATCACAACAGGATTAGCTGTAATGAAAATCAATTCTGATTTGGGGTATAAACCCGTTACATTCTCCGAATTAACAGATGATCCTAAGTTTTGGGCAGGGTGTAAAACATGTACAAATTATGATATTCTAACTTCCAAAGAGCATAAAATGTGCTTGTGTACCGGCATGCTATACGATCCTTTAAAAGAAGTAAAGAAAAAAGAAAAGTGGTACGATAAAAAAGTACTAAAACGATTAAAAAATATTAAACAAACAATGCTTACAAGCAATAAACAATTGTTGTTATGGAAAAAGTAGTATTAGCATATAGCGGAGGACTGGATACCTCATATTGTGTAAAATATCTTATTCATGAAAAAAATCTGGATGTACATACCATTTTGGTTAACACAGGTGGTTTTTCTGAAAAAGAGTTAAAGGAGACAGAAAAAAGAGCATATGAACTGGGAAGTTCATCTCATGTAAATAAGACTATTCTAAACGAGTTTTATGATAAAGCGATTAAGTATCTGATTTATGGTAATGTATTAAAAAATAATACATACCCACTTTCTGTAAGTGCAGAACGAATTTTTCAGGCCATAGAGGTGATTAAATATGCCAAGAAAGTAGGAGCAAAGTATATCGCACACGGAAGCACGGGAGCAGGAAACGACCAAATAAGATTTGATGTGATTTTCCAAACATTAGCGCCAGAGATCGAAATTATTACTCCGATTAGAGATTTAAAACTGTCTCGTCAGGCCGAAGTAGAATATCTGGAAAAACACGAGGTGTACTACAGCTGGGAAAAGGCACAGTACTCAATCAATAAAGGTATTTGGGGAACCAGTGTAGGAGGAAAAGAAACCCTTTCTTCGCATCGTGCATTACCAGATACGGCATACCCAAGTCAACTTCAAAAAGAAAATGAAGAAGTTATCACCTTAAATTTCGAAAAAGGAGAACTCGTAGGATTAGATGGAGTTAAAGATATCCCGGTGAATAACATTCAGAAATTGGAAGAACTCGCAAGTGCTTTTGCCATTGGTAGGGATACCCATGTAGGAGATACAATCATTGGTATTAAAGGGAGAGTTGGTTTTGAAGCAGCCGCACCAATGGTAATCATTAAAGCTCACCATCTTTTAGAAAAACACGTTTTAACCAAGTGGCAACAATATTGGAAAGAGCAACTAGCTAACTGGTATGGTATGTTGTTACATGAAGGAAACTATCTGGATCCGGTAATGAGAAATATAGAAGTGTTTATGGAAGACTCTCAAAAATCAGTAACAGGAGACGTAAAAGTAAAATTGAAACCCTACCATTTTACGCTGGAAGGAATCGAATCAGATTTCGATATGATGAAATCAGATTTTGGACAGTATGGCGAAATGAATAATTCGTGGACCTCTGATGATGCCAAAGGTTTTATAAAAATCTACGGTAATGCTAATAAGATATATCATAATGTAAACCCAAGTGAGGCATGATACAAGTAGGAATAATAGGAGGATCTGGATATACAGCAGGAGAACTCTTAAGGTTATTGGTACATCACCCAGAAGTAAAACTGGATTTTGTGTATAGCACAACAAATGCAGGTGTACCAATTCATAAACAACATCCAGATTTGATAGGAGAAATAGATCTTAAGTTCACAGATACCATAAACTCAAATGTAGATGTATTGTTTTTGTGCCTGGGGCATGGTAGGTCAAGATCGTTTTTAGAAACCAATACGTTTTCAAAAATGACCAAAGTAATTGATTTGGGAAATGATTTTAGATTAAACGAGGATCAGGAATTTCTGGGAAGAGATTTTGTATATGGTTTGCCAGAGTTAGAAAAAGAAAAGATTAGGTCAGCAAAAAATATTGCAAATCCGGGTTGTTTCGCTACTGCCATTCAGTTAGGGTTATTACCATTAGCTTTTGCAGGAAAACTTAAAGATACTGTACATATTAATGCTACAACAGGAAGTACAGGAGCTGGTGTGATGCCAGGAGGAACCACTCATTTTAGCTGGAGAGATAATAATTTTTCTAGTTATAAAGTATTCTCGCACCAACACCTGGGAGAGATTAAACAAAGCCTTAAACAGGAGCAACATGATTTTGAAGCCCCGGTTTTCTTTATTCCTAATAGAGGAAATTTTAGTAAAGGAATTTATGCTACGATGTACACAAAATATGAGGGAAGCGAAGAAGAGGCAAAAGAACTGTATGTATCCTACTATAAAAAGGCTGAGTTTACCGTGATTTCTGATGAAGAAATTCATTTAAAACAAGTGGTAAATACGAATAAATGTATACTACACATTAGTAAGAAAAATGGAATGTTACTCATCACCTCTGTAATCGATAACCTAATCAAAGGAGCATCCGGACAAGCTATTCATAATATGAATTTAATGTTGGGATTAAAAGAAAAAACAGGGTTAGAATTAAAAGCAAGTGCGTTTTAGTAAAAGAATTTCATATTGAAATAAACGTATAAAAAAATAATATGAACACAATAACAATTATAGGAGGAGGAAACTTAGGCAAATCAATAATTTCTGGATTGGTCAATAGTGATTTGTTTGAAGCTACTAATATTACAGTAGTAGATAAATCAAAATATAACCTAAAAGAAGTTGAAGAAAAACTAGGCGTATCTACCTCACAAAATATAGTAGCCTCTATAAAAAATGCAAAATGGGTAATTCTTTGCGTACAACCAAGACAGTTGGATGCTGTTTTACAGGAAATAAAAAATACAGTAACAACAGAGCAAATATTGATTTCTACCGTAACAGGTACATCCATTGCCGAAATCAATGCGGTAGTTCCTAGTAATAAAGTAGTACGGGTAATGCCAAATACGGGAGCTGCCAAAAAACTATCAATGACCTGTATTGCAGCTAATGAGGATGTAAAAGAAGAATTAGCTATAGTACAAAAGATGTTTGATACCATTGGTAAAACGCTAATTATAGAAGAGCGTCTAATGCAAGCTGCTACGGTATTAGGAGCTAGCGGAATAGCATTTTTTCTTAGATTTTTAAGAGCTATGATACAAGGAGGGATTCAAATGGGATTTCACCCACATGAAGCCCAAATCATTGCTGTACAAACCGCGATAGGAGCTGCAACATTGGTAGCAGAGAATGGAACTCATCCCGAACGCGAAATCGATAAGGTGACAACACCTCAGGGATGTACCATAGAAGGTCTAAATGAGATGGAGCACCAAGGATTAAGCTCATCGGTAATAAAAGGAGTGATGGCTTCTTATGAAAAAATAAATACAATTAAATAGAACAACCAATACTATGAAATTATTTGATGTGTACCCTTTATATGATGTAGAGCCTGTAAAAGCTTATGACACTACCGTAGTGGATAAAAATGGAATAGAATATTTGGATATGTACGGAGGACATGCGGTGATTTCAATAGGTCATTCTCATCCTCACTATGTGCAAAACATAAAAAAACAGATAGAGAAAATAGGCTTTTATTCTAATGCTGTTCAAAATAGCCTACAAACCAAATTAGCAAAAAAACTTGGAGCATTATCGGGATATGATGACTATCAATTGTTTTTGTGTAACTCTGGAGCCGAAGCCAATGAAAATGCATTAAAATTAGCTTCTTTTTATACAGGAAAATCAAGGGTGATAGCATTTCATAATGGTTTTCACGGGCGAACATCTGCAGCAGTAGCTGCAACAGATAATGCTAAAATCAATGCACCACTAAATACTCAGCAAAACGTCACTTTTTTGCCGTTAAACCAAATTGAGCTCGTAAGAACTGAATTAGAAAAAGGTGACGTGTGTGCTGTGATTGTAGAACCTATACAGGGAGTAGGAGGGTTAGATGAAGGTACGACTCCTTTTTTTACAACCTTAGAAACCTTATGTCATGAGTTTGGTGTTGTTTTAATAGCAGATGAAGTGCAATCGGGTTATGGCAGGAGCGGTAATTTTTTTGCACATCAATATCATGAGATTACACCAGATATTATTTCTATAGCAAAAGGTATGGGTAACGGTTTTCCGATAGGAGGTATATTAATTGCCCCACATATAAAACCCAATTATGGGATGCTGGGGACCACTTTTGGAGGTAATCACCTGGCTTGCGTTGCAGCATTATCGGTTCTTGAAGTAATTGAAGCAGAACATCTCATTGATAATGCAAGAATAGCAGGAGCATATTTTGAATCTAAAGCATATCAAATTCCCAGAGTACAAAAGGTAAAAGGAAAAGGATTAATGCTAGGATTAGAGTTTGATTTCGAGGTTAGCGAACTTAGAAAAAGACTAATCTATGAAGAACATATTTTTACAGGAGGAGCAATGAATAAAAAGCTATTGCGAATTCTTCCTCCGCTAACCATTGGGAAAAAGCAGATAGATCAATTTATAAACGCATTACAAAGTGTATTGGTAGAAAAACCAATGATTTAAGAGATAAGAATGAACAACTACTTTTCAATACAAGATATAGACTCTTTACCCGGTTGGGTAGAGGAAGCAATTGCAATAAAGAAAAACCCTTTATCCCATAAGACTTTGGGAAAAGATAAAACGATAGGATTGTTATTTTTTAATCCAAGTCTTCGTACCCGTTTGAGTACTCAGAAAGCAGCCTTAAACCTGGGGATGAATGTTATGGTCATGAACTTTACAGGAGAAGGCTGGTCGCTCGAGTATGGAGACGGCACCATAATGGATCAGGGAAATTCTGAACATATAAGAGAAGCTGCCCAGGTAGTTTCTCAATATTGTGATGTATTAGGAGTACGAGCTTTTGCAAAGCTGGAAGATAGAGATGATGACTACAGCGAAAAAGTACTTCATGGGTTTATAAACCATGCTTCTATACCGGTTATCAATATGGAAAGTGCGACCAGACATCCATTACAAGCATTAACAGATGCTATAACAATTTCCGAATATAAAAAAACAGATAAGCCAAAGGTTGTATTATCATGGGCACCGCATCCAAAAGCCTTACCACAGGCAGTTGCTAATTCTTTTGTAGAGATGATGCAGCGTATGGACGCAGATTTTGTAATAACCCATCCTGTGGGATTTGAGTTAGCCAGTCAGATTACTAAACAGGTGCCCATTGATTACAACCAGGAAAATGCATTAAAAGATGCCGATTTTGTGTATGTCAAAAACTGGAGTGCTTATCAAGAGTACGGTAAGGTCATAGATAATGATCTTTCCTGGAAAATTACAAACAAAAAAATGAAGTTAACCAATGACGCAAAATTTATGCATTGCTTACCAGTACGAAGAAATGTAGTTGTAGATGATGCAGTACTGGATAGTAAAAATTCTATTGTTATCGAACAGGCAAATAACAGAACATATGCTGCCCAGTTGATTTTAAAAAAAATACTTGAAAAATCTTAATGTGATGAGAGAACATGTGAAAAAGAGATTATTGGTAGCCAAGATTGGTGGAAAT
Source organism: Aquimarina sp. EL_43 (assembly GCF_943422735.1). NCBI lineage: Bacteria > Pseudomonadati > Bacteroidota > Flavobacteriia > Flavobacteriales > Flavobacteriaceae > Aquimarina > Aquimarina sp. EL_43. Next base: position 5,539,688 of record NZ_CALSBR010000001.1, on the reverse strand, counting down.
ATAATAGAAGATCCAGAAGCATTGACTTCTTTCTTAGAAGATTTTTCTAAAGTAGAAGGCCCAAAGATTTTGGTTCATGGAGGAGGAAAATCTGCTACTCGACTTGCAGCTCAGTTAGGAGTAAAGACCGAAATGATTGATGGTCGAAGAATTACTTCTGCAGAGAACCTGGATATCGTTGTAATGACTTATGCAGGCTTATTAAATAAGACGATTGTTGCAGGTTTACAGCATCGCCATTGTAATGCTCTGGGATTAACTGGGGCAGATGCCAATGTGATTCTGGCAAAGAAAAGACCTGTGCAATTTGTTGATTACGGATATGTTGGTGATGTTGTTAAGGTAAATGGCGATATCATAAAAGCATTTTTGAATCAGGAAATTACACCAGTTTTTTGCGCCGTTACCCACGATGGTCAAGGGCAATTGTTTAATACGAATGCAGATACAATAGCTTCAGAAATAGCTTCTGAAATGAGTGCTGATTATGAGGTGTCGTTATTTTATTGTTTCGAATTAAAAGGGGTTCTTGAAAATATAGAAGATAAAGATTCTGTAATCGAACATATTGATTTAGAAAAATATACAGCATTAAGAGAGGCAGAAGTGATTACAGAAGGAATGCTTCCAAAGCTTCAAAATTGCTTTGATGCTTTACAAAAAAGAGTAAATAAGGTACATATTGCAAATGCAGATTTTATAAAGGATAACACAACTAAACATACGACTTTAAGTCTATAACTAATAATGGAAAAACTAACACGTGAAGCGATTGAGCTTTTACATCATCTAATAGAAACACCATCGTTCTCATCAGAAGAGGAAAAAACGGCGCAATTGATCGAGAATTGGTTCATCCAAAATGATATTCCTTTTGAGAGGGAGAACAATAATATATGGGCATATAATACGTATTTTGACGAATCTAAACCTACTATTTTATTAAACTCTCATCATGATACGGTAAAACCAAATGGAAACTATACGAATGATCCTTTTAAAGCTTTTGTAGAAGAAGGGAAACTATTTGGCCTGGGAAGTAATGATGCAGGCGGTTGCCTGGTGGCTTTATTAGCTGCATTTACCTATTTCTACAATAGAGAAGGACTACAATACAATTTTGTGATTGTCGCTTCTGCAGAAGAAGAGAGTAGTGGTCCTTTGGGACTAAAAAGTGTATTAAAATACCTTAAGAATGTAGCATTTGGTATTGTAGGGGAACCAACATTAATGCAATTGGCCGTGGCAGAAAAAGGCTTATTGGTATTAGATATATCGGTAAAAGGAACCGCAAGTCATGCCGCTCACCCTAATGAGGATAACGCAATTTATAATGCTTTGCAGGTGATAGAGTGGTTTAAAACATATGAATTTAAAAAAATATCAGAAAACCTGGGCAAAGTAAAAGCTACAGTGACACAGATCAATGCTGGGAAACAACACAATGTGGTACCGGCAAGTTGTGATCTGGTGGTAGATATACGAGTGAATGATAGTTATACAAATAAAGAGGTTTTGGATATTGTAAAACAACACATGCCTCAATATGTTGAGGTCGCGCCCAGATCTCTGGATTTAGGATCCTCGTCGATTGCTATAGATCACCCTGTTGTAAAATCAGGAATTAGACTAGGAAGAAGTACCTATGGATCTCCAACCTTATCAGATCAATCGGTATTGAGTTGCCCTTCATTAAAACTGGGACCGGGAGATTCGACCAGATCGCATTCTGCAAATGAATTTATTTATGTAGATGAGGTGAAAGAAGGAATCGAATTGTATATCAAAATTTTAGAAGGTATAGTATAAATAAGAGACTGTCTGAAAAGATAAATCTAGGACTGAATTGTTAGTTTGACATTGAAAATTTTACTTTTCAGACAGGCATATAAAAAAATATAGAATGAAACTTTGGGATAAAGGGTTACCAACAGATCAAAAAATAGACAGGTTTACCGTCGGTAATGACAGGCAATTGGATATGGTAATTGCCAGGTATGACGTGCAGGCAACCTTGGTTCATGCTAAGATGTTGCATAAGATTAATTTACTTTCTGACCAAGAAATTTCTGAAATTGAAAAAGAATTGAATATATTGGGGCGGGAAATAGAAAAAGGAACTTTTGTGATAGAAGACCAGTTCGAGGATATACATTCTAAAATTGAGTATGAATTAACTCAACGAATAGGAGATGCGGGTAAGCGAATACATACCGCCAGATCACGTAATGATCAGGTGTTGGTAGCGATGCATCTGTATATGAAAGAGGAACTACTTCAAATTAAATCTCTGGTTAACGAATTATCTCAGAATTTACTTACCCTTGCAGAAACATATAAAGATGTGTTACTTCCTGGGTATACCCATATGCAGATAGCGATGCCATCTTCATTTGGACTTTGGTTTTCTGCCTATGCCGAAAGTTTTATTGATGATCTGTATTTTGTAAATGCTGCTTTAAAAGTTGTGGATCAAAACCCGTTGGGAAGCGCCGCAGGGTATGGTAGTTCATTTCCGATAGATAGAGAGTTTACCACAAGAGAATTAGGCTTCGAAACCCTTAAGTATAATGTAGTTGCTGCACAGATGAGTAGAGGTAAATCAGAAAAATCTACCGCTTTTGCCATGAGTAGTGTAGCCGCGACTTTATCTAAACTGGCAATGGATGTATGTTTGTATATGAGTCAGAATTTTGATTTTATGAGTATTCCATCAGAATTTACTACAGGATCCAGTATTATGCCACATAAGAAAAATCCAGACGTCTTTGAGTTAATAAGAGGAAAATGTAATAAAATTCAGGCACTGCCTTACGAATTAAATTTGCTAATCAATAATTTACCAAGTGGTTACCACAGGGATTTACAATTGCTTAAAGAAGGAGTTGTACCTGCTATTCAGGATTTAAAAGCATCTCTTGAGATGACTATGTATGCACTTAAGAATATAAAGGTGAACAAAAATATATTGGATGATGATAAGTATGATTACCTGTTTAGTGTAGATACATTAAACGAATTAGTAATGCAGGGCATGTCTTTTAGGGATGCCTATGTAAAAATTGGATTAGATATTGAGAAGGGATGTTACACACCCGAAAAGAATACAAAACATAGCCATAGTGGTAGTATTAATAATTTATGTCTTAACAAGATAAAAAAGAAATTAGAGGAAGTTTGAGGGAACAGCACTTTCTAAAATCATGTGAATTATGTGAGAACACAAGCTAGTCTATAGGGTTAGTTTGTAGTTCTTGAATAAAAAATTGAAAATGTTAATAAAAAGGCATATCTTAATGATATTGAAGAGAAGCTGAAGTATATTTAATTGAGTGTAAGTTGAGTTAGTTTGATTTTTTCGCTTCAGCCTAGACCCCCAGAGGAGTTGTTAACCACTGGGGGTTGTCTTTTTTATGATTAGGGATATAGTATGCCTTAGAATTAATGAGAGAGAAAGATGATGTAATAGGGATAGTAAGATGGCATACCGAAAAACTCCACATTAAAAATGCAGAGTAATTTAGTGTTTTAGAAAGAAATTTGATTAAACCCGGATTACGCTATATGTGCTTCACACGAAATCCATTCTTCATTCCCATCAGAGTCTTCAGATACTCCACAATCCATCATTGCAGAACCTTCTGGATAGTATTGTACAAATGTGCAATTATTGACCTGCTCTGCGGTACATTGATCTCTTCTGCCTCCACCTATTAATATTAACTCTTCTCGGGATAAAACTTTGAATTTTTTAAATACTTCTAAAGAATTTTTCATGAGTAAATAATTTATATTGATTAATGTATGTACTAAAATACAGTATTAACCAAAGCATAACAAGATAATAAATGTTATAATTTACTTATTAATGATTAAAAAAAATAGATAATGATTACGAAATCAAAGCTTTTAGATCATTGATTACATTGATGTTATGTCTAATGTTTGCATAAAGGATAAACAAAATAATGATAGCAACGATAAATCCTAGCAGGATCCCATTATTTCTGCTCGACAATTTTTTAGAAGTCTTAAGATACGCCTTAGAAATCTTCTTTGCGTAATTGGTCACCAGGGCAAAAGCAGGTGCAAAAATCAAAACGATAACCAGCATATCTATTAATACCAGAAGATATCCCTGTTGATGGATATGTTTCTTTACATATTTTAGGATAAACTCATTGATTAATGCAGCAGATAATACAGCTACTGTGTAGATTGCATATTTGGTGGTTTGTCGATTACTCATAGTAGGGCAACTATTCTATTTTAAAAAGTTAATTCTGTTGACCAAGGTAAAATCTATAATTTGATATTCAAAATAAAGATTGTTTTTTGATAAAGAGTAATCGAGTAATACAGAATACAGATTATATAGTCTTTTGAAAATAAGAACACTATATGACATAAGACCTCACAGGTTTTTACAATCTCAGAAGCAAATAAATGTATGCTAACTTAATGTGTTGAGTATTTTAAAACTAAATACTATAAAAAAGCGTCAATTCGAGTGGTTTTTCATAGTGAAGCGAAGAAAAATTGTATCGAGAATAGCTTTTTGACCCCAAATTCTATTCTCGATACACTTCTTCCTATGGTCGAAGCACTCGAATTGACGAATTTGGAGTTCAAAAACATTAAAACACTCAACAGATTAATTTATAATGTATTTAAGTATAACTCGGGGAATCTAAATGGTAACATTTTTAGTTTCTTTGTTATTAACAAATATAATTGCAATGTCACATCGAGTGCTGCGCTTTTGGGCATAGTGTATCGAGATGTTTTTGAAAAACAAACTTAATGACCATCACTATACAATCAATACCATACAAAAATGCACTTCTATACTGTGTTATTGGTATGTGTTTTTTATACACCACCTTTGGTTATACCCAAACGGTAACCGACACTACAGTTGCCTCACAACATTTTACCAAAGCAGATGTATTACTAAACGATAGAAAACTAGATAGTGCTGTAGTATATTTTAAGAAAGCCTTACCCATCTACCAAAAGGCCAACGCCTGGGAACGTGTTGCCCGATGTTATAATAAAATTGCTGAAAGCCAATGGAGAAATGCAACCTATGATGAATCCTATAAAAACGCACAAAAAGTACTAGAAATAAGTAAGATATATCTCCCGGAAGATAATAGGGAAAAGGCTAGTGCTTATGGTAATATAGGTGAATATTATGAATCTAATAATTCAGACTATAAAACTGCCTTAGACTATTATGAAAAAGGGTTGAAAATAAGAACAAGAATTTATGCAAAAGACCATCCTGCTATTGCAAATTCATATTCTCGAATAGGATATATGTATTATGTGAAAAAAGATTATAACAAAGCAATGAAGTATCAAGAGAAAGCTCTTGATATGCGAATTAAAGCTTTTGGCGAAAATCATCTTGATATTGCATATTCTTATATTCTCATAGGTAATATCTTTTTTATGCATCGTAAATATGATAAAGCATTATGGTATTATCAAAAGTCTTTAATCATTCGAGAAGAACAATTAGGAGGATATGATCTAAGAACTGCTATGTCTTATTTCAATATTGGACTTACATATGATATAAAAGAAGAATATGATAAAGCATTACCATATTTTGATCAGGCTTTATCAATTAGAATCAATATACTGGATAGAAATCATAAAGATATAGCTATATGTTATAGAGTTATTGGCCTTGCTTATAAAAATCAAGGAGCATATGATAAGGCACTTCCTTATTTTGAAAAGTATTTATCTGTAGCAGTTAATGGAAATGAAAAAGCTAGTATTGTTACTGCTCTTAATTATATGGGTTTAATTTATAAGAATAGAGGGGAATATAAGAAAGCACTATATTATTATAATCAAGCAATAAATATTAATGGAAGTAAAAAATATACCCATGCAGTGTATAATAATGTAGGTGTAGTATATAAAGATAAAGGAGCCTATGATAAAGCTTTAAAATACTATAAGAAAGCACTACATGCTAATGTTGAAAGAAGGGGAGACAATCGTACACATATCGCACTTAACTATAATAATATTGGTAATGTCTATAGATTAAAAGAAGAGTATGATCAATCTTTAGAGTATTATAAAAAAGCCCTAGCAATACGAACCAAGCTATTTGATCAAAATAATTCTAATGTAGCTGAATCTTATAGTGATATTGGAGAGTTGTATAGTTTAAAAAAAGAGTATGATAAAGCACTTAACTATGCTGATAAAGCTTTAAAAATAAGGATTGCTATTTATGGAATAAGCAATCCTTTTGTCGCAGATTCTTATGAGAGTAACGGTAATATATATCATGCCAAAACAGATTATAATATAGCTTTAGAACATTATCAAAAAGCCTTAGCCATACGACAACATGTATTTGGTGAGCATCACCCCAAAGTTGCACAATCCTATACTAAAATTGCAAAAGTGTATGCTACACAAAAAGAGTTTGCAAGCAGTTTAACGTATTATAATAAAGCTATAGCTGCTAATATTAAGCCTGATACCCAAACCAAGGCAACTTTTACCTCAGAGCACTACTTAAACTTAGATGTGTTGTTAAGCTCTTTATTAGGCAAAGCCAAAACCTATACTGCTTTGTATACAGAAAGTAACGATATTAATGATCTTAACGATGCAATCCAAACATACCAAAAAGCAGATGCCCTTATCCATACGATCAGGGAAACGTATACCAACTACCAGGACAAGGTGCGTTTTGCCCAAAAAGCAGCAGCAGTATACCAGGGTGCTATAGCCACACAATTACTAGTATACGATACGAAAAAAGAGCAATCCTCTTTAGAACAGGCGTTTTACTATGCCGAGAAAAGTAAAGCCAATACCTTAAAAGAACTACTTACTGATGCCAATGCCAAAACGTATACAGGATTACCAGCGGATCTTGTAGCATTAGAAAAAGAATTAAGGATTGATAAAGCATTTTATCAATCTAAAATCACAGAACTCTACAGTGGATCCAGGATGAGTACTAAAGATTCTCTAAAAATGGTTCGTTATGAGAATACACTATTTGACATTAGCAATAGGCAAGATTCACTAACAGCAGTATTAGAGCAGAACTACCCAAAATATTACCAGCTTAAACATGAGAACACTCTTGTTACGGTTCGTGATATTCAGCGCCATCTAAACGATAATACTACAGTACTTGAGTTTTTTACTTCAGATCGTATCACTTATGCTTTTACGATTTCAAAAGATAAGATTACAGTACAAGAATTAGCGACTCCCAATCTTACGACTACTATAGAACAACTACGAAAAGCCATTGCGTCACAAAACCTGGCAGCCTATAAAACAACGGCATATGCTTTATACAACCGATTAATCTCTCCGATTGCCAATACTCTTCGACAGGGTGACACGTTTGCAGATGATGAATTGATTATCATTCCCGATGGGCCGCTATGGCATTTAAATTTTGAGTTATTGCTAACTCAAAAAGATACAACAAATAACCCCGCAGACTTATCATATTTGCTTAAAGAATATGCGATTACCTATGCCAATGCGGCTAACTTGTTATTTGCTAAAGATAAAAGTGAACAGCTCACACAACAACGGCAGGAGTGCCTGGCATTTTCGTTTTCAGATAGTACGATAACGACCAATACAATGAGTTTGGCCGCGCTAAGAAGTACCGGTATTGATCTTCCGGGAACACGAAAAGAGATCAAAGCGATCTCTAATATTATCGATGGGCAATATTATTATGGATCACAAGCCATAGAAGCTAATTTTAAGAAAAATGCAGGACGGTACGCGATACTTCACCTGGCATTGCATGGGGATGTAGACAATGAACGACCAGAGAATTCAAGACTTTATTTTACCAAAAGTAAAAATACGATAGAGGATAACCTGTTGTATAGCCACGAATTATTTGCTTTGGATATTCCGGCAGAGCTTACTGTACTTAGCGCCTGTTATACGGGTACCGGTAAGATTGCTAAGGGAGAAGGGATTATGAGTTTAGGTAGTGCTTTTCAATATGCGGGTACTAAAAGTTTGCTCTTAAGCAGTTGGGAAGTATCAGATCAAACCACTCCAGAATTGATGCAATACTTCTATACCAACCTTAAAGCAGGGATGAATAAGGCAAAAGCATTGCAACAAGCCAAATTGCAATACCTGGCGACGGCAAATATCAATCGTACACAACCGTTCTATTGGGGAGGATTTTACCTGGTAGGAGATTCGTCACCGATTGTTTTTGAAAGCAACACCTTGTGGTATTGGGTAGCATTGATAGTACTAGTGTTGATAGGAGTAGGGGTGTTTTGGTATAGGAGAAGGAGTAGAGTGTGAAATTTTAATATTGAAGTACCATTGTTTATACTAATAATTATTAGCCTTGTCATCCTGAGCCTGTCGAAGGAGATTGAACATAGAGAAAATAAAATTTTAATAATGAAATACTATTATACATATATAGTCGAATGTAGTGATGGTTCTTTTTATACCGGTATGACGAATGATTTAGAACGAAGAATGAATGAGCATAATGCAGGTAATAAGCCAGATAGTTATACCTATAATAAACGACCAGTTGTTTTAAAATGGTTTGAAATATGTACTAACCCAAATGAAGCCATACAGATAGAAAAGCAAGTAAAAGGATGGAGTAGAAGAAAGAAAATAGCTTTAATTGAAGAGAATTGGGATAAATTGGTTGAATATTCTAAAAATTATACCCAGTTTGGAAATAACATTGATAAAAATAATGGGTCTTCGACAGGCTCAGACTGACATTACGTTTTTAATTAATAATTATAAGTATGTCCATCATCCTAAGTTCTTAGATAAACTTATGACAGGTAGTGTCAAAAGATTATTTTGAGCTTCTCACAGACTATTTACCGATCATCGGTACGTGTATATTAATCCTCGCAATACGAATACCTTTTCGCGCACTCCTTTTATCGATCATCGGTATAGGTATATCGATCAGCGCAATAGAGATACCCTTCCCCGCACTCTTTTTATCGACCAGCGGTATACCAGTACCTTCCCCCGCAAGGGGAAAACCAATCCCTGCAATAAGGTAAGGCTCCCTCGTTGCGCGGAAACCTCAACCCTGTGCGCGGGCCAGTAATAGCAATAGATTACTTGTTGATGATATCTTTTAGATGTGAATTTAAAGTATCTACCTACATTACTTTTTAATAAAACTTTTAACGATATCTTCTTTAGGGTATTTGATTTTTATGAAATAACAGCCTTTAGAAAATCGACTAACATTGATATGTAATGTATTATCTACAATATCAACAGAGGACTGTCTCAATATTTCTTTTCCCGAAATATCATACATGAAAACTTGTATGTTTTCCGGAAGCTCATCAAAATCAAATGAAACACTAAGGAAGGTGTCTGCCGGATTAGGAAAAACCTGGATAGTATTGGTAGTTTCTACAGGCAATGGTGGCAGAGGTGGAGGTGGAGGCGGATTTTCATTATCCCCTGTCGTAAACGAAAAATAAGATGTCCAATCCCCGGTATCATTGTCTTTTATCCTCCAGCAATATTCTGTATTTATTGTAAGTGTATTTTCTGGAACCACAAACGATTCTTCAGATATATTAGAGGCTGTAAATATAGGGGCCATTTTGGTGGCATTAGCAGATGCTGGCTTAGAAAATTTATAAAAAGTATTGGGTTCACTTACGATATAGATAGTCCCCTGATTATCTACCGTTACTCCTTCTGCCTGGCGAATTCTATCGGGTAAGGTACCATTTGCACCGTTAGGGCCAAGATCTAAACGACTATATTCTTTTCCGGTTACATCGGTTTCTACTAATGCTCTGGATTCATGACTTAATACAAGAAAATGAGTATTATGACCTATTGTATTGTTTCCTAAATGATGTAAACCCGATAAATCTCTAAATCCAAAATTATTTGTAGCAATATCAAATGGGTTGGTAACAGTAGGAGAAGTTGATAGATCTGCGGGTACTTCTAAAGAATATATAGTCAACGGACTTTTTTCTTTCACCAGGATTAATTCGTTTGTATCTGGGGTGTAGCCTACTCCTTCCAGACCATTATTTGCTCCCCAATTACCAGGTAGTTGAATGTAATCTGTTGGATAAGAAATGGTTGTTGTATTTTCTACAGTAATTTTAACAGCACGCCCTCTTTTTTCTTCAATAACAAAAAAATCGGTACCATTAACCCATACCAAACCTTCTGTATCATTAAAACCTTGTAGTGTAATACTTCTTATAACATCACCATCTAAGTTCAATTCATACAGTCGGGGAGGATCGTTGATCACAGCAAAAATTGTATTAGTAGTACTGTTGTAAGTTAATCCGGATAGATCATCAGGAATTTGCGTAATCGTTTTTGGACCCTCGATAAGATTAAATTGATCCAGACCCAAACCGATTGTAGGATTTGGAGGGGGAGGGGGATCTATGGGGCTACAATCGGTTATTTCTAAAATATAAGAACTTGCGGAGCCTGACCATTCTAAAGTAGGAGTAATGGAAATATTTTCTGAACCATTATCTGGTCGAATTAATGCTAATTCATTATTTTCTACAGCACCTGGTGCTACTGCACCGATATCAGCATTTACCCGTAGTCTACCTAAGATATCATCTGCAGGAAGCTGATCTGCCCTTGCCATATTAATAACCGGGCTGTTGGCTTCTGGTGTTCCGTATGTGTTTACTAAACGCTCGAATGCTTCTCGAATGGTAACCGAACCATCTTTAAATTGGTTTAAAGAAGAATCATAATGGGGAATGATTAGATTGTTTTGATTTCCTAACAGTGGATTAGCTGTTATACCGTTTGCATCATCTGCACTGTTAATTTTATCACTGTTATCCTGGGGTATAGGAGTGCCATTATTCCAATATAGATTAGTGTCTAAAGTATACGTATCGGTATGAGATATGGGGGAGTCTGAAAAATCATTCATAGTCCCGGTAGGATCAGACCATATATTATTATAAATATTAATAGTGTTGATAATAGGATTGGTAGGTTCTCTGTTAAATCTAAAAGCAAATGCATTAGCAGGTAAATCTCCTGTTACTGTATTGTTTCTAAATGTAATATCTCTACAGCCTTTAATACCAAAAGGGGCCCGCATAGGATTACTACTATTTCCCAGCATTAAGTTATTTTCTATCATAACATCAAAGGCCTGGTAATGCGGTTCACTGTCTTCGCCTATAAGAACAAAGTTTGTAGCTATGGTTCCTTCCCAATTTAGAAATACATTTCTACGAATCTTAACATTTCTCGAACCAGTATAGATATCATTACTACCACCACTATCTTTGATTACAATAAAACTACTGGTGTCATTGTTATTTGTACGGCCGCTACTCGAAAAATCGTTTAAGAAAATATTATCCTGTATAATTAGGTTTTCGACGCTATTCCCATCGATATGTTCATCAGATCCGGCTTGATTAAAAAATAAATTTCCCTGAAAAGTGATATTGTATGAGGCGGCATTTACTTTTACAAGATCATTATTGTAACTATCATGTATAATACAATTCTGAAATGTGATATCATGCACATCACCATTCCCGTCTCCATCAATGTGAATAACTAATGGGGCAGCGCCGGGAGCATCATGGGCTATATCAAAACCATCAAAAGTAATACCATGGCAACCATTAGGGCTTTTATATGCGGTAATAACGGTGGTGTTATTACGTAATTTTGCCATATATGACACTTGTGATTTTACCAAAACACCGGTAGTAAAACTTCCACGAACTCTCACACGCCCATTGTATGTACCGGGTTTTACCAAGATTGTACTACCATCTGTAACCATATTAAGAGCATGTTGGATGGTTGCCCAGGGAGCATCGTTAGAACCATTGCCGCTAGAATCATTTCCGTTTGTAGCTACGTAGTACGTTTGACCTGTTAAAGAAATGTAGGTAATAAGTAGTAAGAATAATAGTGTTTTTTTCATTTGACTTTTCATTTAATGTTGGGATATGTCACTAAATCAGTAGAAGTCAACTTTTTCTACAGATTTGTTTACAAAAAATAAAGGGACAAAGCGTAAAATTAAATGAATTAATGCATAAAATACCCCCTGTTTTCAGTGAAAAAAAGCTTGATAATTTGAAGGTGTCTATTAAAATTAGAGTAGGTAAAATATAGTCTTTAGTATAGAAAAACGTAAAAACCTATATAGGGAAGTAATGATTATAATTTTATTTTTTCTGATTTCGGATATGGATAATCAGGACGATATTGCTGTATATTCGAAATATACCAGAAAAAGTAAACCCTTCATAAGTTCTTTAACTTGTGAAGGGTTTGTATATGTATCTACAAAGGAATATTGCCATGTTTTCGATCAGGACGCTCGACTATTTTATTTTCGAGCATACTAAATCCTTTAATTAGTTTTCTACGGGTATTTTTAGGTAAGATAACCTCATCTACAAAACCACGTTGTGCAGCTCGGTATGGATTAGCGAATTTCTCTGCATACTCAGCTTCTTTTTCGGCAAGTTTGGCTGCCGGATCATCTGCTGCTTTGATTTCTTTTCTAAAAATAATCTCACTGGCACCTTTGGCACCCATCACTGCAATTTCTGCAGAAGGCCAGGCAAAGTTAAGATCTGCACCAATATGCTTAGAATTCATCACATCATATGCACCACCATAGGCTTTACGTGTAATCACTGTTACTTTTGGTACGGTAGCTTCGCTTAAAGCATATAGTAATTTAGCTCCATGCACAATAATACCGTTCCATTCCTGATCAGTTCCCGGTAAGAACCCAGGAACATCTACCAATACCAATAAAGGGATATTAAAGCAATCACAGAAACGTGTGAATCGTGCAGCCTTTTTAGAACTATTCACATCCAAAACTCCAGCTAGAAATTGTGGTTGATTAGCTACAATCCCAATACTTCTTCCGCCCAGACGGGCAAAACCTACAATGATATTCTCTGCATAGTCTTTATGAATTTCATAGAAGGAGTCTGTATCAATAATCCCGCTAATTACCTCGTGCATGTCATAAGGTTTGTTGGGATTATCAGGCACGATAGAAGAGAGGTTGTCTCTTACTTCGTCGGTTAAGGTATATTCTAATTTTTTAGGTTGCTCTTTATTACTTTGTGGTAGGTAGCTTAGTAGTTTTTTTACATCTTCGAGGCATTCTATATCATTAGAAGATGTAATGTGTGCTACTCCTGATTTTGTAGAATGGGTACTGGCACCTCCTAATTCTTCAGAGGTTACTTCTTCATTGGTTACTGTTTTTACCACATTAGGTCCGGTAACAAACATATAGCTGGTATCTTCTACCATCATGGTAAAATCTGTCATTGCAGGAGAATATACAGCACCACCGGCGCAGGGTCCCATAATAGCAGAGATCTGGGGGATTACTCCAGAGGCTTGTACGTTTTTATAAAAAATATCGGCGTACCCACCCAGAGAGCGAACTCCTTCCTGGATTCGGGCACCACCAGAATCATTAAGCCCTATAATGGGTGCTCCCATTTTTACAGCCATATCCATAACTTTACATATTTTCTCGGCGTGAGTTTCGGATAAAGCACCACCAAAAACGGTAAAGTCTTGTGCAAAAATGTAGATTAAGCGTCCGTTTACGGTTCCGTATCCCGTAACGACACCATCGCCATAATAGATCTCTTTATCCATTCCAAAATCGGTAGTACGGTGTGTTACCAGGATACCAATTTCTTCAAAAGAGCCTTCATCAAGTAGATATGCTACACGCTCACGGGCAGTTAATTTTTTCTTTTGATGCTGTTTTTCAATACGTTGCTCACCACCACCTAATTTTGCCTGAGCAATTTTATCTTGTAATGTTTTTATTTTTGAATTCATAATATTAGAGTGTTGGTATGCGTAACGTTTTTTGATCTTCGAGGTATTGTTTCATAGCAATTAAGGCGGCGATTTTGGCTTCTTTTTCCATTGCCGACTGTATTGTTTCGGGGATAAAATATTTCTTCACAAAATGGGTGTCGAAATTACCAGATTTAAAGGCATCATGCTCAAACACGAATTTACCAAACGGTAATGTAGTTTGCACTCCTTTAATAGTATAATTGTCAATTGCTTTTATCATCAACTGTATCGCTTCTTCACGAGTTTTTCCGTAAGTAATTAGCTTCGAGAGCATGGGGTCGTAATAGATAGGAATATCCATTCCTTCTTCAAAACCATTGTCTACTCTAATGCCTTTTCCAACGGGTAATTGATAAGTTTCTAAGTTTCCTACACTGGGTAAGAAATCATTGAGCGGGTCTTCTGCATAAACTCTTAACTCCAGCGCGTGTCCTTGTATACTTAGATCTTCTTGTTGTATGGGTAGTTTTTCGCCTCTGGCTACTTTTATTTGTAGTGCTACAAGGTCTGTTCCCGTAATAAGTTCGGTAACAGGGTGCTCTACTTGTAGTCTGGTATTCATTTCGAGGAAATAGAAATTATGATTTTCATCTAAAAGAAATTCTACAGTCCCTGCGCCAAGGTAATCACAGGCTTTGGCTACTTTTACGGCTGCTTCTCCCATTTCGGATCGTAATTCTGGAGAAAGTACTGCAGAGGGAGCTTCTTCAACTACTTTTTGATGTCGTCGTTGTACACTACATTCTCTTTCGAATAGGTGTACTACATTGCCATGACTATCTGCCATTACTTGTATTTCGATGTGTCGTGGTGAGGCAACATATTTTTCGATAAATACAGAACCATCTCCAAATGCCGAGGTAGCTTCGCTAATGGCGCGATTCATTTGTGATTCGAGATCTTTTTCTTCTTCTACCACTCGCATTCCTTTTCCACCACCACCGGCAGAGGCTTTAATTAAAATAGGAAAACCTATTTCTGAAGCGATTTTTTTTGCTTTAACAACATCTGTAATGGCTTCGTCTATACCAGGAACCATAGGGATATCATAGGCCTTAACAGCATCTTTGGCTGCTAATTTGCTTCCCATAACCTTAATGGCTTTTGATTTTGGGCCTATAAAAATGATATTATTTTTTTCTACTTCTTCTGCAAATTCTGCATTTTCACTAAGGAATCCATATCCCGGGTGTATGGCATCTACATGTAATTGTTTAGCCACTTCAATGATTTTAGATCCTAATAAGTAGGATTGGTTAGAAGGGGCTTCACCAATACAGACAGCTTCATCTGCAAATTTTACGTGTGGAGCGTTTCTGTCTACGGTAGAGTATATTGCTACGGTTTTGATTCCCATTTTACGAGCTGTGGTCATCACTCTAATGGCAATCTCACCTCTGTTTGCTACTAGTATTTTTTTCATATTAAACTATATTAGAACACATTGTCCTATTTAATGCCTAGGGTAGGCTAAGCGAATTCGATTAATAATTGTCCTTTATCTACTGCATCACCTGTAGTGGCCGAAATGGATTTGATAACTCCATCTCTGGGAGATAGAATAATATTTTCCATTTTCATAGCTTCCAAAATAAGTAAAGGATCATCTTCTTTTACTTCCTGGCCTATTTCAACCTGAACATCGAGAAGCAGTCCGGGCATAGGAGCTTTAATCGCATTTACCTGTTTAGAAGATCCAATAGAGAATCCCATTGCTGCAATCCGGGTATCTAATTCATTGGTAATGTTAACCTGGTAGCTGTTGTTATTAACCTTTACAGTATATTTTTTAGTATCGAAATCTGATTGTACAATTTCTGTATGAAAAGATTTGTTGTTTTGAAGAATGTGATGGGTCGATTTAGAATTACTTACCATATCTATCTTTGAAATGTCTTCTTCGGTAAATTCAAAATCAAAAATAGTATTTACACTAACTTTATATGTACTACTCATAAATGTGAATATTTGACTTGCAATATAAAAATAGATATTAAAAAGAACCAGATAATAATTAGAAGTTTATTCCTTCAGCTTTTATGGGTTTCCATAACAATTTGATTTACTATGAACTTACCTTTATGTATTCGATATATATGGTGATTAAACCATTTGTAATTATAAAAGTCTAAAGGAGAAATACAATGAACTAAAACTACATATTTATGAAAAAGCCCCAATCAATTTCAAATTTTTTCACTTTCTTTTCCCTTTTTATATTCACATGTATTGCATGCTCTAACGATGATGATACAACAGCAGGTAGTGATAGTGATGGTGGGACAATAACTTCTACAGATTATGACATAAGTCCGATATTAGCCAAATTTAATGCAGCAGGATTGTCGTATGAGATTAGTGGAGATAACGTGATTTTTACCACGAATAACCTACCGGGTCATAAATCTCCATATTATCAAGGTACCGAGTGGGAAACAGAGTTATACGAACCCTATACTGGTAGTAATACGAGTTTTACTCTAAATCCTAATAGAATTGCAGAACAAAATATCACGATCACTGTCCCGATACATCCGGCAGAAGCTACTACAAAAGAAGCAACCGCATTAGGAGCTATGGGTATTGCAATTAACGGAGTGGTTTTTTACAATCAATATGCGGGGCCTAATAACCAGCCTTTAACTTCAGAGATTAATTCTTTTGATCAATATCTTGGGCACCCTCAACAGCAAGGAGGATATCATTATCATCAAGAACCTGAATACCTTACCACTAAGTTTGGTGAAGATACATTTTTGGGTGTATTGGCCGATGGTTTTCCTGTGTATGGCCCTATAGAGAATGGTGAGGAAATTATCAATGCCGACCTGGATGAGTATCATGGTCATACAAGTGCTACTACTGATTTTCCTAACGGAATTTACCATTATCATATTACTTCTGAAGATCCGTATATTAACGGAAATGGGTTTTTTGGTACTCCCGGAAATATTACAAATTAGCAGATGAAACGATCATTAAGAAATTTCAACAATTACTAAAATTTGGAGGTGTGAAAAAGCTATTAAGTTTTACTATAATACTAGCAATGCAGGTAAGCTGTATTTCTGAAGATACTGATCGTATTATTTTGACCACCGATACTAATTTACATCTTGATAATGGTGAGTTGTTTTATAAAACCAAACTGTTTTCGGGAATGTTGATCGATTATTATAAAAATGATCAGATAAAATCAAAAGTAATTTATGTTGATGGAAGAAAAGAAGGAGAAGAACAGTCTTTTTATGAAAATGGAGAGCTTAGAACAAAACGTTTTTATAGAAAAGGAATAAAGGTTGGTATTCATGAAGGATGGTGGCCTGATAACCATCATAAGTTTGTGTATCATTTTAATGAAGAAGGAAAATATCATGGTAGTGTAATGGAATGGTATACCAATGGACAACTTTTAAAATCTTTTCGGTTTAACCACGGAAAAGAAGAAGGCAAACAACAATTATTTAGATCCGATGGTAATATTAGAGCAAACTACGAAGTGATTAGAGGCGAACGATTTGGTCTTATTGGATTAAAAAAATGCTACACCATAAAGAAGGATTCTACAAAAATTTATTAAAAAAATGAGATTATTTTTATCATTATTCATAAGTGCAATTCTTGTATGTTCATGTAAAAGACAAGAAGATAAGGCTATTGTGAAACCTACAGTAGATAAGTTGCCATATTTTATTGCTTCTGATTTTACACCACAGTGGCTTACTGCATCTGAGCTTGAAGGAAAACATAAAATATCTCCATTTTCATTTGTCAACCAAAATGGGGATACTATTACTAATGATACCTATAAAGGTAAGATATATGTTGCTGATTTTTTCTTTACCATCTGCCGTGGAATTTGTCCCAAGCTGACTAAAAACATGAATTTGATTCAGGAAACGTATAAAAATGATAGTGATATTAAATTATTGTCACATACAGTAATGCCGTGGCATGATTCGGTTCCTGTTTTAAAAGAGTATGCAATAAAGAATACTATAGATGATGGAAAATGGAATTTGGTAACCGGGGATAAAGATGAGATCTATACCATTGCTCGCGAAGGGTATTTTGCAGATGAAGATTTTATAAAGACTCAGGATGAGAATAGCTTTATACATACAGAAAATTTTATACTTGTCGATACACAAGGATATATTAGGGGAGTATATAATGGAACTATACCCTTAGATGTAAAGCGATTAATGCGTCATATAGAAATTTTGAAAAAAGAAAGACTATAATGCCTATCATTTAAGAGAATTTAATAATCATAGGTATTCACATATCGTTTATCGAAAGCTTTACAATAGGATGTTTTAATACGTTCTTTTTATGATTTATTTCCTAATACTCTGCTAAATAATTTTTTAAGAAGGGGAGAAGCATCATCCATATTTCTTTCTCTTTCTTTGGCGGTTAGAATACCATTATCATCATAAAACAGTTCATAGCTAAATACAAATCTATTAGCTTCTTCACCTACTCCCATTTGCCCAAACCTAAGGTCATTAAAAAATAATTTGTCATTCATTTTTTCGATAGTATACCAACCTTCTGATAATTTAATTAATCTGGGAATAAGAGGATCATCTTTCATTTTACCCAACAAATGATGGTTTTTAGGAAATTCTGAAAAAGTAATAATATCTTCTTTTTCTAATAAAGAATAATATGCTATTAAAAAAGAATCTTCGGTTTCTACATTAGCAGTCCATAAAATACTATTGAGAGGAGTTGGTTTTGTTTGAATCTCTTTATATCGAATATGTTGATTTTCTAGATTGGTCTGAAACACCCCATACGTATACCATTTTAATCCCAGTGTTATAAACATATAAATACTACTAATGTATAATCCAAGGGTATTGAACTTTCTTCTTTTGGGATGTGTACGTTTATAGAACATTGCCAGAATCACAAAAATCAAAAATGGTATAGTATACAATGGGTCTACAACAAAAATATTTTTAAAAGAAACTTTATAATCAAAAGGCCAGAATAGCTGAGTTCCCCATGTGGTAAATGCATCTAGTATAGGATGTGTGAGAAGACCCAGAAACATAAGTCTTGACCAATCTTTCCAGTCTGCTTCATTATTGCGATGGATTTTAGAAATCATCCAGCCAAATAATGGAGCGACTAGTATACTAAAGAGTATGGAGTGTGAAAACCCACGATGTAATTCATTTGCTGTAATAGGATCAACAAAAAGTTTGGATAGTACATCCAGATCAGGAATAGTTCCTGCAATGGCACCCCAAAGCATAGCTTTGTTACCTACTTTTCTACCCAGAACAGCTTCTCCTACAGCAGCCCCTAACACGATTTGGGTTAATGAATCCATTAATCTAATTGAAGTTTATAAAGAGTTTCTGATTTCATATTTACTGGGAGAAATCAATTTGTTTAAAGGTTTTAAAAGTCTATTTAGAATCAGGTTGGTACGTCTTACACATAATTTTATTCTCATATAGGTTTGACATCTAAAACCATCAACTGAATGCATTTCAAATTTACATCTATTTTTAATAGTCTTTATTAAAAGTATGTCAAAACTAATATTGGATAAGATAATTAAGATTTTTTAAGTCATAAATTGCTTTATTTCAGAAAAGTAATTTTAGAAAATACATTTTACCGTTAAATTTGTGTTGTTAAACGAAAACTATTTCATAAAATTTAGTTTTGTTATGGTCATATCAAATAAGTTTATTTCCTTTGAGCGTAATTGGAAAAGTAAATGAATACATTGGTGAATTGTGTCTTGTTAATAGATGATGACAAGGCCACAAACTTCTTTAACGAAAGGGTTGTTACCAAACACGAAGACTTTTATCAGGTTAATACTGTGCAAAGTGGTATGGCGGCTCTAGATTATCTTAATGCTGTAGAGAATAATACAGCAACAAAACCTGACCTTATTTTTTTGGATATCAATATGCCTGCAATGAATGGATGGGAGTTTTTGACCGAGTTTTCTAAACTGGATCAAAAAGTAACAGCCGATATTAAAGTGATTTTATTATCAACATCTTCTAACCCAGATGATGTAAGAGCATCTGCCAAAAATCATTCGGTCGATGATTTTATCAATAAACCATTATCTATGGATTTGTTGGATGATGTGTTAAAAAACCATTTTTGATAATGAAAAAATTAAAACGTTTTCTTCTCATTGATGATAGTAAAGCAACTAACTTTTTTAATAAAACAATTATTGAAAAAGTACAATGTGTAGAAGAGGTTTTTATTGCCGAAAATGGACAACAAGCACTAGATCATATTCAATCCGAAATTGTTCCTGAAATTATTTTTTTGGATATTAATATGCCTGTCATGGATGGTTGGGAGTTTATTGCCGAATACCAGAAATTAGATGATAAATATAAGGGATCTATTATAATACTTATGCTGGGAACAGAGTTAAGTAAAGAAGATCAGGAAAAAGCAGAGCGTATTTTGGAAATCAAAGAATATGAACAAAAAATGTTAACTAAAGAGATTGTTTGCAAGATTGTGACAAAATATTTTAAATCGTCAGAGTTGGATTCTTGCTCAGAATCATATAAAAAGATACTATAACTTCAGATATTGCCCCCATATATATTTGTATTTTGAATGAACTTATGATAGTTTTGAATGCGCACAAAGCAATCTATTTAAAATCTAAATAAGTAAACATATTAAGACACAGATTAAAAAAAAAACCTTCTATTTTGTTAGTTCAGTATAGGTTATGCCTTACTGGTATACTATTTCTTTGTTTTATTTCTGGGGCATTTTCTCAATCGAGAGCAGTAATATCAGGTAATGTCTCTGATCAATTTGGTAATCTGCCAGGAGCAAGAGTCGTTATAGAAGGTACAGATAAAAATACTACAACAGATGTTAATGGTAATTATAGTTTTGATGTTGATGAGGGAGAGTATATAGTTACTTCAGAATTTGTGATGTATACTTCGGTTTCTAAAACAATACTAGTTAAGGTTGGAGATACTGCAAAGGTAGATTTTATCTTAGAAACGGGATTCTCGATCGATCAACCAGTTTCTTTGGGATCAAGGGCTAAACCAAAATCAATCTTAAAAAATACAGCGGCTGTAGATATTATTTCACCGCAACAATTAACGAATTCGTCCCAGGTAGAATTGAGTCACATTCTTCATTATCTGATTCCTTCTTTTCATTCTACACATCAAACAATAGCAGATGGTACAGACCATATAGACCCAGCTACACTTAGGGGATTAGGGCCAGATCAGGTACTTGTGTTGGTTAATGGGAAACGCAGGCATAATAGTTCTTTGTTAAATGTTAATGGTACTGTGGGTAGAGGGTCGGTAGGTACTGATTTTAATGCGATACCCATAGCATCTATAGAACGCATTGAAATATTACGGGATGGAGCGACCTCTCAATATGGTTCTGATGCTATTGCGGGAGTAATTAATATTATCTTAAAAAAGCAAACAGAAATTATTCAACTCGATAATAGAGTAGCAATAAACACGGAAGGAGATGGACTTAATATATATTCTTCTGCAAATTTTGGATTAAAAATAGGAAAAGAAGGCTATATAAATGTTACAGCAGAATATAGAGATAGAGAGTCTATTAATAGATCTGGAGACTATACGGGTACAGTATATTCTAATGATAGTACAACCGATCAAACACTAATCGAGGAAAACAATTTTTTTGCACAGACAGGATATTCTGGTAAACGAGTAATGGAGATCGGAAGTGCAGAAACCCAAAATCTTGCATTATCATTTAATGGAGAAATAATAATGTCTGACTATGCAACATTTTATATGCATGGAGGGAGAAATTACAGAGAAGGAACCTCAAAAGGATTCTATCGTTTTCCTAAAGATGAGAATAGGGTAGTTTTAGAGTTGTTCCCAAATGGTTTTTCTCCAGAAATTCTTACTGATATTCAGGATGATGCAATTACAGGAGGAATACGAGGAATTAAAAACGAATGGAATGTAGATTTTAGCCATTCTATTGGAGTTAATAGGTTAGATTATACTGTAAATAATTCTAATAATGCCTCCTTAGGAGTAACATCGCCCAGAACATTTCATGCAGGAGGGTTTATTTACAAGCAAAATACGACAAACCTTGATATTTCAAGAACATTTGATTGGCTAAGTGGTGTAAACGTAGCCTTTGGAGCAGAACTGCGAGTAGAGAATTATGAGATCGTTGCAGGAGAAGAAGCTTCTTATGTTGATGGAGGAAGTACCTATACCAATACTTCTGGAGTAGAATTGCCTAGAATTGTTGGGGCGCAGGTTTTTCCTGGTTTTCAGCCAGAAAATGCATTAAACCGTTTTAGAACAAATAGTTCTGGATACCTGGATATCGAAGCAAATATAACAGACAAACTTTTAATTAGAGGAGCCGCCAGATATGAAGCATATAATGATTTTGGAGGTCAGGCAATCTGGAAACTATCAGGTAGATATAGGGTTAGGGATGAAATTAGTATTAGAGCAGGATTTTCTACCGGGTTTAGGGCACCTTCTCTTCATCAGGTATTTTTCCAGAATATAAGTACCCAGTTTATTAATGGGGAAAGTGTACAAGTAGGTACCTTTAATAATGAAAGTGCTGTTGCTACAGAGGCT
Organism: Aquimarina sp. EL_43; assembly: GCF_943422735.1. Lineage (NCBI taxonomy): Bacteria > Pseudomonadati > Bacteroidota > Flavobacteriia > Flavobacteriales > Flavobacteriaceae > Aquimarina > Aquimarina sp. EL_43. The sequence continues at coordinate 5,517,129 of NZ_CALSBR010000001.1, read as the reverse complement.
TTTGATATCGGCAACTTAAAACCTGAATTATCAAGTCATTTTAATACTGGTTTCAGCGGAAAACTAAACGATAACATTACGTTTAGCTTCGATTATTACTTAATTAATATACAGGATAGAATTGTTCTTTCGGGAAGATTCGCAGAAGGATATGAGGAAATATTAGAACCTTTTAATGTTGGTGCCGCTCAATTTTTTACGAATGCGATAGATTCTAGAACAACTGGTGCTGACCTATCACTGTTTTTTAAAACAACTCTTGGTACAGGAGAATTTAATGCCTCTCTGGGAGGTAACTTTACAAAGACCAAAGTAAAAGGGCCAATTAACGTTTCGCAAGCATTAGTAGGGCAAGAAGAAGTATTGTTTAATAGAGAAGAAATTGCCAGAGTAGAATTTGCACAACCTAATTATAAAATAAATTCACTGCTTTCTTATGATTTTGAGGAGTTTGGATTTCAGGTGGTAAATACACTTTTTGGTAAGGTTAAATTTATTCATCCAAATGATGGCAATTCTCTAAATTGGGTAGTAAATGATTTTACAGGAAATATAGAATCCAGAGATCAGGTATTCTCTCCTAAACTTGTAACAGATATGGCTATATCATATCAGGTTAGTGATTATATAAAATGTACCCTTGGAGGGAATAATGTTTTTAATGTCTATCCAGATAAACATAAACATGCCGCTAATACAGAAGATGGAAATTTTATGTATAGCAGGAGAGTGCAACAGTTTGGTCTTAACGGATCGAATTATTATGTAAGACTATTACTTAAATTATGATGTGTAAGCGTCAATATATATCGACAGCATATACTAATGTAATAGCTATACTTTTATGCATTCTTACCACGAGTTTTTCTGCAAGAATAAAGGCTCAGGAAACAAGTAATGAAGAAGTAAAAAGATTACAGCGAGCTATATTTGTTTTTAACTTTGCGCAACAAATAGGTTGGCCAACTATAGAAGAACAACCAAATTTTAAAATAGGTGTACTTGGACCTGATCGAACAATACTAGATTTAAAGGCAATGTCTCTAAGGCGTAAGATCCATGGTAAACCAGTAGAGATTGTTCGATTTCAATTTGTTAAGAATGTAAAAGATATTCAGTTACTGTATGTAAATCATAAGTATAACTATGATATACATTATATCCTTAGTAAGATTTCAGGAAAAAACATAATGCTTGTCGGAGAGGATTATAACTTTAATGCTTCTATGATTAATATGGTTAATGTAGGAGATTCTTTTGAATATGAGATTAATGAAAGTCGAATAGCAAAAGAAGGGTTTACTATTGTTCCTACATTAGGAAAATACGCTATTACTTCTTCAGAAAAATGGAAACGTTTATACCGAAAAACAGAAAAAACTCTAAACAAGGTACAAGAAGATAAAGATAAGCAAGAGGCGATATTAAAAGACAAAGAAAAACAAATACAATTTCAGGAAGAAAAAATAACAGATCAATTAGAAAAAATTGATAGTAAGGAGGGAGAAATTAACAGAAGAAATAAAAAGATAGAAAGTCTTTATTCTGAGAGTGAAATACAACAAAAAAAATATAAAGAAAAGGTTGTAATCGAAAGAGAGCTCGAAAAAAATATCCAGGAACAAGTTGCTTTTATAAAAAGTCAGGAAGAAAAAATTATACAAAGCAATCGGGAAATTAGTAAGCAAAATGAGTTTCTTAAAGAGCAGAAAGAAAAGATCAAAAAACAGGAGAACGTATTAAACCAACAAGCTTCAGAACTTTATACTCATAAAAAAGTAAATATATTACTTATTGTCTTGGTATTCCTTACTCTTATTATTAGCTTTTTTATATATAGGAATTATCGAGCTAAGAAAAAATATAATCAAGAGCTGAAGCATAAAAACCAGGAAATATACAAGCAATCTGTAGAGCTAGAGGCAAAAAATAAAGAATTAGAACAATTTGCATACATAGCAAGTCATGATCTTCAGGAGCCTCTAAATACAATATCGAGTTTTATTGGATTATTGGCCGAAGATTATGGAGAAAACTTCGATGAAGCCGGAAAAGAGAGTATGATTTTTATTCAGGATGCCAGTGTGCGAATGAAAAAATTGATTGATGCATTATTAGAATATTCTAGATTAGGAAGAAGTAAAGAATACGATACTGTTGATTGTAATACCCTTATAGAAGAGTTAAAAAAGGATTTAAAGGTTGTTCTCGAAAAAACAGGAACAAAAATTAAGGTAAAGGACCTACCTGTAGTTAAAGGCTCAGAAATAGAACTTCGATTATTGTTTCAAAACCTTATTAGCAACGGTATTAAATTTAGTGCTCCCGATACCATTCCTAAGATAGATATTGCATGTGTCGAAAAAAATGACCCAGAAGACGCATCAAAAGGTTTCTGGCAATTCTCTATAAAAGATAATGGTATCGGGATACCAGAAGAACACCAGGAACGAATATTTGCAATTTTTCAAAGATTACACTCCAGAGATAAGTATGAAGGTACAGGAATCGGTTTGGCGCATTGCAAAAAAATAGTAGAAGCTCACGGTGGTAAGATCTGGCTTACCTCTAACGAAAATAGCGGAAGTACTTTCTATTTCACAATTCCGTATTAAAAATACAACTACAGATCTTTTTATATTCATTTGGTTAGGGTGTTATATCGTTTAAATATAAAAACCCCTGAAAACCGTGAGTTTTTCTTAAACATTCCAAAGTATTTTTGAACCTTATAAATAATATGGTAAACCATCATTTACAATATTGACATGCTAATAAGGTATATGTTTACACAGTTGAGTAATATGACTAATCAAGGAAATTGTTGTGTGTAATTATTTGACTATAAGTTAATTGTTTGGTGGTGTGCTAAGGATATGAATAGTTTTAAGAAGTTTTACTAAAAGTGTTTTAGTTTTTTGGATACCCCATTGAAAAAGGATAATGTCGTAGGTTTTTTATTAGGAAAATATTGTTATTTGGTCCCAAAAATACTCTGTTTTGCTTTTTTATTTTGCTTCTCAACTATTGCATTTGGCCAGGATTTAGGTCAAATAGGAAAAGCAAAATTATTTAAATTAACCGGAGGCGTGGCAGCAAATTCAATCTTTTATGATGGACAATCTAGTAGGGAACCATTTACATACTTCCTTACAGGTAATGTTAATTTAAATATTAGCGGAGTATACAATATTCCTTTCTCATTTTCATATTCTAATCAAAAATTTCAAAGCAGTAACCCTTTTTCTTTTAACAGATTAAGTATACACCCATCATACAAATGGGTGACCACACATATTGGGGATGTAAGTATGACATTTTCGCCATATACTTTAAGTGGACATCAATTTACAGGTTTGGGAGTAGATCTTACTCCAGAAGGGCCTTTTAAGATTAGTGCAATGTATGGACGATTGCTTAAAGAATCAGAATATAATCTTAATGATCCACAATCCCAGCCTGCGTATAAAAGAATGGGATATGGAGTAAAAGCGTCTTATGATTTTGAAAAATTTTCTATTGGAGCAATCTTTTTCAAAGCTTCTGATGATAAAAATTCTATTGAGAATCCTGTGCCGGTAGAATACGAGTTGCAACCCAAAGATAACGTAGTTGTAAGTTTAGAAGGAAAAGTAAAGCTTTTTGGTAAAGGAGAGATTCGTGCAGAAGTAGCTTCATCTGCAATAACCGAAGATATAAATGCAAAAGGGGAAGAAGGAACCCCATTTGTGTTATCTGCATTAATAGATAATAACATTACTACCCAGCATTATAAAGCTTATAACGCCAATTTCTCTTACCCGGTAGGACATGGTACAGTAGGTATAGGATATGAATATATAGACCCTGAATATAAAACATTGGGAGCTTATTTTTTTAATAATGATCTCGAAAATATTACACTTAATGCTACCCAGAATTTATTCGGAAATAAGGTTAATATCGCTTTTAATGCAGGCCTTCAAAGAGATGATCTTGATAATACGAAGAATACACAATTGCAGAGAGTAGTTAGTGCTGTTACTATTGGGTACACTGCTTCAGAAAAACTAAGTATAACAGGAGGATATTCTAATTTTCAATCCTATACTAATATTAAAAATCAGTTTGATTATATCAACGAAGTCTCCCAAACCGATAACCTGGATACATTAGATTTTCAGCAAATTTCACAAAATGCAAATCTTAATGTGAATTATCTTTTAAAGGATACCGAAGACCAAAAACGAAATATTAATGTTGGACTATCTTTTCAAAATGCTACAAACAAGCAAGGTGGTCAAACTGTAGAAAATGGGGATTCTAATTTCTATAACGGAAATGCATCGTATACCCTGGGATACCCTAATACTGATTTAAATATTTCAGCTGCTGTTAATGTTAATTATAATACTATAGGTGTGGATAACAGCCTTACTTATGGCCCTACATTATCAGCAACCAAAAAATACTTTGACAAAAAACTAAGAACGACAGCTTCGGCAAGTTATAATCAGAGTAATAGTAACGGAGAAAAACAAGGAGAAGTTATCAATATAAGAATAGGAGGAAATTATACCTACATAAAGAGACATAATTTTAACCTTAACATCTTAACTCAGTTTAGAAATGCCGCAACATCGGGCAGAGATTTTACAGTAACTTTTGGTTACAATTATACTTTTGGCAAGTTTAACCCTCAAATAAAATTACCTAAAAGAAAAAGAAAACAAAAAGCCAGTAAGTTAAAAAGGCGCAGAAAATCCAGAGGACAGGAGATACTTGATTTTAGATATAGAGACTCTTTATATCATGGTACTATGGATGAGATAGACGTCCTTTTAGAGAATGTTCAAAATCATCCTCATTTTAACCATATCCCCGAATATAAAAAAGAAGAACTTACGATGTTACGATTGGTCGTAGCCGATGTAAGAAAAGCAAAAGAGTATAAGCCAGAAGCAATTAATTTCCTAAAAGAATTATACAAATACGAAGATTTTCTCGCAGGGTATAATCAATTGGTTTTTGAAATCCTTACAGAATTAAGAAAGGACATGCTACGTCTTGATTATGCATTTGAAAAAGCTTTTGTAAGGGCAAAAATCGCAGTGGATAACCATAGCATGCACAAGAGAACAGAAGAACAACGACAAAAAGCTTCACCAGAATTAAAAAGTAGATACAAAGAATTTCAACAAAATTCTGAAACCGCTCTGGCTCGATTGATAGGACATCGATGGACATTGCCTATCATAAAAAGTTACAATACTATAGAAAAAGTAGAGTACCCTGATGCGTTCCTCAAAGAGGTAATGGAGCAGGAAAAAGATAATATATTCCGTATGGTAGATAAAGAGGAAGATGATCAGAAAATAAAATTGTATATGATCACCCAGATCATTGATTTTTACCTGAAAAAGTCTCTGAATTATACCGACCCGGATAAGTTTGATTTAAAATATATAGAAAAGAACTAACCTATGAGAAAACTGATACTTACCCTGTTTATTATATTGTATGGTTTTGGTCAAATGATGGCACAACGATTTCCTATCACTGTTGTTCCACAAATTAATCCGCCAGCTCCCGTAAATTTTTATAATTACGCAGATCAGGCTACGATCAATAGTCCGTTGCGAGTGCAATTGCTACTTAGCGATATCACCATTTCTAATGAGCAAATTCGATTAAAAGTATATTTTGAAGGTAATGGTATTGCTTTCGAAAGCAGGGATGTTGTTATAGGTGCCTCCTCATTATTTATTGATGGTGGAGTTCCTTTAGTGCTAACCAATACGATATTAGCGCCCTATTTCGAATTTCAAAATATACAAGGTATAAATTCGAATATCTATGGTAGCACTATTCCCGAAGGTAGCTATCAATTTTGTTTTGAAGTTTTTGATTTTTCTACAGGTAACCGTTTATCATCAAAGACGTGTGCAAGTGCTTTTTTATATAATAATGAACCTCCGTTATTAAACCTTCCTTTTAAAGGAGCTAATATAGAGCCAACCGAAACAGAGAATATTGTTTTTCAATGGACTCCAAGACATATTAATGTTAGTAATGTAGAGTATGAACTTAGTATCGTAGAGATTTGGGATGACCAGGTAGATCCACAAACTGCATTTTTATCTCAGGTTCCTGTTTTTGAAACTACTACCAAATCTACCTCATTTGTATATGGCCCCGCACAACCGCAATTGTTACCAGAAAAGCGATATGCGTGGCGTGTAAAAGCAAAAGCGTTACAAGGTATTGAAGAGGTTGGTCTCTTTAAAAATGAAGGAAATAGCGAGATTTTTTGGTTTTCTAAAACGTCACCATGTAGTATGCTAGATAATGTAACTGCAGCGCCCAAAGGGATTTCAAAAATCAATGTTTTTTGGGGGGAAGACCCTTCAGAATATAGCGAATATACTATTGCGTATAGAGAAGCCAACAGACCTAATGCCTACTGGTTTACCAAACGTACCAATAGTGGTTGGACAACCATATGGGACCTTAAGCCAGGGACCACATATGAATATAAAGTAAAAGCAAAATGTAAATATCAGTACGGGGAATATTATGATATACAAGAGGTTACTACCGATACAACACAAGATGAAACAGCAAATTATGATTGCGGGATTACACCAGACCCAATTGCTATTGCTAATCAAGAAGGACATCCAGGTCTAAAGATTGGAGACAGAATTACTGCTGGAGATTTTATCGTTCGAATAGTAGAAATTGATAATCAGGCTGATGGTCGTATTACCGGAAGAGGTTATGTAGGGATACCATATTTGAGGTCAACCCACTATGGAGTAAAATTTAATAATATTCTGATCAATACCGAAAATCAATTGGCAGAAGGGGAGATCGTAACCTTATATGATCCGGTGTATGGAGAAAGTGAAACCATGACTGTAGATATCAATACAGATGTAGTAGAAATTATTACCGGTGATGAAGGAGAAACCAGCCAGGTAGAGGTTGGATTTGTTATAGAGAGTATCACTGTCGATGAGAATGGAGCAGTAATTATTACAGGAACCAATGGTGAGGAAGCTCTGGTACCCGGAGGGAGAGATTTACAGATTTCAGGTAGCGATGGTAAGGTCTGGAAAGTAGAGGAAAACGGTACAGTAAGAGCACTAGATGGCGTGATGGCAGAAGATGGGCCAGCTACAGATGATAATACAGAAGGAGTAGAAGACAATAAGGTTATACAGATTTCAGAAACGGGAGTCTTGATTACATTTATAGAATCGGGATACTATAATTTTGATGCACTACCAGACAGCGCCAAGGACAAATTAGGTACAGAAGAATTCTATCCTTCTATTCCTGTAGTGGGAGGAGGAACTTACACTCCGGCCTTTAAAGCAATATCTAATATAAGCGGAAATGATTTTGTTAAAGCCGTAGCAGATTTTAGTGACGATTCGATTGCTAACGAAGATATTGTATTTAAAACAAAAAGCGGAGTAGAAGTTCCAGCTAGCTGGGATAAAAATGTAGCGACATTAACTCTTAAAAAATCTTATGATTATGCAATAACCAAAATATTGGCAACTGTAAAAAAAGGAAAAGGTGAAAAAAGTACGATTGCGGGAGTTCTTAATGTAGTGCATTTAGGTAGCAAAGCATTTACCGATGTTAATATTGTATTGATCCCTGTAAATAAAGCTAAGGTAAACCGGGTCGAAGAAGAAATCAAAACGATCTATAGTAAGGTTGGTGTTAATTTTAATATTACCGTAGGACAACGATTTCAGGTGCCAGAAAGTATTTGGGATAAAGAAGAACCGTATGGTGTACTTAATGCCGGAGATAGTGGCATATTAGCTCACTACAGCGCAGAGGAAGCAGCGATCAATGCCTATTTTAAAACTACTGGTGAGTACAAGCAAGATGCATACTATGTTTTTGTCACCGATCTTAAAGGAGTAAACTCTAATGAGAATAAAGAAATAGATGGGTTTATGCCGCTTAAAAGTCAGTTTGGATATATATTTCAAAGCGCTACAGATGATGCCATAACTATTGCTCATGAGCTGGGGCATGGCGTATTTGGACTCAAACACCCGTTTCAGGAGTATGGTACCACAGAAGCCACAACCCATTTTATGATGGATTATAAAGGAGGTACATCCTTTAACCACATGGATTGGAAAAATATCTTTGCTCCAGGGCTTAAATTGTATTGGTTTCAGGATGATGAAGAGGGAGAGAGTAGTAATAATATCGCCAAAAGAAAAAAAGAAAGAACAGAAGCCATACTAAAACATATCCAGAACAGATATCATGGAGTTAATGATGTTTTAACCTGGAAACCCTTTTTAAAAAATAGAGCTTCTATTAATATCGTAAACCTTAGCGGTGAGCGTAATTTTAATTTTTCAGGAAATGTATTAAATTTTAACCTTGTAAATTACCCAATTTCGCATAAAACTGATATTAAAATTAGTGTCTCTCCTGGAAAAGAAAAACTCGAAATTAAAAAACATGATACGGGAGGATTATATTATCAATTAACTTTAAGGACAAATTTAGAAGGACAAAATTTTATATTTCAATTTGACCATCATGATCAATTAGAATCATTTTGTAATGATTTTAAAATAGGTCGTAAGGAAAGCTTTAAATCACCTAATCTTTCAAAGTATTCTAAGCATATTATAGCTTATCTGGAGAAGTATTTTTTCCCTGAAAGAGGTATCACTAGAAATACTGATTGTGATAATATTGACACCTATTTTTCTGAAATACCAGCAGGTTATTTAGTAGAGGCTAATAAATTGGATTTTGATCGTGAGAGACTATGGCAAACTTTAAAAATACTGCTAAGTTGTTCGGTTAATGATAAAGGAGTTTCTGAAGAAGATGCAGTGATAACTATTATAAAAGCTATAGCGAAAGATAAAGAAAGTATGTTTCTTTCGGATTTAAAATCTAGGAAGATCAATGATAATAATGCTTTTAGAGAGCTTTATAGCAAGATAGATGATTGGGGTGGTAAGGATAATTTTACAAGCTTTATAAATGTTATTTATAAAGCTTGGAAAAACTCTAAATACAATTCAGACATAGTATATGACATACCGTATGAAAGTAGTAAATCTGGAGTTTTTTATTTAAGTGATTATGAAGTTGAGTTCAAAAATGAGAATACTGATGTCGAATTTATAGAAAAAGTTCAGACTTACAGATATGATGATTATGGAAATGTACGGAAAGGAAAAAAAGAGCCTGTTGTTAGAGGAATATATGATATTTATGACCCTATACGATTAACAAAATATGATAAGATTGTCAGTTCGGGTATTAATGTTAAATCGACAAAAGTACCAATGTTCATTCTTAAAGCTATTGACGAAAAGTATAGTACTAATAACATAGAACAAGGAGTACAACTTGCTTTTGAAGTTGCGCTTACAGCTACAGGGGTAGGTAACCTTACCAAGTTAAGGCATATAAAAACATTGGGTAAGTTAGAGCAATTTTTTGAAGGACTGAAATATGCAGAGACAATGGTAAGTGTAACCAATATGGTGCTTAAATACTCTGATTACTGTGCTCCTAGTCAGACTTCAGCAGTACCACCGACTACAAACACAGGAATGAATTTTTGCCAAAAATTTGCTCTTGTGGGAGATATTTTGGGGTCGATAAACGGGATTGCTGATTTTGCCAAAAGAATGGATGAATTGGATGATTTATCCAAACAACTTCGTAATGACGTAGATAATAATCCAGGTCTTCTACCAGATAATATAAGTAAAACTGATTTTAATCGTGTGATGAAAAGGTTGCATGAAAAGATAACGAATGAAAGGCTAAGTATACTTTGGAAATTGAAGGAACAAAGTGCTTTAAAAACTGCCCTTAAGGATTTTCAAAATTATCAGTTTTTATTGTCTAGTACAGAGACCTTATTAAAGTATTCTAAAACCTGTGATGCAGATGAAACGTGTAAGGAAATAAGAACTTATTTAGGACATATTCAAACAGCTATAAAAGTACAAGGTTTAGGAGGTACTATTATAAATAAGGCAAAAGCATTATCAAAGAGACTAAAAGAGGATCCTAATACCCTAAACAAATTACCAGAAGGCGGAAAAAAAGTGACAAACGATCTGGATGTTGTTGGAACTGGTGTGACCCCTTCGTTAAGAACAGTTTTACTAGATGCTAAGTATACAAATACAAAAGTAAAACAAATGTATGATGAGGCATCGCCTACAAGAAAGTCAGAACTTGAACAATCATGGAAAGTTCTTGAATCTTTTGAAAATATTCGATTGGGTAACGATGGTAAAAATTTAGAAATTCTAGCTAAAACCCATAGTCGATTTACGTATGGTGATCAAAACTCTTTTCAAGGATTTGATCAACTTATAAATAATGGTTCATCAGTAAGTAAGAATAACCTGTTTCGTGGACTAGAACAGGCGAACGAACTTTTTAATCTTGATTGGAATTTACCGGTTAAGTTTTCGGGAATCAAAAAAGGAGATGTTATTATTACAACTGTAATAGATGGAAAAAACCAAGAAATAGCACGTATCAATAAAGAAGGAAACCTAATTAAGAAAAAATTTCTGGATGAAGCAGATGGAGCAGAATTTGCTGGTAAATATAAAGAAGATGTCATCTTAAGAAAAGGAAAAGAAGTTGGGTTTAAATTGATTAACAAAGGAAATGTTTTTAAAATTGGAGATGAAATTGAAGGTGTTGCTATACAGAGAGTTAGGCAAGGAAAGAACAATAAGATTATTGTTATAGGAAGAAAAATGGAAGGTCATGTTTTAAAGGTGGCCGAGAAATTAAAATCAGAAGGAAAAAATGTAGAAGTATTAAATGACTTATATTTGAAACCTCTATATGATGATGGTTTTGAGTTTATAATTAATGGCAAAAAGTGGACGGTGGACTCAGCTTGGGAAGATATGGTTAAAAACCCAAAATGGGATCAATTTAAGAATGAAAATGGCCATATTAAACCTGAGCATATAGTCAAAACTCCAATGTATGAAATTAATAAAATGTGGATCGAAAAGGTAGAACTAGATGATGTAACCGTAATAGATATTGGGTATCCAAAAGGAGAAGATACTTCAAGTTCTTTTTATGAAATGGAGGTTAATACTATAAACTGGGATTAAATGAACAAAGAACGAATTGTACTTTTTAAAAATATTGAAAAACTTTTCATACAACTTTTTCAGTTTTATATTGAAGATTTTTCGGATACTTTTAATTCTAAAATTGTAGAAGATTCTAAAGATTTAGGTTGGTTAGAGATAATCGTATTAAATAATACTTTTGATAAACAATTAAAGTTTTTAATCTCTGATGGAATAAATGATAATAAAGATAAATTTAATGGATTAAAGTTTTTTATTGAATGTAATTCTTCCGAATGTCAAAGATCATCATTTTCAATTATTGATTATTGCTCTATGAAGAACATAGAATATTTTAATAAAGACTTCTTTATTAACGAACAAAAATTAAATGAAAATGTAGAAAAATACCTAGCTGAGATAGTAAAAATTCTTGAGTTCGATGAAATTAGAGAACTATTATTCTCTAAGAAATGGTTAGAAGTTCCTCCAGATTACTCACCATATAAATAAATTGATACTATTAAAATAGTATAGATTTTGAACGATATACAAATTCTAGTTTGAAGTACCTTTTTGACTTCTCATAAATAATGACTTCACCTCAACAAAAAGCTCTATATAAGAGCTTTTTTGCTTTAATATAGGAATATGCCATTCCTAAGTTCTACCATTTTTTTAAAGCCGAAATGTTTTTTGTGTTGATAATTAGAGTTTTAACTGTGTTTTTTTGCAAAAAAAGTAAGGCAAAAACGTAAAACCCCTGAAAACCGTGATATTTTCTATGAGGCTTATTAATAAACTTGCATAATGTTAATCAACTTATAAAATAACTATGTTTTTTAACAATGGGTTAGAAATAGAAAAACCTGTAAACATACATTTTTTAAAAGATAATTTTGCCCCAGAGCCTATGAATAAAGTACTACGATTCGCATTAGTATTATGTCTTTGTTTATCTACAACAAGTTTGTTGGCAAATGACATGTTATATGCTACAGAGAAAAAAACAGAAGATACAAAAAAGGAAAAGGCAGAACCGGTTAAGGATAGTTTGCATAACAATGCCACGGTTACCAATACCAAAATAGCACCAGCACAACCAGTTAAAACCTTTAGAGAATTTAAATCTCTCGAGAAATTTGATACCCCTATAGTAAAGGAAAAAATATCTGATTTTGAGGTTACAGAAGGTTTTCAGTTTAATGGACCTAATGCCGAACAGGACAAGAATTGGCTTGAGATAGCCAATGGTGTGTTTGAAACCATAGATAATACAAAGAAATATATTGAAGAACTTACTAATGATGAGTTAAAAGAACTACCTGTTGCGATAAAACCGGTAACTATTAGTAATGTAACCTATACCGTTGGGATCGCCAAAGCGGTTTTTAAGCCAGCACATACAGAACTTACAGTTTTTCTTAGGGTAGAATTACCAGAAACAACAACTACATCGACGACCACAGCAGAAGGAGCAACCACCACAACAAAAAATAAAAAAGATGTATTGATTTTAGGAGCATCTAATATCAAACTATCTCATGATGGTGGGATAGATGGCGATGCCAGATTACATCTAATTTCGCAATATACCATGAATCTTAATAGTGGTGCCATTCTACTTACTTTAAAAGGAAGTTTTGAAGAACCAGGTACTTATGCGTTGATTGACTGTTTTGGTTTTAAAGAATTTGGAATAGATGCCAATATCAAATTCACCGATGGATTATTATTTCCTGTAGATGAAAACGGTAAAAAGAAAACGGGCTATGTTGATAGTGATTTTAAAATAGTAGCAGAAGATTGGAATGATATGGTAGTCAACATTTCATTACCCGAGTTTGGGATCACAGGAGCAGCAAAGGGTACTACCTTTAAACTAAAAAATGCAGTACTGGATTTTAGTGATCTACGTAATGACGAGTCGATGCCATCGGGATATCTAAATACATATTACGGTGAGAACCCCAATTTGTGGAGAGGAGTATATGTACAAGATTTAGAAGTTGTTTTACCCAAAGCATTCGAGAAACAAAATAATGATAAAAGAGTTGCTTTTGGAGCGCATAACCTGATTATTGATGGTCAGGGAGTAACTGGCAAGTTTACAGGAGATAATATTCTCACGCTAGACGAAGGATCAGCTTCGGGATGGGCATTTTCATTAGATCACTTTTTACTGGATATTGAAGTAAATAAGCTGAAAGGAGGAGAGTTTGAGGGACAGATCATATTACCTGTATCCGAAGTCGATAAGGTAAATTATACTGCAATGATCCAACCCGATGAATATACTCTTAGTGTATCTAATACCGAAGATATTAATTTTGATGTATGGAATGCTGAAGTAACCTTAACTCCTGAATCTTATATAGAACTTAAAGTTAAAGATGACAAGTTTAGACCCAAAGCAAGCTTAAATGGATCTATAAATATTGCATCTGGGTTAAAAAAAGAAGAAAGCACATCAACAGATACTAAAAAAGATAAGACTGTCGATTTTAAAGGGATTGTATTTGAAGAAATGGTCATACAAACCGAATCTCCAAAATTTTCGGTTGGTTATTTTGGGTATAAAGGAGAAATGAAAATTGCTAATTTCCCTTTAACGGTTAATGAAATAGGATTAGAAACCCCTTCTGATAATAAAGCAGCACTTGTATTTGATTTTAATATCAATCTTACCTCAGAAGGAGACGGAGCTAATGGTGGAGGAGCCAAACTAAAAATTAATGCGCTCTTAGATCAAAGTGAAGGACGAGATCGCTGGAAATATGATGGCATAGACCTCGAACGAATTTTCTTGCAAATGTCTGTGGCAGGAATGGAGCTAAAAGGAGCCATTTTTATTTTTGAAGATGACCCAACTTATGGTACTGGTTTTGCCGGGGCGGTAGGAGCCAAGTTTACTACAGGAATGAAACTAGAGGTAGAAGCCAAAGCTTTGTTTGGTAAGACCGATAGTTTTAGATATTGGTACGCAGATGCTAGTGTGACTTTACCGCAAGGGATTCCTATTTTTCCCGGGTTTGAGATTAATGCGTTTGGAGGAGGTTTCTATAACCGTATGAAGATGGCCGGGACTACAAATCAGAAAGATGCACAATACACTCAGATAGGAGCATCTAGCTCTGGAGTAATTTATGAACCCTATAATGAGAATGGTTTTGGAATGAAAGCCTCGGTAGGGATTATCACAGCAGGATCACCAGATCTTTTTAATGCAACGGTAGAGTTCGGGATGGCATTTTTACGATCAGGAGGATTACAGGAAATATATATGAAAGGTCATGGTAGACTTATTGCTTCGTTACCATCTGATTTTTATGATGCAATTAATGATCAGTTAAGTGATATTGCCAGTAATGTAGGATATGATGGAGAACCACCATTTACTCCCGACGGAGCAATTACAGCGGATGTATTTATCGGTTATGATTTTGTAAATGATGTTTTTCATTCTACGTCAGAGGTATATGTGAACCTTTTCGGAATCCTCGAAGGTGTTGGAGACAATGGACGAGCAGGGTGGATGGACTTTTATGTAGATCCAAACGAGTGGCATATTTTGATAGGAACTCCTAATGACCCTATAGGAGTAGCACTAAATCTGGGGTTTGTTAAAATGAAAACAAAAAGCTACTTCATGTCGGGAGATAATATCCCAGGTAGCCCACCACCACCTGATATTGTAGCCAACCTTTTAGGAGTAGATGCGTCAAAATTAGATTATACACGTGACCTTAACTCCCTTAAGGCAGGTAAAGGACTAGCGTTTGGCTCTAGTGTAAGTGTGAGTACAGGAGATCTTAGGTTTTTGATTTTCTATGCACGATTTGATGCGGGAATAGGATTTGATCTTATGCTTAAAGACTATGGAGAAGCACATTGTAAAGGCTCTTCAGAACAAATAGGAATGAATGGCTGGTATGCTAATGGGCAATCCTATGCATATATGCAAGGAAAAGTAGGATTGAAAATAAAAGTATTTGGATTTAAAAAGAAAGTATCCATTTTTAATGGAGGAGGAGCTATACTAATGCAATCCCGATTCCCAAATCCGGCATGGTTTAAAGGATATTTAGCAGGTCGTTATCGTATTCTAGGAGGCCTAGTTAAAGGAAGTTTCAGATTTAAAATAGAACTTGGAGATAAATGTGAAATTGAACAAGGAGGTGTACTTGATGGTATGGTAGTTATAGGGGATATGACCCCAGAAGAGAGTTCGGTAGATGTAGATGTTTTTGCTGCACCACAAGTCGTATTTAATATGCCAATAAACAAAGTATTTGAAATCCCAGATGATTCTGGAGATCAAAAGTACCGTATTCTTATGGATAAGTTTGAAGTAAGCAAAGAAGGGCAATTACTTCAGGGAGAAATAAAATGGGGTAACAATAATGATATGGCCGTATTCTATTCTCATGAAATATTACCGCCAAATACCCAACTCAAAGCATTTGTACAGTTACATTTTGAAGAATATAAAAATGGGCAATGGCAGATCATCAAAGAAAATGGAAGTGTTTCTACAGAAACCAAAGAAGTTAGTTTCACTACAGGAGAAGCACCAAAAACAATTCCATTACATAATATCGAATATATGTATCCTGTACTTGGGCAAAAGAATTTCTTTGCCAAAGAATACAACATTGGATATATCAACCTAAAACGAGGACAATCATATCTATTCGATCCTGTACCTAATTGGAATAAAAATATGACAATGAGTGCTGATTCTGGAGAAGATTTGGTTGAAAACTTCGCATATAATACAGGCAAAAAACAACTTACTTATGCTATTCCGGAAACGATAAGTACTCAAACAGCATATCATGTGGAGATTAAATTGATTCCTCCTAAAGAGGATAACTCGGGTAATATAACCGAATCCTATACTAAAACAGAATTAGGGGATGAGGAATCTGGAAATGATGTTGAAATAAGAACCCGAAAAGCTGAAGGAGTGGTTACCCAGGGAGAGGAACGAGAGTTATTGACCTATGATTTTGGAACAAGTGAGTATACCACTTTTAAGAAAAAGATGAAAGCAATGAATACACATCAGGACTTGTATGACCTTATTACAAAACCTTATGGGATGGTTCTTGTATCACAAATAGATCCAATAGAGCCTTTTGATATGGTAGAATTAG
The DNA here is from genome assembly GCF_943422735.1 of Aquimarina sp. EL_43. Classification (NCBI taxonomy): domain Bacteria; kingdom Pseudomonadati; phylum Bacteroidota; class Flavobacteriia; order Flavobacteriales; family Flavobacteriaceae; genus Aquimarina; species Aquimarina sp. EL_43. The sequence continues at coordinate 5,500,868 of NZ_CALSBR010000001.1, read as the reverse complement.
CTGGGAATCAGTATTCGGGCGGTACTTCTTTAATTAAGGCAATAGCCACTCATAATGATACATACTATAAAAAAGAGATTAGACCTTTGCTTTATGAAAATTATCCGATAGGGAATAGCATTACGGTAAAAAGAGATGTCACCAAAGTAGGTGTTCCTCCTATAGAAGGTGTGGAGCCACAGTCATGGTATTTGACATACCTGGAGAACGATCTTAATGACAGAATTAGAACCTATAATCCATATCGTTATGACTTAACTCTATATTACTATCGAGACTATGTTGACTTAGGATATCAATTAACAAATTCGAATCTTCCCTGGGAAACTATGCAGCAATATAGAGATCTGGTAGTAGGGCCATTTCCGATAATGAAAAAAGAGACTTACAAAACCAAATTGCAATATGTATTACCTGGGCAAATACATAGAGGTAGTGATATAATATCATACAAGTATGGAGATAAGTAAAACCAAAACGATGCAAAAGGTATTCCTGGGGATAGTATTGCTGTTATCGTTCCCGATATGGTGTCAAAAACCTATTGGAGATGAACCTCCATCGGTACAGGTGATTAGTAGGGTGACCAAAGAAGCCATTATGTTGCGATGGGCAGTTACCACCCCTACAGCGTGGAAATATGCTAACAAATACGGATTCACAATAGAACGTAAAACTATTGTGAGAGCGGGAGAAATTCTTAGAGAACCAGAAATAAAAAAAATCACAACAAGACCAATACTGCCTAAACCACTAGCAGCATGGGAAGAATTTGCCAGTAAGAATGATTATGCAGCTATTACAGCACAAGCTATTTATGGAGATGACTTTGATGCAGAACTGGAAGAAGGAGGTAATGATATGATGAGTATTGTGAACCTGTCTGACGCTATGGAGCAACGCTTCTCTTTTGCATTGTATGCAGCAGATCAAGACTTTGAAGTAGCAAAGTATTCTGGATTAGCCTATATAGATACAGATGTAAAACCCGATGAGCGATATCTTTACAATATTAAGACAGCTATCCCCGAAGAAAAAATGAGTGTAGCACATGGGGGAGTATACCTTGGACTATCAGATTATATCGAATTACCACAACCAATAGATCTTGTTGGAATATTTAAGGATAAAAGTGTGCTACTAAGTTGGAATTCTACATCACTGGCAGACTATTATAATAATTATATTATAGAACGATCAGAAGATAATGGTACTACGTATATACCTGTAAGTGATGTACCCATAATTAATATGGGTGAAAAAGAGGAAAAGACTACAGATCGTATGTTTTATATTGATAGTTTACCACAAAATGATAAGGAATATCGGTATAGGATAAAAGGGATATCGCCCTTTGGGCAAATAAGCCCTCCTTCTAAGATCGTTGCTGGAGTTGGTAAAAAAGCTTTAGAATATAATCCGGCAATACAAGAGGCAAAGTTACAATCTGATAATACCACGGCAATAATCACCTGGGAATTCCCCGAAGAAGGATTAGAATCCCTGAGTCATTTCGAATTAAACAGATCAGATGCTATCAAAGATAACTACCAGATAGTGATTCCTGATATTGCTAAGACCACAAGAAGTCTAGAGTTCAAAAATTTAAGTGTAATTAATTACTTTACAATAACTGCAGTTGGAGTAGACGGTACAAAACGAGTATCGTTTCCAAAGATGGTACAGCCTGTCGATGATACGCCGCCAGCTAATCCTTTTGGACTTACTGGTGTTATTGACTCTACAGGAATAGTACAATTACAATGGAATGCTAATACCGAACCCGATTTTTTGGGATATCGTGTGTTTAGAGCAAATCTCGAAAATGAAGAGTTTACACAGATTACTTTTCGTACGATACCCCAAAATAACATTGTAGATACGATAAACATAAAAACCCTGAACAATAAAATCTATTATAAAGTTCAGGCTTTTGATAAACGATATAATCCTTCGGGGTTTTCTGAAGTAGTGGCGCTTAAAAAACCTGATATCATACCACCTACAAAACCAGTTTTTAAATCATTTAGTGCAGATAAAGGAGTAATAGAATTACATTGGATAACCAGTAGTAGTATTGATGCTTCAAAAACCCTGGTGTATCGTAAAGAAAAAGGAAAAGAATCCCCCTGGCAGTTGGTGTCAGAAACCGATATCCCCCAGAATCAGTATAAAGATGTCACTGCAATACCTGCGTTAACCTATCTATATACCCTGGTAACCATGGATGAATCTGGATTAGAGTCAGAACCGGTAACTCCTTTAACGATTAGCTTACCGGATAATAAATCCAAACCAGAAATAGATAAGTTTGTCGCAGTTGTAAACCGTGAAGAAAGACAAATAGGGATAAACTGGAGGTATACTGCAAAAGGAGTTAAAGAGTTTTTATTATACAAAGCAGAAGAAGGAAAACAACCTACACGATATAAAATATTTTCGAATACAGATACCAAATTTACAGATCACCAACTCACCGTAAATACAAAATACACCTATTTATTACAGGCAGTATTTGATTCGAGGGCGAAATCCCCAATTAAAAAAATTGAAGTAGAATATTAAAGAAAAGATATGAAAAGGATAGTACTAGTTTTAGCACTTTTGATTTCTGCACCCATGATACATGCACAAGATTTTGTGATGAATATTAATGGATATATTGGCTTGGCAGGAAAGGATTGTGGTTCTCCAGGGATACAAAAGGTAACTTTAATATATGCTAATGGAAGTCGAGAGATAATCCCTTTTGATTATAACAATTTTTTTAGAAAAAATTATGACCATAAAAAGGAGTTTACAGCAAGTAATAAAATTGTTGCAATACAGTTTGATACCAAGAAAAATAAAAAACCATTTGGTAGCGGTTGTGAAATTACTGGGAGATTACAAGAAAGAGTAATTAATATTCGAGAATATTGTGCGAATAAAAAGCGATACGAGAATATTCCGAGAGAAAAGAAAGATGAAATTTATCATCCAGATTTCCCTGGTTTTGTTACTATATCAATAACTCCCAAAATAAGTTTGTCGTATAAAGATGGTAAAGATGTTACAGCCAACTATCACATATGCAAGAGTAGTGCTGTAGATATTCAGGCTACTACCGGTTTTGGTATAGGAAATAGTATTTATAAGTGGGAATTTTTTGATATTGTAGGTAAAAGGACTGTACCTCATCGTACTCTTGTTCAACTACAAGAGGAATTAGAAGAAGCGGAACAAGAGTTAAATCGTTGTATAGCTACGGAAGGCAATGTGAAATGGTGTAGACCACAACTTAGAAGAAGAAATCAAGCTCAACAAAACTTAGACAATTATATGGCTACAGGTCCGTTAACCGAAGAGGTAGATTATGGATGGCGACCTATACGAAATACTAGTAAAATCGGGCAACCTAATATTGCCTTAGCCCTAAGTGATCTGTACCCCAATGCAGCAGATCGTAATCAAGTGGTAAGAAAAAATATGAGGGTAAGGATTAATCCAGATTGTGGAAATGGAAGTGCCTCTAATCAACTTACTATTGTGTATTTGCCAGATTTACCAAAGGTAGTTTCAATACAAGAAAAACACCCTTCGTGCTCAGGTAGTAAAGATGGTGGTTTTACGATTACTTTTGATCGGGCATTGAAAGCGAATGAAACGATGGATTTTGCTTTACGATTAGACGGTATTCCCGATAAAAATAAAACTATTGAGAGTAAAGATTTTTCTGGTAAACAATATACCTGGACACCGACAGATTTGGAAGCAGGTGATTATACTCTGGTCGTTACGGGTGGGACTCTTGATGGAGAATTAATTGAAAATTGCAATACAGGAGCCGATAAGACTTTTGAATTAAAAACCCCTCCTGCAATTAATTTTACAGCATCTCCAACTCATAAAAGATGTTATAGTGATAAAGGTGGTAAAATACAAATAAATGTAACTTCAGGTAGTGCTAATCAATATTCTTTAAATGGAACAGACTGGATTGATTTTACGGGGTCTGGTGTTCTTATTGAGGATTTACCTCCTGCTACTTACACGGTGTGGGTAAGTAAAAATGGTAATTGTGTAGTTTCTAAACCTAATATTACAATAAATGAGGCTACACAAATCCAGCATGAAGAAGGTGTCATTGTGCCTCCTGGAAAACCTGAAGCCGAAGATGCAAGTATTCGTGTAAAAAAAGTATGGGGAGGTACGCCCAAAACAGATGGTAGTGGTGCGTATTATGATGCTACCATTTTTATTAATGGGTCATCTACTAATACAAAGACACAAAGAGCTGATGCCAATGGTTTTGATATTCTGAGTTTACCAAAAGGGACGCATGAGATCGAATATAAAGACGCCAATGGTTGTGAACAACGATATACGTTTACAAAAATAGAAGATCCCTTACCGATACAATTCAAAATAAAAAAACAAGATCCGAGTTGTTCAGAAGCAATCGACGGAATACTAGAAGTGATTGATTTGGTAGGGGGCTATCCACCTTATACCATTTCATGGAAGAAAGATGGTAATGCTTATGGAGTAGGTGCTTCTATTGAAGGAGATCAAGGTAATTATGATGTGGTGATTACCGATAACCGATCTGGTAGGGCAGAGCAAACAGGAATTAAATTTGATAATGTCCCTTTACCAATTACTATTACCAATATCAATATTCAACCCATATTATGTAATGGTGATAAAGCCAAAGTAACCATTACAGCTGCGGGTGGAGGTTCTGGATCCTATCAATATGCGTTATGGACAGGAGCAACAACTTCAGTATGGCAAGACAGTAATGTATTTGCATTAGAAGCTAATACAATATCAGGATATCGTTTTAGAGTAAGGGATCGAAATGAAACTGGCTGTGATTCAGATATATCTGGTAGGCAGCTTATAGATGAGCCCGCTAAGATCGATATCGAGACTGTTAAAGTGGTTCATAATAAAGTTTTTAATGATAACAAGGGAGCAATAGAGATTAATGTAACAGGAGGGAAGCCAAATTACACTATAACATGGGAGAAAGACGGAACTCCTGTTTCTAATACAGGCACATCTATTTCAGGTTTGAAAGCAGGTGATTATATAGCTATTGCAAAAGATGATAATGGTTGTGAGGTAAGATCATTAGCTATACTAGTTGAAGAACCGGGAGAACTTATTGTTACCATAGAAGAAACAGTTCCTATACCATGTTATGATGGAGTAGGAACATTGACAGCGGATGTTAAGGGAGGATCTTTAAGTTATACCTATCAATGGTATAAGGATGGTCGACCAATAGCAGGAGAAGAGTCTAATACGCTTTCAGATATCAAAGCAGGCAATTATAATGTTCATGTAGAGGATGGGTATACCGCTACAGATACTTCTAAAGAATTTGGAGAACCAGAAGAATTAGTTTTGATAATAGATAAAACAGAAAATGTTTCATGTTTTTCGGGTAAGGATGGAAAAATCTTTACTAAACCTCAGGGAGGTACTCGTCCTTATTATTTTTCTATAGATGATAAAAAGACGTATATCTCAGAGGATGATTTGACCAATCTAACCATAGAAGGATTAGAAGCAATATCATATACTATTTGGTTAAAAGATGCTAATGGTTGTGAAATTTCAACTCCTCAAACCGTTACATTAACATCACCTAATGAAATTATTGTTACGGCAAAATCAATTGTACATGCAACGACAGTAAACGGTACTAATGGTAGTATTACTCTGGATGATGTTATCGGTGGAGTAGGAACATATACCTATAGCTGGAGTAAACAAGGAGACGTAAGCTTTATCAAAACAACCAGAGATATAGATAATTTATCATATGGTATATATACAATTTCTGTACAAGACACAAATAGTTGTGTGGTCGAAAAAACTTTTGAAGTAAAACAACCTCTTCCTATGTTTGTAAAGATAGAGATTAAAAACCCTATCCTATGTCATGATGATGCTTTGGGAGAACTTGTAGCTACCGTAGAGGGAGGATATCCTATAGAATCAACCCCTGCAGATTTTGAATATCGATGGTATAAAATAGAAAGTAGCGGAGATGTTCCTATCAATACAGATCTTACGCTTGATCGGTTAGAGAGGTTAAAAGCAGGAAAATATAAAGTAGTAACCAATGATTCTCAAGGAGCTACTGCAGAGGCTACTATCGATCTTACTCAACCAGAAGATCTTGTCGTTAAACTTAGCAGTGCTTCTACAAAAATTCTTTGTTATGGAGATACAACAGGAGCTATTGATATCACAGTAGAAGGAGGTCCAAAAGATCCAGGAACAGGAGCTTACCTGCCTTATACTTATAGATGGACAAAAGTTGAGGATCCGGATTTTGAAGCTACTACAGAAGACTTGCAAAACATGCCAGCAGGTACTTATGAAGTAGTGGTTATAGACGATAATCTATGTACAACATCCCTTAGTGAAGCTGTTACTATCGAACAGCCCGATGCTGCATTAGAAATTTATGATGTTGTGGCCGTTAATTTAACAGGTTTTAAAGCGGGAGATGGAAGCATATCCTTAGAGGTAAAAGGAGGAACAACTCCGTATAGTTATGCATGGAAAAACCTGGATGACCCTTTATACACAGCTTCGAGTCAGGATATTAATATGCTTCAGATTGGAAGATACGAATTAGTGGTTACCGATGCTAATGCCTGTAGTATATCAATAACCAGGGAAATCACAGAACCTAACCAATTAATAGTTACTATTGTACCATTATCAGAAGATGAAGGAGTTCAATGTTATGGAGAAGATACAGTAATACCTTTATCTACAACTACGCAGGGAGGTATAGGGGACTATACATATCAATGGTATGAGCAAAAAGATCCGACAGATATTCTTTTTACAACACCACAAACCACAATCGTTGGCGCCGGGATCTATACAGTTATTGTAACCGATGCCAATGGAAATACGCATGATGATACCTATACTGTAGGAGAGCCAGAAGTTCTTGAGATAGATCAAAATGTAACTCATTTGTTGTGTAGAGGAGATGTTAATGGAAGTATAGATATAACGGTTAAAGGTGGGGTAGAACCATATTCATATAGATGGAGCACAGGAGAGAATAGCGAAGACTTATCTTCATTACAGGCTGGTAATTATGTACTAACAGTTACCGATGCTAATAACTGTATGATAACAAAAACAATTGAGATTAATCAACCCCCAGGATTATTTGTTAATGGAGATATTATTAGAGTGAATCCTTCATCAAGCGGAGCACGAGATGGGAGTATAACAGTACATATAGCAGGAGGAACCCCTTCTTATCGTTACGAATGGAGAGATTCTGGTAATGTATTGCAAAGTTCTACAACAAATGTGCTTAGTAACATTGGATCAGAAAAGTACTCTTTAACGGTTATCGATGCTAATGGATGTAGTTTGCATATCCCAGATGTTGATGTATATGATCCTCCGATCTTAAAAGTAGAAATAAAACAGGTAAATGTGATTTTATGTAATGGAGATGCTACAGGTAGTTTAAATGCCAGAGCAGAAGGAGGTACACCATTTAGCGGAACAAAACAATATATCTATCAATGGTTTGATACCGATGAGAATAGCGTTGTTGGTTCTGATAGTTTTTTATTAGAAGGCATTACATCAGGAAACTACAATGTTATTGTTGCCGATGCCATGGGAGTCAGAGTAACTAGTGCAGATTTTTCACTAACAGAACCCAAAGAATTAGGATTAAAATTAGATGTAGATTTTAAAAATTGTGGAGATGGAGAAGATTGGACAATTATAGCACAGGTAGAAGGAGGAACAGGGCCTTATACCTATTTATGGAATACAGGAAATACTAGCGATAGAATAGAAAATGTTGTAGGAGGTACATATAGCGTCGAGGTTACAGATAAACGAGGATGTTATGTTACAAACCAGGTTATTACGATTGCCCCAGAAGTATTAGATGTAAATCTTTCACAAACAATTCCTACATGCTATGAAGGGTGTGATGGTACTATTACTTTAGAAACAATAGGAGGAACCGCTCCATATAGTTATCAGTGGAGTAATGGGCAGACAGGAAAGAATCTAACCAATATCTGTGCTGGTACATATTCTGTTAGTATTACAGATGCTAAAGGATGTCAGATCACAAGAGAATATGTTCTGGATAACCCGACCCCGCTACTAGTTGATATAGGAGAAGATGTTACATTATGTAAAGACCAGAGTATTGTATTAGATGCAACGATAACAGACCCCGATGCAGCGTATCTATGGACTTCAGAAAATGGATATAGCAGCACAGATGCTGTTATTGAAGTAAGTGAGTCAGGTATTTACCAGGTAGTTGTTACCGATTCTAAAGGATGTGTTGGGTCTGATAGTATTTTTATAGATAGTTCTACAGAAGATATCACAGCTAACTTTTTTGCCTCTACTCAGGTATTTGTAGGAGAGAAATTTGTTATTGTAGATAACAGTGATCCAATACCAGATAATGTAGATTGGATATTCCCAGAAGAAGCCGTTGTAACTTATGAAGATGATAATTATGCAGAGGCGATTTTTGAGACTCCAGGAGAATATGAGATTACACTACAAACTTATCGTGGGTTATGTACTGCTATGACTACAAAAACAGTTATTGTTGTAGAAAAAGAAATTGAAAACGAAGGTGAAGGAGAAGGAAATCCGGATATCCAGAGTTTTATTGACTATCTGGTATATCCAAACCCTACTACAGACGGAAGGTTTAAAGTAGAAGTAGATTTACAAAAATCACAACCTATTAGCGTTAAGATTTTTAATATGATTAATAATACCCTTATCGATTCGAAATCGGGAGAAGGCAATGATACTTATACATTCGACTATGATATGTCGATATTACCATCAGGAATATATTTTGTTCTATTAGAAACTTCATCTGCGAGCCAGGTGAGAAAATTGGTCATAGAATAACAAAGAAAAAACATAATTAGGTTTGAACAGAGCTGTTTGTTTCATCGAAATAAGCGGCTTTGTTTTTTATGATATAAATTACCGGGTATATATTACACATTAGTTATTAAATGAGTTCATTATCTTTGGTGAAAAGATTGAAAACAATAGTATACATTTATTTAAAAAACCAGGGGTATTGGAAATTTCTTCAGCATATCTTGACATCCTTAAAAAAGAAGGAAATAAAGCATTGGCAATTTGCCAAAATTTAAATACAAATAATGAATTTAGAAATACAATCACCTCTATTGTAGATGATAGTTTTCAGAGTGTGGATTATAAAGCAGAACATATACTTTTGCATGATATTGTTAGGGTAGTTGATGATTTTATAGAGATACATGCTGATGCTGCTAAAGTACCAGCAAAAGTGAAATTTATTCTGGTGTATTTTTATGAAAAACTACAAGGAAATGATTTAAGTAAGACTTATGACCTAAAAAAGCTAAATGAACTTCCTTTATCATCTCAGTTTAGTAAAAATGTAGCTACGATCAGAAACACCTCTTTTTTTGAATCTATTGATGAGGTTAAAACTGAATTTGCCTTACCAGTTATTTTGGCAAAATTCAAAAATAACCATTCAATGGGTATAGGTTCATTTTTAAGTCGAATAGCCTCACTGGTCGTTAATGCAGATGGAATAATTACAGAGAAAGAACGAGATTTTTTAAAACGAGTATCACATAAGGCAAATCACCCCAAAATAGTTGTAAAAGAAGCCAGATATAATGAAGTGCCAGAAAATGATACCCTCGAGATTGTACTTCAGGAACTCAATGAACTTATAGGCCTTAATGATATCAAAAAGAATATTGATGATCTTACTAATTTTCTAAAGGTTCAAAAGATAAGAAAAGAAAAAGGGTTGAAGACTTCTTCTAATTCATTGCATGCAGTTTTTATGGGGCCTCCTGGTACTGGTAAGACTACAATTGCGCGTATGCTAGGAAGAATATATAAACATCTCGGTTATCTGGAGAAAGGACATTTGGTAGAAACAGATAGAGCAGGTATGGTGGCTGGCTACGTAGGGCAAACAGCAATCAAAGCAGATGAGATTATAAAATCGGCTATTGGCGGTGTTTTGTTTATTGATGAAGCATATTCACTTACTTCTGGAGGATTTAATGATTTTGGAAACGAAGCAATAGAAGTTCTACTAAAACGAATGGAAGATCAACGGGATGATTTAGTTATTGTTGTAGCAGGATACCCAGACGAAATGCAGGAATTTATACAAGCCAACCCAGGGCTTCAATCTCGATTTAACCGATATTTTGAGTTTGATCATTTTACGGCAGAAGCACTGTTAAGCATTTTTAAACTTTTTGCAAAAAAAGCTGATTTTATCCTTACTGAAGATGCAGAAGAGAAACTAATGGAAATTCTGGATAGAATATATGAAAAGAGGCATAGAGGTTTTGGAAATGCAAGAACAATACGAAATCTGTTTGAAAAAATTATAGAACGCCAGGCTAATAGGATTGTTTCGATAACTCCAATTACAGAAAAAATATTGATGATGTTAACCGAAGAAGATATCCCAGAAATATTAAAAACGGTAAAAGAAATTATTCTTTTTGAAGAAGAATAGAAGTACTCATCTTATTATTTTCAAAGTTTTTAAACTTTTCTTTTTGTTTTGATTTTTCTTTACGAGCCGTCATTCATGATTTTTTCGAGATCATTCATTGCTTCAGAATAAATAATCTTGGGAACATCCTGTAATGTGATAAGGCGATGATCTGCTTCATTTCGCGGTTCTGAAAAACAAAAACTATCAGTTTGAACAAACCCCAAGGGAGTGAAAAAGCATTTTCCTAAAATCATCTCTTTATCAAACATCCCTTGGATTTGTAAATTATAAGTTTCTACAAAAACTTCTATTCTACCCTCCTTAAAAGCTTTTTTATATGATAATATACTTCCGCCATCTCCAATACTTCCTCTTCTCCAGCCTCTTTTTTGTGCTCTGGCCTTAAACTTTCCTGCTGTTAAGGTTCTGCCTTTAAAATTTGTGGATAATGTTACCCTATATAACTTCCTGGGAAGTTGTATTATATTTCTATCTAATTGTTGAATAACTGGAGTTATTTTTTGATTTTCTAAATATTTTTTCCATTTCGTTTTTATTTTAGACTTCAGGAAAATAGGGTGTGCCAGTCGTATCTGGTCGTCATGATTAACATTAACAGGTTCCTGCTTATAGTTTTTTAATTTACCACTTGCAGTTACGATGAAGGTGTCTTCATTGTTTTGTTGCCAAATCAGAGTTTGGCCACAGGCAAAAGCAATGGGGTGATTGAGAAATAATTTTTTCCAATCTTTTGTTTTCCAAAACTTCTGTATAACCAGGTAATTCTCTAAGCTATGCTTAAAATGTTGTATGGTATGTTTACGTATAACATTTAAGTTTTTTAACGTTGTTTTGATATCTTCAGATGTTTTGATGATTGATTTCACCTGCTTTCCCCGTTGATTTTTAAAACTATACTTAAGCTGTGGACCTATACATATTACATACCCGTTACTCAATACTTTTTTCTGATTTATAAAATTGAAATCAGGAATCATACTATCTTTCAATTCAAAATAGGTTAGTCCCAATTGCTCTGCTATAGATTCAAACGCTTCTTCTGCTGCATAGCGAACATTGGGGTGTTTCACATAAAAGTGCTGAATGATTTGATCTAATGCTAATGCAGCTCTACGTGTTCCTATAATCCCCAGAATAATACAGGCGTTTATATTTTTATCATGTATAGCAATATTTTGCAGAGGCACGGCCAATCGGTGATCTCCCAACTTTCCTAAAATAGCAAAACCTGGTTTTGCAGCTACTTTCATACCCGTGTTTTTTACCATATTTTGAAACAAGTCATAAGCAAAGTCAGCACCTTTTTTCTGATCTAATAGAGCATACATGGGTTCTGCTTCTATATCTACATCAATTTTTTTAGAGCTTATTTGTCTGTAAAACAGGTAGTTTGTTTCGGTTTTTGATAGCGTAGTACCGTCCTGCCATTGTAATTCGGGTAATGTCCCGGCCCATTTTGGGATAGGGTTATCTAGTTTCCCTCTTTGCAATGCTAGGTGAATACGTTTTTTTATATCTTCAATAGATATTTTACTCTGATTCTTGTGATTATAAAATGTACACACAGCAATATTACGTACATCTTCTAAAATCTCTTTTTCGACTATAGGTTGTAATGAAGCGATTGCTTCTTCACATCTTATTTTACTTAAAACAAAAACTCCAGCTCTTTTTTCCTCTTTTTTTTCTGACAAGGTTAGTTCTTTTGCTTTGTGAAAAATATCGTTTGTTGGATATCTAGATAATAAAGAAGCAGCTATATCTGCCAGGTCCTGATATTCAGAACATGCGATATCCCATATCAGATCATAATATTTTGAGAAATCTAACCCTTCGAGCAGTGCAAAAGCTTGCCTGTAATGTGCAATAGTAGTATTATCTTTTATGTTTGTTTTTAATGCTTCTATTGCAATTTCTATAGCATCTTGTTTGTAACAATCAACAATATGCTGAACAACCTCTAGATTTAGTTGTTTTGTATCTTTTGCAAATGAAAACAATTCGGTTTTTGTTTCTTTTCTAAAATGTTTGCATACCCAACCAATAAATTTGGGGATGTCATTCTGAAATAATCCTGTAATAGAAGGCCAATTAGAAGTACAATTATTTTGACTTAAATTTTTGCGTTCAGAAATATAGGGAAGCACTTTTTTTATATGCGCTGCAGTTGGTTTCCTGTACTTTTTTCTGGCACGTGTAAATAAAATCCTGTGACATTGCATCACAGAACAAATACAATCAGAACCTTCCATTTTTTCTACTACGAAGGATTCGAATTTTTTTAGATCAATTTTACACAATTCTTCTAACCAACTAAAGCGAATATGTTTTTGAGCTTCTTTTCCTGTATAGTATAGAGGAAGCTTTTCTAAAAGTGTGTCGAGTAAACTTTGCTCTGTAGTACCTAATAATGACAATAATGGTTTTATGTAATTTTCGTTTTCTAATAATTGTATGATTCTTATCTCATCTTCTTTGACGAGTTCGAGTATTACTTCTCCCACAGAATTAACAGTTTTATCTTCTCTTAAAAAGGAAACTTGTTCTGTTGCATTTAAATACGCAGAAAGAGAAGTCCACGTATCTATATTAAAAAGACCCAAAACTTTTAGAGTTAAACCAAAGAGATCTTCTTCTTTTTTTTCGGCTTTTAGTTGAGGCAGAAACCATTCTTTAAAAAAAACCTTATAATATCCTTCAGTATTGGTATCTTTTACATAAAAAAAAGTATCATTACATATAAATGAAAGAAGACGTTGATCAATAAAATTCCATTCTTGTATCGGACTAAATAAGGTAGCTAAACGATCAAAAGTATCTATTTTTGACCTTGTTATTTGTGGTAACCCATCAGATTCTCCAAAAATAAACTTTAAGATATTTTCAAAATTTTCTCTGTCATGATCATTGTACATTTTTTTACGAAAATCATGAAGTATGTTAACCCATTGTTTTTTTCTTTGAGCAACCAGTTCAATTATATCTTCATTCATTTTTTTTACAAAGGTCAATCTAAATTATAAGGTATCATTTGATCTATATCAAATTCGGTTTTAGGACTTTCGTATTCTGTTTAATATTTAAAATCAGTTGTTTGGCTTTAATGTTTTAGACCTGTTTAGAAGTGAATATCGTATTGTTTAAAATACATTTTTGGAAATAGATTAAGACATTTGTAATCCTTTTTATTGTAATAATAATGTAAAAAGACGTATTTTAGAATTTTAAGAGTATCGTATATGAGTTGTAACAAATTGTGTTCTTATTACACTAATATAATGAAGTCTATAAATCAATAAGGAAATCATACAAGATCATTTGTTTTGTTAAATGCTTTTAATCCATGGCTTGGTAAGGTTAAAAAAAACAATAATATTTATAAGAATTTATATAAATTTACCTCCTGGATCAGTATTTTAGCAATAATGAGCTCATCAAAAATATTTTAAATGGCTAAAGAAAAATTTAACTGGAAAGGTCTTTTTATTAACGACGAAACTTCAGAAGGAGAAAAACCAATAGAAACAACTTCAACACCACCTAGTTCTAATTCTTTTCCAGAATCGGGGAAATCAGTTTCAAAATTTCCAGTACACCCTCCAAAAGCAACTTTGGTAAGTGATAGTGTGCTTACTACAATTATAGAGATGTACGAATCAGGCTTTGAGTCTCTTAATAAGCCGGGATATGATTTTTATGAATTTTTTAAAGCGATCAAAGCAGTTGGATCTAATGATCCATCTGTATATAAGATGGCTTTTACAATGGCTCAGGGAGTAGACTCGAATGTGTCTAAAAATTCACTTCTTACACAAGCTGATTTTTACATTAAAGAAATCGAGAAAGTACATAAGCAGTACCAGAATCAAGGAAACTCTAAGAAATCTAAGATTTTGAGTACTCAAAAAAATAGAAAAGATACCCTTAATACTGAAATTTCTGATTTAGAAAAAAAATTAATTGAGATTCAGAATCAAATCAGCGTAAAAAAAGACTTACTTCAATCGGTTGATGCAGATATGATTTCTGAAGTATCAGAGATAGACCAAAAAATTGTTGCTAACGATAAAGCAAGATCAAAAATTTTGGAAACAATATCAGCAGTTGTAGAGGGGATTAAAAATAATATATAAGCAATACATTAATGGATCAAGAATCAAAAAGCCACTTATTAGACTTACCTATTTTAAAACATTTTGATGATGAAAAAGGGGAAATTTCTTTAAACCCTAATAATTGGAGAAATGGAGAAAAGGGACTAAATGCTTTTCTTAAAATAGCATTGTTTGCTGGTTTAGGGTACGCTGCATGGGTGTATGTATTACCACCTTTGTTTACAGCATTAGGGCAGGTAATAGCACTTGCAGGAGTAGCCGTATTTGTGATATTTTTTATCATGATGTTACCAGTAATTTTAAAATTCTTACGCAGAGTAACAAGAGGAATCCATAAATCCTTAATAAAACATGATCCTTTTGGAGAATTACAGGAGCAAAAACAAAAAATGCTCATGAATAGAAAAGTCTTTAAAGATTCTAAGGCTAAGATAAAAGCATTGAAAAGTAAAATGGAACTAGAAGCTTCTAAGGCAGAAAAAGAGTCTAAAGAGTTTCAGGACCATGTGGTAACATTGCAAAAACAGGCAGAAAAGATTAGAAATAAAATGCAAGTTATAGTATCCGAAAAAGGTAATGCAGGTAAGGATACCGATGAATATGTAGAATTGCATAGCGCTTTGGCAAAAAAACTATCACAATCTCAGCAAGTTGCTCATCAATTAAAACAGAGTAAAAGTTTTATCCAAAAATATGGTAGTAGAGCCAATGTTATGGGGAAACTGGATAGAAAACTAACGCTTGCCGGTACGGCAATAGATATTAAGATTTCTGATTTTGAAGTAACGATCAAAATGCTCGAAAAAGAATATCAGTTTGCAAAGTCAGCAAAAGCAGCAACAGATGGGGCAAAATCAGCTATGTTATTTACCAAAGATTGGGAGTTAGAATATGCACTAGATGTGATCACAGAAACCATTGCTATGGATATAGCAAAGACTCAGGAAAATCTAACAGATATCGATATGCTAACATCTAAATATGATATGGATAGTGATGAACTGTACTCGCAATTAGATACTTTGGCAGATAATATTAAAACAGGGAAAGACTATATTCCTGATTCTGAAAAATATAAAAATCCTAACTACAAACTAACCGCTGAAGATAAAGAGGCAAGTGGTGGTTTTGGGAATATGTTTGACTAACTAACCGAAATAAAAACTATAATAAAAATTAAAAAATGGGTAAAATTTTAAGAACAAAAAAACTCACTACATTATCCGAGCTTATCATTGTAATTATTTTACTTGGAGCTATCTTAGGTGCAGTGTATTATTTTGCTCCAGGTTTGCGAGTAGGAGAAGCAAAACAATTAGATGAGTTAAATATAAATAAAGATGAAGTAGATAATGTTACTACATCAGAAAAATTAGAATTGCCTTCTAACAGCCTTTCAAATAGTGTGAAGAATAAACCTCTTGTTAGAATGGCGGCATATGCATGGAATGCTCAGTCGGGTATTATCGTTTCTAACGGAGGACCAAAAACAACCAAAGGTTCTTTGATGGAGCAAAATGGAGTGAATTTAGAGATAATCCGTCAGGATTGGCTTTCTGAATTGAGAAATATGCAAATGAAATTCATTGAAGAATTTGATAGAGGAGAAGAGTTCCCAGACGCAGATAAAAGTGCATTTGCAATTATGATGATGGGAGATGGTGCTCCTTTTTATATCAGTACCATGCAACAGGCTTTAGATGATAAATTTGGGAAAGATAAATACCATGTGCAGGTAGTTGGTGCAGTAGGACTTAGTTATGGTGAAGATAAACTTATTGGCCCTCCAAGCTGGAAAGTTGATCCAAAAAGTATGAAAGGAGCTTTGATATCTGCCGTATTAGGTGATGGAGATTGGGTAACCGCTCTAAACTATGCCTTTGCTAATGGTTTAAAGGTAAATCCAGATGTTACTACTTATGATCCTGATGCTGTGAATTTTTATCCTTCACAGGATGATGATTATATTAAATCTGCAGAAGAACTAATTAAATCTCAAAAAGCAGGATGGACAGTTCCTCTTAAAGAAGTGAGAAACGGAAAATTAACAGGAAAAACAATTAATAAAAAAGTTGATGGATGTGCTACCTGGACTCCAGGAGATAAAATGGTTTTTGATGAGTTAAACGGTTTCACAGATATTATATCTACACGAGAATTTAACAACCAAATGGCAACTACAGTTATTGCTGTAAAAGAATGGTCTGTAAAACATCCCGAAATTGTTAGTAATATTTTAAAATCGGCGCTAACAGCTTCTAATCAAATGAAGCAATATGACGAATGGAGAGTTAGAGCATCTGAAGCAGTTGCCAAAACATATGATTTAGAAACTCCAAAGTATTGGTATGATATGTTTAAAGGCCAAAAAGGAAGTAAAAATGGTATCGATTATAACATGGGAGGATCACGAGTATTTAACTATGCAGATGTAATGCAATATTATGGTATTACAGATGGAACCAATCGATATAAAGCTGTTTATAATCAGGTATCTTCTTATCTAAACGAACTTAATCCGTTTGGGTTTAATGAATCTGTTAAAAGGATTGTACCTTATGACGAAGCAGTTAATCTTTATTTTATTAAAAATATTAATGATATTGATGCTGGTTCTGCTTACAAACCAGATTACACCAAAGAAGCCGAAGAAGTTTTAGCTTCTGGAGAATGGAATATTAATTTTGATACCGGAAGTGCAAATATTTCGGGATCATCTGCAAATACTTTAGAAACAATTTATAACCTTCTTATTCAGGCAGAGGATACAAAACTTAGATTAGAAGGACATACCGACGATACAGGTTCTGCAGAATCTAATTATGATTTATCACAAAGACGTGCACAATCTGTAGTTAACTTTTTAAGAAGTAAAGGAATCCCTCAATCCCGTTTCCAATCTGTAATCGGAAAAGGTGAAGATGAACCAATTGAAACAAATACTACCAGTAGCGGTAGAGCCAAAAACAGACGAGTAGTTATTACATTATTGAAATAACATGGCATCCAATTAATAAGAGCCGTCTTATGTTTGTAAAATATTGATTTTACATATTAGACGGCTTTCTTTTTTATTAACCAAGTGTATTATGAAGTATTTATTTAAACCGTTCGAAAAGGTTAGCAAAAATAGCCGATTACTTATTATAGGTATATGGGTAGCATTAGTGTTGATTTTCTGGTTCGTTTCTAGTATGGGAGAGAGACATTTGTTCCCTTCTCCACAGCAAGTACTAACAGGATTTACAGAGCTTTATAATGAAGGACTGGTGGTACATATTGGCAGCTCGCTATTACTTTGTATAAAAGCAATACTTATAGCAGTTATTATTTCTTTAATCGTTACTTATTTATCTACGATTCCTGTAGTAACACCAATAGCAAAAACATTAAGTAAGCTACGTTATCTTCCACTTACGGGTATATCTTTTTACCTGGCGATCCTTATTAGTGATGCCAGAACCATGCAGGTTTGGGTATTGGTGGTATTTATGACCACATATCTTACCACATCATTATTAAGTATGATTAGCTCGATACCACAAGAAGAATTCGATCATGCACGTTCTTTACAATGTAATCGATGGGAAGTACTATGGGAAGTTGTTGTAAAAGGAAGAATAGATCATGTTATAGAAGTAATCAGGCAAAATCTGGCTATCGTTTGGATGATGTTGGTAACCGTAGAATCAATCCTTGTAGCGGCCGGTGGTTTAGGGTTTTTGATTAAAAATTCTGATAAATTCATGAATCACGGTAGAATTATAGCATTACAAATAGTAATATTATTAGTAGGCCTGTCGATAGATTTTGTTTTAGATTACTTGAGAAAAGCTTTTTTTAGATACTCCAAAATATAAGTAGAATGAACTATAGTACGCATAATACATTATTATATGTAGAAAACTTAAGTGTCGCCTATGGTGATAAAACTGTAATAAAGGATATTAATTTTGTAGAAAAAGATGTTATTCGGGAAAACAATATTACGGGTCAGGTTATTGCTTTTGTAGGGCGTTCTGGTCGAGGTAAGTCTACATTGTTTAGAGCGATGACAGGCTTGATCAAGCCAACTACAGGAAAAATACTAATTGCCGATACAGAAACAGATTCAGAAAATGATGCCAAAGAAGTACATGAAGGAGATATTGGTTTTGTAGATCAAAAATATACCTTGTTTAGAAATAAAACCGTGTATCAGGCATTACTGTTTGCACTTCGTAAAAAAGATATTTCTAAAGAAGAAAAGCATACCAAAATAATGAGTTACCTGTCTGATTGGGGTTTGGAAAAAGTAAAAGACCAGTACCCTTGCGAGTTATCCGGGGGACAAAGGCAGCGTACGGCAATAATCGAACAGATACTATGTTCTGGCCATTATATGGTTCTGGATGAACCTTTTTCGGGGCTTGATGTAGGAAATATTGAAGATGTTAAAAACGCATTTAATCTAATTACGTCTACACACGAATTTAATACGATTATTTATTCTACACATGATATAGAATTAGCGGTAGAACTGGCAGATAGTATTTATGTAATTGGCTATCCTACCGTAGATGGAAAACGTGCTGATTATGGTACTATTGTTAAACATTTTGATATGAAAGAATTAAATCTTGCCTGGAAAGATTTTGGACTAGATCATATCGAAATTGTTAAGCAAATAAAGGCAACTATGCTTAATTCGTAATAATCTAGTAATCTACACCTTGTGCTAAACTTGTTTTAGCATCTGGCAGTATATAATCAAATACTTAGAAGTTTGCTTGTGGATGAGATGCTAAGATCCTTTATTTTATAATTTTTTTCCAGGCGATTCTTAGAATCAGAAGTAATGCAAGAAAGAATAGTATTAAATATTGAAATCTACCAACAAAAAAGACTCCAAAAAACATACGTTGCAATATATAGGTAATGATAAAAGTTATCGCAACAATGATAAATAAGCCAGAAAGTTTTTCAAAACCTGGAATTCTAGACATAGGTACCGTTTTATTAATAATAAATAAGGTAACAAACATAGAAACGACAGGAACAAAATAGGCCAATATATTGACCTGAAGCAGGTTAATCTTTAAGAAGAAAAAACTGTACAAAACAATAATTAAGGCCAATAATCCAGGAATAGTTACCGCATAGACTAAGATTCCATAAAAATAATTTATCGGAGATCGAAAATTTCTTTGATTTACAAACATTAACCCTAGTAAAGATATGCCAATAATAACAGCAAAATACCCAAGTACAAGATTTGGATTATTTGCAAACCAGTTGATAATATCTTGTATCGTCATAGATCTTAATTTATAGAGGGGTGTTATGTTGTAAGATTATAAATGTATAATATATACAGTTAATATAAAAGAAGAGATTAAAAGTTCTGTTTCTTCTTATCTCATGACCCATTTATGATTGCTATTTGAATACCCTGTTTTCAGGGTGTTCTTTTTTCACTGAAAAGGGTGTTTGGCAACCTTTCTAAATGCATCAAATTTGTGGTATCAATATGAATAAAAATCATAAATAATTAACACATAAATAAATCATGAAAAAAGTAATCTTAAATCTTTCATTAGTAATAGCGATACTAGCAGTATCATGTAAGAGTGAAACTAAATCAGATACATCAGATTCTAGAGACGAAGTAGAAAAAGTTGAAGAAAAAACAGAAGAGAATACTTCTTCACAATCTGCTAACGGAGTGCCTAATTTTAGCGACAAAAAAGTTCAGGAATATGTGAACTCTTATGAAGCTTATATCGAAGAGTATAAAAAAGCAGTAGAAAGTAAGGATATGACAGCTTTCGCTTCTCTTGGAGAACAAGGACAAAAATTAGGAACAAAAGCTCAGGAAGTAATGGGGAATCTTTCTGCAGATGATGTAAAAAAACTAAGTGATTATATGCAGAAAAAATCTGCACAGTTACAAGAACTGTCCAAAAAAATGATGCAATAACAAGTTTAGTTATCTATTAGTTTAGTTAGTGGGTTGAGTTTGGCAGGCCTTATTCTATACGTAGAATAGGGCCTGCCTATTTATATATTCGGTATGAATTAATCTCCATCATTATCTGTAGGTGTAATGATAATAGATAATGTACTTCCTACATCGTTATTTAACAATACAACCAAGGTTTTGATTTCGTTATAAACTTCTTCTACGGATTGTTTTTGTTGATCTATAGCAAGATGTAAAGGCATTGTAGTTTTGTTTATGGCAGTATAAATTAGATTAAACTGAGTTCTGATACGATCATTAATAGTCGAATTCTTGGTAATAAATTCTACATTATCAGAAATTCCTAATCCAGAAGAGGTAAAATATACACTTTCGATGGTTTTAATATTATTTTCTATCAAATCAAGAGAAATTTCACTTCTAAAAGCCTGTAGAATCTGAGGGTTGGTACTTGATGTGTTTTCAAGGCCTGCGGGTTTTCCTAATTTTGCTTTTTTAATAGTTTCAGCAACATTAAACATGCCATTAAATACCATATTTAATGAACCATTTAATCCAGTTTCTGTATTTGTTATAAAGGTATTCGAGTAATTTTCTCCATTTTCATTCCATATCTCTGAAAGTAAAATTGCTTTTTCTTTAAAATTGATTGTAATACTTGTTAGGTATTCAGTTCTTCTTGGGGTAGCGGTAAAAAGAGATACTATATCGGCATTAGATGTACCTCTATTTGCAAATAATAAATATTCAATCCCTGTAAGTCCTTTGGCTCTAGTACTAATTGATTCTGCAATTATTTCGGTATTTTGTGCTATCGAATTATCTATATCTTCTGTAAATGTAGGCCAGTTAAATAACAGTTCGTGCATGAATAGATCTTTGGGCCTTCCAATATTAAAGACATATATATTTGCATAAGATTTTGCAGCTTCTTTCCATTTGTTTTGCGCAATTAGTAGCTTTTCTTCAGATTGATCTGAAGCAAAATTGGATACACTTTCTTCTAGTTCTATTGCTTTATCTTTAAATGATGATATAGAAGGCAGAATACTACTCGAAGTGATGTCGGATAACATTTGTGAAGTATTAAATTTACGATCAGGATCCTCATTCGTATTCTTATCATCACTATTGCAAGAGAAGATAATAAGAACTGAAAGAATAATAATGATGGTGCTAGCTATTTTTAGATATGTTTTCATTGTTATAGTGAGTTTATAAATGCAATAAGTTCTTGCCTTTGTGACTTAGGCAATTTTTTAAATTCATTAAGACTATTTTCAGCTTCTCCACCATGCCATAAAATGGCCTCTTCAATGTTTCTTGCACGACCGTCATGAAGAAAAAAAGTATGGTTGTTTATAGTTTCAATTAGACCTATACCCCAGAGAGGTTGTGTTCTCCATTCTCTTCCATCTGCTTTAAAATCTGGTCTATTATCTGCCAAAGCTTCTCCCATATCATGTAATAAAAAATCTGAATATGGATTGAATACAACATCTTCGATTAATGGGGTAGAAGGTGAATTACCTGCTGTGTATTTGGTTTGATGGCAGGATATACATTGCAAATCATTAAAGAGTACTTTACCTTTTAATACATTTTCATCTTCAAAATTTCTACGTATGGGAACTCCTAAAGTTCTTTGGTAAAATAGAACTCTTTCTAATTGTAAATCTGTTACTTCTGGCTCTCCACCATTAGCAGCATCTATACAATCTACCTGGGGAGTTGGACAATTATTTACTGGTAAAAAAGAAGTTGTAAGTCCCATATCACCGTGAAATGCACTAAAAACTTGTTGTTCTAAAGAAGGCTGATTTGCTTTCCAGCCATATTTGCCAAGTCTTAATTGATTTTCTTTTACATCCCATACATAGTTAGGTTTACCAGAGATTCCGTCGTTGTTGGTATCATTTTCATCGGCATGTGCCAAAATAGAGGCTTCTGGTAAAGCATCAATTAATCCCATTCCAATAGTTTGAGTACCTACTCTAGGAGAGGTTAACACACCTTGTAGTGATCCAAACTGCTCATCATAGATTTCATATATAGGTTTTTGAAGCGTATATGTTTCTCCATCTGGATATGACCCTTCTATAATTTCATAGGTTGCTCTTATTTTTGCCTCATGCAAAATACCACTATTGGCTTTATCCTGTATTTGAGTTCCATAATTGGTAACAGGATTGGGGCCTCCATTTTCATCTGCTCCTGGCATGCTTATTCGCATTAAAAAACCATTTGAACCTAAAAAATTATCTGTAATAGGAAGCCCTCGACCATCTTTGCTATGACAACTGGTACATGCTCTGCTATTAAATGTAGGGCCAAGGCCATCTCTGGCTGTAGTAGATGCAGGAGAAGATACCCATGCTTGATTAAATAAAGAATTGCCTATACCAAAAGCGATTTGTTCTTCGTCAGAAAGGCCAGGGATTGCTCTCCCAAAAGCATTACTGGTTTGTGAGTTAATAGTAAGTCTACCAGCCAAGAGTTCTTCTCCGTCCTCATAAACAGCTCGGTTGGTTGGAGTAGGGTCTGTGTATTCATCATCACTACATCCAAAAATTGATAGTAAAGAAGAACTGAAAAGGATATAATATAAAAACTTTTTTTTCATAAAAGTAATAGTGTGTTTTTTTTAACAAGAAAAGCCCCATGCATACGCATGAGGGACTTTTCCACTTTTCAAAACAATAGCATTAATATTGAGTGGCTCTTATAATGTAATGTTTAATTTAGATGCCGAAGCACTTATTTCTTTAGCTTGATCTCTTAATGCAAGAACAGCTTGAATAACAATACCACCAGAAGTTAGAGTTTCTTCTTCTATAAGTTGATCAAACTTTTTGGTGGTGCTAATATTGTTAAGAATTGTATTTATTCTTGATATCGATAATGCCGCAGCAACTTTAAGTTTTTCTGCTTGACCAGAATCAGCTTGTTTAACCAGGTCATATAGAGATGGACCACTAATGTTACCATATTCTCCAAATAACACATTATTTACACCTTTGGCATTGGTATAAATATCTCTATGTGTATTATCAGAAAAACAAGAGTGTTCATCTTCTTGATTTTGTTCTACAGCAACAGCCATTCTTTCTGTAGATAATTCTTCTCCTGTCATAAAAAAGATACCAGACATCATATTTTTTAAGGCTTCATCTTCTGGTAATGCCAGGAACGTATTTCTATATGTACCACCTTCTACCCATGTATCAACAAGAGATTTAAGATCTTTAACCAAAATACTTGTCACTATTTTAAGGTAAGTACCTCTTCGGTCTTGATTTTGATTAGTGCCAGAACTACCTGTTACATAATCGGTATAAGCTCTTTGTCCAGGTAGCCCGTTAGACGGATCTGCAAAATCCTGACCCCAAAGCAAAAATTCTATAGCATGATAACCGGTACTGATATTTTTATCAAGCACACCATTACCACCAGCTCCTTCATTTAAACCAATTAGGGCAGTTTCATCTATTGTTATAGAAGTATTGTTTATAATTCCCTCTGAAGTAACACCTCCAGAATTATCACGAACATAGTCTATGTAATTTTCATCAAGAGGCCATGCGTTAAGTTGGCCTTCAGTTTTTCCTTCATCTATTGGTCCGTTAGACTCTCGATAGGCTTCAGTTTGACCATAAGGTTCTCTAGCTGCAAGCCAGGCGTTTTTGGTAGTCTGAAATCCATTCTCTGTAGGGTTATCTACAAAAGCATTAATAGCGGTTTGCATTTCTAAAGCTTTGTCGTATGAATCTTTATACGATTGATATACGATATCAGCATAGTTTTTTATTACAGCAGATTTTGATACAGTTTCGTTAGCTGGAGCATCATCATCACTACTACAACTTACAATACTTAGGATAGCACCTGTAATTAAAGCTATCACTTGAATGTTAAATTTCATTTCACGTTAATTTAGACTAGTTATAAATAAGGAACAAATCTAAATGTTAGAAATTAAGTAAACAAGTTTATTTAGATTAAATTTAAATAAAATATTGTAAACCAAAACGAATTATTATAATAGTACACATTGTGACTACAGAGTATTCTATTTTTTAATAATCTCTTTTCTGTGATTAAGCCCCCAATCTATAATTTCGACTATCAAATTATCTAACGTTTTTCCGTGTTCTGTTAAGGAGTATTCAACGGTAATTGGTTTAGTATCTTTTACTGTTCGAGTGATTAGCTTATTTAATTCGAGTTCTTGTAAATCATTTGATAATTTTTTTGGAGCTATTCCATTTAAGGTTCTTTTTAACTCCATAAATCGCATAGTTCCACCTCGAAGTAATGTACCCATTATTTGTATTTTCCATTTACCAGATAGTAATTCCATAGTGTCTTTAATAGCTCTTAATTGCTGTATACATTCTTTTGATAATGGTTGTTCCTGCTGTATTTTCATTGTCAAATAATTTAATAGTTTCCTAAAGGAAATTAGTATCTTTTTGTAAATAAGTATCAAAAATAAACTATATACTTTAATTTTGCAGTGTAAAACAAAAAAATACCATATGAGTACTAAAACATTTTTAACAATTCACGGGGTGATTTATACGGTCTTCGGATTGGGGTTGTTTTTTATTCCTAACCTATTATGGCCAAATTATGGACTTGAACTAAACGATAAATACTCGGTTTTTTTATCACAACACACTACTATTTTCCTGGGAGGAATTGCAATTATTAGCCTTCTATTTAGAGATGTAGAAGAAAAGAGTGTGTATGCCAGAAAAATTTTAACGAGTTTATTGTGGACAAACATTTTGGGAGTACTTATAACACTCTATGCAATTTACACTGGTGTTTTCTACGGTTTTGGCTGGTCAGACCCTGCATTTTTTACTTTGCTATCCATACTAAGCTATGTAAAGTTGAAGCATAATCAATACAAACAATAATTAAAACTTAGGAACAATGAGTATACTAAAGATTTGGGACCTCCATTTAAAATATGATGGTCCTGTAACACAAGAGTTTATGGAAGGCAATACAAGTTTAGCAAAAAGTATTGCTGAAGAAGAAGGTATTATTTGGAAAATATGGACTCATGAAGAAGGAACGTCTCATTTTGGCTCGACTTATTTATTCAAAAATAAAGAGTATTTAATGAAGTATAGAGAAATGCATATTAAAAGACTTAATAGAATTGGTATCACCGAAATAACAGACCATATCTTTGATGTGTTAGAAGATTTAAGTAAAATTAATAACGCTCCTTTAAGTTAAAAAGTAATGAATAGTAATTTAACTTTATTATGGTTTATTTGTTTTTATGATTTATTCGGTCGGAATCGGAAGGTTGTGCATTTTTAAAAATGATAATTTATCCCAATACCCACGTTGGAATTTGATTTTTTCATCAATTACTTGAAAAAATCCACACCCTCTTAACCCCAAAGGATCTTTCCATTCCAGAATAACCCAATCTCCATCAGAAAATATATTTTCAGGAATACAAGTCATATCTGCTGTGCTGAATTCGGCAGCAAACATTTCTCTAATGGCTTTTTTTCCTTTAATCGGAGTATTAGCTACTTGATGATTAATTGCATCTGTATGATACAATTCTGCTATTTTGTCTGCATTTCCTTCGTTGAATATTTCAACCCATTTTTCTATTAATATTCGTGGTTTCATTATTTTTGTAATATGTTTTATGATACAACAATCGAGTAATCTAACGGGATAGATTTCTTCATCATATGAGTCTGAGTATCCAATATTCTTCGCTCTACAATAGGAAATACATTCTCATAGAGTTTCCAGGCCTGTTGGAAATAATTATCTGAAATATTTTTAAGTCTTATCAGATTCATTGTGTGACTGTTCGTTAAGATACATAGTTTACACAAGTTAAAGATTAGGTGTTTACACTAAATTAGTTTCTAACCTTGTTGATTGTTGTTTATGTCTTAGATTTCTTTGATCAAAGAAACCTAAAAATACATTTCTATAATAGACTTTCCAAATACCATTACCTAGCTCTTGGATTCCTACATATTTTCCTTTTAATGCTGCAGTTAAATACACCCAATAATAGGACTTCCATCTTATAGCTCCGCTCTTCGTTACTTTTAGAATTTTATACTTAGAATCATAGTCAAAATCTTTTATTTTTTCAGGGAATGGTCTACAGGAAAAATCGTGTACATCCGCTGGTGTTTTCATATCTAAAGCTTCGTGTGGTCTTATGTGATTATATTCCTTTACAAAGTGGTTTAAACGCCTTTGTTGTGCTTTTAGATCAAAGGCTGAAGGTTTGGCACAAGCCGCTTTTAAATCGCGATGCATACGTTCATGTCTACCATTTTGTTCTGGGTGTGCTGGGTCAGAAAATACAGGGATAATACCTAGTTCTATAAACCAATAAGAGAGTTGTGTAAATCGTTGTATGGCTCTTACAGATCCAAAGGGGCTTCCATTATCAGTATGTATTTGTTTTGGGATGCCGTAGGTTCTAAAAACCTTTGTGAATGCTGTCTTGGCAGCTTTTAGTGTTTCTTTGTAATGTCCTTTGGCGGCGAATAAGAATCGACTTTTAGAGTCCGCTATAGTTAGTGGATGACAGTAGATTTTATTACCCATTAAGAACTTACCTTTATAATCGGCACTCCATACTTCATTACAGTTTTTGGGGTCAAAAATAGGGTGTATAGGCTTTACTCTACGCATTCGTTTTTGAGGGGATACCAAACCGTTTTTTCGAAGAATATTATGAACCGTAACCACAGAAGGGATTTGCTCTTTTGGAAATTCTTTAAACAATAAAACCCTAATTTTCTTCGCCCCCCATAACTTATATTTTTCTTTTAACTTAAGAATACTTTCAATGATTTTTTGATCCGTTGTATTAGGATGTTTTCCAGGCTTTCTGGATAGTTCTTTTAGACCTTCAAAGCCTTGATTTTCGAATCGATGAATCAATTTATAGGCTGTTGGTCTGGAGACTCCAAAACTCTTACATAATTCTGTGATGGTATACTTTCCTGTTCGCCATTCACAGATAAATTCAATTTTTTGTTTCATAGTTGTTGTCGTTTTCCAAGGCATGATAATTTGATTTTTCCCTCAAATTATACCTTAAAAAGTGTAAACTATGTTTCTTTAACTTTGTAAAGGATGTTTGTTTAACGTACCGACTTGCTACTAACGGTTTGTGTAAGAAACGTAGTATGTAAAAAGATGCTAACTTTTTGGATTAACACAAAGCCGAATTTTTATATTTTGTTTTTTACTTCTTCCAATCTGGTAATATCTCTCACCTTACTTCCCCATTTACATAACATGTTTAAGACGGGAACTAATTGATTGCCAGCTTCAGATAAGTAATATTCTACGTGTGGAGGAATTGTTTTAAAGTCTTTTCTAATAATCAATCCATCCGTTTCCATATCACGAAGTCTTTGAGTTAGCATTTTTTCTGATATTCCCGGAATACTTTTTTTTAATTGCCCATAACGGTTTACTCCTCTATTAAGATTCCAAAGAATGTTTACTTTCCATCGTCCTGTTATTAACTCAACAGCATATGAAAGACCACATGACATTTCTAAAATTTTTTGATTCTCAAAATTTGTTGATGTTTCTTTTCTCATTACACGAACTTATTTGTATGTACCTGTGTTTTTGTGCTGTATACAAACATAAAATATATTTGTGTAATAAATAAATAAAATTATAAAAATGAAGAATTTGAAAAAAAAGAAAATGGTAGCTATAGGCTT
The DNA here is from genome assembly GCF_943422735.1 of Aquimarina sp. EL_43. Taxonomy (NCBI): domain Bacteria; kingdom Pseudomonadati; phylum Bacteroidota; class Flavobacteriia; order Flavobacteriales; family Flavobacteriaceae; genus Aquimarina; species Aquimarina sp. EL_43. The sequence continues at coordinate 5,472,461 of NZ_CALSBR010000001.1, read as the reverse complement.
AGCTTTATGTATAGGTTTTACTGTTTTAGCTAAAGATAAAGAGTTTAAAGTTAAAACCATGACAAGTGATAAAATAGAAAATAATATAAAAGAAGCTAATATTCTTTTAAAAGCCGGAAAAGTGATTGAAATAGCTTATGCCACTGTAGAAGGAGGTAAAGAAGCACACCTTAACAAAGAATATTTTTCTAAAATCTTACCAATTGCTGCAAAATATGAAGGAAAGATGCTTGGAAGTTTACAAGTTACAGCCGTAGTAGGAGGAGAAGTAGTCCCACAAATGGTGGCTATTTTTGAATGGCCAAATATTGAAGCGCGAGATAAGTTATTAGCAGATCGTAAAGCTCAAAAACTATTTCCTGTAAGAGATGCAATTTTAACGTCTATTAAATTAGCGTATTATACTGTAGATAAAGATGTGATGATTACTTTTAGAGAAGACAAAACATATGAATTTTTTAATGCTTGGTTAACACCAGAAGCAGAAAAATTATTGCCCGAGTATTTCAAAAAATCCGATGATGTCAAAAAAAAATATGGATCACCAGCTTTCCTAGCAAACCTAAAGCCTTTAAAGGGGTTATCGACAGCAGATTATCTTTTACAGCCTCATATGGCAGGTATTGTTGAGTGGAATAATACGAATGCTTATTACGGATTAATTGCAGACCCAGAATTTAAGAAAGTAGCACCATTATTAGTGAAATCTCTTACGAGGATTGATGGAATACATGCTAAATTTAATTTCCCACAATAATTACAAAACATAAGGATTGATACTTTAGGTTGTCAATCCTCATTTTTTATAAAAATTTAAAAAGATGAAAAAAATTATTTCAATAGGTATCGTTGCCTTATTTGCAATAAGTATAAGCGCATTTTCAACTACTAAAATAAAGAATCATAAAAAATCAGAAACAAGCATTAAAATGCCATCAGTTTTAATTAAAACACTTAATGGAGAATCTATCAATTCTCAGAATATAATTAGTAATGAAAAACCAACACTACTCATATTTTGGGCCACCTGTTGTGCTCCTTGCAAAAAGGAACTTTCTACAATCTCTAATGTTTATAAGCAATGGAAAAATGAAACTGGAATTAATATAGTAGCTATTTCTGTAGATATACCACGATATGCAAATAGAGTAGCTCCTTTTGTTAAAAACAATAAGTGGGACTTTGATGTATATTTAGATGTCGAAAGAAATTTAATGCATAAAATGAATGCTACTAGTACGCCACACTCTTTCTTAATTAGTAAAACTGGAGAAATAGTATGGGAAAAACAAGGTTTTACATCTGGAGATGAATTAGATATCATTAAAAAGATAAAAGAATTAGTTTGATGAAATCAAATACTGAATTCAAATTACCTATATCTTTAAATATATACACGTCTTATGGCTCGCAGTACTTAGTTGCTCCAATCTTGAAGCCGATCAAGATATAAATAACTTATGACAAACTCTTTATGTTCTCGGCTAGTCATTTTTTCTAATAAGTTCAAAGCGGAAACATAACTAGCTAAATTTCCGTTTGAGGAGCTGAATTTTCCGTCCTCGACAAAAGTTACTAAACTATCATTCTGTACTTTTAAATTTGGATAATCTTTTTGTAATTGTTTACCACCACCAATCCATGTTACGATTTTGTGTCCGTCTGCAATTCCAGACTTTCCGATTAGTTGAGCTCCAGCGCAATTGCTCACGATATATTTAGTTTCGTTATTTTTCTCTTTTATAAAATCCACAATTTTGTCATTATGAACCTGCGCGTACATGTCATAGGCACTCGGTATAAACAGGGCTGTTAGTTTAGGACAATTCTCGAAAGAGTAATCAGGCACAATTCTAATTCCTTCTTCTGTTATTATTGGATTTTCAGTTTCTGCTATTGTAATGACATTGAAAATTTGTTCTTTATCTATAGTCGGTTTTGCAAAAACATCAGATGTCGCAATAACTTCACCTTGAAGTACACCATTATACATTAAAAGTCCAATTGTAGGCAAATCCGTTTTGAAAGGTTTTAGGTATTTGGCCTGAGGATCTGTTTTTTTTTCGGTGTAATTTGTTTCTTGATTTTCGGCCTTAGGTTTTGATTTATCCGTATTGCAACTCATCAGTATAGTCACAAGAATTATTGTTGTTACAATTCCAATTTTTTTCATTTATCTCGGTTTTTCTTGTAGTGTTGGTAGATTACTATCTATTACTTCTTTTTTCGCTTTGTATAACGAATATTTATTAACCCAATATAGATGCTATTGTCTCTATTTTAAATTAATTTAAGGCAAAGGTATGAGGACACTAGTAGATATTTCTTAATCAAGATTAAGAAATTGAATTATTTTCCTTTGTTTATTGTTTTTTAGGATTATGAATATTGATAAAACAATGACAATTATATGACCTATTATCAATAAAGTCAATAAATAAGGATGTGTTGCGTTGCATTACTTTTAGTAATGAAAATAATCAGCAATTACCTTTTTAATTCTATAATCTTTCCGTTTCGTAATACTTTTAGTGTAAAAGAGCTATTGGGTGTTAAATTTTTGGCAAATTCCCCTAGCCTAACCAAAGCATCATCGGTAAGATCAAATTCTATAGTATCGAATGCCAAAATAATATCTCCACCTATGATTAATTTTTGACCATCTATACTAACTTCTGTATCACCTCCCTGTAAGCCCATTTTATATAAGATAGATCCAAACACAACCCGTTGTACTAGCAGTCCACTGTTTTGAGGGACATTTAGCAATCGTTTTGTTTTTCCTGTTAATGGATATGCATCTAATCCCAACCAGGGAGTTTTATTATTCATCATTAGGTTTTTGGTAATATTGGCAGTTGCTGCGAATCCAATACCTTCGAAACCACCAGATTTGGTTAGTATCTGACTTACAACACCGATAACCTCACCTTTCATATTAAACATAGGCCCACCAGAATTACCGGTGTTAATAGCCGCATCGGTTTGAATAAACTCGGAACTGGTAAATGGATTAGTACCTAATTTATTTTTTATAATTCCGCTTACATAACCAGAAGATAAAGAATGGCCGTATCCAAAAGGAGCACCTACAATAAACACCTGTTCTCCTATTTTTACTTGATCAGAATCCCCAAAAGTTACGGTAACAGCATTTCTTTTGGGAGTATCTAATTTGATTAAAGCGACATCTGCCGATTTGAATGTAGAAATCACTTTTGCAGCTATGATTTGGCCATCCAGGAACCTAACTCTCAACTGTTCTGCAGCATCAACCACATGTGCAGCAGTAATGATATCGGTTTCAGAAATCATAAAGCCAGAACCTAACCCCTCTGAAGTAACAGTTTTGGTGATACTACCGATTGATTCTAATTTTGCTTCTTGAGTAAAAATTACAACTACTGCCGGATTTACTGTTTCATAGATCTTAGAAAGATCTTGTGCAGTGCTTATGATCGTAAAAAAGAGTGTAATGATGGTTGTAATAGGCTTCATAATGTTGATTTATAAGTAAATATAACAAAAATGAAGAGGCTAAGATAGGAACTAAAGCTGTAAATCTACTTCAAAGATATTTGCAAAAAAACTAGCAGCGCAAATGATTAATGACAAGGTAGTAAAATCTAAAAAGAGAATATCAGTTATAGTTTAATTTTATTCGTTTTTACTTTTTTGATACACTAAAAATAGAAGTCGAATTCTCTTTGCCTCTTAATGTGGTTTCTTTCATCTTTTCATATTCGTACTTCGGTATTTGATGTACATATTCATGAATAGCACCAGAAATCAAGATTGCTTTATCAAAGACTTTGCATTGTTCCTGGATTCTGGCAGCAATATTTAGTGTATCCCCATGATATGCTATTTCTCTTTTTAATGTACCCACCTCGACCACAGTTACCATACCAAGGTCCGTTCCTGCTTTAAAAAAAGGGACGCAATTATAGGTAGATTGATAATAATCAGATCTTATTTTTAATTGATTGGTGTATGCGAAGAAAGCATCCAGGCAGTAATCAATAGAATGATTTTTTTTTATTTTCCAGGTCAAGACGACTTCATCACCTACGTATTGATACACTTCGGCTTTATATTTTTCGATAACCGATAAATCAAAAAAACAATCTTGTATAAATCTACTATATTTTATATGCCCTAATTTTTCGGCAATAGAGGTAGATGATTTTAGATCCAGAAACATAAATACTCTAAACTCTTCACGAGGAGTATAAAACTTTCCGGTTATTAACTTTAGCAAATTACCATTACCTAATAATTTGTTGATTTGTAAAACAATTACAATAACACTATTTGTAAGTATCGAATAGATTAAATTGACAATAATGATAGGGTTATCCAAAAAATCGATAAATAATAGGTCAGGACTTAGCCCGGTAATTCTTAGAGATATGTAAATAAACAAATAGATAATTACCATAATTAGAACATGAATAATAAGCCCTTTGAGAAGAGTGGCTCTAAAAGACATTATTTTCCTAATAGATTGATCACTAAAGTATTGTACGCTGCCAAATGTAACTCCGGCGAATAATGAAACAAAGAGTAATATGGGAAGAATAGTTAAGAATGGAAAATCAATATTTATTTTGGAGAGAAGAGGTTCGAAACTGAACCCTCTTGTTATTTCCCAGATAAGGGAAGAAGCTATCCACCCAATTGTAAATTTAGAGACAGTGCTTAGCCATTTAGGATTCATTCATATACTATTTTGATAGTATCACGAAAATACAAAAAGATTAGGTATAATTTTTAGCACTATAAAGTTCACTTCGAGATTAGTTCGTTTCACCTTCAAATTTATCCGTTTCAGTATATAATCGGTATAAAACCGTATGAATTGCAAATACATTTGTACAAAGAAACCTAAGAGATTTAGAGTATTAACTATAAAACAAATCATATGAAAACTATATACAGAATTACAGGAATTATTTTGATCCTTGTTTCATTTCTCGGTACAGATACGATTCAGGCACAAAGAAATGAAGGTAAAAGAAGCAGAGGGACTAATACACATCGTAATTATAATACCAAAGCATCTGTAGGAACGAATCATTACAGAGGAGATCGATACAGAACACAACCCATTTACAGGAATCCACATTACAGATACCCAAGACACCATAGAGTTATCAGAACATTACCCAGACACCATGTACGTGTAGTATATCGTGGTTTACCATATTTCTATTATGCTGGTATCTACTATACGGTGTATAATGATGCATATGTAACAGTATTACCTCCGGTTGGGTTTAGAATAACCGTTTTACCTGCAGGTTATACACGAGTGACGGTAGGACCTTCGATATATTACTATCACTCTGGAGTATATTATGTAGATACTAATGAATCTTCTTCTGAAGAACAAAAATATGAAGTGACCCAACCTCCTGTAGGAACACTTTTAACCACTATTCATGAAGATGCAGAAGAAGTAGTAATCGATGGTAAAATATTCTATGACTACAATAATATTTTATACAAAAGAGTGTCCACTTTTGATGGTAATACTGCTTATGAGGTAGTTCATGTACATAAAGAAAATAAATAAATATAACTTTTAAATCTTATAAAACCGATGAAAGCGATTAACAATCTAATACTAGTCTTATTACTTATAAGTAGTAGTGTGAATGCGCAAAATGCAAAAGAAGCTATCCAAAATACAAGACAAATTGCTGAAGGAAAAAGAAACCTGGAAAGAGATATTAAAGAATTGAAAGCTTTACAGCTAAAAATAGCAACATTTAAAAAAGCGTTTGCTATCCATGATCTATCAAAAACTAATATGCTGAAACAAGATATTATTACCGATATGATAAGAGAGGTAAAGCAAAGTGAGGCCAAGGCAAAACAAGCAAGAATAGAGATTGCTCAAAGCTCGGCAGAAATTAGATCAGACAGAAGAGAGATTAGAAAAGATAGAGATGACAGCAATAGAGGTAGATATGATCGACGTGATGATCAAAAAGATTTGGCAAGAGATCAAGCCAATAAACGGGATGATAAAAGAGATAGGAGGGACGACATACGTGATTTTAAAGAACAAATAGCACGGGCAGAATACCAGGCATCATTACTGAAAAAACTAAAAACATTTAACTTTTCATTTGATCCCAAAATGATAGAGAAATCAATTGCAAATAAAAAACTGATTCAGGAATTTGTACAATCTCTTAATGAAGATATTATGGCCACAAAAAGAGAACTGGCAGAAGATAATCGTGAAAGACGAGAAGATAGAAGAGAGCGTTATGACGATAGAAACGAACGTAATGAATATGATTTTGGCAAGAAAAGACGGTTGAGGTAATATGTTTAGGTATATTTTTTTATTAAAAACGCCCTTTGTTGATTTTAGCAAAGGGTGTTTTGTATGACATGTAATTTAAACCTAAAAGTAGTTTTTGATCACGAATAGAGATCATAGGTTTTAAAGAACTCTCTTTTTCATGAATACTTCAAATAGGAATATAGAAGCTTCATAGTTGATTATGGTTACTTCACTTATAAACAGCAGATAAAGACTAGAAATACGCATTAGCTTTGATTGTATAACCCGAATTGATAATCTAAAACTTAGAAAATATGAGAACGATAAGCATATACATTATAACCGGTATTTTAATAAGCTTTTTTTTAAGAACAAGTATAAAAGATGATTTAGAAATATATACTCATTTTGAAGTAACAACTGATGCATATGAAACAATAGTAAATAATATAAATGATGATATATATACAGAACCCAATATAGGCGCCCAGATATCATCAATCACTAATGAAAGTGATTTTAAAACTGAAGAATAGTAAAAAAATGTATTCCTTATGTGTAAGATCCTTAACTAACTGTTAAGGATCTTTTTATTAGATAGATATATTAAAATTATATAGTAACAAGAAACTTAAATACCTTGTTTTTGTGCTTTAAACACCTCACCCTACGATTAGGTTACTTCACTTTTGATTTTGGATGCTTCACCCAAAAAACCAATAATTCTGGCTCTATCTCGAGATACATTTGTATAAGAAAATAAAAATAAATTCTAATTATAAACAAAATAAAAAAGATAATCATGGAGACAACAAACCTAAGAGTAGTATACAATCATAAAAGAGGATATACAGCAAACACATTAACAAATAAGAATAGAACCACTCAGTTTTTGATAGCATTAGCCAAGAGATATAAAGTATGGATAAAGAGTATGTATAGTACACTAGAAGAATTCGGTACTGCAGCAGGTATGGCTATTAGAAATTAAACAAACCAGAAAAGGATTAATCACAGTATAATAAGATATAAAAGATGAAAACGATACAAGCAATTTTAGGAAATATTTCAAAAAAGATATGGAATAGCATATTACGAAATGGAGGGTATATAAATCATAAAGATTTTCTTTCTAGCTATGAGAATGATGAAAACACCTTTTTGTTCATTTAATAAAACAGCAACCTTAAAATTAATAAATCATGAAAACAATAAATAAAATATTAGGAATCACGATGGGGATGACACTCTTGTTTAGTTGTTCTGCCGTGAAAGTAACAGACTCATGGAAAGATGTAAAAACATCAGATATCAAAGAAAAAAATATTATGGTAGTTAGTAAAACAGATAACGAAGTTGTAAGAACCAGATTTGAAAAAGATATGGTATCGACTCTTAATCATAAAGGATATCAATCTGTAGAAAGTTTTGTGGTCTTTCCTGCGTCTAGATCTACAAAAGAGATGAGTAAAGATCAAGTAAAAGAAATAAAAGAAAAGTTAAAGAAAAGTGGAATAGATGTGGTAATAATGACCGTATTAAGAGATTGCCAGGAATATACAGAAACCATTACAACGGGTACTACATATCAATTAAATACTTATCCAACATTTTATAGACGAGGATATTATGGAGGGTTCTATAGGTATTATGGTACTGTATATATACAATCAGACCCAATTACGACAGTGACCTCTTTAGGGAAAAAGTACATACTAGAAACAGTGGTGTATGACCTTTCTCTACCTGAAGAAAAACAATTGCTTTCTGTGATTACAACTGTTTTAGATAACCCAGAAACCTTGAGTACCACATCTGAGGATTTTTCTAAAAAAATAGTAAAAGAGCTTATTCAATAAATAATAATTAATAATAATAGATATGAAAGTACCCAATATAATAACAATGGCCATGCTTATAGGAGGATTAATTGTATTAACCTCTGGAAAACAAAAAGTAGAAAGCTATATATCTTTTAGTAAAGAAATTAAAACAGAAACTATTCTTGAAGAGGAATTAAACAAGGAAATCGACGAATTGGTAAAAAAAGAGCTAGAACCTGTGATGAGTTTTGAAGATGTATTTGAAACAACCAAAGAAAAGCTAATAGAACCCATTGATATACACGATGTAAAGGAGGAAGAAGTGATTGTGTATGATGTAAGTGAAGGCATATATACCTCAGGATCTTGATCCGTATAGTAGTTAATCACCCCAGACCTTCACTTCGTTTGAAGAAGTCTCTAACCCCCATACAGAGGCTTCTTCTTTAATTATTGAGAACTAAATATTATGTTTCAGAAATTAGAATATTCTTTCAGCTTAATTTTCCGTAAATTTAAGAATCAAAAATTAGGAACTTTACTATTTATCTTGGGCTTAAAAAAGGTTAAATACACTGTAATTTTAAAGATAGCACTGGTTGTCTCTGTACTTGTTAACCTACCAAGGACGTTGTCATTATTTAATTTGACAGATAAATTAATAGAGTCTTTTACCGAGGTATCTATAAAAGACATTATCATACGTGTACTTTTTATTTTTATACTTTCGTTTTTAATACTTCAATTAAATGCCAATTGGAAAAATAAGTATGCAGAGTATTCTATCCTATTAAGAAGTAGTATAACAATAGTTCTTAATGCAATTATTTTTTTAGGAATTGTTCAGTTATTTTTTATTGTATATCCTTTATTTGTAGGAGAATTACTGTCTGGACCCGAGAAAGGATTGATCTATTTTATTTATTTTGTAGTCTTATTAATAACCCTTTTTATTGCTAGAATTCTTAGATATCAGATCCTTCATCAAGAAGATCTTTTAGAAAATGAAAGACTAAAACAACAAAACCTTCAAAAGGAATTAACAGCATTAAAAAATCAAATCAACCCTCATTTTCTTTTTAACTCTTTAAATTCTTTAAACTCAATTATTCGGGATAATAAAGAGGCCACAACTTTTGTAAACAAGTTATCTTTTATGTACCGATATATTTTGCAAAGCGGAGACAAGGATTTGGTTTCCTTAAAAGAAGAACTTAAATTTTTAAAGAGCTATGTTCATTTGATAAAGACTAGATATAGAGATCGATTTATGATTGATATAGCTATAGATGATATGTATTTGCAACAAGAGGTACCTCCATTAGCGTTACAATTATTGGTAGAAAATGCAGTAAAACACAATGAGATTTCAGAAGATAACCCTTTGAAAGTTAGGGTTTTTTCTAAAGGAGAAGCGATTTGTGTGGAAAACATAATAAGACCAAGAACCTCCTTTGTAGATAGTACCGGTAACGGACTAATGAATTTGGATAAGCGATATTTTTTACTGAAAAAACAACACATTAGTATTAGTAATGCTAATAATGCATTTAGAGTAACACTACCTTTAAGTTAAACCATATGAAAGTAGTACTAGTAGAAGACGAAATAGCAGCAAGTGACCATCTTACTTTTTTGCTCAACTCTATCAATTCTGATATTGAAATTTTAAAAGTATTAGACTCTGTAAAATCGGTAATTGACTATTTTTCTGAACCCAATCGGGCAGAATTAATTTTTATGGATATTCATCTTGCAGATGGAATTTCTTTTGAAATTTTTGATGAAATAAATATAAAAATCCCCATCATTTTTACAACAGCTTATGATCAATATGCTATCAAAGCATTTAAAGTAAATAGCATAGACTATTTGCTTAAACCTATAGATGAGGATGAATTAGCAGAAGCGTTGAAAAAGTTTAAAACTAAATCCGGAGAAAATGATGCTATGAATGCTCAAATGAGTGGAATGTTACAACTACTCCAAGCAAAAACAAAATCATATAAAACTACATATTTGGTGCATCAAAGAGATGAATTAATTCCTGTTAATACAGAAAGAATAGCCTATTTCTATATTGATACAGGTGTAGTTAAAGCAATCACTATCGAAAATAAAACGTATATTATAGACAAGAAACTTGAGGATATAGAAGAGGAATTAAATCCCGAGAATTTTAATAGAGTTAATCGTCAATTTATAATTCAAAAAAATGCAATCTCGAATATTAAGCATTATTTCAATGGGAAGTTGATTATAAATATAAGCCCAGTATCAAAAGAACGTATAGTTGTAAGTAAAGCCAAAGCCACAGAGTTTAAGAAATGGGTAAACTCATAGTTATAAAATCAGAGATTCTTTTAAATCAAAATTTATAAATAAGAAACGAAATTATAATAGATACACCTGCTTTAGCGCTATCAAACCCCAAAATCAAAACATTGCTGTATTCATTAGAATAGTTCTTAAAAAAACCTAAATTTATAAATCTGAAAATCTTTTTTCAGAGAATATAACATTAACCAACAAAACACAAATCATGAGAATTACTATCACCGCAATACTTTTATTAATGTTTATATCTGTATCTGCACAAACACAAAAAGAGAAAGAGCAACCTGGAGAAAAAAATAAAACAGAAATATTTACCTCTGGCGAAAAAGACAACCTACAATTTTTCTTTAAAGAACAAGTAGATAAAATGAAGCTTTCAGAAGATTTAAGCAATGACTATTATGGTATTATCCTGTATTATTCTAATAAAATGGGACGTATAGGAAATAAGGATAAAGGATATACCGAAGCAGAGAAAAAAACAAAATTTGATGCTATGGTAATCCAACTCAATGATGAGGTTAAAGAGATCCTGACCAAGGAGCAATACCAAATGCATAAAGAAAACTATGGAAAAATCATCACCAGCGTATATAACAGAAAAGGCTGGAAATAAGAATACATTAAGCTTGTAAATATGAGCTTATGTCAACTATAATTACACATCATCTTATGTATATGAAAAAACTAAAGTTAGTATTTCTACTTGTTTTCATAAACCTATTAGGGTATTCTCAAATCTCGAAAACAGTCACTATTGGTATTCTTGCAGATAAATCATCAGAAGAGACCCAGCCGTTATTAGCAAAACTACAGAATGAAATAAAATCAGTAGTGGGGCGTGATGCAACTGTTGTTTTTAAAGAGGTGTTAGAAAACAGGTTTAATGTTGCCACAGCAAAAACCAACTATCAAACACTCCTAGATACTGATACCGATCTTATTCTGGCTTTCGGAGTTGTTAATACTATTGTACTATATCAGGAAAAAAATTACCCAAAACCTACTATTGTTTTTGGATCTGTAAATGGTGATTTTTATGACTTACCAGAAGGTCAGCAAACTTCAGAGATAGATAATATAACGTACCTTATCACTCCTTTTTCATATACAAAAGATCTGGATGTCTTTAAATCACTATATGACTATAAAAAAGTAGGTATTGTAATCGATGAGGTGATTACAGATGTATTACCTGTTAAAGCATTGTTTGATGATTATTTTTCTAAAAAGGAATCTTCTTACACATTAATTTCACTTAAAGATAAGGGAAATATTGAAGCAGATTTAGATGGTGTAGATGCTGTATATATAGCAGCGGGATTTTATTTAAGTGATGATGAGTTTTCTAAATTAGTTACTACTGTTAATTTAAAAAAACTACCATCTTTCTCTGCCTATAATCAAGAGGATGTCGAGAAAGGAATTTTGGCTTCTAATCAGCCAGAAACCAATATAGATCAGTTTTTTAGGCGTATTGCTCTTAATGTAGAAGCAATAATAAATGGTACAAACCCCTCTAAGTTACCGATGTATGTAGAGTACAAAAATAAACTTTCGATAAATACCAATACAGCAAAACAGATTGGATTCCCATTGCGATATAGTCTTATAGCAAAAGCAGATTTTATAGGGGAAGAAAAAAGAGTAACGTCAGATATTTCCTATTCGATTCTTGATATTATGAAAGGAGTGGTAGAGGAAAACCTTTCACTTGATGCAGAACGAAAAAATATTGAGTTAAGCACGCAGGATGTAAAAACGGCAAAAAGCAGTTATTTACCAAATGTAACTGCCAATGCTACTGGTGTATATCTCGATCCTAAAGTAGCAGAGATTTCTAATGGTTCGAACCCAGAGTTTTCGACCTCAGGAAATATAGCTCTAGAGCAAGTGATTTATTCTGAAAGTGCAGGAGCCAATATTACGATTCAGGAAAATTTGCAAAAAGCACAACAAGAAACCTATAATGCAGCCGAATTAGACGCCATCCTTAATGCTGCTGTAGCATATTTTAATGCCTTAATTCTGAAAACTAATTTACAGATTCAGAATCAAAACCTGCAAGTAACCAAAAAGAATCTGGAGCTTGCAGATCAAAACTTTACGGCAGGTGAGTCAGGAAAATCAGATGTGTTACGTTTTAGAAGTCAGTTAGCACAAAATACTCAGAGTTTGATTGATGCAGGTAATCAAATGCAACAGGCGTTTAATGCCATAAACCAATTAATGAATAATTCTATTTCAACAGAAATTGACATTGATGATGCAGAAATTTCACAAGGGTTATTTAAGAATTATAAGTATGAAGACTTTTTAGAGATTCTTGATGATCCAAAACTAAGGCCTGCATTGATCGACTTTTTGGTTGAAGAAGCTAAGAGAAATGCTCCCGAATTAAAAAATATCAATTATAATGTTGAAGCTACCCAAAGAAACTATAGGTTAAATAATACAGGACGATTTATTCCTACGGTAGCATTGCAAGGTAAATATAGCCTTGCTATTTCAGAATCAGGGAAGGGTTCTACAGTACCTGTAGGAATCCCTACTGTACCAGACGGCACATACAATGTAGGGGTAAATGTATCACTACCTATTTTTAAGCAAAACCAACGAAATATTAATAGGCAAACTGCAAGAATTCAGGAAGATCAGTTACTGATACAAAAAGGGAATGTGGAGTTGACTATTGAAAAAAACGTAAATGATATTTTATTAGATATGATCAATCAAATTGCCAATATCGAAATATCCAAGGTTTCAGAAGAAGCTGCAAGAGAGAGCCTGGATCTCACGCAAAATGCATATGCAGAAGGAGCTGTACCACTTATTCAGTTGATTGACGCACAAACCAATTACTTACAAACACAATTAGCTAGTGCAACAGCTAATTACAATTATTTATTAACTTCTATGCAGTTAGAAAGAGCCATTGGTTATTTTTTTCTAATGAATACAGAGGCGAGTAATCAGGATTTTATTCGAAGAATTAATGAATTTATATTAAGTAGGGAATAACTATAAAACGATAACTGACTAATACACCATCAAGTATGAAACTCACTAAATACATAATACTAGCAGTACTTACATCTCTGATGTTAAATGCCTGCAAAGATAAAGAAGTCGTAAAAGAAGAAATACTGCGCCCTGTACAATTTCAAGTTGTAGGTAGTTCTGATGCCCAGAAAATCAGAACTTTTAGTGGTATTGCCAAAGCAGGTGATGAGATCGAATTAAGTTTTAGGAGTAATGGGATAATTACAGCACTAAATATCAAAGTTGGGCAGAAGGTAAATAAAGGAGATCTTATTGCGAAATTAGACAATGTACAGGCTAACCTGGCGTATGAACAATCGGTTTCTGCACTAAACAGTGCGAAGTCTGCAATGAATACCGCAAAATCTAGTTTAGACCGTATCAAGTCTTTGTATGAAAAAGGAAGTAATTCTTTGAGTGATTATGAAGCAGCAAAAAATTCATATCAAAACGCATTGGATCAATACGAGTCTGCAAAACGTAATAAAAGCATACAGCAATCACAGATTAGTTACGGATATATCAAAGCCCCGAAAGCAGGTATTATTGCAGCAAAGAATAGTCAACTTAATGAAAATGTAAGTGCTGGACAGGTAATCGCAATACTAAATGCGGGGGATCAAACTAATATTGAGGTTGGATTACCCGAAAATGTGATTAATAAAGTGCAATTAGGAATGAACCCGGAGATTTCTTTCTCTGCTCTAACAGGGAAAATTTTTAGAGGCACTATTATCGAAATTTCACCTATTGTAAATGAGGACTCTGCAACATATCCTGTAAAAATAGATATTGCCGATGCAACAGAAGATATTAAACCTGGGATGACAGCAAATGTGACTTTTAATTTTGTAGATCCTCAAAGTAAAAATGATGCGGCGCTGGTTATTCCTGTAAAATCTGTTGGTGAAGATGGTGACGGTAATTTTGTATTTCTTATTGAATCTGAAGACGGAACCACAGGAATAGCAAAGAAACATCGTATAGAAATAGGAGAACTTACAACAAGTGGTTTTAAAATCAAAAGCGGACTTACTGAAGGGCAAAAAATCGCTACAGCAGGACTACAAACCTTGTTGGATGGTCAAAAGGTAAAATTACAATAATCGATATCAAAAGAATCAACTATGAATTTTGCTAAATTTTCTATAGAGAAAAACCGGGTTGCGTTAAGTATTCTTGCGGTAGTGATGATTATGGGGATGGTATTTTATGCCTCTCTTTCTAGGGATAGTATGCCTCCTTATACCATACGTATTGCTTCTATTGTTTCTTCATTTCCCGGGGCAAGCCCAGAGCGGGTAGAAGAATTAGTAACCGATAAAATTGAAAAAATAGCTCAGGAACTTCCAGAGTTAAAAAAAGTGACAAGTACTTCGCGTACAGGACTGTCGGTAGTGAGTGTAGAATTAAAAATGGAAGTTACTCCAGAAGAGTTACAGCCTGTTTGGGATAGATTACGTCGAAAATTAGACGCTATTCAGGGATTGCCCAATAATGTAATTCCACAACTTAATGATGATGGAATAGGAGAGGTATTTGGAATTGCGGTTGGGATTACCAGTGATGGATATTCGTATGCAGCAATGAAAGAAAAAGCAGACGATCTTCGTGATGATTTGATTAAACTCGAAGATGCTGCAAAAGTAGAAATTAATGGAGCCCAGGAAGAACGCGTTTTTGTGAAATTTGACAATGCAAAACTTAAAGCATATGGGCTAACCTCAAGCAGTTTGCAAGGAATTATAAGTAGCACTAATATTTTAAATTCTGGAGGAGAAGTTAATATCGAAGAAGAGCGTATCATATTAGAACCCACGGGTAATTTTAATGCTATTGCAGATATCAGAAATATGTTGATTCCTATTGGTCAAAATGGTCAGGTAGTTACCTTAGGAGATATTACGACTATAGAAAAAGGATATATCAATCCTCCAAAACAAAAAGTACGAATTAATGGTAAAGATGCCATTTCTCTTCATATATCTTTAAAAGAAGGAAGAAATATTATCAAACTAGGAGAAGAAATAGATGTACTGTTGACCAAATGGCAAGAAAAACTTCCTGTAGGATTAGAAGTAGCCAGATTGGCATCAATTGATGAGTATATTGATCTTAAAATCAATGATTTTCTTGGGAACCTGTTACAATCTATTGCAATAGTACTTGCAGTGATGTTAATCTTTTTAGGGTTTCGTACCGGGATGGTGATTGCCAGTTTGATTCCTATTGTAACCATTACGACTTTAATGGTTATGGGGCTTATCGATGTAGGACTTAATCAAATTACCCTGGCGGCCTTAATTATGGCATTAGGGATGATGGTCGATAATGCTATTGTGGTTGCAGAATCCATTATGGTAAAAATGGAAGACGGTATCGATGTAAAAAAAGCTGCTATTGATTCTTGTGCAGAGTTATTTATGCCGCTACTAATTTCTACATTAACAACGTCGGCGGCATTTCTTGCTTTCTTTATGGCAGAATCTGTAATGGGGGATATTATGGGACCTATTTTTGTGGTTATTACCATTGCACTATTATCCTCGTGGATAATTTCCTTAAGTATCATCACTTTGTTTTGTGTGTTCTTTCTTAAAATCAAAAAGAGAGAAGATGGAAAAGCAGGGTTTTTAGACAGAATGATCAATAGTCTAAAAACTAAATATAAAGACCTTATTTTATTAGCATTATCCTGGAAAAGATCCGTTTTAATAAGTATAGTCGCTTTATTCTTTTTATCGATCTATGGGTTTACAAAACTAGCATTTGTATTTTTTCCCGATAGTGATCGTAATATGATTACAATTGATATCAATTTACCTCAAGGAACTAAAATCGAAAGCACTACAGCAACAGTATTGACCATCGAGGATTATATAACCAAAGCATTAAAAGTAACTTCAGAAAGGCCAGACGGGATCGTTGATTGGTCATCCTATATTGGCGAAGGCCCATCATCCTATGATCTTGGGTATAATGCAGATGAGCCTAATTCTAATTATGCTCATATTCTGGTAAACACCTCATCTTTTTTAGTGAATTCTGATATGGTAAAACAAATTGACGCATTTTGTTTCGATACTTTTCCTAATGCCGATATTAAAGTAGGGTTTTTAGGATCAGGAGGAGGAGGTACTCCAATTGAAATAAAAGTATCTGGTGATAATCCGGATAAACTCGCTAGTATATCAGAAGAAATAAAAGCCAAACTGTTTAGCATTACAGGAACCAAAAATATCAAGGACGATTGGGGCCCAAAGGGCAAGAAGTTTGTAATTGATATTGATCAAAACAAGGCACAAGCAGCAGGAATTACAAATCAAGATGTGGCTGTATCATTACAAACCGTTTTAGATGGTTTTCAAGCAGGAGAGTTTAGAGAAAAAGATAAATCGATTCCTATAATAATGACCAGTAATCAAGGAAAACAGCAATCACTGGCTTCTTTAGAAACATTAAATATATACGGGCAAAACTCGGGAAAAAGTGTTCCTTTATTACAGGTAGCTAATATTATTCCGCAATGGCAATATTCTAAAATCAAAAGATTAGATCTCACCCGTACTATTAACGTATCTAGTGAATTAACAGAAGATGGAAATGCTTCTGAGGTTACTAAAATTATGAAACCTTGGCTTGTCGAGGAACAATTAAAGTGGGGAGAGGAGTATACATATCAACTTGGTGGTGATGCAGAGAATAGTGCCGAGAATATGGGAGCTGTTGCTAATTATTTACCACTATCTGCATTCATTATTGTAATGCTGTTAATTATTCAGTTCAATTCTTTTAGAAAAATGACAATGATTGTTACAACAATTCCTTTAGGAGTGATCGGTATGGTGATAGGGTTATTGATATTTGGTGTTCCTTTTGGATTTATGGCATTCCTGGGTGTAATATCATTGGCCGGAATTGTAATCAATAATGCAATCGTATTGATTGATAGGATAGAGATCGAAGAAAATGAACTTCGCCGAAAACCACAAGATGCCATCATAGCAGCATGTTTACAACGTTTTAGGCCAATTTTGCTAGCAACATTTACAACAGTATTAGGATTGATACCATTATATCTGGGAGGAGGAGAAATGTGGGAACCTATGGCAGTTACCATTATGATAGGATTGCTATTTGGTACAATAATCACATTGTTATTTATTCCTGCATTTTATAGCGTGTTGTATAAAATAGAGTATAAAGAGTATACTTTTAACGAAGAACTCCTTAAATAAAGTATGATAGAAAAGTTATACCCATATCGTTTTGAGATCTTCTTTTTTAGTCAGGTCACAATTCTTTTTGGATCATTAATAGTTCCATCTGCTATATTCGAAAATATTGTATCTCCCATTTTGTTTTTGATTAACCTTTTAGCTGGTGTTTTACTACTGTCGACAAAGAAAAACCTGATGTGGTTTTTTGTAGTATTACTACTTGTTTCTGGTGTTGTTTTTGGTTCGAGCCTATTCGAAAACAGGAATGAGAAGTTTTTTAATTTTATAAGAATGATCATCTATTTTTTGTTTTATGTGGTGGTTACTTTCGAAATTATAATGCAAGTTTGGAAAGCTGAATTTGTCAATAAAAATGTGATCTTAGGCCTGATAAGTGGTTATGTCTCATTAGGACTTATTGGTTTTTTTATTTGCATAAGTATAGAAATGGCAGATCATGGTTCGTTTAAAGGATTGATGCTTGACAGTTCTAACCGTGGTGAGATGATTACAGAAGAACTAATGTATTACAGTTATATCACGATGTTAACTATTGGTTATGGGGATATAGTTCCGGTAACGAGTTTATCTAAAAAAGCAGCCATACTTATTGGATTAATTGGACAGTTTTATTTAGTGATTGTTACTGCCATTGTTGTAGGGAAATATATCAACCAGTTACACCGTAAAAAGGACTAGTTTATACAGATTGTTATACATCTTTTCCTTTTAACATCTTATTCCAATATAAATACGGTAACATGATTTTTTTGAATATGTATAACCTCCAGTGTTCTTTAGCACTATTAAAGACCAACATTCGTTTTAATTTTGGATCAGGAGTAAAATTACCATCATAATCAAATTCTGCTAATGTCATTTTTCCATACCCTGTAACCAAAGGACAAGAAGAGTACCCGTTATATGCTTTATTATTGGCTTCTTGATGTTTCATTAGTTTTAAAATATTATCAGCTACAACTGGTGCTTGTTTTCGTATGGCAGCACCAGTTTTTGCTGTAGGAAGTGCAGCCACATCTCCTAATCCAAATATGTTGGGATATGTATTATGCTGTAGTGAATGATGATCTACATCAAGCCACCCAGCATCATTCATTAAAGAAGAAGTTCTTACAAATTTTGGTGCTGCTTGTGGAGGAGCGATATGCAACATATCGAACGGAAGTTTAATAATATTATCATCTGTAGAAATTTCTCCAATTGTAGTATCTTCATTAATAACACATTTGTTTTCTTCGGGAGCTACATGTCTGAAATAGATAAACTTATTTGCTGCATCTATTTTATGAGGTGCATAGAAAGGTTTAAAATGAATACCATATCTGCCTATAACCTTCATTAAAGTTTCTCGAATGGGCTTTACTCCAAAAATAACAGAACCAGGAGTTGCAAAAACTACGTTTGATGTATGTGCAAGCCTCTTTTTTCTTAAATAATCTGCTGCCAGGTAAGCAATTTTTTGAGGAGCACCTCCACACTTAATAGGAGTTGTTGGTTGTGTAAAAATAGCATTTCCTCCTTTAAAATTTTTAAGAACTTCCCAGGTGTGTTTAGGGTTCGTATAATTACTACAAACAACACCTTTGTCTAATGCTTCCTGAAGACCTTCTATCATCGATGGTTCCATAACTAGCCCAGTTGCAACGACCAGATATTTATATGTTATATTTCCACTTGATTTTGTAGATACAGTATTATTTTCAGGATCAAAAGCAATAGCAAAATCCTTAATCCAATTTACTTTTTTAGGCATTATAGATGCCATAGACTTCGCAGTTTTTTTATAGGAATACGCTCCTGCACCTACCAAAGTCCAGGCGGGTTGATAGTAATGTGTATCAGCGGGTTCTATAATTGCAATATCTAATCGACTATCTTTTCTGAGTAGACGAGCCGCTGTCATAATTCCTGCAGTACCGCCTCCTATAACGACAATTTGATAATGTGATTTCATTTATGTCTTCTTTGTATTAGGAAATTAAAAGTACCTTCAATAATTTATTATTACGGTAACTTTGGTTACACAAACAAAAAAATCGATGGTTTTATACTTTTAATTCAACGTTTTGGTGTGTTAGTTTTTGCACTTTTCCCAAGCGATATACCCACCTTTTAGGTCTATAATATTTTTAAACCCTGTTTTGGCTAATAGTACTGCTGCTTTCTTACTTCGATTTCCACTTCGGCAGTATACATATAAGGGTTCATCTTTATCAAATTTATTGAACGAAGATTTGAATGTTGTTTGTTTAAAAAAATCAATATTAATAGCACCATTAATATGTTTGGTATTATATTCATACGATGTTCTTACATCGACTAATTGTAGATCTTTTTTTTGTGAGATGGCTTCTTTGAAAGCAAGAGCATCAATTTTGGTGATGGCATCCGTTTGTTGGTTTTGTATTTTAAAAAGAGTCTTAAAAATTGACATCATAGCTGGAGTATATTAAAGTAGTCATTTTACAATAACTTTTGTTTTATATGAATAGTAACTTAAATGCAAACAATACATTTAAAAATAAACACCCAAATCTGTTCATTTTTAAATTCAGGTGTTTTACTTCTAATTTCTATATATTAAAGCATTGTAGTTGGGCAGATATATTCTGATTTTGTGATATCAGTTTTTGCAATTTCTGCAAATCCACCAATCACATCTACAAATTGATGCCAACCTCTTTGTTTTAAAATAGAGGAAGCTATCATGCTTCTGTATCCTCCCGCACAGTATAGTACAAAAGATTTGTCTTTTGGAAACTTTGCCAAATGCTTATTAATTTCGTTTAAAGGAATATTTATCGCATCAATAATGTGTTCTGAGTCGTACTCACTTTTTTTACGAATATCAAAAACCAAAGGCTTTTCTTTGGTATAGGATTTTTCAAATTCATTGGCGGTAATTCTTTTCGAGGTTTCGAACTCTTTTTTAGCATTTTTCCATGAATCAAACCCGGCATCAAGATATCCTATGGTATTATCATATCCTACTCTTGATAATCTGGTGATTGCTTCTTTTTCCTTTCCTGGATAGGTGATTAGTAATATTTTTTGTTTCACATCGGGAATCATTTCTCCCACCCATTGAGCAAAACTTCCTTCCAGACCGATATTAATACTATTAGGAATGAACCCTTTAGTAAAATCTTCTGCATTTCGGGTATCAAGCATTAGTGCATCTGTTTCGGTGGCCACTACTTCGAAAGTATCAGGAAGCAAAGGTCGTATTGCTCGATCCATTACTTCATCAAGGCTGTCATATCCTTTGATATTCATTAAAACATTTTGAGGAAAATATCCGGGAGGAGCGGTTAACCCAGTAAGTAAAGCATCGATAAACTCTTCTTTTGTCATGTCTTCGCGTAAAGCATAATTTACTTTTTTCTGATGCCCAAGAGTGTCGGTAGTTTCTGTACTCATCATTTTACCACAGGCAGAACCAGCCCCATGATTAGGATATACTATCAAATCATCACTTAGAGGCATGATTTTATTGCGAAGAGAATCATACAAATGACCAGCCAATTTTTCTTCGGTTAACTCAGATACAACGTGCTGAGCTAGGTCGGGTCGTCCTACATCACCTATAAATAATGTATCTCCGGTAATAATCCCATGCTCTTTTCCCTGATCATCGATAAGCAAGTATGTAGTACTTTCCATAGTATGACCCGGAGTATGAATCACTTTTATTTTATACTCTCCGATTTCAAAAACCTGTCCATCTTCTGCAATGGTAGCATGATATCCAGGTTTTGCACTGGGGCCAAAAACAATTTCTGCTCCTGTTTTTTTACTTAAGTCAAGATGCCCACTTACAAAATCTGCATGAAAATGGGTCTCGAATACATATTTTATTGTTGCGTTATCCTCTTTTGCACGATCGATATAGGGGTGTACTTCTCTAAGGGGGTCAAAAACTGCAGCTTCTCCGTTATTCTCAATATAATAAGCAGCGTGGGCTAAACAGCCTGTATAAATCTGTTCTATTTTCATAAGTATTTACTTTTAAAAGGTTTAATAGTATAAAGGTAGTATGGATGTTATTCTTCTACAGTTACTTATGTTACAGAAGGTGTTTTTTTTGTTTGAAGAGAAATCTTTTCTTGTATAGCAGTTTTTTTACTTGCATTATTGCAGTGATCATATGCTTCATAAACTTTTACAAAAAGATTTTCTGTACCTATAGTATCGATAAGACCACTGCTAAATATAATATCCCTCGTTGGCCCTATGGCTCCGGTAATAATAAACTGAATACCTTTACTTTTGAGATCTTTAACGAGCTGTTTGAGTACGTGTACAGCACTGCTGTCTATATAATTTATAGCTTCAGCATTAAGTATAATGGTGTTAAGTTCTTTTCCTTTTAAGTCAACCTGTTTATAGAGTTCTTTTTTGAAATAATCTTTATTTCCGAAGTATAGTTGAGCATCAAAACGAATAATCAAAATATATGGTTGTATTTCAATATCATTACTAAAACGAGTAATGTTTTTGAAGTAATTGGTTCCTTTTATTTTCCCCAAAACTGCAATGTGAGGTTTTGAAGTTCTATAAACTAATATCAATAAAGAAAACAATACTCCTGATAATATTCCTTCTTTAATACCAATAATAAGAGTAATCAAAAAGGTAAGAAGGAGAAGGCCAAATTCATCTTTTCTGTTTTTAAAAAGTACAATGGGATATTTTATATCGATCAATCCAAATACCGCTACCATAATTATGGCTGCCAGAATCGCGTTGGGCAAAAAATAAAAAAGAGGAGTAAGGAATAATAAAGTTAATCCAACTACGACTGCGCTTATGATTGGGGCTATGCCTGTTTTTGCACCAGCCTGATCATTAACTGCTGTTCTGGAAAAGCCACCTGTTGTTGGATAAGATTGAAATAAGGAACCGACAATATTAGACGTTCCCAAAGCAATTAATTCCTGATTAGGATCAACCTCATACTCTGTATGTTTTTCTTCTACTGCTTTGGCTACAGAAATAGCTTCCATAAAGGCAATAAGAGCTAAAGTAAGAGCAATGGGAACAAGCTCCGAAATTCTGGAATACTCAACAATAGGTACCTCAAATTCGGGTAACCCCTTTGGTATTGCACCTACAATTTTTACTCCCAGATCATCTATACCAGAGGTATAAACACTAACGATTCCAAGAATAACTACAATTAATGCTGCAGGAATTTTTGGATTTATTTTTTTTATGGTTTTGATAAATACAATGGCAAGAATTCCAATACCTAGAGTTAAAAAGTTAGTTTGATCTATGGTTTTGAATGCATTGTGTAACAAGATATGTACTTGATTACTACGCTCGATTTCTGTTCCTAATACATGTTTTAATTGGCTAAGTCCAATAATAATTGCAGCAGCAGACGTAAAACCACTTATAACAGGTTTGGATAAGAAGTTTACCAAAAACCCCATCTTTAATATCCCCAAAATAAACTGAATGCTTCCCATGAATAGAGAGAGAAAGATTGCCATCGTTATATATTCTTCAATACCCGAAAGTGATAGTGCTCCCAATCCCGATGCTACAAGAAGAGAATCCATTGCTACGGGGCCTACTGCCAATTGTCGCGAGGTACCCATAATAGCATAGACTACTTGTGGGATCAATGCGGCGTATAGCCCAAATACAGGAGGAAGACCTGCAATCATGGCGTATGCCATTCCTTGCGGAATTAACATTATCCCTACAGTTAAACCTGCTGCAATATCTCCCGATAAAAACTTTTTTTTATAATCAGGAAGCCATTGAAAAACAGGGAAATATCGCTTTAGCATGTATGCGTGAATTTATAACCAAAAGTAGTAGAACATAAATCTATAATCAGTAACATTGGTTACATAGCTTTTATAAATCAAGAATTTTGATATAATTCCTATGTAATTCTATTTTATCAATTTGTTCCAGTTTTTTTAACAAGCGGGATATCACTACTCTAGAACTATGTAATTCCTGTGCGATTTCCTGATGTGTATTACGAATAATATATTCGTTATTAACTCGAGCTTTTTCCTTCAGGTAATTTACCAGGCGTTCATCCATTCTATCAAAAGCTATACTATCTAAAGTAATAAGAAGTTCATTTAATCGGTTATGATAACTTTCAAAAACAAAATTCCTCCAGGATTTGTATTTGGCCGTCCATTCTTCCATTTTTCGAATAGGAATCATGATAAGTTTCGTATCTACTTCTGCGATTGCTCTAATTTCACTGCGAGTTTGGCCAATACAACAAGTCATTGTCATCGAACAGGTATCTCCTTGTTCTAAATAATATAATAACAATTCGTCTCCTTCTTTATCTTCTCTAAGTACTTTTATTGCTCCCGATACGAGTAATGGCATTCCTTTGATATAATCTCCAATTTCAATCAGCTTATATCCAGCAGGAACTTCTCTAAAAGTTCCGACTTGTAGTATATCGTTTATCAAAGCATTTTCAAACTGGCGTCCGTAACTGTTTTTTAGTTCCTGAATCATTTAGAATCTTGTTTAGCTTTGGCGATAGATGCATCGTAGGTAAAGAAGAGGTTGGCCCAAATCAATTTTGAAATCGCTCCAATGTATGGCATTAAAAGTATAAGGGTAATAACAATACTGATAAAGATGTGTATTGGGGTTAGATTTAACCCAAACAGTTGTATCAAGGTAAAAACAGCTGCACTTATCGCTATACCAACTGCATATGAAACATACATTGAACCATAATAAAAACTGGGCTCTATACTATATTTTAATTGACATGAAGGGCACCTTTTTTTTACTTTATTAAAACGTTTTAGGTCATATGGGTTAGCTTCTAAAAATGCTCCATCATGACACCGTGGACATTTTAAAAACAATATGCTATATAATTTTGAACCTCTACCAAACATGTTGTTGAATTTTGGATAAAAGTAATGCACTACAAAATATTTATCAGTAACAAAGGTTACATATGCAAAGATCATTTTTTGCTCTATAAGGTAGAATGAGACTATAACTTCTTAGATATGTCGATAGACACTGTTTTAAGTTGTAAAAGAGCAATTTTGCTAAAGGTATTTTATGATTTTGATAACAGTTGCGTTAAAAATATAAAAGTTTAACAAAATTTTAAATACGCTCAAATCTAGGGATTCAAGCATTTTATTGATAATTTTTTGATTGTATATTAGATCAACTTTGTTTTTGTAAATACTTGTATGTTAGGTATTTATGTGTTTACTTGAGTTTTAAACCTCTCTGTATACGAAAATTCTTACTCTTTTTTTAACATTTTTGGGCACTATTGTTATTTGACATAAATTTTCTACTTTTAGTGCTGTACTAAAAATAAAAAGTAGGCATAATAAGCTTCTTTTTGGTATGATATGATTTTAACTTGGGGGATCTTAAAAGAATGAAAAAACTCATATGTTTTTTAAGTTTTTTAGATAAAAACAATCATATTTCCTCACGAAAAAATGATATATACTATAGCGTTATGTTTCTAAATTTAGCATTAGTATACATTAAAAACTAAAACACCATAACTAAATAAATATTCATTCAATCAAAAAAGGAGGTTTATATGAAACGAAGAGATTTTGTTAAATACGCTGGATTAGGATCTGGCGCATTAATGATGCCATCCATGCTTATGGGAAATAATATTTCCGCAGAAGCTTTGCTAAATCCTGGGATGGACGTCGCAATCAAGAAAAGCCTTGCAGACATAGCATTAAATACTGCCAAAACTTTGGGAGCATCTTATGCCGATGCAAGAATAGGAAGATATCTAAATCAATATGTATTTACCAGAGAAGATAAGGTTCAGAATGTAGTAAATACAGAATCTTTTGGAATTGGTATACGAGTTATTACCAATGGAACCTGGGGGTTTGCTTCTACCAATAACGTAACAGAAAAAGGAATTAAAAAAGCAACAGAACAAGCGGTTGCAATAGCAAAAGCAAATTCAAAAATTCAGAAGGTGCCTGTGAAACTGGCTCCGGTAAAATCTTATGGAGAAGTAACCTGGAAGACACCTATTAAAAAAGATTTCAAAAAAGTACCTATTTCAGAAAAAGTAGATCTATTGCTTAGTGCTAATGCAGCTGCAATGAAAAATGGAGCTAATTTTGTGAATTCTGGTCTTTTTATGGTAAATGAGCAAAAATATTTTGCATCTACCGATGGGTCGTATATAGATCAGGATGTTCACCGTATATGGCCAACATTTACGGTTACGGCAATTGATCGTGCTAATAATAAATTTAAATCACGCCAAGCAATGAGTGCTCCTATGGGAATGGGATATGAATATATGGATGGTTTGGATTCAGAAAAATTAGATGGGCCAGCAGGAATGAAGTTATATAGAGGAAGTTACGATATGGTAGAAGATGCTATTATGGCAGCCAAGCAGGCCAAAGAAAGACTTAGCGCCAAATCGGTAGAGGCAGGTAAGTATGATTTGGTATTAGAACCAAATCACCTGGGATTAACTATTCACGAATCGGTAGGGCACCCTCTCGAGTTGGATCGTGTACTGGGATATGAAGCCAATTATGCAGGAACAAGTTTTGCTACTCTTGATAAATGGAAAACCAAAAACTTCAAGTATGGTAGTGATATTGTTAATCTGGTAGCAGATAAAACGCAAGTAGGATCTCTAGGAGCTGTTGGGTATGATGACGAAGGAGTAAAGACAAAACAATGGGATCTTGTACGTAATGGTGTATTAACCAATTATCAGGCAATAAGAGATCAGGTTCATATGATAGATCAGAATGAATCACATGGTTGTTGTTATTCTCAGAGTTGGAACGATGTGCAATTTCAGCGTATGCCTAATGTTTCGTTAGAACCAGGTAAAGAAAAATATAATGTTAATGACATGATAAAAGATGTAGAAAAAGGAATTTATATTGCGGGTAGAGGTTCGTACTCTATCGACCAGCAACGATATAATTTCCAGTTTGGCGGTACTGCTTTCTACGAAATTAAAAACGGAGCGATTGTGGGTATGTTAGATGATGTTGCTTATCAATCTAATACACAGGAGTTTTGGAATTCTTGTGCCAAAATATGTGACAAAGATGACTATAGGTTATTCGGATCGTTCTTTGATGGTAAAGGACAGCCTTCTCAGATAAGTGCTGTATCACACGGAAGTTCTACTACTAGGTTTAATAATGTAAATGTGATCAATACAGGTAGAACTATTTAAAACATCTTTTTCCAACAAATAATAAAAATATCATGGCAATATATACAAAAGAAGAAGCAAAGCAAATTATGGAAAAAGCACTGAGCTTTTCTACTGCTGATGCTTGTGAAATAAATATGAGTGGAAGCGAAAGCGGAAATATCCGCTATGCGCGTAATACGGTTTCTACTGCGGGTCATCGATCTAATCAAAACCTAGTTGTACAATCTAATTTTGGAAAAAAATCGGGTACGGCTACGATTGATGAGTTTGATGATGAATCCTTAAAGAAAGTAGTCAAAAGAGCAGAAGAGTTAGCAAAACTTTCGCCAGAGAATCCAGAGTTTATGGGGCCTTTGGGACCTCAAACCTATGATAAATCAATAACCTATAACAAAGCATCGGCCAATATCTCACCAGAGTATCGTGCTACTGTAGCAAGTAGTAGTATTGAGCCAGCTGCAGCAAAAGATGTTACCGCTGCGGGATTCTTTAACGATTCTTATGGGTTTAGTGCAATGATGAATTCTAATGGTCTTTTTGCCTACAATCAATCTACAGATTCTAATTTCACGGTTACAATGAGAACTAATGACGGTACCGGATCAGGATGGGTATCTCGTGATTTTAATGATATCAGCAAGTTTGATGCGGCAAAAGCTTCTAATATAGCGATAGATAAGGCAGTAACATCAAGAGAAGCTAAAGCTATAGAACCAGGAAAATATACTGTAATTCTTGAACCTGCAGCGTCGGTTGGATTACTACAAAATATTGGTAGTGCCCTTAGCGCACGAACTGCAGATGAAGGACGAAGCTTTATGTCTAAAGAAGGCGGAGGCACTAAACTAGGAGAGAAGATTGTAGACGAACGTGTAAACATTTGGTCCGATCCTTTAAATCCAGATGCACCTACAAGTACATGGAATGGAGCAGGACAGGCTCTAAAGAAGATGAGCTGGATAGAGAATGGAGTAGTGAAAAATTTAGCATATAGCCGTTATTGGGCAGAAAAGAAAGGAGTCGATCCAGTACCTTTTCCATCTAATTTCATTATGCAAGGAGGAGATGCCTCTTTAGAAGATCTTATTAAAGGAACCAAAAAAGGGATTTTGGTTACCAGATTATGGTATATCAGAAATGTAGATCCTCAAACTCTTTTATATACTGGTCTTACCCGAGATGGAACGTTCTATATCGAAAATGGAAAAATAAAGCATCCGGTAAAGAATTTTAGGTTTAATGAGAGTCCGATTATTATGCTTAATAATCTCGAAACACTCGGGAAACAAGTTAGGATAAATGGTAATTTGGTACCTTATATGAAGGTAAGAGATTTCACCTTTACCAGCTTGTCTGATGCGGTCTAAGTATAATTCATAATATAAACTGGTCATTTTGATTAGCTTCATTATGGCCAGTTTTTTCTTTCAATACTATTTTAACCATTAATCGTAACAGTTTTGTGGGGTAATATGTTTTTGAAAGCTAAAATAATAACTGCATTGAGTAACAAGTTTTTCTTTACAAGATTGCAATATGAGTCAGGAGATTGGGATGTAGATCAAAGAATGCCTTCAAACCTTTTAAATTCTCTAGTGGAGTATACTACCCTAAAAGTAGATACACAAGAAAGAATTATAGCCCTTAGTAGCGATGAAATATTTAAAAGTCCATTTTGCTATATATCCGGACATAAACTAGTACAATTTACAAAGAAAGAAAGAGAGAATTTTGAGAAATATGTCAGGAACGGAGGCTTTGTCTTTGCAGATGATTGTAATCACGATATAGATGGTTTGTTTTCAAAATCATTTGAACGACAAATGGAGGATATCTTTGGCCCTAGGCAGTTAAAAAAAATCCCTAATACTCATGAGATATATAACGTTTTCTTCGAATTTGAAGATGGTCCACCCACGACTTCACAAGAACTTAACGGATGGGGAGATGATATTGTACATGATTACCTAAAAGCTATTGAAATTAATGGTAGAATAGGGGTCTTATTTAGCAACAAAGATTATGGTTGCGAATGGGATTATGATTTTAGAAATAAGCGATGGTATAAAATAGATAATACCCGTTTTGGAGTAAATATAGTGATGTATGCTTTAACATCATAAAAGAAGATGTATGGATAAAAATTTAGCAAGTATTGAACAAGAGGTGAATGTACTTACCGAGAAACTTACCAAGTTAAAGAAAGAAATTGGCAAGGTAATCACAGGACAGGAGGAAACCGTAGAACAATTACTGATTACTTTTCTGGCAGGAGGACATGCATTATTAGAAGGAGTTCCCGGGTTGGCAAAAACGTTAATGATACGAACATTAGCGCAGGCTATTGATCTAAAGTTTAAAAGAATACAATTTACTCCCGATCTAATGCCTTCAGATATTATTGGTACCGAAATACTTGAAGAAGATTATAGCACCGGAAAGAAGTTTTTTAAATTTAATAAAGGACCCATCTTTGCTAATATTATATTGGCAGATGAGATTAACCGAACGCCACCAAAGACTCAGGCAGCGCTGTTAGAAGCCATGCAGGAGTTTGAAGTAACATACTCT
This sequence comes from Aquimarina sp. EL_43, assembly GCF_943422735.1. Taxonomy (NCBI): domain Bacteria; kingdom Pseudomonadati; phylum Bacteroidota; class Flavobacteriia; order Flavobacteriales; family Flavobacteriaceae; genus Aquimarina; species Aquimarina sp. EL_43. The sequence continues at coordinate 5,442,947 of NZ_CALSBR010000001.1, read as the reverse complement.
GGTAAAACCTATACTCTGGATAGACCATTTTTTATTCTCGCTACCCAAAATCCCATTGAGCAATCGGGTACGTTTATGTTGCCAGAAGCACAACAAGATCGTTTTCTGTTATATATAAAAATTGGATATCCCAGCGAATTAGAAGAGACCACCATTTTAAAGAATACAACAGGTACCAAAAAAGAAACACTTCATAAAGTGATTACCGGTGATGATATATTAAGATTACAGAATCTGGTAAGAGAAGTGCCTATAAGCGATGATCTTATCACATTTGTAAGTAAGTTAATACGAGCGACAAGGCCAGAAACTACTACAAACGCATATGTAAAAGAGTGGGTAAATTGGGGAGCAGGACCAAGAGCGGGGCAGGCAATGATATTAACAGCCAAAGCTCGTGCTTTGATGAAAGGACGTTTATCGGTTACATTAGAAGATATACAGCATGTCGCTATACCAGTATTGCGCCATAGAGTTATTGTAAATTTTAGAGCAGAATCCGAAGGGATAACATCTGATGATGTTACTCATCAACTGTTAAGCGCTATTCGGGTAAAGAACTGATATGCGATATTTTAAAGTTAAATAGGTATGAAACAGGACTATCATCAATTATTAAAACCAGAACTTGTAAAAAATGTATCTGGATTAGCACTCATTGCACGTGTAATAGTTGATGGATATTTGTCTGGACATAATCACAGTAGAAGTGTAGGTCCAGGGATGGAGTTTAGTCAATTTCGTAATTATGAACCGGGTGATGATTTAAGACTACTGGATTGGAAAATGCTTGCCAGATCAGGTAGATACTATATTAGACAATCAGATATAAAAAGTAATATTGCGGTAAAATTTATTGTCGATGCTAGTATGTCAATGCTTCACAAGGAAGAAGATCTGTCTAAAATGGATTACACTAGAGTGTTGGTCGCCTCATTAGCATACTTATCCCAAAATCAAGGAGATGCCGTGGGTCTTTTTGCACTTAATGATCACCAATTACACAGTGTATATCCCAAAATTCAGAAAAAACATTATAATCGTCTGTTGTTAGAATTGATTAATATTAAGAATGAAGGAAAATGGCCAGAGGACCCTGGAGCGTCAAAAAACCTTCATGATCGTAACCATAAAGAATTGATTTTCTTTATTACCGATTTATATGAACACAGTGAAGAACTAACTTCTTTTGTTAAGCGGTTGAAAACACCTAAGAATGAAGTTGTAGTATTTCATTTGATGGGTAAAAACGAACTGGAATTTGATTATAAAGGTACCATTACATTTGAAGATTTGGAAACAGGAGCAAGGCGTAAAATAGATGCTAAGACAGCAAAAAAACAATACCTCATTGCATTAGAAGAAATGATAAAAAATACAAAAAACACCCTGCTTGCTAATGATATTGGTTATCATTTGTTTAAGCTAAATGAGAATATCGGAGAGGCTTTACAGGTGTTTTTGAAGAAACGAAATAGATTGATTTAGTATGTTTTTTCTTACTCCCACATATTTATGGGCTTTATTAGGAGGTATTGTTCCTATTGCAATACATCTGTGGAGTAAAAAAGAAGGGAAAACAATTAAGATAGGAAGTATTCAGCTACTTGATGAATCTGATTCAAAACAAACGAGTAGTGTTCAAATCAATGAGTTGTGGTTATTACTTTTACGATTGTTATTGATTACTACACTTGTTATGATCATAGCAGAACCACAGATAAAAAGAAAAGTTACTGCAGTACCCATTACTTATATCGTAGAACCTTCTCTACTCGAATATGAAGAGGTAAATGCAATTCTGGATACTATAGAAACCGAAGCACCAATACGACTTTTGCAACCTGGTTTTCCAGAGTATCAAAACGATCCAACATATGAAATTGCTACTGTAACTCCGGGGTATTGGCAATTGGCCAAAGAAATGGAAACATTAGAAACCGATAGTATTGTTGTTTTAACGAATGCATTTGTATCGGGTATAAAGGGGAAGAGACCACAGGTTCATAAAAATATATCATGGGTAATTCTAGATCCCGGAAAACCAACTAAGAATATGCTTAGTGCTACTAAAAAAGAAGATGCAATACAGTTGCTTTCTGTATCAAGTGATGCTCAACATGTATTTTTTGAGAAAGAACTTGTTGCTACGAGTAGTAATCGAATCGAATTTAATAAAGAGAAGGATAGTATAGTTTTTTCTGTAAACGGAAATCAAGAGCAGCATCCTCTTATTACCGAATCACCCGTTAGCGTATTAGTATTTTATGACGATAGTTTATCTACAGAAAAGAGATATATTGAAGCTGCTTATCGCGCAATATCAAAACATCTTAACGCACCTGTTAATGTTCGTGCCGTACAGAATATAGATACTATACACCTTGATGCTTTTAATACAGTAATATGGTTAAGTAAAGATGAAACTCCGCAAACTTCTTCGACATTACTCCTGTATAAACCAGATGATTTATCCCATGATATCATAGAAAAAGGATCTTCAAAAGAAATCTTCTATCTTACAAAACCTCTTAGTACAGAACGTGTCGTAAATGAGTATTTTGCAGAACATCTCCTGGCAATACTCAATCATAATGAAGATCTCGAAGAAAAAATTAAATCGTATGATAAACGAGTTACACATGTAGGAGAATTACTTCCGATAGTAGCTACAGATGTTAAGAAAAACAAAGAAAATTCTGCTACTTTAGAGTTATCTAAATGGTTATGGTTTTTATGTATATTATTCCTCATCACAGAGCGTGTCGTAGCAAAATATAGAAAACAATGATAGCGTCTGGAGATAAAATATTGATTCGGTTTAAAAAGCGTTGGCAACTCATGCTTTGGATAGAGATTTTGCTCTATGCACTAGGCCCCGCTATTCTTATATATTTTTTGTTCTTTAACCTTATTTTTTCAATTATTACTTTGATATCAACTGCTTTATTGATTGTAATTTTTGTGAAACCCTGGAAACCCGGTTTAAAAATGGTGAGTAGTTATATTGATCAACACCTCGATGTTGCAGAATATAGCACAGGTCTTTTGCTACTACCTAAAGAACAACTATCTGATCTGGCAAAATTGCAACAATATAGAATAACAAAAGAACTTGTCGAAAAATTAAAAACGATCAAACCTCCTAATCATTTATTTAGAGCCTGTATCGTAATGAGCTTATGTACGCTGGTTGGCTTTATTGGATATAGATATCATATTCTTGATCATTTACAATGGCCACAACATAAGGAAGTACATCCAGATACAATAATCTTTAACCCCATTGATTCTACAACGACTACCCAACAACCTAAATTAAAAAGTCAATTGTTAACCATACAGTATCCTTCTTATACAAGAAAATCTTCTATTGAAACTTCAAAAATGGAAATAAAAGCAGTAGAAGGATCGCGATTATCGTGGCAAATAACATTTGATAAAGAAGTTAAAAGTGTATCTATGGAAAGTATGGGAAATAGCTACCCTATGAAATTGACTGATAACGGATATGTAAGAACTTCGATTTTAAATACATCGGGATTCTACAATTTCAAATTTACAGATATACTGGGCACATCATATACTTCTGAATTATATTCGATTGAAGTTGTAAAAGATAAAAGACCGGATATAAAAATTACTGATTTAAAACAGTTTACTTCCTTTTCTTATGATGAAAACAAAAGAATAGCATTTACAACCTCTGTTACCGATGATTTTGGTATTGCAGAAGCATATATTATAGCAACGGTAAGTAAAGGATCTGGTGAATCTGTTAAGTTTAGAGAGGAAAAATTAAGTTTTGATAATAAAGTAGATAGAGGATACAAAAACTTAAGCTTATCAAAAAATATAGACCTGGATCAAATGAATATGGAACCGGGAGATGAGCTTTATTTTTATATTGAAGCACTGGATCTTAAGCAACCCAGACCTAATACTTCTAGAAGTGAAACCTTTTTTGCCGTTATAAAAGATACTATTTCTGATGCATTTGCCGTAGAGGGAACAATGGGAGTAGATTTAATGCCAGATTATTTCAGAAGTCAACGCCAGTTGATTATTGATACAGAAAAATTGATTAAGGATAAGCCAAAATTATCAGAAAAAGACTTCAAATTTAAAAGTAATGAATTAGGGTTCGATCAAAAAGTACTACGCCTAAAGTATGGTGAATTTATGGGAGACGAATCGGAGTTTGGACCGGCAACACAAGAAAATACGGCAATTCCCGAGGAGGAAGATGAACATGACGATGAAGATCATGAGAAAGAAAAAGATCCATTAGCAGCGTATACTCATGACCATGATCATGAAAATGAACATAACCTGGTACCTCACGAAGAAGAAGAGGATGATGAAAAAGCAAATGACCCTTTGCATGAGTACTTACATAATCATGATGATCCCGAAGAGTCAACGCTTTTTACGCAATCTTTAAAAAGTAAATTACGACAAGCTTTAAATGAAATGTGGGATGCCGAGTTATATTTACGGTTGTATACTCCAGAAAAGTCCTTACCGTATCAATACAAAGCGCTTAAATTGATTCAGGAAATTAAAAATAGTGCCCGAGTCTATGTACACCGTATTGGGTTTGATCCTCCGCCGATTAAAGAAGATAAAAGACTTACGGGTAAAATTGATGAAGTATCTAATTTCAGAAAAAAAGAAGAACTACAACTCCCAGAACTATATCCGTCTATATATAAAACTGTTTTAAGGCTTGAGCAATTGATATCTAATAAAACGATATTTACCGATGAAGATAGACTCCTTTTTAAACAGGCAGGAAATGAACTGGCCGTCAAAGCTATTGAAAGCCCTGGGAAATATTTAAAAACCTTACAACAGTTAAAACAGATTACAGAAGGTAGGGCTATATCACCTTCAATTTTGATCGAGGTACAGAGAGGTTTGTTTTATGCGCTTCCCGAGCTGCAACCCAATCCATTTAAAAAGAAAGTATTAACAAGTGAGATTAATGAATTACTACTAAAAGAGCTTCAAATTCATGATTGATCAAATAACTTTTTTGAATGATAACTGGATATTGCAAATCGGTATTGGCGGGATAATACTATGGACTGTTTTTATATGGAAAGAATGGCCAGAGTTTGGGAAACGTAGATTTTGGATAAAAATAACAATATCCTTTTTGGCAATTACCTCACTTGCTATCATAGCATTAAAACCTGCAATTTCTACTGCCAATACTATAACTACTAAAATGGTTTTGCTAACCGAGGGCTATGATAAAGAACAATTAGATAGCCTGGCGAGAATTCATAAAAAACTAAAAAAACATCTGTACAAAGCTAATCACCCTATTTTTGATGGCGTAGACACTCCAGATTCTGTTTTTGTACTTGGGTATGGTGTGAAACCTTATGACCTCTGGAAATTAGATAATTATAACGTTAGCTACCTGGGAAGAAAGACTCCTTCTGGGGTAATTAGATTTAAATATGATTATAAAAATACAGTTGGTAAACGACAGGTGTTTACAGGATTATATGCTAATCCACAAAAAGGGAATAGACTTATATTAGAAGGACCGGGAGGAGCAGGTTTAGATTCTGTTTCTTTACTTGTTGGAGAACAACAAAAATTTGAATTCACAACTAACCTTAATGTAAAAGGAAACTATCTCTTTTCATTAGTCGAAAAAGATACTTTAGGGAAAATTTTGTCTACAGACCCTATCCCTCTAATTGTAGAGGATTCTACTCCGTTAAAAATAGTAGTGATAAATGGTTTTCCCACTTTTGAAACCAAGTACCTTAAAAACTACCTGGCAGAAATGGGGCATCAAGTACTAGTTAGGAGTCAGATCACCAAAGGAAGATATAAGTTCGAGTATTTTAATATGGAAAGAATACCTATGGGAGCTTTCTCTAAAAAGAATTTAGAACCTTTTGATCTTGTCATTATTGATGCCAATTCATTCAAAAATCTGGGAAGAGCATCTCGTATTGCTTTAGAGAATTCGGTAAAAGAAAATGGCCTGGGTATTTTTATCCAGCCAGACTCTAATTTTTTTAGAGCTTCAAACGGATTAGGAGCTTTTAATTTTGTTTCAGAAAAAAATACAGAAACCCGATTGGATAGTGAGACAAAAATTAAACTTTCTAAACATGCTTTTGTTTTTAAAGACGAATTTCTGCTGCAGCATATTCATACTAAACCCAATACCAAAATCATATCTGGATACAAACACCTCGGAAAAGGTAGAATTGGGACTACAGTGTTAGAAAATACATACGAACTAGTATTAGATGGTCATACCACTGCTTATCAACACATATGGTCTAAACTCATTACTAGTTTAAGTCGTAAAGAAACTTCACCGGTAGAATGGGAGGCAACTTCAATAATTGCGTATAAAGATCATCCTTTTACATTCGAGGTAAGAACATCAATACCAAAACCAATAGTCAAAACCAGTAAGAAACACAGTATTTCGATGCGTAGTGATATTGATATAGCAAACCTTTGGAAAGGAGTTATTTATCCAAGAGATTTTGGATGGAATACTCAATTTATAGAACAGGATACAACAAAAGTGTTTGAGTATTTTGCAGCAGATACCTCTCATTGGAGATCACAGATGTTGTATAAAACAATTGAAGAAAATAAAAGGCGTTATAAAAAATCGTTGAAGAATGAAATAATCCAGAATCATACGATACGACCGATACCACTTTTAGGTTTTTATCTTCTGTTTTTATTGTGCGCAGGATATTTATGGCTGGAACCCAAGCTGTTGAAACCATAAAAAGAGCTTTATTGTTAAAATAAGAGCTATAAAGCTAATTTAGAGCTTTTTTAAGATTTAAAATTATGGTACAAACCATTTAGAACGTTACCTTTGCAAACTGTAAGAAAAATTGTTTGTGATTAAGGATATTATTATAGCTGTTTTGTGGAGTATTTCCCCTTTTGGTGAAGCTAAGGTTGGGATTCCTTATGGTATGCTTAGTGGATTAAATATCTATTTGGTATTTGTTTTATGTTTTTTATCTAATGTATTGGTGTTTCCTCTAATGATGTTTTTTTTGGAAAGGATGAATACCTATTTACTAAGATGGACATTTTATAAAAAAGCTGCGATATATGTAGCACGAAGAGCAAAGTTAGGATCAGGGAGTAAAATTCAAAAACACGGGTTTTGGGGACTTCTTTTATTTGTTATGATTCCAATTCCTGGTACAGGTGTGTATGCAGGAAGTATTGCTACATATTTATTTAAGGTTAAAAAACGAAAAGCTTTTATCGCGAATAGCGTGGGTATATTTTTCTCTTCTGTTATTGTGTGGGTAACCACATTACTCACTATGAAAGGAATCTCCTAAACCATTATGTTATAATCATACGATCTTCATTTTATAGTATAGTTCTAATAGATTCATATTGAGTTTTCTAAAACTGATAAAAATCAGTAATAAGAATTAAAAAATATAGTAACATTGATGCTTAAATGCATCTATGGAAGTCTCAAATGATATTGTTTTACGTCCCCGGTTTTTTCAGGATTTAGATATACCATCAGAAAAAGCGCTTGAAGCTTTTGAAAAAACGAGTGAGACTTGTCAGGATTTTAAAGTAAGCCGGATAGACCATCATGTTTTTATACGTATTCCTAAAAAAGAACAACACTTCTGGTCACCACAACTTCATCTCGAGATTTATGAAGTTGATGAAAACCAACCAAAACTTAAAGGGCTTTTTGGTCCCAGTCCTACGGTATGGACACTTTTTATGTTTCTGCATTTTGTAGTAGCAACATTATTTATAGGTGCTCTGGTCTGGATGTATGTAAACATACGCCTGGATAAATCGTATTTATTTTCTATACTTACTATGTTTTTCCTTCTCATTACCTGGTTTGTACTCTACTTTGCTGGTCGTTTGGGAAGACAAGCTGGTAAAAAGGAAATGCAAAAGCTATATTCCTTCATGAAGAGCACTTTAAATTCTGTGGCATGATATATGTTATGTTAAAAATAGCAGCCCTATTAAGTCAAATTTTAAAATAATAACAAATCAATATTGTTAGAGTTTTGAAAACAGCTTATGAAATTATAAATTTGAACACCTAAAATAATTTGCCATGATCTACAGAATAAACATACAGAACCTAAAGAAAATAGTACTTATGCTAGTGATGTCTTGCTTTTTTATGCAAGTAAATGCACAAAATGAGCTTGTTTCTATTCAACCTATTAGTGATCAGGAGTTTGAGGTAAGAAGTCTTAATGGTATTCCTTTTACGATAGTTCTGGAGGAAAGTAACAATGATGGACAATTTCATTTAGGGATTAATAATAGTCTTACTTTTAAGACTGGGGATATGATCGGTAAAAGAAGTACACTTAGGATTGTATTTGAAGATGAATTATATCACTCTTTAGAGAATAAATTGATTAAGCAATACCAAACAGATTTGCAATGGATCGAAAACTTACTCGGGGTTAAAGAAGGAGAATTTAAAAAACTGCCTTCTCGTCCTGTCTTTACCGATAATGGTTTAGAGAAACTAAAAGGGACAGTATTTGAATATGTTAACACCGATCAAAAAGAAGAAGATTTCTATAAATGGATAGAAAAAATAAACTATTCTGTTGGCGCAGTGAAATACTTTAGAGATTTATATGCTGCATCTAATGGTGAAAATAATGAGCAAAGACGTCATTTTTTACCAATTAATATATACGATGCACTTCAGTAAAATAGATAGAATAATCATACTTATCTAAAAGGCAAAAAAAATCGATACTTTATGCAAATAGAGTATCGATTTTTTTTGCCTTTTAGTGAACTCTACATCAATCCAAAAGGAGAAATTTGGTTAGAAAGCGAAATAGGAAAGGGCACCACATTCTATTTTATGATTAGTAAATAGATAATCTATTAAAAAAGTGGATCATATCCAGGCCATTTGTAGGTAAAATAGTATTACAAACCATCGCGATTTCCTTTAATCAAACACATGACATCTATTAAGATATTTTTAACAAAAAGGAGAGGTGTTAACTTCATAAGTACTCAAGACCCACTTGTTATAGTGGGAGGGGGGTACTTATATAAGTACCCTATCCGATGGTTGATGTCGAGTAGGGGTACTTAGTGTAGTGGGGGTATTATAGTGAATACCTCGCTTGGGGTACTTCAAATGTAGGTCAGGGGTACTTCAAACAGAGGTGGTACCTGTGTTAAACAGAAGTGTGCCCTATGTTAAACACAAGAGTTGCTTGTCTTTGTACTGGGGGGAGGGTACTTCTGAAGTAGGGAGGGGGTACTTCGTAAGTACCCTTCCGAGAATCAAAATGTGTTAATTTTTTAACAAATAAGATGTGTTTACAGTTAGATATGATCTAGAAAAGTAAAATCAGAAAGGAAAGAAATGATTATAACCATTTCTTTTCTTTCATTTTATCAAATAAGAAACTTATATCAGCCTCAGACCCCATAGTTACTCGTGCCCAATTCGATTTCGTTGGCCAACCACCAGCAAGTAAAATTTTGTTTTTCAACATAAGCTCTTTGTAAGCTTTAAAGTTTTTAACATCAAAATAGACGAAGTTGGCTTCACTGCGAATGTAATTGAAGCCAAGTTTTTCAAGTTCATTGTAAAATGCATTTCGTGTATCGATATTGTTATTCTTTGATGTTTTTAAGAAGACATCATCTTTTAATGCAGTAATTGCAGATGCAACGCTAAGTGAATTAGGCATGTTACCAGGAAATCCTAAAGTGAATTTTTTCTCCATTTCTGCTATAAGTGATTCTGGCCCCAGCATAAAACCAATTCGTAAACCCGCCAAACCGTATATCTTAGAGAAAGTACGAGTAACAAGAACATTTTTTCCTTCTGCAATGAGAGGTGCCATTGATTTGTTTCGCCAGGAATTCATAAAATGAATATACGCCTCATCAACAAGTACGGTAGTCTTATCAGACACAAGCCTGCAAAACGATTTTAATTTTTCGGTTTCTATGACAGTCCCTGTTGGGTTATTAGGATTGCAGAGTGTTAAAAGACTAGTTTCAGAACTAATTCTGGATTCCATTTCTGTTAAATTCATTTTGAAATCTGAATCTACTTCAACCGGTGTGACTTTTGCTCCAATCTTTCTGGCAAAAAGTCCAATTACATCAAATGTTGGACTGGGAACAATTATTTGTTCTCCTTTACTTCCAAAATGAGTTGCTGTCCATATTAAAGGTTCAAAAGATCCATGACCCAGTAGCACATTCTCGGGCTTCAATCCTTCTTCCTTTGCTATCAATTGTTTTAAGGCTTTTGCATCATATTCATGAAAAGTTGAGTATCGATTGCTACGAAATATAACTTCCTTAATTATATTTTCTACACTTTTACTCGGACCAAGATGGTTTTCATTGTAAAGTAATCTTCTTATATCACTTTTGTTAGTATTGTAATCTTTTCTATAATGATTTCCGTTATTTTCAGAAAAAGCATTCAGGGGAAATAGACTTAAACCTGCAGATGTTGCCAAAGAGTTTTTTAACCATTGTCTTCTATTTATTGTATCCATAATTTTAAAGTTTTTTCTAAATCAACTAAAAATTAGGCGTACTGTCTATCGAATTCATGAATCCAATAGAGATTTAATAGTAAATATTAAGAAACTATTCTGGTAATATTTTTTAATCGGTATTCAGATGGTGTAGATTTTGTAAATGACTTGAACGCTACATTAAAGGATGAAAGACTGTTGAAACCTGAATCTAAAGCAATAGCTAAAATTTTTGTATCCGGATGACTGGTACTTAGGAACTCTTTTGCCTTTTTTATTCTATATTCATTAATGAAACTTGAAAAATTCTTGTTGGCGTGTTTATTGATTATCATAGAAATATCTCTAGAAGATAAATTAAGTCTGGAAGATAAAGATGCTAATTTTAAATTAGGATCTAAATAAAGATTTTCTTCCTCGATTAATTTTCTTATCCGGTTTAAATGAACCTCACCATCTTCTATGGTAATATTAGAATTAAGATATTTTTCTTTATAGTTATTATCAAATATTCCTTTTCTATCAAAAGCTAAAAACAGGATGATAAACATTAGAATTGAGAATGCAACTATACCAGCAGAGTAGACAGGGATTAACTTAATAAATATTAAAGTATAAACTATCCACACTAGACAAAGAGCCAAAACCAATAGAATATACCATTCTCTTACTTTTTTGTCAATTGTAATTTGTCGTTTCTGAGAGATAAACAAACTTGCTATTACATAAGAAAATGAATGCACTAAAATGAAACTATAACTCAATTTCCAAAAAACACTATTAATTTCATTTGGGATACTATTGCAAAAAATTACATAAATAGAACTAGGGATAAAATGAAATAGTACAAACTTCAGTTGAGTCTTTGTTTTTATAAAGAGTGAACGCCCATAAATATATAATAAAGGACCTACTGCTAAATTAGCTGCTAGCCCTAGATTCTTAATAAAAACAGGAAGTTCTATATAATTATAGAAAACAGATTTGGTAATCCTTAACGTTAGGACGATAAGTAATACTCCTAATATTGTGTTCTGAACTTTTTTAAGTCTAAGTAAATAAATTCCAAAGAATAAACTTATTCCAAGTCCAATACCACTTATAATTGCTATTAATAATTTGATTATCATTTTTTTCAAAAACTATCCATAAAGATAAACTTATCAAACTGCAAAATTGAATTTCACTGTTGTTTTTTACCTTTTGTTAACTATCTGTAATAAACATAGTTCTTTTGAAGGATAGGGACTTTCCTAACATAGTTATAATACTTCGGAAGGTTCAAACCTGAAGAATTTCATCTCTACTTTATTTTATAAAAGTCAGACAAACGAAAACCTACTTCCCGATACAGAAATTAGCAAAGATGTTTCCGAGTAAGTCATCACTGGTAATTTCTCCTGTAATTTCTCCAAAATGATATAACGCCTGGCGAATATCTATAGCCATTAGATCTCCAGAAAGCCCGGTATCTAATCCATATTGTACTTTCTGTATTTCTTCTAAGGCTTTTAATAAGGCATCATAGTGACGAGAATTAGTAACAATAGTCTCATTACTACGTAAAGCGCCGGTGTTTACATATTCAAGAAGTTTATTTTGTAAGGCCTCGACACCCGTATTTTGTTTTGCAGAAAGCAAATGGATATTTTCGATTTCAGATGTTAGCGTCAAAATTTGATCATTATCAAGCTTATCTACTTTATTAGCAACAATAATTAATGGTTTTTGCGGGTACTTATTTTTTATTTTTCCTATTTCGGTTTTTAGCTCCTGTAAACTATCAGCAGTCAATAGTGAACTATCTACCAAATAGATAACTACCTGTGCTTGTTCAATTTTTTCAAACGTCTTTTGGATGCCTATACTTTCTACAACATCTTTGGTTTCCCGTATCCCGGCAGTGTCTATAAACCTAAAACCGATTCCACCAATAGTAATTTCATCTTCTATAGTATCACGAGTTGTTCCTGCGATATCCGATACGATAGCTCTTTCTTCGTTTAGTAATGCATTAAGCAACGTAGATTTTCCAACGTTAGGCTCTCCGACAATAGCTACCGGAATTCCGTTTTTGATAACATTACCCACTGCAAAAGAATCAATAAGGCGTTTTAATACATTTGTAATTCTGGCGATTAGATCTTTAAACTGAGTACGATCTGCAAATTCTACATCTTCTTCGGCAAAATCTAACTCTAGCTCTATCAAAGAAGCAAAATTAAGGAGTTCATCTCTCAGTTTTTGAATTTCATTAGAAAAACCACCCCGCATTTGTTGCATTGCAATTTGATGAGAAGCTTCAGAATCAGATGCAATAAGATCGGCTACAGCTTCGGCTTGAGAAAGATCTAGTTTCCCATTAATAAATGCACGTAGTGTAAACTCTCCGGCATTAGCCATTCTACATCCTTTCCGTAGTAATAATTGAATAATCTCTTGTTGTATGTATACAGAACCGTGGCAAGAAATCTCTATAGTAGGCTCCCCGGTATACGAATTAGTGCCTTTAAAAATAGAGACCAAAACTTCATCAAGCATTCTGTTTTCATCAACAATATGTCCCAGGTGGATGGTATGACTTTTTTGAGCACTTAATTCTTTTCCGCTAACAGATCGAAATAAAGGAGAGCAGATCGTAATAGCTTCTTTTCCAGAGATTCGAATGACCGCTATAGCCCCGGCTCCTGATGGGGTTGCTAATGCTACTATGGTATCTTGTGCGATCATATATTTTATCTATAAAAAAGCAAAAATAGGTATTAATACATGTATTTTAAATTTTGATAGCCAAACTTTTTTGAGGAGTTGTTTTTCTTTTCTAACTTGCAGTAGGAAGAAGAAAAAATACTTCAGTATTAACCAACTTATTTCCTTCGGAAAAAAAAGAATAAGAGAAAATCGCTGGTTTTTGATTGATTAAAAATTAGATGACCAGTTAGTGGAATACAATTTTGTAGCAATTAAAAGTGCTACAAGAGTTTTTGTACTAACTAAATTTAATATCTAACCTAACATTTTAATCTTATTCCTATGAATTCAAACATCACAAACTCAGTTCACACTAATTATCGGTACTCGATACATCGAATATGTATGCTATTATGCATCATTTTTATGTTGATACCCTATATTAATTTTGCTCAGGATGAGCTGCCACGACATTATACAGCGTATAATATGAAAATAAAACCTGATGGCAATCAAAGTAAAAGTAACTCACAAATTATTACAGAAACTATATCAGAAAAAGGAGCTACGTGGTTACGTTTGTTCTTTAAAGATGTAAACCTTGGAAACAAGAGTACACTAACCATTACATCGGCGTTAGACGGGGCTACACAAACACTAACATCAACGACTATTAAAGAGTGGAAGAATACCACAGCATATTTTAATGGTGATAAAATAATTCTAAAACTAACTGTAGCACCAGGAGAAGCAGCTATAGGTTTTACTATTCATGAAGTAGGAGTTGGTGAAAATGATCCGGGATCAAAATCTCAATGTGGTTCGACTGATGATAGAGTTGATTCTACTGATAATGCAATCGGACGAATAGTACCTATTGGTTGTACAGGTTGGATTATTACTAATGGTAGATTGGTTACTGCAGGGCATTGCGTAGGGAGCAGAGCGCAACTTATAGAATTTAATGTGCCTAAATCTAATCCAGATCGTACCATTGTACACCCAGGGCCAGAAGATCAGTATCCAATAGGTAATTTTGTTACCAATTATGTTAGAGGGAGACCCGAAACAGACTGGGCAGTATTTACGGCAAGCGCAAATTCGCAAACAGGTCAAACACCTATACAGGCACAGGGTAAATCATTTAATGTAGTGCAAAGTACTCCCGGAAATAATATAACCATAACGGGATTTGGTACAGATACAGGTGTTGATAACCAAACACAGCAAACCCATACAGGACCATTATCATCTGTTAATAATACATTTGTTAGATATAGAACAGATACAACAGGAGGAAACTCAGGAAGTCCTATTATTGACACCGCAACAGGAAATGCAGTTGGAGTTCATGCCTATGGAGGATGTTTTGGGTCTGGAGGTTCTAACTTTGGAGAAAGAGCTACAATACCTGCTTTTTGGAATGCAATGGGGTTAGGAGGGATCTCACAAACTGGTCCATTTTATATTCAAAGCCCTGATGTGGGTAGAAGATTGCAAGCCACTGCAACTGTTCTAAGACACAGGCCTACTACAAATGCTGGTAATTGGGTGCAATGGTATAAAATTGATGCAGGTAATAATAGATATTACTTAAAAAATAAAAAAAATAGTAAGTATATTCAGAGAACTTCTAGTAACGCACTAAATATGGTTACTAACCAAAGTAACGCTACTAAATTCTTTACAACCAATGTAAGCAATGGTTTTGGTAACATAAGAGTAGATGGCTCTAACCAAAATATTAGAAGAAACAATAGAAACGGACAGAATAATGACATAAGCTGTTCTACTGTAACTACAGTAGGTAGCTTTACTAAATGGAAGTTTATAAATGTTAGTTCTTCAATAATAGCAGAATCTGGGCAATCAGAAGCTGCTGAAAATACTAATACTTTCGGTATGTATCCTAACCCAACGAATGATATTGTTACTCTAAAAGGAATTTCTGACGGATCTAGTATAAGTATTTATTCACTTGCTGGTCAAAAAATTAAAGAAATTGTTTCTACTGGTACAAATCTAGATATCAATGTTAGCAAATTAAGCAGAGGTATCTATATGGTTAGAATAGTAGATTCTAATGAAATAGTTAGATCACAAAAATTAGTCATTAAGTAAACAAAAGAATAATAGACTAATCAATAAAACAAACAATAGATATTAAATTTAGTTTTTAAAGTAAAGCATCTCAGAATCTTTTCTGGGATGCTTTTATGATAATATATCTTATTAGATAGCTCCTGATAGGATTGCTGATGCTACTATGGTATCTTATGCGATCATATATTTTATCTATAAAAAAGCAAAAATAGATATTAATACATGTATTTTAAATTTTGATTGCCAAACTTTTTTGAGGAGTTGATTTTCTTTTCTATCTTGTAGCAGGAAGAAGAAGAAATACTTCAGTATTAACCAACTTATTTCCTTCGGAAAAAAAAAGAATAGGAAAAAACCACTGGTTTTTGATTAATTAAAAATTAGATGACCAGTTAGTGGAATACAATTTTGTGGCAATTAAAGGTGCTGCAAGAGTTTTTGTACTAACTAAATTTAATGTCTAACCTAATAATTTTTTTAATCTTATTCTTATGAACTCAAACAACACAAACTCAATTCACATTTACAGGTATCCTGTACATCGAACATGTATGCTGTTATGCATCATTTTTATGTTGATACCCTATATTAATTTTGCTCAGGATGAGCTGCCACGACATTATACAAAGTATAATATGGAGATAAAACCTGATGGCAATCAGAGCAAAAATAGTTCACAAATTGTTACAGAAACCATATCAGAAAAAGGAGCTACTTGGTTACGTTTATTTCTTAAAGATGTAAATCTTGGAAATAAGAGTACACTAACCATTACATCGGCGTTAGACGGGGCTACGCAAACATTAACATCAAAGACCATCAAGGAGTGGAAGAATAGCACAGCTTATTTTAATGGTGATAGAATAATTCTAAAACTAACTGTAGCGCCGGGAGAATCAGCTATAGGTTTTACTATTCATGAAGTAGGAGTTGGTGAAAATGATCCGGGATCAAAATCTCAATGTGGTTCGACTGATGATAGAGTTGATTCTACTGATAATGCAATCGGACGAATAGTACCTATTGGTTGTACAGGTTGGATTATCACGAATGGTAGATTGGTTACTGCAGGGCATTGCGTAGGGAGCAGAGCGCAACTTATAGAATTTAATGTGCCTAAATCTAATCCAGATCGTACCATTGTACACCCAGGGCCAGAAGATCAGTATCCAATAGGTAATTTTGTTACCAATTATGTTAGAGGGAGACCCGAAACAGACTGGGCAGTATTTACGGCAAGCGCAAATTCGCAAACAGGTCAAACACCTATACAGGCACAGGGTAAATCATTTAATGTAGTACAAAGCGCTCCCGGAAATAATATAACTATAACGGGATTTGGTACAGATACTGGTATTGATAATCAAACGCAGCAAACACATACTGGGCCATTATCATCTGTTGATAATACGTTTGTAAGATATAGAACAGATACGACCGGAGGAAACTCTGGAAGTCCTATAATAGATGCTGCAACAGGAAATGCAGTTGGGGTTCATGCCTATGGTGGATGCTCGGGATCGGGAGGTTCTAACTTTGGAGAAAGAGCAACCATACCCGATTTTTGGGATGCTATGGGACTAGATGGAAACCCACCACCAACCGATGAATGTACAGGTGATATTGCTTCTTTCCCTTATAGTGAAAGTTTTGAAGGTAATATAGGAGATTGGAAACAAGCTAGCGGAGATGATTTAGATTGGACTGTAAATTCTAATGGTACTCCTTCTACTGGTACCGGACCAAGTGGTGCTGTAGATGGCAATTCATATATTTATGTAGAAGCATCTGGAAACGGAACAGGATTCCCTTCTAAAAGAGCGATCTTAAATTCCCCTTGTTTAAATTTTACAAGTCTTACAACGCCTAAACTAAGTTTTCAATATCATATGATAGGTAACGCAGTAGGAACATTGACTGTAGAAGCCAGAACAAATAATACAGGAAGTTGGTCTAGTGTGTTTACCAAAACAGGAGCACAGGGAACAGATTGGAATGCGGCAGATATAGACCTCTCTGCGTATGCCGGTAATGCAAGCGTACAGTTAAGATTAAATGTAGTGACAGGAAGCAGTTGGCAAGGAGATATTACTATCGATGCATTAAATATATCTAATGGTACAGTAACACCTCCTGTATGTACGGCTTTAGATTTTAATGATTTTACAATCACAGCATTCTCTAATCAGGATACTGCAGGTAATTTCTCAATCCAAAACGGGGGAGCTGCACTTTCTTTACAAAATAATACATGGAAATATATTGCTATGAATTATACAGTAACTGCTAATACGGTAATAGAATTTGATTTTAGCAGTACTTCTGAAGGAGAAATTCACGCAGTTGGTTTTGAAAATGATAATGCATTAACCTCTACCAGATATTTTAAAGTTCATGGTACTCAAAATTATGGAGTAACTAACTTTGATGATTATTCTAGTGGTACAAAAAAGTATGTCATTCCGGTAGGGAATTTCTATACTGGTAGTATGGATAGATTGGTTTTTATAAATGATAATGATGCTGGTAGTGGTAATACCTCTGTTTTTAGTAATGTGAAAATATATGAAGGTTCTTGTGGGCGATCAGCAACTTCAGAAAGTTTAATAGCTCAGTTAGAATCAGTTTCACCAATTATCGGAGACGAGAATGAAGGTGATCTTGCAGGATTAAGTATCAAGCCAAACCCTGCAAAAGATATCTTTTCGTTACATCTAAGCCAATATATAAAAGGAAATGTAACTGCAACCATTTATACGATTCTGGGGAGTAAAAAAGCTAGAATAAGTATGCAACCAGGTATCAATACAATTTCGGCCCGAAGCCTATCGTTGGGAAGAGGAATTTATCTGATTAAAATTGATAGTAGTACTGGGGAATCTGCTACCAAGAAACTAATCGTGAATTAACATCTTACATAGAAGACATTAAATTTAGTAATTAGTAAACACCTCGGCTTTGTGTCGAGGTGTTTTTTTAGTTAAAATATATCGTATTAGATGTATTATTGTAACAAATTCCTATTTTTCAATCATATACATTGCTAATGCTATATTTAAGCAAATCATTGTGAAAAAAATAGAATTGGGTATGGTGGTTATAAAACTTATTGAACTTAAGTTTCTACATAATTTTTTAATAAATCTTAAACTTTGCTTTTTCCTTTATTTCTTTCAGGTTAGATATTTCTTCATTTCCACGACTAATTATCACTCTTTTTAAATTTGGTAATTTTAAAAGAGTCAAAGGGATTTTACCAGAAATTTTGTTAGTATTAAGGTCAATTTCTTTTAACTCTTTATTGTTTCCCAGGTTTTTAGGAAATACATTAATTAGAGAATTGGATATCCTAAAATATTTCAGATTTTTAAGTTTAAATATTGAAGCAGGAACATCTTTTAAGCTAGTGTACTCTATAGATAAATGAGTGATATTTGCCAAGTTATCTAAACCTTCTATAGATTTTAATTTATTGCCAGAGATAAATAGCTTAGTAAGTTTTTCAGATGTATTAGCCTTAAAACTAATGAATTCATCTGTATAAAGATAAATAAGTATAGATGACAAATCCGACATGCCAGAAATGTCTAATTGGTTGTTTTTTATACCCGATAAGGAAAGATCAAGTTTTTTTAACTTTTTAAGTTTATCTATACCAGAAAATGTACCTATCAATTGTGGACTGCGAATGCGAAGGGCTTTAAGATTTGTCAAATTAAATAAATTAGTGGGTAGCTTACTGAATTTACCATATAAATTTAAATCAATAAGAGCCGTTAATTCAGATAATCCTTCAGGAATCGAATTCAATTCACTAGAGTATACTTTGAGCTTTTTAAGTTTTTTTAAGTTCTTGATACTTTCTGGTAAGGCTATTAAATCATTTGTTAGCGAAACGGGATCGAGTATAAGTGACTCCAGGTTTGATAAATTTCCGATTTCCTCAGGAATACTTTTTAGAGCAAAAGAACCTACATGCAGAGATTTTAAACTTTTTAATTGACAAATTTCCTTGGGTAGAGTTTCAAGGGAATGAGAATTATCGATATGTAACGATTCTAGCTTTTTAAGATTTTCAATTTCTTTAGGTATTTTTTCAAATTTTCTACCTCTGATTTTTAATCGTTTAAGATTAGTGGCTAAACCTATAGCAGGAGGAAGAGAGTTCGTTGTAGCTTTAACTCCAAAACCCAAAATAGTTAAACTCTCAAGAGAATTATGTAGAAGAAGTTTAAAATCAACATCACTTAAGTGCTCATACCCACTAACTCTTATTATTTGATATTGATTAATATCTGTGGGTAATTTTTTTGATGCTTTAAGATTAATTGTAATGCTTTTAGCTATTTTTTCTTTTTCCTTTGGTGGAGTAACTTCTTCAACAATAAGTTGACCATAAGATTGGAAGAAAGATATTATAAATACCAATGTAAATAATCGCATTGAGATAAAATTTTAGACGAGTTAAAAGTTTTCTAAAATAGCAATAAATTATGCTATTTTAAAAGAAAAAATTATAAACACAAGATTTTAAGCTGCTAATATCTAGGTCTTTCTTCATGAAAACGTCTTTGTCTTAGTGATAGGTAAAATACATGTTTTTATATATACACTGTAACAAATTGCTATTTTTATCGTCATATAAATATAGATTGCTAATATTTTTAGCAATTTCATCAATCATCAACCAAAAACGTAGAAATCATGAGACAGGACAGATCATTATTAGTTATTACCCATTTATCACAATTATTAGACCTTATCACAGGGTTTGGAGGATTTATAGTACCTCTAATATTATGGTTAACCCAGAGAGAAAGAGTTTCTGCTATGGATGAACATGGAAAATCAATTATGAATTTTCAGATAAGTATGTTTATTTATGCAATCGTATGTGTTCCTTTAATATTATTATTTGGACTGGGATTATTAGGTTTAGCCCTTATTGCACTATTATGCTTTATATTTCCTATTATTAATGCAATAAAAGCAAATAATGGAGAAGAACCCTCATATCCGTTATCTATGCAGATTATAAAATAAAATGTTAAACTTTTATATAACCATCATTGTGTAAAACAATGGTGGTTTTTTTGTTGATTATGAAAAGATTATACTTGATTTCTATTTGATTTTTGTTAAAAAAAACACCTGTTTCATGTATTCATGGCTTGTTATGCGTAACTCTTCCTAATATGAATAGATATATAATCGTTATCTTAGTAGAAGGGAAAACAAAAGAGTAAGAGAAGGAGTTCATGAGAATATGGGATATACATATAAGAGTAATTGCTATTATGTTACTTCTAAGTAATGTAGGTTTTAGCCAAAAAAACACCACCACAGATAGCTCTATATATGATATTGAAAAAACAATTTCCGGTTTAATAAAGAATGATAGTATTATAGAAGCCAGAATCTTATTAGATAGTGCTTTTAATATACGTCAAGATACTACTGACAATAATTTCTTGGTAATGTATCATTATAATTATGGAGTACTTTTTAACAGCTCTGGAAAATTTAGTGAAGCTCTGAAATACTTGACAAGAGCGCAAAAGTATTCGGATAAAACACCAGATAAATTATACAAAACAAGAATTTCTACTATGAAGCTGAGAATTTATAGAGAAATTAATATGTATAAAGAACTGGATAGTTTATATGCAAAAAACATTTCCGAAAATAAAAAAAACGGTAATCTAGCTATTTTTTTAAATTATAACGATTATGCAATTAGTTGCATGAATAGAAAGCAGTATAAAAAAGTAATTCATACTACACGCAAGGCTATCTCAGAACTTGATGAAGTAGACTTTAGTAATAGGAGTCAACGTATTACTAATTCTGTGAATAAAGGAGTTCGTAATGAGCTTAAATTATATTTGGCCTTAGCTCTTATCGAAGAAAAAAAAGAATACGAGAAATCTTATCAGTTACTCAATGAAACAGGAAGAGATTCCCTCTTTTTTGTAAAAAGAGAACGGGATGAATATTTGAGACTTATAAAGCAATATAAAGCACGTTATTTTTATGAGTATGATAAGAATATGGATTCGGTATCTTATTATCAATCTTTATCAAATAAATACCATGAGATCTATATAAGGAAATTAAGAGAACGTGCTTCTAATGCTGATATATTCATTTATGAAATTGCTAAAAATAAAAACGATTTCGAGAAGCTTTCTATTATCAATGAGAAAAATATTCAGATTCAAAAAAGTTATTTTCAAATCAGTTTTTTAATTGGATTTTTGTTGTTGTTGGCAATTATTTTTAGCATCTATGTATATAGGTCTAACCGCCATAAGAATAGAATTAATGAGGAATTGAAAGAAAAAAATGCTGAGTTGTTAGCTGTTGATGAGGAACGTAATCAATTTTTTTCTATGATAAGCCATGAATTGAGAACGCCTATCTATACAATACAGGGATTGGTAGAAATTATAGAAAACACAAAAAACCAAAAACAGAGGGAAGAATTTCTAAATACACTAAAGTTTTCGAATAATCATTTATCAGGACTGGTAAATAATGCTCTAGAATATTCTAAGTTCCGTCTGGGAAATGTTAGACTAAATAAAGATGCTTTTTCCTTAGATGAAATGCTAACGAATATTTGTAATTCGTTTTCGTATCAATCACATAAGAGTAATACAGAATTGCATATCAATATAGCAGAAAATGTAGAAACAAATGTTTTAGGAGATCGTTTAAGACTTTCTCAAATTTTTATTAATCTTATTTCTAATGCTATTAAGTTTACTACAAATGGAAATATCTGGATAGAGGTTACACAGGTTACAAGTTTCGAAAATATGATCAGGCATCGCTTTGTAGTGAAAGATGATGGGATCGGAATTAAAAAAGAATTGATATCAGATGTGTTTGATGGATTTAAAGGAATACACCATATAGATAAACACAAAGGAGGCTCGGGCTTAGGATTGTATATAGTAAAACGGTTTATAGAAGATTTATATAAATCCTCAATAGTCGTAGAATCTGAAGAAGGTAAAGGAACTTCATTTTCTTTTGAGATTGAAATGGAACGAAATCTAAAAAATACAAAGGTACCGATTGTAAATGATGAAGATTATAATAATGTATTAGAAGGATATAATATGTTGGTTGTAGATGATAATACAATTAACCTAATGATTACAAAAAAGATTCTAGAAAGCGCAGGAGCAGCATGTACAACTGTGGATAATGGTTTTGATGCAATACTATTAATACAAAAAAATGACTATGATGTGGTGTTTATGGATATTCATATGCCAGAACAAGATGGTTTTGAAACGACTCAAAAAGTAAGAAGTTTTAATAAAAACGTTATCATTATGGCATTAACAGCTGTTGATTTAGAAAAGGTAATTGCAAAGGTTCATGAATCTGGGATGAATGGTATTGTTACTAAACCTTATAAACGAAGTGATTTGTTTCAAAAAATCTTGTCCTTTTCTCTAAAGAAAGACTAAAAAATGAGCTTCCTAAATACTATAAGAAAGCTCATTAATTAAAAACAGTTTAGATCTTTATTATTTTTTAATGTTGATTAATTCTAAAATCAGGATAAGCATCCATGCCGTGCTCGTGATTGTCTAATCCGTCAATTTCTTCTTTTTCCGATACTCGGATTCCTATAGTTTTTTTAAGTATGAATATGATAACAAAAGCAGTTGTTGAACAAAAAGCTCCTACAATAAGAACGCCAAGCCCTTGAACCAAGAATTGATCAAATCCAGCTTTCGACCCAAAAAATCCTACAGCCATAGTTCCCCAGATACCACAGATTAAATGAACAGCTATTGCACCTACAGGGTCGTCTAGTTTAAATTTATCTACCAGTGCTACACCAAATACGATGATTATACCTGCACATAAACCAATAATTACAGCTTCATTCGGAGACATGAGATCAGCTCCGGCTGTTATCCCTACCAATCCCCCTAGAATACCATTTAGAAACATGGTAAGATCATAGTTTTTATGTAAGACAGTAGAAAGTACAAATGCTCCAACACCACCTGCTGCTGCTGCAAGGCAGGTAGTTACTAATACTAATGAGGTGCCGGCAGGATCTGCAGAGAGTACAGACCCACCATTAAAACCAAACCATCCTAACCAAAGAATGAGTACGCCAGCTGCAGCTATAGGTATATTGTGCCCGGGAATCGCTTGTGGTTTTCCTTCAGAATTAAACTTTCCAATTCTTGCACCTAATAAGATAATCGCTACCATAGCAGCCCACCCGCCAACAGAATGTACAAGCGTAGAGCCTGCAAAGTCATAAAAACCTTCAGCTTCACCAATTTTTAAAGTAGATAAAAATCCGCTTCCCCATTGCCAGGACCCTACTATAGGGTATACTAAACCTACATAGAGTATAGTAAATATCATAAATGCTTCTAACTTAATACGTTCTGCTACAGCACCAGAAACTATAGTAGCAGCAGTTGCGGCAAACATTCCCTGAAATAAGAAATCTGTCCACCAGGTGTACCCTCCGCTGGCATATTCTGGGGTCATTCCATTTTCGGGAGCAGAAATACCAAATCCCGCAAATTTTAAAAAACCAACGTCCCCATCCTCGAATCCTGGATACATAAGATTAAAACCACCGATGTAGTATAATAATAAACCTATACAGATGATAAATACGTTTTTGAATAATATATTAATTGTGTTTTTTTGACGAGTTAATCCTATTTCTAAAAAGGAAAACCCTAAGTGCATGAAAAATACAAGTGCTGTACACACCATCATCCATACATTGTTTGTGGTTAAAAGTTCCATAGTTTAATTACTATTAAAATTGTTTTTAGTTTTTGATTGGTTAATTTTTATGAGCAGTGAGACCTATTAGTTTAATGTTTCACCACCCTTTTCCGAAGTACGAATTCTATAGGCCTCTTTGATGTCGGAAACAAAGATTTTTCCGTCACCAACTTCTCCGGTTTTTGCAGCTTCTAGAATTGCAGAGATTGCAACTTCTTCAAAATCATCATTTACAACAATAGATAAATACCTTCTTTGGATATCTGTAGTACTATAAGAAATTCCTCTATAGACACTTCCTTTTTGTTCATGTCCAACTCCAGTTACATCCCAATACGAGAAAAACATAACACCTTTGTTGTGTAAAGCCTCTTTTACAACCCGGTATTTTGATCTCCTGATAATTGCTTCTATTTTCTTCATAAAGAATAAAAAGTTAAAATTAATATTGAATTACATTCAAAAGTATATTTTTTTAAAATATACTGTCAAATAAATAGGGTATATGTGTTTATTTTTATCATTTTATGTTTTTTAACCCTATCAAAATTGGGGTTAAATATTTTTTTGTGTAAAAAAATAATAATTTAATACTAGAGGTATTCAAAATATTATCGAAAACGTTTTCGTTAAAATTGGCTGATAATCAATTGTCTGTGATTTGTTTTTAATTCTTGATTTATTTAGGTTTTTTATCAAAAAACGCATTGTCAAATTCATAATTTGAAGCTCTTATTTTGTGATTATTTTATTCTGGAAGGTCTTTTTTTATGTAGCTCAGAAAAGTGATTGCGAAAGCAGTTTTTTTCTTCCTCTATACTTAATGATTTGTTAATTTCATCTGCTTGAAACACTTTTAGATCAGAAAATATGATGAAGAAACAAGGAATGTATCTACCAGAATTTGAGCATGACGCATGTGGTGCAGGATTCATTTGTAGCTTAGAAGGAAAGAAATCAAACGACATTATTCATAAAGCATTAGAGATTCTTGAAAAACTAGAACATCGAGGTGCTGTAAGTGCAGATGGAAAGACAGGAGATGGAGCAGGGATTCTAATTGATATACCACATGATTTTTTTACCGAGCATTGTGATTTTAATTTACCAGCTGCCGGAGAATATGCAGTAAGTAATGTTTTCTTGCCTAAGAAAGAAAATCAAAGACAGTTTTGTATAGATACCTTCGAAAAAAATATTATTGATCAAGGACTTACTTTATTGGGATGGAGAGATGTTCCTGTGGATCATATTCATATTGGTGAGATTGCAGCAACGACAGAGCCATTTATAAAACAAATATTTATTGGTAAAGAAAATGAAGATCAAAGTTATTTTGACTTTAATTTAAAACTATTTATAGCGAGAAAAGTAACAGAGCATACTATATATAAATCTAAATTATCAGAAAGCAAGTTTTTCTATCTGCCTAGTTTGTCTACAAAAACCTTGATATTTAAAGGTTTATTGATGCCAGAAGATATTAAGTTGTATTATAAAGATTTATTGAATCCAAAAGTAGTCACACGATTGGCTTTGGTACATCAACGCTTCTCGACCAATACATTCCCAACCTGGGATCTAGCACAACCTTTTCGATATATGTGTCATAATGGAGAGATTAATACTTTAAGAGGGAATGTAACCAGAATGCGATCTAGAGAAGAGTTATTAGAGAGCAACTGGTTTGGTGAGGATATCAAAAAAATACTTCCGGTGATATTAAAAGGTAAATCAGATTCGGCTTCAATGGATATGGTTGTAGAGCTGTTATTAATGACAGGAAGATCATTACCAGAAGTAATGATGATGATGGTACCAGAAGCCTGGGAGAAAAATCCTGAAATGTCTGAGGCTAAGAAAGCATTTTATGAATATAATTCTTGTTCTATGGAGCCATGGGATGGCCCAGCTTCAATTCCTTTTACAGATGGTAATTATATAGGAGCAGTGTTAGATAGAAATGGATTAAGACCTTCTCGTTATAGTGTAACCAAAGACGGTTATGTAATCATGTCTTCAGAAACGGGAGTGGTGGATATTAAACCAAATAATATCGAATATCACGGAAGGCTCGAACCTGGAAAAATGTTCTTGGTTAATATGGATGAAGGTAGAATTGTAAATGATGAAGAAATTAAAGAAGAAATTGCAGCAAAACACCCCTATCGAGAGTGGTTGGATGATAATCTGGTACATTTAAAAGATATACCTTATAATGATTGTCCTTTGTTTTTAGGCGAAGAAACAGTTGCCAAACGAAAAGAAATATTTGGATATACTCAAGAAGATATAGACACTATTATTTCTCCTATGGGGCAATTAGGAAAAGAACCCATTGGTTCTATGGGATCTGATACGCCAATTGCAATACTTTCTAAGCGTCCGCAATTGATCTATAACTATTTTAAACAATTATTCGCACAGGTGACAAATCCACCATTAGATGGTATTCGCGAAGAATTGATTACTGATATTAGTTTAACGCTGGGGTCTGATTATAATATATTTGATATTAATGAGAAGCATTGTAATAAACTAAAGATCCAAAACCCCGTAATATCAAAAGAAGATCTGGATAAGATCAAAACCTACACAGGTAAAGGGTTTAAATCTACTTCTGTATCGATGTTGTACAACATTAATAGAGGGTTAAATGGTCTTGAAGATGCATTAGAAATAATGCTCAAAAATGTATCAGAAGCTATTGACGAAGGAACAAATATCATTATACTTTCTGATAGAAATGTAAGTAAACACAGAGCGCCAATTCCTGCGTTATTAGCATGTTCTTATGTTAATAGTGGATTACAAAAGTTAGGAAAACGATCCAAAATCAGTACTATTATTGAATCTGCAGAACCAAGAGAAGTACATCACTTTGCTTTGTTGTTTGGGTATGGAGCTAGTGCCATTAATCCATATATGGTAAATGAGATTATAGGAGAAGAAATTAAAGAAAATAATATTTCGGGACTCACTTTTGAAGATGCCATATATAACTATAATAAAGCAGTAGGTAAAGGAGTATTGAAAGTGATGAATAAAATCGGGATTTCTACCTTAAACTCTTACAGAAGTTCTCAACTGTTCGAATGTATAGGTATTCATACCAAAGTTGTTGATCAGTATTTTCCAAATACCGCCACACGTATAGAAGGAATAGGGTTATATGAAATCGAAAAAGAAATATCCAAGCGTCATAAAAGAGCTTATATAGGGCAAGAAGTAGATGCTAATTTAAGCTTAGAGATAGGAGGGCAGTACCGATGGAGACGTAATGGAGAAAAACATCAGTTTAACCCTTTATCAGTAGCGAAACTACAAAAATCGGTTAGAGATAATGATCCTGAAACCTATGCAGAATATGCCAAATTAATCAACGAACAATCAAAAGCTCTGATGACCATTAGAGGAATGCTGGAGTTTTCTAATTATGACCCTATTTCGATAGATGAGGTAGAACCATGGACAGAGATCGTAAAACGTTTTAAAACGGGAGCCATGTCATATGGGTCTATTAGTCAAGAGGCACATGAAAACCTTGCTGTAGCAATGAACCGTATCGGAGGGAAAAGTAACTCTGGAGAAGGAGGAGAAAATCCACTTCGCTTCTATAAAGATGTAAATGGTGATTGGAAAAACAGTGCAATTAAGCAAGTGGCTTCTGGTCGATTCGGAGTATCTTCAAACTATTTAACGAATGCTGCCGAGATTCAAATAAAAATGGCTCAGGGAGCCAAACCGGGAGAAGGAGGGCAATTACCAGGACCAAAAGTAAATCCCGAAATAGCCAAAACCCGTAATTCTACACCTTATGTAGGATTAATTTCACCACCACCACATCATGATATTTATTCTATCGAAGATTTATCACAGTTAATTTATGATCTAAAATCTGCAAATAGGAACGCCAGGATAAATGTAAAACTAGTGTCAGAAGTTGGTGTAGGAACTGTTGCAGCAGGAGTGGCTAAAGCAAAGGCAGATGTAGTGCTAATTTCTGGATTTGACGGAGGTACCGGAGCATCACCATTAACATCGTTAAAACATGCCGGACTTCCATGGGAACTTGGTATTGCAGAAGCACAGCAAACATTGGTGGGTAATAACCTGCGTAGTCGTATTGTACTAGAGTGTGATGGACAGTTAAAAACTGGTCGGGATGTTGCGATAGCGTGCCTTTTGGGGGCAGAAGAATTTGGTTTTGCAACAGCGCCTCTGGTAGCATCAGGATGTGTAATGATGCGTGTATGTCACTTAAATACCTGCCCGGTTGGTATTGCCACACAAAACCCAGAACTACGTAAAAAATTTAAAGGAAAACCAGAACATGTCGTAAATTATATGTATTTCGTAGCTCAGGAGTTGCGAGAGATTATGGCACAACTAGGGTTTCGTACTATCAACGAAATGATAGGGCAAGTGAGTAAGTTAAATCATAAAAAAGCCATTGATCATTATAAAGCTGCAGGGGTAGATCTTACACCAATTCTTCATCAAGTAGAAACACCTTCAGGAGTAGATATCTATAATACCGAAAGTCAGGATCATGGTTTAGAGAAATCTATAGATTTTGAAATTATAGAACAAGCACATCCAGCACTCTTTCGTAAAGAAAAAACAGCATTAGATTTTGATATTTGTAATACCGATCGAGCAGTAGGCGCTATCTTAAGCAATGAAATATCAAAAATATATGGCGCACAAGGATTGCCCGATAATACCTTGAAATTAAACTTTACAGGGGCAGCCGGACAAAGTTTCGGAGCATTTGCTACCAAAGGATTGACTATGGTGGTTAATGGGAATACCAATGATTATCTCGGAAAAGGGCTTTCGGGAGCAAAACTTATTATTAAAGTACCCGAAGAAGCTACGATAATTCCCGAAAATAATGTGATTACAGGTAATGTAACTCTATATGGAGCTACAGCGGGAGAAGTATATATTAATGGTAAAGCAGGAGAGCGATTTTGTGTACGTAACTCTGGAGCAAAAGCTGTAGTTGAAGGCATTGGCGATCATGGATGTGAGTATATGACTGGGGGTATTGCAGTGATTCTGGGAGAAGTAGGAAGGAATTTTGGAGCCGGGATGTCTGGTGGAATAGCGTATATCTATGATGAGAAAAAGACATTTGAAGCACATTGCAATAAAGAAGCGCTAAACCTGGATCTCGTGGTAGAGAAAAAAGATATTGAAGAGTTAAAAACACTAATCGAGAATCATTACAATACTACCTTAAGTCCTTTGGCTCAAAGAATTTTGGAAAATTGGGGAAGTGAATTACCAAAGTTTATCAAAATCTTCCCTGAAGAATACAAACAAGCATTACAGCGATTAAAAGAAGAAAAATTAGCACAAGTATAAAACGATATTGAACATGGGAAAGATAACTGGATTTTTAGAATTTGAAAGAGAGATAGAAGAGTACCAACCGGTAAAAGATCGTATCAAAGGGTATAAAGAGTTTACCGTGGAAATGCCCGAGGGAAAACTCAAAAATCAAGGAGCACGTTGTATGGATTGTGGGATACCATTTTGTCATAGCGGATGCCCATTAGGTAACCTGATTCCTGACTTTAATGATGCTGTGTATCGTGGTAGATGGAAAAAAGCAGCAGAAATCCTGCATTCAACCAATAATTTCCCTGAGTTTACAGGAAGGTTATGTCCTGCACCATGCGAAGAAGCTTGTGTGTTAGGTATAAATGAAAATCCGGTAACTATTGAGAATATAGAAAAAAATATCGTAGAGCAAGCTTTTGAAAATGATTGGATTAAACCTAATCCTCCAACAGAAAGAACAGGCAAGACCGTGGCTGTAATTGGATCTGGCCCTGCTGGATTAGCCACTGCTCAACAATTAAACCGTGTAGGGCATTTGGTGACCGTTTTTGAAAGAGATGAAAAAGTAGGTGGGCTATTACGTTATGGTATTCCTGATTTTAAGATGGAAAAATATGTGATTGATCGTCGTGTCGCCATTTTAGAAAAAGAAGGTATTGTTTTTAAAACAAATACTCATATTGGAAAAGAGATCAAAGCAGATGAGTTAAAGGCCGATTTTGATGCTGTAGTATTGTGTACAGGAGCTACAGTTCGTCGTAATTTACCAGTTAAGGGAGCTAATCTTAATGGAGTAGTGCAGGCAATGGATTTTTTACCCCAAAATAATAGAAGAGTCGATGGGGTAAAAGATTTAGGAGAGGAAATCCTGGCTACAGAAAAAGATGTGATCGTAATTGGAGGAGGAGATACGGGGTCAGATTGTATTGGTACTTCTGTGCGTCAGGGAGCAACTTCTGTAACTAATTTTGAGATTATGGGCAAAGGAACTATAGAACGTCCTGCGCATCAACCCTGGCCATTTTGGCCAATGCGTTTGCGCACAAGCTCATCTCATCAAGAAGGAGTAGATCGTAATTGGAGTATCTCTACCAAGGAATTTTTGGGGGATAAAAACGGAAATCTAAAAGGTTTAATCACGACCGAAGTAGAATGGGTAAAAGAAAATGGTCGTTTTGCACTAAAAGAAATTCTGGGTACAGATAAAGAATGGAAATGTGAATTAGCGTTGTTGGCTTTGGGATTTACGGGCTCAGAACCTACTATTGCAGAACAATTAGGGGTAGATATGGATGCAAGAACCAATATTAAAGCGAATGAACAAAATTATGCAACCAATGTAAAAGGAGTTTTTGCGGCAGGTGATACTCGTAGAGGGCAATCTTTAATTGTTTGGGCAATTGCAGAAGGTAGGCAAGCTGCATATCATATTGATACCTATTTGATGGGAAGTTCTAATCTGCCACTTAAAGGGGAAGGAGATTTGCCTAGAGTATAAAAAGTATAGGGTGTTTTTTATTTTGCTATAATGAGTGTTGTTAAAAATATCTAATAAGTTAACTTTATTGTTTTTTAACATTATAAATAAAATATTAGCAAGTTTTGTATTGAGATATGGTAATATAATGTAATTTTTAAGTTAAATAATTGTATAATTTTCAATAGTAATTTTAAACTATATAATTATGTTAACACACAAATTCAAACTCAGTATTTTTTTGACTACTATTTTCTTATGTGTCAGTTGTCAAAATGATGGTTTAGATCAGGAAGATTTAAATCAAGAACGACCATTATCTAAAGAGGCTACGGCAACTTTGGATTATTTGATTGAAAAAGGGTTTTCTAAAGAAGATCTTAAACCAAATTTTGAGGACGAAGCTTTTATGCACGGAGACATGATGATTCCTTTTGCATTAAAAAGTAATAGAGACGCAAACCCACCCAAAAAGGGAAGCATTCAGGAAAAAAACAGATGGTTTTTTGGTGGAGTTGGGGTATACTACAGTAACTCTAGAGATGTTAGATATTATGTTGAAAATAACTATCCAAGAAATTTAGAGTACGCACTTTCCTGGGCTGCTTGGCATTGGAGTGTTTCTAGTCGTAATATTAATATAAGTAGAACGTATAATAGATCGAGTGCAGATATTTTGGTAGGGTCTTGGTATAATTCTAATGAAGGTGCATGGGCGAGAGCACTGTTGCCTGATGGTAGAGGAAATGTTGGCTCTTGGATGAGAGTAAATACAGCTAAACCTCACCCAGGTGATGAATCTACAATGGCGTTACTGATACATGAATTAGGACATAATCTAGGTTACCACCATTCTGATCAAACTTATGGAGGTCATATACCTGGTACTAATGGCGTAGCTTATCATCAAAGCAATAATTGTGGTTCTGTCATGAAAAGCTCTATATATACATGTAATTGGAGATTCAGTTCAACACCAGGATGGTCGAGAGATGATAGAACGGCTATCACTTGGGCTTATGGAAACTAATGATCTAACCTGTAATGTATTTATTATTTAAATGCCTGCATCACATTAATTAAGATGGCTCTATGACCATAATCATAGAGAGTATAAATATAACCTTGTCTGAATACTAAAAGATTAATTTATACAGTATTCAGATACGGTTGTATTTACATTCATTCTTGTTAATAGTGGAGTAGCATCTGTAATGGTTTTTAAATCTATAGAATTTGCTTTTTATGAGCTCTTTTACTTCAATATAAATATCTTGAAAACCTTATCGTAATACGAAAAGAAATAAAAAAAGCCTCTTATTAGAGGCTTAAAAACGAGTCGTTTTTATAACAAATTATAAATTTGTATAACGATTACCCATGTTACCGCATATTATTTCTTTTGAAATTTCAAATTTGTTACTCTTCCGGTGTCCAATCTAAAATCTGAAACTTTACCATAACTGTCCCTTTTAAAATGAAAAACTCCATATTCTTCATTAGAGAAAAGGTTCGTCATAACCGAATTGAGAGGTGAAATTTCGATTTCATTTATATAAAGTACCAACAATTTATTTTTTATTTTTAATGTGTAATTAATATCTAATTCTTTGCTATAATAAGTACCTACAAAATCAATTAATTCCTCATTAGTATAATTTTTGGGGAGATACTCTTTTGAAATTATCGGCTTTCCTCCGTTTGCACTAAAAACCATAGTGTAATTTCCTTGTTCATTTTTGTCAAATTTCACCAGTACATCAGATCCAACATTAATCATTTTGAACTCATGCTTACTGATAGGGATTAAGTCACTTTCATTAGCCTCAGACCTATAATATCTTAGAGTGTCATTCTTTACATAAATCTTTCTAGTATATGAACCCTCGTCGTTCCAATAATGTCCAGAGAAATTTTCAAGATTGTTAGTTTTTAAATGAATAAATTCTTGCTTAATATTGACTTTTTTGTCTTGGTTTTCAACTTCAGCATTTATAAAATTTTCTTTAAGAAACATATCGGTGATTTGAAAGGATTTACGCGTTGGGTTTGCATCATTTCTGTTAGCTAATATAATTACAGAAAACTTCTGTTTAGGAAATCGTATTAATTGTGCTTGATAACCAGCGAGGGCCCCACCATGGCTCACAGTTTTTAATCCTTTATAAATTCCGTTATTCAATGCAAAAGCATATCCACTACTTTTTCCATTATTTAAAAGCCCTTCTTCATGCATTCTTTCAATAATTTCTTGTCCTCCTTTTCCAAGTTTATTATTATAAAAATTCTGATCCCATAAAAACAAGTCCTCTATGTTTGAATATATTCCACCGGAGCCAACAAGGTCAAATCTCATAATTAAATTATTAAATCCCTCTCCATTACTTTTTCTGTTATAACTGAAAACACGATTTTTAATCAGGTCAGTATTATCATCATAGAAAAGTGTGTTTTTCATACCTAGAGGCTGGAAAATATTCTCATGCGCAAATAATTTTAGGGATTGACCAGCCACTTTTTCTACAATCATCGCCAGCATGAAATAGCAAGAATTGCTGTATAAATGTTTTTCTCCTGACAAAAAATTTAACTCTTCCTGTTTCTTTATAAGGCCATAGATCTCATCTGCATTTGTATCGTCAAGATAGTTTCTGCCTTTTAAATACATAAGGGTAAAATAGTCTCTAACACCACTCGTATGATGTATAAAATGTCTAATAGTCAAAGGAGTATCGTATTCTGGAAAATCAGGAAGGTATTTTTGAATTCTATCATCTAAGTTTAGTTTCCCTTGTTCTTCAAGAAGTAAAATACTAAATGTTACAAACTGTTTAGAAACAGAACCAATATAAAAAACAGATGAAGGAGTTATTTCTATGTTGTGTTCCAAGTCACCAATTCCATATCCATTGGAATAAATCAGCTTACCATTTTTAATAATTCCTATGGCACCGCCTGGAACATCAGGTTTATTCCATTCCGAAAAGAGGTTGTCTATTGCTAGGTTTTCTTTAGGCTGTCCAAATGAGCAAATAGAAAAAGAAAGAAGGAATAATAATAAAATTTTTTTCATAGTCTGTTTTTATTAATTGTTGTTAATGATTAGTATAAAAATTTTTGAAATTACTAGGAGGTGCAAATTTTCTATAGGAAAATGAGCCTTAGCAAACAGGTAAATAATTGAGATGAAAAATCAGCAATTGTTTATATACTTTACAGCCAGACGGTATATTTTTTGGCTTAGTTTTTAGCGCGATTTAGGTCTTAATTTTTCAATTTAGTTTTATCGTGTCAGTTTTATCTTCAATTGAGTTCATCCATTGTCAAATATTTTAGTATGGGTAATGGTCATAGAGCCATCTCGTTTTTTGATTGATTGAATTTTGGCTAGTGTATCATTTATGAATATTCAATTTTAGATGTTAAGAAAGAAGTTACTAAAAACCGTTTTAATAATTTTTTTACATTTTTGATAATAGTTTTTTCAATGCAAATTCCAGAACAGCGTCATTACCCTCTAGAATATCATGTATAGAGTTTGATACATTGTAATCTGGGACAACGCTTCTTTTCTGGATATGTTCATCTATAGTATACTCTGCATGTAGTAAAGGTAAATAGATTGCTGTTTCGGTATGATCCCCTTTGATAGAAATTTGACGCACACCGTTACTAATACCTGCATATCCATAGGTTTCTGTTCCAACTAAGTCTGCATTTGTATATTCTTTTAGTAAGCCAGCAGCAATACCAGCAGCTGAAGTGGTACCACCATTGATCAGAACGATCAGCCTTCCTTTATAACGATACTCTTCAATTGGATCATAACTCATCAAATCACGTAATAATTCATGTTTTGTTACTTTGAAAGTACCGTCTTTTTTTCTCTTTAATCCAAAGGATTCATTCAAATTAAGTGTATTGCCAGTTATTTCTACAAGGTATTTATCATCCACCAAAGTCACTATTTCTTTTGCAGGAATGATAGGTTGATCAATAAAATATTGAAGCAAGTAAGCTGCATTACTTGCTTTTCCACCTCCATTATTTCTTAAATCGATTATTAAGTTTTTAATATTTTTATCAGAAATTTTTTTGAAACATTGCTTATAAAAATCAGGATAAGTATTCTCGGGTTCATCGTAACCATCTTTTATAAACTGGTTTATTTTCAGATAAGCATAATTTTCCTTATTTATCTCAAAGTTAAAAGCTTTTTCAGGCGCTGTTTCTGGCAGATATTTCTTAGATGCTCTAGTTTCATAAACCTCTTTTGAAATTGCTTCAATTTTTGTCTTTATAATTTTCTTGGTTTTATAGTCTCTATACACAAGGTTATATGTAGGTTGTTCTCCAAATATCTCGGGATAGAGTCTGTAAAACGATTTGTATGGCCCTCCTAACCAATGTTGCATACCACTTTGACTTTCACCATCAGAAGAATAATGTGCTAAAATGTTAACAATAATCTCATTACTCAAGTTGCTATCAATAGATAGGATTTCGGATCCTTCGGGAATTTCTATAGAGCTAAGATTTTTCACTATAAAAATACGTTCATCCTTAATATATACTTGAAAGGGGAGTCTTTTTTGATTATTGATAACACTTCCGAGTTTGCCGAATGTATATGCTTGTGTATGTCCATCATGTATATTCGCTATCAATTGAAGAACAATTCTATAAAATATCTTGGCTTCCATTGGTTTGGAAGTTTGCAACATCAAATCGTTCATCATTTGATTAAACTCTTCGTGGTTTTGATGTGTATAAGTTCCAGGATGAATTTTAATGAGTGCCGTTTTAAATTTTTCTAAGTCAGCCTGCATTTGTTCAGGTTGATAAACTATGGACTCTTGTGCTCTTCCTGTAACCATATACATGCTCAAGAAGCTTATTAGTACTACCCAGTACATCCTATTCATTTTTATTGTTTTAATAATAATTGAAAACTCCTGAAATAGTTTAATGTTATGGTTGATTATTAGTTCATTGAAAAAACGGGAATGGAATTAATAACCATTCCCGTTTTTTGATTGATTGAATTTTGGCTAGTGTATCATATATATTTAAAAATAAATTTTGATTCTAATAGCTTGCTCTAACGAAATATCTTTATCCTGTTCTTTTAAGGATTTTATAAATTCTGGTGTAACATTATGGATTTTAAGACTCTTGGCTTGGTCAGCTGTTATATTTTTAAACCCTATATCTTTAAAAGATTGTACAAACTCTGGGGTAACTCTGTGAATTTTAAAACTCATAATATCATCTAGAGGAAGGTCACCGAATTGTGTCTTTTTGAATTCCTTAATATACTCTGGAGATACATTATGAATTTTAAGAGATATTAATTTGCTTATAGAGATATTAGAATATCCTATTTTTACATATTCTGAAGCGGAATTAGGAGATACGTTATGTATTTTTAATGATTTTGCATCATCTAAAGAGATATTTTTATATCCAGCTTTTTTAAACGAATCAATAAAATCTGGAGTTACATTATGAATTTTTAAAGCAACTACATCATTTAGAGGAATGTTGTTGTAACCAGCTTTATTGAACATTTTAACAAATTCTGGTGTAACATTGTGTATTTTTAATTTGATAATATCATCAACAGGTACATTGTCATAACCAAGTTGTTTAAATTGTTTTATAAAATCATTTGGTGTTTGTTGATTATCCTGTGAGGCACCACGACTATTGGTAGAACTGGATAAGGTATTTTGATCTCTTTTGCTCTTAGAGGAAGAAAAACCTTTAGCTGTTTTTACCTGACCTGGTGTGATATCATGAATCTTTAGTTTTATAGCTTCTTGTAATGAAATATTATTTTGCCCCGCTTTTTTGTAAGCCTGTATAAGTTCTGGAGTTACTCCATGAATTTTTAATTTTTTAGCTTCCTGTAAAGTAATATTAGGATATCCAGCTTTCTTGAAATTATTTATGTATACCGGAGTAACGTTATGAATTTTAAGATTTTTAGCTTCTCGTACAGTGATATTAGTATGCCCAGCCTTTTTAAATGACTCAATAAAATCTGGAGTCACATCATGAATCTTTAATTTCATATAATCATCAAGAGACAGGTTCCCGTAACCATTATTTCGATACGATGTAACAAATTCAGAGGATACATTATGGATTTTAGCTTTTGTAATCTTTTTTAAAGACGTTTTATTACCATTTAAAGTATTGATAAATGAAATATAGGCAACATCAACGTCAAATAAATTAAGCTTACTTACCTCTTCCATTGTATAATTCTCATAACCTAATCGTGCAAGTTCTTTTCTATACATTTTTAGTTTATCAAGAGGAAGCGATTTATGAATAATATCTTCAAAATCATCTTGATCTATTTTTAGATTTTCGCGCTTTAAATAACTAAGGTAATTGTTGTCAAAACCAGTAAGGAAACAATGTACCAAATCTTTGTTGTCTACATGTAAACCATAAGCTTTGAGCGATTTAATAAACGATTCATTAGGAGTAAATTCATATCTTCCATCACCTATTTTGTTGTCAAACCGCCCCACATAAGTTATAGTTCCGGCATCTTTGGTGATTTTAAATTGTTGTCGATCTCCACTGGGGAAATCTTTAAAATATATGGGGTCATAGCATCTGGTCATAGACCAGAAATTTCGTTTAAGAGGCTCTGCACTTCTGTACATAATGCATAATTTACCTCCACCAACTTCGGCATCCCATACTCCTTTGGTAAAGTTGTTCTGAGCACTAGATGATATAGATTCTTTTCTCGAATCTATAGTCGTATCTATAGAGTCTTTATCATGATCGGCTAATGTTTCATTGGGTTTTACCGGATTAAAAGAAAATACGGTGATAGCTAGTAGTGGAATAATGATTAGGTATTTCCACCCTGATTTTGATGTTGATTTTTTAGAATTCATCATAAGGATTCGTTTTTTGAGAAATGATTGATTGTAACTTGTTGCCAAACCTGTTGGCATATTTGGGGTGGAGACTTTTAAGAGATTCATTTGATAAATTTCTCTGTCTTCACCTATATTAAGCATATTATTGTCGGTTAGGTATTCTAGATTGTTATCGATGGCTCTGCGATATAACCAGGCAAAAGGATTAAACCATTGCATCATCACTAATAACTCTACTAATAACATATCGATACTATGTCTACCTTTGATATGTACTTGTTCGTGTTTTAAGATTTGTAAATACGTATCAGGGTTATATTGACTGGGATTCATAAAAATTCTATTCCAGAACGAGTAGGGGGCATGTTTTTTATCGGTTTCTACAATTTTATAGTCATCAACTTCTATGGTTGGATATTTAGAAATACGATATAATAAAACTCCTAATTGGATGATAAAATGAATACCAAATACCAATATACCTAGTATATAGATGTATAGTATAACCGATTTCCAATCTAAAAATTTGCTAACAGAAGTAGTACTGATGCCAGAAGTATCTGTGGTCGATATATTTTCAATTTTTGTGGTTGTTTCTGGTATTTTATAATCTGTAACAACAGAATTTGAAGGTTGTACTTCTACTTCTTGAAATAGAGCACTTTTAAATGATAAACTTTCAGGGATCGTAATAAAAGGTAAAGTAAATGAAAGTATAACTAATGATATCAATACCCATCTGTTTAAATGGTAAAAGGTCTCTTTGGAAAGAAAAAATCTATAAATAATATAAGATAATCCTATTAATGCCGAGCTATGTATGATATAGTCCATTATTTCTTGTTTTTTATCAGTTGAATTATTTCTTCTAATTCGTCGGTATTTATCTTTTCTTCCTTAGCAAAGAATTTAACCAAAGCCAAAGGAGAATTGTCAAAATAATTGTGTACTACCTCACCTAATACTTCTTTTTGATACTCATCTTTTGATACTAGAGGATAATACTGAAAACTGTTTCCGTAGGCTACATGACTGATAAATCCTTTTTCTTCTAAAATTTTTACAATCGTAGCAGTAGTATTGTAATGCGGTTTAGGGTCAGAAAGCTCTTCAATGATTTCTTTTATAAATGCCTTTTCCAATTTCCACAGACTTTGCATAATCTGTTCTTCTCTTTTGGCTAATTTTTGCATAGTATTAATTTTATAAAGCAAACTTACTACTAATCTTTTAGTTTTGCAACTAATTAATTAGTAGTGTAACTAATGAATTAGTAGTTTTACTGTGTTAAGTACCGATTTTAAAAGGTTTTTAGAGGATGTTAAAAAAATGATAATGTATTTTAGAAAAGTAAATTTCTAAGAAAGGTATTACGGTTTTAAAAAATAATTATTGCTTTTTTTAGAGTATAAGAGGTACATATCTATTCTAACAATAACTGTAAATCATCACGATTGAGTAGTTCGGGGGTATATTCTGTTACAACCCCATAATTAAAAAATGCACTTTTCATCTTTGTGCTATCTTCAATTAGGTCAAATATATTGGTGTAAAAACGTTCTACTTTATCATCTTTGGTATGCATGATAAGCGATGAAGCAGTAGTGATATATTCATCTTCCTGATATTCTTTTAACTTTAATAGTTTAAAATCGATCTTGGGTGCAATTGATGTGATATTGGCTAACTTAATTGATTTAGAATATGATGTACAATCAAAACAAACTATTAATTTTTTCTGATTTGATTTTAACCGATAGGTAATGGTGATTTCTTTATTAACTAATTTTTCAAAACCATTCATATCTATAAATGCCAAGGTATCCTTAGTATTTGTTTTAACTGTTAGAACCGTGGTGAGGTAATCATCGGGCATGATTAATGTTTCTTCAACCGATAAAACTGTTGCTTTTATAGTATTAATTTTGTCATCCTGACTATGAGTAGTAACTATCTGGTTGGTCATTTTTGATTGGCTACTACTTTCTTTTGAGTTTTTATTAGTGTTACAAGAGAAGCAACAAATCAGGATAATAGATAAAAAGCATGTATTTATTTTCACGACATTGTTTTATATAACATATAATTTGTTATAAATGTAATACATAAATGCTATACGAGAATACCCTGTTTTCTGGGAAAATGTTGTTATCGTATTTTAAGAGTAGGAAAACAGAATATTTCTAAGATCTGTACCGTTTCAGATTAAGAATATATCGAATTCGTAAAAAGTATACCGTAGTTTTTAATCTTTATCTCTTGATTTTTTCTTCCCGATTAACAGTGTGTTGGTTCCTTGAACTTGATTGTGTTGTGAAAATTCTATATCGGGCTTAACCATAGATGTAAGAGAATCGATTTTGATGTTTTCCTTCAAATTAATTCCAGCATTAAAGACGATTTGTCCTTCAGGTTTTAATAAGGGAATAAGGTTTTTCCAGAATTGATTTTCATAAAACTGCTGAGGGACTTGATTATCGATAAAAATATCGATGATTATAATTTCAAATTGTGATGCACAACGACCAACATAGAAAAAAGCATCTTCACAAATGATTTCGAGATTGTGATTATTGGTTATATTAAATTCATTTTTAGCAATTTCGATAACTACTTCATCAATTTCTACAGCGGTAATTTTTCCTTGATGGTCAAATGTATTTCTAAGAGGTTCTATTACACTCCCACCGCCAAGTCCTAGTAAAAGAATTTCGCTATTAGCAGAAATATCTATTAGTGAAAGTCCGTAACTAAGTAATTTTTGTAGCGATCCGTAGGAGTAATTTGCATTTTGACTATCCAGTACTTTTTTACCATTCATCCATGTGAGTTCTAATGTTCCATTAATTTGTGAGGAAACCTCTTTGGTGAATGGCCATAGATAACTTAATAATCTCTTCATGTATTTCTGTACGTAAAACCAG
This sequence comes from Aquimarina sp. EL_43, assembly GCF_943422735.1. NCBI lineage: Bacteria > Pseudomonadati > Bacteroidota > Flavobacteriia > Flavobacteriales > Flavobacteriaceae > Aquimarina > Aquimarina sp. EL_43. The sequence goes on along the minus strand of NZ_CALSBR010000001.1, from coordinate 5,402,161 downwards.
GTTATTTAATGCCTCGCGATCGATATTGTCTTTAAGCATATATACCTAGTGCTGTAATACCAGCTTCGGCTACCGCATGATCGTTTTCTATGCTACTACCACTTACTCCAATAGCTCCTATTATAGTTCCCGAATTGTTTTTAATAGGAACACCCCCAGGAAAAGTAATTAGCCCGCCATTAGAATGTTCTATATTATATAAAGGACCTCCAGGTTGTGAAAGCTCCCCGATAACACCAGTATTTTTACCAAAAAGACAAGCCGTTCTTGCTTTTTTAATTGAAATATCAATAGAACCTATCCAGGCCTGATCCATACGTGCAAAGGAAATAAGATTTGCACCAGAATCTACTATTGCAATATTCATTTGTGTATGTATAGCGATCGCTTTTTCCTTTGCAACGGTAATGATTTTTTCTGCTTGTTCTAGAGTGATGTTCATTATTGTTTTGTTTGTAAAATTGCGATTCAAAAATAAAGCTAAATGTTTAATTTTATGATCTAGAAAAGAAAAGATTATTAGATTTAAATCTAATTAGTATTGTTTAGGAGTTTTGCCCATTTTTTTGTTTTTACGGTACCCAAACATAATAATACCTCACACTTTTGAATAGGTTGAAAATCAACTATAAATCATTTAATCAAGCCGAAAACCTTAGTTTATTTGCTTGATCTTAATGGGTGTATACTGTTGATTTATATTAATTTAGGTTTGTATTAATTTAAAAATATTTACACGATGAAAAAAATTCTTAATGTAACAGGAGTTACAAAACTTAGTAAAGAACAACAACAAGATATTATAGGATCTAGTACAAGACAGGGTTGGTGTTGCCCAAGTGGAAAAGGTTGTCGCATTCCAGGATTAAATTTTTGTGAACCAGGCTTTTGCCTTCCTACTGGTGTCTGTATATTTCATTAGTAAATGAAAAATAATAAATGAGAAGAGGATAAGCATATGCTTATCCTCTTCTCATTTATTATCTAAGGGTAATCTGCTTTTTTAGTGAACATTTCGTTTACTTTTCCTATATGAAACATAACAATGTTTTTTTTGATACACTCTCGTTTTCTAAGAATATAAACTGGTATTTTAGAAAGTTTTAACCCTATGTAAATCATGCAAAACCTCAATTTGTTTGTGTAATTCACGTATTTAGTTATCAGTAATTTACATTAAATTTAGGTGATATAAATTTAAATATATACACAATGAAAAGCATTCTTAATTTGGCTGGAGTCACAAAACTCAGCAAAGAACAACAACAAACTATCACAGGGTCGAGTATGAGATGGGCTAGATGCTGCCCAACTGGAAGAGGTTGTCGTGTAGGTCCTCCTGGAGGAGGGTTCTGCGAACCAGGCTACTGTCGTCCTAATGGCTACTGCATCTTTGCATAGTACATATAAAGAGAACGAACATTATTGTTGGTTCTCTTTTTTTAATATTTGATTTATCCTTTTAGAATTAATAGTAAGACTATATCATCTGTAAAGAGAAATCGATATAAGAGTTATGTAGAATGGGTTGACTTATATAGTATCAAACCAGATTAAAGTTTTTGCCCAGAGGGTATGTTTAAATTTCCTGCTAAAAAAAACCAAAATGTCCTATTTTATCTGTCGGAATCTCATGTAGTTGTATCATTTTGATTTCTTTATCAGACTTCTCAAATAGATCATGTATTCTGGTAATGGCAGGTCTTGTCCCGATAGGATCATCTTCTAGACCTAGAGTAAGAAGTTTTGATGTACAGGTATCATAATAAAAAGTAATACCAATAGCTTCCATTTGTTTTTTCATATCGGCATGTCGTCTTCGATTGTTCCATTGTTCGATTACACCTTTAGGAACGTCTTCTAGTAATCCCAACTTTTTTCCGGGGAAATAACCAAATAGATTTGTAATCATAGGAAAAACAATATGCCATAAAAAATAGATTTTGGTTCTCTGTTTCTTAGACCAATCTTTATAATATGCTGTCTGCGCTCCAATATTAATAATTCCACTAATTTCAGTACTCTTTTCGGTCATCCCAATAATTGTTCCTCCAATGCTATGGCCAAGAGTTACTATTTTGTGATTTGGAAACTTTTTTTTAGCATAATCGATTACTCCAGAAAAATCTTTTTGCCCCCAATCTGTAAAAGAAGCTTTAAAACCACTAAGTTTTTTAGGTCTAGAACCTGCAATTCCTCGATAGTCATAGGTAATTACCTGATATCCATTTTTTGCCATGTAAGCAGCATAGTGATGATATAATTTTTTATCTACAGCTGTAGCAGAATTAATAATCAGTACTTTGTTTTTATTGATGATCCCTTCGCATGGGTATACCTTTCCTGATAAGGAATAATTATCTATAGCAGGAATACTAATCATATATGAGTATTTGGTTAATGTAGTATTACAGTTTTTGTGTTAATATTGCTGTAATCGTTTTAATACCTTCAATATAATTGCCAAGCCTAATATTTTCATTAGGGCTATGTTGGTTGTTATCCTTGTTTACGGTAGGGACAATAACAGCGGGAATATTTAAAGTATTTACAAAAGGTGAAATGGGAATAGAGCCTCCGCCAGTACGAATTTGTATAGGAGGTTTGCCAAAAGCTCTTGTCAATGCCTTTCTTAACCATTTCCCTATTTCAGTATTAAAATCGGTTCTAAAAGCATCATAGGCAATTTGATAATTAAAACGAATAATTTTTGAATATTTCATCCGCTCATCTTCAGTAGGGATACTATCTATAATATGATATCCCTGATCCAAAATATGTTGTCTCACCATATCAACCATATGTTGTGCATTGGTTTCTTTAACAAGTCTGATATTCATTTCGGCGATAGCACTAGAGGGGATTATTGTTCTTGTTTTATTGCCTACCCAACCCGATTGTAATCCAAGAATTCCTAAAGAAGGGTATTGTATAGATTCTTGATATGTATTTGCTATGTTATCTATTGAAGCTATCCCAAGCTTTTTTCTAATTATTTTTTCATCATCAGGTACTTGACTTAAGATTTTTTTTGTTTCCTCAGACATTTCGATTCCATCATACCAACCAGGTATGGCAACTCTTCCGTCTTCTTGCATCATCGAACCTAATAGTTGAGCAAGACGTAATGCCGGATTGGGAACATAATTACCATAATGACCACTATGTTGTGGTGCTTTGGGACCAAAAACCTCGAGAGATAATGTTGTTATTCCTCTTGCTCCATATACTAATGTGGGTTGATTAGAAATATGCCTTGGACCATCAAAAATGACAAGCATATCCGAGGCCAATTCTTCTTTATAGTCTAATACGGCTTTGGGTAACCTGGGAGAACTAATTTCTTCCTCAAAATCCATAATGACTTTAATGTTATAATTAGGCTCATACTCAAATTTATTAATAATATCCATCGCTTTTAGAAACATAACAACAGGCCCTTTGGCATCAGATGTTGATCTGGCAAAAATTCTCCAGTCGGGATTAATCTTACCAGTTAATTTATGTAATGGGATGGTATTCCATTTTCCAGCATTATCTTGTTCTTTTAGTACTGCTTTATATGGGTTTTCCTGAAACCATTTGGTTGTATCAACAGGTTGCCCATCTATTTGAAGGTAGACTAACACGGTTTTTTTTGCATTCTTATGTTGCCTATTGGCGAGTAGTAAAGGAATTTTCTCTGTTATAAGGCGTTTGGATGTAAATCCACGGTCTTTAAATGCTTTTTCACACCACTCTATATTTTTTGCTATATCCTTTGGATAGTGAGCATCATTGGGTAAACTCAAAAGTTCTATCAATTCATTAAAAGAATTCTTGGCATAGGTGAGTGAAAGTTTATCCAATTCACTGTCATGTAACGATTGCGCAGTAGAGGAGAAGGTGAGAAAAAGTAGAGTAGTTGTAATGATACATCGAGTTATAATCATATGCGTAGAAGAATTAGATGTTACCGATAATTGTAAATGTATATAAAAGATTAGAATAGCTATTTTTATTTTAAATAACCTTAACAAGTTTTGTAAACAAAATATGAGGAGAGATTCTAAAATACTTATACTATTATCAATCAGATGTCTCTTTAACCGTTTTTTTTTTTTTTTTCTTAATTACCTTAAGCTGAGGAGTTTTTAAATTGGTTTCTAAAACAATAGTTTTAACGTTTAGATATTTTCTTTATTCGTAAAGAATTCAATAACTTCTGTTTTATGAAGTAGTATATCTGTATACTCATCAATTTCTTTACTAGATAGTTTGGGAGACATTATTTGCATTGAACGTAATGATTTATCTTTTTGTGGAGCTATTAGAATAGTTTTTCCATATTTTAGGTCAAAAATCCTTGTATTTATAATAGCATAGGAATTTTGATCATGTGTTAAAAATGCGACGTAATCTATTTTATTATTTTTTGTTTTATAAAAACCTTGCCCAATATAATCAGGATGATTTCTTGAAATAATTTCACTTCCTAAGTGAGTGAAATTTTGAGAATCTATATAATCGGTAAGTACAATTATTTGGAAGAAGATTAGGTTTTCTTTTTCATCAATATGTATATCATTTAATGTATTCTTCATCACAAAAAAACTATTAAACAATATTTTTTTATCTTTTACTTTCTTAAAATATCCTTGAGCTCCGGTATATCCATAGTTACCCAAACCCGTAAAACTACCTTCACCAATTAAATTATAGCTAGGAACAGGGAAAACACCATATTCGAATGGGCCATTTTTCTTGGTATTTCGAGATAAATCACTTTGGAGTAGTTCATTATTCCAAGTAGTAGAATCATTACGATTAGCTAAGTGTTTTAATATTTTCTCTTTTGAGATAGAATTATTATTTAAAGTTTTTTTTTCATAGCCAGATGTTTTGCTTTTGCAGCTAATAAGCAAAATAGAAATTAATAAGTAAAAGTGATGTTTCATTTGCTAACTTTTTTGTAATTCTATAGATGGTTTAGCTCATAGTACTTAATTGCTTTTTTCTTTAATGGATTATTACTCCAGGGTTCCCATTCATTAGTATATGGGTTGTATCCGCATTTTAAAGGTTTAGAATAAATATTATCAGGATTCTCGATGTACGCTCTACAATCGGTACATATATACCTAAATTCACAATCTTTACATGATTCTATTTGATCTTTAGAAATATTCCAATATTCTTTAGCTTTTTGATTAGCTAAAACTTCTTTTAAAGGTGATTGTTTAACATTGCCGAAACTTTTATTTAGTGAGGGACAGTTTCTGATTTCACCATTTTCATCAATAGATATTTTTCCGTTTAAGCAGCCATTGAATTTAGTGTTTTCGAAAAAATCATGAAGACTCTCATAAGAAAATGAAAGATGATTAATTTGACCACAAGATTTTGATGAACCAATTATTTCTTTAATGAAATAAATCCTGCCCATCCCATCAAGTGTTACGAAATCTTCATGCGATACTACTTTATTATTTGGCGAACTATGGATGCATAAGATACTTATTCTAGGATGTTTTTTTGTTAAAAGCATTAATTGCTTAATGTTATTAACCGTATCACTATATTTAATTAAGAATTCTACCGATTTTATTGAACTAGATTTTAAATACCCCATAATAGAATCGATCAATTCATAACTAGCTGTTTCATAAAATCGTATTTGTACATCTTCGCATCCCAAATCAGCTAATTGCCTAAAAATATTATCAAAGTCGTGTATGATATACCTTACATCAATTATAGCATTAGAAATAAGCGACGGTGATTCCCATTTAGTATCTATTTCGGGAAATTTTTCAATATCATCAACCCAAGTACCTAATTCGCTATCTATCAAGAATTTGAAATATTCTTTGAGTTTATTGTCATCTTTGTTAAGATTTAATTTTTTAATTAAATCAGTATAAGTGTATTTTCTTGTTTCTAACAATATTGAGTATAAAGAATTTGGAATAAAATGAATTTCTGTTCTACCCAGATCACAAATTACTGATCTAGTAGCTCCTTTTACCGGAATACAATCGGCAAATAAATAAAAGTATTGATCATTATTCATTCTTCAATTCTTTTTGTATTGGAGTAAAATCAAAAATTTTGGAAATAGGTTTTGTTGATCTGTATGGCCCCATTTCTGAATTGTATCTTTTAATTTTTATAACGTAATACTCTTCACTTTTTGGAACTGATAAATGATTATATTTTATAAAGTTATATCCTAAAGGAAATGTTTTAGAACTTTCTTTTGCTATTTTATATTCTTTTATTTCAAACATTCTGCTACTTTTTTTTCTAAATTATAGTTACATGGTCTTGATGTCATACCAAATTGCCCAACAGGATTTATTTCAAGAAAAATATAGTTGTTATTTTTATCAACAATCATATCAATCGAACCAGTATCCAACTTGAAAAAATCTAATAGTTTTGTCAATTTATTTGCTATATGATCATCTATGATAAAAGGAACATTTCTGTTAGGTTTTTCATGATTGTATTTTCTGAAATCTACCTCGGTTTGTTTATCATTTTGTGAGAAGATAGCCATAGAATAAAACTCACCTTTTAAATAAAAAATCCTTAATTCATATTTTTTATCTATTTTGGTTTGAATTAGAGATGGAAAGAAGTTGTTTGGAATAAAACCTTGTATATCATCTTTTTGAATCTCTTCGGTATATGAATAATAAGCTTTTTTTTCTGAAAAAGTATAAATACCATTACTTAATGCTTTGGTAATTATCCCTTCCTTGGATTTGTCAAGTATTGTTGAAAGACCTTCCTTATTGTTGGTGATAAATGTTGATGGGATATTTAATCCTAATTCTTTGGCTTTATATAATACAATTAGCTTATTCAAATTTGCATTAAACCTGCTTCCTAATTTCTTTTTTGTTTCCAAAAAGAAATGTAGATATTCTGAAATGGTTCTTGTCTCATTGGTAAGGTTTTTAGAGACAGATAACTCTAACTCCTGATCCTCTCCAAAGGCTGATTTTATAATTTGCTTAGACAAATTTTCAACAAAAATAGCCATACCTGATTTTCTATACCAGATTGCATCTACATTTTTCAGATTATAAGTTTCACCATCTACATCAATAATAATATCATCGGTATCCATTGAAAAGTATACCAACTTAACTCTATTATTTTCTACATTTAGTCTTAATACCTTTTTTCCAAAATAATGAAGCCATTGCATTACATCTGTTGTAGTACTATCATACTTTATACTTAAAATTAGAATCATTCCTTTATTATTTTAATACCTGCTTTGTTAAACAAACAAAGCAGGCATTAATTTAATTAGATTACGCTGAGATAACAGGTTTTTCTGGCTTCCCATCATCTAAATCCCCATTCACACTATCGGCATCATTTCCTGTAGTTGCAGTTGTATGACCGTTTGATGAGGTCCCACCACCTTTAGCAATTTTTGCTAATTGTTTTCTTTCAAGTTTTTCACCGAATTTGAAATCTTCTAATTTCATAATTAAAGGTTTTAAAAGTAAGTCCCTACTCTATTTTAGGCTTTTCAGGTTACGCCTTTTTTAACTAAAATTTATTGCTTTAACTAGTGTTGTGGGGTAAATTTTCAGAATGATCGACTAATGTCTTTTTCTTGTGTAATGATTTGAAAATCAAACATTCAAATATAAGAGGTTTTAAAAAAGATTGGATACGGTTAAACCACATTTGTGATATCATTAAGAATTTTTGATTTTTTAATATTATGTGAGTTTTGTTATTTTAAATAACCTTAATAAGTTTTCTTATATTCGATTTAAATTAAATCATTTAGGCTATGCATATTCATAAGTTAATCTTAGTTTCTTCATTTGTATTAGCATTGTGTTTTTCTTGTAAAAATGAAAAAACACCAGAAGTTATAAAAAAGGAAGAAAAGCCTGCTGTAGAGGCAGTAGATAAAAAAGATCCTGTTACAACACTTTTGCAAAAGATGAACAATCAATATGAGACAGCAAAACAGGATTTTCTTACAGATTCAACCAATATAGATAATATCATTTGGTATGGAAGAAGAACTGCATATTTAGGGAAGTATAAAGAAGCTATAGAAATTTACTCTAATGGAATTAAAAAATACCCTAATGAAGCTCGGTTATACAGGCATAGAGGGCACCGTTATATTTCTATAAGAGAATTTGATAAAGCAATACATGATTTAGAGTTTGCAACAACATTAATAAAAGGAAAGGAAAATACTATTGAGCCTGATGGGCTACCTAACGCTATGAATATCCCAGTAAGCAGTCTGCATGGGAACATATGGTACCACCTGGGATTGGCATATTACTTAAAAAACGATATGAAAAAAGCGTATCATGCCTACCTTAATTGTAGAAATTTAAAATCTAATGATGATAATACAGTCTCGAGTACAAACTGGTTATATATGATCCAAAGAAGAATAGGAAACGAAGACAGGGCGAAGGAACTATTAGATTTGATAACGAATGATATGACGATTATCGAGAATACCAGTTATTATAATCTGTGTAAATTCTATAAAAAGATAATTCCGATTGATTCATTACATACAGGAAAAGATGCACCTCAGGATGATGCAACTCGGTATGGGATTGCCAATTGGTTTTTTTATAATGGGAACAAAGAGAAAGCAAAAGTACACCTACAAGAAATCCTGAAAGGTAAATCACGAAACTCTTTTGGATATATTGCAGCAGAATCTGATTTTGCGAGATATTTTGGTGAGTAAGTGTTATTTATAGTGTTGAAAATAAACATTTTAATTTGTTTTAGTGTAAAACTAGACCTTTGTTATTTCTTTCTAAAAAATTTTATTGGGGTTAAGAAATTAAGTGAAACCCATGAAGAGAGAGACATAATCAAAAAAATAATTTTCTTGCGAATAGGTTGAGATTCTTCTGGAAGAAAAAAGAAACACATGCTTGTAACCAAGATACCAAAACCAAGTATAATACATATAGAAAATTGGTGAATGACTTTTGTGTTTTTTGTCTTTAATGTGTTTATAAATAAGAGGAATAGACCAATTGATGTAGGGATCCAAGGGGTTATGCGTATCACCTGAAATTGAAAATAATGCCCAATAAAACTAATAACACTGCACAGAATTAGAATTATAGAGTAGATGTTTATGATAAGTTTCATCTTTATTAATGCGTATTTGCATAAAAATGGGAGACGAGGCGATATCGACATCTCCCAGATTTATTTTTATTTTATAGTTAAGCAAATGGATTTACATCTGCCGTTGGGCCATAAATAGAGGGTAATTTCTTATTTAGTATCCTTAAATATGTGGTTAGTTCTCCTCTATGGTGGTACCAGTGATTAAGAACAAAAGTTCTTACAAAGGTATAGGTAGGCATTTCTGCAATTGGGTTTTGGGATTTTAGAAGTTTCCAATCGTTTTTTAACCAGGAGGTGTTTTCTTCTTTAAGTAATATTCGTACAGAGGTCATACTCTCTTCAAAAGCATTTAGAATTTCTGTTTTATTGGCAGGAATAGGATGTTCGACGATAACTTCTGTTTCTACCTGACCATCTTGGGCAAATCTCAAATTTCTACCAGGGATAGTTGCGACATGAAAAGCAAGTTGACCAAGTGGCATTGCTTTTTCATGAGGTTTATACTGTAATCGATCTTCGGGAAGTATATCCAGAAGGTTTTTTGTTGAAACAAATTCTTGTTCCATTTCTATTAAAAGATTTGTAGCACTCATATTTTATTTTTTATAAATGAATACTTCAAAGGTCAGGAAGTAATAAGGTGTAAAACGGTATCAAAAGATACACAGTGTCAAAAAAATTATAACAATTCTATCTCGGCTCTATGCAAAATTAATTTTCCATCTAATTCGAATTGTTTTAATATACGAGAAATAACGACTCTTGTTGTACCCAACTCATTAGCTAATTGTTGATGAGAAATTTTAATTCTAGAGCTTTCCTGTTGTGATTTTCTATGAGTTAAATACGCGATAACTCTTTTGTCAATATGATCAAAGGCGACACTCTCGAAAGTATCTAGAAGCTCATCATATCTTTTTTTAAACGTTTTAATCACAAAATTGTTCCATGAATTATATTGTTTTTGCCATTGGGTAATAAACCTTGCTGGTATGGCAAGAATATGGGTTTGAGTGATCGCCATAGCCTGCGAGGGGCTTTGATTATTAAAAAAACATGCCGATAATGACATCATACAAGTTTGGCTGGGTTCGACATAATAAAGCAAGATTTCTCTATCTTCTTTTGTCTGAAATACCCTGATAAGACCAGAGATTACAATCGGTAATATCTTAACATATTGTCCCTCTCTAACAATTATATCTCCTTTTTGAAAAGATAAGATTTCACAATGTTTAAGGATCTCTTCCTGAAGTTCGTTTTCTGTAATAAAATCTATTTTTTTAAGAATCTCTTTTTCGAAAATCATTTTTTATAAATATTGAAATACAAAAAATATGTACATGAGTAAGATATGAAATACCAAGGATTTTTTAAATGACTTTTTGTAATAGGAACAGATATTAGTTTTGGTTTTTCTTCAATTCGGATGCAATATTTACCCACTTTACAGACCAATTTTTCTCTATATGATCACCAGTTGCATAAAAGAGAAACTTATTATCGGGTGTTATATATGGGTTTCCTTGTCCAAGATTATTAATTTTTTCAGATAGTTTCTTTGTGTGTGTCCATTTACCATTTTTATCCATAAAACTTATGATTAAATCTAGCTGATTTCCAATAGAGGCAAAGATGATATAATCTTCTTTAGGAGAAATATAAGGAGTGCATTTTCCAACTTTTGCATACTGAGGAACTATAAGTTTTTGAGCATTTTGAAATTTGCCATTTACAGCTTTAGATAAATAGATATCCATTTCACTATAATCTGAATTGCTTACATGAAAATAAAGTACTCCCGAGTCGGTGATAGAAGGGTGAGATGCTAACTTATCTCTCAGATTTGGGATATCTACATATTCTGGAGTACTCCATACATTATCTTTTTTTTCTGATTTCCAGATATGCCATGTAGATGCAACTCCCTCGATATTAACGGGCCTTGTGGAACTAAAGTAAAGCGATTTTCCATCAGAAGAAAAACTCATTCCGTGATCATTATAATCACTGTTAAAAAAAGTTTTTTTGGGCGTAGACCATTTTCCATTTATTTTTTGAATACTATAAATAGTAAATTGTTTAAAATTTTTATCAGAAATGGTATAATAATATTCTTCAAAGTTTGGCGAAAAGACACCTCTATGTATTATTTTATCATTAGGAACCAGATCTTGTTTAAATACTATAGGAGTAGTAGTATCTGGAATTTGATCTACCAAAAACCTCACTTTATGGTTTTCTATCGAATTTGAATTTTTGCAACTCAAAGCAGTTGTAATTATAAGTAGTATACTTAAAATTTGTTTCATGTTTTTAATCATGCAAATAAGTTAAGAAATTATACGGCATCTTTAAAAAGCAAAATTCCAACCACATCAATATGGTTGGAATTTTAGATACAAATAATTATTTATGACCTTAGTTGTTCAACATCACTGGCATTACTAGCATGGTTACATGTTCTCCTTCGTCTAATCCATCGATTGGAGTAAGGATTCCTGCTCTATTTGGTAATGACATTTCTAGTTGTACTTCATCTGCGTTAAGGTTATTTAGCATTTCACTTAAAAAACGAGAGTTAAAACCGATCTGCATATCATCACCTTGATAATCGCATGTTAAACGTTCTTCTGCTTTGTTAGAATAATCGATATCTTCTGCAGATATATTTAATTCTGCTCCTGCAATCTTTAATCTAATCTGATGAGTTGTTTTATTAGAGAAAATAGAAACTCTACGTACAGAATTTAAAAACTGTGTGCGAGCTATCGTTAATTTATTAGGGTTCTCTTTTGGTATTACCGCTTCATAATTTGGGTATTTTCCATCAATTAATCTACATATTAATTGTGTTTCATCAAAAGAGAATTTAGCATTAGATTCATTGTATTCTATCAATACTTCACTATCACTGCCTGCCAAAATTCCTTTGAGTAAGTTCAACGGTTTTTTAGGCATAATAAATTCTGCAGATTGAGAAGCTTTAATATCTTCTCGAGTATACTTAACCAATTTATGAGCGTCGGTAGCAACAAAAGTTAAGCCTTCTGTAGAGAATTGAAAAAACACACCACTCATTACTGGTCTTAAATCATCATTACCCGTTGCAAAAATAGTTTTGCTTACTGCAGTGGCTAAAATATCTCCTAGTAAATTGGTAGCACTAGGATCTTCTAATTCTACTGCTTTAGGAAATTCTTCGCCGTTAGCATAGGCCAGTGCATACTTACCATGATTAGAACTTATCTCTATTGTATTATTATCTGCGGCGACAAAAGTTAAAGGTTGCTCAGGAAAAGTTTTAAGCGTCTCTAACAATAATTTAGCTGGTACTGCAATAGTTCCCTGATCAGAAGATTCTACTTCTAACTTTGCAGACATAGTGGTCTCTAAATCAGAGGCAGAAACGGTTAGTGCATTATTGTCTAATTCGAACAAAAAGTTGTCTAAAATTGGTAACGTATTGCTATTACTAATTACCCCTCCTAATACCTGTAGTTGCTTAAGTAAGTAAGAACTGGATACTATAAATTTCATCTGTTTTTTCTTTATTATTTTTTAGTTGTCAGATTTATGCTGATACCGATCAGTATGAAATTTGCCAATAATCATTTTAACTTATCTACGGTGAGGTATGTAAGAATCAATGTAGTTGGCATGACTTAATTTCATATATATGTGTGACTAATTACGTACAGTTTTACGCAAATATAATCGTAATCTATTTGGGATTTGGTATTGAGAAAACCATAGTTATTAACAAACCAAAGAGAGTTATTGACTATTTTATGAACTCAGGACAATTAATTGGTACCATCTTTCATAAGCTTATCTGTATAATGTGCTTTATGCTTGGGTGTAGCAAAGCGTTTTTGGTTATAAGCTATAGATTTTCCTTTTGGGATAGATAAACTTTGCCATTCTTCACCGACAATCATTTTTCCTATACATACGATTTGTCCTATATGATATGAATAATGTGCCAATTGTCTATTGATTGCCTCAGTAATACTATGTTCTATGTTACGTATATAAATAGGTTGGTTAAAATTATCTTGATCAATACTTTCTAATGCTTCAAAAAGGCATTGCCATCCATCGTTCCATTTGATTAGAAGATCTTTTTTAGATAAAATATCGTTTTCAAATTCTGCATCACGTTGCCTCCATTCTTTTTCCCCATCGGTAGTTAAAAAATCTGTCCACCTGGATTTCATATTACCCCAAAGATGCTTTACAATAATTGCTATACTATTACTCTCGTTATTATATTGCCAAAAAAGCTTCTCTTCTGGAGTTTGATCTATTGTTTTTTCCCCCAGAGATTTATAATAAGCAAACTGTTTTTGTATTCCTTCTAGATATTCAGATGATTTCATTGTTGTATACTTTTACTTTAAAGATAGAACTTTAAATTAATACTTGATTTTTAATTGTTCGAAACCAGAGTATTGGGATTCGAGTTAATTACGAGTAAGATATTCTGTGTAGGTATTTTAGACAGAAGAATATAATGCATATAACCTTGTTTGTAATTGTAAATAACATCATTTTTTGTGATGCTTAATTTCTCTTACTATAGAGATAGATAATAGGAATAAAAGTTAATTCCTTATTTTTAAGGATACTATTGATCTTTTTGAAGAGAAAATACTATAAAGTCCCATAAAAATATTTACTATATCATATGATAATATTTTCAAAACCTACACTTGTATTTATTTTGTTGATGATATGCAGTATTGCAAAAGCCCAGACAAATGAAAAAGAGGATATAAAGATTGCCAAAAAGGATAGCGTACTGCTTGAACATGCTAGAAGTTTTATGAAGGCAGAAAACCAGGATCGGGAAAAAGCCTTTAGTATAAGTCATGAGGTATTAAAAAGAACTAAAAGTGAAAGTAATACAGTTTTGGCGCATTATGTTTTGGCAAATTATCATTATTACAAATATGCTACAGATTCTTCGCTGGTATATGCAAAAAAAGCTATTGGGTTGATAGAGGGTAAAGAAGATTCTGTATCTCTAAACCGATTATCATATTTTTATTTACTTCTTTCGAATGCATCTAGAGATAAAAACTTAATCGAAGAAAGTAAAAAATGGGCTTTAAAAGGTATTGAAATTGTTCAAAAAACTAAAGATTCTGATACTAAGGATAAGTTAGTTATAAGTTTGGCAATGAATTATAAGCTTAACGGTGATTATACAAAATCTTTAGAACTTTTAACATCTACTGTTGTAGATAAAGAAGATCCGAACTATTGTGAAGGTGTTGCTTTGTGCTATATGGAGTTAGGGAACTATGAAAAAGCATTATTTTATCATAAAAAGGCACTGAAGCGTCGTAAAACAATAGGTAATAATAGAAATATAGCGGTTACTTTATTGAATATTGGTGTAGTGTATTTAAATATGTACGAAGACGATAAAGCTTTCATTTATTTTAATAAATCATTACCTATTGCGAGAGAATATAATTACCCTTTAATTATCCTGAATAATATACTTAATATTTGCGAAATTTATCGAGAGAAGAAGGATTTTAGAAATGCGAAAAAAGGGTATAATGAGGTATTAGAAATAGCCAAAAAATCAGGATATCTTAAGCAACAATTATATGTATATCAAAGTTTGAAAAATATAGCTTTAGAAGAAAAAAAACTACAAAGAAGCTTTAGAGAATACAGAGAAAAAGATTCAAATACAAGATTCTATAAAAAAACTACAAAAAGATAAGGAAGTAGCTAAGCTGGAAATAGAATATGAGACATTAAAGAAAGAAAAAGAAATAACAATTTTAAAAAAGAATCAAGAACTTAAAGTTTTAGAAATAGAAAGACAACAATTTCAGAAACAAACACTTACATATGCATTTGTTGTAATCTTGATACCTCTGGCGGGTTTACTTTTCCTATATTATCAAAAATTAAAAAGTCAAAACTTATTGCATAAAAAAGAAAAAGAAATAGGAGAACAAAAGATAGAAGCTTTAATAAGAGACCAGGAGTTAAAATTGATCAAAACCTCGATTAGTATTCAGGATAAAGAAAGAAACCGTATTGCTCAAGAGCTTCATGACAGGATAGGGGGGAATCTGGCAGCAATAAAGCTTCAGTTTGGTTTGGCCAAAGAAAACTTAAGAAAAATGGATGCTATTTATCAGCAGATTGATGATACTTATAAGCAAGTTAGGACACTATCTCATGATCTTATTCCTAAAAAATTTAGACATAATAACTTTATACAGTTGTTAAAGGAGTATATGCAAAATATTGGAAATGCGAGTAAATTAAGTATTCATATTTCAACCTATTCAGAAAATAAAATTAATGAAATAGATCATTCATTTCATAATGAATTATTCTCTGTTTTTCAGGAACTCATTACAAACACCATAAAACATGCTAATGCCCGTAAAGTTGAAATTCAAATCGATCTTATAGACAACTATATTCATATTATTTTTGAAGACAATGGTAAAGGGTTTGATACCTCTGTTACATCTTTAGGTATTGGATTAACAAATATAGAAAGTCGGATACAAAAATTATCAGGTGTAATGCATGTCGATTCACGTCTTAAAAGAGGAACTATTATTACTATTGAAATACCAATACTGCAATAAATATTTTGGTACTATGTCCGAGGGTAATCGCCAGGATAAATATAAGGAGAGGTCTAAAACAACATTTTTCGTTTTCGAACTAATAGCCAAATGACTACAGGAGCACCTATTAATGAAGTAATAGCATTAATAGGAAGTGTATATTCGCTAGATGGTAACTGTGCAATACTATCACACACCAGCATAATGATACTACCTAATAATATTACGGCAGGAATTAATGTTTTATGATCTGAGGTATGAAATAATTGTCTTGTAAGATGAGGAACAGCTAAACCAATAAATGCTATTGGTCCGGTAAAAGCAGTAATGCTACCCGCCAATAATCCCGTAGCGACAATAATTAGAAAACGACTTGTCTTGATATTTAGCCCAAGGCTACGAGCATAGTTTTCTCCCAATAGTAATGTGTTTAGAGGTTTTATAGCAAGGATGGATAATAACATTCCTAAAAGTAATACACCAGAAAATATAAGCACATCATACCAGGATAAATTACCTAAGCTACCAAATCCCCAAAAGATATATCGTTGTAATTGATCTGCAGGAGCAAAATAGGCCAATACGCTTACTACAGCAGCTGTAATGCTTCCGAACATAAGCCCGATAATAAGTATTGCCATTGTATCTCTAACTCGAATAGAAACGAGCATTACGGCAAACAA
This sequence comes from Aquimarina sp. EL_43, assembly GCF_943422735.1. Lineage (NCBI taxonomy): Bacteria > Pseudomonadati > Bacteroidota > Flavobacteriia > Flavobacteriales > Flavobacteriaceae > Aquimarina > Aquimarina sp. EL_43. The sequence continues at coordinate 5,385,729 of NZ_CALSBR010000001.1, read as the reverse complement.
TACTAGTATACTACCCAAGCTAGCAGCAATAACCAATCCCCATTTTGAAATTAAAAAAGTAGATACAGCTACTCCGGTAAATGCACTTCCTAATATAAGTAGTGCTACTCCCAAACTTGCTCCAGAGCTTATGCCAAGTACAAAGGGGCCAGCCAATGGATTTCTAAACAAGGTTTGCATTAGTAATCCAGAAACCCCAAGCCCACTACCTACAATTATGGCAGTAATCGCTTTTGGTAATCGATAATCAATAATGATATGCCTCCAGGCTTCTTTTTCTACTGTTCCGCCTACCAGACTACTTAGTGTATCTAACCATGGAATAAATACTGAGCCTAAGCTTATGTTTGTAATAAAGCAAATGAATAGAAGTATGACAATACTTATAAAAACACGTTTATATGATTTGGTTGGGGTCAATTAGTTTAGTTTTTCGAAAAAAAAGGGTTCATAATCGATTAACAATTCTGGATGAGCAATTTTAATGATATCTTTTAAAATTAAGTCTGGCCGCATAGGTCCTAATTCATAATATACTAATCCTCCTTTTGAACCCATCTTTAATGTTGAAGAATATACGGCTTTATTTTTAAAGGCATCGAATAAAGTATACCGATGATTTTTTTCTTTTAGTTCGTCGAGTGATTTAGAATTTCCAGATCCTATCCAAAGCTCTGCATTTTGAGCTTTTTCAAGTACACTTTCAAAACTTAATGTCAGGCTTCCTGTTTGTGAATTGTCTGCCCATAAATATGTAGTATTTGCATCTTTTAAAAATTTGGCAACAAAGCTGTTTCCGCCAGGTACATGCCATACATCCTTAAACATATTACCTGATAAAACTGTTGGAGAAGAAGTTGTGTTTTTGGCCAAAGTAGTTGCTTGGTTGTATTCTTTTTTAATATTTTGAAAGATATCTTCTGCCATTTTTTCTTTACCAAAGAAAGCTGCCATAAACTTTATCCATTCTGCCCTACCTAGGGGGTGTTCTTCTAGCCAGGAGCCATTAATTACCACAGGAATTCCGGTTTTTTGTATCAGATCATAAGCTTTTGTATCTCCAGAAGAAGAAAATCCAACAACTAATTCGGGAGAAAGCTCAAGAACAACTTCTGTGTTTAAATTCCATTCCTCACCAAGTTCTTTAATCGCACCATTGTTAATCAAAGCTCGTGTTTTCTCAGAAGAGATATAATCTGTATGAGGAAATCCTACTAACTTCTCTTCAAGATTCATATACTCCAACATTGGAATATCTGTGGTAGAAGTCACAACGACTCTTTCTACAGGTACTTCAATAAATATTGCATTTGGAGATTTAAATGGTTTTTCTGTTCCCTTTGGGTGTAAAATATAGGTAAGCTCTTCTTTTGCATCTGGCCAGGGTGTTGAAACCTTAATCTCTTTATAATTTTCTTGGTTTTTAATAGTAAACCCCGAAGCGTACTCAATATTTTGAGGAGCCAGATACATCACAGTGAGTGGAGTTGTATCTTTTGGTGTTTTCTTACAAGAAGCACTTAATAAGAATAGTAAAGAAATGATAAATATAGTACGCATGAGCATCATTTTTTTGTAAAAATAGTAAATCAGAATAAGTTTAATCCCGAAATGATTTTAAACCCGTATGCCGTAATAGAAAATCTGTTACAGCATATTAAATTAAGAGTAGATTATTTTTTCTACTAAAATTTTATCAGATTAGATGTTAAATACTTCTCCGTATGCAATCTTGATACTAAAAGAGTCTTTAAGCTCTATTTGTTGTAGCTTAGCAAGCAATGCCCTCATAGGTCCTGCATGTGTTATTACCACAATTTTTTCTTCAGAAATATGATCCAGGGAGGTATAAAAATCCAAAATACGTTCTTGTAGCTTGATATATGACTCTCCATTTGGGACTTGCACATTTACAAAATCGTTCATCCAGGGATCTATTTCTGAACTATGTATAGCATCCCAAGGCTGTAACTCCCAATCTCCAAAATTTAGCTCTTTAAGTCGATGATCGTAGATGATTTCTTTTTTGAATGTTTGAGCTAATAGTTTACACCGCTGTAATGGACTGCTATATATAGTAGTAATTCCATGAACAGGAATAGATTGATGTATTTTTTCTACTTCGGCAGTAAAGGTATTTGTAATTCCTATATCACTTTGTCCGTAGCAAATTCCTTTTTCGATATTTGGGGTGGTATGTCTTACCAGATAAATTTCCATAATGCTACGCTCGTAAGATAAAATACAATTTCGCTCAGTTGTTGTACGGCACCTGCACAATCTCCTGTTTGACCATCAATCCATTTTTTGAATTTGGCTGCTAAGAACATTTTTGACAGGTACATTGGGATTAAGGTAAGAAATATCATGGGATTTTTGAAGAAAAATAAAGGAGCAATACCAAATATACCACTTACTAATAATGAATGTATACTCATGCTTTTTGCTGCTGGTTTGGCCTTACTGTTCTCTGTATCTCTTACATAAGGATGCGTAAAGATTAAGGTGGTAGCAATAAAACGGCTTAGGGCATGTCCAGAAATTAATAAGAATGGGATGTAATACGTTTCTATTTCTCTTAATGCTGCAAATTTTATGCTTAGCATTAACAATAACCCAATAGTACCATAAGTGCCTAAACGAGAGTCTTTCATGATCAAAAGAATCTTATCTTTGGTCCACCCGCCACCAAATCCATCACATACATCTGCAAATCCATCTTCATGAAATGCACCTGTAGCATAAATGGTAGAAAACATAGATAGAATCACTGAAATTTCTACCGAAAAAATAAAAGAAGCTCCATAAAAAACAATAGCACCAATACTTCCGACAATGATTCCCACGAGAGGAAAGTACTTGGAGCTAAGATGTAAATATTCTGGGTCATGACTTACCCATTTTGGGCAAGGAATACGGGTAAAAAACATCAATGCAGTAAAAAAGATGTGAATTTCCTTTTTCATAAATCGTATGTTTCTTCTATCATTTTTGTAGGGATGGTAACTTTTTTAGCATGAAAATTGGTGTTAATAGCAGAATTTTTCTGCAGATATTTAGAAAATGGTATGCATGCTAAAATAATGAGAACAATTGAAAATACGATACCTAAAATCCCTATTTTATTTTTTTTAAGAGCAGAAATAACTCCTAAATATAAACTTAATAATCCTATACAAAGAGTAGTAATTTTATATAGCTTGCTAAGAATTTGTGTTGTAGGAGCAATTTCTGTATTCTCTTCTATTCCTAAAAATGCATGATGTCCCGATAGATTAATTTTATACATGAAATAAAAACCTATGCATGCGATAATAACAGATAACACACCTCTTTTCATATGTTTTCATATTTTTAATTTAGGTATTTTAGAGCAGTTAATTATTACCAGAAACTCCAGCACTTTCAAAACTAGCCATAGTATTAAGAAAAGCAACTGCGGATTCTATAATAGGATATGCTACAGCAGCTCCTGTTCCTTCTCCTAAGCGCATACCAAGGTTGATCAATGGTTTTTTATCTAAAAACTCATACATTTTTTGGTGTCCTTGCTCTTCAGATGTATGTGCAAATATGCAATAATCTAATACATTTTGATGCATAGCATGTGCAACCAATAAAGCAGAAGTAACGATAAACCCATCGATGATAATAGTCATTTTGAGTTCTGCTGCTTTTAAAATTGCACCTGTGATCATTGCAATTTCGAATCCACCAAAAGTTGTTAAGGCATCAAGAGGAGAAGAAGGTGTGTGTGTTTGGTAAACTTCAGATAAAATTTTTTGCTTGATTTTAATAGCTGAAGTATCCAGTCCTGTTCCAGAACCCACGCATTCTGCTATCGGAATCTCTGTGAAATATGACATTAATAATGAAGCAGCAGAGGTATTTCCGATTCCCATTTCGCCAAAACCTATAGTATTGCAACCATTATTAAATGTATCTGCAACCAAATCAGCACCTTTTTGTATAGCTTCATTACATTGTGCTATGGTCATAGCAGGTTTTTCCTGATAATTTTGAGTACCATAATCAATTTTTGCATGAATAATGCCAGAAGTATTTTCAAAATCGTGATTAACCCCAGCATCTACTATTTTAAGAGCTATTTGGTGTTGTTTACAAAAAACATTTATAGCCGCTCCTTCATTTATAAAGTTATAAACCATTTGTGCAGTCACTTCCTGGGGGTAAAGGTTGACTTCTCTTTTTTGGGCAATACCGTGATCACCTGCAAAAACGAGGATCGTAGATTGGTTTAAACTCGGTTGGTCTGTGTTTTGGATCATACCTATTTGTAAGGCGACTGTTTCAAGTACCCCCAATGCTCCAACAGGTTTTGTTTTAGTATTAATTTTGTTTTGAAGAGTAGCCTCAAGGCTATTGTTAAAGATAGGTTTTATAATAAATTCCATGCGTATTTTTGGTTAATTAGATTCTTTGATTTCTACAGGAATACCAGAAATCATTAATATTGCTTTATCGGCATGACTGGCTATATGCTGATTCATCCAACCCTGTAGTTCGGTAAATTTTCTACCCACTTTAGTAGTAGCATGAACTCCCATTCCGATTTCATTAGAAATGATAATTATGGTCGCATTTATATCTAATAATTTATCAAATTCTGCTTTTGCTTGCGCCAGAGAGAGTTGGACATCATTTTTTGTATCCATATAGTAGTTGGTAAGCCACAAAGTTACGCAATCGATTACAACGACGCTATCCTTTTTTACAACTTTAGAAATTTCTTTTTCTTCTTCTATAGAAGTCCAACTTTCGTCGCGATCTGCAATATGCCTATCTATACGTTTGCGATGATCATCATCCCATACGCGTGAAGTAGCTAGATAATAAGGAGTATTAGATAATTGTAATGCCAAACGTTGTGCATATCCACTTTTACCAGAACGTTCTCCTCCTGTAATGTAATATAACATTGAATTGGTTTTAAAGAAAGCAAAGGTAATCGAATACATTATTTATTTGTTAAAGTAATCCGAAATTCGTTAAAATATAATACATTCGCGCAGAATTTTGGTTCTGATACTCCTTAATCATGGGAGTTGAGGATTAAAAGGGAATCAGGTACAATGAAAAATGAAGATGGAGATATGAATAACGATTTTTTAATTTTTAATCGTATTTCTAACCTCTAGCATCGTTAATCAATATTCCTGAGCTGTTCCCGCAACTGTATGCTGTGTCCACATTAAAAAGGATGCTTGTTGTTAATTCTTTATAACCACTGCTCGTTATGGCGATCGGGAAGGTAAACAACAAGACGCGAGCCAGGAGACCTGCCTTTATTCGATGTAATCAAACTTTCGGGACAAAGGTTTGGGTATGGGTAAACTACATACTTTTTTCCGGTAATTGTAAAAATTAAGTGTTTAAGTAATGAACAAAAAAGTATTTTTTGGAACCGCATTTTTAATGCTGGGATCTTCTTTTGTATTTGGACAGGAGATCCAAATAGATGAAGAGGTTAACGAACTAGACGAGGTAGTTATTTCTGACTCTAAGTTTAGTTTAAAACGAGAACAAAGTGGTAAAGTAATTACTAAAATTACTGCTAAGGAACTAGAACGTAGCCAGGGACAATCGGTAGCTACGGTGCTTACAAGAGCAACTGGCTTATTTATTAATGGTAATGGCAGTGCAGCAGGACAAAATCTTGGAGTTTATGTACGAGGAGGGCGTAACCGCCAGGTAGTGATTAGAGTAGATGGGGTAACGGTTAGCGATCCTTCTACTTCTTCTGGAGATTTTGATTTACGATTATTATCTGTTAATCAAATACAGGAAATTGAAATTCTTAAAGGAGCATCGAGTACGTTATATGGTTCGGGAGCTGCGGCTGCAGTAATTAATATTATTACAAAATCTGAGAGTAAGAAAAAAATCGCTGCTAGTTTTCAATCTAGTATAGGAACGAATCAATCTCAGGAAGATCAGGATTATGATATTAATGAATTTGTAAACTTGGCTTCGATTAACGGAACCTTAGGAAAGGTAAACTATTTGGCAAGTATAGGAAACCAGTTTAGTGATGGATTATCGGCAGCAGAGGCCGAAGGAGCAGAAAGTGATGCGTTTTCTAAATTTAATGTATATGCCAAGTTAGGATATCGATGGAATGATAACTTCAGGTTTCATTTTTTTGGAAATTTAGATCAATATAAAAATGATTTCGATGCTGCTGCAGGAATCGATGGAGATAACCGGTTTGAAAGTCAACAATTAAGAGCAGGATCTTTTTGGGAGATCAAATATCCTAAGGGAAGTTTTACATTTACAAACAGTTTTGCTTCTTTAGAAAGAGATCTTACCAGGTCTAGCTTTCCTTCAAAATATGAAGGTAATGTACATACTTTTGATGCATATAATAAATATACCTTTAACAATACGCTACATACGGTTATTGGAGCTAATGGTTCGTATAGTAAATTTAGCTTACTAAATATTCCTTTTGGTACAACAAGTCTAGAAGAAACAATTAGTGATAGTGATGCAGAGTTTGATATAATAGATCCATATATTAATGTAGTATACGCTTCAGATTTTGGTTTTAATCTAAATGTGGGAGCGAGATATAATATTCATAGTACCTATGATAATCATGTTGTCTACAATATAAACCCATCATATACACATACATTTGGAGATAATTATATCAAAGGATTAGCATCGTATAGTACAGCATATATTACGCCGTCGTTATTTCAATTGTACGATACTGCATTCCTTACCGGAAATCCAGATCTTAAACCAGAAGAGAGTACAACTATAGAAGGGGGAGTAGAATTATCTCATAAGAAGAAAGCTACAGTGAGTGTAGTGTATTTTAATCGTAAATCAGAAAATTTTATCACATTTAATCCTACTACTTTTATGAACTTTAATTCGCAAGACGATATTAAGGTAGATGGAGTAGAAGTAGAGGTGTCTACATTGATGTTAGAAGATAAACTATCTGTAAAAGGAAATTATACATATACTAATATTGACAAATTAGATGATAATATTAGAATTCCTAAACATATGATTAATGCCAGTATAGGTTATCAACTAGGAGAAAAAACATATACTTCGTTAAACTATCAATACAATACTAAGCGTATAGATAATGATTTTGCTAATACAGACCCGGTTACTTTTGCCCCAACACAAGTTTCTCTCGATAGTTATGGGATTTTAGATTTTTATATTAGTCATCGATTACTAAAAAATCTAAATGTTTATGCAGCGATGCATAATATTACCAATGAAGATTATCAGGAGATTTTAGGATTTAGTACCAAAGGTAGAAATGCCAGAGTAGGAATTACTCTAGAATTCTAAATACTTCCCGGGTTTAATCAAAAAACTCCTAAACGAATAGTTTAGGAGTTTTTATTTTTTTTAGAGATTATAGTTTTTTATTCTGTAGCAGAAAGAGTATTAATCCCGATACATGCGTTCATAAACAGGAGAAAACATTTTGCTATTTCCAACACTTTCTAGTTGTAGCAAATTATAATTTTTAGCACTTTTCGTACCTAAAATATTATCTATTGCGGCTTTAAAAAGAGGCTCGTTTTCATCACCTAAGACACCAAGATTAGAGTAATCTTCTTCGATTTCTATTTCTGGGGCAAACCCACCGTGATAATCTGTAAAGCCAACAGAGTTACTCGATTTAAGAACTAAAGGTTGCATAGCATATGTATGTCCTGTATTAGCTCCTTGTCTTCCATAATTATCAGAATCATATAATGTTATTGATGCTTGAAATTTTCCTCTTGTAGTAGTTCCTACCTGCATCACATTTATATGCGGATCAAGCCCATTAATTACCAGTTCACTAGCCGAAGCAGAGCTTCTGGTTGTTAAAATATAAACTCTGCTCAAATTAAGGCTGTTAATAGCCTCACCTGTTCTAATTTGAGTATCAAAAAGATTGGTACTTCCAAATTGTGCCTGTCGATCAGAGTTCCATTCTTCTGTCGAAAAAACCTGACCATTAAACTGCCCTGTAATCATACTCGATAAATCAATTGCAGTCGTAACAGATCCACCGCCGTTATATCTTAGATCTAATATTAAATCACTTACATTATCAGATACAAATTTTGCAAAAGCAGCATTAAGCTGGGCATCAAAATCCCCGGTAAAAGAATTATACATAAGATACCCGACAGGGCTACCACCTACATCAATTGTTTTTGATATAAAAACAGGATTCTCGGTATATTGAACTTTGGTAAGAGAAACAGAAGTTCCCGTAGCAGTAACATTAGTACCATCAAAAGTAGCGAGACCTATAGTATAACTATCGGGAGCTAGTAATTGTCTGAAATTTTGATCATTCATTTGGGTACCATTAACGGTATTAAAAATATCTCCTCTCTTTACTCCTTTGGCTTCGGCATCTGTTCCTGGTAGCACATAACGTACATATCCAAACACAAGAGATTGGTCGTTTGGATAACGTACAAGACCATACTCCATACCATTATTCCTTGTAATCCCATCAAAAGCTTGTTCTAAAGCAACATAATCATCTACAATCCAACTAAACTGATCAACTTTTACCTGCTCTCCGTTTACTAATACAGTTTGTTTAGATTTTAATTCCTCAAAAATAGCTTCGGGAGTAGAAAATCCTTCTAAAAACTGTGCGTATTCCTGATTAGAAGGAAAACGATTGTTTGCCAAATCAGGAACATCTGCTTTATATAAGTAATAAAGGTTTAATCCTTTCCAGATAAAATCATTTATTTCTGTAGCACCAGAAATACGGGGTACATCATCGTTATCATCAAAACATGCAGTAAGCAGGTTACCAATGAAAAGCAATAGTGCAAAATACTTTATGTACTTCATCTATTTTATATTTATTGTTTTTATTTGTCTAAATGAAATCCATCAATAATCATTCCGTGAAGAATAAAAATGAAGGTTATACTTATTTCATAATGACCTATACTTCTTATTATAAAGTGATAAATGTAACTACTTTATTATAATTTTAAAAAAGATTGTAACAAATTACTTAGATAGTCGTCTCCCTAATATAAAGCTGACAAAGTTTTATGAAAACCACCAACCAAAATGAAAGAAGGAGCATTTATAACGCTTACAAACGGATTTAAAGATAAGCTTTTTAGGTTAGCTAAACGTTTGCTTGTAAGTAATGAAGAAGCAGAAGATGCTACACAAGAAGTATTACTGAAGCTATGGAAGAATAAAAGTAAAATGGCTGAGTATAAAAATGTAGAAGCTTTTGCGATGACAATGACTAAGAATTATTGTTATGATAAGCTTAAGGCTAAAGAAACAGGAAACCTAAAAATTGTACATAGTAATTATAAGGACGAGAGACCTTCATTACAACGACAAGTAGAAGCTAGAGATAGCTTAGATTGGGTAGGTAAGATTATGGATAGTTTGCCAGAACAACAACGAATGATTATCCAACTTAGAGATATAGAACAATATAATAATGCAGAAATAGCTGATATGCTAGGACTTAATGAAACGGCAGTTAGAGTTGCATTATCAAGAGGAAGAAAAAAAATTAGAGAAGAATTATTAAAAAAACACAATTATGGAGTTGTCTAACATAGAAAAATTACTAGAGAAGTATTTCGAAGGAGAAACGACCATTTCTGAAGAAAAAGAATTAAAGGTTTACTTTACCAGAGAAACTGTGCCGTCGCATTTAGAGAGATACAAAGATCTATTTCAATATTTTTCTCAAGAGAGTACCATAACGGCTACCAAGGATCTAAAATTAAATACCAGTAGTAGAAAATCCAGATACGCCTGGATGGGTATTGCAGCATCAATAGCTTTGATTGCAGGGATATTTTTAACAAATACACCATCAAACCCAGACAAAACTCTCGGAACTTATGAAGATCCAGAAATAGCTTTACAGGAAACCAAAAAAATCCTCAATATGGTTTCGCAATTAATGAATGAGGGCAAACAGGAATTAGTGTACCTGAACGAGTTTGAAAGCACTACCGAAAAATTAACAAAATAAAAATAAACAACTACCTGAAAAATACTGTTGATAAAACAGGGTGTAGTAAGGAGATTAAAATTTTAAATATTATGAAAAAGTTAGCAATTATTTTAGCCTTTGCAATATTACCATATGTGTCTATCGCACAAAGTAATTTTGATAAATATGAAGATATGAAAGGAGTATCTTCTGTAGTAGTAACCAGTAAAATGTTTAAGCTACTAAGCCAAATAAAATTAGAAAGTAATGATGCCGAAGTACAAGAGTATATGAACCTTGTAGAAAACATAAAAAACATCAAGGTCTTTGCTACAGAAAATGCAGCAGTAGGACAAAAGATGAGATCAGATGTAAGTAACTATCTTAAAAGTTCTTCTCTTGATGAATTAATGAGAGTAAAAAGTGATGGGAAAAATGTAAAATTTTATTCTAAACCAGGAAAAGACGATGATCATGTAAGTGAATTGTTTATGTTTCTTGATGGCGTAAAAGAAGATGGAGATGGGCCCAATACTGTAGTACTTACGATAACAGGAGATATTGATTTAAAACAAGTCTCTAAGATTGCAGATCACCTTAATGTACCTGGTGGGGAAGAATTAAAGCACGTAAAAAAGAAAGGAAACTAATCAAGTATTAGGATAAAAAAGAATCAGATTTCTTCTAACCGTGAGGTTAGAAGAAATCTGGTCTAAAAACATCAATCAAAAATAATCAACCAACCCACCAGCTTAGGCAGGTGAAAAAAATTAGAGAAATGAAAAATGTGTATAAAATTTTAGGTATTGTAAGTATATCACTAATGATGAGTTGTAGTAGTGAACCCTCACTACAAAAGTATTTTGTAGATCATCATGGTGATGCTGATTTTATAGCAGTCGATGTACCGACTAGCCTTTTGGATAAGGAAACAGTAGAACTTGATAGAGATGAAAGAGAAGCTTTAGAAAGTATTAAAAAAGTTAACTTTTTGGCTTTGCAACTTACCGAGAGTAATCAAGGTAAATATGAAGAAGAGAGTGCAGCGATAAAAAAGATATTAGATTCAGATAAGTATGAAACCTTAATGCGATTTGGATCAGACGGAACCAAAGCAGTACTTAAATATCAAGGAGAAGAAGATGATATTGATGAGGTTATCGTTTTTGCTAAGAATAATGAAAAAGGATTAGCATTAGTACGTGTATTGGGAGATAATATGAGACCCGAAAAAATGGCTATGCTTATGAAATCTGTAGAAAAAGGTAAAATCAACCTTAATGCATTTAAAGAAATAGCACAGACTATAGATATTGATGATTAATCAATAACAATGATGTAAAAAAAAGAGACTGTTGAAAAACAGCCTCTTTTTTTATGGTTTAAAATCTATTGTTTATATCCCTGTATAGTTAGAAGGGGTAATTTGTTTTAACTCTGATTTTATAGATTCAGAAACATCTAGGGTTTCAATAAAATCAGCAATAGAATTTTGATTTATCTTTTCGTTGGTGCGTGTAAGACCTTTTAAGGCTTCATAAGGATTAGGATATCCTTCTCGTCTTAGTATAGTCTGTATAGCTTCTGCAACAACAGCCCAATTATTCTCAAGATCTTCTGCAAATTTGGCTTCATTCAATAAAAGCTTATTTAGTCCTTTAAGTGTCGCCTGAAAAGCAATTAGTGTATGACCAAAGGGTACACCAACATTTCTAAGTACCGTACTATCGGTAAGGTCACGTTGTAATCGACTTACAGGTAGTTTTGCAGCAAGGTGTTCGAATATGGCATTTGCAATTCCCAGATTACCTTCACTATTTTCAAAATCAATAGGATTTACTTTATGCGGCATAGCCGAAGAACCAACTTCTCCTTTTTTTATTTTTTGCTTAAAATAATCCATAGATACATAAGTCCATACATCACGATCCAGATCCAGTATAATCGTATTAATACGTTTTAAACCATCAAACAGCGCAGCCATATGATCATAGTGCTCAATCTGAGTGGTAGGAAAAGAATGATGAAGCCCCAGTTTTTCTTGTACAAAATGAGTCCCGAAAGCTTTCCAATCGATATCAGGATAAGCTACTTTATGTGCGTTGTAATTTCCTGTAGCACCACCAAATTTTGCAGCACTTGGTATATCCTTTAATAAATCAAACTGTGCTTCGATTCTGGTAACATATACCTGAAACTCTTTTCCTAATCGGGTAGGAGAGGCAGGTTGCCCATGAGTACGTGCAAGCATAGGCACAGCAGACCATTCTTCTACCAAAGATTTTAACTTTGTTAATAATGCATTGTATTCTGGAATATAAACACTACTAATAGCCTCTTTGATACTTAATGGTACCGCAGTATTATTAATATCCTGAGAGGTTAATCCAAAATGGATAAACTCCTTGTATTCTTGTAACCCAAGAGCATCAAATTTCTCTTTGATAAAATACTCTACAGCTTTTACATCATGATTTGTTACTTTTTCTATGTCTTTTATTGCCGAGGCATCCTCGCTAGAAAAATTAGTATAGATTTCCCTTAGCTTATCAAATAACGAGGTATCAATACCTTGTAATTGTGGTAATGGTAGCTCACATAAAGCGATAAAATATTCAATTTCTACGAGTACACGATATTTGATTAAGGCTTCTTCACTAAAAAATGCACTAAGAGATTTGGTCTTTGATGCGTAACGCCCATCTATAGGTGAGATTGCTTGCAAAGGGAATAATGACATAATTTTCTTTTTTTGAAGCTGCAAAGATAATTTAATTAATTGCGAATTACGAAGTACGAGCAACGAATTTTAAAAGTTTCGGGTATTGAGTATTGAGTATTGGTTTTTTTTAAATATTTTTCAACTATCAACCAACAAACACTACCCAATTTTTTTTAATACCATTCGAGAACGTGCTTTATAAGCTGCGCTACCGGTATTGTAATTATTTTCTAGTGTGATTTTTAGCTCGGGATGTACCCAATCGAATTCTGTACCCAATAGGTATAATGATGTCATAGAATATGCTTTTGGAGCTACTTTTTGATTTGTAATGATCCAGTCGAAGCATAGTTCTGTTATTTTTTCGCGATGTTGCGTAGTTAAGGCTGTTCTAACCTTAGGATTCTTTTTTTGGTAATAGGCAATGCTTAGATATTCGAATATTTTTGCCATTGGTCGTACAGCGGGGTGCTGATATACATTAGGTACAATACCAATAAGCTCATCAAGATAGGGGAGAATAGCAGTTAGATCGTGCTTGCATAAAAATTCGAGGCCCCAGGAAGCTCTACACGAGATTTCATCATCTACCCGGGCACAGATATTTAGCAAATCAGGAAGCAATTCTGGATTCTCAAGGATCATATTAGCAAAATACTTCCTTTTTTCTCGAGAATGATCTACGGTATTTAATACGTCTTCAAGCGATGTCATAAATAAAGGTATGTCTTCAGAATAAAAGCACAGGTTTTTTCAACTTCAAAAATAAACGAACTTATTTAGATTTTTTGGTTTTAAGTAAAAATTAAATGTTTTTAGTTCTGTTGTCCCGAGCACTCAGGATTGATTAGCATAGCAGGGCTACAGAAAGAAAAAAAGATAAAAATAGGACTGAAAACAACAATTTTTACTTAAAATCAAAAAGTTTTAAATGAGTTCAATAAATATACATATAGATTCCAAACGTTGTCTGCGTTCTATACGTTAGATAGTCTAATGTTATAACTTTAATCTGTATAGGATAGATGGTTATGATTCATTCTCGGTAAGTTTAAGATAATAATAATTACTTGTTAAAATCGTTATACCTTCTATAACAGATAATTATCACCTTATTTGGGAGTAAACCCCTGGTAAGTGCTTGTTTTTGATAAGTATCTTTTTAAAGTATAATAAAATGATAAAAAGAATTCTTTTTCTACTCGTGTTGGTTTTTTTGATATCACAGTTTTTAAGACCAACGAAGAATGAGGCAAGCTACGATAGTATTGCTACGTTCGAAGCAGCTACTATGGTTCCTGCAGAGGTTAAAACAATTTTGCAGAATCAATGTTATGATTGTCATAGTAATGTTACACGATACCCCTGGTATATGGAGGTTAGCCCCATTTCACATTGGATGGCCTATCATATAAAAGAAGGAAAAGAGCATTTTAATGTCTCTGACTGGGAGTCGTATACCGATAAGCAAAAGGATCATAAGCTAGAAGAGTTTATAGAAATGATAGAGAAGAAAGAAATGCCTTTAGAATCCTATACCTGGATGCATGGTAAATTACCAGCTAATGATGCAGAAAAACTAATCAATTGGGCAAAAGAAACCCGTGATGCAATAACCAAAGGTAAAGAAGATCCACAGGAGAAAGTAACAGATTCGTTGCCAGTAAAAGTATCAGATTCTACTGTTGTAGATAGTATTTAACCCGAATTATCGATACCTTAAGTTAAGGATACTATCTCTATGTCACACTAAGCCCTTCGATAAACTCAGGACAGGCCTGCCGAAATGCAATTAAAAACAGTGGCTTTATAGGTCTTCGACAAGTTTATCCTGAGTTTATCGAAGGGCTATGACTAACAACATAACAGTTTAACTTAACGATATTACTCGAATTATACATTAGAAAATCTAGTATAGCTTGAAGCATAAAAACTAAACTTCATAAAACAAGACCTCGCAGGTTTTTAAAACCTGTGAGGTCTGCTTATTTCAATATATACAATACCTTTTATTAAATCACCCTAACAACTCATTCACCACTTTTGCCACTCCTGTAGTTGCTTTTTCAGATAGTATGGTAAGATGTTCTGTAGGAGAAATTGCCGGATTAGGATCGATAAAGTAAACAGGAGTTTGGTATTTGGCATATTGTAGCAGCCCGGCAGCGGGGTATACCTGCATCGATGTACCGATAATCATAAGAATATCTGCCCGTTCTGTAATTTTTATGGCCAGATCCATCATAGGCACTGCTTCGCCAAACCATACAATATGAGGTCGTAGTTGCGAATTATGCTCACAATGATCCCCGAGAACCAGGTCGTGTTTCCAGTCGAGTACCAATTGCTCATCGAACTGACTTCGTACTTTTAGCAATTCGCCATGTAGATGTATTACATTACTGCTTCCTGCTCTTTCATGCAGGTCATCTACATTTTGAGTAATGATAGAAACGTTAAATTTCTCTTCCAAAGTGACCAGATCCAGATGCGCTTTGTTAGGAGTTACTGTATGTAATTGGCTACGTCTTTTATTATAAAAATCGAGGACCAATTCTGGATTGTTTCTCCATCCTTGCGGAGAAGCTACCTCCATAACATCATGCCCTTCCCATAAACCATTGGCATCTCTAAACGTATTGATCCCGCTCTCTGCGCTAATTCCTGCTCCTGTAAGTACAACTATGTTTTGCATAGATTAATATAATATGTGATTTTATTGTAACCCCGTTGTGCATTTGAGATTTTTTAACTTGAAATTCGTCAATTCGAGTGCTTCGATACTTCGGCATAGCTCAGTACAGGCCGAAGAAGTGTATCGAGAATAGAATTTTAAATCAAAAAAGTTATTCTCGATAGTTCTACAGAGCCTGTCGAAGACCGATTGATTATGAATAACATAAAAACTTCGACAGGCCTGTCCTGAGTTTATCAAAGGGCTCAGTTTGACATCACAATAATAGAAAAAAAACAAGAGTTTTATGTATAATTAATGCCTTTTTATATCTTAAAAACTTGTGTTAAAATCATAAGCAGAAGTTAAAAATAGACAGATTTAGATGATGTATTCTCAAAAAAAGGATAAATCAAAGGTGTTTTATCGCAATTTTTTGACTACTAAACGTAGTTTTTGGCTTTTTTTAACAAAACCATAAGTGTATTGTTAAATTACTTCATTTAGTTTATTTACAATTTTATCCGATAAAAAGCGTTTATATGTCGATAAAGAACATTATGTAACCCCTTGACACCAAAGGGTTTCCGTAATTTTATTACGGTTTTACCGTATACAAAAAAAGTGTAAATACCCTATCTTGTAAGTAGAATAATTCAGCATATATTAACCGACACAAATTTTTTAACTCATACCCTATGAAATATCCTTATGTAATCATTGATAATGATCAGAAAATTGCAGATTCTATCCAAATCTCTTTAGAAGAGCAGCCAGATTATATCTGCACGGGAATAGCAAAAGACGAGCAGGATGCATTGGATTTAATTTTAGAGAGAAGACCCAGACTTGTTTTTTTAGAGCCAGAAGTGCCAGGAATAGATACCGTAACGACAAAGTATTCTTTAATGACCGAGCTTTCTAAATATATGTCGCGGTTACCAGAGTTTATTGTAATCACCAAAACATCGGATTATGCTATAGAAGGCATACGTAACAGAATCATGGATTATATCCTTAAACCCTTTAGCAAAGGGCAGATAAACAGAACTCTAATGAGGTTCGAAAAAGACTTTGGACAAAGCGGGGATAATACCCTGTGTTTTAAATCCTATGGGGACTATCGATTTGTAGATGTAGATGAGATATTATACCTAAAAGCAGATAACAATACTACAGATTTTATAATGAGTAACGGTACTAAGGTAGAGGCTTTTAAGACCTTAAAACATTTTCAGAACCTGTTGCCCGATCATTTTGTGCGTATACATAACAGTTATATTATTAATACCGATTATGTATCGAGAATACATTTCGGAAAAGCAAAATGCGCCATCAAAAATACAGATGATTTAATCCCCTTCTCTAAGTCGTATAAAAACAATGTAGAAGAAATTAAAGACTCTCTGGCAAAGAAAAGTTTAATCTATATATAAAACAGATATAGTTTACTATATATAGCAACCGATAAATTGTAGGATTTATCGGTTTTTTTATGGGATAAAGCCAGTAATAGTATTACAAAACCCTTAGTACAGGGTTTCCTACAAAAAAGTGTGAATTTAAAAATATGTTCATTTACCCGTATAATCGGTTCATGTACATCTCATAGGGTGCCAGTTACTAAACACACCTTAATATATTAGGCGCGAGGGGGATATCGACCTACATTTGTAGTGTACAATTAGAGATACACATCATAAAAAATGTATATAAAAGAGTACTCTAAAAAATAAAAGTCGTATGCGCAACGACAACCAATAATTAAATAAAAATAAACATACCCCGTTAAAGACCAATAGGTCTTTTGAAAAGTAAATTCAAACTAAAAAAACTAACATTATGAAAACTGTAAAAACTATATTCGCTATACTATTCTTAAGTACTATGTTTATCGCTTGTGAAGCAAATGCTGTAAATGATGAAGTTGGAATTGAAGTAAATGATACTATTGGCTCTGAAGATGGAGATGTAGATGAAGTGCAACCTGGAGGTCAAGATTAATACATTCAATATTTTTGATCATTTAATAAATTATTAGAAAACTAAAACTAACAATACTATGAAAACTATAAAAACACTATTCGCTATATTATTTTTAACTACGATGTTTATGGCTTGTGAGGCAGATACTGTAAACGATGAGATGGGTATTGAAGATGTTGACTTTATAGGAGAGGACGGAGAAGTAGATGAAGTAATACCAGGAGCAGACCCAGGAAATACAGGAAGTAATTAAAAAATTAAATTTTCTATTTAATTTAAAATTATAAAAGTGGGAGTTCTAATTTTGTTAGGACTCTTTTTCTGTTTTACTTTTTTGTTGTATTCAAATTAACTATTTTAGAAATAAATTTATTATTAAATGTATAGAGTTTTCTTCAAATTGTCGATTATTTTTTTTCTTTTGACTATTGTAGGGTGTAATAATCCTGATCAAAATATAGAAAGTAAAGAATTAAAATCTAATTTGATACAGTCATATATCGAAGAAGCTAAAAACAAGAAGAATTCTGAGGAAGAAAGAAAAAATAGTTTAGAAAAAGCATATGGAATTTATTCTACCTTAATTGATAATTCATATAAAGTAGAAAAAATTCATGAAATATCCTTTGTGTATTTTGCACTTAAAGATTATGATAATTATAAGGAAATGAATGAAAAAGCCTTAAAACTATCTAATTCAATTAATGATTCATTAAATATCGCAAAATCGTATGCATATTTAGGAATTTATTATAGAAAATCGAAATCTGAATTGGATTTAGCACTTAAGAATTTTCATGAAGCCGATAAAATCTATTCATCCTTGAATGGTCAAAAGTATGCTCCAGAAGATTATGCTTTTGATCACGGTTCTGTGTTACTCGATTTAGCATTAATATTGAGAAAAACAAAAGATTATAGCGAAAGTGAATCTGTAACAATAAAGGCCATAGAAAAATTTGAATTGTCTAAAAGTGATATGTATTTTAATCTATGCTATTCTAATTTAGGTATTGTGGCAAAATATCTGGAACGATATGATGAGGCAGTTGATTATCATTTAAAAGTAATAGAATATGCTAAAGGAACAAAGAAAGAGGTTTATCAAACTTTAGTGTCTTACAATAATATAGGTACCGTATATAAATCACAACAAAAATATGATAAAGCAAAAGAATATTATCATAAAGCCTTATCCTATAAAGAATTTTTAAATAAGGACCCTAAACATCGTTCTTTATTGTTAGATAATTTGGCCTATGTTAATTTTTTATCTAAAGATACAGCCAATATCCCTGATCTGTTTTATAAAGCCTTAAAAATACGAGATAGTATTGATGATCAAAATGGTATTGCGACTAATACCTTGCATCTTGCAGAGTATTATCAATCTGTTGGTAATGATAGTATTGCTCGTACGTACGCAGAGCAATCACGAGACCTATCTTTAGAATTACAAAAAAATGAAGAATTGCTACATGCATATCAAATTTTATCAGATGTTTCGGATAGTAAAGAAGGGCTTGGATATGCTAATAAATATATAGCCTTAAATGATAGTTTAATTAGAGAAGAACGTTTGTTTAGAGATAAATTTGCTCGTATTCGTTTTGAGACCGATGAAATTGTACAAGAGAATCAACAAATTAGTAGAGAAAATCAAATTTTGATCATTGCGATCTTGGGTTTAACGGCATTATTTTTATTGGGGTATATTATCTTTAGACAACAACAGAGTAATAAAGAACTACTATTTGCCCAAACCCAGCAAGAATCTAACGAGGAGATTTATCGATTACTGCTTAATCAACAGATCAAACTAGAAGAAGGTAGACAGATGGAGCAGCAACGTATGTCTGAGGAGTTGCATGATGGTGTACTGGGTAGACTGTTTGGGGTACGACTAAGTCTCGATGGGATTAACCAGCGTGCCAACGATGGCTTTACAGAAGCCAGGAACAAATATATAGATGAGCTTAAAGCGATAGAAAAAGAGATACGATTAATCTCTCATGATCTGGGTGCAGAGACTTTACCGTCTGATGTGGCTTATATCGATGCCGTAGAAAACCTAATCAAGGACCTGTGCGAAGTGCATAAAATAGAGTTTGAGTTTAATAATGACGAGGATATCGATTGGGAGGGTATAGACGACCAGAAAAAGGTAAACTTTTTTAGGATTTTACAAGAGTCGATGCAGAATATCTTTAAACATGCCCATGCAGATCATATAAAAATTAATTTCGATTATGTGGATAGTACCATAAATCTTACTATTTTAGATGATGGAATAGGATTTAAAGCAAATAAGGTTAAAAAAGGAATTGGTTTAAAAAACATTACATCAAGAGTTAGTCAGATGAATGGAGAAGTTCAATTTCTAAGCAACGAAGGCTCTGGTACCAAAGTATCGGTACATGTACCTATAGAAGCCAAAGTTGAAGAAGTGTACTAATATAATCTATGCTCATACTATTTTACATATTATTAAGTTTAAATAGCAGGAGGTGAAAATTTTAAAACCTAAAAAACAACAAATTTTAAGATGAAGAAAAAGCTAAAAGTTCTTATGATTGATGATCATCCTATGATTATCGAAGGGTATAAAAATACCTTATTAGGAGAAAATCAAAAAGAATATCAAATTAAGATTGACATCGCCTCTAATTGTGATGATGCATATGCCAGTATCGTAAAATCTTCAGAGACGGTTCCTTATGATATGCTTTTTGTAGATATTAAATTACCTCCTTCTTCAGATGGATCGATTACCTCTGGTGAGGATTTGGCAAAGCATGCAAAAGAACTGTTGCCAAAATCAAAGATCATTATCTTAACCATGCATAGAGAAGATCATAGAATACATAATATCCTTAAGAATATTAATCCGGCAGGATTCTTAATCAAGAGTGATCTTACTTCTAGCGAATTATTATTAGCATTTAATAATATCTTAAAAGGTAAAGCGTATTATAGTGCTACGGTAAATGATCATTTTAGAAAAATGATGACGAATAAATTTTCTTTAGATGAGAAAAACCTAAAGATCTTATATCATTTATCTCGTGGTGTTAAGACCAAGAATTTACCTAATTATGTAAGTTTATCATTAAGTGCAATCGAGAAAAGAAAGAACCAGATCAAAGAAATGTTTTCTATTGCCAAAGCAGATGATCAAATGTTATTAGAAGAAGCTAGAAAAAGAGGATTTATATAGAGAAAAAATACGATACAGGAGAGGCTTAATTCTTTGTTTTTACTTAGAATTAAGCCTTTCTTTTTTATAAGGTATTTAATACTATAGATAGTTTCTGGGTCAGGTCGAGTGATTTTTCGTAGTATAACGAAGAAAAATAGTATCGAGACCTTTTTTGATTATTAAGGATTATTCGTATTTGGCTGGCATCTGATTACGTTTCGTACAAATTCACTCTGTCATTTCGGACTTGATCCGGAATCCACATTAAATAAAATAACTATTTATAAATACCTATATCTTTTATTTTTTGGATTTTACTTGTATTCAAGCATATAAATATATAAAATACGGTTTTACCTTACTTATTTTGAGGGTTTAAATTGCTCTTAATCAAAGTTTTATATATACATTTATAATGTTAAAAAAAACTTAACAGAAACCTGGATGTAAAATAGTTTAGTTATTAAGGACAGTAGTGCCTACCCCAACTACTAGATATAGTCTTTTTTAAGTATACGATATCATCAAATTACAATTGTCATAATGTAAATAATACTAATCATGTACCCAATCACATGTTTAGGTTAATGAGCTAATTTTTAGATATTAATTAAATTATTCTACTTATGACTACATTTACTTTTTTCTTTGTAAAGGTGATGCAAATGCTTTTTAAATCATCTTTTTACCTCGTATATAACATCTATACCATTAGTGTTGGATCTGATTCTTTTTCAGATCTAAAAGCAATGGATATGACCAATTATAGCACCTCTTAAAAAATATAAGAGCATATATGCTGCATTAGCATACGAACCAGTTTGTTATCATTATATAGCGTTAAACAACAGGATATAAAATAACACTGCAACTGTAAAACTTTGGCGAGCCAACAAAAGCAGTGTCTGGAATACAAATACTAATTACAATTTAGAAACAATACATCTAATGATGTTTTCTAAAAAAGCACTCAGAATTCTTATTTTTTTGAGTTAGTGGTTTCCCAGACCTGATAATAATTTTCCTTTCTAAATTTAGAATCCTCCCAAAGATCAGTTTGACAATAAGATAGTATAGAAGCATTAGGCTTCGTAGTGTACTATCAGTATTAGATTTCAATTAAAAAACGAATACATAAATAACTAATCTATCCAATCATTACGATTGTAAATTTTAAACCATTAATCTATGAAAACAACAACCAAATTCTTAGTACTGCTACTCTGTATTGGCGTTAGTAGTTCGATTCATTCTCAATCCCCAAATATCGTGGTCATTATTGCCGATGATATGGGGTGGTCACAAGTGAGTACGGGGGCAACTAACATTAATAATCCCAGTGATTTTTATGAGACGCCAACTTTAGAAACATTGGCTGCTCAAGGTATTGCATTTCCGCAGGCCTATGTAAATGGAGCAAATTGTGCACCAACCAGGGCAGCAATTTTAAGTGGGCAATATGCATCAAGACCCGATAATAATGTATTTGCAGTAAATGGTTTAAATAGAGGAGGAAATTCTACTTTGTTAGTAGGCCCTAGTCAAGGACTATCTAACGGAGAAGATGAAATTCCTGCCAGTGCGATTACAATAGCCGAAACCATAAAAGCAAGCGGGTATACAACAGCCCATTTTGGAAAATATCACTCGGGAGGAAGTATGAGCAACGGACCTACCGACCAGGGATTTGATTTTAACTATGGTGGTGGTTCTGATGGTGCTCCAGGAAGTTATTTTGCTTCGCAATCTGGTGGTGTTTGGACTTTTCATAGCAGGATAGGTCCAGAACTAGATCCATATGCAGATCCTTATACACTAAGTGAATCTATGGCACTAGCAGGAGATAACTCTCTAGAAGGAACAGCAAAACATGTAACCGATGCGATGGCAGATGCCGCAATCGATTTTATGAATGCAAATAATACATCTCCGTTTTTTATGCATTTTAGTAATTATGCAATACATGGCCCTTGGGGACAGGCAAATGCAAGGCCCGATTTATATGCCAAATATGTGGCTAAAAATAACACAAACCCCAGCCAGATGGGACATACTAATGTAAGTCAGGCAGCAATTGCCGAAGGAATGGATCAAACCATTAGCAGACTTATCGATTATTTAAAAACAACGGCAGATCCAAGAAATCCTGGTCATATGTTATCAGAAAATACATTGGTATATTTTATTTCTGATAATGGTGGCGCTATCGGAACAGAAGATAATGGTCCTTTACGAGGAATGAAAGGACAACATTATGAAGGTGGAGTAAGATCAATTACTATAGCATGGTCAGAAGGTTTATTAGCAAATACGGGTACAATTAATAATACTCCTATTGTTGCTTTCGATCTGTACCCAACACTTGTAGAAGCCGCAGGAGGAACATTACCCGCAGGATATGATATCGATGGTGTAAGCCAATGGTCTATGCTAACCGGTACGAATCCTAACCTAAATAGAGATGCAATCTACTGGCATTTTCCTGGATACCTGATTGATTCTAAACGTGATCAAAGACCTGTATCTATTATACGTAAAGGAGATTATAAGTTGATTCATAATTATGAAACAGCTTCTTATGAAATGTATAACCTAATAACCGATATTGGCGAAGCTACTAACTTACTATCAGGAAGCCCTGATAATGCAACCTTAACTATTGCAAATGATCTAAGTACCGATCTTCGTAATTATCTAATTAATATATCTGCTCCTTTGCCTACCTATAGAAGTAGTGGACTTACGGTTCCTTTACCAGAAATTATCCAAATTAACCCACCAGTTGTTAGTTGTGTTGAGCCAGATACGTATTTGGCACTTTGGAATTTTGACGTTGGAGTAGATGCAAATGATGCTTCTTCAAATAATAATGATCCTCTTTCGACTATAGGAACGTTAACTTATGATGCCGTAGATTTTAAAGAAGGAGATCGATCTGCTGTATTTGATGGAGCGACCAAAATACAATATAGCCAGAACCCTGGTCCATTTTTGATTGCATCGATGTCGCAAAGAAGTGTTGCTATGTGGATAAAACCAACTGCTCTGTCTGGTATCCAGAATCTTTTTGAAGAAGGAGGAGGGATTAGTGGAGTTGTATTGAGACTAAACGGCTCAAATCTGGAATCTATAGTAAGAAATAGTGCTACTGTTTCTGATAGTCATAGTGTAGCTTTTCCGAATGATGGCGATTGGCACCACGTTGCTGTGGTGTATAATGGCGGAAGTACCAGTCATAGTTTATATATTGATGGTGTTTCTGCTGCTTCAAGTAGTGCAGCACCAAGTTCTGTTCCTACACATATAGGATCCGGAGGAATTGGCGGAGTACAGAAAAAAGATAGTTTTGGAGAAACTACAGATAATTTTTATACCGGAAAAATGGATGCAGTTGTTATTTATGATTTTGCACTTTCTGCAGCGCAGGTGATCACATCTGGATGTCTCCCAGATCCTAACCCATCACAATGTACATATGCGGTTATTAACTCAGAAGATTTCGAATCTGGGTGGGGCGTATGGTCCGGTGGTGGATCTGATGCAAGAAGAAGTGCTAGCGATGCAGCGTATGCAAATTCGGGAACGTATTGTATACGATTACGAGATAACACTTCTACATCGGTGATGACTACTTCTAATTTTGATATGACAAGTTATGAAGAGTTAACGATTAATTTCTCGTATTACTGTAGAAGTATGGATAATAGTAATGAAGATTTCTGGCTTCAGATATCAACAGATGGTGGAGCAAACTTTACAACTGTAGAAGAATGGAATCAGTCTGATGAATTTGTAAATGATCAACGCTATAATGATCAGGTGGTAATCCCGGGACCTTTTACGGCAACGACTCAACTTCGATTTAGAGCCGATGCATCTGGTAATTCTGATTGGGTTTATATAGATGATGTAGTGATTAATGGTTGTAGTACTCCAGCTGCTTCTATGACCATCACAACAATTGTTAATGATGTATCTACAGAAGCAGAAGTGCGACCAGAGGTACAAGCCGAAGAGCCAGAAGCAATAACAGAAGAAACGATAGCTAAAGAGGATATGTTTTCGATATATCCAAATCCATTTGGAAACCAGATATATATCACCTCAAAAGAAAGTAGTGATCAAAATACAGAAGTCGAGATATTTAATAATTTAGGACAATCAATTTTCTTGAAATCATATACAAATCAAGAAAGAATTAAAGTGCCTACTCAAGATTTATCTACGGGACAATATTTTATAAAAATAAGTGTTGGTGATACTATAATTCAAAAACGATTGATCAAGATGTAATGTGAATTATATTGTACCATTTGTATTTTGAATTTGCTGGCAAAGAAAATTAAGATTTTTTTGTTTCAGTAAAGAAGAAAAATCAAACATAGCAGGGCTACGGTTTATTTTTATTCTGAAACTGAGATGAAAAAAGAACATTTTATTCCAGTAGGTTTAAAGTGCAAATGGTATTAGATCATATGACGAGTAAGGTACGAATGCAAAGTAAAAAGAGGTTATCATTTTGATAACCTCTTTTGTTTTTTTGATATACGAAAATCGTTGCAATATTGAGCCTTATCGAAATCAAAATAAAATGTAAATCTTGTTTACATTTTAATAGACTTAATTTGATACTGGTATTACTTAATTTCTTAACTAAATGACCTTAAAAAGGTACGGATTACTTTTTTAGAAATTGTATTACGTATTCGTAGGATTTTCTCAAATTTCTGCCTTTTATCCCGAAAATTGATGATTTCAACCTATTTTTATGGTAAAACCGTAATTATTTTGGTGTTTTAAGATACTCATAATCAAAGTTTTATGTATACATTTATAATGTTAATAAAAGCATAACGTAAACACATTATTTAAAATAGATATTGCTTATAGAAAAAATTACACCAGACATTTTATTTCTTACCCCTTGATGTCCCAAATGTGTTATTTTTTGATAGCTATTTAGCATAGAAAATTACGGCAATATAGCTGTGATACATTATAGTATTTATTTGCCCGTAGATATTATAGTTAGTGAACTTTAATCGATATAATAAATTGCTTATGGATTGCACTACTTTTATTTCCTTCGTAAAATGTGTGATGATGTTTTCCTCATCTGATTTTTTCATATGCAAACTATATAATACCATTTTGAAAATACAAAACACGTGATTTTCAGAATCTGTTACCAAACAATGCTTTGGTATTTAATGTAGAAGGAAAAGATATTTTTTGTTTGATAATGCACATAAATAATAATGAGAATATAGCATAGAAAATAACAATCCCGGAATTGTAAAACTTTTGGCGAGCCAGCAATCCCAGGGATCTGAATAACGATCAATTTAATACTAAATTAACCATTATGAGGTTTCATTTTTTTGCATCAAAGGATGTACAAAGGTCTTCTTATATAAAAGATAGTTTTTCTGGTATCTATACGAATTATGTTCGAAAAATAGATACACTATCCAACTATAACATCATAATTTTGATGGGAGTAATTACACTTCTGTTAGTATTATACTCTTTTATTGCATACTCATTTTTAGAGTCTTCTTCTGTCCTTTTATTAAAAAGTAATAATCGCACCGAGGTACCTATAGAAAATAGTACCGCTTTTAAGGATAGTATACATACTCATGTATATACATATTTATATAAAAGTAAAACATATAGTACTACGCATGACTCAAAAAATAATGTGGTAAGTACTACTCATACTTCTTTTCAGAAATATTTAAGATCAATTCAGCAGGACTACACATTAGTTGGCGGTATTACGCTAATATGTATTTCTAAAAACATAGTAGATATGGATTCGTATGAATCCCTTCAGAATAATAATAAAACAATTTTATCATAAATAGCTTATGAAAATCAATACACGATTCTTGTTTCTAATACAATTCATATTCATCTTGATAAATAGATTGTTACGTTTTTGTATAGTAAGAAAAAATAAAAAGAAGAGCAGGCTCTCTATAGCATGGGGTATAGCCTTTATGCTTATAGGTTCTTTGGGATATGGACAGTTTAGCTGTCCTTCTACATTTTATCAGGTCATTAGTGGCGAATTAAGAAGCTATGATGCAGTTACGGGTGAATATTCGGCACCGATTAGCACAAATGATCTCTATAATGCTACAGGATATAACCCGGTTGATAATTTTGTATATGCTATAGGAAGAGCCGGTACCATAAATGGTCATTTAGTTCGTATTGATGCCGATGGATCTATAGCAGATCTTGGAGCTTTGACCAATATGGGATCTGGTGGTATATCAGGAGACGTTGATGACAGTGATAATTTATGGATCAATAGGGGAGATCATTATGACAGAATCGAAAATCTGTCAACCCTTCCGGTAGGAGGGGCTCCCGCAGTAGTAACCGTTACTTTTACAGGGCCTGCAGGTGAGGTTAATGATGTTGTGCATATCAATAGAAAATTATATGGAGTTAATAAAAGCGCAGAACTCATTATATGGGATCTCGATACATCTATTAAAACGGTAGTAGGAGGTTTAAGTACTCCAACCACAACTCTTGGTTTTGGAGCAGCATTTACAGATAATGAAGACCGCTTGTACGTATCGTATAATGATGGTGGGTTGTATTTAATCAATGATTACACAACAGGAACACCAACATCATCATTTTTAAACTCTACAGCTACAACAACCAGTAATGATGGGTTTTCATGCCCCTCGGCACCCTCACCTATAGATCAGGATGGTGATGATATCTTAGATCCTTTAGATTTAGATGTAGATGGGGATGGTCTAACAAATACAGACGAATCTCCATCTGATCCTTTTGCCGATGGAGATGGAGACTTGATTTTTGCATATTTAGATGATGATGATGCCGATGGAGCAACAGGAAATGTAGATGGGGCTATCGAAACTGCTTTTGATACCGATGGAGATGGAGTTCCTGATTTTTTTGATCTTGATAGTGATAATGACGGGATTTATGATGTGGTCGAAGCAGGACATGGTTTGCCACATACCAATGGAAGAATAACCGGTCAGGATACAGGAGCAGGTACAAATGGGCTTTTCGATGGCCTGGAAACTATAGTAGATTCTGGTATAATTAATTATACAATAGCAGATACAGATACGGTAGGAAATCCTAATTTTCAATCTACAAATAGTGATGGAGATACGTGTAGTGATGTTCGAGAAGCAGGTTTTACAGACGAAAGTAGTGATGGTATTTTAGGGCCTCTTGTCGTAACCGTTAATGAAGACGGAGTAGTAACTAGTGCAGTAGATGGGTATACCACTCCTAATGCAGATTATATTAATGGTGGAGTAGTGTCAGCAGCATGCTCACTTACTCCATTTAGTTGTCCTCAAAACTTTTTTCAAATTATCTCTGGAGAGTTAAAAAGTTACGATGCCATAACAGGAGAATATTCTGATCCTATTGCAGTGAGTCAATTATACAACGCAACTGGGTATAATAGAATTGATGATTATGTGTATGCGATTGGTAAAGGAGGAGCTTCAAGCAGTCCTATCCATAATCACTTACTTCGTATAGGAGCAGATGGTTCTTTTCAAGATTTGGGCGCACTAACTAACATGAGTGGTGGTGGCATATCTGGTGATGTTGATGATAATGATAATCTATGGATTAATCGAGGAAAACATTATGACAAAATAGAAAATCTATCCACCTTACCAGTTGGTGGTTCACCCGCAGTAGTTACGGTTACTTTTACAGGAGGAACGAATAAAAATACCAATGATGTAGTTTTTATCAACGGAAAATTATATGGCGTAAGTAATACAGATTTGTTAATTAATTGGGATCTTACTACACTTGTTAAAACAGAAGTTTCAGGTCTGGGAACTCCTACAGCAACTAATTTTGGAGCTGCATTTACTGATGCAGAAAATCGCTTATATGTTTCCTATAATAATGGAGGAATGTACCTGGTTAACGATTATACCACTGCAACACCTTCTGTAACACTTTTAAACAATACAATAGCTACCACCAGTAATGATGGATTTGCGTGCCCAACAGCATCTTCTGCTTTTGATCTGGATGGTGATCTTGTTTTAGATCCCTGGGATTTGGATGTAGATAATGACGGAATTCCTAATTTGAATGAAGCTCCGTCTGATCCCTATGCAGATGGAGATACAGATAATATCTTTGCTTATCTTGATGATAATGATGCCGATGCAGGAACAGGAAATGTGGATGGAGCCGTCGAAACTGCTTTTGATACCGATGGAGATGGAATCCCTGATTTTTATGATTTAGATAGTGATAATGATGGTATCTATGATGCTATAGAAGCAGGTCATGGGTTTGCTACCAGTAACGGAAGAATTAATGGCGCCGATACAGGATCAGGAAATAATGGACTTTTCGACAGCATAGAAACTGTAGCCGAATCTGGAGTACTTAATTATACAATAGCAAACACCGATGCAGCCGGAGATGCTGATTTCGAATCCCTGGATAGTGATGCAGATGGATGTAGTGATGCCAACGAAGCTTATAATGATTGGAATGCAGATGGAGCAAATGGAGGAGTTTATAACCCTTGGAATACGGCCACAGAACCACTTACAGTAACTGCAGGGACTGTCAATTCTAATGGATTGGTAGTTGCAGCAGCATATAACACAGGAGCAGTAGCAGCCGTAACAAATAATGCTGTAGCTACAGGTTGTGAAGATGGTGATGGAGTTACAGGAACTGTAGAGAATGCAGGACCTAACGGAGGCGATGGAAACGGAGATGGAATATTAGATTCTTTACAAGGAAATGTAGCTACTATACCAATAGCAGATGGTACAGGATATGTAACCATAGAAACCACAGGAATTTGTTTTCAGATCTCGAGTATCAGTACTGTATTAGAATCAGAGCTGGCAGCTAATGATGCAACATATCATTACCCTTATGGATTAGTAGATTTTACTTTAGACTGTATAACTCCGGGAGACGATGTAACAGTTACTTACTATTGGCATATTACTAATTCTTTAGCAGGATTTACATATCGAAAATATGGACCAACCACTCCTGGAGGAGCTTCAGATATTTATCAGGATTTTACTACTACACTAAATACAACAACCATAGGCGCAAGAACAATTGCTACAGCTTCTTATAATCTTACAGATGGAGTATTTGGTGATGATACCGTTTCGGATGGACAAATTATTGATCCCGCCGGCCCTGCACTTTTAACTGTGAACTCAGATGGAGATGGTATAATGGATTCTATAGATTTGGATGATGATAATGATGGAATCCTGGATAGAGATGAATGTGATTTGGGAGGAGGATCATTTGGAGTCGAATTGTTAGATGATGCCAATACCACTTTTGAGATTACAGCAGAAAATAATGCCACTACTCTGGCAAATTTATTATTTGCCCCTAATTCTGATCTTACTTTGGTATCTGCTAGTGTTAATGAAGGTAATGGAGCTGTAACACAAATAGGAACATTCAATGATGGTGATCAAATAACGAGTAGTGGAGGAGCGTTAAATGCATTCCTTGGATTTGATCGAGGAATTATTTTTTCTTCGGGTAATGTTCTCGAGTTAGATGATAATTTATCTAATCAATTCTCAACCCCTAGTGCATTAGGAGATGGAATTAATGGTACAGGTGCTGCAGGAGGAGGAAAAGATGCCGATTTTGGTGGAGGTAGTGCAGAATTTGATGTTGCCAGTCTCGAAATAGTAGTTAATATTCCAGCAGAAACAGTGATCTCGGGTCAATTTGTTTTTGCTTCAGAAGAATATAATGATTATGTGAATTCTGGATTAAACGATGCCCCTAAAATATTTATAAACGGAACCAATTTAGCATTAACACCTTCAGGAGCACAACTAAGTATTGATACAGTAAACAACACAGTAGATAGCGGATCATATACCGATAATGAAACGGTTCCTACAGCCATAAATATTGAAGCAGATGGTTTTACACACACGATAACCTTTTCTGCAGTGTTAAATGCAGGAAATAACACCATAAAAATCGGAGTAGCTGATAATGGAGATAATCTTTTTGATTCCTGGTTAGCTTTTAAGGCAAATTCTTTTGTATTATGTTTTGACAGAGATACTGATGGTGATAACATTGTGGATCGTTTAGATTTGGATAGTGATAATGATGGGATTTATGATGCTGTAGAAGCAGGTCATAATCAAGCGCATGTAAACGGTGTTGTATCTGGCGCTTTAAGTTCAGATGGAGTACCAGATGCAGTTCAGGCACCTGGAAGTGAAAGTAGCGGAACCATTAATTATACAATTGCTGATAGTGATACAGATAATAATTATAATTTCTTAGAATTAGATAGCGATGCCGATGGGTGTAACGATGTTATTGAAGCTGGATTTACCGATGGTGATAATAATGGATATCTGGGTAGCGGTACTTTTGGAGCTGGCCTCACGGTAAATGGAAACGGAGTAGTTACTTCCGGAACTGATGGGTATACAGGTACTAATGCTAATGTTACCACAGCTGGAGTTGCCCCATCAATTACGACACAACCATCTGATTCGACGATATGCCCGGGTGCAAATACTACCTTTACTGTCGCGACATCTAATGCAGATACCTATCAGTGGCAATTGTTTAATGGTAGTACCTGGGATGATCTAACAGATACAGGAATTCATAGTACTACAACTACTGCTACATTAACAATTACCAATGCAGTTGTTGCAAATAATGGTAATCAATATCGAGTTGTTGTTTCAAGTTCAATCTATGTGTGTACTCCTGAAACTTCAATTACTGTAACTCTTACTGTGGAAGATACTACTAATCCAACGATCAGTTGTCCAGCCACCGTAAATGTAAATGTTGATACTGGTTTATGTACTGCCAGTGGAGTTACTTTAGGTACACCTACTACTTCAGATAATTGCGCAGTAGCCAGTGTAACTAATGACGCACCCGGAGTTTTCCCACTAGGAGATACCACCGTAACCTGGACAGTAACGGATAGTTCAGGAAATACAGCGACCTGTACCCAAACGGTAACGGTAACTGATAATATAGATCCGGTAATTTCATGTCCAGCGACAGTAAATGTAAATGTTGATGCTGGTTTATGTACTGCAAGTAGTGTTGCTTTAGGTACACCAACCACTTCAGATAATTGTGCAGTAGCTAGTGTAACTAATGATGCACCAGGAGTTTTCCCATTAGGAGATACCACCGTAACCTGGACAGTCACGGATAGTTCAGGAAATACAGCTACCTGTACCCAAACGGTAACAGTAACCGATAATATTGATCCAACCATCAGTTGTCCAGCGACAGTAAATGTAAATGTTGATGCTGGTCTATGTACTGCAAGTGGAGTTACTTTAGGTACACCTACTACTTCAGATAATTGTGCAGTGGCTAGTGTGACTAATGATGCACCGGCAACCTTCCCACTAGGAGATACTACAGTCACCTGGACAGTCACCGACAGTTCTGGTAATACGGCTATTTGCAATCAAACCGTAACCGTAACCGATAATATTGATCCAACGATCAGCTGCCCAGCGACAGTAAACGTAAATGTAGATGCTGGTTTATGTACTGCCAGTGGAGTTGCTTTAGGTACACCTACTACTTCAGATAATTGCGCAGTAGCCAGTGTAACTAATGACGCACCGGGAGCTTTCCCACTGGGAGATACAACTGTCACTTGGACAGTCACCGATAGTTCAGGAAATACAGCTACCTGTACCCAAACGGTAACGGTAACTGATAATATAGATCCGGTAATTTCATGTCCAGCCACGGT
Organism: Aquimarina sp. EL_43; assembly: GCF_943422735.1. Classification (NCBI taxonomy): domain Bacteria; kingdom Pseudomonadati; phylum Bacteroidota; class Flavobacteriia; order Flavobacteriales; family Flavobacteriaceae; genus Aquimarina; species Aquimarina sp. EL_43. Next base: position 5,353,351 of record NZ_CALSBR010000001.1, on the reverse strand, counting down.
AAACGTAAATGTTGATGCCGGTCTATGTACTGCCAGTAGTGTTACTTTAGGTACACCGACCACTTCAGATAATTGTGCAGTAGCTAGTGTAACTAACGATGCACCGGGAGCTTTCCCACTGGGAGATACAACTGTCACTTGGACAGTCACCGATAGTTCAGGAAATACAGCGACCTGTACCCAAACGGTAACGGTAACTGATAATATAGATCCGGTAATTTCATGTCCAGCCACGGTAAACGTAAATGTTGATGCCGGTCTATGTACTGCCAGTAGTGTTACTTTAGGTACACCGACCACTTCAGATAATTGTGCAGTAGCTAGTGTAACTAACGATGCACCAGGAGTTTTCCCACTGGGAGATACTACAGTCACCTGGACAGTAACGGACAGTTCAGGAAATACAGCGACCTGTACCCAAACGGTAACGGTAACTGATAATATAGATCCGGTAATTTCATGTCCAGCGACAGTAAATGTAAATGTTGATGCCGGTCTATGTACTGCAAGTAGTGTTGCTTTAGGTACACCGACCACTTCAGATAATTGTGCAGTAGCTAGTGTGACTAACGATGCACCGGCAACCTTCCCACTGGGAGATACAACAGTAACTTGGACAGTAACTGATAGTTCAGGAAATACGGCGATCTGTACCCAAACGGTAACGGTAACTGATAATATCGATCCAACGATCAGCTGCCCAGCCACGGTAAATGTAAATGTTGATACTGGTTTATGTACTGCAAGTAGTGTTACTTTAGGTACACCTACTACTTCAGATAATTGTGCAGTAGCTAGTGTAACTAATGATGCACCAGGAGTTTTCCCACTGGGAGATACCACCGTAACCTGGACAGTAACTGATAGTTCAGGAAATACAGCGACCTGTACTCAAACAGTAACGGTAACTGATAATATTGATCCGGTAATTTCATGTCCAGCCACGGTAAACGTAAATGTTGATGCCGGTTTATGTACCGCAAGTAGTGTTGCTTTAGGTACACCGACGACTTCAGATAATTGTGCAGTGGCTAGTGTGACTAATGATGCACCGGGAGCTTTCCCACTGGGGGATACCACCGTGACCTGGACAGTCACGGATAGTTCAGGAAATACAGCGACCTGTACTCAAACGGTAACGGTAACCGACAATATAGATCCAACGATCAGCTGCCCAGCAACAGTAAATGTAAATGTAGATGCCGGTTTATGTACTGCAAGTGGAGTTACTTTAGGTACACCTACTACTTCAGATAATTGTGCAGTGGCTAGTGTGACTAATGATGCACCGGCAACCTTCCCACTAGGAGATACTACAGTCACCTGGACAGTCACCGACAGTTCTGGTAATACGGCTATTTGCAATCAAACCGTAACCGTAACCGATAATATTGATCCAACGATCAGCTGCCCAGCGACAGTAAACGTAAATGTAGATGCTGGTTTATGTACTGCCAGTGGAGTTGCTTTAGGTACACCTACTACTTCAGATAATTGCGCAGTAGCCAGTGTAACTAATGACGCACCGGGAGCTTTCCCACTGGGAGATACAACTGTCACTTGGACAGTCACCGATAGTTCAGGAAATACAGCTACCTGTACCCAAACGGTAACGGTAACTGATAATATAGATCCGGTAATTTCATGTCCAGCCACGGTAAACGTAAATGTTGATGCCGGTCTATGTACTGCCAGTAGTGTTACTTTAGGTACACCGACCACTTCAGATAATTGTGCAGTAGCTAGTGTAACTAACGATGCACCGGGAGTTTTCCCACTAGGAGATACCACCGTAACCTGGACAGTCACCGATAGTACAGGAAATACGGCGACCTGCACTCAAACGGTAACAGTAACTGATAACATAGATCCAACGATCAGTTGTCCAGCTACCGTAAATGTAAATGTAGATGCCGGTTTATGTACCGCAAGTAGTGTTGCTTTAGGTACACCAACCACTTCAGATAATTGTGCAGTAGCTAGTGTAACTAATGATGCACCGGCAACCTTCCCATTAGGAGATACTACCGTAACCTGGACAGTAACTGATAGTTCAGGAAATACAGCGACCTGTACTCAAACGGTAACGGTAACTGATAATATCGATCCGGTAATTTCATGTCCAGCTACCGTAAATGTAAATGTTGATGCTGGTTTATGTACTGCAAGTAGTGTTGCTTTAGGTACACCGACGACTTCAGATAATTGTGCAGTGGCTAGTGTGACTAATGACGCACCGGGAATATTCCCATTAGGAGATACCACCGTCACTTGGACAGTCACCGATAGTTCAGGAAATACAGCGACCTGTACTCAAACGGTAACGGTAACTGATAATATCGATCCGGTAATTTCATGTCCAGCTACCGTAAATGTAAATGTAGATGCTGGTTTATGTACTGCAAGTAGTGTTGCTTTAGGTACACCGACGACTTCAGATAATTGTGCAGTGGCTAGTGTGACTAATGACGCACCGGGAATATTCCCATTAGGAGATACCACCGTAACCTGGACAGTCACCGATAGTTCAGGAAATACAGCGACCTGTACTCAAACGGTAACGGTAACCGACAATATAGATCCAACGATCAGTTGTCCAGCTACCGTAAATGTAAATGTAGATGCTGGTTTATGTACTGCCAGTAGTGTTGCTTTAGGCACACCTACTACTTCAGATAATTGTGCAGTGGCTAGTGTAACCAATGACGCACCGGGAGTTTTCCCGATAGGAGATACCACCGTAACCTGGACAGTAACTGATAGTTCAGGAAATACAGCGACCTGTACTCAAACGGTAACGGTAACCGACAATATAGATCCAACGATCAGTTGTCCAGCGACAGTAAATGTAAATGTAGATGCTGGTTTATGTACTGCGAGTGGAGTTACTTTAGGTACACCTACTACTTCAGATAATTGTGCAGTGGCTAGTGTAACCAATGATGCACCAGGAGTTTTCCCATTAGGAGATACTACCGTAACCTGGACAGTAACTGATAGTTCAGGAAATACAGCGACCTGTACTCAAACGGTAACGGTAACTGATAATATCGATCCGGTAATTTCATGTCCAGCTACCGTAAATGTAAATGTAGATGCTGGTTTATGTACTGCAAGTAGTGTTGCTTTAGGTACACCGACGACTTCAGATAATTGTGCAGTGGCTAGTGTGACTAATGACGCACCGGGAATATTCCCATTAGGAGATACCACCGTCACTTGGACAGTCACCGATAGTTCAGGAAATACAGCGACCTGTACTCAAACGGTAACGGTAACTGATAATATCGATCCGGTAATTTCATGTCCAGCTACCGTAAATGTAAATGTAGATGCCGGTTTATGTACTGCCAGTAGTGTTGCTTTAGGCACACCTACTACTTCAGATAATTGTGCAGTGGCTAGTGTGACTAATGATGCACCGGGAGTTTTCCCACTAGGAGATACCACCGTAACCTGGACAGTCACCGATAGTACAGGAAATACGGCGACCTGCACTCAAACGGTAACAGTAACTGATAACATAGATCCAACGATCAGTTGTCCAGCTACCGTAAATGTAAATGTAGATGCCGGTTTATGTACCGCAAGTAGTGTTGCTTTAGGTACACCAACCACTTCAGATAATTGTGCAGTAGCTAGTGTAACTAATGATGCACCGGCAACCTTCCCATTAGGAGATACTACCGTAACCTGGACAGTAACTGATAGTTCAGGAAATACAGCGACCTGTACTCAAACGGTAACGGTAACTGATAATATCGATCCGGTAATTTCATGTCCAGCTACCGTAAATGTAAATGTAGATGCTGGTTTATGTACTGCAAGTAGTGTTGCTTTAGGTACACCGACGACTTCAGATAATTGTGCAGTGGCTAGTGTGACTAATGACGCACCGGGAATATTCCCATTAGGAGATACCACCGTCACTTGGACAGTCACCGATAGTTCAGGAAATACAGCGACCTGTACTCAAACGGTAACGGTAACTGATAATATCGATCCGGTAATTTCATGTCCAGCTACCGTAAATGTAAATGTAGATGCTGGTTTATGTACTGCAAGTAGTGTTGCTTTAGGTACACCGACGACTTCAGATAATTGTGCAGTGGCTAGTGTGACTAATGACGCACCGGGAATATTCCCATTAGGAGATACCACCGTAACCTGGACAGTCACCGATAGTTCAGGAAATACAGCGACCTGTACTCAAACGGTAACGGTAACCGACAATATAGATCCAACGATCAGTTGTCCAGCTACCGTAAATGTAAATGTAGATGCTGGTTTATGTACTGCCAGTAGTGTTGCTTTAGGTACACCGACGACTTCAGATAATTGTGCAGTGGCTAGTGTGACTAATGACGCACCGGGAATATTCCCATTAGGAGATACCACCGTCACTTGGACAGTCACCGATAGTTCAGGAAATACAGCGACCTGTACTCAAACGGTAACGGTAACTGATAATATCGATCCGGTAATTTCATGTCCAGCTACCGTAAATGTAAATGTAGATGCCGGTTTATGTACTGCCAGTAGTGTTGCTTTAGGCACACCTACGACTTCAGATAATTGTGCAGTGGCTAGTGTGACTAATGACGCACCGGGAATATTCCCATTAGGAGATACCACCGTCACTTGGACAGTCACCGATAGTTCAGGAAATACAGCGACCTGTACTCAAACGGTAACGGTAACCGACAATATAGATCCAACGATCAGTTGTCCAGCTACCGTAAATGTAAATGTAGATGCCGGTTTATGTACTGCCAGTAGTGTTGCTTTAGGCACACCTACTACTTCAGATAATTGTGCAGTGGCTAGTGTAACCAATGACGCACCGGGAGTTTTCCCGATAGGAGATACCACCGTAACCTGGACAGTAACTGATAGTTCAGGAAATACAGCGACCTGTACTCAAACGGTAACGGTAACCGACAATATAGATCCAACGATCAGTTGTCCAGCGACAGTAAATGTAAATGTAGATGCTGGTTTATGTACTGCGAGTGGAGTTACTTTAGGTACACCTACTACTTCAGATAATTGTGCAGTGGCTAGTGTAACCAATGATGCACCAGGAGTTTTCCCATTAGGAGATACGACAGTCACCTGGACAGTAACGGATAGTTCAGGAAATACAGCTACCTGTACCCAAACGGTAACAGTAACTGATAATATAGATCCGGTAATTTCATGTCCAGCGACAGTAAATGTAAATGTTGATGCTGGTCTATGTACTGCAAGTAGTGTTGCTTTAGGTACACCGACGACTTCAGATAATTGTGCAGTGGCTAGTGTAACCAATGACGCACCTGGAGTTTTCCCGATAGGAGATACCACCGTAACCTGGACAGTCACGGATAGTTCAGGAAATACAGCGACCTGTACCCAAACGGTAACGGTAACTGATAATATAGATCCGGTAATTTCATGTCCAGCCACGGTAAATGTAAATGTTGATGCTGGTCTATGTACCGCGAGTGGTGTTGCTTTAGGTACACCGACTACATCAGATAATTGTGCAGTGGCTAGTGTAACCAATGACGCACCGGGAGTTTTCCCGATAGGAGATACCACCGTAACCTGGACAGTAACTGACAGTTCAGGAAATACAGCGACCTGTACCCAAACGGTAACAGTAACTGATAATATAGATCCAACGATCAGCTGCCCAGCCACGGTAAATGTAAATGTAGATGCTGGTTTATGTACTGCCAGTGGAGTTACTTTAGGTACACCAACCACTTCAGATAATTGTGCAGTGGCCGGTGTAACCAATGACGCACCTGGAGTTTTCCCGATAGGAGATACTACAGTCACCTGGACAGTCACCGATAGTTCAGGAAATACAGCGACCTGTACTCAAACGGTAACCGTAACCGACAATATAGATCCAACCATCAGCTGCCCAGCGACAGTAAATGTAAATGTAGATGCTGGTTTATGTACTGCAAGTAGTGTTACTTTAGGTACACCGACCACTTCAGATAATTGTGCAGTAGCCAGTGTAACTAATGATGCACCGGGAGTTTTCCCATTGGGAGATACGACAGTCACCTGGACAGTAACAGACAGTTCAGGAAATACAGCTACCTGTACCCAAACAGTAACGGTAACTGATAATATAGATCCGGTAATTTCATGTCCAGCCACGGTAAATGTAAATGTTGATGCCGGTTTATGTACCGCAAGTAGTGTTGCTTTAGGTACACCGACTACTTCAGATAATTGTGCAGTGGCTAGTGTAACCAATGACGCACCGGGAGTTTTCCCGATAGGAGATACCACCGTAACCTGGACAGTAACTGACAGTTCAGGAAATACGGCGACCTGTACTCAAACGGTAACGGTAACAGATAATATTGATCCAACCATCAGCTGTCCTACTACGGTAAATGTAAATGTTGATGCTGGTCTATGTACTGCAAGTGGAGTTACTTTAGGTACACCTACTACTTCAGATAATTGTGCAGTAGCTAGTGTGACTAATGATGCACCGGGAGCTTTCCCATTAGGAGATACGACAGTCACCTGGACAGTCACCGATAGTTCAGGAAATACAGCGACCTGTACTCAAACGGTAACCGTAACCGATAATATTGATCCAACGATCAGTTGTCCAGCGACAGTAAATGTAAATGTTGATGCTGGTTTATGTACTGCAAGTGGAGTTACTTTAGGTACACCTACGACTTCAGATAATTGTGCAGTGGCTAGTGTAACCAATGATGCACCAGGAGTTTTCCCGATAGGAGATACGACAGTCACCTGGACAGTCACCGACAGTTCAGGAAATACAGCTACCTGTACTCAAACGGTAACTGTAATAGACAACATTGATCCAACAATAGTGTGTGCTGCAGATGTAAGTGTGAATGTAAATCCTGGAAGTTGTATCGCAACAGGAGTTACTTTAGTTACACCCACAATTTCTGATAACTGTACCGTAGTGAGTACTACTAATGATTCTCCGGGTACTTTTCCAATAGGAGATACCACCGTAACCTGGATGGTAACCGATAGTTCAGGAAATACAGCTACCTGTACCCAAACGGTAACAGTAATAGATAATATAGATCCAACCATCAGTTGTCCAGCGACAGTAAATGTAAATGTTGATGCAGGTTTATGTACCGCGAGTGGAGTTGCTTTAGGTACACCGACTACTTCAGATAATTGTACAGTGGCGAGTGTAACTAATGATGCACCGGGAGCCTTTCCAATAGGAGATACTACAGTCACCTGGACAGTCACCGATAGTTCAGGAAATACAGTGACCTGTACCCAAACGGTAACGGTAACTGATAATATCGATCCGGTAATTGCATGTCCAGTGACAGTAAATGTAAATGTAGATGCCGGTTTATGTACCGCGAGTAGTGTTGCTTTAGGTACACCGACTACTTCAGATAATTGTGCAGTAGCTAGTGTAACTAACGATGCACCAGGAGTTTTCCCACTAGGAGATACTACAGTCACCTGGACAGTCACCGATAGTTCAGGAAATACAGCGACCTGTACTCAAACGGTAACCGTAACCGACAATATAGATCCAACCATCAGCTGTCCTGCTACGGTAAATGTAAATGTTGATGCTGGTCTATGTACTGCAAGTGGAGTTACTTTAGGTACACCGACGACTTCAGATAATTGTGCAGTGGCTAGTGTAACCAATGACGCACCGGCAACCTTTCCACTGGGAGATACCACCGTAACCTGGACAGTCACCGATAGTTCAGGAAATACAGCTACCTGTACCCAAACGGTAACGGTAACTGATAATATTGATCCGGTAATTTCATGTCCAGCTACGGTAAATGTAAATGTAGATGCCGGTTTATGTACCGCAAGTAGTGTTGCTTTAGGTACACCTACTACATCAGATAATTGTGCAGTGGCTAGTGTGACTAATGATGCACCGGGAGCTTTCCCACTGGGAGACACTACAGTCACCTGGACAGTCACCGATAGTTCAGGAAATACAGCGACCTGTACTCAAACAGTAACGGTAACTGATAATATAGATCCTGTAATTGCATGTCAAGCGACAGTAAATGTAAATGTTGATGCTGGTCTATGTACTGCAAGTGGAGTTACTTTAGGCACACTGACTACATCAGATAATTGTGCAGTAGCTAGTGTGACTAACGATGCACCAGGAATTTTCCCGATAGGAGATACGACAGTCACCTGGACAGTAACAGACAGTTCAGGAAATACAGCTACCTGTACCCAAACGGTAACAGTAACTGATAATATAGATCCAACCATCAGTTGTCCTGCAACCGTAAATGTAAATGTAGATGCCGGTATATGTACTGCCAGTGGTGTTGTTTTAGGCACACCGACTACTTCAGATAATTGTGCAGTGGCTAGTGTAACTAATGATGCGCCAGGAGTTTTCCCACTGGGAGATACCACCGTAACCTGGACAGTAACGGATAGTTCAGGAAATACAGCGACCTGTACCCAAACAGTAACGGTAACTGATAATATTGATCCGGTAATTTCATGTCCAGCTACAGTAAATGTAAATGTAGATGCCGGCTTATGTACTGCCAGTGGAGTTACTTTAGGTACACCTACTACATCAGATAATTGTGCAGTGGCGAGTGTGACTAATGACGCACCCGGAGTTTTCCCACTAGGAGATACCACCGTCACCTGGACAGTAACGGATAGTTCAGGAAATACAGCTACCTGCACTCAAACGGTAACCGTAACCGATAATATTGATCCGGTAATTTCATGTCCAGCGACAGTAAATGTAAATGTTGATGCTGGTTTATGTACTGCCAGTGGAGTTACTTTAGGTACACCGACTACTTCAGATAATTGTGCAGTAGCTAGTGTGACTAATGATGCACCCGGAGTTTTCCCGGTGGGAGATACGACAGTCACCTGGACAGTAACGGATAGTTCTGGTAATACAGCGACCTGTACCCAAACGGTAACAGTAACTGATAATATTGATCCGGTAATTTCATGTCCAGCGACAGTAAATGTAAATGTTGATGCCGGTCTATGTACTGCCAGTAGTGTTACTTTAGGTACACCAACCACTTCAGATAATTGTGCAGTGGCGAGTGTGACTAATGACGCACCAGGAGTTTTCCCGATAGGAGATACGACAGTCACCTGGACAGTAACGGATAGTTCTGGTAATACAGCGACCTGTACCCAAACGGTAACAGTAACTGATAATATTGATCCGGTAATTTCATGTCCAGCGACAGTAAACGTAAATGTTGATGCTGGTTTATGTACTGCGAGTGGAGTTACTTTAGGTACACCGACTACTTCAGATAATTGTGCAGTGGCTAGTGTGACTAATGATGCACCGGCAACCTTCCCACTGGGAGATACGACCGTAACTTGGACAGTCACCGACAGTTCTGGTAATACAGTGACCTGTACCCAAACGGTAACGGTAACAGATAATGAAGCTCCGGTAGCTAATGTTATTCCATTACCTGATGTAGTTGGTGAGTGTACCGCTACAGCAATAGCTCCAACAGCGACAGATAATTGTGGAGGAGTAATAACCGCAACCACTACTGATCCTACAAGTTATACAGTAATCGGAACATACACGATTACCTGGACTTATGATGATGGAAATGGAAACACAAGCCAACAAACACAAACGGTAATAGTACAAGATACAGGAATTCCGGTTCCTGATGTTAATCCATTACCTGATGTAGTAGGGGAGTGTAGCGCAACAATAACTACTATCCCAACGGCTACAGATGGATGCGGAGGAATTGTAACAATAAATGGAACAACTACTGATCCTTTAACATATACAACACAAGGAACCTTTACGGTGACCTGGACTTATGATGATGGAAATGGTAATGTAGTTCAACAGACACAAACTGTTATTGTTGATGATACTACCGACCCTACAATAGTATGTCCTGCAGATGTGGTGAGCATTAATGTAGATGCAGGTCTATGTACTGCCAGTGGCGTTGTTTTAGGTACACCTACTACATCAGATAATTGCGCAGTGGCTAGTGTAACCAACGATGCACCGGGAGTTTTTCCATTAGGAAATACTACAGTGACCTGGACAGTAACCGATGGTTCTGGTAATACATCGACCTGTACTCAAACCGTAACGGTGACCGATAATATTAATCCAACGATAGTGTGCCCAGCAGATGTGAGTGTCAATGTAGATGCAGCGAGTTGTGTAGCGACAGGAGTTGCTCTTGTTACTCCAACCACTTCAGATAATTGTTCAGTTGTTAGTACGGTTAGCGATGCACCGGCGATTTTCTCATTAGGAGATACGACCATAACTTGGACAGTAACGGACAGCTCAGGAAATACGGCTACCTGTACACAAACTGTAACTGTAATAGATAATATAAATCCGGTAGTTACCAGCTGCCCATCAGATATAGTTCAGACAGCAACTGCTAACACGTGTAATGCTATTGTTAGCTGGGCACCACCTACTGCGACCGATAATTGTACAGATCCATTAATTGTTAGTAGTACACATAACCCTGGTGATGCATTTCCGGTAGGAACAACTACAGTGACTTATACATTTAGTGACGTTTCTGGAAATAGTGAAACTTGTACTTTTGATATAACTGTACCGACCGTAACAATTGCTAATAATGATATTGTAGTTATTAATGGAAGTATAGGAGGTAGCTCTGCAAATGTTGTAGATGCTAACGACTTGTTAGATTGTAATCCTGCTACACTAGGAACAAATGTTGTTATAACGTCGGTTACAGATTCTGATTCTGGTGATGGAGTTAGTCTAGATCCAACAACAGGAATAATAACAGTATTACCAAATACAACACCAGGGGAATATACTATAAATTATACTCTGTGTAGTGTCACTACTCCTGTGGTATGTGACGATGCTATAATAGTTATTACAGTAGCAGTTGCAAATGATATTTCTAACCTGGCATTAACTAAGACAGCTTCATATGTAGATACAAATGGAGATGATATTTCTAATGCAGGAGATGAAATACGATATACCTTTACTATAGAAAATAGAGGTAATGTAGATATTACTAATATTATTCTTAATGATCCATTGCCAGGAGTTGAAGTAGTAGGTGGCCCGATTGATTTAGCTGCAGGAGAAACAGATACGGATAGTTTTACAGCAACCTATATTCTAACAGAAGAAGATATACGTTCTGGTAGCGTATCCAACCAGGCTACAGTTACTGGCCAAAATCCAGACGGTCTGGATGTATCTGATATATCTGATGATCCATTAAATGATACCAATATTGATTTAGATAATGATGGTGATTTTGAAGACGAGACGGTATTTGTTATTGTACCAGAAAATATCATCATATATACAGGAATTACTCCTAACGGAGATGGTGTTAATGATGAGTTTAGGATCATGGGACTAAGCGATTTTCCTAAAAACACATTACAAATATATAATCGTTGGGGCGTTAAGGTGTTTGAACAGGATGGATATGAACAACCAGGCGTAAGGTTCTTCAAAGGAATTTCTAGTGGAAGGCAAACTATAAATGGAAAAGAAGAATTACCTGTTGGAACATATTATTATGTCCTGGAATATGAAAATGCTAGTGGAGTCCAAAAGTCTAGAGCTGGATATTTATATATTAACAGATAATCAACCAAAATTTAGATTCCCATGAGTATTAGTATACCTACTCGTGGGTTAAATTAAAATAGTTCTACTAAAACGGATGAAAAAAATAAAGATAATAGTTGTGACAGCGTTTTTGAGCGTTACTTTTTTTACCAGTTATGCACAACAAGATGCTCAGTACACTCAGTATATGTATAACACGATAAGTGTAAACCCTGCCTATGCAGGTAGTCGAGGTGTACTAAGTATTATGGGTCTTCATCGTAGTCAATGGGTTGGTTTAGATGGAGCTCCCCGAACTCAGACACTTACTCTTAATACACCTATTGGTGGTAATGAGCGAGTTGGTTTGGGATTGTCTATAGTTAATGATCAGATTGGTCCTACCGATGAGACGTATTTTGATATTGATTTTTCATATACGATTCCGACATCAGAAACAGGTAAGTTAAGCTTAGGTATAAAAGCCGGAGGTCATTTATTAAATGTTGATTTTCAAAAGCTATCACAATTTAATACCAATGATGCTTTGTTTGAGAATAATATAGATAATAAGTTTAGCCCTAATGTTGGAGTTGGGGTTTATTATCATACTCATAAATTTTATGTAGGATTAAGTGCTCCTAATTTATTAGAGACGGATCATTTTGATGAGAGTACTACTACCAGTAGTAGTGATGCTGTTAGTTTTTTGGCCGAGGAGCGTATCAATTATTATTTGATAGCGGGTCATGTTTTTGATTTGAGTGATGATGTTAAGTTTAAGCCAGCTGTTTTGAGTAAGCTAGTGTTTGGCGCTCCATTACAGGTAGATGTTTCAGCTAATTTTTTATTGTATGATCGTTTAACATTGGGAGCTGCTTATCGATGGAGTGCTGCCTTAAGTGGTACTATAGGATTTCAGATCTCGGATGCATTAATGATTGGTTTTGCATATGATCGAGAAACGACAGAGTTAGGTCAGAGTCAATTTAATGATGGGAGTTATGAGGTATTTCTTAGATTCGAACTCTTCAAAAAGTACAATAGAATGCTAACACCTCGTTTCTTTTAACCAAAATTGCATAGCATATCAAATAACATCATACTATTTATTTACCATTATAATTTACTGTATAGAAATATTTTGTTTCAGTAGATGCAAAGGGTAAATGAAATGACATCTACTATAGTTTCTTACATATCTAATCTTTTTCTTACATCAATAATCAATTACATGATTATAATTATGGTAAAACCATATTTATTTTGAGTTTTTAATGTATTTATAATTAAGGATTTATATATAAATTTATGATGTTGAGAAAAACATGGTATAAGTCATTATTTTTTAAATTATTGTTGCGTATATAAAAAAATTACATTCGATAAATATATTTCCTTGTATAATCTACTGATGTACTTTCTTTTTTAACGCTTAATGACACTATTGTTAAAATTGTATAACTACATTCCAATGGTTTTCTTTCCAAATTAGATACACATAAATTTTTAATGAGTATGTGAATAGTGATTCACACTAAAAAAATATCAAAATAGATAAGGAATAAACAACACTAAATACAAATAAAAAACAATCCAACAATTATAAAACTTTTGGCGAGCCAGTAATTGTAAGGATTTGAATAACGATAATTTAAACTAAACCACCATTATGAGGTTCCTTTTTTTTATATCAAAAGATATATCTTCTTTTATTAAGAATATCTATACGAGCTATATTCTAAAGCAAGTTGATAATTCACCTAATTATAGAGCGTTATTTTTAACAGGAATAATTACCATTTTATTGGGAACATATTCTTTTATAGCATATTCCTTTTTAGAAACTTCTTCGGTTCTTATAGAGCATAAAAACTATCATAATACCCAAAGAAAAACAGGGGAAATTACTACCAATTTTAGTGATAAATGTGCTCATAGATTTCTTTCGGAATCTAACCTTCATAAAGAGAGATGTTTACGTCTTAATAACAAAAATCACAAGATATTTTGCTAGTAGAGGGGATAACCATTCGTCGAAATAAAATAGCTTTTTATCGATAAAAAGAAGCTTTTTGACACTATTTCTCGCTTTTTTAACAAAAAAAAAAGTTAATATTGTCCAAATATAATTGTTGGATTTTTATAGTTTTTTATTTCATAATTCATACCCCAAACAAAGAAATATGATGAATTTTACTCAGTTATTACATGATAAAAAAAGAATAATTTCTTTTTTATACATATTCAACATATTACCCTTGGTAACTACATCTTTATTTCTTCAAAATCATAAGACTTGCTTAGATATAGGTATATACGATATTTCTAAAAACAACTATACTAATTCCTTTAAATCGTTCCAAAACAATAACACAACCAATTTACTATAACTAGCCTATGAAAATTTTTACTTTTTTTCAGACCAAAAACATCAATCAAAAAAGAACCGTACTGGTATTGGGTCTTTTTTTGATAGTAAGTAATTTTTCCTATTCTCAGGCAACTTTTGTAGGTAACCCTACCGATGCGGCTATGTTAAGTGTATTAGATGGTGATGGAGTAGGATTATCTAATGCCACTCTCGAAAATGGAAACAGAGCTTCGCAATTAGCAACATTTTCTAATGGTACAGCAGGAGCTAATCTTTCTTTAGATGGAGGGGTTTTAATGTCTACTGGTAGTGCTACTCAGGCATTTGGAAGTAATGGTAATGCGGCATGGCCTAATAATTCTGGAGTGCAGGCAAGTATTGATGCACTACCACTTGCTCCTGGTGGTGTTTATAGCGATCCGGATATTACTGCAATAGATGCAACTGCGGTACATGACGTGGTTGTCTTTTCATTTGATGTAGTTTTAGAACCTGGATTTACAGATTTAAAAGTAGTGTATCAATTTGGATCTGATGAATTTCCAGATTATGTGGGAAGTGTATTCAATGATATTTTTGGATTTTTTATTTCTGGTCCCGGGATAACTGGTACTCAGAATATAGCTTTAGTGCCGGGAACAACAAGCCCTGTTGCGGTGAATACGATAAATGCAGGATTTGTAGGATGTAATGATGATGCCGCTACAGAAGATTTAACAAACTCTGCTTTTTATATTAATAATGGACATGACACATCGGCTGCTGCCTGTAATACTAATCCTGGACCTTTTACAATATTTACAGAATATAACGGTATAACACAACAATTAACAGGAGTACTTTCTGGGTTACTGCCAGGAAATACGTATCGATTTAAAATGGCAATTGCAGATACAGGTGATCCTACATTAGATTCTGGAGTTTTTATAAGTACAATATCTGGAGATAGAGATTCTGATGGAGATGGCCTTTCTGATGCCAGAGATCCTGATGATGATGATGATGGTATTTTAGATATAGATGAATCAGGAGCAGCAGGTGAACCTAATTTGGATGTTGATGGAGATGGCATACCGGCATATCTTGATGATAATGATAATAATTTTACAATTGGAAATGTAGATGGAGCTGTGGAAACTCAATTTGATTTTGATGGAGATGGTATTTCCAACCATTTAGATTTGGATAGTGATAACGATGGTATCCTAGATGTTATAGAAGCAGGAGGGACTGATCCAGATAATGATGGTGTTATCGGTACAGGAGTACCTACTGATGTAGATGGAGATGGATTAGCAGATACTGTTGATAATATAGATAGTGGTAGTGGAGCAGGAGAGGTTACAACGGGAACACCACTTCCTACTCCTAATAGTGATGGTTCTGGTAATGATAATTATCTTGATATTGATGCAGATGACGATGGAATAGTAGATAATATTGAAGCACAGACAACTACAGGGTATCTAGCCCCTTTACTAAACGATGCAGATTCAGATGGTATTGATGATCGTTATGATATAAATTCTGGAGGATTTCCGCTAATACCAATAAACACAGATACAGGTACTCCTAATAGTGATACGGTACCAGATTATCTGGATTTAGATTCAGACGGTGATAATGAAAGTGATACTATTGAAGCATATGATACTAATGATGATGGTATTGCAGATACTGTACCAGCAGCATCAGATGCTGATAATGATGGTTTGGATGATAACTTTGATGTAGATGATGCCAATTTAGACCCTACAAATGGCGGTCAAACAGCGACCAATCCTTTTCCTAATACTGATAGCCCGGGAGGAGAATCTAACTGGAGAGAATGGATAGATATTTCACTTTTAAAGATAGACACTTATGTAGATACAAATACAAATGGTGTTATGGATGCAGGTGATACAATCACTTATGTCTTTACAATAACTAATACTGGAGGAACAACATTAACCAATGTGACAATTATAGATTCGGGGATAACTGTTAGTGGTACTCCAATTGCGAGTTTAGCTTCAGGGGCAACCGATAATACAACTTTTACAGGGACATATACACTTCTTCAGGCAGATATTAATACAGGTAGTTATAGTAATAGCGCAACAGTAAATAGTGTAGATGTTAATGGAAATTTAGAAACAGATACTTCAGATGATCCTGATAACGCTACTAATGTAGATCCAGATGGAGATAATGATCCAGATGATCCTACAGTGACTACTTTTACTTTCATCGATACAGATAATGATGGTGTTCAGGATGGTGTTGATTTGGATAATGATAATGATGGAATTTTGGATACAGTTGAACAAGAATGTACAACACTTACTTACATAGGAAGTGATCAAGTGGTAACTGTACCTGCAAATGCTATAGGTATGATTGTTAAAGCTTGGGGAGCCGGTGGAGGCCATGAAATAGTTGGTTCAGGTGGCTATGCAGGGGCAGGAGGGTATACGGAAGCAACTTTTGATAATACAGTGGTTATACCAGGTACACAATTTTCAGTAATAGTAGGAAGTGGAGGAAACCAGACAGGAAGGCCGGATGAAAACAGCCCTTTAGCAGTTTATGGTTTTGGCTCTGTTTCCGGACATGATCAAGGTGGAGGATTATCAGGTATTTTTACTGGAAATACGAGTGTTTTAGAAACAGATATGGCTAGAGCATTAATCGTTGCTGGCGGTGGCGGTGGATATGAAAATAGTGGAGGAGTTCCGGATATTGGAGCAATAGGGAATAATGGTAATAGCCCAAGTTCTGGTGGAGAATCTTCTATGAGAGGTTCTTCTGATAATATTTTAGGAACAGGTTGTACTCCTTCTCCAACAACTGCACATTTCTCTGGAGGAGGTGGTGGTTATCAGGGAGGAAATCGAACATCAACTCTGAGTCCTAATTACTCGGGTGTATATGGAACATGTGGTAATACTATAGCCGCTGCAAATGGAGGAAGTGGTTTTGTTGCTGCTTCAGCTATAAATTCTAAACTATTATTCACTCCGGATGGAACTTCAACACCGCCTAACACAAATGATTCTGGGTATATTGCTGGAGTTGGAACTGCGGGAACTTTAGCTTCTAACCCTGGAGGAAATGGATTAGTAGTTATTTGTTGGATTATTGATACAGATAACGATAGCATTGGAGACTATTTAGATTTAGACAGTGATAACGATGGGATTTATGATGTTATTGAAGCTGGGGGAACTCTTAGTGGCGCTGTAGGACAAGAAGGTAGACATAATGATGATAATAACAATACAAATAATATGGCTACTAACGGAGTCCCTTCTTTTGCCAATGGCGGAGCAGGAAATACTCCAACAGATACAGGTAGTAATGGTAGTCTGGATTATATAACACTAGATAGTGATGGAGATGGTTGTAGCGATGCCAATGAAGCTTATGCCGATGCAAATGCTGATGGAGGTGATGGCGGAGTGTATAATCCTTCTAACACTGCAGCAGAACCATTAACAGTTGGAGCAGGTACAGTAAATACAAATGGAGTAGTGGTGGCTGCAGCGTATACCACTCCTGCGAATGCAGATGGTATAGCACCAACAAATAATACACAGTTTGATTTTCAACAAGCCGGAGCGGTACCAACTATAACTACACAACCAGTTAATATAATAACTAATGGAGTAGGTTCTGTTACATTTGAAGTAGAACCAGATATAAATTATTATGCATATCAATGGCAGGTTGATGATCAAAGTGGTGGCGGTTTTGTCACCATTGACCCGGCCAATGTCGTAGATATTTATACAGGTAGTGATACTGCAATATTAACATTAACAGGAGCAACTGCAACTGAAGATGGATATGTATATCAAGTGATTATAACAGATAGTTCTTACATTTGTTCGTCTACTACCTCTAATTCTGCGACTTTAACTATTGACACTACTGCTCCAACTGCAGATACGTTTACGACTAATGATATTACACCTACTTTAACCGGAACCGGAGAAGCAAATGAGACCTTAACCATTACAGTAGATGAAAACGGGGATGGTACTCCAGAAGTTACCTATACCGTAACGACAGCTGCTTCTGGAGACTGGAGTATTGATACCGGAGTTGCTGTACCAGATAGTGGTAGTTTACCAGTATTAACTGATAATGATACCTTAGATGTAGTGGCTACAGATGCAGGAGGAAATAGTGGAGCTGGAGTAGTAACGATTGATCTTACGGCTCCTACAGCAGATACATTTACAACGAATGATATTACCCCGACCTTAACAGGAACCGGAGAAGCGAATGAAACGTTAACCATTACAGTAGATGAAAACGGTGATGGTACTCCGGAAGTTACCTATATAGTAACCACGGATGCAGCTGGGGATTGGAGTATTGATACTGGAGTTGCAGTACCAGATAGTGGTAGTTTACCAGTGTTAACCGATAATGATACTTTAGATGTTGTGGCTACCGATGCAGGAGGCAACAGCGGAGCTGGAGTAGTAACGATTGATACGACTGCACCAACTGCAGATACGTTTACAACAAATGATATTACTCCGACTTTAACCGGTACAGGAGAAGCGAATGAAACGTTAACCATTACAGTAGATGAAAACGGCGATGGTACTCCGGAAGTTACTTATACCGTAACCACAGATGCATCAGGAGACTGGAGTATTGATACTGGGGTTGCAGTACCAGATAGTGGTAGTTTACCAGTGTTAACCGATGATGATACCTTAGATGTAGCGGCTACAGATGCAGGAGGAAATAGTGGATCAGGAGTAGTAACGATTGATACGACTGCACCAACAGCAGATACGTTTACGACCAATGATATTACACCTACTTTAACAGGAACAGGAGAAGCGAATGAAACGTTAACGATTACAGTAGATGAAAACGGTGATGGTACTCCAGAGGTTACTTATACCGTAACCACAGATGCTTCAGGAGACTGGAGTATTGATACCGGAGTTGCAGTACCAGATAGTGGTAGTTTACCAGTACTAACCGATAATGATACCTTAGATGTAGTAGCTACCGATGCAGGAGGCAACAGCGGAGCTGGAGTAGTAACTATTGACACAACTGCACCAACTGCAGATACATTTACTACCAATGATATTACACCTACTTTAACCGGAACCGGAGAAGCGAATGAAACGTTAACCGTTACAGTAGATGAAAACGGCGATGGTACTCCAGAGGTTACTTATACAGTTACTACAGATGCATCAGGAGACTGGAGTATTGATACTGGAGTTGCTGTACCTACAAGTGGTAGTTTACCAGTACTAACCGATAATGATACTTTAGATGTTGTGGCTACCGATGCAGGAGGAAATAGTGGAGCTGGAGTAGTGACTATTGACACAACTGCACCAACTGCAGATACGTTTACAACAAATGATATTACCCCGACTTTAACGGGAACAGGAGAAGCGAATGAAACGTTAACGATTACAGTAGATGAAAACGGCGATGGTACTCCAGAAGTTACTTATACCGTAACGACAGATGCTTCTGGAGACTGGAGTATTGATACCGGAGTTGCTGTACCTACAAGTGGTAGTTTACCAGTACTAACCGATAATGATACTTTAGATGTTGTGGCTACCGATGCAGGAGGCAACAGCGGGTCAGGAGTAGTGACTATTGATACGACTGCACCAACTGCAGATACATTTACTACCAATGATATTACACCTACTTTAACCGGAACCGGAGAAGCGAATGAAACGTTAACCATTACAGTAGATGAAAACGGCGATGGTACTCCAGAGGTTACTTATACCGTAACCACAGATGCATCAGGAGACTGGAGTATTGATACTGGAGTTGTTGTTCCTACGAGCGGATTCCTACCACCATTAACCGATGATGATACCTTAGATGTTGTGGCTACCGATGCTGGAGGCAACATTGGAGCTGGAGTAGTAACTATTGATCTTACTGCTCCTACAGCAGATACGTTTACGACTAATGATATTACCCCGACTTTAACTGGTACTGGAGAAGCGAATGAAACGCTAACCATTACAGTAGATGAAAACGGCGATGGTACTCCAGAAGTTACTTATACCGTAACCACAGATGCATTGGGAGACTGGAGTATTGATACCGGAGTTGCTGTACCAGATAGTGGTAGTTTACCAGTACTAACAGATAATGATACTTTAGATGTTGTGGCTACCGATGCAGGAGGAAATAGTGGAGCTGGAGTAGTGACTATTGACACAACTGCACCAACTGCAGATACGTTTACAACAAATGATATTACCCCGACTTTAACTGGAACCGGAGAAGCGAATGAAACGTTAACGATTACAGTAGATGAAAACGGCGATGGTACCCCAGAAGTTACTTATACCGTAACCACGGATGCATCAGGAGACTGGAGTATTGATACTGGGGTTGCAGTACCAGATAGTGGTAGTTTACCAGTACTAACTGATGATGATACCTTAGATGTAGTGGCTACTGATGCAGGAGGCAACAGTGGAGCTGGAGTAGTAACTATTGATACGACTGCATCAACAGCAGATACGTTTACGACAAATGATATTACACCGACTTTAACGGGAACCGGAGAAGCGAATGAAACGTTAACCATTACAGTAGATGAAAATGGCGATGGTACTCCGGAAGTTACCTATACCGTAACGACAGATGCAGCCGGAGACTGGAGTATTGATACTGGAGTTGCAGTACCTACAAGTGGTAGTTTACCAGTACTAACCGATGATGATACCTTAGATGTAGTGGCTACCGATGCAGGAGGGAACAGCGGATCAGGAGTAGTAACTATTGATACGACTGCACCAACTGCAGATACATTTACTACCAATGATATTACACCTACTTTAACAGGAACAGGAGAAGCAAATGAGACCTTAACCATTACAGTAGATGAAAACGGGGATGGTACTCCAGAAGTTACTTATACCGTAACGACAGATGCAGCTGGGGATTGGAGTATTGATACTGGAGTTGCTGTACCAGATAGTGGTAGTTTACCAGTACTAACCGATAATGATACCTTAGATGTTGTGGCTACCGATGCTGGAGGCAACAGCGGATCAGGAGTAGTAACTATTGATACGACTGCACCAACTGCAGATACGTTTATAACCAATGATATTACACCGACTTTAACGGGTACAGGAGAAGCGAATGAAACGTTAACCATTACAGTAGATGAAAACGGAGATGGTACTCCAGAAGTTACTTATACTGTAACCACAGATGCAACTGGAGACTGGAGTATTGATACCGGAGTTGCAGTACCAGATAGTGGTAGTTTACCAGTACTAACCGATAATGATACTTTAGATGTTGTGGCTACCGATGCAGGAGGGAACAGCGGATCAGGAGTAGTAACTATTGATACGACTGCACCAACTGCAGATACCTTTACGACTAATGATATTACCCCGACTTTAACGGGAACCGGAGAAGCAAATGAGACCTTAACCATTACAGTAGATGAGAACGGCGATGGTACTCCAGAAGTTACTTATACCGTAACGACAGATGCATCGGGAGACTGGAGTATTGATACTGGAGTTGCCGTACCAGATAGTGGTAGTTTACCAGTACTAACTGATAATGATACTTTAGATGTAGTAGCTACTGATGCTGGAGGCAACAGTGGAGCTGGAGTAGTAACGATTGATCTTACGGCTCCTACAGCAGATACGTTTACGACTAATGATATTACGCCGACTTTAACTGGAACCGGAGAAGCAAATGAGACCTTAACCATTACAGTAGATGAGAATGGCGATGGTACTCCGGAAGTTACCTATACCGTAACCACAGATGCTTCAGGAGACTGGAGTATTGATACCGGAGTTGCAGTACCAGATAGTGGTAGTTTACCAGTACTAACCGATAATGATACCTTAGATGTAGTAGCTACCGATGCAGGAGGCAACAGCGGAGCTGGAGTAGTAACTATTGATCTTGCGGCTCCTACAGCAGATACGTTTACAACTAATGATATTACACCTACTTTAACCGGAACCGGAGAAGCGAATGAAACGTTAACCGTTACAGTAGATGAAAACGGCGATGGTACTCCAGAGGTTACTTATACAGTTACTACAGATGCATCAGGAGACTGGAGTATTGATACTGGAGTTGCAGTACCTACAAGTGGTAGTTTACCAGTACTAACCGATAATGATACTTTAGATGTTGTGGCTACCGATGCAGGAGGAAATAGTGGAGCTGGAGTAGTGACTATTGACACAACTGCACCAACTGCAGATACGTTTACAACAAATGATATTACCCCGACTTTAACGGGAACAGGAGAAGCGAATGAAACGTTAACGATTACAGTAGATGAAAACGGCGATGGTACCCCAGAAGTTACTTATACCGTAACCACGGATGCATCAGGAGACTGGAGTATTGATACTGGGGTTGCAGTACCAGATAGTGGTAGTTTACCAGTATTAACCGATGATGATACCTTAGATGTAGTGGCTACTGATGCAGGAGGCAACAGTGGAGCTGGAGTAGTAACTATTGATACGACTGCACCAACAGCAGATACGTTTACGACAAATGATATTACACCGACTTTAACGGGAACCGGAGAAGCGAATGAAACGTTAACCATTACAGTAGATGAAAATGGCGATGGTACTCCGGAAGTTACCTATACCGTAACGACAGATGCAGCCGGAGACTGGAGTATTGATACCGGAGTTGTAGTACCAGATAGTGGTAGTTTACCAGTACTAACCGATAATGATACCTTAGATGTTGTGGCTACCGATGCAGGAGGCAACAGCGGGTCAGGAGTAGTGACTATTGATACGACTGCACCAACTGCAGATACCTTTACAACTAATGATATTACACCGACTTTAACCGGAACCGGAGAAGCGAATGAAACGTTAACCATTACAGTAGATGAAAACGGCGATGGTACTCCAGAGGTTACTTATACAGTTACTACAGATGCATCAGGAGACTGGAGTATTGATACTGGAGTTGCTGTACCTACAAGTGGTAGTTTACCAGTACTAACCGATAATGATACTTTAGATGTTGTGGCTACCGATGCAGGAGGAAATAGTGGAGCTGGAGTAGTGACTATTGACACAACTGCACCAACTGCAGATACGTTTACAACAAATGATATTACCCCGACTTTAACGGGAACAGGAGAAGCGAATGAGACCTTAACCATTACAGTAGATGAGAATGGCGATGGTACTCCGGAAGTTACCTATACCGTAACCACAGATGCTTCAGGAGACTGGAGTATTGATACCGGAGTTGCAGTACCAGATAGTGGTAGTTTACCAGTACTAACCGATAATGATACCTTAGATGTAGTAGCTACCGATGCAGGAGGCAACAGCGGAGCTGGAGTAGTAACGATTGACACGACTGCACCAACTGCAGATACATTTACTACCAATGATATTACACCTACTTTAACCGGAACCGGAGAAGCGAATGAAACGTTAACCGTTACAGTAGATGAAAACGGCGATGGTACTCCAGAGGTTACTTATACAGTTACTACAGATGCATCAGGAGACTGGAGTATTGATACTGGAGTTGCTGTACCTACAAGTGGTAGTTTACCAGTACTAACCGATAATGATACCTTAGATGTTGTGGCTACCGATGCAGGAGGCAACAGCGGGTCAGGAGTAGTGACTATTGATACGACTGCACCAACTGCAGATACATTTACTACCAATGATATTACACCTACTTTAACCGGAACCGGAGAAGCGAATGAAACGTTAACCATTACAGTAGATGAAAACGGCGATGGTACTCCAGAGGTTACTTATACCGTAACCACAGATGCTTCTGGAGACTGGAGTATTGATACCGGAGTTGCAGTACCAGATAGTGGTAGTTTACCAGTACTAACCGATAATGATACCTTAGATGTAGTAGCTACCGATGCAGGAGGCAACAGCGGAGCTGGAGTAGTAACTATTGACACGACTGCACCAACAGCAGATACATTTACTACCAATGATATTACCCCGACTTTAACGGGAACAGGAGAAGCGAATGAAACGTTAACGATTACAGTAGATGAAAACGGCGATGGTACTCCAGAAGTTACTTATACCGTAACGACAGATGCTTCTGGAGACTGGAGTATTGATACCGGAGTTGCTGTACCTACAAGTGGTAGTTTACCAGTACTAACCGATAATGATACTTTAGATGTTGTGGCTACCGATGCAGGAGGCAACAGCGGGTCAGGAGTAGTGACTATTGATACGACTGCACCAACTGCAGATACATTTACTACCAATGATATTACACCTACTTTAACCGGAACCGGAGAAGCGAATGAAACGTTAACGATTACAGTAGATGAAAACGGCGATGGTACTCCAGAGGTTACTTATACCGTAACCACAGATGCATCAGGAGACTGGAGTATTGATACTGGAGTTGTTGTTCCTACGAGCGGATTCCTACCACCATTAACCGATGATGATACCTTAGATGTTGTGGCTACCGATGCTGGAGGCAACATTGGAGCTGGAGTAGTAACTATTGATCTTACTGCTCCTACAGCAGATACGTTTACGACTAATGATATTACCCCGACTTTAACTGGTACTGGAGAAGCGAATGAAACGCTAACCATTACAGTAGATGAAAACGGCGATGGTACTCCAGAAGTTACTTATACCGTAACCACAGATGCATTGGGAGACTGGAGTATTGATACCGGAGTTGCTGTACCAGATAGTGGTAGTTTACCAGTACTAACAGATAATGATACTTTAGATGTTGTGGCTACCGATGCAGGAGGAAATAGTGGAGCTGGAGTAGTGACTATTGACACAACTGCACCAACTGCAGATACGTTTACAACAAATGATATTACCCCGACTTTAACCGGTACAGGAGAAGCAAATGAAACCTTGACCATTACAGTAGATGAAAACGGGGATGGTACTCCGGAAGTTACTTATACCGTAACGACAGATGCATCAGGAGACTGGAGTATTGATACTGGAGTTACTGTACCTACAAGTGGTAGTTTACCAGTACTAACCGATAATGATACCTTAGATGTTGTGGCTACTGATGCAGGAGGGAATAGTGGGTCAGGAGTAGTAACTATTGATCTTACGGCTCCTACAGTAGATACGTTTACGACCAATGATATTACTCCGACTTTAACTGGTACAGGAGAGGCGAATGAAACGTTAACCATTACAGTAGATGAAAACGGCGATGGTACTCCGGAAGTTACTTATACCGTGACCACAGATGCAGCTGGGGATTGGAGTATTGATACTGGAGTTGCTGTACCTACAAGTGGTAGTTTACCAGTGTTAACCGATAATGATACCTTAGATGTTGTGGCTACCGATGCAGGAGGCAACAGCGGATCAGGAGTAGTAACTATTGATACGACTGCACCAACTGCAGATACCTTTACAACAAATGATATTACCCCGACTTTAACCGGTACAGGAGAAGCAAATGAAACGTTAACCATTACAGTAGATGAAAACGGTGATGGTACTCCGGAAGTTACTTATACCGTAACCACAGATGCTTCAGGAGACTGGAGTATTGATACCGGAGTTGCAGTACCAGATAGTGGTAGTTTACCAGTACTAACCGATAATGATACCTTAGATGTAGTAGCTACCGATGCAGGAGGCAACAGCGGAGCTGGAGTAGTGACTATTGATACGACTGCACCAACTGCAGATACGTTTACAACAAATGATATTACACCTACTTTAACCGGAACCGGAGAAGCGAATGAAACGCTAACCATTACAGTAGATGAGAACGGAGATGGTACTCCGGAAGTTACTTATACCGTAACGACAGATGCATCAGGAGACTGGAGTATTGATACTGGAGTTGTTGTTCCTACGAGCGGATTCCTACCACCATTAACCGATGATGATACCTTAGATGTAGTAGCTACCGATGCTGGAGGAAATAGTGGAGCTGGAGTAGTGACTATTGATCTTGCGGCTCCTACAGCAGATACGTTTACAACTAATGATATTACACCTACTTTAACCGGAACCGGAGAAGCAAATGAGATTTTAACCATTACAGTAGATGAGAATGGCGATGGTACTCCAGAAGTTACCTATACCGTAACGACAGATGCATCAGGAGACTGGAGTATTGATACCGGAGTTGCTGTACCAGATAGTGGTAGTTTACCAGTACTAACCGATAATGATACTTTAGATGTAGTGGCTACTGATACTGCAGGCAACAGCGGATCAGGAGTAGTAACTATTGATATTACCACAATATCGGTAGATAGTTTTACCACGGATGATATTACACCTACTTTAACTGGTACTGGAGAGCCTAATGAAACGTTAACCATTACGGTAGACGAAGACGGAGATGGTATACCAGAAGTTACGTATACTGTAACCACTGATACTACTGGTAATTGGAGTATTGACCCAGATACAGCTATTCCTGATAGCGGAGTATTCCCTGTACTTGATGATATGGATACGATAGATGTTGTGGCTACCGATCCCGGAGGTAATATTGCAATTGGATTGGTGGAGATAAACCTTAGTGATACAGATGGTGATGGAATTAATGATGTCGATGAAGAAAACGATGGTACAGATCCTTTGGATCCTTGTGATCCAAATCCTGGTGCTGTTTCTTCAGGTGATTGTGATGGTGATGGGGTGATGAATGAATTTGAAATAGGAGACGATCCAAATAACCCTCAAGATACTGATGGTGATGGTACACCTGATATTTTGGATACTGACGATGATAATGATGGAATCTTAACAGAAGATGAGAATCCAGATTCTAATGGAGATGGAAACCCAGATGATGCTTTTGATACAGATGGTAATGGTACTCCTGATTATTTAGAACCTAACGGGCCAATAGAAGAAGGGGAAGATGGTATTACAGTCTTTACAGGAATGTCTCCAAATGGAGATGGTGTTAATGATGTATTTATAATTAGTGGAATAGAAAGATTAGAGAATACTTTAGAGATATATAACCGTTGGGGTGTTAAAGTATATGGAACTAAAAATTATGGAAGAGACGATCAATTCTTCAGAGGAATCTCTAAAGGAAGAACTACAATAGAAGGAACAGATCGATTACCAGTAGGTACTTACTATTATGTTTTAGAGTATGTTTTAGAATCAGGTGAACGTAAAAGTAAAGCAGGTTACTTATACATTAACAGATAATCAATCAAAATTTAGATTCCCATGAGTATCAGTATATCTGCTCGTGGGTGAAATAAAAATGTTAAATTAGAGCGGATGAAAAAAATAAAGATAATAGTTGTGACAGCGTTTTTGAGCGTTACTTTTTTTACCAGTTATGCACAACAAGATGCTCAGTACACTCAGTATATGTATAACACGATAAGTGTAAACCCTGCCTATGCAGGTAGTCGAGGTGTACTAAGTATTATGGGTCTTCATCGTAGTCAATGGGTTGGTTTAGATGGAGCTCCCCGAACTCAGACACTTACTCTTAATACACCTATTGGTGGTAATGAGCGAGTTGGTTTGGGATTGTCTATAGTTAATGATCAGATTGGTCCTACCGATGAGACGTATTTTGATATTGATTTTTCATATACGATTCCGACATCAGAAACGGGTAAGTTAAGCTTAGGTATAAAAGCCGGAGGTCATTTGTTAAATGTTGATTTTCAAAAGCTATCACAATTTAATACCAATGATGCTTTGTTTGAGAATAATATAGATAATAAGTTTAGTCCTAATGTTGGAGTTGGGGTTTATTATCATACTCATAAATTTTATGTAGGATTAAGTGCTCCTAATTTATTAGAGACGGATCATTTTGATGAGAGTACTACTACCAGTAGTAGTGATGCTGTTAGTTTTTTGGCCGAGGAGCGTATCAATTATTATTTGATAGCGGGTCATGTTTTTGATTTGAGTGATGATGTTAAGTTTAAGCCAGCTGTTTTGAGTAAGCTGGTATTTGGCGCTCCATTACAGGTAGATGTTTCAGCTAACTTTTTATTGTATGATCGTTTAACATTGGGAGCTGCTTATCGATGGAGTGCTGCCTTAAGTGGTACTATAGGATTTCAGATCTCTGATGCATTAATGATTGGTTTTGCATATGATCGAGAAACGACAGAGTTAGGTCAGAGTCAATTTAATGATGGGAGTTATGAGGTATTTCTCAGATTCGAACTCTTCAAAAAGTACAATAGAATGCTAACACCTCGTTTCTTTTAAGAACTATTTAAGATGTTAGGCCTTCAAAAAAATGATTAGAACCATATTAAAACCTAGTTTTTAGAATTAAATAAAAACGAAAAACTATGAATTTTACCAAATACTTTATAAATATCTCCTTAAGTATATTGTTGTCGGGGATTGCGTTTTCCCAAGAAAAGCGAATGGCTAAAGCTGATGAAAGCTTTAATCGTTATGCCTTTGTCGATGCCCGTAAAATATATCTTCAAGTTGCAGAAAGTGGCTATGAATCTGCAGATTTGTTTAAAAAACTTGGAGACTCTTATTATTTTAATGCCCGGTTAGAGGATGCAATTCCTTGGTATGAAAAACTAACTACTAAGTATGCAGATGATATTGATCCCGAATATTTATTTAGATATTCTCAAAGCTTAAAAAGTATACAACGATACGAGGAAGCAGATAAGATAATGGAGCAATTTAATACGATTACTGGTAATGACCAAAGAGCAGAATTCTTTATGAATACCAGAGATTATTTAAAATTTATTGAAATGCAGTCGGGTAAGTTTAGACTATTAAAATTAAGTATAAACTCTAAATACTCTGATTATGCACCTAGTTTTAATAATCAGGGAGAGTTGATATTTGCATCTTCGAGAGGAGGAGGAAGTGGAATGAGTAAGGTTGTTCATGAATGGGATGAAATGCCATTTCTGGATTTGTTTTCTTCAACGATTATTGAATCTAATGGGATTTTACAAACACCCAAAAAGTTAAAAGGGAAAATAAATACAAAGTTTCACGAATCTTCTACTTCTTTTAGTAGTGATGGACAAACAGTATATTTCACTCGTAATAATTATCTTAAAAGAAAATTAGGATCTAATGTAGAGGGGACTATATTACTAAAAATATATAGAGCAACACTCGAAAATGATAAATGGACAAACATAGAAGAGTTATCTTTTAATAGCAATGAATATTCTATAGCCCACCCTGCATTGAGTGCAGATGGAACTAAACTTTATTTTGCAAGTGATATGCCCGATAGTAGGGGACTTTCTGATTTATATGTTATTGATATACATGAAGATGGTACTTTTGGTGAACCCAAAAATCTGGGAGATAAAATTAATACCGAAGGAAGAGAAACTTTTCCATACGTTAGTGATTCGGGACGATTGTATTTTGCTAGTGATGGACATATTGGTTTAGGTGGATTAGATATTTTTGTAACTGTTCCCGAGGAATTTGGAGAGTTTTCTATACCTTATAATGTAGGGAAACCAGTAAACAGTTCTGAAGACGATTTTACCTTTGTATTGAATGAAAATACAAAAATTGGATATTTCTCAAGCAATCGAGCAGGAGGAAAAGGAAATGATGATATCTATAGTTTTAAGCAAACAGAAGAATTAATTACTAAATGTAACCAATATGTTGAAGGAGTAGTTACAGATGCAAGTTCTAGAGGAGTTTTGGTAGATGCCGAAGTGTTTTTATTAGACGATACTAATAACGAATTACAACGTACAGTTACAGATTCGAAAGGGAGATATAGGTTTGATCTCGAGTGTGATACTTCCTATATTGTTAGAGCAAATAAGATAGGGTATGGCCCTACAGAAGCGCTTCTTACGGCAAATAATGTATTAGAACATAAGCATGACTTAGCTCTGCAACTTAGCAAAGGCGGATTGGCCGAAAAAGAAGTGAAACCAGGTGATGATTTGGCTAAACTATTAGATCTGGAGATTATATATTTTGATTTAGATAAATCCTTTATAAGGCCAGATGCAGAAATAGAATTACAAAAAATTATTGCAACACTTAACGAATACCCCGATTTAAAGATTGATGTTAGATCTCATACAGACAGTAGGGCAGATGATGATTATAATATGTATTTAAGTGAACGCAGAGCAAAAAGCACGATTAAGTATATAGTAGAAAAAGGAAAGATAGATAGATCTCGCGTAACGGGTAGAGGATATGGTGAAACTGCACTTATTAATAAATGTGCAGATGGAGTACCATGTAGCGATAATGAACATCAACTTAACCGCAGAAGCGAATTTATTATACTACAATAATGATAGTACATAAAACGTTTTGGCTTTGATATTGATTTCATATACCTTTGCTATCCTAAATTTTATCTGTTGTAGTTATAGTTTTTATTACTGCAATATTTCAACACAAAATAACACAAATTATAATGGAAAAAGCTCAAGAATGGTTCAATTACGGTATTGAACTGGCAAAAGAATTTGGCCCTAAACTCATTACAGCCATCCTTATTTATATTATAGGATCATGGGTTATTAAGAAATTAATTAGCAGTGTTAGACAGGTGATGTCTAAAAGTAAGTATGATGAATCTTTGCAAAAGTTTTTATTAAACTTATTGACCTGGTCCCTAAAAGTATTCCTCATCATTCTCGTAATTTCAAGATTAGGTGTCGATGTCACTACTTTTGCTGCTGTAATTGCTGCAGCTGGTTTGGCAGTTGGTTTAGCACTACAAGGATCTTTATCTAATTTTGCAGGAGGAGTGCTTATTATGATTTTTAGACCATACAAAATAGGAGACGTTATAGAGGCACAAGGCGTATTGGGTGTAGTTAAGGAAATTGAAATTTTTACAACAAAATTAACTACTCCTCAAAATAAGTTAGCTATCGTTCCTAATGGAGCAATGGCAAATGGTAATATCATTAACTATACGGCAGAAGGAATGATGAGAGTAGATATCACAATAGGTATAGGTTATGATGAAAATATAAAAAATGCAAAAGATGTATTGCTAGGAGTTTTAACATCAAACCCTAAGATAATGAAAGATCCTGCGCCTTCTGTAAATGTTAGCCAATTAGGAGAAAGCTCTGTCGATTTGGCTGTTCGTCCTTACTGCACTCCAGAAGATTATTGGGATGTGTATTTTACTACATTAGAAAACTGTAAACTAGCTCTTGATGATGCAGGTATTGAAATTCCTTATCCACACTCAGTAGAAATTCATAAAGAAAGTTAATTGTATAAAATAAATTGAAATTAAAAATCACTTTCTATTTTTTATGGAAAGTGATTTTTTTTTTGTAAACTGCTTAAATTTAGTAGGTTAAAAATATCAGAGGTCAGAATGATAATATAATAACCTAAACCTATTATCTATTTTAGTATTGAAAAATGGAATTTATACTTTTATCTTGATAAAAAATTACAGTTTACCTATCCATAATTGACGTTTTTTCAATAATCTAAAAACAGTTAAAAAGCGTAATACATCGGTTAAAAAGCTGTATTTCTATATTTTTTATGGAATATTCCTACTTTTTTAATGAATTCATAACATTTTGCATAGCTCTATTTTTATTGTAAGTAATTGATAATTAATAATTTGTGATTTTGGAGATTGATGAAAATGTTAATTTTGTTTATTTTTTTGATAATATGATTAGACATTTATTTTTTTATGGTAAAACCGGAATAATTATGTGGTGTTTCAGTGTTCGGTTTTAACAAATAGTAACTATCTTTAAGTATTGTTTTTAAGCAAAACATAATGTAATAATTACAGGATAAAAAACTTATTTTCTTACCCCTCCCTGAGTTTTATATTCGATATTGTTTTGTAAAAGGATATGTAGTTTTTCATCTAAGTAGTGATAATATACTTTTATGAATAAACGAACACTTTTATTGTCAAATTGCATTAATGAGAAAAATAAGTAATAATATAAAATCAAAAACCTCTGTTTTTGGAGGTGTTTTGAGCGTAGTACTAAAATAAAAAGTAATAAATAAATGTGTAAAACTGTAGATTTTTAATGTTAGTTTCTTTTATAAAAAATATGTATCATTAAAAATTAAGGTTAAGACAAAAACAACCCCGCGATTGTAAAACTTTGGCGAGCCAACAAAAGCAGGGTCTGAATAGCGATTAATTTAAAATAAATCAATCATTATGAGTAGACTATTATTTCATGCGTCTAGAAATTGTCAATTTCGATTTTCAATTGATGGGATGCTTCTTTCCCTTAAGGAAAAATACATATCGTTTTTCTCCTCTTTCCGAAGGGTGAAATATAGTAATTCTTTATCTTTTTTACGGACTTACCGTACATTTTTTATCACTTTCTTAACACGATATAATACCAGAAAAACTAATGCTTTATCTGTAGTTAATCTTGTATTAGAATTTAATGTACACAGCTACAAGTTGTTAAGATCTTTTTTGATGTTTATTTACCACGCTATACAGTATAATGACGCCAAATTTTATTTAGGCCATAGCTATGCTAATACTAAAATCAATGACTATAAATTACATAACAACAGTATAATAAAGTATAAATTAAGAAATAATGAAAAAGAAAAATTAGGCTAATTATGATATGAATAATTAGTCAGTAAGAAACATTTTGACAATGTGTTTACTTAAACCTTCCGTTTTTAGGGGTAATTTCGGGAGGTTTTTTTTGTCTAAAAAAGATTAAATAGTAATTAGTTGTGAAAATAGAATTTGATAAGTGATATCAGATTTTAAGTGTTTTTTAAATCAGAATTATGTACATACAAGAGCTTTGTTGTAATAAGCCATAAATATTACAATACAGAAAAGCTATGGTGCATATGTTTAAGTTAAATTAAGTAGATTGTAAAAGAGTTGTCTGATATCATAACAGGCAGCTCTTTTTTATTAAAAATAATCGATGTTTTTATATTTTAGCAATTATGATAGATATAAAACTTCTCGAATACTTAGAATCATTTCTTACTCCAAGACGACAAGGTTTAAATAAAAAAGTTTTGGAACAACGTACAAATCATTTTACGGTAGCAGTCGAAGATGTGTATCAATTGCATAACACAAGTGCGGTGATACGTAGTTGTGATGTATTTGGAGTCCAAAATGTACATGTAATTGAAGAGGTAAATGCAAAACGTATAGACCGTGAAATTGCAATGGGTGCTCAGAAATGGGTAGATGTTAATCGATATTCTACTACCAAAGAATGTCTGGCTACGCTACAAAAAAAAGGATATCAAATCGTTGCGACTACCCCGCATGATGATTCTAAAGTTTTACAGGATTTTGATATTAATAAACCAGCTGCATTTTTCTTTGGAAGAGAACAGCAAGGGTTAAGCGATCAGGTTCTTGAAGCGGCAGATGCCAAATTACATATCCCAATGGTTGGATTTACAGAAAGCCTTAATATTTCGGTTTCAGCTGCAATAATATTACAATATGTTACATCTAAACTTAAAGAAACAAATAGCAATTGGCAATTATCTGAAGAGGAAAAATTAGAAAAACGAATGGAATGGGCAAAGAAAGTGATTAAAAGCCATGAACAAATTATTGCACGATATCATGAGAATGAGTAACTTTCTAACATCTAACATCTAACATCTAACATCTAACATCTAACATCTAACATCTAACATCTAACATCTAACATCTAACATCTAATATTATGGTTACTTGGTTCGAAATTCCGGTTATAGATATGAAAAGAGCTAAAGCTTTTTATGAAAAAGTTTTTGATATAGAAATTAGTCTTCATGATATGGAAGGAGTACAAATGGGGTGGTTCCCTAATCAAAATCAAGCAGGAATTGCTACAGGAACATTAATCTATGCTGGAGAACATTATAAGCCTAGTGAAGATGGAGTTTTGGTGTATTTTTCTTGTGATAATGTTGCTAATGAAATGAGTAGGGTAGCAGATGCAGGAGGAAAAGTAGTTTTAGACAAAAAGCAAATTTCTGAAGAACATGGATATATGGCGTATTTTGTAGATTCAGAAGGAAATCGAATTGCATTACATTCTTTACGTTGATATGTAGATTACTTTCTATCTAATATTTTGTATTCCTCATAGCATTCACTTATGGCATCGAGAATTTGAAGATCATTTGCAAATTTTATAAAATCAACAGAATAATTGCAATTACGTAAAATCTCATCTATATCTAACCGCCCTACTTGTAGAAGAGCCATTAAGGTAGCACGATCAAATTTAGTCTCCAAAAGGTTCCTAATCTCATCGTCTTTTTTCATTTTACGTAATTTCCTTAACTCTTTTGAGCGTTTGCTAAATATATTATATAAAAAATCAGCAGGATTAAAGATAGCACCTAACACCTTGTTTACGGCACCAGGTTGTTTATTACCACCTTCATAACCAGAATTCAATCCAGAAATACTATACCTATAATTATTGTAAACAGGGATTCTTTTAGCATCAATCTCTAGGTAGCCTGTTAGTTGTACATCGGCAACAACTACCTCTTCTAATGCAATTCCCAGCTCGGTCATCTTAATCTTAACTTCTCCAAACTTAACCCAATCGTTAGTTACTCTAACCTGTAATGGTTTGTACCCTATATAAGAGAAATATAGAGTGTCATTTACTTTTGCAGGGATATTAAAATCTCCCTTTTCATTAGTAATTGTTCCTATGA
Source organism: Aquimarina sp. EL_43 (assembly GCF_943422735.1). Classification (NCBI taxonomy): domain Bacteria; kingdom Pseudomonadati; phylum Bacteroidota; class Flavobacteriia; order Flavobacteriales; family Flavobacteriaceae; genus Aquimarina; species Aquimarina sp. EL_43. Next base: position 5,318,694 of record NZ_CALSBR010000001.1, on the reverse strand, counting down.
CTTGACTAAGATTAACGATATGAACATTTTCTAGTATCTGATCATTAGCAGCATTTAATACTTTTCCTGATACAGTACTTGAATCATTCTCCTGAGCATAAGTAGTTATACCTGCTAATAGGGCTATGTAAAATAATACTCTCTTCATGTATATAATATGACGTTCAATTTTAAATAATATAACATAAAAATCGCGCCAAAAATCATATTTATTTGTTAAGTTCTTATATTCAGTAATTTACTAAAAAGTAATTTTTGAATATACAAAGGACAAAACCTCTGATTTATCTGCGATCACTACGTTTTCTACGATCTCTTTTTCGATTACCTCCGCTACCTCTATCTTCTTTTGAATCAAAACGTTTTCTGCCTTTGGGCTTAAATCCATCACTTCTACGTTTTCCTTTAAAACCACCATCATTATCGCGACGACGTCTTCCTCTACGACCAGAATCTTTAGATATTTCTACATTAACCTTTCTTCCTTCCATTCTGAAATCTTCAAAAACCTGAAGAACTCGTTCCTGATGTTCGGTATTGGTGTTGAAAAAAGAAAAACTTTCCTTGACATCTACTCGGCTTAAGGAATCACTTCCTAACTCTAATACTTCTTTCAGGAAATCCTTTAAAGTCATCCAATCAAATCCATCTTTTTCTCCTACGTTAATAAAGTAACGTGTACTGCCATCACTACCAGAATTGCCTTCTCTTTCGTTTACAGCATTTAGATCTCTAGATTTTTTGTAATAATTATGAAAACGAGAAAACTCTACCGAAAAGAACTTTTTGATCAATTCTTCTTTAGAAAACTCTTCTAAAACTTCATTAATAGATGGTAAATAACTATCGATTTCATGATTTATTTCTGCTTTTCCGATGTCACTAGCTAAGTGAAAGAGTTGAACCTGACATATTTCTTCTCCACTAGGAATCTCTTTTTTCTCAAAGCTCTTCTTAATGATTCGTTCTACAGATCTAATTTTTCTGACTTCGCTTTTGGATACGATAACCATAGAAACACCACTTTTTCCTGCACGTCCTGTTCTTCCGCTTCTATGTGTGTACGTTTCTATCTCATCAGGAAGTTGATAATTAATTACATGAGTAACATCATCTACATCAATACCACGTGCAGCTACATCTGTAGCTACTAACATCTGTATTTGGCGATTTCTAAAGCTTTTCATTACCAAATCACGTTGATTCTGACTTAAGTCACCATGTAATGCTGCGGCATTATATCCGTCACCAATAAGATTTTCTGCTACTTTTTGAGTATCTCTTTTGGTACGGCAAAAAATTACAGAAAAGATATCAGGATTTGCATCTGCCAGTCGTTTCAAAGCAGCATACCGATCACGAGAATTTACTACATAATATTCATGAGAAACGTTTTTAGAACCAGTATTTTTATGCCCTACAGTAATTTCTATAGGAGTTTGCATAAATCGTTTTGCAATGGTAGAAACTTCTTTTGGCATTGTTGCAGAGAATAGCCAGGTATTTTTATCTTCCGGAGTATGAGACAAAATGGTATTGATGTCTTCATAAAACCCCATATTTAGCATCTCATCAGCTTCATCTAATACACAATAACTAATATTGGTAATGTCTACCATTTTACGGTTGATCATATCCTGCATTCTCCCAGGAGTTGCCACTACAATTTGGGCACCACGTTTTATTTGTTTTGCCTGATCCGTTATACTTGCTCCACCATAAATTGCTACAGTGTGCAATCCAGGAATATATTTAGAGTAGTTTTTAAGTTCGTTAGTAATTTGTAAACAAAGTTCGCGAGTAGGAGAGAGGATTAATCCTTGTGTAATCCTGCTACTGCTATCAATTTTTTCGATTAAGGGAAAACCGAAAGCTGCTGTTTTTCCTGTACCAGTTTGTGCTAAAGCAACAATATCTGTATCTTCCTTTAATAAAATAGGGATTGCCTTTTCCTGTACTTCACTTGGGGTTTCGAAACCCATATCATTCACCGCCTTAATAATGGCTTCACCAAGACCTAACGCTTCAAATTTATTCATATAGCTAAAAATAAGCCGCAAAGGTACGGTTTATTATCTGTCTATTACAATAACGAGTAACTTATTATAGTGTTGCAGAAATTTATTGAAGAATGAATCTTTATAGTATCAGAAAAATAGAATAAAAAGATCAATGTCTAATTAGTGTATCATTATTTTTTCTCAAAAAAATACTATGGTTTTTTTATAACTTCAATTTCAAAAAGTTTATCCCAGTTTTTACCAGTAACAAATAACCGTTTGGTATTTGCATTATATGCGATACCATTTAAAACATCCAGTTTTTCATGCTGCATTACTTTTTTACGAAGACCACTAAGATTAATAACTGCTTCTAAAGCACCACTGTTAGGATTAATTATGGCAATTCCATCTTTTTGCCAGGTATTAGCATAAATTTTTCCGTCAACCCATTCTAATTCATTAAATCTGGATTTAACACCTTTGTTTGTAGTGACTTCTATATAATCTTTTTCTGCAAGGGTGTTAGGATCTAGTATCCAGATTTTTTCTGTACCATCGCTCTTGTAGATCTGATTTCCATTATTACATAATCCCCAACCTTCTTTACTTTGGTTATATGCAAAACTTCCGGTTTTCTCTAAGGTAGTAAGATCATAGATAAATCCTTCTTTAGATGTCCAGGTTAGTTGAAATATTTTATTATTCATAATGGTAATCCCTTCTGCAAAATATTCCTTTGCTATATCTTTTTTTACAAGAATTTCTCCGGTTTTATAGTCAAGTTTCCGTAAAGAAGACATTCCTTTTTTACCAGTACTTTCATATAACGTATCACCAAAAAATTCTAATCCCTGGGTAAAGGCTTCTTTATCATGAGGGTATTCTGCAATAATTTTGTAAGAATATAATTTTGGAGATATATTATTAAGAAAAGCGATTTTTTTGGTTATAGTGTCGATATTTCCATCATAAAAAACTTGAGCCGTTAAGATGTGATTTCCTAGTTTTTCATCATCAATTTTTTCTTCATAACTGAAATCTTTTTTAGAAGCTACCTTTTTATTATCTAAAAGAAAAGTAACAGAGTCAATTTTTATATTTTGAGCGTTTATGATGTTTGCTTTTATAGTCTCACCAAGCATAAATTTGGTTTTATTACCCTCGGTATTGATAGAAAAATATTTTTTTCGCTTATCTTGATTACTTCCACAAGAAAAACTGAGTATGCTTAAAATAATGATGACGAAGGAGTTATGGATCTTCATTGTGATAATTAAATTTTAAGCAAGATATTTATTTTAATTGGGTTTAAAAAATCATTGTTTTATATCCTAAAGATTGTATCTTTGCAGCGGCAAGTCCTACACAACTAGCTCCTGTTGAATCCTCCAGGGCGGGAACGCAGCAAAGGTAGACGGTTGTAGCAGTGTGATGTAGGTAGCTTGCCTTTTTTTGTGCCTTAATTTTTGATGTAATTTAAATTCCATTGATACCTAAATTACCATCATTTGTTTCCCATCATTTTATATTTTGAGATTAGTAGATCGTTAATCAGAATTGTATATTTGCGATTATGAGCACAAATCAAAAAGATACTGTAGTTTTAATTACAGGAGGGTCTTCTGGGATAGGAAAATCAATAGGAATATTTTTGGCACAAAAAGGATATATTGTATACGGTACTAGTCGTAATCCATCTCGATTTCCTGATTTTGAGTTTTTTACACTTTTAGAGTTAGATGTAGCAGATACGAACAGTATCAATTCTGCTATTGCGACCATTGAACAAAAGCATGGAAGATTAGATGTGTTAATTAATAATGCCGGAGCTGGTATTACAGGGCCAATAGAAGAAATTCCTAATGAAGAAATAGTAAGAAATTTTACTACAAATTATTTTGGCCCAATCAATGTTACCAAAGCGGTTTTACCAGTAATGCGAAAACAGGGAAGTGGATTAATTATTAACATCACTTCTATTGCAGGGTATATGGGATTACCGTATAGAGGGATTTATAGTGCTTCTAAAGCAGCATTAGAGATGACTACCGAAGCCTGGCGAATGGAATTGAAAGATTTCAATATTAGAATGACTAATGTAGCTCCTGGGGATTTTGCAACCAATATTGCTGCAGGGCGCTACCATGCTCCCGTTATTAAAAATTCTCCATATGAAAAACCATATGGAGATACATTAAAACTAATGGATAGCCATGTAGATTCGGGTAATGATCCTTTAGAAATGGCCGAAGCAGTTTTTAAGATTATAAAAAACAAAAAACCAAAAGTACACTATAAAGTAGGAGCATTTATGCAAAAATTTTCTATTGTGCTAAAACGAATATTACCAGATAGAATGTATGAGAAAATGCTGATGAATCATTATAAATTATAATGTGTAGTTCTGTAATTAAATATAGAAGCGTTATGGATTCGACAGATGAAAGATATTTTTTTAATTAACAAAAAGAATTTATTAGTCTACAACGATTATTTTTATATTCGCGATCTATAAAAGCGCAAAATTTAAACACAACAATTTTAAAAACAATACTATGAAATTTTTTATTGATACTGCAAATCTTGATCAGATTAAGGAAGCACAAGATTTAGGAGTTCTTGATGGAGTAACTACAAATCCATCTTTGATGGCTAAAGAAGGTATCACTGGTAAAGAAAATATAATTAATCACTATAAAAAGATATGTGAAATCGTAACCGGAGATGTAAGTGCAGAAGTAATTTCTACAGATTTTGATGGTATTATTAAAGAAGGAGAAGAACTGGCTAAACTTCATGATCAAATTATTGTAAAAGTACCTATGATCAAAGATGGTGTAAAAGCAATCAAATACTTTAGTGATAAAGGAATTAAAACCAATTGTACTTTGGTGTTTTCTGCTGGGCAGGCCTTACTTGCTGCTAAAGCAGGAGCTACCTATGTATCTCCGTTTATTGGTAGATTGGATGATATTTCTACAGATGGACTTAATCTTATTGCAGAAATAAGATTGATTTATGATAATTATGGATTTGATACAGAAATTTTGGCAGCTTCGGTAAGACATACAATGCATGTAATTGATTGTGCTAAGATCGGTGCAGATGTAATGACAGGGCCTCTTTCTTCTATAGAAGGATTGTTAAAACATCCATTAACAGATATTGGTCTTGCTAAGTTTCTTGCAGATTATAAAAAAGGAAACTAGTGTAATTTTCCTAACATATAAAATTTTAGAAAAGCTGCTCTATCGAGTGGCTTTTTAATTTTCTAAACTTGCCAATTGTGTATATTGCATAAGCTGTTTCTCAAAAACAGATGCGAACAAATCTGTACTAGGATTTATTATCTTACCATTCTGATCTACAAGAATAACTTTATTTCTATAATGAATTACCAATTCTTCTGAAGAACATTTAGGATGTTTAAACTCGTATTCATTATCTAAATTGTACCCATGCCTTTTAATAGTTTTTAACCAATTTTTTGTTTGATCAGGGTCAATATTTACAGCAATAAAATCAATACCAGGGTATAAAGAGCTAAGGTAGGTTGCTTTTTCATGAGCTTTTACATAATGATCTTTACTTTCTATAGACCAAAAATACAAAGCAGTAATCGGTTTACTAAAGAGTGAAGATAATTTAACGGTTTCACCTTTTGAAGTAATTAAATCCTGATCAGGAATAGCTTTATTGGGTCTTAATTTTGAAATATGCCTGGCAAGTTTTTTTAATTCTTTTTGTGATCGATTACTGGTACTTACAGAAAGATAATGTTTTAAAGCTTTATTTGATTCTTCATTATTTTTACTATCATCCAGTAAAAAACGAATAGTAGATCTTCTTAATAGATTATTTTTTATGTATGAATGCTCTACAACATTATCAATTAAATCCAGCTTGTAAATAAAATTCTCTAAGTTATTATCGTGTTGTAATCCATTATCATTATTAGAAATAGAAGCATTAGTGAAGTAGCAATTTAAAAACCAATTATAAGAATATAGTCTTTTTAATTCATCATCATTAAAATCAATCTGGTTTCTATAATTAAAAAAAGAGGTAGATAATTCTTTAGTTGCATCGGGACCTCCCATTTTATAACAACTGGTAAAATAGAACTCATGCCTCATGTAGTATTCAAATATGAAACTAGCTTGAGTAAGTTTTTTTGCCAAATTACTCAACTCATTTTTGTTGATTAACTTTTCAAAAGCATCCGATTTTATGTTTAGTAAAGAATCCTGCTTTTTTTTGAAATACGAAGCAGACTGCATAAAGCCTGTTCTTTTTAAATGTTCTCTTTCAATTTCGTTTTGTAAAAACAAATCGATTAAAAAATTATTTTTTCCAGAACCTTTACCTGTAAAAACAAGAGATTCGTCAAACTCTAAAGTGTTTAAACGAATTAATACACTATCTCCTTTCTCAAGGAGTACCACCTGATATTCTGGATTATGTTTAAAAGAATACAATCCATCTTCTAAATTCTCTATTTTGTGTAGGAATCTATTATTTTTATCTAATTGTATGGTATCTCTATAATCGTAACCTTTAGATAAAATAACATAGTTCGTATTAGGGTTTACAATTTCACCGCCAAAATAAGTATATTCTTTATTATCTTTTTCAGAAGAACCACAACTGCATACAAAGCATGATAAAAAAGAAACTTGGATAAAATATCTTAGTACTGAAAATTGCATTTTTGGCGCTATAAAATTAACTTACTCTGTGTCCAAAAATAAAGGGAAACACCTATTACGCTTGTTAATTATAAGTTAATTCTATGCAGATTAACGAATTGAGCTATTAAAATCTTTCAGTTCTTGGGTTTTTGATGATAAATAAACTACAGAATAAACCTCATAAATTAATGATAGATTGTTTCAGGTTCTGAATCCATTTTTCTACTTTTGCGGCAAATTTAAACCTTACAATTTTTCATACTCATGCTATCAGTTTCTAATCTTTCTGTTCAATTTGGTAAACGAATACTTTTTGATGAAGTAAATACTTCTTTTACACAAGGTAATTGTTATGGTATTATTGGTGCCAATGGTGCTGGGAAATCTACGTTTCTTAAAATTCTTTCTGGTGTGATGGAGCCTACATCGGGGCATGTACATCTAGAGCCAGGTAAACGAATGTCTGTTTTAGAACAGAACCATTACGCATATGATGAGTATACTGTATTAGAAGCAGTGATTATGGGGAATAAGCCTCTTTATAAAATAAAGAAAGAAATAGATGCTCTCTATGCAGATTATACAGATGAAAATGCAGAGAAGATAGGTGAATTACAGGTACAGTTTGAAGAAATGAATGGCTGGAATGCGGATAGCGATGCAGCAGCAATGCTTTCTAACTTGGGTATCAAAGAAGAATTGCATTATACACAAATGTCTGATCTTGATACTAAACAACGAGTACGAGTATTGATAGCACAATGTTTGTTTGGTAATCCAGATGTTTTAATAATGGATGAGCCAACAAACGACTTAGATTATGAAACTATTTCATGGTTAGAAAGCTTTTTGGCAAACTTCGATAATACAGTTATTGTAGTATCTCACGACCGTCACTTTTTGGATGCCGTATGTACACATATTTCGGATATTGATTTTAGTAAGATTAATCACTACAGTGGTAATTATACGTTTTGGTATGAATCTTCTCAATTAGCAGCAAGACAAAGAGCCCAACAGAATAAAAAAGCAGAAGAGAAGAAAAAGGAATTACAAGAGTTTATTGCGAGGTTTAGTGCAAACGTTGCAAAATCTAAACAAGCTACTTCCCGTAAAAAAATGATAGAAAAACTTAATATCGAAGATATTAAGCCATCAAGTCGCCGTTATCCTGCTATAATATTTGAAAGAGATAGAGAAGCGGGTGATCAAATCCTAAATGTAGAAGGATTAGCTGCAAGTCAAGACGGAGATACATTATTTAAAGATATTGATATTAACTTAACCAAAGGAGATAAAGTTGTTGTCTTCTCTAAAGATTCAAGAGCTACAACCGCATTTTATCAGGCGCTAAATAATAAACAAAAGGCGGATTCAGGTAAGTTTAACTGGGGAATTACCACTACTCAATCGTATTTGCCTGCAGATAATAGTGAATATTTTCAGAATGATCTTACATTAGTCGATTGGTTACGCCAATGGGCAACTACAGAAGAAGAAAGAGAAGAAGTATTTATTAGAGGATTCTTAGGAAAAATGATTTTTAGTGGCGAAGAAGCATTAAAAAAATCAAATGTATTGTCTGGAGGTGAAAAAGTTCGTTGTATGTTATCTAAAATGATGATGACAAGAGCAAATGTATTGATGCTGGATGAACCTACAAATCACCTTGATTTAGAGTCGATTACCGCATTTAATAATTCATTGAAAAAATTTAAGGGTACAGTCTTATTTACTACTCATGATCACGAGTTTGCACAAACTGTGGGTAACAGAGTTATCGAACTGACACCTAATGGAGTTATTGATCGTTACACCACATTCGATGAATATATGAGTGATCCAAAAATTAAAGAGCTTCGAGAAAAAATGTATGGCGTAAGTGTTTGATTTTATTATCAAAATCAACAAATGATAAATTAATTATAGTGTTATACCCTATAACTCTATACTTCTTCTACATAAAGTGTTTTCTTAATTGAGAGGGTAACTAAAGCGGTTTTTAGGAATAAGATTTTATTTTGAAAATTCTAAAAAGATGATTTCAAAATATGGGGTTAGCTCTGCTTATAACATAAGTTAGTGCATAAATTGATGAAATCTTAAAATTTTAGTTGTCCTCGTTAAGTAACATATTTGGATTTTAAGTTAAAAAACAATCATCCAGAAACTTTCTGTGTGCATAAAACTAAGCTACATTTATTTTGTTAAATCAAGTGGTAAGTAGTTGATTTTTAAAAAAATAAAAACTATTTTAGAGGTATGTTATGCGGTTGTCTTTTATTATTTATATAAAAGTATAAGCTTTCACCATATTCCTTCCCCAAAAATCGAAAGTAATTACCGGTTTAACGAGTAGTTAATGAAACTTTCACAAGCGATTTATAAAATAGTATCGATGTTATTGAGAAAAATTATAAGTATCCTTTTTTTTGGTTTAACCATATTTTCTTTTGCTCAGTGTAAAACCGCAGAAGATAAAATCACTCAAGATAAACCTTCTCATCAGCCCTTAATATCTATGAAAAATGATATGATTATTTCAAAACTAAACAGAAATAAGTCTATGGAGCTTCATATTAAAAAGGTAATAAAACCAGAAGATCCAGCTACTCATTTTGAATATACGGTATATAATACTGCGACAAAAAAAATTATAAAACAAGGCTATTTTAGAGGAGCTAATGTTGATTGGAATGATAATACCTCTATAAAGCTTATTCCTTACATCGGGATGGAACAAAAACCGACTTCTGAAAATCCTGATGATTTATTGCTGTCAGATACACAAATACAAATAACAATTATTAATTTAAACAACTAACTCATGACACACAAATTTTATTTTCGAAGATTGGCTTTTCTTATCTTTCTACTAATCGTTTATTCTGCATGCGATAAAAATCAAGAACAAAAACACACAGAAATAAGCACTGTAGAAACTTCTAAAAAACTCAAAAAAAAGAAAGATTATAACAAGAAGAAAGGAATTGAAATCATAGCAGAGTATAAGGCAAATCTTTTAAAACCTATTGGCGCTGAAGAATCTACCTATAAGGATGGTTTTTTGATGACAGAACATCAAAAAGCTATGAAAAATAGATCTACGGCCAAGAACTCTAGCATTATTAAATGGAAAGAAAGAGGGCCTGTAAATGTGCCAGGTAGGATACGTGGTATTGTAGTGGCCCCCGATAATGATGATAAATGGTATGCCGGTACAGTTGGTGGCGGACTTTGGGTAACCGAAGATGCTGGAACCACCTGGGAGAATCTTACAGATTATAAAATACCTAATCTGTCTACATCTACTGTTGCAGTGGGGACAAGCGACCCCGAAACATTGTACCTGGGAACAGGTGAGCCTTTTAATAATTTAGATGCAATAGGAGGAGTAGGTGTTTTAAAAAGTGTAAACGGAGGCCGCAGTTGGGAATATCTCAATAACACCAAAAGTTTTGGAGGAGTTGGTCGATTGGCCTTAAATCCTGACGATGAAAATAACCTTGTTGTAGCAAGTAGAAACGGTGTCTATGTTACCTCGGATGGAGGAGTAACATGGCAGAATACGTATAGTGGAGGAAATGTTCAGGATCTTAATTATGATCCTACTAATTTTAATACTCTATATGGAGGCGTAAATAGTGTAGGAGTAATAAAAAGTACAGATGGTGGATTAACATGGGACTTAGTGTTGAATAAAGATGATTACAATTCAAATCATTCACGTTTTGAGCTTGATGTTTCTCCAGCTAACCCGAATAGAGTTTTCATTTCGGTGTACACTGGTAGTGGAGGAGCAACTACTGCAGTGAATACCGATTTTTATCTTACCAGTGATGCAGGAGAAACGTTTAGATTAATTGGTTTTGAAGGAACTCCTGCAGCAGGAAATTTGATTACTGGGCAAGGATGGTATGACAACATAATAAGAGCACATCCTTTTAACGAAAATGTTTTTTATGCAGGAGGAGTAGTGATGCATAGAGTACAAATAGTTAAAGCAGGAACTGGTATTAAAAGTAAAGATGGACCAGTAAGTTATACTTTTCAGCCTATCGCAGCAGGTTATAATGGCGAATTAAATAATTATGTTCACGTAGATCAACATGGTTTAACATGGATTAAGAAAAGAAAAGAAAAAAAGTTTAAATTAATCCTAGCTAATGATGGAGGAATATATCATACCGATTATCTATTCGAACCGGGAACAACGCTTAATGATTGGTCTACTTCTGCAGTAGGACTTAATTGCACACAGTTTTATGGAGCCGATAAACGTAACGGTACAGAAGATTATATGGCTGGAGCACAAGATAATGGAACCTGGATATCATTTACCGAAAATGGAGCAAACGATGAAACCGCATATCAATTTATTCTTGGAGGAGACGGGTTTGAAGTATTATGGAATTATGATAATCCTGATGAGTATATAGGAGGTTTTCAATTTAATGGTTTTGTACGTTATGAGAATGGTCAAGGATTTAATGCAAGGCATGGAGAATCGGGTGCAGGAACATCTCCTTTTTATTCTAAAATTACAAATTCAAATAATAACCCTAATGTACTCTTTAGCCCTTCTATTAGCGGAGTTTGGAGATCCCCTGATTTTGCAAAATCATGGCAATTAACTTCTATTCCAAATAATTTTTCGGTAGGAGCTTCAAGTTCATTAGATGTTTCTGTGTCAACAGCTAACCCAGATATTGTATGGGCTGGTAATGCAATGACAGAATCAGGGAGTTATGTGATTCATGTTTCTAAGAATAATGGAGTGTCTTATGAGCCTACAGCTTTATTCTCTGACCCAAGAGACGGTGTTAATCATAATTATTTTATTTCAGGAGTAGAAACTTCATCTACAAATGAGAATAGAGCTTATGTATTATTTTCTGGACAGGGAGCTGCTAAAATATTAAAAACAGAAGATTTAGGGCAAACCTGGGAAGATATTTCAGGGTTTTCTACAGGAGAAGATAGAGGATTTCCGGATGTCGCAATTCATAGTTTGGTAGAAATGCCTTTTGATGAAGATAGAATTTGGGTAGGAACAGATATTGGGGTGTTTCAAACATTAGATGGAGGAGCACACTGGTCCCTCCTGGCTGGATTACCAGCTTTTTCTGTTTGGCAAATGAAAATTGTAAATGATGAAGTAGTTATGGCAACTCATGGTAGAGGAGTTTGGACCGCTACTCTTGAGGAACTAGAAGGGTATGAACCTCCTACATACTATGCCCCTCCAACAATTACTGCCGCAGCGCAAGAATCTGTAGAAAATCAGAATGCAGCGATTACTTATGTACAGGAAAATGAGGAAATAGAGAAAATAATAGTGTATTTAGATGGAGAAGAAATCGCACAAATTACAGATAATATCGAGCAAGGTACCGAGTTTACTTATACGATAGAGAATTTAACAGAAGGAAACCATACTGTTGGATTGAAAGCCGTTGATAGTACAGGAGATACATCTGTTGCTTCGTCGACATCATTTGATATTATAGACTATACAGTTCCAAAAAACCTTGTATCTATTACAACTTTTGAAATGTCTGATGTATATACTTTTGGAGGAGAGTTTGTTATCAATACAGTTAATGAAACAGTAAGTCAGGCGGTTCTTAATAATTCTGCACATCCCTATTTAAATGATTCAGAATATCGTACTGTTTTAAGGCATCCTATTATTGTTAATGCAGAGAATGGAAATTTTATATACGAGGATGTTGCAATCACAGAATTTGATCCTGCACCGGGTCAATTTTATGATTACGTAACTATAGAAGCTTCTAGTAACTTAAAAGATTGGGTACGATTAGATGCTTATGATGCACAAAGATTTCCAGAATGGACAGATGCCTTTAATTCTGGCCCTTCTCCAACAATAAATGATGAGTTGTTTAAAGAACAATCAATCAATTTATTAGACTTTTTTCAGGAAGGAGATGTTATTGCGGTACGTTTTCGATTAATTTCTGATCCTTTATTTACTTCCTTTGGTTGGGCTATTCGCTCTATAAATGCACCAGAAGAACAATTGGTCGCAGAAGAACAGGAAGAAGTAGTACAACCTCCTCGAAGTTCAGAAGGCGCTCTTTTATATCCAACAATTTCTAATGGAGAGGTACAGATTTCATCAGGAACCACAATGAACAACAGTGTAGTCGAAATATATGGGATAAGTGGTAGACTCGTATACTCAAAAAGAATTGGAACACTAAATGAATCTCAACAAACGTTGTCCCTAGAAAATCTTAAATCAGGAATGTATTTGGTTAAGGTTTTTGGAGATGGTGGGATAACAAATACAACAAGAATTGTTATTAGGTAAGCTTATTTTGTTATAACGCTAAGATATGGTATACCTATAAGTTTCTGCTTATAGGTATACTTATTTTTTTAGCCCTTCAAATTTTAAAAACATATAATCTCTCATTATAGATTCTAATGTTTCTTCAGTCTGATCAAAGAAATTATCGTCAGTAATTAATTGCCTGATAAAGTATTCATCTAATTTAACAAGAAGCTCAGACGATATGGGCTTAAAGATATTGTTTTCTATTCCTAAGATGTAAAATTGTTTTAGATCTTCGAGTAATGCACACAAAAATTCTTCAATAATTTTCCATGCTGTGGGATAATGTTCTTGTAATTGTCTTAAAAAAAAAGAAGAAACATCCTTAGCTCCTTCCATAAGAATACGCCCTAGAGTTTCACATTTGTAATCTAATTTTAAAATTTCTTCAGTAATCTGATTTTTATAAGTATACAAATAATCTATTCTTACTTGTGTGATATATTCAAAAATCTCTTCTTTCGTAGTGAAATATTGATAGATAGTAGATTTACTTTTTTTCATAAGCAAAGCCAGATCATCCATGGTTAGTTCACCTAAATCTGTAGTCTTTAATTTAGGGAGTATTGCCAGGGTCCATTGTTCTACTTTTTGGTTCTTTTCTTTTCTATTTTTGAGTATAGATTTTCTTCCCACGTTTGATAAGTTTACTAAAATCAAACTACTTAGTATAAAGTAGTTCTGCCTTTTTGTTTTCCGTTTTTCAAACTTAATCGTTTACAACATAAATAACCAAAAAGTTATGTGAAAATATCTATGGATAAAGGTTAATCCTTGATTGTTTTTTATATAAACGAGATGAAAAATTATAAGATTATAAGGATGTAGAATAACCTTCTTCAGAAAAAACACTATCCTCATGGTACTTTAAGAGTTTACTATTGAGGAAAGAATATTAGTAACTATAGTGATCAACACTGTAACAATAAAATTATTGGGTTTAACTATTTTATAATATTGACCCTTAGTTATTTGTAGTTTTTTTGAAATTTTCTCACTTTTTAGTTACGTGTCACTTCTTTTCTATACGTCATATTGATAAATGAACAAAGATGAAGCATAATGCTTTATTCTCTAAAAAGTAAAACATATAATTTTTATTACAATGAAGAAACTTTTATTAGTATGTACATGTATTAGCATTTTCGGAATCGCATCAGCACAAAAGAAGACATCTTTTGGGTTAAGAGGTGGAGTTAATATTTCTAATCTTTCTGATTCAAATTTAGAAACTAAACCTGGAGTTTATTTAGGAGCATTATTGAATATCAGATTCTCAAAACTTTATGCTCTTCAACCCGAAATTGGATATTCAAATCAAGGGGGTAATACTAAATTTCCTACAGGGAGCGATGTCGAAATTCATTATCTTTCGATATCTGCAACAAATAAGTTTTATGTTAAAAATACAGGCTTACATTTTTTAATTGCGCCAGGGATTGATTTTGATGTAGATGATACTCCGGTAGGAATTGTAAACAGGGATGAAGGCAATGATGTTACTTTTGTTGATGTTTCGATCGCGGTTGGTTTAGGATACGAATTTAAAAATGGAATAGGGGTAGAGGCCAGATATAAAAGGGGAACATTGGATGTTTTTGATGGAGATTTTCACAATTTTTCACAACAATCTCTTTATAGAGAAAAAAATCAATTTAACGAAGTTTTGCAAGTAGGGGTATCGTATAGATTTAATTTCTAATTATTTGGTGTTAATGGGGTATTGGAAGAAGCAAATTTCAATACCCTTTTGTATTCTTTATTACTTTAAGAAGTGATAAGAGAAGAGCGAATTTCTTTAATTTTTGTAACATATTGGTAAGTTTATCGTTTTTTTAAAGTAATGTAATTTTATCTTTGCAAGATATTTGATAGCATAATTTTCAAAATCAACGTTTGGGTGATCAACTTATCATAGAACAAATCAAAAACAAAAATGTCAAAGTTTTTGAATCTGTATTTAAGCAATATTTTAAAGTACTTACTATACATGCCAAAAAATATGTTTTGGACCTGGATACAGCACAAGATATTACACAAGAAGTATTTATAAAACTCTATGAAAGAAAAGATGAACTTATCATCCATACTTCTTTAAAATCATTCCTATATACATCTGTAAAAAACCGATGTTTGGATTATATCAAAATTCATAATATTCGCCAACAACATAAGGATATCATTCAAAAAGAATCGTCTATTCTTATAGAAGAAAACGATGAAGAAATAGCGAAAACAGAATTACAGGAAAAAATCTATAAAGCTATCAAGACTCTTCCTGATCAAAATCAAAAAATCTTTATGCTTAGTCGGTTCGAAGGAAAAACCAATCAAGAGATTGCCGATGAACTTAATATTAGCAAAAGAACTGTAGAAACTCATATCAGTAATGCCCTTAAAAAAATAAAAGCATTAGTTTTATTTGTTTTTATAGTGCTGATTGTCAGTTTTTTATGAAATAATTTCATTTTTTTTACTTTCCGGTTACGTGTAACTTCTTTTCTATTCGTCATATAGATGACTAACTATACAGAGATAATGTAAAATGCTTTGTTGTAGAGAGAAAGAATAACATATAATTTTTATTAAAATGAGATCTGTTATGAATATGCACAACCAAATTAACTTAGAATATGCTTTAATTAAATATTTTTCGGATAAAGCAACACCAGAAGAAGAAACATTTGTACAACAGTGGGCTTCTGAGAGTTCTGACAATACTTCATATTATCATAAGATTCAACGATTATGGATTCAAAGAATAGTGTTATGATATCGCTTAGAATATAAAATCAATGATTTGATCATAATAGGGGTTTTGAATATATAATCATTAAACTTTTTAGAAAATTGAAAACAAAACAAGTAATTCTTGCCTTTTGGGTGATACTTATGGGCTTTAGTAAAATATTTAGCCAACAAAAAGCAGTAGAAAAATATACAATTAGTGGGTATGTAAAAGAATCAGGTAGTCAGGAATATTTACCGGCTGTATCAATTTATATTCCGGGTAGTGCAGTGGGGACCTCTACCAATGACTACGGATTCTTTTCACTTACCATTCCTGAAGGAACACATGAATTGATTGTGTCTTTTATAGGATATGGGACCATTAAAAAATCGATTGATCTTACTAGTGATCTTGCACTTAATTTTGATATGGAACTAGAAACCGAAAGCCTTGATGAAGTTATTATAGATGGAGACAGAAGGGTGAATGAAAGCCAGGTAACTCAAATGAGTGTTGTCTCTATAAAACCTTCAGAAATAGAGGATATTCCCGCTATTCTGGGAGAAAAAGATGTAATCAAAGCATTGCAGTTATTGCCAGGAATTCAGCGAGGTAATGAAGGAAGTGCAGGATTCTTTGTAAGAGGAGGAACCCCGGATCAGAACCTGATCATACTAGATGAAGCTCCTGTGTATAATTCTAACCACTTATTTGGAATATTTTCGGTATTTAACGGAGATGCTATTAAGTCTATAGAAACTTTTAAAGGAGGGTTTCCGGCAAGATTTGGTGGTAGATTGTCTTCTGTACTCAAAATAGATACAAAAAACGGAAATAAAGAAAGGCTGAGCGGAAAAATAAACGTAGGGTTAATATCTTCATCTCTATTGGTAGAAGGACCAATTAAAAAGGGAAAAACTTCATTTATTTTTAGTGGGCGAAGAACGTATGCAGACTTATTGTCTAAACCTTTTCAAAAATCAGATCTAAAAGCCGGCTATTACTTTATGGATCTTAATTTTAAAATACACCATGTTTTTAATGAAAAAAACAAACTATACTGGAGTAATTATTTTGGACAAGATAAATTTCATGCGGTAGAAAAGGAAGCAGGGGATGATTTAAAAACAAAATTGTTCTGGGGTAACATAACCTCTACACTACGATGGAATCACCAATTTAGTGATAAGTTTTTTTCTAACACTTCTTTAATTTTTAGTAATTATAACTTTGGAATTAAAGTTGATGAAAAGTTTCAGAATGAAATTTTTAAATTGAAAACAAACTCAGGAATCAATGATTATGGAATTAAAGCAGATTTTGATTACTATCCAAACCCTAAGCATTCTATACGGTTTGGACTGGCATCTACATATCATAATTTTGTGCCAAAACAATCCAGGATAAGAGAAACAGGAGAAAGTAATTCTGATATCACACAAAAAATTGAATCTCTAGAGAGCGCTTTATATCTCGAGGATGATTGGAAAATTACCAATACGCTAAGTTTCTCTCCCGGGTTAAGGTTAACTCATTTTCAATATAAATCAACAGATTACCTTAATCTGGAACCAAGAGCAACTATTGCCTGGAATGTAAAACCCGATTTGGCACTAAAAGCTTCGTATTCTAAAATGAATCAATACATTCATTTACTTTCTAACTCGGGAATAGGGTTACCTACAGATCTTTGGGTATCTTCTACAGATCAATTAAAACCTCAGGTTTCTGAACAATATGCATTAGGAGTGGCAAAAGATTTTATGGATGATGGATATTCTATTACTGTCGAAGGGTATTATAAAAAAATGGATGATGTGATAGCATATAAAGAAGGCGCTTCATTCTTGTTATTAGAAGACTTGGGAACAGGAAAAGAAATTGATTGGGAAGAAAATATTACCACAGGCCAAGGTTGGGCTTACGGTACAGAGCTATTATTACGTAAAAAAACGGGGAAACTTACAGGTTGGTTAGGATATACATTATCGTGGTCAGAAAGACAATTTGATGAGCTAAATCAAGGACGAAAATTCTTTGCAAAATATGATCGAAGACATGACATTTCTTTGGTAGGGATTTACAAGCCTAATGATCGTATTACACTATCGGGAACATGGCTGTTTTCTTCGGGTAATAATTTTAATCTTCCGGATACAGAGTCATTATCAAACACAAGTACTTTTCCGATAACAATACCTGATCTCTCTAATGGAGGAACACCTTTTAGCACAGAGCGAAATAATTTTAGAGGAGAAAATTATCATCGTTTAGATTTAGGAATTCAATTTCATAAACGATTTTCAAAGAATAGGGAGCGTACCTGGGGATTTTCGATATATAATATTTATGGAAGAAAGAATCCTTTCTATTATTATTTTGATGATGCTAAACTTAAAAAAGTATCAATCCTACAGTTTATTCCATCAATTAATTATACCTATAAATTCTAAAAAGTGAAATCAACAAGGTCAAAATTATTAGAAAAATATAAAGATACACAGATGAAATATTTTCAAAGTATACTATTAATAATTCTAGGCATTTGTTTAGTAAGCTGTGAGACAAGTGTAGATGCAAGTGATTTATTAGAAAAGCAACAGCTTGTAGTTATTAATGGTTATTTATCACCACAAGATACCACATTAAAAGTGCAAGTGTCAAGATCTAAATCAAGGGCATCAAGGACAGTCAATGTTAAGGATATGGTTATTAAAGATGCTACCGTAGTGATAGCAGATGAAGAAAACAATGAGGTGGCACTTGTATATACAGATGCATCTTTAAACTATGAAGCACCAGCAAGTGGTTTAGCAATATCACCAGGCAAGAAATATTTTTTGAAGATTACGGCTCTAGGTAAAGAATATAAAGCATCTTGTACAATACCAACCGAATCTGTACAAAGGATAGAGAAGGATATTCAGGTAAAAGAAGGTGAATTCTCTGAGAATCGCTTGTTGAAAGTTACTGTAGGGGATATCAAAAATCAAAACAATTTTTATATCATAGGTGCCATAGTCACTCAGTCTTTTGATAATGGAGGAGGCACAACTAGTAATCAAGTAGAAAATATAAATTTCGAGTTTAAACAGTTTGCAACAGATGTAAGTAGAGAAAATTCTGTAATTACAGCAGATGGATTTTTTACTTTATCCGATAGCGCATTACCCAATCCCAAGTTAAAGATTCAGGTAGCCAATGCAGAAAAAATATTATACGAAGCGCTAAGAGCAACATATTTAAATGATTTTAATGACGGAGATCCATTTGCAGAATCAGTTATTGCTCCGACCAATATAGAAGGAGAGAATGGATATGGTGTTTTTGCAGGATATCAATTAACAGAAGTGGAAGAAACTTTTTAAACAAAAAAGATAAAATCGAGTAGACTATTATTTAAAAAGCGAACTTAAAGTTGTTTTGACAACATAATCTTAATAATTTATTACTTTTAGAGCCAGATTTTAATTTCAGAAATGAGTATCGAACAAGAAGATCACATACTACAACTTTTAACACGTTATTTACAAAATGACGTACAAGATGATGAACGAAAGTTTGTAGAGGATTGGATTGCCGAATCCGAATCAAATACAACCTATTTTGAAGATGTTAAACGCATATGGAGTACTTCAGAAAATATAGAGGATTTTGATAAAATTGATGTAGATGAACAATGGAGTAAATTTGAATCTGGCATAAATGCTACAGTAAAGAAGAAACCAAAATTAAATAATGTTTATCTTAAAATTGCAGCCTCTATTGTGCTTTTGATTGGTTTAGGCTTTTATTTTAATTCACTTTTTAACACTGAAGTAATTTTACTGGCAAAAACGGGAGCAGAAAACAAATTTATATTACCAGATAACTCTATAGTATGGCTTAATGAAGGTAGTCAACTTACTTATAAAAAGGATTTTAAAGGAAATAGCAGGCAATTAAACCTAAAAGGAGAAGGCTTTTTTGAAGTTACAAAAGATCCCGAGAAACCATTTGTTGTTATTGCCAATACCACACAAACTAAAGTTTTAGGTACGTCATTTAACCTAAAAAATAATGCTAATACAAAAGAAGTAGAGCTTGTATTGGTAACAGGTAGTGTTGAGTTTTCATCAAAAAAATATAAAGAAATTTTAGCTCCGGGAGATATGGTAACAGCAAAAGAGAGTGGCAAATTGATAAAAACTTCAAATAAAAGCCTAAATTTCTCTTCCTGGAAATCGGGAGTACTTAAATTTGAAAAAACTTCTATAGAACAAGTAATTAAAGATATAGAACTGTATTACAATAAGAACATAATTATCGAGAGTCGAGAATTTGCTAATTGTACGTTAACCACTATCTTTGACAACGAATCGTTTGAGGATGTTTTGGAAACTTTTAAAATATTATTTGATGTCACATATGAAAAAAATGATTCGAATAATATTGTTATAAAAGGAGGAGATTGTAATTCTTAAAAAACATTATTCTTTTTGCAAAAATCAAATTGCCGATTTAATTTTCTAGTGAGAATAAAAGTGATTAGGGTACTATTTGTAGCGCTTTTTATAGGAGGGTTTAGTGGTTATACCCAGGGAGAAATTTTAGATCAAAAAATTAGTTTAGTTAAAGAAAATGTATCTATTGCCAGTGTTTTAGGTGAGTTAGAAACAAAATTAAATTTTACGATAGGATATTCTGATAGCGCAATAGATATTTCTAAAATAGTATCGGTTAATGCTAAAGAAAAAACTTTAGCTAAGATATTAAGAAATCTATTTCCCTCGAAACTCTATCAATTCAAGGTTTTGGGCAAAAAACTACTAATTTATAAACGTCCAAAAAAGTACACAATTAGTGGGTATATTTCTGAAAAAGGAAGCCAGGAATACTTGGGTAGTGTATCTATTTATATCCCCAAACTCAATACAGGTACAATAACCAATGATTATGGATTTTATTCCCTTTCTATCCCAGAGGGCAATCATCAGATATTAATCTCATTTGTGGGGTATAAAAACATTAAGAAAAGCATTGACCTTACCTCTGATATTACGATAAATTTAAATTTAGAACCAGAGACTGAATATCTGGATGAAATTATTATAAACTCTGATCAGGAAACAAGTAAAAGTCAGATCACACAGATGAGTTCTGAAAAACTAAGCCCTTCATTTTTTGAAGATATTCCTACAATCCTGGGAGAAAAAGATGCTATTAAAACCTTACAGTTATTACCTGGGGTACAATCAGGAAGCGAAGGTTCTACAGGCTTTTATGTTCGTGGCGGAACACCCGATCAAAATTTGATCATACTAGATGAAGCTACAGTTTATAATTCAAATCATCTTTTTGGGATTTTTTCCATATTTAACGGAGATGCCATTAAATCCGTAGAAATATTTAAAGGAGGTTTTCCTGCTCGGTATGGCGGAAGGTTATCTTCTGTAGTGAAGATAAATACTAAAAATGGGAATAAGGAAAAATTTGCTGGCAAAGCAAATATTAGTTTGATTTCTTCATCTCTATTGTTAGAAGGACCCATAAAAAAAGGAAAAACATCCTTTGTAATTAGTGGTCGTAGAACATATGCAGATCTGTTACTTTTACCATTAATGACCAAGGACGAGAAACTTGCTTATTATTTTACAGATGTTAATGCTAAGCTTCATCATGTTATCAATGATAAAAATAAATTGTACTGGAGTACATACTATGGGCAAGATAAATATAGAAATAAAACTGTTGTTGAGAATGAAAGATCTAAGCAGAAAATACTTTGGGGTAATATAACTTCTACTTTACGCTGGAATCATGAATTTAATAACAAGCTCTTCTCTAATACATCATTAATATTTAGTAATTATAAGTTTACAGTTAGTAAAGATGATAGAGGAGGAGCGAATCGAAGTTCTGCGTTTAGAACAAGCTCTGGGATCAACGATTATGGAGTTAAATTCGATTTTAATTATTATCCTACACCTAATCATACATTTAAGTTTGGTTTAGTTTCTACCTATCATGATTTTACTCCAAAAGAAATTAATATTAGAAATATTAATGAAGATGAAATTGTAAATACCCAAAAAATAAAAACCGTTGAGAGTGGAATATATATTGAGGATGATTGGAGAATTAACGATAAGATTAGCATATATCCAGGTTTAAGGTTTAGTCATTTTCAGCATAAATCTAAAGGTTATTTTAAACCAGAGATGAGACTTTCTGTTGCTTATAAATTGTATCCTTTGCTTACATTAAAAGCTTCGTATGCAAGAATGAATCAGTATATACATAGGTTATCTAATAGTGGTTTGGGATTACCAACAGATCTTTGGGTGTCTTCTACAGAACGGTTAAAGCCTCAGCTTTCTGAGCAAATTGCTTTAGGGGTAGCAAAGGATTTCAAGAATAACATATTTGGACTAACAATCGAAGGGTATTATAAAAAAATGGATGATATTATAGCCTTCAAAGAAGGCGCTTCTTTTGCAGGTCTCGAAAGCGTGAGAGAAATTACAGGTTCTATCCGAACTGTTGATTTTGTAAATGGCATTACTACAGGGAAAGGCTGGGCATATGGAACAGAGTTTTTACTTAGAAAAAAGAAAGGAAAACTAACAGGTTGGTTGGGATACACTTTATCATGGTCGCAAAGACAGTTTGAAGATTTAAATGGAGGGAAGGTATTTAACGAACGTTATGATAGAAGACATGATTTCTCTATTGTAGGGATTTACAAGCCTAGTAAAAGAATAACGATTTCTGGTAATTGGTTATTTGCATCAGGAATTAATTACAACCTCCCTAATACATTAGGAGTTGCAGCGGGTAATAATTTCCCGATAGAGGATGTAAACAATAATGATAATATATTACTGTTTAATACAGAAAAAAATAATTTTAAAGGAGAAAATTTTCATCGTTTAGATTTGGGAATTCAATTTCATAAAATCACAAAACGTAATAGAGAAAGAACATGGGGCTTTTCGTTTTATAACGTATATGCGAGAAAAAACCCTTTTTATTATGAAATTGCTAGCGAAAATCAAAGTTCTCCTAATGTTTTATATAGAAGATACTTATTTCAGTTTCTTCCGTCGTTTAATTATAGTTTAAAATTTTAGTATATGAGACTCTACATTTTATTAATCATAGGTTTTATCGTTTTAGGTTGCGAAGATTTAAAAGAAGAGATAAAAAATAGACCAGAAGGAGAGAAGTTAGTTTTGATTAATGGTTTTTTGTCTCCAGAAGAAGAAGTAATAAAAGTTGAAGTTTCTAAAACAATATCTGTATTTGATAAACCTTTACAACTCGAACCAGCAGATTTTGTAAATACTTTAATCATTAAAGATGCAGTAGTAGTTATCAAAAATGAAAACCAAGAAGAAGTAGAATTAAGATATTCTAGCGATAGTAAGTTATATCAGATTGCATCTAGCGAATTCTTGATAGAACCGGGAAAAAGGTATACTCTAAATGTCTTAGCAGAAGGAAAAGAATTTAAAGCCACTTGTGTTATTCCTGTTATTAAAATAGAAAATGTATCGGCGGCGGTTGGGTTTAGAGCTGTAGATGGTGCTGTTGTAGAGAATCTTAGTGTAAGTTTTGATGATATAAAGGGCGAAAATAATTTTTATATCGTAGGAGCATTATTTAATGTGACCAATAGTACAGAAGAAAATCGCTCTATTGCAAATTTTGATATTGAAAGATTTGCCACTGATGTAAATGGAGATGGATTAAGTATATCTGCAAATGGAACAATCTTTAATACAAACGAAAGCTTAGAAATTACTGTGAAAGTCGCAAATGTAGATGAGCTTATTTTTACCACTTTAAAAGCTTCTTTCTTAAATAAAGACCAAACATCAAACCCTTTCTTTCAGCCTATTATACCGCCTAATAATATAGAAGGAGAAGGAGGTTATGGTGTATTTGCAGGATTTCGATTATTAGAAAAAACGATGACACTAGGTCCGATTCAATCTTTAGACGGAGTTTGAAAATGCTTGTAAATTAGATAGCCTCCATAACCAATAAATAATATGGTTATCATGACTCTGAAGTCCCATTCTGCCTGAGCTTGTAATCTATTATATAATCGTAAACCTCCAAATAAAACAAGAGCAATACCGATCATTAAGTCCCAGGTCTTGCGAGGTGATTTATCTTCGTTTTCCATAATTTTAGGTTAAGTTTTGTTTGATAATTGGGAGCGCATTTTTTGCATCGGTTTTTTTTACAAATAGTTGAACATGGTCAGGTATACCACCTCCAAAACCTGCCATCATACCAGACTTCATATCATCCCGGGTGATAGAGTTAATGCCTTTATCCTGCAATATTGTTTGTAAAAATTGAACATTAATTAAACTACCTGTATATACTCTTTCATATTCACTGTCAGGAAACATAGTGTTATTTGTTTAAGCATTAAAATATTTACTGTTCCATATGACAGTATTAAAATTTTTTCCAAGTGCAAATCCATAAAATAACACCACAGCTGCTACCGATTTAAACATAAAGAATAAAATCATGATAAATGTTGAGGTAGTACTGTGTTTAGTGAACATACCTTCTGGAACCATAAATGTAAGTAAAAGACTTACTAAAAAAGTGAGTATGAGTAAATTTTCAAAACTCTTAAAAAACCACATCATAAATTTACGAAGTGGGTGTAAATCATTCCCCCATTTATGCACTAAATAAAAATAGTCATTACCCATAGGAGCAAAGAGTAGGGGATCATCAGCATTTTCTAATTTAAATAATTTAGATGGCGCAATAATTTTAAATCCTTTTAATTCGGTTTGATGTTTTTTCTCAAGGTTTTTAATAGCAGAAATTGCAGATAAGGGCAACTTTCCTTTAAAATATTTAGAATCCAAAAAACGTAATCGATAGGTAATACAGATTTTTTTGATTTGATCCAGATGGTATATGCTGCGGGTTTCTATGTGATCAAGATCAAAAACATTCTGAACTACATGAGAAGAATTTTTCAGGTTTTTAAGAATTTGATTCTCGTGTTTCTCTTCTTCCGAAAAGATTGCATATACTTGTTCTTTCCAGGTAGAGGCATTAAATTCTTTATCCCGTAGTTTACCTAGTTGTTGCTCTATGTTTGTCCTGGGAAATAACATCTTTTTTTTTAGCTCTACTAAATTAGCAATTTGGGTTAAGTTATACAAGATTAAAGAGATCGTTTAGTAAAAGATCACAGTACCCGATTAACAATAATTCCAGTATTATTTTTTATCTTTTTAAGATAATCAACCAGTGGAAGCGTAGAGATTTCTACTTGACCCTTTGAAGATGCATGTAATAGATGAATTCGTCCATTCTCTTTGCGTATAGCGATCCCTGTATGTGTAATGTCTAATCCTTTGATTGAAGTAGTTAATGCGACAATATCGCCAGATAGTATTGATGCTTCATTTTCTTTAATCTGATCTTTTGGTAAAAAGCATACCGATGATTGGCTAATATTAATTTCGGATTGTTGTATGCCTTTAAAGTTTTTATCATCTTTAAGAAAAGGATAAAGTTCTCGGTGTGTGCTCATAAAATTAATATCTTTCTCTATTTCTATTCCACCAATATCACCTGTAATATTTCTTATAATGCCTTTTTGTTCATTATTAGTAATCCACTCAGAGAAGTAGTGTAGTCGTGAAGCATACCCATCTAATTCCCCATTTTTATAACGTATTTTT
This sequence comes from Aquimarina sp. EL_43, assembly GCF_943422735.1. Taxonomy (NCBI): domain Bacteria; kingdom Pseudomonadati; phylum Bacteroidota; class Flavobacteriia; order Flavobacteriales; family Flavobacteriaceae; genus Aquimarina; species Aquimarina sp. EL_43. Next base: position 5,293,198 of record NZ_CALSBR010000001.1, on the reverse strand, counting down.
TCTAGATAAGCAGTATAGGATTCAAAATCCTCTTTCTCATTCTTAAGCATTAGACTTAAAACCAGTACATTTTCTACAAAAGTAGTGCAATCTAATCCCTGAAAATTAATCACCAAGGATTCTTTTGACCCGATCTCCAGAGTTTTGGCGGCATAAGGAGTACCTAAAAAAGTTTTTCCAACAAACACCAGAGTCTCTCCAAAAGCAGTTTTTGGAGTGTATTCTTTTTTTAAAGCTGTAATTCTGGTGGTAAAGATTTCTTTATCTTTTGCAGAACAGATAATTTCTTGTGCCTGAATAGCACATGTCATTAAAAAGAAAAAAAGGATAAGAGATTTACTGTTCATTTGTTATATATGTTAAGTAGGCTTAGTTTTTAATTCTAATATGTCCTAAAATACAAAAAGCTACTATATCTGATGGATTTATTCGATAAGATTTCATAAAAACTAAAAAGGTATCTGTAATGATATGAAGAATTACGGGATTCTTAAATGTTTTATAGACAATTACACATTTTGTCGACAATATAAAAAGGCTTGATTATGATATCATAATCAAGCCTTTTTTCAAAAATAAATTTAAAGTTATTTAGTACTTAAGAATTCTTAATGTTTCCATTTTTGAATTTGTTTGTATTTGAACAAAATAAATCCCAGACATTTTAAGCTCACTCCCTAAAATTATAGACCTAGGGTTTTTTGTATATTCTTCTTGTATCAGAAGTTTTCCGTGTATATCAAATACTTTAACCGTGATATTAGTTTTGTCAAGTTTTGAAGTGTTAATCACAAAAGTATCGATAAAAGGATTAGGAGATGTGAATGTTTTGTTTTCAGAAATTCCTTTGTTTGCTATGCTATTTATTGCATTTGAAGATCGGGTATAAATGATCTCATTTGGTTTCTTATTATATGCATAATCCAGTATTGTATAAGATAAACCATCGTTAGCTACAGATATATGAAACCATCCATAATGTGTATTTCCATTTATCTTAAAGGTAAATCCAATAAATCCTGATTTACCATTCCAAGTTGTATAAGAAGATGAACTTATAGTATAGCTGTTTGATTTTGCTATAAAATTATCAGAACCATCAATTCCTTCACCTTCACCTATTAGGGTTATATTACCTTCATTTCCTTGGCATACAATATCTTTATCATATGTAACTAATCGTACCGAATTACTAGTGTACCACGCGCCATAATCTTTATCATCACCAACTTCGATACGGAAGAACTCCCAGCTATTAGATGAAGTAACTGTAAGATCCTCGATATCTACATAAACAATCCCATCGGTGTTATTACATGGGGAGCAAGAGCTTCCACCGCAATCTATCCCGGTTTCATCCCCGTTTTGGATACCATCGGTACAAGTAGGGGTAGATGTTACTCCTTCTATAGAAACGGTATAATCTTCAACTTCACCATAATCAAATGTTTCACAAGTATCAGGGATTTTATTGTATGCCATAGATACTCTCATTCTCGTATTTCCATTTTTTGCTCCATCTGGTACCGTAAACTCTCCTTTTATTGAAGTGTCTTTTGAAGGGCTTTTACTAAATACTTGTTCACCAGAATCTTCGAAATCTCCATCTTGATTGTAATCAATCCATACACTGTATCCTTCTGAGTACACAGTTGATGACCATGTTGGAGTAATTGTAATCGTTTGAGCTACTCCTTTTGGTAGAGGTGTAGACTCTGATGTGAAATCACTATACCCACCATTCCCTGCTATAGAAGTTTTATCAATACTTCCTAATTGTATACGACTAATATATTCATCATTAGGGTTACTTCCATTAGAAGTACAATAAGACGAAGGGTTACACGGTTCACAAGAACCTCCGCAATCTATTCCGGTTTCATCTCCATTTTGAATCCCATCTGTACAAGTAGGACTTGGTTCGCTAGAAGTAGTAACGTTTACGATATTACTAAACTCAGAAGTATTACCTGAAGCATCTTTAGCTTTTATCTTATATTGATATGGTGTATTTGCAGTTAATCCTGTAATATTAGCAGATGTTCCTGTTACAGATGTAGCGATTGCATTGTCCTGATATATGTCATAGCCAACTACTTGCTCATTGCTTGGTGCTGAGTCCCAGGACAGCGTTAATGATGTTTCTGATACATTAGATGCCAATAATCCTGTTGGTGCAGATAAATTATTTCCACTAGAATTTTCAATATCGAATTTCATATTATCGATCCAAATTCTAGTTCCGTACCCAGAGGTGTTTTCTAATTTGATCAATACATTTTCTTTTCCACTAAATTGAGATAATGATACATTTTCTGTTCTCCAATGTGAATCCTGTGTGGGTACCCATAGGTTAATTTCATTAATCCAGGTATCTGGATCGTCTGTTGTTGCTACGGTCTCTAGTTCTGTATGAGTTTTTGAATATACTTCTGTCCAGGAGTTTCCACAATTGGTAGATACCAATATTCTTAATTTGTCTTTACTGTCATCATCAAATTTGGTATATGCCAAATCAAAAGAAAAGGTAGTTTCTCCGCCAGACATATCTATAGGATTAAGAATAATTTCATCTATTTCTCCTATTTCTTCATTATCTGTATTATTCATAATCATACAAGAGGAAGAGTTTCGACCTGCAGCATTACTTTTTTCCCAAGCTAATTCTCCATCATTATCTATGATTTCCCATCCAGATGGTGGGAAACTCCCTTCAAACCCTTCTGTAAAAGAGTTTTTTGTTGGATTTGTAACCGTTATATATGCATTTTTTGTTATTGTATTACCAGTGCCATTAGCATTACTTGTTGTAAGGGATACGTTGTAAGACCCCGGATTGTTATAGGTTACTTTAGGATTTTTATCTGTAGAAGAAGAAGGAGTGGCTCCTTCAAATGTCCAATTCCAGGAAGTAGGATTTCCTACAGAAACATCTTTAAAAGAGATTTCGGTACTATTACAATTAGAAACTCTTTTGCTAGAATAAAAGTCAGAAACCGGAGTGGTATCATTATTAATTAAGACATTAATATTGTCTATCCATATTCTGGTTCCGTATCCAGATATATTCATAAACCTAATGGTTACTTCAGATTCACCATCATAAGCACTAAGGTCAATAATTTCTTTTCTCCAATCAGATTCTTGTTTAGGAATCCAACCGTTAGAAAGACCAGTGGTTACACTTTTGGTTTCTAATTCTGTATGTGTTTTAGAATAAACATCTGTCCATGAGTTTCCGCAATCTTTAGATACTTGTACCTTCAATTTGTCGGGACTGGCATCATCAAACTTTGTATAGGCAAGATCAAAATACATCTGACTATTTTTTGCTGAAGAGAAATCATAATATGGTAATCTAAGAAAATCTTCTTCTCCTACAATTGCATTGTCAGAGTTATTCATTATGATACTAGAACTGTCTCCATTTCCGGCATCACTTCTTTTTTCCCAACCAAATCCTTTATCGGGATTAATAACATCCCATTCTGTAGGAGGGAATTGTCCTTGAAAATTTTCTGACTGTCCCGATGATGTTTTTTGGTTTATATAAATATAACTGGTTTTTTCCTCTGTGTTTTGTCCAGAGTCATTGCTTGCAACGAGGCGAACTTTGTATATTCCAGAATTATCATATCGTATTACAGGATTTTTTTCTGAAGATGTTGATGGCGACCCGCCTTCAAATTGCCATTGCCAAGAAGTAGGTAAGCCTAATGAAAGATCTTCAAAAGTGATAGATTTTCCATCACAAACGGCTGTGTAATCGCTTGCAAAATCTGCTATTGGAGTTCTTTTAAGTATTCCTACAGAGCTTAAGTTACTATCCTGCCAAAGTAAACGTCTAGAATATAATGCTTCAGTACTATCTTCTAACCAATAAGTCATTGCGCTTACTTGCCCTTTTGTGAACATATTCTGGCAACTGGTATTATAGTCCATATGATTCTCAAGATTCGCATACACACCACAATTATTTAGTTTATCTCTTTCACATCCTTCTGCTTGTGTAGTTGGGGGAGTGTCATCAATTCCATCATTAGTAGCATCGCAACTTTCATAAAATGTATGTCTTAATCCAAAATAGTGACCAAATTCGTGAGTCATTACTTTTTCAAATCCAGGTGCAGATTGTGATCCGCAGGTACTACCAACATACCTCCAATTATAAGTTACATGAGGTATTACATCCTGAATTGGAAGAAAGGCATGTCCTGATCCATTGGTACCTCCTTTTTCATTAGGGGCATCTACAACAACTACGTCTAAATAGTATTTGTTTTTTTTGCCCCACCACATATATTTATAAATGTTAGGGTCATAACCATATGCAATATTAGCGTTAGCCTGCCAATCCATACCGGGGGTATCCATAGTGTTTCCATCGGGATCTACAGTGGCTGGAATAAATTCAATATTCATTTTATCTTTAATAGATTCGAATCTTGGGTCGATTTGATTAAACCCAGGGAATGTACCATTATAATCTCCATTGATTGTTTTAAAGACGTCATCAATTCTACACTTCATGTCTGCCTTACTAACAGAGCCTTCTCCATTATGTAAAATATGAAATACTACAGGGATAACATATGGAGTTGCAGCAGATTTACTCTGTACACCAGTTTTTTTAAACCTCTTTACTTTACTGATTGTTTTTTTAAAATTAACTTCTTCTTCAGGAGATAATTTTGTGCCACATCTGTTTTGTGCATGACTAAAGCTTACCAACATACAAAATAGTATGAAGGTGATTACTGTTTGGAGTTTGTGTTTCATTGGTTATAAGATTGAAAATATTAGAGTTAGTTTGTATTTATATTAACAATAATACCATCAAAATTATAGGGAATAAAATATGGGATAATATAGTGTTGGTAATTGGTAATTTTGTATTGTTTTAACAATTGAAATGCAATTTTTTGTTTTTTTTAGTGAATTATGTAATAATCTAATAATAAAAATAACAATACATATTATTTGAAGTTTAAGAACTAGAACTCTGTTCATGTATAAATTATATGTAGAAAAGTTATTGGGAAAGTATTGATAAAATGTCTTCTATTCAGGTTGTAGTTTTATCTGTATTGTTGTTGATTATAGAATCAAAAAAGCAACCAAAGACACCTCTTTGATTGCTTTTAAACAGAATCATTATTTGAAAAATTATATAATCGTAGATTGCCCTACGTGTATATTCTCAAAATTGATATTAGAATCCTCGGGATTTAATATGTAATCAGCAATAAAATCTCCTACTTTTTCTGTGGTAAGTGGGTTACTAGGATTTAGATCAGAAGTAGTAAGATTTAACTCTAACGCTTTTTCTACAGCATCTCTAATTGCATTGGCTTCTCCTAATAAATTAAAATGCTCTAATAACATAGCGGCAGATAATATAGCGGCAATTGGATTAGCTATTCCTTTTCCTGTTGCCTGCGGATAAGATCCATGTATAGGCTCAAACATACAGCATGTATTTCCAATAGAAGCAGATGCTAAGAGACCAATAGATCCACCAATCACACTAGCTTCGTCAGAAATAATATCACCAAACATGTTTTCGGTAAGAATTACATCAAACTGACTAGGGTTGAGTATCATTTGCATTGCAGCATTATCAACAAATAAAAAGTCTAAGGTTACATCGCTATAGGCTACAGCGATTTCGGTAACTACTTTTCTCCATAAGCGAGATGATTCTAATACATTGGCTTTATCTACAAGAGTAAGTTTTTTTCTTCGCTTTTGTGCTGCTTTAAATGCCAAATGAGCGATACGTTCGATTTCTTCTCTAGAATATTCGCAAAGATCAGAAGCAACGTTACCATCATCGCTTAATTCTTTTTTACCAAAATAGATACCACCAGTTAACTCACGATAGATAGAAATATCTGTTCCTTCGATAATCTCACGTTTAAGAGGTGATTTGTCGATTAAAGTAGAATAGGCTTTTACAGGGCGAATATTAGCATAGAGCCCAAGTTCTTTTCGTAATTTTAATAGACCTTGTTCGGGACGAACCGGAGCACTAGGGTCGTTGTCATATTTTGGAGCACCAATTGCGCCAAACAAAACAGCATCTGTTTGTACACAGAGTTCTAATGTTTCATCTGGTAATGGGTTTCCGGTTTTGTCAATGGCAATAGCACCTACTAATCCTTCTTTAAAAATAAAGGAATGATCAAAGTTATGTGCGATTGCCTCTAATGCTTTTATAGCCTGTGCGGTCACTTCTGGGCCAATACCGTCTCCTGATAATACTGCGATATCTAATTTCATAAGTTTATTCTTTTTGTCACACTAAACTTGTCGAAGTGTTTTTTTGTTCTTGATTGTAGTTTATAAGACTTCGACCAGCTCTGCCTGACAACTTATATATATTTATATTCTTTCGTTTTCAAATTCTTCTATTTCTGCTTTATTACTGATTAAAAAATCAATGTCATCATAACCATTCATAAGGCAGGTTTTTTTGTACGGGTTAATCTCAAAAGTTGAAGAAGAACCAGTAGCGAGAATGGTAATTTTCTGAGCTTCAAGATCTACTTCAATTTGCGTATTAGCATCTTTTTCAATTTCATTAAATAAGTCTTGTAGGTATTCTGGAGTTACCTGAATGGGTAATACTCCGTTATTAAGAGCGTTTCCTTTAAAAATGTCAGCAAAAAAACTAGATATCACTACTTTAAAACCATAGTCATTAATTGCCCATGCGGCATGTTCTCTACTAGATCCGCATCCAAAGTTATCTCCTGCTACTAATATTTTACCTTTATAAGTAGTATCATTCAATACAAAATCATGATTTATACTTCCATTTTTATGAAAGCGCCAATCTCTAAATAAATTTTCTCCAAATCCTTCGCGACTAGTAGCTTTTAAAAACCGTGCAGGAATGATTTGATCTGTATCTACATTTTCTATAGATAATGGTATAGCAGAGGATGTTAGTTTAGTAAACTTATCCATAATTAATTTAATTGTTTAGTAATATCAATAATTTTTCCTTCTATAGCTGTAGCTGCAGCAACTAGAGGGCTTGCTAAAATTGTTCTTGCACCTTGTCCTTGTCGTCCTTCAAAATTTCGATTAGAAGTAGATACGCAATATTCTCCTTCCGGAATTTTATCATCGTTCATTGCTAGACATGCAGAGCATCCAGGTTGTCGTAATTGAAATCCAGCGTTTTCAAAAACATCTTTTAATCCTTCTTCAACGATTTGCTGTGCTACGAGTTGCGATCCCGGAACAAACCAAGCAGTTACATTGTTGGCCTTTTTCTTACCTTTAATATAGTTTGCAGCAATTCTAAAATCTTCGATTCTACTATTAGTACAGCTTCCTATAAAAACATAATTTACTTCTTGATCTACGAGAGATTGTCCTTTCTCAAAATTCATATAAGCTAATGATTTTTCGAATGAAGCATTATCTTCTACAGGTATATTTTCTGATATTTTGATTCCCATTCCTGGATTTGTACCATAAGTAATCATGGGTTCTATATCCGATGCATCAAAATGATACTCTTTATCGAATACCGCATCTTTATCTGTAGGTAATGTTTTCCAGTAGGCAACTTTTTTGTCGAATTCGACCCCTTTAGGTGCAAATTCTTTGCCTTTGATATATTCAAAAGTAGTTTCATCTGGGGCAATCATTCCTCCTCGGGCACCCATTTCGATACTCATATTACAGACAGTCATTCTGCCTTCCATCGACATATCTTCAAATACATTACCAGCATATTCACAAAAATATCCAGTACCGGCATTAGTACCAAGTTTTGCGATCACATATAAAATTACATCTTTTGGTAATACGCCAGGTTTTAACTGCCCATTTACATTAACTCTAAGGCTTTTTGGTTTTTGAAGCAGTAAACACTGACTGGCAAATACCTGCGCTACCTGACTGGTTCCTATGCCAAAAGCAATGGTTCCGAATGCACCGTGTGTAGAAGTATGGCTATCACCACAAACCATAGTCATTCCAGGTTGTGTAATACCTAATTCTGGTGCCATTACATGAACAATACCATTATATTTATGACCAAGGCCATATAATGTAATTTCATTTTTCTCACAATTTTTGGTAAGCTGCTCGAGTTGATTTCTGGATAATGCATCTTTAACAGGAAGATGTTGGTCTTCTGTAGGCGTATTATGATCTGCAGTAGCTACAATTTGATCGGGTCTAAAAACAGGAATCCCACGTTGTTCTAATTCTCCAAATGCTTGTGGGCTGGTAACCTCATGAATTAGATGTTTATCAATATATAATATTTGTGGGCCGTCTTGTATCTCTTTGACTACATGCGCATCCCATACTTTGTCAAATAAAGTTTTCTTCATATGTATATAAAACACCTACACAAAAATAATGCTTTTGTAGGCTTTTAGTATTATTTATGCTACTACAGTAGCTACATTAGTATTTTTCATAATTTGATGAATATCTTCATCGATAACTTCTTTCTTACGATCAGCAAATTTCAAAAATTCTGAATAAACATCATCTAATTGAAGTTTAGATAATTCGTAACCAACTTTTTTGGCTCTATAAGCCAGTGCAGCTCTACCGCTTCTGGCGGTAAGTACAATAGCAGACTCTGTAACTCCAACTTCCTCGGGATCAATAATTTCATAAGTCTCCCGATTTTTAATTACTCCGTCCTGGTGTATTCCCGAACTATGAGCAAAAGCATTAGCTCCGACAATTGCTTTATTAGGTTGTACCATCATACCCATATGATCAGATACCATTTGGCTGGTACTGTATAATAATTTAGAATCAATATCGGTATTTAGATTTAAATACGGATGTTGTTTCATGATCATAACTACTTCTTCTAGAGATGTATTGCCTGCACGTTCACCGATACCATTAATTGTACATTCAATTTGTCGAGCACCATTAATTGCTCCTGCGATAGAATTTGCAGTAGCAAGGCCTAAATCATTATGACAGTGGCAAGAAATAATAACATTATCTATACCTTTTACATTTTCTTTAAGGTATTTAATTTTAGCACCGTATTCTTCTGGCAAACAATACCCGGTTGTATCAGGAATATTAAGTACAGTTGCACCAGCTTTGATCATAGCTTCGCATACACGAGCTAAAAATTCATTATCAGTTCTCCCGGCGTCTTCTGCAAAAAACTCAACATCCTCTACAAAGGATTTTGCATATTTAACTGCAGCAACTCCTTTTTCTATTACCTTATCTTGTGTAGAATTAAATTTATATTTAATATGAGACTCAGAAGTACCTATACCTGTATGGATTCTAGGTCTTTTTGCATAACTTAAAGCTTCTGCAGCAACCTTAATATCTTTTTCTACAGCTCTGGTTAATCCACATACAGTTGCATTTTTTACGATTTTGGCTATTTCACTTACCGAAGTAAAATCTCCTGGGCTCGAAACAGGGAATCCTGCTTCTATAATATCTACACCCAAAAGATCGAGTTGTTCTGCAATAACTAGTTTCTGTTGCGTATTTAATTTACATCCAGGGACCTGTTCTCCGTCTCTTAATGTGGTATCGAATATTTGAACTTTATTATTACTCATAGAAATACAGTGAATTTGACTTTTAGTGTTATCTATAAAAACATCATTATTTTAAAATATTCTTAAAAGATGTTTCTTTAATCTCTTACGAATTTATATTTTGGGAATTCAAAAAGGAAGTATTTGATTACTGATTTTACAATGCTAAAATCTTTTAATTAAAACATAACTATTTTTAAATCAGTTAATTATATTATATTTTCATACAATGACTAATGACCAAAAAGATCCATTGTTTGTTTTAGTGAAGTCACTTTCTAAATCAGAAAAACGACAATTTAAGGTATATGTAGGACGATTAGGAGTAAACACAGATTCAAAATTTCTAGCTCTTTTTAATCATTTGGATAAACACGATACTCTGGATGAAGATCTTATTGTTTCAAAAGGAATTGTGAAAAAACAACAATTTTCTAATCTTAAAGCTCATTTATATAAACAAATATTAATTAGTTTAAGACTAAGCCCATTACATCAAAATACTCGATCACAAATACGAGAACAATTAGATTTTGCCTCTATATTATATCATAAAGGACTATATAAGCAAAGCCTTAAGGTATTAGATAAAGCCAAAACCCTGGCTATGGAAAATGAAGAGCATAATATTGCTTATGAAATTGTAGAGTTTGAAAAAATTATAGAAACGCAATATATAACCAGAAGTATCAATAGTAGGGCAGATGAGCTAACGGTAGAAGCCAAGATGTTAAGTATGAAAAACGTGTTGACTAGTAGGTTGTCTAATTTATCTCTTCAGTTGTATGGTTTGATGCTTAAAAGTGGTTATGTAAGAAACGATAAAGAACATCAGGAAATTACTAATTATTTTAATGGGAAACTGCCAAAATATGAATGGAATATGTTAGGGTTTAGAGAAAAACTTTGGCTATATAAAGCTCATCTGTGGTATAGTTTTATTGTTCAGGATTTTTTATCGTGTTATAAATATTCGAAGAAATGGTTGGATTTATTTTATGAGCACCCAAAAATGATTGTTCAAAATCCTGTTTTTTTTCTTAGAGGAAATCACTATTTATTAGAGTCTTTGTATCTCATAAAAGATAAAACACAATTAAGGTCAACTTTGCAAGAATTCGAAAATAGAATTACTGATCTTACTTTTCCTAAAGATGATAATATAGAAGTTTTATCTTTTCAATTTATTTATAACAATAAGTTGAATGTTCATTTTTTAGAAGGAAGTTTTGACGAAGGAGAGTATTTGGTAGAAGAGATTCTTAGCGGAATATCAGAATTTAAAAATCGTTTGGATGATCATCATATAATGGTACTTTATTATAAGATTGGCTGTTTATATTTTGGAATGGCAAATCATCGAAAATGTATTGAATACCTATCCAAAATTATTAATAATAAATCTTTGAAGATGAGAGAAGACTTGATGTGCTTCTCCAGAGTACTAAGTTTGGTAGCTCATTATGAAGCTGGGATGGATTATCATTTAGAAACCCAATTAAAAGAGACTTATCGGTTTTTAATAAAAATGAATGACCTACATGAAGTACAAAAAGAAATGATCAAATTTCTTAAAAACCTTGGAGATATTTACCCTCACCAAATTAAAGAGGAGTTTAGAAAACTTCATAAAAGATTAAAACAGTATGAAGATCACCCTTATGAAAAGAGAGCTTTTTTGTATTTGGATATTCTTTCATGGCTCGAAAGCAATATTGAAGGGAGACCTGTTGCAGATATAATAAAGGAGAAAGCAAAAGGGCTAATAAGGTAACTTAAATTTTTATAAAGAGCTGAAAGTTAATTAGTATTTTATATCTTTCGTCCTTTGAAAAATAATTGGAATACTTTATAGAATTAAAATACGAGTATTTTAGTTTCTAATATGCAACTGTGAAATTTTCTCTGTAAGAATAAGAAATAGAGCATATGAGGTATATTCCATTTAATAGTAAGTCGTAATGAATTTATGGATACCGAAAAGCTCTACTGCAAAAAGAGTTTTTTATATTTGTTTTTTTACCGTATTATCTATCAATGCCCAGATAACGGTAGATGATAACTCTTTCACTGTAGAGCAGTTGGTAGAAGATGTTTTGATAGATAGCCCTTGTGCAACGGTAGAAAATATTTCTTCTTTTACTGGAACCAATTTTGGATTTAATGGTATAGGTTATTTTGAATCTAATAATTCTGGTTTTGAGATTGATAGAGGAGTCATTTTAAGTACGGGTAATGCAAGAAGCGCAATTGGCCCAAACGGACCGATTGCATTGTCTGAAGGTGATAACTCGGGATGGGGTGGTGATAGTGATTTGGGATCAGTGACTAGTACAGTTAATTTACATAATGCCAGTTATATCCAATTTGATTTTGTACCAACCATAGATTTTATAAGTTTTGACTTCTTGTTTGCTTCAGAAGAGTATACAGAAGCTTTTCCTTGTACATTTTCTGATGTTTTTGCTTTTATCCTTACCGATTCATCTGGAAATTCTAGAAACTTAGCAGTTGTGCCGGGTACAAATATTCCTATTAAAGTTACTACAGTTAATGAAGGAGTAGATTTAAATAATGATGGAGATTTCGTTGATGTGATTAACCAGGTTTCAGAATGTCCTCCAAGAAACCCAAATTTCTATAATAGAACAATTCGGCCGGGAAGTGCTGCTCCTATAGATTTTAATGGGTATACAAAAGTATTGACAGCCGAAGGAAGCGTAGTGGTTGGTGAGCGATATACAATTAAATTAGTGATTGCAGAACATCGAGATGGACAATTTGATTCTGCGGTATTTCTAGCCGCCGGAAGTTTTAATATTGGAGGAGATTTGGGAGAAGACAGAACATTAGCCTCTGGTAACCCGGGATGTCTAGGAGTACCGATTACCCTTAATGCGACGGTAGGAAATAACCCTACCTATACCTGGAGAAAAAATGGAGCTCCTTTAGCAGCAGGTGACGGAACAACGCTTATAGCAGGAGGTGCTCAATTAGAGGTTACGCAAAATGGAGTGTATAGTGTAGAAGTAAATATTGCTAACGGATGTTCATCATCAGACTCTATTAATGTTGAATTTGTTCCTCCTCCAAATGTTTTGAATTCGGTACAGCTTCTGCAATGTGATGATGATATCGATGGCTTTTCATTGTTCAATTTATCTGAAGCAAATTCTTTGATATCTACTAATGCTGCAAATGAGGCTTTTTCATATTATTTAACAGAACAGCAAGCTATTAGAGGGGATTCTGCAGATCAGATCACCAATTTTACAGCATACCCTAATCCAATTGTACAAAACAGTGTGGTGTATGCCAGAGTAGAATCTATAACAGATTGTTTTAGAACATCGAGAATTGATCTCGAAGTCTCATCAACTCAAATTCCGGCTAATTTTAATCTTACATATACAGCATGTGAGGCAAACGATGTTGACCCTACGGATGGGGTTGCATCATTTGATTTTAGTGATGCTACTCCTCAAATAATTCAGTTATACCCTGGTGGTCAAAATTTAACAATTAGGTATTACGAAAACCAGGCAGATGCGTTATCCGAACAAAATGAGATAACCGATATCTCTAACTATAGAAATAATTCATCTCCTTTTAGAGCTACGCTATATGTAAGAGTAGAGAATAGTGCGGCGAATTCCTGTCTAGGATTAGGAGAGCATATTACTTTAATAGTTAACCCTTTTGAACCTATTACGTTTGAAGATGAGTATACATTATGTTTAGAAAGAGATGGGCAAGTACTTAATCTGGCGCCCGAAGATCGTATAGAAACTGGATTAAAGCCTTCAGATTATACGTTTCAATGGTATACAGGGACTGCTCCTGTAGCAGGAAACGAAATACCAGGAGAAGTAGATACTTCTTTTTTGCCAGATACTCCCGGGCAGTATAGTGTATTAGCTACAAGTATAATTACAGGATGTGAAATATCAAAAAGTACAACGGTAGTAACCTCTTATCCTCCAGAAAGTATTACGGCAGAATTGCTATCGGGAGCTTTTTCTGATAATGCCACTATTGAAGTTACAGTCGTCGGAAATGGAACATATGAATTTAGAATAGATAATAGAGAATGGCAAGCGTCTAATATCTTTACGGGAGTTTCAAGAGGAGAGCATACTGTATTTGTAAGAGATTTGCGTATGTGTGATGAACTAGAATCTAAAGTAGAAGTAGTAGTAGACTATCCAAAGTATTTTACACCTAACGGAGATGGATTTCATGACTCTTGGGGAATCACAGGAAGTACAAATGTTATAATAACTCAGATTCTAATTTTTAATAGATTTGGTAAACTCTTAAAAGATCTTGGTGCAAACGGTAACTGGGATGGAACATATAGCGGAAAACAATTGCCAGCAAGTGATTATTGGTTTAAAGTACGTTATATTGAAAATGGTGTACCAAAAGTATTTAATTCTAATTTCTCACTAATTCGATAAACCTTGTCAAAAAGTAACCAACACTTAAGAAACATACTCGAGTTAAATTTTGCTATGTTGCTCATTAGTACCTCGGGGGTATTAGGAAGACATATCGATATGCCTGTACCTGTTATTATTGGTTATAGAGCTATATTAGCAGCGTGCATATTATTCTTGTTTTGTAAATGGAAAAAGATATCATTTAGAATTGATACTAAGGATCGTATTCCCATTCTTGTGGGAGGGATGCTTATGGGGCTACATTGGATCACTTATTTTTATGCTCTAAAAATGTCAAATGTGGCTATTGGTATGTTATCTTTGTTTACTTACCCAGTCATTACGGCTTTACTAGAGCCTTTGGTGTTAAAAGTTAAATTTCAGAAAATGCATTTGATGCTGGGAGTACTTGTCCTAGTAGGAATTTATTTTTTGGTTCCGGATTTTAGTATAGAAAATACGTATGCTAAAGCTGTTGCCATGGGAGTATTTTCGGCATTATGTTATGCTCTTCGAAATCTAATCATGAAAACAAAAGTTAGTAATTATCATGGTTCTATGTTAATGTGGTATCAATTAATAATAATGGTAGTACTGTTATCGCCTGCCTTATTTATTATGGATAGCTCGGGCATTATTAGCCAATTTCCTTTTGTTTTGATTTTAGCCTTGTTAACTACTGCAATAGGCCATACCTTGTTTTTATATAGTTTTAAACGATTTTCTGCAACAACGGCTAGTATTATTGGTAGTATTCAACCGGTATATGGTATTATTCTTGGAATCATTTTTTTAAGAGAAGTCCCTGTACTTTCTACGGTTATTGGAGGTATTTTGATTTTAACATCTGTAGTGATCGAAAGTATACGAACTTACAAATAGTTAAACGGTAATAACCCAAAAGCTTAATTTAGACAATCTTTCCAAATAGGATCAGAAGGAGGAGGAGCGATGATAGCTATAGTTTCTTTTTTAACGGGATGAATAAAAGTTAATTTTCGGGCATGTAAATGAATACTTCCGTCTTTATTACTACGATGTGCTCCATATTTTAGGTCACCTTTGATTATGCAACCAATACTGGAGAGTTGTGATCGTATTTGATGATGGCGCCCTGTATGAAGATCAATTTCTAACAAACAATAATTATCTAACTTTTTGATTAGTTGATATTCTAAAACTGCTTTTTTGCTATCAGGAACTTCGGTAGCATGTGCATACGATTTATTTTGTCTTGGATTGCGTTTTAACCAATGTGTTAAGTTGTCATGTTTTTTAGGAGGACAATCTTTTACCACAGCCCAATATGTTTTTTGAGCTTCTTTGTTTGCAAATAACGCGTTAAGCCTAGGAAGTGCTTTGCTTGTTCTTGCAAATACGACAATTCCGCTGGTAGGACGATCTAAACGGTGTACAACCCCTAGATATACTGCCCCCGGTTTATTATATTTTTCTGCAATATACTCTTTGACAACTTCGCTAAGAGGTTTGTCCCCCGTTTTATCACCTTGTACAATATCCCCTGGGCGCTTATTAACAATAATAATATGATTGTCTTCATGCAGCACCTGAAGATTGTTTTTATTTGAAATGATTTTTGACATCCGTGATTTTTAGATCGTTTGATTTTTAGAACTATTGTAATGAAGACTTAAATTTTGATGTCATTTTAATAATTAATTTCAATCTTATAAAAAGTTTATTAAGTTTGATTTGATCGATAAACTTTAAATTGAATGAAATTAATATTGCTCATTCTCATTAGGAAAATCAACAGCTTTCACATCGGTAACGTATTGTTTAAAAGCATTAGTCATTTCTGTATATAAATCTAAATAACGTCTTAAAAAACGAGGATTAAATTCATGGGTCATTCCTAGCATGTCATGAGTAACCAATACTTGTCCATCTACACCATTTCCTGCTCCAATACCAATGATAGGAATAGTAAGGCTTTCAGCTACTTCTTTAGCCAATTTGGCAGGAACTTTTTCAAGAACGATTGCAAAACATCCTGCTTTCTCAAGCATAAGTGCATCTTGTTTTAGTTTCTGGGCTTCTTGTTCTTCTTTGGCACGAACAGTATAGGTTCCAAATTTATATATAGATTGTGGAGTAAGACCAAGGTGTCCCATAACAGGGATACCGGCATTAAGGATTCTTTTAATAGACTCCTTAACTTCTTTTCCTCCTTCAAGTTTTACAGCATGCCCCCCTGATTCCTTCATAATACGAATTGCAGAACGTAAAGCTTCTTTAGGATCACTCTGGTAGCTTCCAAAAGGTAAATCTACAACGATTAATGCGCGATCGATTGCTCGAATTACAGAAGATGCATGATAAATCATCTGATCTAATGTAATCGGCAAAGTAGTTTCATGACCTGCCATTACATTTGAAGCAGAATCCCCGACGAGAATAACATCTACTCCGGCACCATCTACAATTTTGGCCATCGTGTAATCGTAAGCGGTTAGCATCGATATTTTTTCTTGGTTAGCTTTCATCTCTACAAGAGATTTTACCGTAACGCGCTTATAATCTTTTTTTGCTGTAGACATTTTGAATTGTTTTTTTAGGATTGTAAAAGTAATCAATTACCTATATGGTAACAAGTGTAATTTGTTTTTGATTTTTCTTTGATACAATGAAGTGAAAATTATATAGTATAGAAGTGATTAAAATCTTATTTTTATACCTATTCAAAAATAATGAACATTATGTATAAAGTATCAATATTGGTTGTTTTATTCTTCTCATGCCATGTTTTTTCTCAAAAAAATATATCTAAAGATGACCAAAATCGTTATGAAAAAGAAGTGAAACAGACTGTTTTAGAGTTTTTTGAAGGTTTTCATGCTGGTGACACTGCTAAAATGAAAACTACTATAGATAAAAACATAGCAGTACAAACTATTGTGAGAACCAAAGAAGGAGAGATAAAAACAGTAAAGAATGATATAGAAAAAATTTTAACTGCCATACAAAATAGACCAGCAGAGCAAAAATGGGATGAACGATTATTAGCATTTAAAATCGAAGCAGATTCTGCAATTGCAAATGCATGGACTCCTTATGAGTTTTATGTCAATGATAATTTTAGCCATTGTGGCGTAAATGTATTTCAACTATTTAATGATGGTAAAACCTGGAAAATTATAGCTATTGCTGATACTCGATTTAGAGAAGGGTGTAAGTAATAACATACTTATTAAAAACCTGTAATATTATAAGTTTTGAGCTTTGTATTTCGTTACAGGTAGTTTATAGGTTAACAATCACTAAGATTTACTTTTACTGCCAAACCACCTTCACTGGTTTCTTTGTACTTTGTGTTCATATCCTGAGCAGTTTCCCACATAGTTTCAATTACTTTATCTAATGGCACTTTAGCATTTGCAGCATCCGTATCTAAAGCCATTTCGCAAGCATTAATAGCTTTTATGGCTCCCATAGCATTTCGTTCAATACATGGGATTTGTACCAATCCGGCGATAGGATCACATGTTAATCCCAAGTGGTGTTCCATTGCAATTTCACTTGCCATTAATACTTGTTCTGGAGTACCTCCCATAAGTTCGGTTAATGCTCCAGCGGCCATTGCAGACGATACTCCAATTTCTGCCTGACAACCACCCATAGCTGCAGAGATCGTAGCTCCTTTTTTGAAAAGACTTCCAATTTCTCCTGCAACCAGCATAAACTGTTTTACATCATCAAAATTTGCATCATGGTTTTCGATAACCATATAATACATCATTACTGCAGGAATTACACCAGCACTTCCATTAGTAGGAGCAGTAACCACACGACCCAAAGATGCATTTACCTCATTAACTGCCAAAGCAAAACAGGAAACCCATTTTAATATTTGACGAAATTTTACTTCGGTATTTCGTATAGCTTCAATCCATTCTGTTGGAGTAGTGTAAGCTGTAGTACCTATTAATTTTTTATGTGTATCATATGCTCGTCGTCTTACATTTAATCCCCCAGGTAAAGTACCTTCAGTATGACAACCAGTATACATTGATTCTAGCATTACCTTCCAGACTTGTGCAATTCTTTCATCAATCTCGGCATCACTTTGTAAGGAACGCTCATTGTCTAGAACAATTTCAGATACTTTTTTGTTTTTCGATGTACAATATTCCAAAAGATCAGTTGCCTTATGAATTGGCATAGGAAATTGTTTGAAAGCAGTAAGTTTTTTTTCTTTTCTCTTACGTTCTTCTTTTACTACAAAACCTCCACCAATAGAATAAAAAGAAGACGATACTTTTTTTCCATCTTTCAGATCGGCATGAAAAGTCATACCGTTAGGATGAAATTCTTTAAACTCTCTATTAAATATAATTTGTGTTTTTGGATCAAAAGATACCTGAAGTTCACTATTAAAGAAGAGTTGCTTAGAAGTGTTTATGTTTTCAATAATAGTATCAATTGTAGAAACATCAATAGTTTGAGGATCGTAACCACATAAACCTAAAATTACAGCAATGTCGGTAGCATGACCTTTTCCTGTTAGTGATAATGATCCAAAAAGATCGATAGTAATTGTTGAGACAGATTCAAAGAGTTCTTTTTCTTTAAGTTCTGTGATCCATCTTCTTCCTGCACGCCACGGACCTAATGTATGTGAACTTGAAGGGCCTACGCCTATTTTCAGCATATCAAAAACACTGATGCATTCCATAATACAAAATTATTGATAAAATTTCGGGGGTAAATATAGTTTTTTGACAACAAAGAAACTCATTTTTTAAAGAATAGTTAATATTGTTTTTCTTTTAGCTTTATGATCAATTCATTAAAGAGTATACTGCAATGATGACATCCTGTCAGATAGATCGTAATGGCATAATCATTGACTTAACAGCATTAAGTTATTAAGAATAATAGTATAACAATTTAAGATAAATAATGAGTAAAATAATAGGAATAGACTTAGGGACAACCAACTCTTGTGTTTCTGTAATGGAAGGTAATGAGCCTGTAGTAATCCCTAATGCCGAAGGTAAAAGAACTACCCCTTCTGTAATAGCTTTTGTAGAAGGAGGAGAAATTAAAGTAGGAGATCCTGCAAAACGTCAAGCGGTTACAAATCCAACTAAGACTATCTCTTCTATTAAGAGATTTATGGGAAATAAATTCTCAGAATCTTCAAAAGAAGCTGAAAGAGCAGCCTATAAAGTGGTAAAAGGAGATAATGATACGCCTCGAGTAGATATCGATGGACGTTTATATACACCGCAAGAATTATCTGCAATGACACTTCAAAAAATGAAGAAAACAGCAGAGGATTATCTTGGTCAGGATGTAACCAGTGCAGTAATTACTGTACCTGCTTACTTTAATGATGCGCAACGTCAAGCTACCAAAGAAGCTGGTGAAATCGCTGGTCTTAAAGTAGAGCGAATTATTAATGAGCCTACAGCAGCAGCTTTGGCTTATGGACTTGATAAAAAAGGTACAGATCAAAAGATTGTTGTATTTGATTTTGGTGGAGGTACACATGATGTATCAATACTTGAGTTAGGAGACGGAGTTTTTGAAGTATTATCTACAGATGGAGATACCCATTTAGGAGGAGATGATGTAGATCAGAAAATCATTGATTGGTTAGCAGAAGAATTTAAGGCTGATGAGAATATGGATCTTAGACAAGACCCTATGGCTTTACAACGTCTAAAGGAAGCTGCAGAAAAAGCTAAAATCGAATTATCATCTTCTTCACAAACAGAGATTAATCTACCTTATGTTACTGCTACTTCTAGTGGACCTAAGCATTTGGTGAGATCATTAACCAGATCAAAATTTGATCAATTAATAGATGATTTAGTAAAACGTACAATAGAGCCTTGTCGTACCGCACTTAAAAGTGCAGGATTATCGACAAGTGATATCGACGAAATTATATTAGTAGGTGGGTCTACACGTATCCCTGCAGTACAAGAAGCAGTAGAAAAGTTTTTTGGGAAATCACCAAGTAAAGGAGTAAACCCTGATGAGGTTGTAGCCGTTGGAGCTGCAATTCAAGGAGGAGTATTAACTGGAGATGTTAAAGACGTACTTTTATTAGATGTAACTCCGCTTTCTCTTGGTATTGAAACAATGGGTAATGTAATGACTAAACTTATTGATGCCAATACAACAATCCCTACCAAGAAATCACAAGTGTTTTCTACAGCAGCAGATAATCAGCCATCGGTAGAGATTCATGTACTACAAGGTGAGCGCCCAATGGCAGCAGATAATAAGACAATTGGTCGTTTTCATTTAGATGGGATTCCACCAGCACAAAGAGGAACTCCTCAGATCGAAGTTACTTTTGATATCGATGCTAATGGTATCATCAAAGTTTCTGCTACAGATAAAGCTACAAACAAATCTCAGGATATTCGTATCGAAGCTTCTTCTGGATTAACAGAAGAAGAAATCGAGAAAATGAAAAAAGAAGCAGAGGCAAATGCCGAAGCAGATAAGACAGCAAAAGAAACTGCAGATAAGCTTAATGAAGCAGATGGAATGATCTTCCAGACAGAAAAGCAACTTAAAGAGTTTGGTGATAAATTATCAGATGATAAGAAAAAACCAATCGAAGAAGCTTTAGAAGAATTGAAGAAAGCATACGAATCTAAAGATTTGGCTTTAATTCAACCTGCTCTTGATAAAATCAATGAAGCATGGAAAGTCGCTAGTGAAGAAATGTATAAAGCTCAGGCTGATGCACAACAGGGCGGACAACCTGGACCTGACGCTGGAGCAGGAGCAGACCAATCTTCTGGCGATGATTCTGAAGGAAGCGATGTAGAAGATGTTGACTTTGAAGAAGTAAAGTAAATATAAACTAGTTTGTATAATTTAAAAATGCGTAGCCAAAAGCTACGCATTTTTTGTTTTTCTATATATGACCATAGGCCTTTATCATTAGAATTCTAATATGGAGTTGGACATTCTGGAGAACCAGCACAGCAGTTATATGCATATGACCAACAACACCTTTTATGAGGATTCCAATGATAACCACCTTTGGGGCATTCACCTTTTGGAGGCCCTCCTCCAGAAATCTTTTTTTGCTCAGTTTTGTTTAAAGATTTTCCAAGATTCGAAATTTTTTTTAACATGATAAAATAAATAATTTGATTAATAAATTTACGATGGTTTAAAGACATTCGTAACTTCTGTCTTAGCTATAATTTTTTGTGTACGTAAGGCAATTTAGTTTCCTTTTTTAGATTATAAAATACAATGTAGGTTTTAGTGATAGATGACTTGTAATTAGTGATGAGTATCATATTGTAAGTGACGAATATTTAATAATTAGGGATGATTTATTTCGTTAAAAAATGAGCTTGAAATGTATCCGTTTTTGATAGAGATTTTTTATAGCTTTAATTACCTCTAATTACGCAGCTGTTTTTAGTTGCTTTTTCAGTTTTTTGAATTTTGTACTCTGCTAACTGTAACAATATGAGAATAGTTTTGTCTTTTGATTATAAATAGAGTGATCTATTCATAACTAAATTCTTCATCTAAATTATATAAATATGAAAACACAAAACATTAATATTACAATGCTGCTATGCATGGTAATAGCTTTGCTTACTATTAATCCAGTGATGGCACAAAAAAAAATGAAGGGTAATGGTAATGTTATTACCCAGGAAAGAACAATATCACCTTTTAATGAAATTATCGTAAATGGGGTTTATAATGTATACCTTACTCAGGGACAAAATGAATCTGTGAAAGTAGAAACTGATGAAAACCTGCAAGAAGCCGTAATTGTTAAAAACAAAGGGAATGTACTGGTTTTAGGCTGGAAAAAAGGAATAAACGTGAAAAGAAAAACCAAAATGAACGTTTATGTAACTCTAAAGGATATAACAAAGTTAGAGGTAAAGGGAGTGGGAAATGTTAAAACTTCTTCTAAACTTTCTTTAAACGAACTCGATGTTGAGGCATCTGGAGTAGGAAATGCATCTTTAGAGCTAGATTGTAAGAAATTAGATGGTGAAATTTCTATGGTAGGTAATTTTACTTTGAAAGGAAAGGTTGCAGAGGTAACTCTTGATAATAATGGAACGGGAGCTTTAAGAGCTTTTGATTTGGTTGCTCAGAAATTAGAGATAAATAACTCTGGTATCGGAAAAGTAGAAGTAAATGCACAACAAGAAATAAGCATAACTTCTTCTGGTATTGGTAGTGTTTATTATAAAGGAAATGCTAAAACTACAAAATTAGACCATCGTGGGATGGGTAAAATAAAAAAGGTAGATTAAGTACAGAATAATTTAAGTGTTACTATTCTTTATCTGTCCTATAGAGCCCTAATACCAGGGCTCTGGGCAGATTATGATAAACGAATTCTTTTTAATCCTTCTTTTTCAGATAAAGGTTTCAGTTTAGTGTTGGTTATAAAGTTTACTACGGCATCAGGATTTACTTTTGAGTATTCTCGCAACGCCCAACCGATAGCTTTCTTTATAAAGAACTCATTAGAAGATTTATGTTGCTCACAAAGACTACATAATAATTGATAATCTGTTTGGTCTTTATATCCTAATTGAAACAAGATTGCACTTCGGTTAAGCCACATCTTATCAGAGTTTGAAAAATTCTCAATTACGGGGTGTATTTGATTTGGGAATTGCAATAAATATTTACCTAAAATATGTTTTGCTATAAAATCCACCGAATCCCACCAGGAATTAGTGGTAATCAGTTGTTCTATAAAATCAATATCACCTATATTATATTCTTTTTTTAAAAACCGATCGACCAGTTCCATAGCACAATAATGAAGTTCTCGTTGAGACTTTTTATAGAGCACATTTGCAATACTAATTACATTATCATGAGTAAGAGTAGGTGTGTATTGAAGAATAATATCTTTTAGAAGCGATTTTCTTATAGGAGCTTTTATGCCATAATAAGAAAACCGATTTTTCATATAGGCTTCCATTCGTATTGCTTCTTTAGCATTAGCATGCTCTTGAAATATAGAAATTAGAGAGGTTGTGAAATCCATGTTTTTATATAGATTAAAACCCTACGGCAGTATCATCACCTCTTTTATCTGCTCCGCCTTCGAGTCTTCCATCAGGAAGAACAAGAATACCATCAACCTTGCCTATAATTTTAGAATCTTCTTCATTAATTTGATATCCTTTTTGCCGTAGGCTATCTAATAAGGTAGTATCAAATAATTCTGGTTCAAACACTACTACATCGGGTAGCCATTGATGATGAAACCTGGGAGCATTAACCGCATCTTGCATAGTCATTCCGTATTCTTTCACATTTAAAATTGTTTGTAGTACAGAAGTAATGATGGTAGATCCACCAGGAGTACCAACAGACATCCAAAATTTTCCATCTTTCTCTACAATTGTAGGAGTCATAGAACTTAACATTCTTTTTTCGGGAGCTATTGCATTGGCTTCTGCACCTGTTAATCCAAACATATTTGGGATACCAGGTTTGGCACTAAAATCATCCATCTCATTATTTAGAAAGAAACCTAATTCTGGAACATATAATTTAGAACCATAAGCTCCGTTAAGTGTCGTTGTTACCGAAATAGCATTTCCGAACTGATCTACAATAGAGTAGTGAGTAGTTTCATCACTTTCATACCCTGGGATACCGCCATGTTTAATATCTGAAGATAATGTAGCCTTGTCAAAACTAAAATCTAGCATGCGATCAGAAAGGTAGGATTCATTAATCAATGTATCGATAGGGATTTTTACAAAATCAGGATCACCCAAATAAAAACTGCGATCTGCATAAGCCCTTCGTTCTGCTTCTGTAATTACCTGAATACTTTTAAGAGAATTATGACCATAGCTGCTTAGATCATAGGGTTCGATCATCTTCATAATCTGAGCAAGACATATACCACCACTCGAAGGTGGAGACATAGAAGTTATATTTAGGTTCTTATACCTAAACTGTACAGGTTTACGCCATTTTGCTTTGTATTTCCCCAAATCATCCATAGTGATGATACCACCTCTGGATTGGATAAAACTGACCAGCTTTTGACCAGATTCACCTTCATATAACTCGGCAGCTCCATTTTTAATAATCCTTTCTAATGTTTCAGCCAGTTTTATGTTTTTTAAGGTATCATTGGCTTTATAACCCCTAAGAATAGGAATTGTATCTTCATTAGCCTCATAGAATAAATCTTTATAATGTACAAAGCGTCTTTCTTGTTTTTCGGTAATGACAAAACCTCTTTTTGCCAATTGCACTACAGGAGTAAGTATATCTTCAATAGGTAAGGAGCCAAATTTTTTATGCACTTCAAAAATACCGGCAATAGTTCCGGGAACACCAACAGCCATAGCACCAAGTTGACTTTTTTTAGGGATAAACTCTCCCTTGTCATCCAGGTACATATCTTTGGTAGCAGCCAAAGGTCCTTTTTCTCTATAATCCAAAGCTCCGGTTTCACCATTAGCTTTTCGGTATACCATAAATCCACCACCTCCCAGATTTCCTGCTACAGGGTATGTAACCGCTAGAGCCATCGCTGTACCAACCATAGCATCAAAAGCATTTCCTCCTTTTTTCATGATGTCTGCTCCAATTTTTGAAGCTTCTTCCCGGGCAGAAACAACCATAGCTTTTTGGGTAACAAGACCAACAACTGGTTTGACCTCTTGCTTTATTTCTGTATTGGTTTTACATGAAAAACTTATAACAAGTAAAGAAATGTAAAATAAATGTCTAATGGATCTTATGTTCATAATATTCTTATTTCATTTTTAGTGTAAAACTCTAATTCTTCAAAAAAAGAACGAAATTCTTTATCAAAATCAGCGTAATATTGTTCGAGTTCGATAACTGCAAAATTCATCTTAGATCTATTTTTTGTTCTCTGATTCATTTGATATAATATAGTGCCAATTCCTTGAATGGTTGCATAGCTAAGAAGCCAGTTGTCTTTAATCATATAGGGCATAAAATTTTGAATCTGTTTGGGTAAAACTTCATGATATTCATATAATAAATCATAAAACTCTGCTACATACGTTTCAAGAGGAATATCAGAATATTCTTTCCAATTAGCTGCAAGAAAATGATCATAAAGAACATCTACGATTACAGTACTGTAATGCCTGTATTTTGGAAATAACCTAGACACACTTTTTCTTACAATGGTATGAGTATCGGTATAAGAGTCAATTTTACGATGCAAAGTGATACCTTGCTGAATACGATTGGGATATTGTAGTAGTTGCTTTTTTCCTTTGACAGAGTCTGCTATAAAATTACCTATTTTAAGTTCTTGGTCTTCACCAGAAAGATATATGTGGGCTAGAAAATTCATTGGGTTAAAATACGATTTTTTAAATACTAATATCTATTAATTATAGTCGTTTGTATGACAAAAAGTATCACTTGTAAAAAAGTAAAGGCCAACAGTTAAAATAAATTACTTTTGATGATATACCTAAAACATAGATGATGAGGTGCGCTATTATTATTTTGTATTTATCGTGTAATAAAGAAATAGTAAGTGAAGATTTTAAAGATCTATTAATTTTGGAAAAAACTGATTGTATTTATAAAATTATAACCTATTAAATTGTTGCTGTTTGTCATATCTTGTACATTTGTTCGAAATAGAAAAATCAATCAAAATATATGACATTAATAAAATCAATTTCAGGGATTAGAGGAACAATTGGAGGAACAGTTGGTGATAATCTTACTCCGGTAGATGCGGTAAAATTTGCTTCGGCTTATGGAAGTTGGCTAAAAAATGAAACTAATAAAGATCACCCAATAGTAGTTGTTGGTCGAGATGCCAGAATTTCTGGCCCTATGATTCAGCAATTGGTAATGAATAGTTTGGTTGGATTAGGGATTCATGTTATTGATTTAGGCCTTTCTACGACACCTACCGTAGAGATTGCTGTTCCTTTAGAAAAAGCAGATGGAGGAATAATTCTTACAGCTAGTCACAATCCGAAACAGTGGAATGCGTTAAAATTACTGAACCATAAAGGAGAATTTTTGAATGCAGAGAATGGTAAAAAGATTTTGGATATAGCAGAAAATGATGAATATGTTTTTGCAGAGGTTGATGATTTGGGAAGTATTACAGTAAATGATACCTATATCGATAAACATATTGAAGAAGTGCTAAATCTATCTCTGGTAGATGCAGAATTGGTGAGTAAATCTGGTTTCAAAGTTGTTGTAGATGCTGTTAATTCTACAGGAGGTATTGCCATACCGAGATTACTTAAGAAAATGGGAGTAGAGACTATTGAATTATATTGTGAGCCTAATGGACACTTCCCCCATAACCCAGAACCATTAAAAGAACATTTAACAGATTTGTCAGAATTAGTAGTTAAGGAGAAGGCAGATATGGGAATCACCGTCGATCCTGATGTAGATCGTCTTGCTTTTATGAGTGAGAATGGAGAAATGTTTGGAGAAGAATATACATTGGTTGCCTGTGCCGATTTTGTATTAGGAAAAACTGGTGGCAATACTGTTTCTAATTTATCATCAAGTAGAGCGTTAAGAGATGTAACACAAAAACATAATGGTAACTACGAAGCAAGTGCTGTGGGCGAGGTTAATGTAGTAGAGTTGATGAAAGCAAATAATGCAGTTATCGGTGGCGAAGGTAATGGAGGGATTATATATCCAGAATCACATTACGGAAGAGATTCGTTGGTAGGAGTAGCCTTATTCCTTACACATCTGGCAGAAAAGAAATGCAGTGTAAGCGAGTTACGAGATAGTTACCCTTCTTATTTTATGAGTAAAAATAAAATTCAGCTAACTCCAGATTTAGATGTTGATGCTATTTTAAAAGGGTTTCATTCAAAATACGTTTCAGAAGAGGTCTCTACTGTTGATGGCGTAAAAGTAGATTTTGAAGATTGCTGGGTACATTTACGTAAAAGTAATACAGAACCTATTATTCGTATTTATACCGAAGCCTTGAGCCAGGAAAAAGCAGACTCATTAGCAGAAGATACGATCGTTACTTTAAAAGAAATAGCTGGAATCTAAAATTTAACCAAACGTATTATTTGCTTTGAACTTTTCTTTGAAAAGAGTAGGTAAGATATCTATTTCTACTTCGGGTTGATGTAGATATCTTATTTTTAGATAAAATTAAGGTTGAATAATATTCTTCTATTTACTCTGGCATTTTTAGAACCTAGATTAGCAAGAACTTTAGGGCAAAGTTCTTATTAATAGATAGGTGTATTAGTGATATACATGTTTTAAAGCAAAAATATAGGATATGATTATGTAATAAATCTCTGGAAACCATTAGGCTTAATTACTTCGTATGCCAAAAACATAACATCTAATAAATTCTAAAAGGCATCAGGTTTGGTAAAAAGAATATAGCTCTGCTAGGATAATAAAATATACTTGATCAAACTATACGTTATAACAAATTTGACGCATAGATTAATCGACTATGGCTCCCTCAGGAATTTGTGAATTCCTATGTTTCCAGCGTTTGTGAGTCCATAAGTAATATTGAGGTTTTTCACGAATTTGATTCTCTAGTAATTGAAGGTATTTTTTTATGATGAAATATGGCTCTTCTTCTTTGCTGTTTTCAGAGATAGGGATAAATCTTACTTCATAATGCCCTCGTTTTACTTTTTCTACATGAAGATATAACACAATAACATCAAGTCGTTGTGCTAAGAACTCGCCTCCTAAAAATATAGGAACTTTGACTCCCATAAAATCGGTCCAATATTTTGCGTTGTAAATTTTTGGAGATTGATCAGAGATCATACCATATCCGCATACAGTACCTTCCTTTTTATCTTTTATAATTTGTCTTGCAACCTTATGACTAGGAATAAGTCGGGAGTCAAAACGCCCTCGGATACGATGCGCAAGACGATCAAAATATTTGTTTTCTATTTGTTTATAGATTCCTACACATGGGTTTAAAGAAACAAGATCAACTGCATTAGACCATTCGAAACTACCATAATGTCCCATTAATGTAATTATACTTTTATTTTTCCTTTCAAACTCATGAAACTCATCCAGATTTACAACTTTATATCGTTTTATTAATTCTTCTCTAGAAATTGAAAGCGATTTTGTCATTTCTAAAAACATATCACACATATGTTTATAAAATGATTTACTAATATCATGGATTTCTTTTTTAGATTTTTCTGGGAAAACCAGTTGTAAGTTTTCTGTTACTGTTTTTCTTCTGTACCTAATGACATAGTATACCAAAATATAAGCAAAGGTAGAAAATGCATAAAATAATCGCCAAGGTAGTTTAGAGATGCCTAATATTATAGGGTAAACTAAGTAATATATAATTAATTGCATAAATGTAGTGTAGTTAAAAACGCATAAAGGTAAGCTTATTTGGCAGTATGTGGATGAATCCAAATTTTAATCTATAGTGGCATCTTCAGGAATAGGCGCATTGCGGTGTTTCCATCGTTTGTGAGACCATAGGTAATACTGTGGTTTATTATTAATTTGGTTTTCCAGTAATCTAAGGTAACTTTTTACAATAGAATAATCTTCACAGTTTTTCGAGTCTTCTGTTAGTGTAACAAAAGTTGCCTGATAGTACCCTCTTTTTATTTTTTCAACTTGTAGATAATATGTGTTTAATCCTAATCGTTTCGATAATACTTCTGCACCTAAAAAAACAGGAACCTTAATGCCCATAAAATCAGTCCAAAAGGTTGCTTTATATAATTTTGGAGATTGATCAGAAATTAGTCCGTACATATATAACCCTCCTTTAGTTTGGTCTTCTGTGATTACTTTCATCGCATCTTTGGTACCTACTATTCTCGAACCAAATCGGGCTCTAATTCGATGTACTAACCGATCGAAGTATTTATTTCCTATTTTCTTATATACTCCAACTGCCTGAAAATTTGTTTGTATATCAATTACATTTGCCCACTCATAACTAGCATAATGGGCCATAAGTATCATTATATTTTCTTTCTTAGCTTCTAATTCGTGTAGTTTTTCAATATTTGTAACCTTAAATCGTTCTTTCATTTCTTTATTTGAAATGGATATCGATTTAATCATTTCAAGAAACATATCACACATATGCTGGTAAAACTCTTTTCGTATTTTTTTGATTTCTCGAAAAGTTTTGTTTGGGAAAACTAACTCTAGGTTTTGAGTTACAGTTTTTCTTCGGTATCGAAAAATATAATATACCAGGAAAAAAATGCCTGTAGAAAATGCATAAAAAAGTCTCCATGGTAATTTTGAAATAAACCATAAAAAAGGGTAAACTAATTTATAGATAATTAATTGCATAAAAAGGAGGGGTTTAATTCACGAAAATAGTAGTATTTTGTTAAAACCAGCGATTTGAGTATTAAAAAAATAAAAATATAGCGTAATAAAAACGAAATGATAAAATTGTTAGAGAACACAATATGTTTGATCTAATCTACTACTGCACTTTTAGGAATTTTTGTATTTCGATGTTTCCATCGTCTATGAGTCCAAAGATAATACTCAGGATTTTCTTTGATTTGATTTTCTAATAAAGAGAGATAGTTTTTTGTAATAAAATGGTCTTCACAGTTTTTGGGATCATCGGTAATTTTTATGAATTTTGCTTGATAATAACCACGTTTTATTTTCTCTACTTTTAGGTACATTACAGGCATATCTAACCTTTTTGCCAGTACTTCTCCTCCTGTAATAACAGGAACTTTAATGTTCATAAAATCAGTCCAGTATAATGCATTTTTCAATTTAGGAGATTGATCAGATAACAAACCATAGGCGCATAATTTGCCGTTTACTTTATCTCGAGTAATCTCTTTAATCACCTTACGATGTCTTATAAGTCTTGTATTAAATCTACCTCTTATACGATGTGCTAATTGATCAAAATGTTTGTTTTTAATTTTTTTGTACACACCAACTATAGGAAAATCCATTGCAAATTGAGCAGCAATTGCCCACTCATAACTAGCATAATGCCCCATTAATACAATAATACTTTTTTGATGAGATTGTATTTCTTTAAAAGTATGAGGGTCAAGTATTGTAAATCTTTTGGTCATTTCTTCTTTAGAAATAGAAAGACTTTTTATCATTTCCATAAACATATCGCACATATGTTTATAAAATTTTTTACGAATTTTATAAATTTCATCTATAGGTTTTTCGGGAAAAGCTAATGTTAGGTTTTTTGTAACTACCTTTTTTCTATAGCCAATAATGTGATACACTAAAATATAAACAGTACTGGATAAAAAATATAATAATCGCCAGGGTAATTTAGATATTACCCACAACATTGGATAGACTAAACGATATACAAATAATTGCATTCGATAAAATTAAATTGAGGACACAAATATAAAATTATTCGTTTTTTTTTATCATAAACTTTTGCTAATAAGAAAAGGATAATTTAGTTAGATTTTTTGAGGTTAAAATATATAGTATATTTGGATAAAATTAAAGTTGCATGGGGACACTTGACATAGTTGTAATTATAATTATTGGGGCTAATATATTGATGTCATTAAAGGGGTTTAATGATTTTTCATTTTTTGAGAAATATAAGTTTAATATAGGAGGGATAAGAAGAGGAGAACAGCTAAGAATGTTAACTTCGGGTTTTTTGCATGTAGATATGATGCATTTGTTCTTTAATATGTTTACACTCTATTTTTTTGCGCCTGTTGTTGTTAGCTTTTTTGGTAATGTTAAGTTTTTGATAGTATATTTTGGGAGTTTATTAATGGGGAATTTGTTTTCCTTGTTTTTTCATAAAGACGAATATCATTATAGTGCCGTAGGAGCGAGTGGTGCTGTTTCTGGAGTTATATATGCGGGCATATTATTTAGACCAGATATGAGTTTATATTTGATGTTTATTCCAATTCCTATTCCTGCATATATTTTTGGTATAGGGTATTTAGTATATTCTATTTTTGGGATGAAAAACCAAATAGGAAATATAGGCCATGACGCGCATTTTGGAGGAGCCGTTGGAGGGTATGTAATAACTTTAATATTGGCTCCCTGGTTATTTCAGGAAAATTTATTTATGATAGGTTTATTAGCAGTTCCTATTATAATCCTTTTTATTTTACAAAGGCTAGGAAAACTATAAGTAAAAAACGACCCACAAGAGGTCGTTTTTTACTTATATTCTATATGTTGAATTAAAGAGACTTTTGTTCTAGTAATTCTGATATTTTCTTTTCTAATGCGGGTCCTCTAAGGTTCTTGGCAATTACATTTCCTTTTTCATCGATGATAAAAGTGGCAGGTATGGATCTCACACCATAGGCTCTGGCAATTGGTTCTTGCCAAAATTGTAAATTAGAAACATGATTCCATTCTAGGTTATCATCAGCAATTGCTTTGGTCCAGGCTTCTTGTTTTTTGTCTAAAGAGACTCCTATAATATTAAGTCCTTTATCATGGTATTTGTTATATACTTTTACAACATTTGGATTTTCTATCCTACAAGGCTTACACCACGAAGCCCAAAAATCGATAATGGTAATTTTACCCATAGATTCTTTAAGAGATAGCATCTTACCTTCTGGAGTTGGAGCAGAAAAATCTTCGGCAGTAACACCTATATCTATTTTCTTTTGTTTAGAAACAGCTACTGCATTATTGATAAGCATGTTTAAGTTTTTACCTAACCTTGTTGGTTTTAGGGTATCATCAATTTGATCAAATTTCAATTTGGCTTCTTGTGCGGTTAACATCTTAAGGTTTAAGAGCTCTGTGATAGCTATAATAGATACTAGTGAATTCGTATTATCTGTAATATCTTTTCTAAATTGCTTTTCTTTTTCAATCAATTCTTGTCTTTCGAGAGCTATCTTAACCACTTTATCGGTTTCACCCAATTTTGAAGCAATCTGATATTGATTATTTAGATTTAATTTCTCTTCACCATATTTTTTAATAGTATTAATATAGGAAAAGAACAACTCATTTTCAGAACCTCCTTTAACTACAGAAGAGCGTAAACTATCTTTGTAAATAGTCATTTCAATAGGATTGTTCTCAGCCATAAACAATACATTACCTCTTATGTCTTTAAAAGTTAAATAATTAAAATCATTATTTTCTGGAGGAGGTAAAGTGATCTCAAACTTATCCTGTTGTATGCTTGCAGAATCAATAATAATAGGCCTGTTAGATTGACTAATTGCATTAACATACACTACTGTTCCATCTTCGAAACCAGCAGTATTGGCAGTAATAGTATATCCTTTTTGATCTTTTTGACAAGCTACAAGTAGGAGAATTGTAACAAACAAAGCAACTCTTTTCATAATAATTTGGATTATTTGATCGTAAAAATAAAGAATCCAAAGTATATACTCCAAAAATTAACGTTGTAGATAAAAAGAATTGTTAAAAACTCTATTTAGGTGTTCTACAAAATCAAAAGAAAAATCGTATCTTTTATGTAACAAATCCATAGGTTTTTAGTCTAACATAAATAGCAGATACCTACGGATTTTTAATAAAAAGATGGCAGAATTCAATTTTAATGGATTTTATGTCCAATTTTTTCAATTGCATTCGTCAAGTATAGTAGTACTATAGATATATTATATTTTCAGAATAATAATCTAATTAATTGTTAATATCTAGTGATACAATTTGGTTTGTATTATTTTTGTAAACGACCAGAAAAGATCAGACATGAGGGGTTTAGAGCAAGATTTTCCATTAGACATATCGATTAGTTTTTCAAAGTTTTTTGAACATTACAGAGAATTGTTCAAAAATGGTAATGAACTTGTTATGGACAGAGCTTCACGAGTTTTAGAAATTGCAAAAGAATACCCTGAATTGGAAGAAGGGATAAAGGAAGAAACGAGAATAAATGAATTGCTACCTCAGATTGATTTGATATTAGAAGATTCTTTTGCACAAATTCTACAGCAAAATGAAATAAAGATTGCTACAATACCTTTTCATAATACAGTATTAAAATCATCTCAACGTTATCAAAATATAATAGCCACTGCAGGTAAAGATTTTGAGCCTCAGATTAAAAATTTTGATCAGAATCATTATTACATCATGGGATGTAGTATGGTTTTGAGTATTTATTATGGATATAATATTGATTTTAGAAGGCCTTTCTTTTATGATATTCCTGATGCTATGGGGATAATGAGGCATTATAGAATCATGTATAACGGGGACTTTATAGATATTATAAAATCAGATAGAGCCAAAGATATTACAGATGAGGATGTAGCAGAATTACTAGATAATTTTGATAATGTAGATATCTGGAAAGAAAAATTTCCCCCGCATAGCTGGCTTTTTAAAGGTGTGGTTATTGCAAATATGTTTGATGTTACAACAGATGTTTCGTTGTCTGACTTTAAAACCAGCCTTATTAAATATGATAAAACACAAGGTGATTTTGTTGGTAGTTTTCAACAAATTTTTAGGGCAATATTTAATTTATATGAAATTAAAGTTGGATTTTCTAGCTATAACCCAGAAGAAGAAGTATTAGAAAGAGTACCTTTTAAGGATATAGATAGTTACATTTTGTACGATAAATATTCTGATTGTTGTGAATCTGCTCTATGTGATGGAACATATCATTATCTTTTTGAAGAGTTTACATATTTTGCTATTTCTGATGTAAAAAAATATCAAAAGTTAGCTAAGGATCAGATCATGTATAAAAATCTGATAGCTCAAGGCATTAATAGTGCAATACTTGCTCCTATAAAAAGCGGCAATAAATTACTAGGTATTTTAGAAATCGTATCGCCTAATGTTCATGAATTGAATAGTATTAATGCTAATAAATTACAGGATGTTATGCCATATTTGGTAGATTCTGTTCTACGTTCTAAATCCAAAACAGAGAATGAGTTAGAGTTGATTATCCAGCAAGAATGTACTTCGATTCACCCTAGTGTACATTGGAAGTTTAAACAAGAAGCAAAACGATTTATGCGAGCGATGGTAGATGAGAATCCCGTATCCTTTAGAGAAGTCGTTTTTGATAATGTATATCCACTATATGGGCAAATTGATATAAAAGGCTCTTCCGAGGCCCGTAATCAAGCAATACAAAAAGACCTGGTATTACAACTTAAAGGAATTGCTAAAGTAATTAATAAAGTTATAGAATCTGATCCGATACCTATTTATGAGCAATTAAAATATAGAACAAATCGATATATCAATTCTATCACAGAACAATTGCAAGTAGATAGTGAACAGAAAATTTTAAACTTTATTAAAAAAGAAATTACACCATTGTTTAAGCACCTTAAACAGAAAAGTGTTGAGCTAGATGAGCTTATTGGTCAATATGATGATATGTTGGATAAGGTTATAAAAACAGTATATAAACATCGTAAAGCATACGATGAGTCTGTTATGCTTATCAATAAAAAGATGGCATCTTTATTAGACCAAAAACAAGATGAAGCGCAAGGAATGTATCCGCATTATTTTGAACGTTTCAAATCTGACGGGGTAGAGCACAATATGTATATCGGAGAATCGATAACAAAACAAGACAGCTTTAATAAAGTGTATTTGTATAACCTAAGATTATGGCAGTTACAGATAATGTGCGAAATGGAAAATGCATATTATCAAATGAAAAAAGATTTACCTATAGCACTGGATGTAGCTTCTATGGTTTTGGTATTCAATTCTTCTTTATCGGTTAGGTTTAGAATGGATGAAAAAAGATTTGATGTTGATGGAACCTATAATGCAAGGTATGAAGTTGTAAAAAAACGTGTAGACAAATCTAAAATTAAAGGTACAGATCAACGAGTTACAGAAAAAGGTAAATTGGTGATTATCTATTCTCAACGCTCTGATGAAAGAGAATATATCAAATATCTTAATTTCCTGCAATCTAAGAATTACCTCGAAGAAGAAATTGAGATTGTAGAATTAGATAATCTTCAGGGAGTTACTGGGTTAAAAGCACTACGTGTTAATATTCTATATCATAAGAGTGAACAAGATAAAGAATACTATACATATGAAGATTTGATGAAAGAAATTAATTAAATCAGGAATTGTTATTCCTGATGATTATCTTTTTTATAGCATTATCATATGATAGTATACCACCTACCAAATTATCTTATTGTAGTGAGTTAAATGCAAAAATAAATGAAATAACAGAGGTTATAATCCCTATCATAAAAACGGTATATGTAACCCTTAAGATTTTGTATTTTTTATGCAAAACTTTACCTAAAAAGTAAAGGTCTTTTATCATCGTATCATAGATGTATTCTTTATCATTCATTAGATCTGTCATTGCTGATTTATATTCATCTAATGGCATTTTATGAAAATTTCCGAAAAATAATAAGTTAACTTTCTTCTCTTCTATTTCTTTACGAGTAAACTCCCCACTTGTTATATTAGGGCGTGTTGCCAATACAGATAATACTATAGAAGCGATACAAAATATGATAAATATCAAAGTTGGATATATCAGATATTGATTAGAAGGGTTATCTAGCTTAGGTATAAGATTTGATAATGCAAGAGATATAATAATAGCATTTACAGATAGTAATATATTGGCTTTTGTATCAGCAATATCACTTAGTTTCATATGATTCCTTAAGGTAACTCTAAATAAAGTTTGTATTCCTTTTTCGGGGTTTTCTTCTCTCAGTAATTTTTTCAATTTTTCCTTTTCTCGTTTCTTTTCCTTTTTTAGTTTCGCTTGTTCTTCCAACATTTTGGTAAGATTTTCTTCTTTTTTTGGTTTCCAATGAGAGATAGCATACTCGGTATAGTACTGATGTTTGTTTTTAAATAGATCGATATTAGCCTTTAACCAATCAGAAGGGGTTAAATCTTTAATGGCATTAAGTTTAAATTCACACCTTAACAGTTCGCTTGTTTCTCCATAATAGTCTTTTGCAAAATGAGAAGCATCGGCATCCCGTATAATTTCTTCCATAAGATTAGTAGGGACATGCTCCATTTTGGTCGCCATAATTTGTTCCGAAACTTGATTTATAACCTCTTGAGAAACATTTTGTTGACCTAAAAAATCTTTGGCTATCTCTACGCTATATTCTTCATGATTTTTAGAACTTTTAGAGTACCCGGTATCATGTAACAATGCGGTAAGCAATAAAACTTCTTTATCTTCATCAGATAAATTAGTATTATCAATAATTTCTTTTGTACTTTTAAATACTCTTTTGGTATGATCGTAATTATGGTAGATACAAGAATTAGGGAGCTCTTTTTCAAAAAGTTCCGAAACGAAATGATCTGTTTTTTCTAGTAGAGAAGACATACTTTTAATTTTTCGATAACCAAAATAATTAAAAAAAAGAGATTGTACTTCAAACAATGAATAAATATAATAAGATTCTAATTATTTGTGTTGCTTTATTACTCAGTTCATGTGCAACATACGCTCCTCAATATAAAGTCGAAAATTTTACTCAAACATTACCCAATAGTGCTATAGAAAAGACATTTTATCTGGTGGGAGATGCCGGAAATGCCAAAATGAAAGAGAGTACAGAAGGGCTTTCGATTCTTAAAAAAGTATTAGATACTGCAAAAACAAAAGACGATTATCTTATTTTTTTAGGAGATAATATTTATCAAAAAGGAATGCCCGAAAAAAAATCTCCGGAAAGAGCTTTGGGAGAACATAGAATAGATGCACAAATTGAAGCAACTAAGGATTTTGATGGAGATGTTGTTTTTATTCCGGGAAATCATGATTGGTATGCTAATGGGGTAGAAGGTCTATATCGACAAGAGCGGTATGTGACCAAAAAAATGAATAATAAAAAAGCTTTTTTACCAACAAAAGGGTGTCCTATCGAAAGCGTAGAAATTAGCGATAAAGTACATTTGTTGATCTTGGATACGCAGTGGTATTTGGCTAATTGGGATAAGAATCCAACGATGAATGACAATTGTGAAATTAAAACTCGTGAAAAATTCTTTCTTGAGGTAGAGGGTGAATTAAAAAAACACAGTAAGAAAACTATCCTTGTTGCGATGCATCACCCCATGTTTACGAATGGTATACATGGAGGGAAATATAGCTTTGATAAACATATTTTTCCTTCAAAAAAGAAAATACCTCTTCCAATTTTGGGTTCATTAGCTGCTCAGATACGGTCTCAGGGAGGAATTTCTACGCAGGATTTATCTAATGTTCATTATAATAAATTAATGAGAAGACTATCTACAATGACAAGGGATTTGGATAAGGTAGTTTTTGTTTCGGGGCATGAACACTCTTTACAGTATATCGATAGTAATGGGTTAAAACAAATTGTATCGGGTTCTGGATCCAAAGTTTCATCGGTTTCTTTAGGGAAAGATGGATTGTTTGCATACCCGGGGCAGGGCTTTGCAATATTAGATGTATACAAAGATGGTTCTTCTAATGTTCGCTTTTTTGGAAATGATAACGGAAACCCAAAATTGGTATATCAAACTATAGTTCATCAAAAAGAAAAAGAATTTGATTTTAGCGGTGTTAAGAATTCTTTTGAACCAGAAGTTTCGGCTTCAATTTATACTAAAGATGAAGTGAAAAAATCAAAATTGTATCAATCGATGTGGGGTGATCACTATCGGTATGTATACGGAACCGATATAAAAGTTCCTGTGGCCACTCTAGATACCTTAATGGGAGGTTTTACTATTGATAGACAAGGAGGAGGACAGGTGACAAGATCGCTACGTCTTATCGATAAAGAAGGAAAACGCTATAGCCTTAGAGCAATGCGTAAAAGTGTTACGCAATTTTTACAGAAAGGAGTATTTAAATATACATATCTCGAAGATGGATTTGATGACACGTTTACAGAAGACCTCCTTTCTGATTTCTATACATCTAGCTATCCTTATGCGTTTTTGGCTGTTGGTACATTGGCTGATGCAATAGGAGTGTATCATGCAAATCCTAAGTTGTATTATATTCCAAAACATCCTGCATTGGGTAAATACAATGAAAGTTTTGGTGATGAAATATATTTTTTAGAAGAACGACCAGGGAAAGAGTATAAAGACGAGGTTACTTTTGGAAAACCTGATGATATCGAAAGTACAGATGATTTGTTAAGTAGACTAAGGAAAGACGAAAAATATCAAATGGACGAAGAACACTATATAAGAACCAGACTTTTTGATATGATCTTAGGAGAT
The DNA here is from genome assembly GCF_943422735.1 of Aquimarina sp. EL_43. NCBI lineage: Bacteria > Pseudomonadati > Bacteroidota > Flavobacteriia > Flavobacteriales > Flavobacteriaceae > Aquimarina > Aquimarina sp. EL_43. The sequence goes on along the minus strand of NZ_CALSBR010000001.1, from coordinate 5,254,980 downwards.
TGGGACCGCCATTCTGATCAATGGAGATGGGCTCGTTTTGATACTAAAAATGGTAAAGAGTACAGACCTATTCCGAGAGATAGAGATCAAGTGTTTTCTAATTATGATGGAATACTTATGGATGTCGTAAAATTTGTGGTTCCGTTAGTTCGTAAGTTTCAGGTATACGATGGAGAACTTAAAAAAGTGAGGTGGATTAACCAATCAGGGCTACCATTAGATAGAACATTAACACAGAACTCAGGAAAAGAAATCTGGATAGAACAAGCAAGATATATTAAAGAAAACCTTTCTGATACAGCTATTGAAAAAGCATTTACAAATCTTCCAAATAATCTTCAGGATGAGACAATAGAAAAAATAAAAAGAGATCTTAAACTCAGAAGAGATAATATTGAAGATATCGCTAATCGTTACTATACATATCTTTCAAAACATGTTATTATTACAGGAACAGATAAAGATGATCTTTTTGAAATACTTAGAGAAGAAGGAAAAACAACGATACAGATTTCGAGAATAAAAGGAGATAAAAAGCAAAAACCATATAGTAGTAGAAGTTTTACTGCTAAAGAAACTAAAGAAATTTGGATTTATGGGTTGGATGATGACGATCGATTTGTTGTAAAAGGAAAAGGAAGTAACCTGATAAAAATTCGAATTGTTGGGGGCCAGAATAATGACACTTATGCGATAGAGAATGGAAGAAAAATAAAAATCTATGACCATAAATCAAAACCTAATACTATAGAGAAAAAAGGTGGAGCAAAATTTATACTAAGTAATATCTATGACTATAATGTATATGATTACAATAAGTATGTAGGTAAAACGAATACGATAACGCCTTTTATTGGCTTTAATCCCGATGATGGACTTAACATTAATGTAACAGACGTATATACAATAAATGGATTTAAAAATAATCCATACCATAGTAAACATAGATTTAGGGCAGCATATTACTTTCAAACAGAAGGTTATGATTTGTCATATTCGGGAGAATTTGTAAATGCATTAGGAAACTGGAATTTCCTTATTGATGCAGTGTATACAAGTGAGAATTTTGCACAAAACTTTTTTGGCTTCGGAAACAATACTTTTAATCCGGATGACGAATTAGATTTGGATTTTAACAGAGTAAAGCTAGGAATTTGGTCATTTGGGTTAGGAGTTTCTAAAAGAGATCGTTATGGTAGTGAGTTTTCGGTTAAAGCAGCATTTGAAGGTATAGAGGTTCAAGATACTCAAGATCGATTTATTACGTCGGGCTTGGGTTTTGTAACAGTAGACCCTGTTTTCTTCGAAAGAAAATATTTTACAAATCTAGAGGTGATGTATAAATTCGAAAGCTATGATAATGATATTAACCCTACCAGAGGAATGTTGTTTAAATTACAAACTGGTGTAAGAACGAATGTAGAAGATACGAATAGAACATATGGATATATTTATCCAAGACTAGGTTTTTATAATTCGATAACTAGAGATCGCAGGTTAGTGCTTAAAACAGATGTAATTGCAGAAATCAATCTTGGTGATGGTTTTGAGTTTTACCAGGGTGCCAATCTGGGAGGTACAAAAGGGTTGAGAGGATATAGAGAAGAACGTTTTACTGGTGAAAGCGCACTAGCATTTAATGGAGATTTAAGATATAGTTTTAATAAATTTAAAACAGGTTTATTGCCGTTGCAATTAGGAGTCTTTGGTGGTTATGATATTGGTAGAGTGTGGTTGGATGGCGAAGATTCTGATCGATGGCATGATTCTGTAGGTGGAGGCATCTGGCTTAATGCTATGGATACTATTGGAGGACAGTTAGGGCTATTTTCTAGCGATGATGGATTGCGATTTACATTTGGTTTTGGGATGAGTTTATAGGGTTTTACAGTGTTGAGAAAATATATAAATGAATAACAACTGTGTAACAAATAAAAAAATGATTGAACAATATGATATTCTACTTTAATGATAGAATTAAATAATCCAAAAGGTAAAAATCATTCTCGTGAAGTAAAAGTTACTGTAAATACTATTTCTTATTTGTAAATGACTTCGATACCTTCTCTATAAGGAGATAAAAGTTCTCGTGAAGACAAATGAGGATCTACCACAAATAGTATTAGTATAAAAAGTGTTGAACAACGGCTTTTTTTGTTTCAATGTATAAATAAATGATCATAAACTTGAATATAATATCGATTTGTGAATTAGAATATCATAAAAAGAGCACTGATTTATTCCGAATAAGATTTGTTAATTTGTTAATTTAATGTTAAATAAGGTATGATTTGATTAAATCTGTATTGGTTTTTTCTTCTTAAATTTTCTCCAATTTCGACATTCTTCTTTTTAGCATAATCCTTTGATTTTCAGTAATGCAATACTGTTGCGTTATTAGAAAACAAGAGGTGATTTACCCGATTTGATAATGATAATCGAGTCATAACTATCTGTTTATTACGCGTTTGCCGTATTTGTTTGTTTGAATTAATCTCTACTTTTGAATAACAAATTTTAATAAGAGCTCAACATTTTAATTTAAACAAATAAGTTTAACACAAAAAATCAAACAATAATGAAAACTCAACTGAAAATTTTAAGCACACTAACAGTCTTTTCTCTCTTCTTTTATAGTTGTGAATAAGAAATGGATAAACACGATATCCATTTGGCTGAATAGAGTATAAAACTACTTTTGAAAATAGTGGAATTAACTTTATAGATAATTTAGATAAGCGTATCATTACGTTTAATTCTCGTCTTACCAAAAAAATAAAACATATTTATTTAAAAATAGGCATCTATTTTTGAATGAAGTGATTTGACTTTTTTTAATTCGCTGTAAAAAATATCTTTTTTTACTTAACCCCTTTCTTTTTCTCACTTTATAGGAGTGCTATGAAGTGTCAAAAACACTGTTTTTTGTATAGAATTAAAAAAGTTTAAACTACTTCAATAATAATTTAACAAACAAACATCATGCAAAACATAATATATAAAATAGCACCATTGATGTTACTGTTTTTTACAGTAAGTGTCTTTGGACAAAAACAATCAGATAATTTCTATTACTACAAAGGAGAAAAATTCTTTTTAAATATAAATACTAGAACTATTTCTATTTCATTTGAGGGAGAAAATTCTATTAACTCTTTCAAATCTTTACGTAGTAATTCAATAAAAATAAAAGAAATAGTTGAAGATAATTCGAGAGCTACTGTAGTTTCATTAGATGCTAAAGCAATTTCTAAGAAAGCTGTAAAAAGCTATTATATGGAAGTGTCTACAAGCAAAAACATGACTATAGAAGATTATTATAAAGAGATCGAATCTTATAAGAAATTACCTAATACTTTAATGGCTTCTCCAACATATATAACAAAGAGTGGAGGAGAATTAGGGTTGTCAAATAATTTCTATGTAAAACTTAAAGATAAAAATGACATTGATATTCTCTATAAAAAAGCAAAAGAGATGAATCTAGAAGTATTAGGTCGTGATAAGTACATGCCACTTTGGTTTACGCTTTCTGTAACATCCAAAAATAAATTAAATTCAATACAGCTTGCTAATATTTTTTATGAAACAGGTTGGTTTGAGAGTACAGAACCAGCTTTCATGTATCACAATATAGAAACTTCGAATGATACTTACTTCAATAACCAGTGGTCTTTAAATAATACAGGGCAGAATGGAGGAACGGTAGGAATTGATATCAATATGGAGGAAGCTTGGAGCATAACTACCGGAGATCCAAGTATCAAAACAGCTGTGTATGATCATGGGTTAGAAATGAATCATCCAGATTTACAAGCTAATGTTCACGGAACAGGGTTTGATGCAAATAACGGAACAACACCAGCCACAGTAAGAGGAAATCACGGAACTGCTTGTGCTGGTATTATAGGAGCGGTTAAAGATAATAATTTAGGGATTTCGGGTGTTGCTCCTACTTCAAAATTAATGTCGATCAGTATCAATCTTAGATCTTCAGATACCCCGTCTCAATTAGCAAGTGGTTTTAATTGGGCGTGGCAAAATGGAGCAGATGTGATTAGTAATTCTTGGGGAGGATATGCTCCTTCTAGTATTATAGACAATGCTATAACAAATACATTAACTAATGGTAGAGGAGGAAAAGGTTGTGTCATTGTTTTTGCTGCAGGTAATGAGAATAATACAAATATTCGATACCCAGGAAATAGTAATCCAGATTTATTAATAGTAGGAGCAATGAGCCCTTGCGCAGAGCGTAAAAACCCAAACTCCTGTGATGGAGAGAGTCAGTGGGGGAGTTGTTATGGTAGCCAATTAGATATTGTAGCTCCTGGAGTAAAAATGCCAACTACAGATAGACAGGGGGCAAATGGATATTCTACATCTGATTATACGCAAACTTTTAACGGAACTTCATCAGCATGTCCAGTAGTAGCTGGAGTAGCCGCACTAATATTAAGCGTTAATCCAAACTTAACATATAGTGAGGTAAATAATATTATCGAGCAATCCGCTCAGAAAGTAGGAACATATACATATGCTACTGCAGGAGGGCGTCCAAATGGAACTTGGAATAATCAGATGGGGTATGGTTTGGTTGATGCGCATCAAGCAGTCTTATTGGCTCAGAATGGTTCTGGTTCTGATTCTGAAGCTCCAACAGCACCATCCAATCTGGTCTCTACTGGAAAAACTAAAACTAGTGTAAGTTTAAGTTGGACAGCCTCAACAGACAATGTAGGTGTAACAGCGTATGATGTTTACAACGGGAGTAACCTTTCTACTACGGTAAATGGTACCACAGCAACAATATCAGGATTAACGCCAAATACAAGTTATGATTTTACCATCAAAGCTAAAGATGCAGCAGGTAATGTATCAGGAGCAAGTAATGTATTAACAGTTACAACAGATCCTAATAATGATGGAGGAACACCACCGACTTATTGTGCGGCAGAAGCTACAAATGGGCCTGAACATATTGCAAAGGTTAAATTTGGGACAATAGATAATAGTTCAGCCAGAGATTCTTATCATGATTATACAAATATATCTACAGATGTTGCTAAGAATAATAGTTATGCATTATCGGTAGTTATTGGTCAACCATATGGTAATGATAATGAAGTAACGGCATGGATTGATTGGAATATTGATGGTGATTTTGAGGATGCAGGTGAACAATATTTATTATCAAAAAGTAGCACCTCAGAAGCTTCGATTTCAATTCCAGTACCATCAGGTGCATCTATAGGAACTACAGGTATGCGTATTAGAGTTTCTTATAATAGTAGTAGTAGAACTCCTTGTGGGACAAGAAGTTATGGGGAGGTTGAGGATTATGCTGTGAATATCAAAGGATCAAAATCTGGATTAATCACTGAATCCATTGACGATATGCTTATTTATCCAAATCCAACTCCAGAACAATTTGTTATTTCATCTAAACTAATAGGGGCTCAAATAACTCTTATTAACTCCAGTGGTGTAATAGTAAAAAAAGAAAAAATGACTTCAAGTAAAACAAAAGTTGATTTATCAGGGCTTCCTTCAGGGTTTTATCAAGTGCAGTTAATTTTGGGGTCAAAAAAATTATCAAAAACTGTTGTAATACAATAAGTTTTGATTGTAAGATCCTGTTTATCTGAGGGAATCTTATTTTAACTTCTGAAATACCAGAACATAATAAATTTAATAGAGGTCAGTATTTAAATACTGACCTCTATACGTTTTTCTTCCTCTGTAATATGTGAAGTTTAATTTTTTTTTTAATTCGCTATAAAAATGCCTTTTTTACTCAATTTTCATATCCTTCGCCAGAATCAAAAAGGGTTAAGCCCATCAATATGATGTATTAGGAATCTCAATCAATATTGGTGTAATAGTTAAGATTTAATTTGATATCTGCAATGGTTTTGCTAGGTTTATGTACGTTAGATTTATGATAAAACGACTATTATGCGCAAGCGATTTGAATTACCAGTGATCGGGGGCTTCGGATATCGGAAGTAGAAATTCCTACCAAAAACTGCGATGAACTTCCCCCTGTTTTACTGCCTTTACAAACCATTTATTATAATGCGGATTATCATAGGTGTATGTTCGAGATCATAGAATCAGTTGTTAGAAGAGGAAAAAGCCAAAAAGGCCGTGAAGGGATATCTTATCGAAGGTGCATTTTATTGAGTAAATTTAGGTTGGAAATGGTATAAGATATAGTTTTAATACATTTAAAACAGGTTTATTGCCGTTGCAATTAGGAGTCTTTGGTGGTTATGATATTGGTAGAGTGTGGTTAGATGGCGAAGATTCTGATCGATGGCATGATTCTGTAGGTGGAGGCATCTGGCTTAATGCTATGGATACTATTGGAGGACAGTTAGGAGTATTTTCTAGTGATGATGGATTGCGATTTACATTTGGTTTTGGGATGAGCTTATAGAACTTTATAGTATTTAAAAAACTTCTTATACTTGAAATACCCTACTATAAAATAGTACTACGACTATGTGATATTCTATATTTGGTAGTATATTTTGGTAACCTAAATATAATCATAAAAAATTAACATAACAATAACCGTAAGCTAAGGCTCTTTAGTCTTATTATATTCTATATTTATTAAAAATTACCTCATAATCAGGATTCGAAAGAATTCTGTTATGAGGTTTTTTTATGCAAAAATGCAATGTAAAAAATATCTTAAACCAACTTAAAATTACACAAAATGAAAAAAACAATTTTAACACTTGTTTTAATAGGGTTTAGCTTTGGCATTAAAGCTCAGCATAACTATGATAATCAGAATACAATTTATTCGAAAAATGGTAATGTTAGTATTGGCACAACAGATGCAAAAGGGTTTAAACTCGGAGTAAAAGGAGGAGTACGAATAGAAAATGGTAATACCGATTTACTATTATATAGAGATAATGATGTAGGTGATTGGTCTTTATTAAGGACAAATACAGGTAATGGGATTGGACTAATAGGTCAACCAGATGTTATTGCTTTATCAGTTTCAAGAGCTACTAGTAATGTAGGTATCGGTACAACAGACACAAAAGGGTTTAAGCTTGGAGTAAAAGGAGGAGTACGAATAGAAAATGGTAATACCGACTTACTATTATATAGAGATAATGATGTAGGTGATTGGTCTTTATTAAGGACAAATACAGGTAATGGGATTGGGCTAATAGGTCAACCAGATGTTGTTGCTTTATCAGTTTCAAGAACTACTAGTAATGTAGGTATTGGCACAACAGATACAAAAGGGTTTAAACTTGGAGTAAAAGGAAAGATTGCTGCTGAAGAAGTTAAAGTAGCACTACATTCTCAATGGCCAGATTTCGTTTTTGAAACTAATTATAACCTTCCTACACTTATCGAAGTAGAAAACCACATCAAAGAAAAAGGACATTTAAAAGATATTCCAAGTGCTAAAGAAGTAGAAAAAAATGGGGTTTATCTAGGAGCAATGGATGCTAAATTACTACAAAAAATAGAGGAACTTACGCTGTATACCATTCAACAGGAAAAAGAAATTAAAAAATTAAAGTCTCTAAATACAAAACTTCAAGAATTAAACCTTCGATTAGAAAAACTAGAATCTCAAAGGTAAAGACGTATAACAATTTAATATTAAATATGTACATCATCATACAAGAAGTACATAACTAATATAGTACATAACCAACTTAAATTACACAAAATGAAAAAAGCAGTTTTCATACTCATCCTAATGGGTATTAGTTCGGGAATTTATGCCCAACATAATTATGATAATCAAAATACTATTTATTCAAAATCCGGTAATGTAGGTATAAGTACAACAAACCCTATAGCAAAAATGCATATTACAGGAGGTTCAAATAATTGGAGTGAATCAATTCCGGGACTATCGGTTGGTTCTATCCATTTAGATCCTGAGAATTCGAGTAATCATTTTGGAAGTGCTATCACTTTTGGAGCATCAGACTCGTCTAATGGAGAAACTGCTCAGGCAGGTATCTATGTTCGAAGCGATGGTAGTTATGGGACAAAAATGTATTTTTCAACAACAGATGCCTATGTTTCGGGATCAAAAACCGCCATGAGTATAGATCATAGAGGTATGGTTGGTATTGGAACAACATCTCCAAAATCGAAACTTCAAATATCAGGAGGTTCAAATAATTGGAACGAATCTACTCCGGGAACTTCAGTAGGTTCTATCCATTTAGATCCCGAGAATTCGAGTAATCATTTTGGAAGTGCTATCACTTTTGGAGCATCAGACTCGTCTAATGGAGAAACTGCTCAGGCAGGTATATATGTTCGAAGCGATGGTAGTTATGGGACAAAAATGTATTTTTCAACAACCAACGCATACGTTTCTGGTTCTAAAACGGCTATGACTATAGATCATGTAGGTAAAGTAGGTATAGGTACAAATGTTCCTAAATCCCAACTTCAGATCGCAGGGGGCTCAAAGAATTGGAGTGAATCAATTCCTGGGCTATCGGTTGGTTCTATTCATTTAGACCCTGAGAATTCGAGTAACCATTTTGGAAGTGCCATCACTTTTGGAGCATCAGACTCGTCTAATGGAGAAACTGCTCAGGCAGGTATCTATGTAAGAAGTGATGGTAGTTATGGGACAAAAATGTATTTTTCAACAACCAACGCATACGTTTCTGGTTCTAAAACAGCTATGACTATAGATCATGTAGGTAAAGTAGGTATAGGGACAATAACAACAGGATCTCATAAGCTTGCAGTAGATGGCTCGATAGGAGCAAGAGAAATCAAAGTAGAAGCAACTAGCTGGTCAGATTTCGTTTTTGAAACCGATTATAACCTTCCTACGCTTAGTGAAGTAGAAAACCACATCAAAGAAAAAGGTCATTTAAAAGATATTCCAAATGCTAAAGATGTAGCAAAAAATGGGATTTATCTAGGAGCGATGGATGCTAAATTACTTCAAAAAATCGAAGAGCTAACACTGTATACGATACAACAGGAAAAAGAAATTAAACGGCAAGCTAGTGAAATTGAAGAATTGAAATCTTTGTCTAATAGATTATCAGAAATAGAAAAATTAATTGAAGCAAAAAAATAAACCAACTTAAAATTACACAAAATGAAAAAAGCAGTTTTTATACTTATTCTAATGGGTATTAGTTCGGGAATTTATGCCCAACATAATTATGATAATCAAAATACTATTTATTCAAATAGTGGAAATGTAGGGATTGGAACACAAACCCCTTCCAATGCACAAGGCTGGCATAGAGTATTAGATGTTGCAGGTTCACAACATTCCAAAATTTTAGCAACAAGTGTTAATACTGAATTTAGAACTGGTATGTATTCTCATAGTTCCTGGCATGGAGGAGGAGGTTTTGTTGGTACAGAAAGTAATCACAATCTACATTTTATAACAGGTTATGGACCAAAGATGAGCATTTTAACCAATGGAAATGTAGGGGTAGGAACACTAACTCCTTCAAATAGACAAGGTTGGGATAGAGTATTGGATGTTTCAGGTTCAAGACATTCAAAAATTTTATCAACAACTACTGATTCCAAACATAGAGTAGGTATGTATTCTCATAAGTCTTGGTATGGTGGAGGAGGTTTTGTTGGTACAGAAAGTAACCATAATTTACATCTTATTACAAATTATGCCTCAAAGATGACCATTTTAACAAATGGTAATGTCGGGATAGGAACACAGAATCCAGATTCTAAACTTACCGTAAAAGGAAATATTCACTCTCGAGAAATAAAAGTAACGGCTACAGCAGGAGGGGCTGATTTTGTATTTGCAAATGAGTATCAGTTGCCTTCTTTAGCAGAGGTAGAAGCTTTTGTAAAGAAAAACAAACATTTACCAGAAATAGCATCGGCTAAAGAGATGGAAAAGAATGGTATTCATTTAGCCGAAATGAATATAAAGCTACTTCAAAAGATAGAGGAATTGACTTTGTATGTAATTGAACAAAACAAACGTATTAGTTTGTTAGAATCTAAGTCTACCAAGAAATAAAATATACTCTAGTAATATACAACTGTTTTTAAATAACAAATAAACATCATGAGAAATATAATATATAAAATAACACCATTGATTTTGTTGTTTCTTACTGTTAGTGCCTTTGGGCAAAGACAATTAGATAATTTCTACTATTATAAAGGAGAAAAAGTGTTTTTAACCATAAATACTAAAACTATTTCTATCTCATTCGAGGGAGAGAATTCAATTAATTCTTTTAAATCTTTGAATAGTAATTTGATTAAAACAACAGAGATAATAGAAGATAATGCAAGAGCGACAGTAATTGCAATAGACGATAAGGCTACTAATAGGAAAGCTATAAAAAGCTATTATATGGAAATATCTATGACCAAAAACATGTCTATAATGGATTACTATAGAGAGATTGAGTCGTATAAAAGTACACCTAATATCTTAAAAGCTTCGCCGGCATATATTACTAAAAGTGGAGGAGAATTAGGGTTGTCAAATAATTTTTATGTAAAACTTAAAAATAAAGATGACGTTGATATTCTTTATAAAAAAGCAAAAGAAATGAATGTAGAGATCTTAGGTCATGATAAGTACATGCCACTTTGGTTTACACTTTCTGTAACTTCCAAAAACAAATTAAATTCAATACAACTTGCCAACATTTTTTATGAAACGGGATGGTTTGAAAGTACAGAGCCCGCTTTTATGTATCACAATATAGAAACTTCGAATGATACTTACTTCAATAACCAGTGGTCTTTAAATAATACAGGGCAGAATGGAGGAACGGTAGGAATTGATATCAATATGGAGGAAGCTTGGAGCATAACTACCGGAGATCCAAGTATCAAAACAGCTGTGTATGATCATGGGTTAGAAATGAATCATCCAGATTTACAAGCTAATGTTCACGGAACAGGGTTTGATGCAAATAACGGAACAACACCAGCCACAGTAAGAGGAAATCACGGAACTGCTTGTGCTGGTATTATAGGAGCGGTTAAAGATAATAATTTAGGGATTTCGGGTGTTGCTCCTACTTCAAAATTAATGTCGATCAGTATCAATCTTAGAACGTCAGATACTCCGTCTCAATTAGCAAGTGGTTTTAATTGGGCGTGGCAAAATGGAGCAGATGTGATTAGTAATTCTTGGGGAGGATATGCTCCTTCTAGTATTATAGACAATGCTATAACAAATACATTAACTAATGGTAGAGGAGGAAAAGGTTGTGTCATTGTTTTTGCTGCAGGTAATGAGAATAATACAAATATTCGATACCCAGGAAATAGTAATCCAGATGTATTAGTAGTAGGGGCAATGAGTCCTTGTGCAGAGCGTAAAAATCCAAGTTCTTGTGATGGAGAGAATAGATGGGGGAGTTGTTATGGTACCCAATTAGATATTGTAGCTCCCGGAGTAAAAATGCCTACTACAGATAGGCAGGGGATAAATGGGTATTCTACATCAGATTATACGCAAACTTTTAACGGAACTTCATCGGCATGCCCGGTAGTAGCAGGAGTAGCAGCACTAATATTAAGCGTTAATCCAAACTTAACATTTGGTGAGGTGAATACGATTATCGAACAATCTGCTCAGAAAGTAGGGACATATACATATTCTACTACTGGAGGACGACCCAATGGAACTTGGAATAATCAAATGGGGTATGGTTTGGTAGATGCACATCAAGCTGTATTATTAGCTCAAAGTTGCCAGGATAACCTTACGATTAACCAAAATGTGCTTTCTGGTCAAACAGATATTCAGGAAGCAAAAAACACAATTACAGCTACCAATGTTATTTTTAGTGGAGGAACTGCGGCATATGATGCAGGAACTTCGATTCACCTAAAAACTGGGTTTAGTGCTAAATCAGGATCATCCTTTAGAGCATATATAGAAGGATGCTCTGGAAAAGGAGCTGTTGAACAGGAACCAACTAGCCAACAAGAAGTTATTACTTATGAAAATATTAGTATAGAAAATAATGCTTTAGAAGTATTAGAGATGGTTAAAGTGCATCCTAATCCAACTAAAGGTATAGTAACTATTAATAGTAAAAAGCAAATAGCCTCATGGAAACTGAATGATTATATGGGTAGATATGCAGGGAAATCGAAATTGAAAAGTAACTCTTCTTACAAAGATCAACTTAATATGAGTCATTTGCCAGCAGGATTATATGTGTTAAAGATTACTTTGGCCAATGGTGATACAGTATATAAGAATATAGTGAAGAATTAATTAAAGAATAAATAAACTCAATCTGTCTATAACATCTCCTAATATACTACACATTGATTTAAAATATCATGTAGCATCTCTGGAGGTGTTATAGACAGATAAAGGTTTATGAGAAAAAAATGTTTTTGATATGTAATGACGAATAATATAAAAACCTATTTTTCAAACTGATATTTATACAAAGTAGCTTTATGATGATTTGTTTTTTCGTCAGTTATAAAGAGAATAGAATCGTTTTTAAAACAAATTCCCTCTTTTTGAGAATTATGCTTTAATGCTATTTTTTGAATATTTCCATCAAATAGATTATCGCCCTTAAAATTACTGAGCAAGAATACTTTATTATGTGTGAGAAGGGCAATTTTATCTTCAGATCGATTGATTGTGGCTCCGGTGATAAGACAATTAGAATAATTTTTGCAGGTTTCATACACTCCAATTAGTTTGGCCATATGTTTTCCTGGCGTGGCAGAAACCCGATATAACTTAGTAACTCCTTTTGATTTTTTTCCTCTGTTTTTAGTAAATAAGTAGAGGTTACCTTTGAAGTGTACAAAAGCTTCAACATCAAAATTTAATCTTTTTTTCTTAGGTGGAAATTTCTTTTGATCTTCAAAAATGAATTCAATTTTTGAGGTAACAATAGTATTTGATAGAATTCCTGAAACTTTATAAATAACTAAATCTTTTCGGTCATTAGCATTATTGCCAAAATCGCCAATGTAAATATTGTCTTCTTTGTCATATGCAAGATCTTCCCAATCTATATTTTTGGTTTCGGAGATTTTGATCTCACGTACTATTTTTCCTTTTTGATTTAGACAAAACAATGTATTGCTATTACCAGAATCATTTATAGCATACAAATTGTGATCAGATAACATGGTGATACCTGATATTTCGTGAAGAATTTTGGGTAAAGTATTAACTTTTATTAAATCTGTATTCTTATCCTTTTGACAACTAACAGTAGCAGTCATCAAAAGGATAAGATAAGAGAGTTTTACTATTTTAGCTTCTATGATTCCAGGCATTAAGCATCCAACTTGTTTTCTCAATCTCTCCGATATACGTACCTGTAATATCCAGGGTTCCGTCATCTTTGGCATCTTCGGCAGCAGTAGTTACTATTTTTAATTGATTCAAAAGTGCGCTATGATCTTCAAGAATAGTAGCTACCATTTCGTGATCCGCAAGTGTTGTATCTGCTTCTTTAATATTAGAAAGATTTAGATAAGAGCTAAAATTGCTAACAGGTTTACCCCTAAGTGTTAGAATTCTTTCAGCAATTTCATCGATTTTCAGTTTAGCATCTTCATAAAATTCTTCAAACTTTACGTGAAGTTCAAAAAAATGGGGCCCAGTGATATTCCAATGAAAATTTCTGAGTTTTTGATAATGCATATGATAATCTGCTAATAATCTATTTAAAGCTTCTATGGTTTTTAGGTTTGAATTACTCATAGTTTTTATCTATTGATTTTTTAATTTCAATACAAAATTATTATAATATAAGTAGTAAAGTATCAAGTTACAATAGTTAGTTGTAATAGGCATATTACTATAATTGATTTGTGATTTTCTTAAGAATAAAATCATAATATGCAGCATCGTGAGGAACATAATCAGTAGCCTTAATTGGGACTTTAAGGATGTTCTTTAATTCATTAATATCTATAAGAGTAAGATCTGAAACTTCTTCTTCCTGTAGGGTCAGAGTTTCAATAGATACCTCAAGGCGCGAAAGATAAATATGATGAAATTCGTTGTCATAAAGATCAGGTCCGGGCATTTTTTCTGCTAAATACGTTCCAATAAACATTAGATCATTTTTAGAAACAGACAAACCAATTTCTTCTTTAACTTCTCGAATAGCAGAATCCTCTGGCGTTTCTCCGGTACCGATATGTCCAGCGACAGAAACATCCCATAAACCAGGATATGTATCTTTATTATCGGCCCGTTTTTGTAGTAAGATTTCTCCCTGGGCTGTAAAGAACCAAATATGAACACTAGCATGGTATAACCCTAATTGATGAGCTTCTGATTTTAATCGTACTTCTCCGGTAAACTCTCCCGTTTTATGAAGTATATCTATAAACTCATCTGCCATATTTGTTTTTTGAATTTTGCATTGCTGAAGGGAAATTAAAGATATATTTTTAATAAATACCTTGTGAAAGTTAATTTTATCTATAATTAATATTAAATACTTGTTATATTTTTATTGCTAAAATGATATATTTATGCAAAAATAATATATATGAAGATTAAAGCTTGTCCGAATTGCGGTTCACCTGAGTATATAAAAAGTGGAGTAATCAACCAAAGACAGCGATATCGATGTAAAGACTGCAGTTATTATTTTACAGTCAATAAGCTGGGTAAAAAAATAGATGACTATTATGTTAACAAAGCACTACAGCTTTATCTCGAAGGATTAACATATCGTGAAATCGAACGTATCTTGGGGATATCTCATGTGAGTGTTATCAACTGGGTAAAAAAATACAATATCAAGCGACCATATAATTCTCAATACCACCCTACATATAAGATTTTAAATTCCTTAGAATTAGCTAATTATTTTCAATCTCCAGAGAATATCCAGGGAGCAGGGGTTATTGTAACAGAACTTGGAGATAAGTTTATGCTTATAAAATGGGAACGTTTTAAAGAATAACTATATTAATTAGCAAATAACTATACTAATTTTTATCACCCGACATAATTTTTAGAATTTTAGCAAGTGCACAAAACTACGCAAGTAGTACTAATCATTTTCTACAAATCAAATTCTTAAATTATGAAAAAACTCATATTACTACTTTTTTTAAGTAGCTTTTTGATTTCGCACTCCGTCTTTTCTCAAGGATCTCCAGACTATACAGGTGGTCTTAAAGTAAAGCTAAATGAATCTGGTTCAAAATACTTTAGGATTATTTCCTGGGCACAGTTTTGGGCAAGATATACAGATGATGTTCCCGATGATGATAGTAATATAGATTTCAGTATCCGTAGAGCACGTATTCTAATGTATTCTCAAATCAATAAGGACTTTTTGATTCTTACTCATTTTGGATTAAATAGTTTAAATGCTAATAATCTAAGCCCTGTGGGTAAAGGTGATAGTTCGCAACTTTTTTTTCATGGGGTCTGGGGACAATACAGCCTTGGAGCAAATCATGCAATCGGTGGAGGATTACATTATTGGAACGGGATTTCTCGTCTTAACAATCAAAGTACACTTAATATTATGACCCTAGATAATAATCGACAATCTTGGGCACATATTGGGTTATCAGATCAATTTGCCCGTCATATTGGGATTTATGCCAAGGGAGCATTTGGCAAATTGCAATATCGTGTATCTGTTAATGAATCGATAACCAACAACCTTCAGGAAGGCACAGACCCTATTGCTAATGGTTCAGCAGTATATGCAGGCAGACGATTATTAGGATCTAAGGATGCTGGGAAGAATTTTGCAGGATATTTTGATTATAATTTTTTAGATCAGGAATCCAATTTCTTGCCTTATAAAGTCGGGTCGTATTTGGGAAGTAAAAAAGTATTTAATGTTGGTGCAGGATTCTTTTACCATCCCGATGGAAGTGTAATCGCAAATACAAATGGCACTCTCGAAGGAGAAGATGTAGCAATATTTGCAGTTGATGCATTTTACGATGCTCCTTTAGGAAGTAATGGTTCAGCGATTACAGCTTATGCAACATATCAAAATAATGATTATGGACAGAATTATACTTTAGGACAAACCTATGAAACAGGGTCTATGGTATATGGACATGTAGGGTATGTAATACCTAATGCTAATAAAAAAATCAAATTTCAGCCGTATACATCTTTTAATTTGCGATCTATAGATGCTATTGATGATAATGCAACAACATTTGGTGTTGGGGCTAATGCGTATTTTAGTGGTCATAACTCTAAGTTAACCTTAGAATATCTAAACATAAAATATGGTGATAATGATGCGCAAAGTTTTGTTACCTTACAAGCAATGATCTATCTCTAAAACTTAATAACTATGTCAGAAAAACAACAAAAAGCCAGTGCCTACTGGAAAGAAAATGTTAAATACTTATTCATTTTACTCGCAATATGGTTTGCTGTGTCATACGGTGCAGGAATACTTTTTAAAGATGCGTTAAACCAATTTCATATGGGAGGTTTTCCTTTAGGATTCTGGTTTGCACAACAAGGTTCTATCTACGTGTTTGTGATTCTAATCTTTGTCTATGTTCGGTTAATGAACAAATTGGATAAGAAATATGGTTATGACAAAGAATGAGAAGATAGAAAATTACATGAATTTGGTTAGGACAAGATCCTACTTTAATTCACACAATTTCTAAGATTATAAACAACTAAAAAAATATATTATGAGTGTTCAAATGTGGACTTATATTCTGGTAGGGTTAACCTTCGCTTTATATATAGGAATTGCGATTTGGTCGAGAGCAAGTTCTACAAAAGAATTTTATGTGGCCGGGGGTGGCGTATCTCCTTTAGCCAACGGGATGGCTACAGCTGCAGACTGGATGAGTGCTGCTTCATTTATTTCTATGGCTGGTATTATAGCCTTTTCTGGTTATGATGGCGCTGTATACCTAATGGGGTGGACAGGAGGATATGTGTTGTTAGCATTACTGCTGGCTCCTTACCTTAGGAAATTCGGAAAATTTACAGTTCCTGATTTTATCGGGGATCGATATTACTCAAAAACCGCAAGATCAGTAGCGGTATTCTGTGCGCTTCTCGTATCTTTTACCTATGTGGCAGGTCAAATGAGAGGAGTCGGCATTGTATTTTCCAGATTTCTGGAAGTAGATATTAATACCGGAGTTATTATTGGGATGATTATCGTTCTCTTTTATGCGGTATTAGGAGGGATGAAAGGAATTACATATACGCAAGTTGCACAATATTGTGTGCTTATCTTCGCATTCATGGTACCTGCTATATTTATATCAATTCAGATGACAGGAAATCCAATACCTCAGTTAGGATTTGGTGATACCATTGCAGATGGCTCAGGAACATATCTTCTGGATAAGTTAGATGGTTTGAGTACAGAATTAGGATTTTCAGAATATACAAATGGGTCTAAATCAATATTAGATGTATTCGCTATAACTTTGGCATTGATGGTCGGTACTGCAGGATTACCGCATGTTATTGTTCGCTTCTTTACTGTAAAGCGAGTTAGAGATGCTCGTAAGTCTGCAGGATATGCCCTTTTGTTAATCGCTATATTGTATACAACCGCCCCGGCCGTAGCAGTTTTTGCGAAAACAAATCTTATTGAATCTGTACAGAATAAACAATACGAAGAACTTCCTTTATGGTTTAAAAACTGGGAAGATACAGGTTTATTAGGTTGGGCAGATAAAAATGGGGATGGACAAGTACAGTATGCCAATGGTCATGCAGTTGAAGGAAATAAAAACAAACCGGTTTTTGACGGAAAAAATAGAGGAGAACATGGAGAGCGTAAAATTACAAATGTAAATGCTGCAACCAAGAACGAACTTTTTGTAGATCGTGATATTATGGTATTGGCAAATCCCGAAATAGCAAATCTCCCTAATTGGGTAATTGCTTTGGTGGCTGCAGGAGGATTGGCAGCTGCTTTATCTACAGCAGCTGGATTGTTATTAGTGATTTCATCTTCTGTATCTCATGATCTTATCAAGAAAATGATCAAACCAGATATCTCAGAAAAAGGAGAATTAATTGCAGCACGTCTTTCTGCAGTAGCTGCCGTATGTGTTGCAGGGTATTTTGGAATCAACCCACCAGGTTTTGTTGCAGCTGTTGTTGCTCTGGCCTTTGGTCTTGCAGCAGCTTCTTTCTTTCCAGCCATTGTGTTAGGGATATTCTATAAAAGAATGAATAAAGAAGGAGCTATTGCAGGAATGGTAGTAGGTATCTTATGTATGCTGCTATATATGGTAAAATACAAATTGGGATGGTTCGACGAAGCACTACCTCCATCAAGCGAATGGTGGTTTGGGATTTCTCCAGAAGGATTTGGAGCCGTTGCTATGGTAATTAATTTTGTGATATCATTAGTGATTTCCAAGTTTACTTCGGCACCACCAAAAGAAGTGCAAGAGATTGTAGAAAATATAAGAATCCCTAGTGGAGCCGGAGAAGCAACACATTAGATGTAAAGGAATTAAACCTCACAGATTTGTTAAGATCTGTGAGGTTTAAAAGAAATATAATCTGCCTAAAAAAACGATAAAAATTAAAGTGTATAAACTCAAAAACTATAAACAACCAATAGAAGTATTCTCATGAAAAAACGTCATCAACAAAAACTGGTAGTACTCTCTATTGCATTGCTTTTTCTGTTTAATGTTCCGTTGATATTTATGTTTAACCATTTCGGAAGTATTTTTGGGTTCCCTATACTGTACTTTTTTGTATTTCTGATTTGGGCAATTTCAATTTTGATCTCTTTTATAATTTTGAAAAAGTTTTATGAATAGCTATGTATTAATATTCATAATTGTAGGATACCTGCTGCTTTTGTTCGGAATTGCTTTCTGGGCCGAAAAAAAAGCAAAAAGATCCTGGGTAAATAATCCTTATGTCTATACATTATCACTTGCGGTATATTGTTCTGCATGGACTTATTATGGTAGTGTTGGGATTGCAGCAACCTCTGGAGTTAGTTTTCTCACTACCTATTTGGGGCCTGTAATAGCTTTTCCAGTTTGGATTGTAGTCTTGAAAAAAATAATCAAAATTTCAAAACAACATAAAGTTTCAAGTATTGCAGATTTTATATCTCTTAGGTATGGTAATGATAGATTTTTAGGAGCCTTGGTGACTATAATATGTGTCTTGGGGGTATTACCTTATATTTCATTACAACTTAAAGCAGTTTCTGAGACTTTTGAGATCATTTCTAATGATCCCGTTAATTCTTCGGGAACAATTTTTGAGGACTCAACATTTTATATAGCGGTTTTGTTAGCAGTATTTGCAGCATTTTTTGGTACAAGAACGACAGATGCTACGCGACGCAGACAAGGAATAGTCTTTTCGGTAGCGGTAGAATCTGTAATCAAACTTATTTTCTTTTTAGGAGTAGGAGGGTATGTTACGTATTTTCTTTTTGATGGAACCACAGATATTTACAATCAAATATCGGTTATAGAAGACTTCGAATCATTAACTACCTTCGATAGCTTGGAGTCTGGTATCAATTGGTATTTTATGATTGCCTTGTCTTTTTTAGCAATTTTTCTTTTACCAAGGCAATTTCACGTTTCTGTGATAGAGAATACGACCAAAAAAGACCTTAAAAATGCAATTTGGATGTTTCCTCTATACTTACTGTTGTTTAATGTATTTGTTGTTTTTATCGCCTGGGGCGGAAAATTACGATTAGGAGATATCGCAAACCCAGATTATTATTCATTATTACTTCCTCTACAAAACGGAGATGTGTTTTTAGCAACTCTAGTGTTTTTAGGAGGTTTTTCGGCAGTGATTTCTATGGTAGTTGTTTCTACATTGGCGTTATCAACTATGCTTAGTAATAACTTAATTATTCCATATGGATTTCTAGATAAATTTAGTAAAAGTCGTCCTGAGCGTAATGCCAATTATATTAAGAATATTAGAAGGATAGCTATTTTATGTTTGATATTAGGAGCATATTTTTTCTATATCAATTTTAATATAGAATTGTCATTATTCTCGATTGGACAATTATCTTTTGTTGTCATTGCGCAACTCGGACCTTCATTTTTTATAGGATTATTTTGGAATAGAGGGTCTTCTATAGCTGCAAAAATGGGAATCATTACTGGAGCATTAGTCACAGGGTACACTCTTGTTTTACCTTTTGTACTAGATACAATATTTGGTAATATGAATTTTATCGTATACGGTCCTTTTGAAATCGAACTTTTAAGACCTTATGCATTGTTTGGTATAGATATCCTTAACCCAGTAACGCATGCATTTTTTTGGAGTATGTTTTCTAACGTTATTGTATATCTTTCGGTTTCCCTTTCTTTTAAAGGAAATTATAGAGAACGTAATTACGGAGAAATGTTTGTGGATAGCAATTATAATTCTTTGCAGGAAAATGCATTTGTATGGAAAGGAGAAGCCTATGTTTCAGATATCAGAAAAGTATTGAATCGATTTTTGGGAGAAGAACGTACAGAGCGTGCTTTGGATTTATTTTATCTTAAATACGATCTTCCTAAAAATGCTGAAGCCGCAGATGCAAGACTAATTAATTTTTCAGAAAAACTATTGACTGGTAGTATTGGTAGTGCTTCTTCTAGAATTTTAATATCCAGTGTAGTCAAAGAACAACCTGTTACCCTGGTAGAAGTATTAGAGATTTTAGAAGAAAATAAAAAGACGATTTCTACAAATAAATTTTTAAAACAAAAATCAGATGAATTAACTCAGCTTACAGATGAATTAAAAGAGGTTAATGAAGAATTAACACTTCATGATAAGTTAAAAGATGAGTTTCTGGATACAGTAGCGCACGAATTAAAAACACCTATTACATCAATTAGAGCAGCATCAGAAGTGTTGTTGGATAGTCAGGATATGCCCGATGAGCTAAAAATGCAATTTTTAGATAACATTGTTTATGATTCAGAACGTCTTACTAAGTTAATTCATGATATACTGGATTTAGAAAAATTAGGATCTGGCAGAGAAATTCTAGATAAAAAAGAAAATGATTTATATCTAACCATAGAAAAAGCAATATTAGGTGTACGTGCAATTGCAGAAAAAAAGAATATAAAAATTAAGAATTCAAAACCTTCAGAAATTTTAGTTGCCAGATATGATGAAGACAGAATTCTTCAGGTATTTACTAATGTGCTTTCTAATGCAATTAAATTTGTTGATGAAAAAAATGGAGTTATTAAAATAGTATCAAAAAAAAGGAAAGATTATATTCGTATTAGTATAGAAGATAACGGAAAAGGCATTCTTATCGAAGATATGAAACATATTTTTGATAAATTTTACCAGTCCAAAAATCAAAACGTAAAAAAACCAGCAGGTAGTGGTTTTGGTTTAGCTATAAGTAAGCAGATTATAGAAGGACATAATGGAAAAATATGGGCCGATAAAAATTGCAAAACAGGAGCTAGATTTATTATTGAAATTCCTGATAAGCACAAGTAGTAAATAATAAACATAAATAAATTTTGAATAAGAAGAAGATATTAATTGTTGATGACGAACCAAATATTGTAATGTCTTTAGAGTATACATTCAAGAAGAATGATTTTGAGGTTTTTATTGCTCGGGATGGGGGCGAAGCTATCGAAATATTAAAATCACAGATTCCCGATGTAGTGCTGTTGGATATTATGATGCCAAACGTAGATGGGTATCAAACCTTAAAATATATAAGGTCAAATGCTGAAACAAAGAATATTAAGGTGATATTTTTGACTGCAAAAAATAAGGCTTCAGATATTCAAAAAGGATTAACAATGGGAGTAGATAGGTATTTAACAAAACCATTTTCAATAAAAAAGATCATGGCAGAGATCAATGAACTTATTGCTTAAAATAATCGAATGAATCTTAGTCTTTAAAACAAGATGCAGCTATTTTTAAGTTGTTTGCACCTTAATAATAGTTACTTGTCGATAATTTTTTGACGATGACATGTTTTAAAAGAATTTAATAGACCAAAATTAGAAAATCACAGATCATGGAAATAAAAGACACACTTCAGCTTAGTTCTTTTGCTGAATATAAAGAAGCATATCAGGAGAGTATTAATAATCCTGAAAAATTTTGGGATGCCATAGCAGAAAAGTTTTATTGGCATAAACGATGGGATAAAACATTAGAGTGGGATTTTACAAAACCCGAAGTAAAATGGTTTGAAGGAGGTAAATTAAATATTACAGAAAACTGCCTGGATAGGCATTTAGAGAAATTTGGCAATAAAACAGCCATTATTTGGGAGCCGAATGATCCAACAGAAGAATCCCGTCATATTACTTACAAACAACTTCATGTAAAAGTTTGTCATTTTGCTAATGTTTTAAAAAATAATGGAATTAAAAAAGGTGATCGCGTTTGTTTATATATGCCTATGATCCCAGAATTAGCAATAGCTATGCTGGCCTGTGCACGAATTGGGGCAATACATTCTATTGTATTTGCAGGATTTTCGAGTACCGCTATAGCGAGTCGTATTAATGATTCAGAATGTAAAATGTTGATCACTGCAAACGAAGTGTATAGAGGAGCAAAGCCTGTAAAACTGAAAGAGATGTGTGATGAGGCTTTAAAAACTACACCTTCTATAGAAACGGTTATTGTATACAGAAGAACGGTAGAGCCAACACCAATGCAAGAAGGTAGAGATAAGTTTTGGTTTGATGAATTGCAAAAAGTAGAAAAAGAATGCCCGGCAGAAGTGATGGATGCAGAAGATATGTTGTTTATATTATATACATCTGGTTCTACTGGTAAACCAAAAGGAATGGTACATACCATTGGAGGGTATATGGTGTATACTACCTATACTTTTGCCAATGTATTTCAATGTGATCATTTTGCCCCTACGGGACAAGATATACATGCCAAAAAACAAGATGATGTTTATTGGTGTACAGCAGATATTGGTTGGATTACCGGACATTCGTATATAATTTATGGGCCATTGGCTGCTGGAGCAACAACTGTAATGTTTGAAGGAGTACCAAGTTATCCCGATTATGGTCGTTTCTGGGAAATTTGTGATAAACTTAATGTAACCCATTTTTACACAGCACCAACTGCAATTAGAGCACTAGCGAAGCAACCACTAGAATTGGTAGATAAACATAATCTTTCTTCTATTAAGGTTCTTGGATCTGTAGGGGAACCAATAAATGAAGAAGCATGGCACTGGTACAATGATAATATCGGAAAAGGAAATTCACCTATAGTAGATACTTGGTGGCAAACAGAAACAGGAGGAGTGATGATTTCACCATTAGCAGGGATTACACCAACACGACCAACATTTGCTACATTACCCTTGCCAGGTATTCAACCCGTTTTGATGGATGCTGAGGGAAAAGAAATAGAATTTAAATCGAAAAGCTCAGAAGGAAGATTAGCAATAAAATTTCCTTGGCCATCTATAGCAAGAACAATTTATGGAGATCATCAGCGATATAAAGATGTGTATTTTTCTACATATGAAAATATGTATTTTACTGGTGATGGAGCATATAGAGATGCAACAGGCAATTATAGAATTACAGGTAGAGTAGATGATGTGGTTATTGTTTCTGGACATAATTTGGGAACTGCACCTATAGAAAATGCGATCAATGAACATCTGTCGGTTGCAGAATCTGCAATTGTTGGTTTTCCTCATGATGTAAAAGGAACCGCTCTGTATGCATATGTTACTCTGTATAATGATCAAGTAGCAGATGAAGGATTGATAAATGAAATTAGAGAACAAGTGTCTAATACTATTGGGCCAATTGCAAAACCAGATAAAGTTCAGTTTGTAAGTGGATTGCCAAAAACAAGAAGTGGTAAGATTATGAGAAGGATTTTGCGAAAAATAGCATCTAAAGATACTTCTAACCTGGGAGATACGTCTACGCTATTAAATCCAGATGTAGTTCAGGAGATAATGGATAATGTGGTATAAAAGAGTATATATTAAAAAGCCCTTGTATCTACAAGGGCTTTTTAATATATATGTAGTTATGATTAATTACTTTTCAAAATAACTAAAAGACTCTCCTGATTTTATAGAAAGTAAACTTTCATAAATCAATTCTATAACATTTTCTACATCTTTTCTGTGTACCATTTCCACAGTAGTGTGCATATAACGCAACGGTAAAGAAATTAAAGCAGAGGCAACACCACCATTGCTGTATGCAAATGCATCAGTATCTGTTCCTGTCATTCTGCTAGATGCCATACGCTGAAAAGGAATCTTTTTCTTTTCTGCAGTATCGATCAATAATTCTCTCAACCTATTTTGAACCGCAGGAGCGTAAGAAATTACAGGGCCATCACCAATTTTGGTTTCTCCTTGTGTCTTTTTTTCTATCATTGGAGTAGTGGTATCATGACAAACATCGGTCACAATAGCTACATTGGGTTTAATTGTATGCGTGATCATCTCGGCACCTCTTAAACCAATTTCTTCCTGTACAGAATTAGTGATATATAAACCAAATGGTAATTTCTTTTTGTTTTCTTTTAGTAAACGAGCTACTTCTGCAATCATAAAACCTCCCATTCGGTTGTCAAGCGCACGACAAACAAACTTATTTTTATTCAGAATAAAAAATTCGTCAGGATAAGTAATCACACAACCAACATGAACTCCAAGTTTTAATACTTCTTCTTTAGTATTACATCCTACATCAATACATATATTTTCAAGGGTTGGAGCTTGCTCTTTTGAGCCTTTTCTAGTGTGTATAGCAGGCCACCCGAAAACACCTTTTACAATACCTTTTTTGGTATGGATATTAACCCGTTTCGAAGTTGCGATCTGGTGGTCACTTCCTCCATTTCTAATCACATAAATTAACCCATTATCTGTAATATAGTTTACATACCACGAAATCTCATCAGCATGTCCCTCGATTACAACTTTATATTTTGCTTTTGGGTTAATTACACCAACAGCCGTTCCATAAGTATCTGTTATAAATTCATCTACATAAGGTTTTAAGTAGTTCATCCAGATTTTTTGCCCTTCCCATTCGTATCCTGTCGGAGCAGGATTGTTTAGATATTTTTCAAGAAAAGTCAGGGATTTTTTATTTAGAATACTCTTTTTTGCCATAGTATTATTTCATTTTATTGCGAAAATAACAATATTCACATTCATTTTACAGTTTACAATTGGTTAATTATTAATTTTGGAACAATTTTAGAAAGTCTCATAATCTATTATGATAAAACATTCGGTATATATTATCTTGGTAATGCTAACTTCTTTGAGTAATGCCCAAAAGAAAGATCAAAAACTTTTGGACACCTCTAAGGTAGATACTACAGGTTATGTGCAATACTATATTATCGAAGGAGATACAATTCCTCATGAGGCTATTGACCTTGATGAAGTAATTATTTTAGGGAGGTTAAATTTTAAAGATAAACTGGCAAGAAGAAAATATCTTATTCTACGACGTAAGACTAGAAAAGTGTATCCCTATGCAAAGTTAGCTGCAGATAGACTAATATCTCTTAATGAACGATTAGAAAATATTGACTCCAAGAGAAAAAAGAAGCGATACATAAAAATGTTGCAGAAGTACATGGAAGAAGAGTTTACCAAAGAATTAAAAAAACTTACTCGTACTGAAGGACAGATCTTGGTTAAATTGATTTATCGACAAACAGGTAAAACAATGTTCGAGTTAGTAAAAGAATATAGAAGTGGGTGGAGAGCTTTTTGGTATAATAATACAGCCAAACTTTTTAATATTTCTTTAAAAGAGAAATACGATCCTATAAATGTAGAAGAAGATTATTGGATAGAGGATATATTACAGCGAAGTTTTCAATCAAGTATTTTAAAAGAACAAAAAACAGCTTTAGATTTTAGTTTTTATGATTTAAGAAATAAATGGTCTGATATATCAAAAACAACTTCTTCTAAAAATTAATTTCGGGTATTTCCCCGGGAAAAAGGGGCCGGGCTGTACGTTGTATCTTTTGTTGTATAGTAGTTTATTTTCTTTATAGATGTAGGATTAAAAACTGTAGTTTTTTAAGTTGTTTAGGACCAACAAAAGGATGCCACTTCCATCCCTAATACAAAACAATATATTTTATAACCACATTTAGGTATTTAAACATAGAAAAAGTATCAAAAATCTATTTCTATTTTGATTAAATTTCTTATCTTCGCTTTCTATCTTTTTTAAAATCAGCATATTCCTTATTTTTTGTAAAAAATTATACCAAAAGGTGTTGTTGTTTTAATAAATGGTTATATGTTTGCACCCGCAAAACGGGATAATGTTTTGTGAGTTCATTGAGAGTTGTTTTTTTGATTTTATAGTTAAGAAAAAGTTTTAAAAACTTTATTAAAAAGTCTTGTCAGAATAAAAAAGGGTTGTATGTTTGCGCCCGCAAAACGGGATAATGTTTTGTTAGTTCATTGAGATTGGATTTGAGATTTTAGTAGGGTTGCTTTTTTTTTAAAAATAATTCAAAAAAAGTTTTGCTAGTAACAAAAGGGGTTATATATTTGCACCCGCTTAGCGAGACAGCACAAGTTCATAAAAAATACGTAGTAATGGTTTAGGATGTTTTGATAGCATTTTTGGGGTTCGATTCCTTGAATTACGATCTATAATTAATAGCGATGAAGATTGCTTTATTGATTAAAATAAGTTCATAGACATATTGATTGACAGCGCGTATTAAACTATTAGTATAGTTTATTACATTTAGAATAAAGACTAGAGACATATTGAGATACGATTATAATTCCGTTGTATTGTTTTAAATAATATTTAAAGACAAACGATGAAGAGTTTGATCCTGGCTCAGGATGAACGCTAGCGGCAGGCTTAACACATGCAAGTCGAGGGGTAACATAGTTGCTTGCAACTGATGACGACCGGCGCACGGGTGCGTAACGCGTATAGTACCTACCTTATAGTAAGGGATAGCCCAGAGAAATTTGGATTAATACCTTATAGTATCCTAAGTGAGCCTTCACTAAGGATTAAAGATTTATCGCTATAAGATGGCTATGCGTTCTATTAGCTAGTTGGTATGGTAACGGCATACCAAGGCTACGATAGATAGGGGTCCTGAGAGGGAGATCCCCCACACTGGTACTGAGACACGGACCAGACTCCTACGGGAGGCAGCAGTGAGGAATATTGGACAATGGAGGCAACTCTGATCCAGCCATGCCGCGTGTAGGAAGACTGCCCTATGGGTTGTAAACTACTTTTATAGAGGAAGAAACCATTTCACGTGTGAAATGCTGACGGTACTCTACGAATAAGGATCGGCTAACTCCGTGCCAGCAGCCGCGGTAATACGGAGGATCCAAGCGTTATCCGGAATCATTGGGTTTAAAGGGTCCGTAGGCGGTTTAGTAAGTCAGTGGTGAAAGTTTTCGGCTCAACCGGAAAATTGCCATTGATACTGCAAGACTTGAATTATTGTGAAGTGGTTAGAATGTGTAGTGTAGCGGTGAAATGCATAGATATTACACAGAATACCGATTGCGAAGGCAGATCACTAACAATTAATTGACGCTAAGGGACGAAAGCGTGGGTAGCGAACAGGATTAGATACCCTGGTAGTCCACGCCGTAAACGATGGTTACTAGCTGTTTGGACTTCGGTCTGAGTGGCTAAGCGAAAGTGATAAGTAACCCACCTGGGGAGTACGTTCGCAAGAATGAAACTCAAAGGAATTGACGGGGGCCCGCACAAGCGGTGGAGCATGTGGTTTAATTCGATGATACGCGAGGAACCTTACCAGGGCTTAAATGTAGATTGACAGGTTTAGAGATAGACTTTTCTTCGGACAATTTACAAGGTGCTGCATGGTTGTCGTCAGCTCGTGCCGTGAGGTGTCAGGTTAAGTCCTATAACGAGCGCAACCCCTGTTGTTAGTTGCCAGCGAGTCATGTCGGGAACTCTAGCAAGACTGCCGGTGCAAACCGCGAGGAAGGTGGGGATGACGTCAAATCATCACGGCCCTTACGTCCTGGGCCACACACGTGCTACAATGGCCGGTACAGAGAGCAGCCACTATGTGAATAGGAGCGAATCTATAAAGCCGGTCACAGTTCGGATCGGAGTCTGCAACTCGACTCCGTGAAGCTGGAATCGCTAGTAATCGGATATCAGCCATGATCCGGTGAATACGTTCCCGGGCCTTGTACACACCGCCCGTCAAGCCATGGAAGCTGGGAGTACCTGAAGTCCGTCACCGTTTAGGAGCGGCCTAGGGTAAAACTGGTAACTGGGGCTAAGTCGTAACAAGGTAGCCGTACCGGAAGGTGCGGCTGGAACACCTCCTTTCTAGAGATTTTCTATTTTATATAGAGAAGCAGAAATGATACGATGGAATGTATCTTAGTTGTTTTTAGTCTTTATGCTGTTAATTAATTATTTAGTTGTTAGTTTTTGGTTGTTAGTTGATTGTTTCAACGATCAACAATTAACCACCAACACACAACTATGAAGAAGTCTCATAGCTCAGCTGGTTAGAGCGCTACACTGATAATGTAGAGGTCGGCAGTTCGAGTCTGCCTGAGACTACAAAGTAGAAAGACAGACGAGAAGTTTATCCTGAGTTTATCGAAGGGAGTCTGCCTGAGACTACGGTTTTTAATTCTGGATTTTTGAATTACGAATTACGGATTAAAAAAAAGTTCATAAAAAAATATTGAAAGGAAATTTTAGAAGTTGAGAATTCATTACTTCATCATTCGAGATTCTGGATTCGACATTTAGGATTTCAAATACTGGGGGATTAGCTCAGCTGGCTAGAGCGCCTGCCTTGCACGCAGGAGGTCATCGGTTCGACTCCGATATTCTCCACGATTCTTTAGGTATAAGTATTGATAGATTATAAAGCACAGGATTCATGAGATGAAATAGTCTTTATAGTTGTTAATTTTATATTGTTATTAAGAAAAACGTTCATTGACATATTGATTTAAAAATACGAGCATTAATTGTTTACAATTAATGAAAATAAAAGAGGTTGATACTGATTTAGTTACTTTATTGGTATCGACAAAAACTAAAAGAGCAAGTTAAAGCAAGACGCATAAGCTAATTAAGGGCGTATGGGGAATGCCTAGGCTCTCAGAGGCGAAGAAGGACGTGATAAGCTGCGAAAAGCTGCGGGGACAGGCACATACTGATTGATCCGCAGATATCCGAATGGGGCAACCCGGCATATTGAAGATATGTCACCTAGCAATAGGGGCGAACCCGGAGAACTGAAACATCTAAGTACCCGGAGGAGAAGAAAACAAAAGTGATTCCGTTAGTAGTGGCGAGCGAACGCGGATTAGCCCAAACCTGTATTGTTACGGCAATGCAGGGGTTGTAGGACTACAATATAAGATTTGTAATGAATTAGAATCCTTTGGAAAGAGGAGCCATAGACAGTGATAGCCTGGTATAAGTAAAGCACATTGATTTAGTAGTATCCTGAGTAGTGCGGGGCACGTGTAACCCTGTATGAATTTGGCGGGACCATCCGTTAAGGCTAAATACTCCTGAGAGACCGATAGTGAACCAGTACCGTGAGGGAAAGGTGAAAAGAACCCTGAATAAGGGAGTGAAAAAGATCCTGAAACCATACGCTTACAAGCGGTCGGAGCCATTATTGGTGACGGCGTGCCTTTTGCATAATGAGCCTACGAGTTACTTTTACTAGCAAGGTTAAGATGTTCAGCATCGGATCCGTAGCGAAAGCGAGTCTGAATAGGGCGCTATAGTTAGTAGTAGTAGACGCGAAACCGTGTGATCTACCCTTGGGCAGGTTGAAGCTTTGTTAACCCAAAGTGGAGGACCGAACCCGTTGACGTTGAAAAGTCTTGGGATGACCTGAGGGTAGGGGTGAAAGGCCAATCAAACTCGGAAATAGCTCGTACTCCCCGAAATGCATTTAGGTGCAGCGTTGGTATAGTTTTATAGAGGTAGAGCTACTGATTGGATGCGGGGGCTTCACCGCCTACCAATTCCTGACAAACTCCGAATGCTATAAAATGTTTACCAGCAGTGAGGGCATGGGTGCTAAGGTCCATGTCCGAGAGGGAAAGAACCCAGACCATCAGCTAAGGTCCCAAAATATATGCTAAGTTGAAAAAACGCGGTTGAACTGCTTAGACAGCTAGGATGTTGGCTTGGAAGCAGCCATTCATTTAAAGAGTGCGTAACAGCTCACTAGTCGAGCGGTTCGGCATGGATAATAATCGGGCATAAGCATATTACCGAAGCTATGGGATAGAAATATCGGTAGGGGAGCATTGTAGTGACGTTGAAGGTGTACTGTGAGGTATGCTGGAGTATCTACAAAAGAAAATGTAGGCATAAGTAACGATAATGCGGGCGAGAAACCCGCACACCGAAAGACTAAGGTTTCCTCAGCTATGCTAATCAGCTGAGGGTTAGTCGGGGCCTAACGCGAACCCGAAAGGGGTAGTGGATGGACAACAGGTTAATATTCCTGTACCTGCTCACACTAAAAGTGACGGAGGCGAGAAGTTAGTGCGCACTGACGGAAATGTGCGTTGAAGCCAGTGGTAACACGGCGATAGTACACTAAGGCTACGGCCGAGGTGATAATCTAGCGGATCGACTTCCAAGAAAACCGAGTGAAGCAGCCCGTACCGTAAACCGACACAGGTAGTTGGGATGAGAATTCTAAGGTGCTCGAGAGATTCATGGCTAAGGAACTAGGCAAAATCGACCCGTAACTTCGGGAGAAGGGTCGCCTCGCTTCGGCGAGGCCGCAGTTAAAAGGTCCAGGCGACTGTTTATCAAAAACACAGGGCTATGCTAAATAGAAATATGATGTATATGGCCTGACACCTGCCCGGTGCCGGAAGGTTAAGAGGAGATGTTAGATTTATCGAAGCATTGAATTGAAGCCCCGGTAAACGGCGGCCGTAACTATAACGGTCCTAAGGTAGCGAAATTCCTTGTCGGGTAAGTTCCGACCTGCACGAATGGTGCAACGATCTGGACACTGTCTCAGCCATGAGCTCGGTGAAATTGTAGTATCGGTGAAGATGCCGGTTACCCGCTGTGGGACGAAAAGACCCCGTGAACCTTTACTATAGCTTAGTATTGACTTTGGATAAGTAATGTGTAGGATAGGTGGGAGACTTTGATCATGCGTCGCCAGGCGTGTGTGAGTCATTGTTGAAATACCACCCTTTGCTTATTCGAAGCCTAACGTCTAGCGACGGACAGTGCTTGGTGGGTAGTTTGACTGGGGTGGTCGCCTCCAAAAGAGTAACGGAGGCTTCTAAAGGTTTGCTCAGTACGGTTGGTAATCGTGCGTAGAGTGCAATGGCATAAGCAAGCTTGACTGAGAGAGATACAGCTCGATCAGGTACGAAAGTAGAGCATAGTGATCCGGTGGTTCCGCATGGAAGGGCCATCGCTCAAAGGATAAAAGGTACTCCGGGGATAACAGGCTGATCTCCCCCAAGAGCTCACATCGACGGGGGGGTTTGGCACCTCGATGTCGGCTCGTCACATCCTGGGGCTGGAGAAGGTCCCAAGGGTTGGGCTGTTCGCCCATTAAAGTGGCACGCGAGCTGGGTTCAGAACGTCGTGAGACAGTTCGGTCTCTATCTACAGTGGGCGTTAGAAATTTGAGTGGATCTGACTTTAGTACGAGAGGACCGAGTTGGACGAACCGCTGGTGTATCTGTTGTTCCGCCAGGAGCATTGCAGAGTAGCTACGTTCGGAAGGGATAAGCGCTGAAAGCATATAAGCGCGAAACCCACCACAAGATGAGATTTCTTTAAAGGGTCGTGGGAGACTACCACGTTGATAGGCTATAGGTGTAAAGGCAGTAATGTCATAGCCGAGTAGTACTAATAACCCATAGGCTTATGCGCACACTCCGATAGGCAACTATCGGAGTGGAGAATTGCTTTGCAAGCTATATTTAGTGTTCTTTTATCGTGTATTAAATCAATATGTCAACAATATTATGTTAGTAGTGAGATATTAGTATAGTGTATATAGAGATATAATCTCTGAATATTCCTTACTGATTACTCAGGTACTAATCAAGATTTAAGGTGGTTATAGCATCGGGGCTCACCTCTTACCATTCCGAACAGAGAAGTTAAGCCCGTTAGCGCCAATGGTACTACAATCGTGGGAGAGTAGGTCACCGCCTTCTTTGAAAACCCTTCATTATTTAATGAAGGGTTTTTTTATGTAATAAATCTATGATGCCTTTGAAATTGTAGTAGAAATATTCAATTCAATTTTCCTGAAAAACTCTTCACTTTTGTATGGCTTTCTCATAAAATCACTGAAACCAGAATCTGAATTAAGTATTGCTTTTATAGTATCCTGAGTATCCGAGGCAGTCAACGCTATAATAGGCACATCAGAATTAAATTCTCTAATTATTTTAGTAGATTCCATCCCGCCCATATTTGGCATGTTTAAATCCATTAATATAAGATCATACTTTTTTTCCTTCACCATTTCGATCGCTATCAATCCATCATCAGCAATTTCAGAATAATATCCCTTTGTTTTAAGAATGTTTTGGGTAACTATTTGATTTATTTTATTATCCTCGACAATTAGAATGTTATACTCTTTAGTGTTTAGTAATGAAATACAATTTTTGGTGTTATTTGATGTGTTATTTACTTCACTCACGGTATCAATTTCAAAAGAGATAGTAAAATAAAATGTAGAACCTTCCCCTGGAGTACTTTTTAGTTTAATGTCTCCTCCATGAAGATCAACTAAGTTCTTAACTATATGTAACCCGAGACCAGTACCTGTAGTATGATCTTTAGAATTAGCCTGAGAAAATTTATCAAATATTATTTCTTGTTTGTCTAAAGGAATTCCTCTTCCGTCATCTTTTATTTCAAAAGTAATTTCAACCATATTATCAGTAATAATTGGGTTTATAAAATTTAACCAAATGTTTCCTTTTTTAGTAAATTTATTAGCATTACTGATAAGGTTAATAAAAATCTGAGATAACCTCACCGAATCTCCAATAAGCAAATTGGGGATATTAGGGTCGAAATTAAGATGCAAAGTATTTCCGTTTTTATCTGCTTGATATTCGAATGAGTTTTTAATATCATCGGCTAGATTTTTAATATCATAAGTAGATTTGTCAAGACGTATTTCATAAGATTCCATTTTAGAAACCTGAAGTACATCATTAATAAGGTTTAATAAATGATCTGCAGAAAACTTCATTAATTTTATAAACTTATGATTCTCCTCATCTTCAATACGTTCCATTAAGATTGATGATAACCCTACAACTCCATATAATGGAGTTCTGAGTTCATGACTAACAGTAGATATAAATTTTGTTTTTACAGCCGCTAGATGGTCAGATTTTTCTTTAGAAATTTTAAGTTGTTTATTTCGCAAAGCAAGGGATTTTCCGAGGATTTTTGTTTTTCTGTGGTTATAAATAAAGAAGCAAAAGAGTATTAAACATAAAAGAAGTAAAGAGACCGTAAAAATAGATATGGTCTTCGATTGTTGTGCTTTTTGAGTTTCTATAGTGTTTTTTTCTTCGCTTACAATTAGCTGTTTTTTATATTGTTCGGCTTCTAATTTTTCTATTTCGAGTGCAGTTTGATGATGCTTTGTATATTTTTTTAGAATTAAATATGCCTTATCTTCTTTTCCAATTTTAACCAATAAATCTTCATATTTTTTGTAAATGGTCATTGCCTGTCTAAACAACTGATTTTTTTCTGCAATGGTAGCAGCTAACTCATAATATTTTATAGCGGTACTATATTTTTTTTTACGATAATAATATTCGCCGTAGCTAGTATAGGTAGTGGCTAATTTTGATGGCTGTTGTTGTTGATCAATAAAGTATTTTTTACATTTTTCTAATAGATGATATGCTTTATTGTAATTCTTTGTTTTTATATAAATATTCGCCAGGTTTAACGCTAAAATATGTTGCGAATTTTCATTTAAATCATCAGATTTTTCATAGATATGTTTTATCCTCTTAAGAGCCTTTTTAGGTTTGTTAAATCCATTTATATATACTAGGGCAATATTGTTATTTATATCTATAGATAGTTCCTGAAACCCTTCAAGTTCTTTTACAAATAATTCTGCAATTTTGTAGTTTTTAAGTGCTTCTTTATAATCTTTAGTCGAAAAGTGAATTTTTCCAAGCAAATTGTAGGAATATCCTTTTAAATAATATTCTTGTTTAGGATTAAATTTTTCTGAAATATCAATTATCGTTTCAATAATCATTATACCATTGGCTCTTCTTATTGTTGAATTTAAATGGTCTTCGGTATGGATAATTGCATTTTCTAATTCCGAAAAAGACATTTCTTCATATTGTTGGGTGTATACAACAGAATAAAGCAAACTTATACATAGTAAACATATGTAATGCTTCTTAATTTTGACAATCTTCATGTTCAGCATAGATTTTGGGGTATCTAAATATATTAAAAAAATACTAAATAATCAGTTTAAATGCATAAAATCATGATTAAAATAATATTTTAGCTTTATTTTCGTTTATTATTGTAGTCTTAAACTTACTTTTTGATACAACTATCTAATTATATATTTAGGATAACTACTATTGTAGTTGAACAGTATTTATATCAATTTTTTGATGAAATGAGATTGCCTTTAAATCAACCCATTCTAATCTTTTAGAGGAGAATAATAGCTTTTTAGGAAAGAATATGTAACCGATAAATGAGTATCGAACACTTTTAGTAACTAAACTTAATCACTAATGTATTCTTTATACTCTAAGAAAAACTCTTCAAGTTTATCCATGTTTTTTGATAAAAAAACCATGGTTTCTGACCAAGTGTTCCTATTATGGATGCTTACATTATCTATCTCTACATATATACGGGATATAACTTTACCACTATCAAGTTCGTAGAACTCATTATAGATAATATCTTCTATAAATTCACTGGTAAGAATCTTTTTTAAACTAATGAATTTATCATAATAATATGCTTTGATTATCTTATCATAGGGTTCGATATCAATAGATACTTGGGCCTTTTTTGTAGTAAATGTAAATTTAAGGGTTACATCTTTGATTTTGGTATTATACAATACCCACTTACGAGGGTATTCTTTACCAAAACTGGTCCAGAATTCCTGACGTATTTGTTTTGATTCTGATTTACTAAACATTATATAATATATGCTGTAACTGTAGCTATAAGAATAACCATAAGTTTTGTAATGTTAAATTTGTGGCCTTCATTACTTTCAAACAGAATTGTAGTAGACACGTGCAGAAATATACCAATAACTAATGCAGTAATTTCTTTATAATAATTCTGAATCATAGTAAAGTTTTCAGAAATGAAAGTACCCAGAGGGGTCATTAGCGCAAATAAAGTTAATGATATGATAATGACACTTTTTTTGATTTTGGTATTTAATAAAAAAGTTGTTAAAATCATAGCAATAGGAATTTTATGTATAATTATACCTAATAAAATCCCATCTGTATGGTGTATCGGAAACCCTTCGAGAATGGCATGTAGACCTAAACTAATAAATAATAATTTTGGAATCCGACGAGTTTCTTCATGAAGATGTATGTGTCCATGTTCTGCCCCTTTAGAGAAGTATTCTAATACTTTTTGAAGAAGAATACCAATCATAATCCAAACACCGGTACGTTTTGCAAAGAGATTATCTTCAAATACCTCTGGTAATAAATCGAAAATGGTGATCGCAAGAAGAAAAGCACCACTAAAAGCTAAAAGTAGTTTTAAGCTCTTTTGGTTAGAAGTTTTAAAAATAAAAACTAATAAAGCTCCTATAAATACAGCTGTTATGGATAATATATAGTTGTACACTATTTAAAAATTAATATGAGTCTTGGCGAAGTAGTTTTATCAAATTTCTGAAGTTGATAATTGCCAAAAATATCCAACAAATTTACATTAGCATTTATAAAGTAATTTTTAAAATCACTTAGTGTAATGCTTTTAACACGTTCTGTAAATAAAAAATCCTCGTTATTATCTCTAAATCCAATTTCTTTAAAGATATATCCATCTTGATAGTATCTCTTAATATTGAATAAAATGTTATTAACTTCTTTCGTTTCTTGGGCTACCAGATTCTGAATGATATAATCTACATTCATAAAATCAATAACACCGAATCCCTTTTCATTTAGGTTTGATTTAATAGCTCTAATCGTATTTAGATTATCCTCTTCCTTGTCAAAATAACCAAAACTAGTAAAAAGATTAAAAACAGCAGAGAATTTCTCAGAATATGGCTGACACATATCGTGCACCCTAAATTTTAACGTTTCGTTCTCAAATTGTGAAGCATATTCAATACTATTTTTAGAGAGATCTACACCAGTTACATCATAACCTAATGTATTTAAATAGATACTATGTCTACCTTTACCACAAGCTAAATCCAGAATTTTTTCACCAGCTTCTAAGCTCAGATACTTAGTGATGTTATCCATAAAGTCTTTAGCCTCAGTATGATCTCTATCTTTATATAAGATATGATAGTATGGTGTGTCAAACCATGATGCATACCACATTGTTGAATCTTTTAGCATAGGGCGCAAAATTAGTGTATTTTTACGGTTTAATTATAGAAGTCGTTTAAAGTTTTAAACCTTTACACTTAAAAATTTAAATACCTTCGTGTCGAAAAAGAAAATAGTGAGTAATTCGTTTAAAATGGTTGCCAAAACCCTTTATGGTTTTGAAGAAGTTCTTGCAAGTGAACTTAGAAAAATAGGTGCTCAAAAAGTAGAAATTGGGAATCGTATGGTAAGTTTTTATGGGGACACAGGCTTTATGTATAAAGCAAATTTATGTTTGAGAACTGCAGTAAAAATCTTAAAACCAATTACTTCCAAAAAAGTAAGAAACGAAAATGATATATATAATTTTATTCAAAGTATACGGTGGCAAGAGTATTTAAGTTTAGAAGATACTTTTGCTATTTCGGCCACAGTTAATTCTACTATTTTTAGCCATTCTAAGTTTATTGCATTAAAGACAAAAGATGCGATTGTAGATCAGTTTAGAAAAGAAACAGGGGAGAGACCAAATGTAGATACAGAATACCCTGATCTTTCGATTGATATTCATATTCAACGTGATCTGTGTACAGTGTCATTAGATAGTTCTGGAGGATCATTACATCATAGAGGATATCGTACAGCTACCAATATTGCACCAATTAATGAAGTTTTGGCAGCTGGCCTGTTATTACTTTCTGGTTGGGATGGGCAAAGTGATTTTTTAGATCCTATGTGTGGTAGTGGTACAATGGCTATCGAAGCTGCGATGATTGCTTGTAATATTCCGGCAAATATAAACCGTAAAGAGTTTGCTTTCGAAAAATGGTTAGATTGGGATTTAGATCTATTTGAAAAAATAGAGGAAGCTTGTCTAAATAAAACCAGAGATTTTCATCATTCCATAATCGGGATAGATAAAGAATATTCGGCCGTAAGAAAAGCAAATGTAAATGTAGAAAATGCTAATCTTACTGATTTTATAAAAATAAAAGAAGGAGATTTCTTTGAATCTACAAAAGAAGTAGAAGGACCACTTCATATTGCATTTAATCCTCCTTATGATGAACGATTAGAAGTAAATATAGAAGAATTTTATTCGCAAATAGGAGATACATTGAAACAAAATTATCCAGGTACCAATGCCTGGTTTATTACTGCAAATCTTGAAGCCTTAAAACATGTTGGACTTCGACCATCTAGAAAAATAAAAGTCTTTAATGGAAAATTAGAAGCTCGATTAGTTAAATATGAAATGTATGCAGGAAGTAAAAAGGCAAAATATAAGAATTGACTTCTAGCTAATACACATATCACAAATTCCTATCATGAGGAATTGAGTCTCTTGTATTTCAAAGTTTTTAAGTTCTGGAACATCTATTTCATAAGGCAAACAAGTTACTTTTTTACAAGATTTGCATTGAAAATGAATATGATTATGCATTTCGTGTTTGATATTACAATCATTACAAAGTGCATAATAAGCTTTGCCATCCTCGCCAGTTACAAAATGTACTTTCCCTTTTTCAGCAAAACGTTCTAAGATTCTATATACGGTAGTTTTATTAACCTTTATAGGCATTGCTTTTAAAATAGCCTCTACAGACATAGTATGCTTGGCGTTTGTAAGTATATCAATAACGAAATCTTGTTTTTGCGTATTTCTTGTTTTTTTCATCCTTAAAGCATAATTGAAAACTATATTTTTTGTATTATTGCAACATTGTTGCTTTAGTGTGATTCAATATTGAAAATTACAAAAAAAATCTGATTGCTATTGTACCAGTTTTTTAGTTATGATAAAAAAAGTATTTCATGTTTGGGGTAACAATAGTGAAGAATTAAGCAACTGTTTTTCTAAAAAAAATAAGGATACGATCAATAGCAATTGATCAATTTTATATTATTATGATACATAAAACAATACGTGTAAATTGGGATTTCATAGGGTTTTCTACATCATTTTTGTGTATGCTTCATTGTATACTTTTGCCTATATGTATAACTCTTTTTCCTTTGATGGGACTTGTTTTTTTAACTGATGAATTCTACGAGTTTTTTTTAATAGGAGCCAGCATGATGATTGCAATGTTTGCAATGTATAATGGATACAAAAAATACCACGGTAAATCATTGCCAGCTTTTCTGTTTATAACAACATTAATCCTTTTTAGTATTGGATTTATAATAGAAAATCATTCAGTAGAAAAAATATTACATTTCTTAGGAACAGGTTCTTTGATAATCGCTCATTATTATAATTGGAAATTTACAAAAGATTATAAAAGTTGTAAGATTAAACAAAGACATTAACTATAGTAGAATCATTACTACCTAAGATCATTTATTTTCTTTTTAAGCTTTGAAAGCTAGTAATATAAAACTGAAATGAGGAAAATATAAATATGTAAAATAATATTTGTACACTTTTATGTTTTTGTTAAGAGATTATTATTGAAATAACAATAATTTTCTACTTCTTTTTGAAGCTAACCATCAATTATATTCTCATGAAAACAAAATTCACACAATTCTTTTTCATACTATTTTTGTTTGCATTTACTGTTTCAATCTACGGGCAGCGTGCTAAAGCAAAACAAGAAATATCCACTGCATTATCAGATTCAGTATTCTCTGGATTAAAATTAAGAAACATAGGCCCGGCTTTTATGTCTGGTAGAATAGCAGATGTTGCGATTCATCCTAAAAACGAAAGTATTTGGTATGTCGCTGTTGGTTCGGGAGGAGTATGGAAAACTGTAAACTCTGGAACTACCTGGAAACCAATATTTGATGATCAAACATCATATTCTATTGGTTGTGTGACTATAGATCCTGTAAATCATAATAGGATTTGGGTTGGTACTGGCGAGAATGTAGGAGGGCGTCATATGGGATATGGAGATGGTATCTATCGCAGCGATGATGGGGGAGCTTCATGGGCCAATATGGGATTAAAAGCATCAGAACATATTTCTAAAATTATTATACATCCAGAAAACTCTAATGTAATTTGGGTAGCTGTTCAAGGCCCTCTATGGAAAAAAGGAGGAGATCGAGGGTTATATAAATCTATTGATGGTGGAAAAACATGGAAAAAAACACTAGGAGATGATACCTGGGTGGGTGTTACCGATTTGGTTATAGACCCCAGAAATCCAGATCAACTTTATGCAGCTACATGGCAGAGACATCGTACAGTTGCTGCTTATATGGGAGGAGGCCCGGGATCAGGATTGCATCGTAGTACAGATGGAGGTGAAACATGGGAAAGACTCAAAAATGGACTTCCTAAGTCTTGGATG
Source organism: Aquimarina sp. EL_43 (assembly GCF_943422735.1). Classification (NCBI taxonomy): domain Bacteria; kingdom Pseudomonadati; phylum Bacteroidota; class Flavobacteriia; order Flavobacteriales; family Flavobacteriaceae; genus Aquimarina; species Aquimarina sp. EL_43. The sequence continues at coordinate 5,215,091 of NZ_CALSBR010000001.1, read as the reverse complement.
GGGAAGATAGGATTAGCGATTTCACCACAACAACCCGATATTTTATATGCAGCTATTGAATTAGATCGAAGAACCGGAGGAGTATATCGTTCTGCAGATCGTGGTACTACCTGGGAAAAACAATCTAATGCTGTTGCAGGGGCTACAGGACCACATTATTACCAGGAATTATATGCATCGCCTCACCATTTTGAAAGGCTATACCTGGTAGATAATACGATGCAAATCTCTGTAGATGGAGGGAAAACGTTTACAAGAATGAATGAAGAGCATAAGCATGGCGATAATCATGCTATAGCTTTTAAAAAAGAAGACCCTGATTATCTTTTGGTAGGAACAGATGGAGGGCTATATGAAACTTTTGATCTTACTAAAAATTGGAGATTTATAGAAAACCTTCCGGTAACACAATATTATAAAGTGGCTGTAGATGATTCTGAACCTTTTTACAATATTTATGGAGGAACCCAAGATAATAGTACACAGGGAGGACCATCACGAACCGATAACTTGCATGGAATTCAAAATTCTGACTGGAAGATTGTACTAAATTGGGATGGTCATCAACCCGCTACAGAACCTGGCAACCCTAATATTATGTATGCAGAACGCCAAGAAGGAAATTTAACTCGTGTAGATCTAAGTACAGGAGAAGTGATTGATATCCAACCCCAACCTGGAGCAGAAGAGGATTTTGAGCGGTTTAATTGGGATGCACCGATCTTGGTGAGTGCTCATGACCCTTCTCGTATCTATTTTGCTTCTCATCGTGTATGGAAATCTGATAATAGAGGAGATAAATGGAAAGCTATATCAGGAGATTTAACCAAAAATCAGGAAAGAATAGAATTGTCTATTATGGGTAAAAAACAATCATGGGATGCACCTTGGGATTTCTTGGCGATGTCTAATTATAATACAATCACTTCGATAGCAGAATCTCCAAAACAAGAAGATGTACTTTATGCAGGGACTGATGATGGGATTATTCAAGCAACAGAAAATGGAGGGAATAATTGGCGAAAAATTGATGTAGGCACACTGCCTGGAGTTCCCGCAACAGCATTTGTTAATGATATTAAGGCAGATCTTTTTGATGCAAACACAGTATATGTAGCTCTTGATAATCATAAATACGGAGATTTTAATCCTTATTTGGTAAAGAGTACTGATAATGGAAGAACATGGAAATCTATAAAAGGAAATCTTCCGAAAAAGACATTAGTGTGGAGAATTGTTCAGGATCATGTACAACCTAATCTTTTGTTTGCAGCTACAGAATTTGGAATTTATTTTACTATAAATGGAGGTAATCGTTGGGTAAAACTGAAAGGAGGCGTACCTACAATTTCTTTTCGTGATTTGGTAATTCAACGTAAAGAGAATGATCTAGTAGGAGCTTCTTTTGGGAGAGGTTTTTTCGTATTTGATGATTTTTCTCTTTTAAGAAATATTTCTGAAGATAAACTGAAAGAAGAAGCCACACTATTCCCAACCAGAGATGCATGGTGGTACATCCCAAGACCTAGTTTAAGTTTTGATGATAAAAAAGGTAGCCAGGGAGCTTCGCATTATGTGGCTCCTAATCCAGATTTTGGAGCTGTATTAACATACTACTTAAAAGATGGGTTAAAAACCAGTAAAGAAAACCGACAAGAGATAGAGAAAAAGAATAAAGGAAAAAATATTGCTTTTCCTGGCTGGGATGATGTAGAAGCAGAGCGTACAGAAAGAAAACCTCGTATACTATTGGCAATAACAAATAGCTCGGGAAAGACCATTCGTAGAATTGAAGGACCTGTTACATCTGGTTTTCATAGAGTAGCATGGGATTTACGATATCCAGCTACAAATGCAATTTTTTTAGAGAAACAAGAAAACTCATACGGATCTCCTCGTGGATTTATGGTTGCTCCGGGACAGTATACAGCTACATTATCCAAAGTTGTAAATGGAAAAGTAACTCAGCTTTCAGACCCTATTTCTTTTATGGTTAAGCGCATGCACAATGGTACATTAAAGGGGGCGACACTTGAAAAAGTGACAACATTCTGGAGAAGTTATGAAAATACTATTGGTAGAGTTTCTGCTTTAAATATGAAAGTTAATAAAGCAGGAAAGCGTATTAAAGCTATGAGAACTGCCTTATTGAGAACAAACAGCGCTCCTGGTGATCTGGATAATCGCTTAAATATTTTAGAACAACGTATAGCAAATCTAAATAAAGAATTCTTTGGAAATACTTCAAAACAACAAGTAGGCGAGAAGACAAGACCAACTATTGAACATAGAATGTTTTCTATTTATAAAGGTGTAGAGCGATCTACTTATGGGCCAACCAGTACACATTTGGAAACGATGAAGATAATCGATGACCAATTAAAAAGTATTACTTCTAAGTTCACTGCTTTAAAGAATGAGGTAAATTCATTTTCAAAAGCATTACAAGAAGCAGGTGCACCATTTGTAGAGGAATAATTGCTTAGAAGTTTGGTATAGGTTAATATCCAGCTGCCTGGCCATCTTTACGAGATTCAGAAGCTCCGTAATAAACACCATCTTTTACCATAATAGCTTGGTAGCCTCCGTATGGGCCTAAAGCATAGGATATGTTATGACCTTTTGAAAGCAGACCTCTAATTGTTTCATATGAAATTCCGGATTCAATATGTAGCGTTCCTCCGTTGGTCATTTCTTCTCCTGTGGGTTGCGATGATCCCATATGATTTATTCTGGGAGCATCACCAGCTTCCTGTAGATTCATTTCAAAATCAATCATGTTAACGATAATCTGCACATGTCCTTGGGGTTGCATACCACCACCCATAAGCCCAAAACTCATGAAAGGTTTTCCGTCTTTGGTAATAAATGCAGGAATAATGGTATGAAAAGGTCTTTTTTTAGGTTCATATGTGTTAAAATGACCTTCTTTCAATGAAAATAACTCACCTCTGTCTTGTAAAATAAAACCGAGTTCGGTGGGTGTCATTCCTGATCCCATACCTCTATAATTACTTTGTATCAAGGATACCATATTTCCTTCTTCATCTGCAACGGTAAGATATATGGTATCTCCATCATTAAGATTTCCGGCGTCATATGTTTTTGCAGCTTTGTTTTCATCAATAAGTTTTCTTCTTTGATCAGCATAATTTTTAGAGATAAGCTGATCTACAGGAATAGTATTAAAATCTGGATCTGCGTAAAATTTTGCTCGATCCTCATAGGCTAGTTTTTTAGCTTCGGTTAAAATGTGAAGATATTCTATTGTACCAAACCCCATAGATTTGATATCATATTTTTCAAGAATATTTAGCATTTGTAAGGCAGCTATTCCTTGACCGTTTGGAGGTAGTTCCCATACATCGTATCCTCTATAGTTTGTAGATACAGGCTCTACCCATTCTGAGGTATGATTTTTTAGATCATCATAGTTCAGAAATCCACCATTTTCTTTCACATACTTTGCAATAGTTTTAGCAATATCTCCTTTATAGAAAGCATCTCTACCTTCATTTGCAATTTTTTCAAGTGTATTCGCTAAAAAAGGGTTTTTAAAAATTTCTCCTTTTTTCGGAGCAGAACCCTTTGGCATATACGTGGTTTTAAAACCAGGGTATTTTGATAAAAACTTAGCACTTAATTGCATATAATATGCAACCAGTTCGGTCACAGGAAAACCTTCACGAGCATAATTAATAGTTGGTTGCAAAATATTTTTCATACTTAATTTACCAAACTTGCCATGTAGCTCATACCACCCATCTACACAGCCAGGAACAGAAACAGGAAGAGCACCATGAGACGGTATTTTAGTATGGTTGTTTTTCTTAAAATATTCTAAAGTTAATTTTTCAGGAGATCGTCCACTAGCATTTAATCCATATAACTTTTTACTTTTAGCATCCCATACAATAGCAAACAAGTCACCACCTATCCCGTTTCCTGTAGGTTCCATTAACCCAAGCATTGCATTAGCAGCGATTGCTGCATCAATTGCGTTACCTCCTTGCTTTAAAATGTCTAGAGCAGTTTGTGTAGCCAAAGGGTGACTAGTGGCAGCCATTGCGTGGGTAGCAATTACTTCAGATCGTGTGGCAAAACTTTTACCGGTAATTCGATCCTGAGAGAAGATCATACTTACAGGTACTAAAAAAAGAAAACAAAGAGTATTAAATGATTTCATGTGAACGAGTATGAGATGATAAAACATCCAAACAAGATAAGCAATACCCTATAATAATTGATGGAATACCTGGTAAAATGATTGTACAGGTTTATTTTGAAGTTATGTTATTGCAGAACATATCCCGGGCAAATAAACAAAAGGTAGGAGGAAAGCAGTGATTTATATTACTTTTTTTTCTTAAAAAAGGGAATCAGATAACTTATAGAATATCCGTATCCTACACCGATATTGCTATAATCATTAGTGCGACCAAATCCAGGAATATATAGATTATCGAATCTATCAGGTTTTTTTTCACTTACCAGAGTTCTAAGAGATACATTGGCTCCCAGGTATAGATTATTTATAAGCTCTACTTTGATACCAAGAACTAATTCTATCCAACTGGCGTTTAAGCCATCAGATTTGATACTTTCGGTTATTTGGTTTGGTCCAAAATAGTTTGTACTTGTAAAAATAGAATAATCGTTTAACGTTTGTTCAAAAGTAGAAAATCCATACCGCAGCCCTACATAGATGCTATTCTGCATTCCGTACCAATTATCGTATATGTTATAATCTATACCGACTCTTGCATAGCTTCCAGATCCTTTTGTATTAATATTCTCTTCATCTCTTATCAAGGACTCATTACCTATTTCTGCAGCGAGATAGAATTTTTTATAAAACCTGTAATCTCCAACAATTTCAAATCCAGAATAGTTATCATCAACTGCTGTTCTGATTAATCGACCGAGATCAACTCCTGCTCTAAAACCATATTTTTCTGCGGGAGGGAGAGTGTCTTTTGCACTAACTTTTGGTTCTTCTTGCCCATAGAAAAAGCTGGTGATTAAGATGCTAATGAAAAATAAATACGTGTGCAGTTGTTTCATCGGTTACGTTCTCTCTTTGTATTGTTATATTTTTGATCCAGCTCCCATCATCTCCTGCTTCTGGTGGAGATACAGTAAGACCTTTGTAATTAATCTTAAACCCACAAGCACTACTTACATATTCTTCTTCTGTTGTGTATTGAAAACTTACAGTATCTTTATTAGGGAGGGGGTCAGTATCACTATTATTAGTTGTGTCAGAATTTATAGTAAATTCATAATCAGTAATCGATACATCATTTCTTAGAGGAATTAGGATAGAATCTGTAACTGCACCCAAAGTAAAAGGAGTTTCTATGCCAACTGCTTTTACCTGTAATTCTAATGGAGTTTTTATCTGGGTGCCCGCATCAAAGTCAATAAATTTTATAACTAAGAAAGGTGTAGTAGGAGTACCTTCTGCACATATGTCATCTCGTTCACAGCTTAAATTTGAATATAAAACCAAGCCTCCTATTAATATAAAAAATAAATATTTGTATACTCTCATATAGTATTTTTTTCTATCTCAACCATAACATTACTGAATATGGTTTTTTGTAACTACCCTCGATACTACGAGGATAAAAATACGGTTAGATGAATGCAAAAATATTGAAACAAAATAAATTTCGAATTGCTATTTGCGTGACCAAAAATAAAAAAGATAAACCAATTCATACTGGTTATTTCTTAAAAATAAAAGACTCGAATAAAGTAGATGTGTTGCTGTTTATATCATATTTTGATTCTTGTGAAGTTTTTGGTGATTATAATTTTGTTTTAAAAACCGGGAACTTTTAACAGCTCCCGGCCACCGCAATAGAAAATGTAGAAGATTGCTACATCAAGTTGCCATAATCTAAAGGGTGTGATTAATCCATAAAAACCAGATTTCGGGCTTTTGCTTTACAGTTGTGATTAAAAATTACAGTACAACAGTAATAATTTCTTTTGTTTTCACCTTCCTGATTTATCCAATCAACATAATTGATTACTGTGAATGTAGAATCATTAACGATCCTAACATCTTTGTCACTTTCTCCAAAAGAAATAATAGTTGATGATCGTAACCTTTTATTGATGATGGAGTATGATGCAGTTAATGCCTCGGATTTGTGAAAATAAAATGGGTTTTTATTGTTTTTAGAACTGGTAATTTGAGCATTATTGTTATAGTATAGATTGTATAAAACAGCTCCAGTTATTATTGTAATACATATAATTGGTATTATGAAGAGTTTTATTATAAACTCTCCTTTTTTTAAGTTCAATATCATCATTGTAAGCCTTGGTGGTAGTGAGTAGTTTGTATGCAAAAAAATTATGGTAAGTTAACGTTAGCATTTTTTGCATCACGTTCTTCTTGTTCTTTTATTTTTGTCCATTTAGTATAATTTTCTTTATCTCCGATTTGAAGAAAGGCTTCTGCAACGAATCCTGCATGTAATGAGGCTTCTATACCAGGACCATTTCGTTTAACAATGTTATATTGTTTTATAGCTTCTTGTGCAACTTGATTTTTGGTTTCGTTAATCTGATGTTGACCAGTATCACTGGAACCGGTAGTAAATAAGAAATAAATTAAAATAAGAAGAATGAAGATCAGGGGTATTTTTACTACATTTCTCATAACTGTTAGTTTTGGTAAACTTAGGTTTGATTATAAATTTATTGTAGTAGCAATCTTCGAGTACAAATGTAGGAAATAACTCATGATATTATATGTGGTTTTTGAGTTAACTTTTTATGGTAAAACCATAATTGATAAATTTGAATAAATATGTTTAATTATCTGATAATCAGTCAATAGTGTGGTTTTTGTTAAAAAAGCGAATTATTTGTTAGTAAAGCACTTATTATCAATGAATTTCATGATAATTGGGTGCTCTAATGTCTAATGATTAAAAAAATCGATGAAATACATGATGAAATTATAATTTATCAGATCATTCATTAACTAATTAAAGTCTGATATCAATTATTTAGTCGGCAAAAATATATCAGGAATTAAAACTGTTTTTTTAGTAAAAAAACTAGTTGTATCTATCTCTTTTCAAGTAATACTACATTTTCAACGTGATGTGTTTGTGGGAACATATCGACTGGTTGAACTTTACTTATCTTATACATCTCATCTAATAATGAAAGATCCCGTGCTTGTGTTGCACTATTACAGCTTACATACACTATTTTTTGAGGAGAAATGTTTAATAATTGCCCTACAACATCTTTGTGCATTCCATCTCTTGGTGGATCTGTAATTACCACTTCGGGTTGACCATGTTGAGAAATAAAATCTTTGGTGAATACTTTTTTCATATCTCCAACGTAAAACTCTACATTGTTAATACTATTACGCTTTGCATTTTCTTTTGCATCTTCAATAGCTTCAGGAACAGCCTCTACACCAATTACTTTTTTTGCTTTTTTTGCAACAAATTGTGCAATGGTTCCGGTTCCCGTATATAAATCATATACTAACTCTTCCCCTGTGAGGTTGGCAAAATCTCGGGTTACTTTATATAATTCGTAAGCTTGTTTAGAATTTGTTTGATAAAAAGACTTGGCATTAATTCTAAACCGCAATCCTTCCATTTCTTCTTCAATATAATCTTTCCCTTTGTAACAAATAACCTCTTGATCATAAATGGTATCATTACCTTTTGGATTTATAGTATACTGAAGCGAAGTGATTTCTGGGAATTCTGAAACCATATAATCTAATAGTAGTGTTCTTTTTTCTATATCTTCATGAAAAAACTGAAGCAAAACCATAATTTCTCCGGTAGATGCAATTCTAATCATTAATGTACGCAAAAAGCCATGTTGATTCCTTGCATTATAAAAGGGGAGGTTGTTTTCTGTAGCAAAAGCTTTTACCTTATTTCTGATATCATTACTTGGGTCTTCCTGTAGATGACATTTATTGATATCCAAAATTTTATCCCACATTCCTGGGATATGAAATCCCAATGCATTTCTATTCTGAATTTCAGTACCACTTCTAATTTCGTCAAGAGTTAGCCATCTGCTATCACTAAACGAAAATTCCATTTTATTTCTATAAAAGAATTGATCGTCGGAGCCAAGTATCGAACTTACTACGGGTAGTTCAATTTTACCTAATCGGGTTAGGTTATTTACAACTTCTTGTTGTTTATAAGCTAGTTGATGTTCATAACCCATGAATTGCCATTTACAGCCTCCACAAGTTCCAAAATGTTCACAAGTGGGTTCGGTACGTTTGTCTGATAGCTTGTGAAAAGTAGTAGCAGAACCTTCATAAAAGGCCTTACGCTTTTTGGTAGTTTGGATATCTACTACATCCCCAGGAACTGCATTGTTAATAAAAATTACCTTTCCATCAGGGGCTTTAGCAATACTCTTTCCTTTTGCACCTGCATCAATAACTTCGATATTCTCAAAGATCTGTCTTCTGTTTTTCCTTGCCATAGCGCAAAAATAACAATAGAAAGCATATACTTATTAAATATTCAATATATCTTAGAAAAAAGAAATAAAAAAATGAACCTATTTATTATTTCTACGTCTATACTATAAAGACCCATATGACAAACACCAATAAAACAATTGATTCTTTGTTGGTTTTACAATGCCAGTCGGGAAGCAAGAAAGCAGTAACTCTTCTTGTGAAAAGATGGCACGCAAAACTATGTAAACAGGCATATTGGTACACTCGAGATATAGAAATTTCAAAAGATATTGCTCAGGATAGCTGGAGTACTATTTTTTTAAAAATCAATAGCCTAAAAGATTCTAATAGTTTTGGGAGTTGGGCATTGACTATTGTAACCAGAAATGCTATTAATTGGTTACGAAAACATAAAAAGGAAGTAGAACATTTACAAGTGTATAAGGATTGTAATACAAATCGTATTGAAGATGATACTCAAAATAATCAAAATACGATGGTATTATTAAAAAACTCAATTAAAAAACTACCTTATACTCAACAGTTAGTACTAAACCTTTTTTATATAGAAGAGTATAGCATTAAACAAATAAGTGATATTATAAACGTTTCGACCGGTACCGTTAAATCACGTTTGTTTACAGCTAGAGAAAAACTGAAATCAATTTTAAAAAATAGAAATAATGGAGAATAAAATGAAAGATATAGATCAATTAATTAAAGAAACATTGAGCCAGGAAGAAGCAAAATTTTATGATGATTTAGATGAGCAAAATCTTTTCGAAATGTTAGGGGGGCTTTTTAATACCAAACACAGATGGATTATTGTATTGATGAATATTGCAACTGTAGTAGCTTTTGGTTTTTTAATCTATTGCATTATTCAATTTTTAGATACAGATAATACTAACGAACTGATCAAGTGGTTTGCAGGAGGAGCGATCTGTTTTATGGTTATAGGAATGACCAAACTATTCGCCTGGATGCAAATGGATAAAAATGCACTATTAAGAGAAATTAAGAGGCTAGAACTACAGGTATCTTCTATAGCTGGAAAAATATCACAATAAGATTTTAGAAAGAAGCTTATATTTAGTAATTTGCAACCAACTTCAATAGGATGATTTCTCTCCCGAACTTTGTGTCGAAGTAGGAATTGTAAAGTTTTATTTTTAATACGTGAATAATGGCAATCTTAGAGAAAAAGTCATCACAGCATTTAATTGAATTAGAAGACAAGTACGGAGCTCATAATTATCACCCGTTACCGGTTGTTTTAAACAAAGGAGAAGGTGTGTATGTTTGGGATGTAGAAGGTAAAAAGTATTATGATTTTTTAAGTGCATATTCTGCAGTGAACCAAGGGCATTGTCATCCTAAAATAGTAGGAGCAATGGTTAATCAGGCACAAACATTAACACTAACCTCGCGAGCCTTTTATAATGATAAATTAGGTGAGTACGAGAAGTTTGCGACTGAGTATTTTGGTTTTGATAAATTATTACCAATGAATACTGGTGCAGAAGCAGTAGAAACAGCATTGAAACTTTGTAGGAAATGGGCATATGAGAAGAAAGGTATTCCAGAAAATGAAGCACAGATTATTGTGTGCGAAAATAATTTTCATGGAAGAACAACAACAATCATATCATTTTCGAATGATGAAGTAGCTAGAAAAAACTTTGGACCCTATACTGCAGGGTTTATAAAAATTGAATACGATAATCTATCTGCTTTAGAACAGGCTTTAGAAAGTAATACTAATGTTGCAGGGTTTTTGGTAGAGCCTATACAAGGAGAAGCGGGAGTTTATGTTCCTTCTGAAGGATTTTTGGCCAAAGCCAAAGCGCTTTGTGAAAAACATAATGTACTATTTCTTGCAGATGAGGTTCAAACAGGAATCGCACGTACAGGAAAATTACTAGCCGTTGATCATGAAAATGTTAAACCAGATATCTTGATTCTTGGAAAAGCGTTAAGTGGAGGAGCATATCCTGTATCGGGAGTTTTAGCTAATGATACAATCATGAGTGTTATAAGACCAGGAAATCACGGTAGTACTTTTGGAGGTAACCCTGTTGCAGCAGCAGTAGCAGTAGCAGCTTTAGAAGTAGTAAGAGATGAAAAATTAGCAGAAAATGCAGAAGAATTAGGTCAATTATTTAGATCAGAACTTGGTAAATACATTGCAGAATCTAATATAGCGAATTTAGTTCGCGGTAAAGGATTGCTAAATGCGATTGTAATTAATGATTCTGAGGATAGTGATACTGCCTGGAATATCTGTGTGGCGCTTAAAGAAAATGGTCTTTTGGCTAAACCAACCCACGGTAATATTATTCGTTTTGCTCCACCATTAGTAATGAATAAAGAACAACTACTGGATTGTGTGAGCATTATTATCAAAACGTTAAAGGAGTTTGAGAAATAGTGAAATACTATTCAAAATTCATATATAATAAAAAAGGAGGCACAATGGCCTCCTTTTTTTATTGTACGCAAAAATTTTATTGATTTAATATTTCTGACCAAGGCATTAGAGCACCCATAAATATTATATACCCAATAATAATTAGTAGGTATAAAGAACTTAATATAGTACCAATTATAGCACAAATTCTACCTGCATTTAGATTTTCATATCCTGTGTATAATTCTGGATTTGCCAGATATAATTCTTTAGCTTTTTTAGCTAATACCAAGGCAATGATACCAAATACTAACCCCAGAAATCCATAGCAGAAACAGGTTACTATTGATGCGATCCCAAATATTAATACCAATGTAGCATTTGGCAATTGTTGTTTGTTTTCCATATAATGTATTAGAATTTTATAATATAATTTGTAATGATAAGTATACTATTTAAAATATAAAAATATTGAAGGGTTTTAGCACCTTTTTTAAACTTTAGAAGAAGATGAGCAATTAGATATCCAAACATTAATAGTAATGGAATAAGCGCAGGATACATTAGAAACGACTCTACTAAATCCCCCTTGATGAGTAATAAAAAACTTCGTTGAAAACCACAGCCTAAACAATCAATACCCATTAGTTTTTTGGTAGGACATTGTAATAGATTAGATTCAATATAGTTAATAAACCGTTCCACAAATTATATGAGTAAGACATTTATTCTAAATAAAAACTGTTCGAAATACTATTCCGAACAGTTTTTAAAAATTAAATTATTTACAGATTACCCTCCGTACTGTTCCATCATTTCTCTTTGCATATCTAGTATACCATCATATCCTACTGTTGCAAATATGAAAACAACATAGATTAAATAGATAATACTTAATATTAAACCTACAATTGCTAGTATCTTACCTGTTTTAACATTTTGATATCCAGTATATAATTCTGGATTTTCATTGTATAATGCAGTAGCTTTTTTAGCAAGTACTATAGCTACAATAGCAAGGATAATTCCTAGCACACCATAACAACAGCATCCTAAGATTGATAGAATACCAAAAACGAGGATTAGGGTAGAATTAGGTAATGTTTGTTTTTCCATAATTTAGATTGATTAGTTAAAAATAATTTTCATTTTGATTACATAACTTATAATAATAGTAAGTATGGCTGTAACCATAAGACCCATTTTTATAAGTCTATCATATTTAAATTTGATAAAAAAGTTGAATCCCAAAAATATTAGTAATAGTAAAAGAGGATAAATCGCAGGATACATATAAAACGCAGCAACAAAATCTCCTTTGAGTAAGAGAGAAATAGATCTTTGCATTCCACAGCCTAAACAATCAACTCCAAAAATTTTTTTGTTTAAACAAGGTAACATATAGGTCTCCAAAAGCGAAAAACTTTATAATTATTAACTGCAATATACATAATTAAGTTATTTAAAATATTTGCAGGTTCAAAAATCTATTATTTAATACTTTTGCAATTCGTAAAGAGAAGTATTGGATCAGGTATAAAGAAAAATACCTTGAAGTCATTATTTGAAAAGAAATCAATTCTTAAGATATTGAATGATGATATTGATTATACTATCTATTGGATTAATAAAAAAAGGATTAGGCAAATGAATTATCGTAGGGTCAAAAAAATTATAAGTATACTTTTGGTAATGATTGGGGCTATTGCATTGATAAGTGAAATTTCTTCGATAACGAAAAACTATTACATCCAGAGTATTGGAGTGGTTTTTTTAATGTTAGGAGTATTTCTTATTAATACCAATGTGAAATCGAAAACCAAAATTGATTCTGATCCATACCTTGAAGAAGAAGAATGATATGATTAAAATAGGGGATACTGTATCTGTTTTGGACGAACCAATAACAGGCGAAGTTGTAGCAGTTACTGCTGATGAAGTAACAATTGAAACAGAAGATGGGTTTGATATGACATTTTTTATTCGTGAAGTGGTAAAAATTAAGTCAGGAGAGCTTATTATGCCTTCTTATGAAGAGATACATAAGAACTTGCAGGAGAAGGAGGTCTTTAAAAAAAAGCCCAAAAGACCTATTGCTAAACCAAAAGAACGAGATGTGCCACCAATGGAAGTTGATTTACATATTAACAAATTAGTGAGATCAACCAAGGGAATGACAAATCATGATATGATAACATTGCAATTGGATACTGCAAAAAGACAACTGGATTTCGCAATTAGTAAACGTATTCCCAATGTGGTTTTTATTCATGGAGTAGGGCAAGGAGTTTTAAAAGAAGAACTCAAATACCTTTTTGGGAGATATGATAATATCAGAATTTCAGAAGGTAACTATAGAAAATATGGACTAGGAGCGACAGAGGTGTATATTGTTCAAAACCCAAAATAGTTATTTTAAAACAGTAATCTCATCTTCACCTAGTTGTAATAGTTCTTGTCGTATTGCAATCCCAGCTCCTTCCAGAGTGATATCGGTAAGAGTTATCGTTCTGGTGTAGACAGTTTCTGTAGCTGTATCACTCTTTACGACATATTTTATTTCAGCATTTCCGTTAGAACTTTTTAGCTCTTGAGTAACTGTAATACCACTGGGAGGAACACTGCTGCAAAAATATACAGTACCATCGATTTGAGTATTAAATTGTCTGTATATTAGGATATTTGTAGTATTATTAAGTGCTACAGTATGAGTAAGGCTTTCTGGAACTGTATTTAATTCAAAAGTAGTGCTTGTGAAGCTAAGAGAAAGAGATTGATTAATTTGAGGATCAATTTTGAAAAAAACAAAAGTATCTTCATTTTGATTAGAGCAATTCTCTAACGGAGCTGTGAAATTACTGATGTCATTTTCAATAACATCTCCTTCACTACAACTAACCAGTACTGCAATAAAAATTATATAGTAAAAAAAATTATTCATAATAATGTGGTATGAGCTACTCTTTTTTGGTAGTCTTAGGGATGGTAATATCCCTAAAACCAAATGAAAAATTCTTGTCTTTAAAATTCTGATTGTTACCATCAAAAACAAGGCCGTTTATAGATACAGTGGTTCTAAATGTAGTTTTTATAGTGTTGTCAAGGACAGGATCTACTGCAACTGCACTATTAGTCGATTCTGCATCTAGGTAAAATAATTTTCCGGAAACAGAATCTCTATCATCTCTTGGGTTTCCATTCATATCTGCATCTTCATTACGAGTTAAGATTCCATCATTATCATCATCTTCTTCGAGATAATCAGGTGTGCCGTCTCCATCTGTGTCTCGTGGATCATCATTATCAGGAATATCATTTGGTAACTCAACACTTGTTAGAATGTTGTCATTATCATCATCCTGATCTTTATAATTAGGGATTCCGTCGCCATCGGTATCATCATCATCAAGGTTGCCATTACCATTCAGATCTTCTTGTTCTGCCGGAATTCCATCATCATCATCTTCTGTAATGATTTCAGTTAAAATTTCAGATGTTCCTGTAGTACCATTAAGTTCTTCAATAATTACGATTTCACTAGAAGGTACATTAGAACAAAAATAATCTGCAGTTACCGGGGCATTGAAATTTCTATATATTAAATTACTAGAACTTTCACCTAATTGGATAGCAATGGGTGTGGGTGTTGCGATAGTATCAGAAAAGTTCTCACTTATAAAGTTATAAGAAATAGCTTCGTTTATAGTTTTGCTAATCTTGAAAAAAACAAATTCATTTGGTTTTGCACCTTTACAAAGTTGTAAGTCAACATCATCAAACTCAAAACTGGTGATCACTATATCACCATCATCGCACGAGGTGAGAAATAATAATAAAAAGAGAAATGAAAACAACTTTTTCATGTCAGAATGAGTATTTTTTTTGACAAAAGTAAAGGAATTGAAAGATTATAACGTGTGTACTCGAAAATAATTTTATTTAGATTAGTTTTGTAGTCGGAAAATTGGGAATATTGTAAAAATTAAAGTTTTTTTTACAAAAAACGAATAAATATCTATTTCAACAACTTAATTATTTTGTTTTATGCAAAAAGTTTATTTTGATAGTGCGGCTACCACAGAGGTAAGGCCAGAAGTTATTGCTAAAATGGTTTCTGTATTGAAAGAAGATTATGGAAATCCGTCATCAATACACGGTTATGGTCGATCTGCTAAGAATCATATTGAACAAACACGTAAAAACATCGCTGGTTATCTAGGGGTAAAAGCATCAGAAATTATTTTTACTTCTGGAGGCACAGAAGCTGATAACTTAGCAATAAATAGTGCCGTTAGGGATTTAGGAGTTAAGCATATTATTACAACCAGAATAGAACATCATGCAGTATTGCATACAGTACAGGAAATAGAGTCTCGTACCGATATAGTAGTAAGTTATGTTAACATAAATACAGATGGTTCGATTGATTATAAACACTTAGAATCACTTCTTAGTAATTCTAATGAGAAGACGTTAGTAAGCTTAATGCATGTAAATAATGAAGTAGGAACAATATTAGATATTGAGCATGTAGGAAACTTGTGTAATGAACATGAAGCACTTTTTCATAGTGATATGGTTCAGTCAATAGGCCATTATGATGTAGATTTAAGTAATTTACACGTTGATTTTACAGCGGTAAGTGCTCATAAATTTCATGGGCCAAAAGGAGTTGGTTTTGCATATATTCGAAAAAATTCTGGGTTAAAACCGTTAATTTTTGGTGGGGAACAAGAACGAGGATATCGAGCAGGAACAGAAAGCGTGCATAATATTGCAGGAATGGATGAGGCATTGCGATTATCATATGAAAATTTAGAAGAAGAAAAGAGCTACGTTAAAAATCTTAAGCAATACTTTATCGATACTCTTAAAAATAACATTGAAGGAGTAAAGTTTAATGCCAGTTGTTGTGATCCTGAAAAAAGTACATACACCTTAATTAGTGTGTGTTTACCTGTTTCTGAAGAAAAGGCAGGGATATTATTATTTCATTTAGATATTAATGGTATTGCATGTTCAAAAGGGAGTGCTTGCCAAAGCGGAAGTGGTAAAGGATCTCATGTGTTAACCGAAATCCTTTCTGATGAGGATTTACAAAAACCATCTATACGTTTCTCTCTTTCAAAGTTTAATACTAAAGAAGAAATTGATTATACAGTAGATGTCTTAAAGAAATTTATAGAAGAATAATTCTTTCTTAAAATTTCATCCTTAATCGAACATTAAAAACCCGTGGCGTTAAATAGTTGGGAATAGCAAATTGGCGTTGACTTGCTGCATCTCTTACAAAAGTGTTAGTAATCGTGTTTTGATTATCAAAGATATTGTAGATCTCAAAACCTAGGTTTAGTTCTCTAAACATATTAAGAAAATGACCTTCTCTTAATCTTTTGTTTTGATCAACAACAACATATGAGATGCCTAAATCGGCTCTTCGGTAATCTCGTAATCTGGTCTGAAAATTATATGGATCGGCATAACTGGGAGAACCTCCTGGTACTCCTGTTTGATAGACCATATTTAAATACATTTTTAAACTTGGGATAGAGGGAACATAATCCTGAAATAATACTCCGATTTTGAGTCGTTGATCCGTTGGTCGAGAAATATAACCACGCTTATCGATATTTTCTTCAGTTTTTAAATACCCGAGACTCACCCAGCTTTCTGTACCAGGAACGAATTCTCCATTAAGCCTTAAATCCACTCCCTGTGCATATGCTTCTGCATTATTTCTTGCGCGATATCGTATCCTAACATTTTCGATAGTATACGGGTTTACATTAGTTAGTTTTTTATAATATAACTCTGTAGTTAATTTAAATGGTCTTTTCCACATAGAAAAGCTGTAATCATTACCTAATACAATATGTATTGATTGTTGTGCTTTAACATCTGGTCGTACCACTCCCAATGAATCTCGTAACTCTCTATAAAAAGGAGGTTGGTGGTATAACCCTCCAGAGATTCTAAAGATCATATCAGATTTCCAATTAGGTTTAATCGCAACCTGAGCTCTAGGGCTAAATACAATTTGCGAATCAGAGCTATCAACTGTGTTTCCATAAATATTCCAGTTATGTGCTCTAACGCCTACGTTTGCCCAAATTTCATTTTCTTTTATATTAGAGCGAATGCTGTATTGTGCATATCCAGAAATACGATCAATTTTGGTGCTATTTGTAGCTCTTACGCTAGTAAAAGGAACAATAGGACTTGCAAAAGGAGTGTATGGCTGATCATTTACAAAATCCAATACAGGAGGTCTGATAGAAAAACCAGCAGAATCAATGATTTCATATTCTTGTAAACGGTCTCTAATGTCTTCTGAGGTATATTTGATACCCCAATCAAACTGATGTTGATCTGCAACATATGTTCCTTTATGTTCGAGATTATAAATCAATGCATCCAGATCATTTCTTGCATGCGTTAATTGAGAACCTATACCTTCGCTAAATTCTACTTCTCCCAGGTTTTCACTCCCGATATCGGTATTTACAGTACCCAGTGCATATGCTGCAAAAATATCATAATGCTCTTGTTCTTGTGTGTGATATCCAGAGGCAATTAATTTTAGAGTTAAGTTGTCATTGGCTCTGTAGGTCCCTTTTAGTGCTCCAAAATAAGTTTCATACCGATCTTTTTCTTGTCCATCATAACGAACAGTCAATGCCTGCACTGTTTGTAATGTTCCAAAATTCACCTGTTCGGTTAATGGTTCATAGTCATAGGTGTTAAGTGCTAAATTGCTTAAGAAGCCTAATTCAAATTTACTAGAAAAATTATAAGAAAGATACGTTTGTACATCTGCAAATCTAGGTTGAAAATTGGTTTCAGTATTTTTTGCATCTACTAATAAGCTATTATCTCTATATCGCACACCAACAATAGCAGCTAGTTTTTTGTTTTTAGAAATTCCTTCTGCAGAAACACTACCTCCCAGTAAGCTTAAATCTGCTGTTGCCCCCAATCTTGTTGGTCTTTTATAGGTAATATCTAAAACTGAAGAAAGTTTGTCTCCATATTTAGCTTGAAACCCTCCTGCAGAAAAATCTACATTACGAACCATATCCGTATTTACAAAGCTTAAACCTTCCTGTTGCCCTGATCTTACTAAAAAAGGACGATAAACTTCGATCTCATTTACATAAACCAAATTTTCATCATAATTTCCTCCACGAACAGAATATTGCGTACTCAATTCGTTATTAGAACTTACCCCGGGTAAACTCTTTAGGAGTCCTTCTACACCTGCATTGGCAGAAGGGGTGGTTCTAATGGTTTCGGGATCTAATGTTGTAATTCCTTCTACAATTTTTCGCTCTCTACCCGATATAATAACTTCACTTATCTGTTCAATATCTGTTTTTAGTACTGGATTAAGTTCATATTCTTGATTTTCTTCAAGATTAATAACAAATTGTACATTTTTTAAACTAATGTGAGATATGTGTATTGTAATTTCTTGATTAGCTGGTATACTAAGTTGATATACACCGTTTTTATCAGATTGAGTACCAGAATCGTTATAAGAGATGTTAGCTCCTTGAATGGGAATATTGTTTTCATTAAGAATAACACCTTTTAACGTTGCGGTCTGAGCCGAAGAAGAAATACTGATTAGAATCAGTAAAATCAAAAGAGGGAAAAAATTAGGTTTCAAGAAATAAGAGTATTTAAGGTTTTCTAAAAAAAGTGGTTTCGAACGTTGCTCGATTACCTACTTTATCTAACACAACAAGTTTAAAATTATTTTCTGAGTCCACATGATTTTTATCATTAAAATCATAGATTAACATTCCGGTCTTGTAATCATACTCTAATAAAATAAATTTTCCATTTATAGTACCTCGATAACTTTTTATTCCAGATTCAGAATCATTGATTTTTACTTTTAAATGTGTGGCCTTTGATATCCATTTTTTGCTAGAAACATTAATAGGTATTATTGTAGGTTTCTGGTTGTCGGTAAATAAGGAGTATGTTCCAAAAGTACGTGTTCTGGTCGAGAACCGATTACCTTTCTTAGATGTTCTAGAGTATGATGGTGTTTTAGAGCCATTTAAACGGCCTATATATAGTTTTTTCTTATCTTCTTCACTATACCTTGATACATCAAAAACCAGAGTCATGTTTTTATGTAACGGAGTTTTGTTATTGTGGATTTTAATTTTTTCTCCATTAACAGATATGTCTAGATAGGTATTTTCATATAATGCACCTTTAGGAATAAAAAGGTCAAAAAAACCAGAGCTATACGTATAATTTTCTGTTGCTTTAGCGTATTCTGATGTTTTAGGAATATCTGTTTTAGTGATTGTTTCTACATTCTTTCCTTGTACAGGAATAGTAATTGTAGTGGTATTGTTTTTAAAATCTTTGATATGAATGGTATAGTTGTAAGAAAGGCTATCTTGAATAGTAACAATACCGTTATTTACTTTCTTTTTAAAAACGGTCAACGGATTGTTTTTTTCAACAAAGAGTTTTGTTATTCTACTTCTGTATTCTTTAAAATAGGAGTAATCAATAATCCGATTTGCATATCGTGTTTCGGCAAAAGAAAAACGATTCATTTCTATTTTTAAATTTTCCTGACCATTAATTAGAGTAGTTATTTCATATACACCGTTATTATTCTCGGCTAAATCTTGTTTGTCTATGGTAGCTACGCCAAAACCGATTTTACCATATGCACTTAGGTTTTCTGCTTTAAAACTACCGTCTTCTAGAGGTGTAAGCTTTAATCTAACTGGTTTTTGCGCACCATTAATATGTGCGTCTTTATCCAGACTATAGGCCCAAAGACTATTTATGATTGGTTTTCTGGTATCTTTTACTTCTATACCAAAATTCATTGGATTCATTGGTCTGGATCTCGAATCTCTAATTTCAAAATGAAGATGAGGTCCAGAACTTCCTCCGGTATTACCGCTGTATGCTATAACATCACCTTGCTTAACCATTAACGAACCTGATTTTGGAAAAAGTTCTATTTCATAAGATTCTTTTGCGTACTGTCTTTCTTTTACAAAAGCTTCAATTTCTGGAGAGAATTTTTTTAAATGGGCATATACACTTGTATATCCATTGGGATGTGCAATATATAATGCTTTACCATACCCGCCATGCGAAACCTTTATTCTAGTTACTCGACCAGATGCTGTAGCGTATACATTTAATCCTTCTTCGCCCTTAGTTTTCATATCTAATCCAGAATGAAAATGGTTAGATCTCAACTCGCCAAATGTTCCCGAAACTACAGTAGGAATATCCAGAGGACGAATAAAATAGTCTTTTGGAAGGTTCTTTTGTCCATAGCAAAAAGAAAAGCCAAGTACAATAAAAACTATAATCTTTCTCATAAAAGGGGGTATCTATGTGTGTGTTTATGAAATGTGCTTATAAAACTACTTATTTTTTTGTTAGATTATGTTATTTTCAGTGCATGATTAATAGCGTCATTTAAATATCCACCAGAAATAATTTTTGTTCTAACCAAATCTACATTAGTTTTCATTTTTTTATATTCTTCTAATGATAAACTTTCTAATTTGTTACTTAATTCATCTAAATTAGAAACTGTAAAGCCAATATTGTTATCTGTTATAAAAGTACTAATGGCAGCTTTGTCCCATACAATTACAGGTAATCCACATAAAATATACAATGAAGTTTTATGAGGGTTATTGTATT
The DNA here is from genome assembly GCF_943422735.1 of Aquimarina sp. EL_43. NCBI lineage: Bacteria > Pseudomonadati > Bacteroidota > Flavobacteriia > Flavobacteriales > Flavobacteriaceae > Aquimarina > Aquimarina sp. EL_43. The sequence continues at coordinate 5,194,500 of NZ_CALSBR010000001.1, read as the reverse complement.
TTAAGTACTGTCCGTATTGACCACTACATTCTTCTGTAGAGATACCATCCCATACTAATCCAAAAGATCCTTTGATATGATAAGCAACCACATCAGAAGGAAATGCTCCTTCATAAGTAAGTACAGATGTTTCTTTTTCGGTTTTGAGTTTTTGATAATCAAATCCCATACCATACAGATTCATTCTGAAATTTTTTCTTTCGAGTAGGTCAATATCATAGATATAGGAATTTTTACCTTCTCCAAAACCTCCCGCATATACTACTTCGTGTATCTTTTCTCCTGTAACATCATTGTTTTGATCAGGTAATCCTTTATTTAAGATATAGTCAAATATTCCGAGTACAATTATTGGGATTTTAACATCTTGTTCCAAAAACCAATTCTTCATCGAATCATTATGCACAATAATGGCATCTGAAGAAATTATTTTTTTTAATTCTTTATTTGCATCACTAGTTCTACCTTTCAAAAAACGCACATCATGAACAATAGTAATGATTTTACATCTTTTTATTTTTGCAACAAATAAGACATAGTTTCTAAATTTATTTAGAGGATATTGTGTACATAATGTTGACTTGTAAGGTAATCGTATTAGGGCGAAGGTAATGCCGAAAAAGTTTTTTAGAGCACCAATTGCAGAGTTAGGGATTGAAGATTGTTTGAATCCAAGGTTTTTAAACCCCATTTCGGTTAGAATAGACTCACAATCAGTTTTTGCTTTACCAGCGGCGTTAAAAAGAGATTTGTAATTTCTGGAAATGAAATATCCTTTCATATGAATATGTAAATTTATCGTGGGAAAGATACACACATTTTATTTTTTATACCCTATTTTAAGAAGATTATCAATTTTGATTTTTTGATGTGTAATTATTACCTATAAAATCCTTTTAAAAATAGTAGTTTTGACAACTGAATTTTTTAGAAACCATTTCGAATAAAAAAATATACTAGTGAAAGAAAAGAGATATGATTATCTAATTGTAGGAGCAGGATTGTTTGGGAGTGTTTTTGCTCACGAAATGACTAATCGGGGTAAAAAATGTCTTGTGATAGATAAACGAGATCATTTAGGCGGAAATGTATATTGCGAGGAAAAAGAAGGAATTAATATACATAAATATGGAGCTCACATTTTTCATACTAATGATAAAAAAATCTGGGATTATGTAAATCAATTTGCAACTTTTAATAATTATATAAATTCTCCATTATCATTGTCAAAAGGTAAACTGTATAACCTGCCTTTTAATATGAATACGTTTTATCAACTATGGGGAACCAAGACACCGCAGGAAGCAAAAAAGATTATTGATGAGCAAGTAGCACAATATGGAGTAAAATCTCCACAAAATCTTGAAGAACAAGCTTTATCTTTGGTAGGGAAAGATATTTATGAAACTTTTATTAAAGCCTATACAGAAAAGCAATGGGGGAAAAAAGCTACAGAACTCCCTGCATTTATTATTAAAAGACTTCCAGTTAGATATACATATAACAATAATTATTTTAATGACATTTATCAAGGAATTCCTGTCAGAGGTTATAATGTAATTATTAATGGTTTACTAGACGGTATTGATACCAAAACAGGAGTGGATTTTTTTGAAGATAGAATAGAACTTGAATCTCTAGCCGATAAGATTGTATATACGGGCAAGATAGATGAGTTTTTTGAATATAAGCATGGGCATTTAGAATACAGATCATTACGATTTGAACATGAACTTCATGACATAGAAAATTACCAGGGTAATGCAGTGGTAAACTATAATGATGCAAGTTATGCATTTACTCGAATTATTGAGCATAAACATTTTGAATTTGGAAAGCAGGATAAAACAATTATAACAAAAGAATATCCCGAAAATTGGGATAGAAGCAAAGAGGCATATTACCCTATTAATAACGGTAGAAATCAAGAAATATTTAAAAAGTATAAAGAAGAATCACAACAATTAGAAGGTGTGATTTTTGGAGGAAGACTGGCAGAATATCGTTATTATGATATGCACCAGATAATCGCATCGTCTTTGGTTAAAGTAGAAGAAATATCGAGGATTAAACCACAATAAAGAAAGGGTTTAAAATTAGTTGTAAAACTATTGGGTTTTTTCAATTGGTATGTTAACTTTGTGTAACGAAGTATTGTGTAAAATTTACAATGAGTGATTTAATTGAAATTATTGATTCTCTTGAAAATAGAATAAGTAAGTTGCTTCATAAATATGAATTAATTAAGCAACAAAATTTAAATTTAAAAGAGAAAATATCGGATTTGGAGTCTAATTCAGAACTTCAGATTGATCAATTAAAGCAGTGGGAAGAAAAATTCAGTGCGCTCAAAAATGCAAACGCAATATTAGGCAGTGACGAATATAAAAGGGAAACCAAGCTCAAAATAAACGCTTTAATAAGAGAGATTGATATGTGTATCGCACAACTTTCTGAATAAGTAAAATATGGCAGATAAGCTTAAAATTAAATTATCTATTGCAGATCGTGTATATCCGTTAACGATTAATCCGGATCAGGAAGAAGGTTTACGGAAAGCAGCAAAAAAGATAGAAGCCATGATAAAGCAATTTGAGCAAAGTTATGCAGTTAGAGATAAGCAAGATGTATTGGCAATGTGTGCTTTACAGTTTGCGGCACAAGTAGAACAAAAAACTATAGATAAAGATGATGACACGGTTAATGTGGCTAATAGACTAAATGAATTAAATAATTTGCTACATGAACATTTATCATAACGTTCTTTAAAATAAATAAGGTTACTGCCTGCACTAGTTGTTATTTTGATAAACTCAACAAGAATTAATTAAAAAGGGTGAGTTTAAGTTGTAAAAGCGCGCCGCCTTGAGCGGATTCTTGAGCAATTTGTTAGCCCTAAACCTGTTTTTACAGAGTTTATACAAAACCTTTACTAGTGCAGGCTTTTTTTATATAAATACTAACACAAATTATGGATAATAATATTATATTTTTAATAGTTGCTGGGGTAGCAGGACTAATGATAGGATTTATCATTGCCAAAGTTCTGGAACGTAATAAAGCTTCAGAAATTATTAAAAATGCTAAAAAAACTTCCGAAAGCATTTTAAGAGATGCTAAAAATGAGGGAGAGACAATTAAAAAAGACAAGATACTTCAGGCTAAGGAAAAATTTATTGAATTAAAATCAGAACATGAAAAGGTAATATTATCGCGAGATAAAAAGATGGCCGAAGCAGAAAAACGAACAAGAGATAAAGAATCTCAGGTTTCTAATGAATTATCTAAAAACAAAAAACTAAATATAGAGCTCGAGGAAAAAATTAAAGAAGGAGAGCAACGCAAGGACTATTTAGAAAAGAAACAAAGTGAACTTAAAAAACTTCATAAAAGCCAGGTACAACAACTTGAAGTTATATCAGGATTATCTGCAGAAGAAGCAAAAGAACAACTTGTTGAGTCTTTAAAAGGGCAGGCAAAGACTGATGCTATGGCACTTATTCAAGATACTATTGAAGAAGCTAAGCTAACTGCACAACAGGAGGCTAAGAAAGTAATAATTAATACTATTCAAAGAATAGGCACAGAAGAAGCAATTGAGAACTGTGTTTCGGTTTTTAATATTGAAAGTGATGATGTAAAAGGTAGGATTATTGGTCGAGAAGGTAGAAATATTAGAGCTATTGAGGCTGCTACAGGAGTCGAAATTATAGTGGATGATACTCCTGAAGCAATAATTTTATCTTGTTTTGATTCTGTAAGACGAGAAGTGGCTCGATTGTCACTTCATAAATTAGTGACCGATGGGAGGATTCATCCTGCACGAATAGAAGAAGTAGTAAGAAAAACAAGGAAACAAATTGACGAAGAGATTATTGAAGTCGGTAAGCGTACCGTAATTGATCTCGGGATACATGGATTGCATCCAGAACTAATTAAGACTATAGGTAGAATGAAATATAGATCTTCTTATGGTCAGAATCTTTTACAGCATTCAAGAGAAGTTGCTAAGTTATGCGGCGTAATGGCTTCAGAATTAGGGTTAAATCCAAAACTAGCAAAAAGAGCAGGTTTGCTGCATGATATTGGTAAGGTTCCGGATACAGAAACAGAAGTACCGCATGCTATTCTGGGAATGCAATGGGCAGAAAAATATGGTGAAAAACAAGAAGTCTGTAATGCTATAGGAGCGCATCATGATGAAGTAGAGATGACATCGCTAATTTCTCCTATCGTTCAGGTGTGTGATGCGATTAGCGGAGCCAGACCAGGGGCCAGACGTCAGGTATTGGATTCTTATATACAAAGGCTGAAAGATTTAGAAGGAATCGCTTTTGGATTTGATGGAGTGAAAAAAGCTTATGCGATTCAGGCAGGTAGAGAACTTCGTGTGATTGTTGAAAGCGAAAAAGTGAATGATGAAAAAGCAGCTAGCCTTTCTTTCGAAATTTCTCAAAAAGTGCAGACAGATATGACATATCCCGGTCAGGTAAAAGTGACCGTAATACGAGAGACAAGAGCAGTAAATATTGCTAAATAATTTATAAACTTAATAACTATAATAAAGCGATACTGTATCACTACAAGTATCGCTTTATAGTTTATTTATAATATTTTTTGATCTTTATATTTTCTGATCATATTATCTTTCCATTTCAGGGCTAGCTCCAAAGTGTCAAATAGTTTAAACTCTTTGTTAAAGAAAGCTTTTTCGAGCTTTGTTTGTATTTTTTGTCTATGATCGGCAGATACTACCGCAAATCCAATCACATTTGTGATTTTGGCAGTTTCTAAGTATACCGTTGGATTTACAGCATAAGAGTTAATGCGGTGTGTGATATAAACAAAAGGTTTGTCTTTGAAATGTTTTTCTGTAATCATTAGCAAGACATCGTTATGTTCTGGTAAGACTGTAATTCCTTCTTTCATTATAGCCTTTACATAATCTTCATATATCTCTATATGACAGAAATAGAAGTTGTATGAAGTGATCATCTATTATTTGTTAGCATTTTAGTATGTGTTTTAGATACGAAATAGGATAGAAATAGGGCTCTCTTTCTTATTTTATTATTGGTATAAGATATAAAAAAAACATGAATTAGAAAGGGGATTAGAAAAGTTCTCTGGTAATCTTATTATTGTGTTTTTTGTAATTTTTGTACGATTGAATTTAAGGCTGTTACATGTTTTTAATCTATATTAAAAGAGACTGTTACTTATAGGTAACAGTCTCTTTTGTATTTTTTATTATAAATATTAAGTTAAGATTCGGTTGATTCTTCAGCTTTTTTAATGGTAATTGTCAATTCGCCAGAATCATCATCCATATCCATAAATATACTATCACCTTCTTCAAGCTGAGAATTGATGATCTCTTCTGCTAAAGCATCTTCTATATATTTTTGGATAGCTCTTTTTAAAGGTCTTGCGCCATACTGTCTATCGAAACCTTTTTCGGTAATATAATCCTTAGCTTTTTCACTTAAAGATAAGTCGTAACCAAGATCTTTGATTCGTCCGTATAGTTTATCAAGTTCGATATCGATAATTTTATGAATATCCTCTCGTTCTAATGCATTAAATACAATAACATCATCTACTCGGTTTAAAAACTCAGGAGCAAATGCTTTTTTTAATGCATTTTCGATTACTCCTTTAGCATAATCTTCTGCTTGAGTCTTTTTGGCAGAAGTTCCAAAGCCAACTCCTTGTCCAAAATCTTTCAGTTTACGAGCTCCAATGTTAGATGTCATGATGATTATAGCATTTCTAAAATCAATTTTACGTCCAAGACTATCAGTAAGATATCCATCATCTAATACTTGAAGCATCATATTAAAGACATCGGGATGTGCTTTTTCTATTTCATCTAATAGAATAACTGCATATGGCTTTCTTCTTACTTTCTCTGTAAGTTGACCTCCTTCTTCATAACCAACATACCCAGGAGGTGCTCCAATAAGTCTGGAAACTGCAAATTTCTCCATATACTCACTCATATCGATACGAATAAGTGTGTCTTCGCTATCAAAGAGTTCTCTGGCCAAAACTTTAGCTAATTGTGTTTTACCAACCCCGGTTTGCCCTAGAAATATAAATGATCCGATAGGTTTGTTGGGATCTTTAAGACCGGCACGGTTACGTTGTATTGCTTTTACAACTTTGGTAACGGCTTCATCCTGACCTATAACTTTACCCATAATTAGGTCGGGTAATTCGGCTAATTTATTACTTTCAGTTTGCGCTATACGATTAACAGGGATACCAGTCATCATAGAAACTACATCTGCTACGTTTTCTTCATCAACAGTTTCTTTATGTAGTTTAGATTCTTTTTCCCACTGTTCTTGTGCAACACCAAGCTCTTTCTCAAGATTCTTTTCGTCATCTCTAAGCTTTGCAGCTTCTTCGTATTTTTGTTTTTTGACTACGCTATTCTTGAGTTCTCTTACTTCTTCAAGTTTTTTCTCAAGATCAAGTACTTTTTTAGGAACATCAATGTTGGTAATATGTACTCTAGAGCCTGCCTCATCTAACGCATCAATAGCTTTATCTGGTAAAAAGCGATCTGTCATATACCTATTGGTTAATTTTACACAAGCTTCAATAGCTTCTGGTGTATAACTAACATTGTGGTGTTCTTCATATTTCTCCTTAATGTTATTAAGGATTTCTATGGTTTCTTCAATATTTGTAGGTTCTACAATTACTTTTTGAAAACGTCTCTCTAAAGCACCATCTTTTTCTATGTATTGGCGATATTCATCTAAGGTTGTGGCTCCAATACATTGAATTTCACCTCTTGCTAAGGCTGGTTTAAACATATTTGAAGCATCTAAGCTTCCTGTAGCACCACCAGCACCAACAATAGTATGAATCTCATCTATAAAAAGAATGATATCATCGTTCTTTTCTAATTCGTTCATTACCGCTTTCATTCGCTCTTCGAATTGTCCACGATATTTGGTTCCTGCAACTAAGCTTGCCAGATCGAGAGTAACGACTCTTTTGTCAAATAAGATTCTAGAAACTTTACGTTTTACTATTCTTAAAGCAAGTCCTTCTGCGATGGCAGATTTACCAACTCCAGGTTCTCCTATGAGTAGTGGGTTATTCTTTTTACGTCTGCTTAATATTTGAGATACACGCTCTATCTCTTTGGATCGCCCCACTACGGGGTCGAGTTTTCCTTCTTCTGCCATTGCCGTTAAATCACGGCCAAAGTTATCTAAAACAGGAGTTTTAGATTTTTTCCCTGCTTTACTTCCTCCAGAAGGAGAGTTAAAAGGATTTTCTTTAGATGAATCTCCAGTTAAATCATCATCATCTTCAGAGAAAGATTCTGCTTTTGGATTATCTATATATTCTTCTTCGTTAGCAATCATAAACTTAAATTGGTCTTTAACATTATCATAATCTACTTTTAAACGATTTAAAAGTTTTGTAGTTGGGTCATTTTCATTTCTTAGGATACATAGCAGAAGATGAGCAGTATTAATAGAAGAACTTTGAAATAACTTAGCTTCCAAAAAAGTAGTTTTTAATGCTCTTTCTGCTTGTCTAGTTAAATGTAAATTTTTTTTCTCGTTCGAGGCGACAGCTATATTTGGATTTGCAGGGCTTAGGATCTCAACCTTCCTTCTTAAATTTGTCAAATCAATATCTAGCGCATCTAGAATATTAATAGCTTTACCACTTCCGTCACGTAGCAACCCTAACATAAGGTGTTCTGTGCCAATAAAGTCATGCCCTAATCTAAGAGCTTCTTCTTTACTGTACGCAATCACATCTTTTACTCTGGGCGAAAAATTATCATCCATAAAATTATTCTCTTTCTTTATAACTAAAATAGTAATTTTTAGAATTAAATTGACAAAAACTATTCCTTTTAATTAGATATTTTGACATTGGGATATTTTGTCATGCAATTTCAAGCTCTAAAAATACACACACCAGCTCTGAGACAGTGTCTATTAGGGTTTTTTTGCTTGTATTGGTAAATAGACAAAAAATGCATTAATAATCAAAACCTAAGATCACAGACTTATTAACTACATCTGTCTATACTATTGTTAATAAATTCCGTATATTACAGGGTAATTGGCTGTTAAAACCGTCTTAATTTACTTAAATTAGCGCGTTTAATTAATCAATTTTAGAATAAAATAATTTTTTATGGCTGATGGAGAAAAGCTTATACCTATCAATATAGAAGATGAGATGAAATCGGCATACATTGATTATTCAATGTCTGTTATTGTATCTCGTGCACTTCCTGATGTTAGGGATGGTCTTAAGCCCGTGCATAGACGTGTTTTATACGGTATGTATGAACTGGGTGTTAAAGCAAGTAGTGCCCACAAGAAATCTGCAAGAATTGTAGGAGAAGTTCTTGGTAAATATCACCCACATGGTGATACATCTGTATATGATACGATGGTTCGTATGGCACAAGAGTGGAGTTTGAGATATATGTTAGTTGATGGCCAAGGTAACTTTGGTTCTGTAGATGGTGATAGCCCTGCGGCTATGCGTTATACAGAAGCAAGAATGCGAAAGATATCCGAGGATATGCTGGCAGATATCGAAAAAGATACTGTAGACCATACATTTAATTTTGATGACACTTTACAAGAACCAACAGTTCTGCCAACAAGAGTTCCGGGATTATTAATAAATGGAGCTTCAGGGATTGCAGTAGGTATGGCAACAAATATGCCTCCTCATAATTTAAGTGAAGTTGTTGATGGTACTATTGCATATATCGATAATAATGATATCGAAATTGATGAGTTAATACAATACATTAAAGCTCCGGATTTTCCTACAGGAGGAACAATTTATGGTTATGATGGTGTTAGAGAAGCTTTTAAAACAGGTAGAGGAAGAGTCGTTATACGAGCTAAAGCCAGTTTTGAAGAGGTAAACGGTAGAGAATGTATTATTGTTAGTGAAATTCCTTATCAGGTGAATAAAGCAGACATGATTAAAAAAACTGCTGACCTTGTTAATGATAAGAAAATTGATGGGATTGCAACAATACGTGATGAGTCTGATAGAAAAGGTATGCGTGTCGTATATGTTCTAAAACGTGATGCAATACCTAATATAGTACTAAACCTTTTATATAAATATACAGCTTTACAATCTTCTTTTAGTGTAAATAATATTGCACTGGTTAATGGAAGACCACAGTTATTGAATGTAAAAGAGATGATTCATTATTTTGTAGAACATAGACATGAAGTTGTTGTTCGTCGTACAAAGTATGAATTGAAAAAAGCTGAAGAAAGAGCCCATATTCTTGAAGGTTTAATCATAGCTTCTGATAATATTGATGAAGTGATTGCTTTAATTCGTTCTTCTGCAAATGCAGATGAGGCGCGCGAAAAATTAATAAAGCGTTTCAAACTTTCTGAAATACAGGCCAAGGCAATTGTAGAAATGCGTTTAAGACAGTTAACAGGTCTTGAACAAGATAAATTACGTGCCGAGTATGAAGAATTGATGAAAACGATCGAAGACCTTAAGGATATTTTGGAGAAGAAGGAGCGTAGGATGCAAATCATTAAGGACGAACTTATAGAAGTAAAAGAAAAATACGGTGATGAACGCCGCTCTCAAATAGAATACGCAGGAGGAGATCTGAGTATAGAAGATATGATCCCGGATGAAAAAGTAGTCATTACGATTTCACATGCAGGATATATAAAACGAACTTCTCTTAATGAATATAAGAAACAAAATAGAGGAGGAGTAGGGCAAAAAGGAAGTACAACACGTAATGAGGATTTTCTTGAACATTTATTTGTGGGAACCAATCATCAGTATATGCTGTTCTTTACTCAGAAAGGAAAATGTTTTTGGATGAGAGTATATGAAATTCCTGAAGGAAGTAAAACTTCTAAAGGAAGAGCTATTCAAAATCTAATTAATATACATAGTGATGATAAAGTGAAAGCTTTTATCTGTACTCAGGATCTTAAAGATGAAGAGTACATTAATTCACACTATGTCATTATGGCAACGAAAAAAGGTCAGGTCAAAAAGACATCTTTAGAGCAATATTCCAGACCGAGAACAAATGGTATTAATGCTATTACTATAAAGGATAATGATGAGCTTCTCGAAGCGAAATTAACCGATGGTAAAAGCCAGGTAATGTTAGCAGTAAAATCGGGTAAAGCAATTCGATTTGAAGAAGAAAAAACCAGACCAATGGGACGTGGAGCTTCGGGAGTAAGAGGAATCAGACTTGCCGATGATAAAGATGAAGTAATTGGTATGGTAGCTGTTAATGAAATGGAAAGTAATATCTTAGTAGTTTCAGAAAATGGTTATGGAAAACGTTCTAAATTAGAAGATTATAGAATAACAAATAGAGGAGGAAAAGGTGTTAAAACCATTTCTGTTACAGATAAAACAGGATCTCTAGTGGCAATTAAGAATGTTACCGATTTAGATGATCTTATGATTATAAATAAATCAGGAATTGCTATTCGACTTGCCGTAGAAGATTTACGTGTGATGGGACGCGCAACACAAGGTGTACGTCTTATTAATTTAAAAGGTAAAGATTCTATTGCTGCAGTAGCAAAAGTTATGCACGACGAAGATGATATAGATCAGGACGAAGATATAGAAGATGTTGATTCTTCTACAACTGATGCTGATAACGCTTCAGATGGCACGAATATTGATAATGAAACAAAACAATAATTAAATCCCATTTTAAAAAAACTCAAGTAATGAAAACTAAATTTATCGTAGTACTATTCCTAGCTATTGGTGCTTTTGGATTTGCTCAAAAGAAAACCACAATGAAACCGGCATTAAAGGCAGCAGCAAAAGCCTTAAAATCTGGTAATATGGATATAGCGACAGAAGCATTACAAGCTGCAGAAGGACTGTTGGATGCTGCAGATGATAAAATGAAAGCACAGTATTATTTTTTTAAAGGACAAGTTGTAGCTTCTTCTGCAAGTGAATCTTTAGAGAAAATTGAAAGTGCAGCAAATGCTTATAATAAAACAATCGAAATTGAAAAAGCCACAGGAGGATCTAAATATACTGTTGATGCTACTCAGAAATTACAATTGTTACGCCAATCTTTAATTGAAAACGCAATTAAAGATCAGAATGCAAAAAACTATAAAGGAGCATCAGAAAAACTTTATTTAGGATATACTACCAATAAAGCTGATACAACATATTTATATTATGCAGCTAGTAATGCTGTTAATGATAAAGATTATGATACTGCTTTAAAATACTATAAGGAATTAAAAAGTCTTGGTTTTAGTGGGGTAAAGAAGGAATTTGTTGCAACTCATAAAGAAACAGGTAAGGTTGATGTTTTTGAATCTAAACAAATAAGAGACCTTTCTGTAAAAACTGGAGAATACATTAAGCCAGAAACTAAAACTTCTGAATCCAGAAAAGGAGAGATCGCAAAAAATATTGCTTTGATCTACATGAGTCAAGGAAAAGATGAAGAAGCAATAGCAGCTATTGAAGATGCTAAAAAAGAGAACCCAGAAGATTCTGCATTAAAGCAAGCAGAAGCTGATGTATACTATAAATTAGGAAATATTGCTAAGTATAAAGAAATTATGGAACAGATCGTAGCTAACGATCCTGAAAATCCTGATTTACTATATAATTTAGGAGTTAGTGCATCTCGTCTTGGTGATAATGATCAAGCATTAGGTTACTATAAGAAAGCTTTAGAGCTAAAACCAGATTATACTGCTGCTCAAATCAATATTGCTTCTATAATTTTAAGTGGAGAAACTAAGATTGTAGATGAAATGAATAGTTTAGGAACATCCTCAAGTGATAATAGAAAGTATGATGAGCTTACAAAAAAGAGATCAGAATTATATAAAACAGCTGTTCCTTATCTTGAAGGAGCTCTAAAAAGTAATCCTGATAATGTAGAAGCTATTCGTACATTGATGAATATATTTTATCAGTTAGATGATCCTAAGGCTGGCGAAATGAAAGACAGACTTAAAGCTTTAGAAGGAGGCAACTAGTAATAAAAGCTTTCAAATTATATATCATAAAAAAAACCGGAATGTACATTCCGGTTTTTTTTATGATATATTTTAAATGGTATTTTAGGTTAGTATCTTAAATTTGACACTGTTACTTATCTAAGTTCGGCGCCTAATTTATTTTCAAAATTGTACTGTAATTTGTTCATGATCTTATCGATTTGTTTATCGGTAAGTGTCTTATTATCGTCCTGTAGAATGAAACTTACGGCATACGATTTTTTTCCTTTAGGAAGGTTTTTACCTTGGTACACGTCAAATAAGTTTACATCTTTTAGAATTTGTTTCTCGGTTTGCTTGGCGATAGTATGAATTTCTTCAAACTTTATAGAATCGTCTAGTAATAAAGCAAAATCACGACGCACTTCAGGAAATTTTGGAATATCTTTATACTTTAGTTTATTATGTTTTGCATATTCTAAAATAACATCCCAGTTAAAATCTGCATACAATACTTCCTGAGAAATAGAGAAATGTTTAAGTACCGGTTTTTTTAGTATTCCAAAATCTACTAATTGTGCTTTATCAATACTTAAAGAAAGCCCTTCAGTAAAAACATCATTCTTTATAGGAGATGTTTTTAATCTTGTAAGTCCTAAACGTTCTAAAACAGAGAATACTATTCCTTTTAAGTAAAAGAAATCACTTGTTTGCGGACTTGCAGTCCAGGTTTCTTTAGACCTACTTCCAGAAATAATAATACTTAGATGTTTATTTTCTATTCTTTTATCTTCATAGTTATGATATGTTTTTCCAAACTCAAACAATTTAAGATCTGATCGTTTTCTATTACTATTATATGATACAGCTTCTAATCCCGAAAATAACATGGATTGCCTCATTACTGCCAAATCATTACTTAGTGGATTTAGCATTTCTACGTTATTCTCATTTTTGAGCTGTTCACTCAAGACAATATAATCAGGAGAGGTAAGTGAGTTGGCTAACATCTCATGAAATCCCAGACCAACAAGTTGATTTGATATGGTGTTTTGCACATTATGATCAGAGAACCTATCAATATTTGATATCGAAGCATTTAATTTTTGAGTAAAACCAATAGTATTATACCCGTATACTCTAAGAATTTCTTCTATTACATCAACTTCTCTTTGTACATCATTTCTGTACGCCGGAATGGTAAGACCTATTCCTGTCTCGGTTACGCTATTAATTTTAATATCTAATGAAGTGAGAATCCTTTTAATAGTATCTTGAGGTATTTCTTCACCAATTAACTTTGTAGTATTTTCAAAAGATAAAATCACCTGGAAATCTTCAATCTTTTTAGGATATAAATCCATGATTTCACTAGAAACATTACCTCCTGCAAGCTCTTGTATTAATAGAGCAGCTCTTTTCAATGCGTATTCGGTGATATTTGGATCAATACCCCTTTCAAATCTAAAAGAAGCATCTGTGTTTAAACCATGCCGTTTTGCGGTTTTACGAATACTAATAGGATTAAAGTAAGCACTTTCTAAGAAAATTGATGTTGTTCTTTCTGTAACACCAGAGTTTATTCCTCCAAATACACCAGCAATACAAAGAGGTTTTACAGCATCACAGATCATAAGGTCTTCTTGATGTAATTCTCTTTCTACTTCATCTAGAGTTGTAAATTTGGTACCGGCATCAACAGTTTTTACTTCAATTTTATTCCCTTCAATATAGTGTGCGTCAAATGCGTGTAAAGGTTGTCCTAACTCATGTAAAACATAGTTGGTAACATCTACAACATTATTTTTCGGAGTAATTCCTATCGCTTTTAGTCTATGTTGTAACCAGGCAGGAGATTCTCCTACTTTAATATCAGAAATCGTTACACCGCAATATCTGGGTGCCATCTCATTATTTTTGACTTCGATATCAATTTTATTTAACCTGTTTTCTACTCTGAAATTACTTACCGAAGGAGTAATAAGTTCTAAATTAAGGTCTTTTTGTAGCAATCCTGCTTTGAGATCACGTGCAGTACCCCAATGACTCATTGCGTCTGCACGATTAGGAGTCAATCCAATTTCAAACACAGAATCATTTTCAATATCAAATATATCTGCAGCTTTAGTTCCTACGGTGATATCAGTACTTAAGACCATAATCCCGTCATGACTTTTTCCTAGCCCTAATTCATCTTCAGCACAGATCATACCATGGCTTTCTTCACCTCTTATTTTTCCTTTTTTTATAACCCATTCTTCACCTTTATCATTATAAAGTTTTGTGCCAATAGTAGCAACAGGGACTTTTTGCCCCGCAGCAACATTAGGAGCACCACAAACAATCTGAACCGGTTCGCCATTACCTAAGTCTACTCTGGTAATTTTAAGCTTATCTGCATTTGGATGTTTTTCGCAATTAAGAACTTGCCCTATAACAACACCTTCTAATCCTCCTTTTACACTTTGATAGGACTCTATTCCTTCTACCTCTAAGCCTAGATCGGTAAGGAGTTCTCCTGTTTTCTCTGCATCCCAATCGATATTAATAAATTGCTTCAGCCAGTTATATGAAATCTTCATTTGTGATCTTTCTAAATTCAGTTGGTAAAGATAATATATTGGGCAGAGGATACAAATAGTTGTAAGTATATCTATAAACAAAATTGTGGTATATTTATAATAGTTTTATTCTAACCAAATTTTAATATTATGAAAACAGGAATTAAGTTATTTGCTATCATGTTTCTTTTCGGAATTATTTCTTGTACAGATAAGAAAAAAGAAGAGGAAGAAACCAAAGCTGTTGTAGAAAAAATAGAAGCAATTGAGTCTGAATTAGATCAGGTTTCTGAAGAAGTTGAGACCAAAGTAGAAGAATTAGAAGAATCTTTAGAAGATTTGGATGATATTTAAAAGATCTTCTAGTAATAAACCTTCACATCCTTAATCATTTTAACACTAACTAAAAAAAACTAACATGAAATTTATAAAACTAATATTGGTATTTGTTTTGATTTTCACTTTAGGGAATCAGGTGATAATTGCTCAGGGAAAATCTCAAGAAGCAAAAGAAAAAATAGCTAAGAAAAAAGAAAAAACTCAGGAAAAGGCAGAAAAAAAAGCAGAGAAAGCCCAAAAGAAGGCAGAGAAAGCTAGAGAGAAAGCCGAAGAAAAAGTTGAAAAACTAGAAGAGAAAGCAGAAGAAGCTAAGGATAAAGCTATTGAAAAGGCTGAAAAAGCAGAAGAAAAAGCCGAAAAAGCTTTAGAAAAAGCTGAAAAGAAAATAAAAGGGAAAGCATATGGAAAAAATAAAGAAGGATTAACAGGTAAAGAGTTTGGAATGGCCAGAGCCGAAGAGGCTAAAGACATGGTAAAAGAACGTAGCGAAGTATTAAAAAAGAATGAAGAAAGAATTACCAGAGGCAAAGCAAAAATCGAAGCTGCAAAAGAGCGTCTAGCAAAAGCAAAGGAAAAAGAAGGAGAAGAAGCTTTAACTCCAGAAGAAATTGCAGAAAAAGAAACTAAAATCACTAAAGCTGAAGAAAAGCTAAAAGCCTTAGAGAAATCAATAAAAAATGGAAAAGAAAAGATGAAAGAAGGAAAAGAAAAATTAGAGAAATTATATGCAAAGGAGCAATAAAAACTTAATAAAATTATAAAAAGAGAATCGTCCGGTAAGTTTTGAGTAACTTTCCGGACTTTTTATACTATCAAATAATGAGAAAAACAGCCATAATTATTCTACTTGTTACCACTATTTTTTCTTCTTGTAAGAAAGATAAACCATTTGATTTGTTTGAGTTTAAAAGTGGCCCATGGAAAGCAACATTAGAAGTTCAGGACAATAAAAAACTTCCTTTTCTGATCGAGGTAATGGATGATCAGACCTTAAGAATTTTTAATGCCGAAGAAACAATTGATGTTGATGAAGTTATAATTAATAAAGATTCTATACTAATTAAACTTCCTGTTTTTGAGGGGTATATTGCCGGTCGATTTATAGATTCTATGACAATTTCTGGAAGCTTTATTAAAAAAAGCCTTGATAGAGTAGTACCTTTTGCAGCAAAATATGGAGAGCAGGATCGATTTGAAATTGTTTCAAAATCAAATTATGATATTACGGGAAATTGGGAAACAGTTTTTAGTAAAGACAATGAAGAAGACAGGTATATTGCTAAAGGTACTTTTAAACAAAATGGAAATATTGTTACGGGTACATTTAGAACAACTACAGGAGACTATCGTTATTTAGAAGGTGTTTTAAATAAAGACCAATTACAATTATCAACTTTTGACGGAGCTCATGCTTTCTTATTTACTGCACAGGTAACAGATAGCACATTAAATGGTCACTTTTATTCGGGTAATCATTGGAAAGAACCTTTTGTAGCTAAAAGAAATGAAAACTTTAAATTACCTTCTGAAGATTCATTAACTTTTCTGAAAGAAGGATATGATACATTAGAATTTAATTTTCCTGATGTTGAAGGAAATCAAATTTCGCTTAAAGATGATCGGTTTAAAGATAAAGTGGTAATCGTACAAATTATGGGGACGTGGTGCCCAAACTGTATGGATGAAACCAAATATTATGTAGAGTATCAGAATAAGCACAAAAACAATGGAGCCGAATTTGTAGCATTGGCTTTTGAATATGCTAAGACCGAAGAAAAAGCATTTAAATCTATAAAACGACTACAACAAAAACTGAAAGTGACCTACCCAATTCTTTTGGCGCAATATGGAACTTCAGATAAACAAAAAGCACAAGAAAAACTACCAATGCTAAACCATGTATTGTCATATCCTACAACTATTTTTATTGATAAAAAAGGGCAGGTACGTAAAATACACACAGGATTTAATGGCCCGGCTACAGGTCAGAAATATGTAAATTTTAAAAAGGATTTTGAAGACTTTGTTAATCAGCTGTTAAAAGAATAACATGGTTTAACAATCAATTATGACTTTCTTTTTGAGTTTAACACTACCGTAACATTAGGATTGAGATATACCTCTTACATTGTTTAGGTTAGAAATTTAATTTCTCTAAGTGATAATAATTAATCAAAAAAAACAGTCATGAAACAATTCAACTTAATTACAACTTGTATTGTGAGCGCAATGATGTTGCTCTCAATTCAAACAAATGCGCAACTTACCACTCCAGAAGGAAGTCAACGTGCACAGGTAATGCAACGTGTAGGGGTTACTAATATCACCATTGATTATGGGAGACCAAGTGTAAAGGAACGTGAAATCTGGGGAAAACTAGTTCCTTATGGATATAATAACCTGGGATTTGGAACTTCTAAAGCAGCACCCTGGAGAGCAGGAGCTAACAGCAATTCGATAATAACGTTTACTCACGATGTTAAAATTGAAGGAAAAGATATTAAAGCAGGTACTTACGGGCTTCATATTGCATTAAAAGAAGATGGTGGGGCTACGGTTATATTTTCTAACAACTCGACATCCTGGGGAAGTTATTTTTATGATGAAAAGGAAGATGCTTTACGTGTAGATGTTAAAACCAAAGAAACTGCACATACCGAAATGTTAACTTTTTTATTTCCTAATGTTGAAGCCAATAGCGCTGTAGCAGCATTGAGATGGGAGAAAAAAGAAATTCCTTTCAAGATCGAAGTTGATGTAAAAAATGTGGTCATGACAGGTATCAAAAATGATCTTCGTAATTCTGCCGGTTTTACTCAGACAAGCTGGGATAACGCGGCAAATTATGCTTTTAATGCTGGTGAGTTAGATCAGGCATTAGAGTGGGTTAATGCCTCTATATCGGGTAATTTTTTTAGTAAAGAAACTTTTGCTAACCTATCTCTTAAATCACAGATTTTGGCTAAGCAAGGAAAAACAAGTGAAGCTATGACTTTTGTGGATAAAGCGGCTAAACTAGGAAGCACTACACAGATTTTTAGATTAGGGACAGGATTAATAAGCTTAGGACAAAAAGATAAAGCACTTGTTGTTTTAAAGGATAACGTAAAAAATAGTAAAGGTGCATGGCCATCTAACTATGGATTAGCAAAAGCATATTCGGCAACTGGAGATTATAAAAATGCTATAAAAGCAATAAATACATCACTAGGTAACGCTCCTGATCGATTTAAAGGAAGACTTAATGGTGATTTGGAAAAACTTAAAAAAGGTGAGGATATAAATTAGGAAACTAATCTATAACAAACAATAATAAAGACCGTCTAATAAAACTTAGACGGTCTTTATGTTTTTAATCTATAGATCCTTAATCGGTTAATTTTCGCATTATCCATTCAATGGGGCCATGTTTTGCATGTTTTTTATTAATCATTGAAAAAATGAGACATATTACAATAAAGAACAAGGCGTATAAAAACGAAAAATTTATAGTATACTCTCCCATTCTTGTGGGATTAACAATTTCTATACATCCCATTCCTATTATAACATGTGCGATATAAAAAGTTAAAGCAAGTTGTCCGGTGTTTTTTAATATATATATGAAAATGGTATTCTCATATTTTTTTGAAATTAGAATACAAAAAGAAATAAGAAATATGGCTATACTACTCCCAGAAACCATGTATAAAGGTAATGGAGGCATAGGATCTGTTCCAAGAATCGGGGTTAATTCTGTGATGATTTCTTGGTTTCCCATAGAAAAGAATATAATAGAAAAATAGGATAGTATCTGTACAACAATAAATACAGTAAGACTAATCCACAATGCTTTTGTGACCACTATAGTATTACTTAATTCCATTTTACCAAACCACATTCCTATAATCATAAATGCACTCCATGGAATAACAGGATGGAAACCGTTAAAAATAAGGTTTTTAAAAAAACCTTTTACAGTCCATAGGTTTGTATATTCCATTTTAGTATAGTCCCATCCGCTATCATAATTCCATAACATCATAAGTATAGGATATACTATAATCATTCCTACTGCTATTGATACTAGTGTTTTTGGACTACTTTTTATTAAAAATATTGCTAGCAACATATATATCGCATAAAAGTGTAAAATATCTGCTTGCCAGATTGTTGAATAAGATATACCAATTAAGAAAAGAAATAGAGCTCTTTTAAGAAGTTTATTTTTGTTTCTGTTTAACGTTTCTTTATTATTCTGATGTATTGCACTTTTTGTTAGTAATGAAATTCCTACACCTGCCAGAACCACAAAGGTTGCAGCTGCTTTTCCGTCTAATAATCCTAAAAAGGTATTCAAGAGAGGGTTGCCATGATTTCCAAAGACCATTTTAAAATTAACGATAATCATTCCGAAGATAGCTAATGCTCTTGCTACATCTATTCCGATAATTCTTTTTTGCATAGAACTCTGTTTTTGCTAACAAATTTAGATGAGCAGTTTCGAAACGTTATTGTTCAATACAGACAATTATTATTTTACAGGAATATAAATCTCGGTAAGAAGTTCTTTTTCTGGAGTATCAGACTCATCATTAAGATAAAACTCTAAAGTTGGTTTGTCTTCAAACTCTAATTGTACTTCGGTTATCCAGTATCCATAGATTAAATCATAGGTGTCTACAGAACTCTCGTGACTACCTTTGTGTATAAACTTAGCATATTTTTGTCGGGGTATATGTTTGGTTTTAAATAACCCTTTTAGAGGAAAATCTATTTCTTTTTCTAGAATGATACAAGCATTATATCGGCAATGTAAAGTATCGGTGATTTCGTCATCATCTAGTATTTCTCCCAATATAATTGTTTCATCTTTTAATAAACTATGTTTTGACGCATATGAGATCAGTTGTTTCCAGGTTTTCTCTATTCCATTAATATTTTCATAAGATCCTTGATAGGTTAAATATAAAATATCAAAACCGGGGATTTCTTCGATTTCATACGTAAGAATTTGTTCTTTAGTATTTTCTAATGGAAAGATAGCTTTTTGAGTAATGTGTTGTTTGATTTTGGTTGAATTCCGAAAAGAAGAAGGAGAGCATTTAAATTGCTTTTTAAAAGCTTTACTAAAAGCAGCAATATCACTATATCCAATTTCATAAGCGATATCAGAGATATTCTCGGATGAAAATTTTAAGTATTCTGCAGCTTTTTCTAGTTTTATCCTTTTTATATATTGTCCAATAGTTTCGTGATGAAGCGCAAGAAATATTCTATTTATATTTCGATACGAATAAAACGATACGTCTTCTATATCTTTTTTACTGATTTCATTTTTAAATCTTTCTTCTATATAGAGAATTAGCTTTTTATAACGTTCCAGTTGTGTTGGGTTTCCCATGTTTTATCATTTTAGAGGAAAGGTACTACGATATAGTAATTTTTGAGTTGTCTTTTTAGGACAATTAGATAGGTTATTACTACAGTAAAATAAGAATTTTAAGATCATATATAAGTCATATTTTTTTGTCTTAACAGGACAAACGACATACTATTCATGCTTACTAGTTTTGACTAAAATTTTAAAAGTAAGATATGAACAGCAAAATAAACATAACAATTCTAACGACAATACTATTTACTTTTTCGCTTTATAGTATCGGTGCACAAACCCTGAATAAAAATGCTCTCCTAAAGAAATGGGATTTGGATACTTATAAGATCGGAGTTAAGAAATATCCACCATCCAAAAAAGAAAGAAATGATTATATCCTTTTTAAAAAGGATATGACTTTTGTCTCTATCTCTGAAGGGAAAAAGGAGAGTGGTGTTTGGATGTTAAATATTAATGGAGGTTATATAATGATGACTGATGACAAAAGAGAAACAGTGAAAGCATATATTGCCACTTTAACACCCAAAGAGCTAGTGTTATATTTTGATATTGAGGAAATTAGAGAGGTCGAGGTTCATTATAAGTCTAATTTATAAAATCAGGTTTATAATGAAGTATATCTGGCACGTATCAATGTTTTTCCTGTCTTCTATAGTATTATCTCAGGAAAATATAAGCTTAAAAACCATTCCTTTTCATACAGAAAATTTATCGATATCTATAGCACGGGTTATCGATATTAGAAAAGAGAAAAACTTAGGATTAGGAACTAAAGAAAATGGAGAAAAAGTCATTTTTCAATTATATCCAGATGCACCAACGGCTATTCTGAATTTTATGAAAACTTCTTTTTCGCAAACCAAAGACACAAAACCAATAGTTATAAAAGTAAAGAATTTAGAAATTCAACAATCACAAAGTAGTATAAGCAGTATAAAAACGAGGGTGTATATTAACTTGATTTTTTATGAAAAAGAAAATGATAAACTGCAAAAACTTTTTGATGTACAGCATTATGAAGATGAAACTTTTTCTATCTCTGATAAATCAAAAATATTCGAAACCTATGAACAGAGAATCAGAGCGGCATTAGAGTATTGTACCTTAAGCTTTATCAATACCTATAAAAAAAGAAACAAACCAGAATTCATATCAGGAGATCTACAAACCAGTGCAGAAGATGTTTTTTATGAGAAATCAGAAATGAAGCATAAAAAACGATTAGGGAAATGGTTTGATATGGTGACATTTAGGAAAGTATACAGCAAACATAAAGAAGGGTGGAAAATGAGTTATATAGGTTTCGCCGATAGTGATAAAGACTTCATCATGCCTTTTGTAATATCCTATGATAGATATAGTATAAAACGAAGCTCATTACTCAACAAAAATTACACGTCTGTTGATGCCTTTAGCGTAGGGGGCGGTTTTGATGGGTATCTAAAAATAATACCAGGAGTGTATGCCAATATAGGCATAGAAGTGCCTTTAGGACTTGAAATCACCAAAAAGATAGAAGGCAAAAAACAGCATAATTTCCTTATAGGAATAGGCGCTAAACAAGGAGTGAAAATTATCCCCTGGAAAGAGTATGGTATTGTCATTGGAGCAGGTGTTTTTCAACAAATACAAACTTCTAAGGTGTATACCAAAAACTTTGGGTTTGAGCTCGAATTAGGGATTAATTTTTAATCTGAAAATCGCTTTCAGAACAATAATGTATTCAATTAAAAACAAATAAATCAAAATGAAGAAAACAATTAAATTAATGTTATGTGCAGTGTTATTTGGGGTAATGACTATAAATGCACAGGAAAAACAAAAAGGAATAGAGTTTGGGATTAAAGCAGGGGCTAACCTAACCGAGTTTAGAAATACATCTTCTAAATTTAAAATAGGGATAATGGGAGGAGTCTTTTCTCAATATAGACTATCCGAAAAATTAGCAATTCGGTCCGAAATACTGTATTCTGCTCAAGGAGCTAAATCAAAAAATAGTTCCGGAAAAATAAAATTAAACTATATCAATGTATTACCGGCAATAATAAAATTCTATCCTATTAATAAGTTAAGCCTCGAGGCAGGACCTCAAGTAGGATATTTATTAGGAGGCAAAGGAACTGGTTTTGTTAAAAGTAACTTTAAGAAAATCGATTACGGAGTAGCTTTGGGTATAGGATATTCGTTAACTGATAATTTAGAAATCGGAATTAGATATAACCTTGGATTTGCAGATATTACTAAAGAAAATAGTACATCGCTTAAAAACTCGGTGTTTCAAGCTGGTTTATCTTTTAAATTGTAATATGTATAATGATTGTATTGATTAAATTAATTGTAGCATATGTTATAGCATGTATTGTACAAAGGCTTTAAAAGTAGAAAAGGCATGAATTAAGATGTCAAAAAGTTATAGGATATAATAAAAGGTTTAGTGTAATTCTAAACCTTTTTTGTTGAAATGAAAATCGAATTGTTAATATTATATGACTATGATAGAAAGAAGTTTTATTATACAATGATCTTATGTTAAATTATGGTATTAACGTATCTTTGCACTACCAAATTCTTATACATGAGTAAAGCCGTTTATATTGCTACTATAGAACCTAATAGTGGTAAATCTATTGTTGTTTTGGGTATGATGCGTATGCTTCTGGGTAAAGTAGCCAGAGTAGGGTATTTTAGACCAATTATCGATGATCCTAAAGAAGGAGAAGTTGATAACCATATTAATACTGTAATATCGCATTTCGAATTAGATATTAACTTCAAAAATGCCTATGCCTATACAAGAAGTGAGATACTTCAAAAATACAACCAGGGTAAATCAGGAGAAATTATAGATGAGATCATCAGGAAATACAAAAACCTTGAAGAAAGATTTGATTTTATATTAGTAGAAGGTACTGATTTTTCTGATGAAGGTAATATCATTGAATTTGATATTAATGTTATTATTGCCAAAAATTTGGGTATCCCGGCAGTTATAGTAGCAAGTGGAATTGATAAGCAAAATGATGAAATTGTTAGTAATCTAAAACTAGCATACGATACTTTTAATAGTAAAGATGTTGAAGTTTTGGCTATGGTAGCCAATAAAGTTACTCAAGGTTGCGAAAAACAATTAGAAAGTAATTTTGAAAAAGATTTTGGTAATAATGTCGATCGTATTATTATCCCAAAGATCAATTCTTTGATTAATCCTACTATTAAAGAGATTGTAAACGAATTAGAGGGTAATGTGTTGTTTGGTAAAGAATACCTTAATAATCAAGCAGGTAGTTTTGGAGTAGGAGCAATGCAATTACGTAACTACCTTACACATCTTAAGGATAACAGTCTTGTCATTACTCCTGGAGATCGTGCAGATATCATTTTGGGAGTATTACAGGCAAATATTTCTGATAATTATCCTAAGATTTCGGGGATTATACTTACCGGAGGAATTATTCCTGAACCACCAATACTTAAATTAATAGAAGGAGTTTCTTTATCTTTCCCTATTATATCGGTACCTAGCGGTACATTTTCTATTACTAATAAAATAGGAGCAATTAAATCTAAAATCTATCTAGATAATCTGCAAAAGATAAATACATCCATTAGCATATTCGAAAAATATGTTAATGAAGATCAATTAGCCGATAAACTAATTACATTTAAATCAGAAGGGTTAACCCCTCGAATGTTTCAATATAATTTATTAAGACGCGCTCTAAAACATAAAAAGCATATTGTTCTTCCAGAAGGATCTGATGAAAGAATTTTAAGAGCTACTTCTAGATTATTGGCATCTGGAGTTGTGGATATTACCTTAATCGGAAATGAAAAGAAAATAAAGAGCAAGGCTACAAAACTGGATATTCCGATAGATTTTGATAAAATACAGATTGTCTTCCCTACAGAATCTCCTTATTATGATGAGTATGTACAAACATTTTATGAGTTAAGAAAGCACAAAAATGTAAATCTGGATATGGCCAAAGATATGATGGCAGATGTATCCTATTTTGGTACGATGATGATATACAAAGGTCATGCAGACGGAATGGTGTCGGGAGCAGTGCACACAACACAACATACGATTAGGCCAGCGTTACAATTTATAAAGACCAAACCAGGAGTAAAAGTTGTTTCTTCTGTATTCTTTATGTGCTTAGCAGATCGGGTATCAGTCTTTGGTGATTGTGCAATTAACCCTAATCCTAATGCAGAACAATTGGCAGAAATAGCAATTTCTTCTTCAGAATCGGCAGCAGCTTTTGGGATCGAACCCAAAGTAGCTATGTTATCATATTCTTCGGGAACCTCTGGTAAAGGAGAAGATGTAGAAATAGTTAGAGAAGCAACTGCCATTGTAAAAGAAAAACACCCTGATCTAAAAATAGAAGGACCTATACAATATGATGCAGCAGTAGATTTGGAAGTGGGACAAAGTAAGTTACCAAATTCTGAAGTAGCTGGCCAGGCCAGTGTTTTGATATTTCCAGATTTAAATACAGGAAATAACACCTATAAAGCGATTCAACGAGAAACAGGAGCATTAGCCATTGGTCCTATGTTACAAGGATTGAATAAACCCGTTAATGATCTAAGCAGGGGGTGTACTGTTGATGATGTGTATAATACAGTAATTATAACTGCAATTCAAGCTCAGGGATTATAAACAGAGTAAAGAAATATCTGATTTTTAATACTCTTAATTATTAAAAAATATGCAAGTACTTGTACTAAATTCTGGAAGTTCGTCTATAAAATTTCAACTATTTACTATGCCCGATACAAAAGTAGTTTGTTCTGGGCTAGTAGAGCGTATTGGTATAGAAAATGCTAAAATTTCTTATACATCCGAGATACATAACATTGAAAAAACTGTGACTGTTAATACTCACAAAGATGGACTACAATTAATAGCCAGCTATTTGATGGATGATAAAGTAGGAGTGATCCGATCTGCAACAGAAATTCATACTGTTGGTCATAGAGTAGTTCATGGGGGAAGCACTTTTGCCGAAACAGTTGAAATAACCGAAGAAGTAAAACAAAAAATCAAGAAACTTTCTGCATTGGCACCATTACATAACCCTGCAAACCTGGAAGGAATTTTGGTTGCCGAAGAGATTTTTTCTAACGCACAACAAGTAGCCGTGTTTGATACAGCTTTTCATCAAACTATTCCTGTAGAAGCTTATAAGTATGCTATTCCGAATAAATTTTTAGATGAGCATAATATTAGAGTATATGGGTTTCATGGCACCAGCCATAAATACGTTTCAGAAAAAGCAATCGAATTTTTAAGGAAAGAAAAATCTAAGATTATTACAATTCACTTAGGAAATGGATGTAGTATGACTGCGGTTCGCGACGGTAAAAGTATAGATCATACTTTGGGATTTGCACCAATGAATGGATTGATTATGGGAACACGATCCGGAGATATTGATCCTGCAGTTATCTTTTATATGGTTAATTCTCTGGGATATTCATTAAAAGAAGTAAATGATCTTTTACAAAAAGAAAGTGGAATGCTGGGATTAACAGGATATAGCGATTTACGTGATATTGAATCTGAAGCAGAAAACGGAAATAAAGACTGCCAGTTAGCGCTGCAAATGAATGCATATCGTATCAAAAAATTTATAGGAGCATATGCTTCGGTTATGAACGGCTTGGATGCTATTGTATTTACTGCCGGAATAGGAGAGAATTCTACTTTGATTAGAAATTTGGTGTGTAAAGATCAAGAGTTTTTTGGCATTCGATTAGATGAAGAAAAAAACAATATTCGATCTAAAGAAATAAGGGATATAAGTTTACCCTCTTCAGAGGTAAAAATATTAGTTATTCCTACTAATGAAGAATTAGAGATTGCCAAACAATCTTTCGAATTATTAGCATAAGAGCAATATAAAAAAGAAAAGTACAGTGATTATTGTCGTTCGGCAAACTCTTTAAATTGTCTAAGCCATTTTTCTGCGGGTTTTCGATACATACTCGGAAATAAAATAGCCATCAATTTTGGCATAACCCAGTTTATACGAGTGTATTCATATTCGAATTCATATTTTGTTTTTTTATCGCCTAAGGCAATAAAATTACATTTCATGGTATTGTCCATATGTTTATGATGATAACTGGCTTCAAATGAATGCGGAAGTTCATTTTTGGTTATTGTTTCAGTCAATTCCATATCATGTTTTCCGTGTTTGTAATACATTTTAGAAACAGCACCAACTTTTCCTTTTTCTCCACTGATCAATTCTTTTTTAATAAATCCATCCTGATATTCTTTAAGATTATCTGGATTTGCAAAAAGCTCAGCCACTTTATGTAAAGATTGATCAATCTCAATATAACCTTTATGTTTCATCTTTTCTTTTTTATTGTCTTTTAAATGTCAGATAGAATTACACCATTGAACATCTAGATTATTGGTATCTACTCAATTGTTATGGCTCATTTCATATCAATTTAGTTTTAAATTGTAACAAGATAATTAATATTACTCTTTATTCGTGACTTAAGAGTTAATTTCAAGCTTCTTTTCTATTCGTTTGATGGTATTCCAGTTACGAGTTGTGATCTGCTTACCAAAATATCGTTCCAGAGCTTCCATTCCTTTTGGTGTCTTGGTTATCGAAAGATCTAAGACACTTATTATGGCTTTGTCGATCTTACCGATAATTTTGAAAGCATTATTATCATTTACCCATGGTAACTGTAAATCGGTTTTAACATCTTCCTGCAGAAATGAAACATACAATCGAATGTCTTTTGTTAGTAGTATGTCTTTAAATGGATCTTTATCTAATAAATGATAGATCGTTTCAGATTTTCTTATGATCGTTGGGATAGGAAAACCAAAAGCTTTTTCTAAATGATCAGATACTATTTTTTCAAGACTCTTCACATCATCTTTTGCTGAGTCAAATATTATATTTCCCGAGTTAAGAATTGTAATTACTTTTTCAAAATTCAGTTTTTCCATTTCTTTACGAAGGTCGGCCATAGGAACTTTGTGATGACCACTTACATTAATTCCTCGTAGAAAAGCAACATATCTATTCATTTATTCGAATTTTATGTTAGTGTTTTTGCTCTTTTTTTAATTCGTGTTTTAATTTTTTTGTGTAATCAATAAACTTTTTTCCAATCATCTTATTTGCTTGTAAAGTCAAATCGACTTTATTTTTATCAGTATCTAACCAAAGAAATAGTTTCTCTTTGTGAAAATAATATCGATCTTCAATTATAGTAGTTTTGTTTGCATCAAATTCTTCATTGTAAATAGGTGTATTGTAGCGATATTGCTGGTCAAATGCAAAAAATAACTTTCTGTTTTTAAAATAATATTGAGTTATATTTTTTCCTGTTTCTCCAAATTCAATGATTTCGATTAACCTTAAATCTTTGTTATCTAAATATGCAGTTACAAGCCCTCCTTCTGTTGTATTTAATTCAATTTCTGGGGATTTTTTTACATAAGAAGTTATATTGTTTCTTATCGTTTTATATTCGGATCTTATATCCTCTAAGGCCGTTTCTTTGGACTGTGCTGAAATCAGTTCTAACCCAAAAAACAAAAGAGTCGATATAATTATTGCTTTTTTCATAATTGTCAACGGTGTTATATATACAGTAACATCTTGATAATTGAAGTCTTTTACTATAAATGTATTAAAAAAGCGTAAGCTTTGGAGGCTTACGCTAAATTAGTTGTTTTTAGCATTTCATTTCTTGTTAACCATATAAAATTTTATACGTTTTCAAATTGGAAAATACTTTTTAAGATCTGAAATAAATTTTATGTTTTCTATGAGAATTCAGAGAGGTTTAGATGTTATTTTCTGATAATACTTTTAGTTTTTCTTTTGCGTTTTCGTTTTTGGGATTCAGTTTCAAGCTTTTTTCATAGCTTGTTATGGCTTTTTCTGTATCTCCATTTTTCATATAAGCTTCACCAAGAGAATCATAGGCATCATATGATTTAGGAAAAGCATATACTTCTAGTTTAAAAAGCTGAATTGCTTTCTTGTAATAACCTCTTTTTATCATTTCATAACCTTTGGAATTTAAATCCCTTTCAGATAACTTTTCTGCTGTATCTTTAATCATATTTTTTGCGTATTCAAAACTCTTTTCAAAACAATTACGTACAACTTTTTTTGTATAAAAATAACTATCGGTCATTGGTGTTGATCCGGCAAGAGTTTTTTGTATATAGAATCGGGCGTCTAAAAAACCTTGATCTGCATCTTTATTTGTTAAAATGATAACCGTATAATTTTGCTTCTCATAAATTCGCCATTCACTTCCTACTCCAAAATGCCCTCCACTATGACCATACATTTTTGAATCAACTAAACCAGGAAATTGCATACCATAGCCATACCACTCCTCATCAGATTTTTGAGTTTTCATTAGGTTAGTATGCTTTATATCTAATAATTTGTTTTTCCTAAAGGCGTAGGTAAATCTATATAAGTCTTCTATAGTTGTATAACCACCACCTGCAGCGCTTCCTCTAACGGTACCCATGAAAGTATTTTTTTTTAACTTATTTGGATATATATCAGATAAAGTATAACCTTCTGCTGCATTTTCTATAGGATGATCAATATCATAAAGCCCAGAATTAGACATTTTAGCAATAGAAAATATATTCTTTTTTACGTACTGTTCATACGATAACTGTGAAACTATTTCTATAATTCTGGCAAGTAAAATATAATTTGTGTTCCTATAAGAAAATGTTTCATTAGGCATCGACTCCATCGGTTTGTTTTCATATAATGGAGCCAAATCTTGCATGCTTCGATATAAATCTTTAGATGTTTTTTTTAGTTTTTCAGAAGCAAAATAGTTAGGCATACCACTTCTATGAGTTAGTAGAAGCCTGATTGTAACAGAATCTCTTACAATTTGATTTGGATAGTTAGGAATAAATTTACCTACGGTATCATCAAGAGAAAGCTTTCTAGCCTGGATTAACTGAAAAATTGATACAGATGTAAATGATTTTCCAATAGAGGCATACGAAAATTTAGTATCTATATTGTTCGGTATTTTATGACCTAAATGAGCAAAACCATATGCTTTCTTTACTACTATGCTATCATTTTTTGCTATTAAAACAGCTCCGCTAAATCCATCTAAAGAATCGAGATATTTTGTTATTTCTATGGTGCCAAAATCTTTTGATATTGTTTTGTTTTCTTGTTTGCAAGAGAGTAGAATAAAAGTAATAGTAAATAGAATTATCTTTTTCATTTTTATTGATTACAGTTGTTTGTTATTTTATTAAGTATTGTATATAATTGGTTTAACTCATCCTCTGTGATATTCCTAAGGGCAGTATTTCTGTTAAGTTGTATGGTTGGACTTAAAATAGTTAATGTTTCTTTTCCTTTAGTTGTAATTTCAAGTGATGAACGCCTTTTGTCTTTATTGTTGATTCCTTTTTTAATGTACTCTTTTTTCTCCATCAAATTTAAAATCCTCGTAATAGAAGCATAATCTTTAAAGACCAAATCACCGATTTCCATTTGGGTTAAACTGCTATTGTCATTTAAAATAATTAGGATTAAAGCTTGATCAACCGTGATGTCTTCAATGACTTTCGAAATATTTCTGTTGCACAGTCTTCTATAAGCTTTAATGGCTTGTTCAATAGAATATAATGTAGTGGTTGTGGGAGTATTAACTTTCATTTATTTGATATATCAAACAAATATGTCATTTTTATTTGATATATCAAATAAAATAAACCAGATATAATTACTT
The DNA here is from genome assembly GCF_943422735.1 of Aquimarina sp. EL_43. Classification (NCBI taxonomy): domain Bacteria; kingdom Pseudomonadati; phylum Bacteroidota; class Flavobacteriia; order Flavobacteriales; family Flavobacteriaceae; genus Aquimarina; species Aquimarina sp. EL_43. The sequence continues at coordinate 5,164,435 of NZ_CALSBR010000001.1, read as the reverse complement.
TTATTTATACACTGTATTAGATTAAGTAAAGTTTTCTATTCTCCTCTTTTTTTATTTTCTGATATCTTCATAGCTATTTTTCCACCGATCCATGCCATAGGAATATAAGCGATAGCTATATCTGCAACAGCAAACCAGGTAGGGCCGGGTAGCATATAATTAACCATGATTCCGCCTAATAAGAACAATCCACCAATACCTAATGAGAATTTCATTTTGTGACTTGCGGCTATTAAACCAGCAATCGTTGCACCAGCCAGAGTACCCAGAGCATGAGCCAAAAAAGGAAAAATAAAATACTCGAATCCTAAAGACGGCATAACGGCTGCGAGAGCATCCATATCATTGGGATCAATCCCTTTTATAGGAATTAATTTATGACCAATTTTGATGAGGGCTATATTGATTATACTACCTCCTAACCATCCAGCAATAACAGCTAGAATATTTTTAAGTATTGGATTCATAGTTGCTCTTTATGGTGTTTATTAATAATAGACGTCGTTATCTGCTAAGTTTTCCTTAGTTTCCTGAAATTCTGTAGGGTCATGATAGCCAAAATATTCAATTTCATTTCCGTGCTTTTTCACTATTTCCCTTATTTTTTCAAGACTTTCTTTTCTCATTTCATCATCGACTGCTCTTATCCTTGCTAATTCATCTACGGGATGATTCAAATCAGATATTTCATCTCTTAGGTAATACGCATCTCCCACATAAAAAATCCATTTTTCATTTTTCTTAAATGTTACTCCACAATGTCCAAGTGTATGGCCGAACAATGGAATTAAGTAAATTTCAGTTTCAAAATCTAAGTCAACTTTTCGGGCAGGAAGTCCAAACCATTTGCTATTACTTTTTTCGTACAATTTTATTTCTGGATTATGCGCTAATTGTTGGGGAAGATACCTTTCGTTTCCACTTTTAAAACTTTCGTACTCTTCTTTAGCAATATGAATTTTCATATCAGGAAAATCGGCAAGCCCCCCAATGTGATCGGGATCAAGATGAGAAATGATGCAATCTTTAACTTTTTCGGGACGAAATCCTAACTTTTGTATTTGTGTTATGGCAGTACGTTTTTCGTCAAATTTAAACCCCGTGATCTCTATCAATTCCTTTCCAAGTTTTTTTTCAGGGTCTTTGGTTTCTGATAATCCGATCCCAGAATCAATTAGCACCAATCTGTTTATTCCCTCAAGGAGTAAACAATGTCCGATTGCAGGCCCCATTGGCGATTCTATTTGAACACAGTTTAAATGATGAATTTTAATCATAGGCTTCATTTTTTCGACTTGTGTAGTAACATACTTGTAATAATTAATTGCATGGTTAAACACCTAATTTAGTAATTAATTTTTATAAGATGTTGATAATAAGCTTTCTTTTATCGATCAAATCAATGTATGAGAATAGTATTCAGAATTAAACTTAACCAAGTTACAATAGGATATGGGTATAACGAAGTATCCTATAGATATGTTTTTATTTCGTTTTGTTAAGTGTTTTCCAGGCTTGCATTGCGACTATTGCTCCTAATGTTGGGGCAGTAATATAAATCCAAAGTGTTGTGAAATTGCCTGATACAATTGCTGGAGCAAAACTTCTGGCTGGATTAAATGAACCACCAGAAACTGGTCCTGCAAATAGAATAATTCCAGTAACGAATAACCCAATTATAAGCCCTGCTATATTAGAAAGCTCTTTTTTAGATGTGACTGCCAAAATTGTAAGCATTAAAAAGAAAGTCAATACAGATTCTAAAAAGAAAGATTGTGATAATTCTCCAGAAGGAATTGTAGTTCCTAATGTTAAGTTTTCTGGAAACATAAATTTGAGTAATCCACTGGCTGAGACTGCTCCAAGAATTTGAGCAGAAATATAAAGTGAAGCTTCTTTTTTTGTGGTTAGCTTTCCTATTGTTAATGCTATAGTAACAGATGGATTTATATGTGCACCAGAAATATTTCCGAAAATATAAATCATAGCACTAATTACTATTCCGAAAGCTAAAGCAATTCCTATTAAACCTAAATTTCCACTGCTTTGTTGGTTCACAATTATTGCTCCCGTACCGCAAAAGACTAAAGCAAATGTGCCAATAAATTCGGCAATATATTGTTTCATATTATTTTAAAAAAGAAGAGAGGAGAATTAGCATGCTAATTCTCCTCTTTTTAGTATACTACTTTAAATTTTAGATTGCTGATGCTCCAGCTTCTGCAACTGCATGGTCATTCTCAACAGAACTACCACTTACTCCAATAGCACCAATAATTTCACCTGCTGCATTTTTAATTGGTACACCTCCAGGAAAAGTAATTAGACCATTATTAGAATGTTCGATGTTGTACAAAGCACCTCCGGGTTGAGATAATTCTCCAATGATTCCCGTATTCATATCAAAATAACGAGCTGTTTTCGCTTTTTTAATTGATATATCTAAAGAACCTAACCAAGCTCCATCCATACGCCCAAATGCTACTAAGTTTGCTCCTGCATCTACAATTGCAATATTCATTTTTGTATCTATTGCTATAGATTTTTCTTTTGCTACTGAAATAATTTTTTCAGCTTGTGCTAATGTAATATTCATTATTTTATGTTTTAATTTTTGTTATAATCTGAGTACAAATGTACAGTGCAGATAGTCTTACTCAATTACTAAAACAGTTCAATAACTTATGAAAAAAGGTCAAGTATAAAAATGAAACCAAAAAGACAAAATATCATTTAGAAACCTCTTTGGGGCTAACTCCAAATTTATTTTTGAAAGCTATGCTGAAGTTTGAAAGATTATTATACCCAAAATCCAGGTATATGTCTGATGGTGTTAGTTTACCTTGTTCTAATGTTTCTTTTGCTTTTTGAAGCCGTTTGTCTTGTAGCCATTTTCCGGGGGACACTTTATATTCATTAATAAAATGACGTTTGAAAGTAGATAAACTCATATTACATAAAAATGCAATTTCCTCTAGTTTTAAATTAGAATGTATTTTACTTTCTACAATTTTTTTAAAGGGAGAGGTTTCCTTAACTATTAATGATTTTAAATATAACTCAAACTTTTTTCCGTATTTATGAATAAGATACAGCATAATTTCTTCGAACTTTACAGAAAGTAGGTTTTCTATAAAAACTGTTGGTGCATCACTAATTGTTGATAATGAGTTTAAATATGAAGTTATATATGCATCATTCCTAATTGCGAAATATGGCACTTCTTCCTTTATTATTTGTTGGTGTTGAATGTGTTTTTCTAAAAAATCCTCGAGGATTTTTTCGGAAAAAAATAAAAGTTTACAGTAATAAATAGCATCTGTGTCTAATAATTCTGTCCAAATCCAATTCCCTTTTTTAAGAAGTAACGATTGATCTTTATTTACAGTAACTGATGTTCCTGCAAAGTGTACTTGCTTCTTTCCAACTTGTAAAAAGCTAAACATGTGCATATTCAAATTAACCTTAGTTTTAATTGTATCTTCGGTCATTTTAAAATCATAAACAAAAAGATCTGGTTTAAGCTTAGGGTTATTAATATATAATTCTGGTATGTTGTCTATTGGCATATGATGGTATTTCAAAGTCAATGTATAATTCAGCTTCTTTCGGGTTACAAGATTTTTACGATTCTAGGATCTCGTAATGCTATTTTTAATAGATATTTTCGTTTTTTATGTTTTGCTTTTCCACATTATAGAAAGGTGTTGTTACGGTCTTTATTAAATATACCTTTCTTTAATAATGTTTATATGATGTTTTTCATGACCAATGATAGATTTTAAGAAGTCTTCAAGAGTAATTTCATATTGTCGAGCCATCCCTTTTATTAGTAACTGATTTTCAGACAAAGTCTCAATAAAACTAGCAGATGCCTCTCGTACATTAACAAAGTCGGTTATTAATTGTTTTAGGGTTAATTCTTCAAAACGACTATTGTTTACTAACAAATTTTGATCATAGCCCCATAGTTCTACTAATTCATTCCTGCTCATTAAAAATGCTCGAAATATTTTTATTCTTTCATGATCAGTTATATGTCCAATAATTTGTTTAATACTCCATTTAGTAGGAGCATAGCGATAAATAGCCTTTTCCTCACTGATAGAATTTAGGAATGTAATTGTTGATGACGAAGCAAAGAGGGATTGATAATTCATATTCTTTACGAGGTCATAATAATATGGGAATCCGGCTTCGGGAGTATATTTCATATCTTACTTTGATGATTTCGATTCAATTAGTGATGCAACAGTTAGCTCTTTTAATCTTTAAAATCTTTTCTCTATAACAAACATACTATAAACTTGTGTTATCGCATAGTTTGGAGAGGCAACAAATCCATTCATGAAAGTTATGTTTCCAAAAGGATTATTGAAATATTTCGTGATACAACCGAAATTAAAATTGATGTTATGAAAAATACCAAGGGAAGAATAGACGGTATTAATCATGGAAATGATTAAGGATACATTTTTAGAGTTCGAAAAACATAAACACCATTAATGGTGTTTATGTTTGTAAGTAATACCCTTTACTGTATTTTTGAAGGGTGTATTAAACTTTAGCCAATCGCACAATTTCCATTACCATCCGGACTCATCCAGTTACCTTCGATAGTGTCTCCATCTGCTAGTTGAAGTAAAGCTTGTCCTTTTAATTGACAGCCTTGATCCCATTTAGAATCAACTTCATATATCATTGAAATCCCATTTGTGCCTTTTGGAAAGGTGAATGTTGTTTTTGGACCATTGGCTTTAATCGCAACCGCTTCTATCCAGGTTGGATTAGCAGCATTCAAATTCGACGTATAATTAAATTTAATATTTCTTCCTGAAGCAGGATTTGTAATAGAATTTGTTAATGTTACTTTTACAGCCGTTGGTAATCCTGATGATGGAATAGCAGATCCTTTTACATATGGATTATTTTTATCACAAGGAGCAGTCCCCATCGTATTTCCTGTACTACTAAAAGAATTTATTTTAGAATATTCGGTAATAATCGAATTTGCACCATGACCAGGAATTTCGTCACCACTTGTTGTGAGCATTCCCCATCCCGCATTTCGCTCGTAATATCTAAATGCAAAACCACCCGAAACGACATCTGCCATGTTTATTGGCGAACCTGATCCCGATTGCGGAGTGAGTTTCATACCTCCATACAAATAGTCAACTTGTTCCCAAGTTCTCGGAGAGACAGCTCTGGGATTCGAACCCATTTCGGTAAAAGTTATCGGTACAGGGTTAGCGCCTTCAAACGCTTTTGTTAAAGTATAGTAAGCACCAACTTTTGCTGCAAGTGTTCCTCCTGCCCATCGCTCACAATTATAGCCCAAGAAATCAAGACGCTCAGAAGAATCCCCACACATATATGCCTTAGCTGCTGGTATAGTGAAATCAGGATCATCACGAAGCGCTGCGGTAACTGGAACAACACGAGGGCAATTTTTTGCCATATAGGCTTTCAAGTATTTGGCTCCGGCCCTAATTTTATTTGGAATATCATAGCCTGGATTTTGCCCTTTTGTACCGGGATCAATTGTTTCGTTTCCTATTGAAAAACCCAGGACATTCTGGTATTTACTGAATTCATCAGCAACCGCCTTCAGTCTGGCATTATAAATTGTAGGGCCGTCATGTACCGTAGTATGGTCCACAGCTCCTACTAACACATAAATTCCTGCAGCAGCCAGCGCATTCATTACTTTTGTGTGATCTTTTGTCGGATCGACTTGATATACGCGAATGGCATTTATTTTCATATTAGTGAACCCATAAGTTGTTGTTGTTTTTAATAAATCTTGAATTGTAGTTAGATTATTGTCTGAAATTGGATCCACAAAATCAGTAGGTTGATAACAAACTCCTTTAGGTGCCCACTGATCTGTACCGCACATAAATAGATTATTAGAAATCGTAATAGGGGTAATGTTTGATGAATTGATGCTTTGTGTCATAGTTTGGTTTTAATATTGGTTATTGTACAAACCAATATACTAACCCCAAATCAATCTTACATTAGTATAAGTACCTTATTATATACGTACATATACGGTAAAATATTTAAAAGGGAATGTTTTTATAAACTTCGTTTGAACAATACAGACCTTTTATATTTTTCAGACATGTTAACAACTTTGTACGTGGTTATTCCTTTACAAAATTACCTTTGTAATCACCTTGTTCTATGGTTAATTCGTTTCCATTAGGAGAAAAAGTAAATGACATAGATTCTGCGTATACCTGTTCTAATACAAAGCGGCGATTTCCTTTATATTTTAATGTATCCCGAAATTCTTTTATATGATGAATCAAAATGTTTTTATCATTCGAAAAGATGTATTTGTCAGATTTTTCCTCAGGATTGCTATAGATACCCACGTATTTTTGTATTTCTGATTCTGATATTTCTATAATAGGGTCGTTGAGGTACAATTTCAAAACTTCGGTAAAGAGATAGTTAATATTATCTTTGGAAGCATTAGAAGTTATGGTAATACCTAGTTTTTCATCTGGAAAATAAATTGCGGTAGATTTGTACCCATCTAGAGTTCCACGATGACCAAAGCCTTGTCTGTCATTTATTTTGTATCGGATAATTCCCATTCCAAAATTATCTTTTATAGTTTTCATCAACTCTAGGTTTTCAATTGATATCAATTTACCAGTAAATAACGCTTCCATAAATCTGTTTACTTCTTTGGGATTAGAAACAATAGAACCAGCTCCTATAGTAATAGACATATCGGTTTCTGGTAATTTGATCCATTCAGTAGTGTACTTATATGAATAACACTCGTTGTCTGCTATGTTTATTTTTTTTCCGGTATACGTATTTTCAAGCTTAAGTGGTATGCAAATTTTCTCTTTCAAAAGATCTTCGTAAGATGAATCGTAGGTTTTTTCGAGAATTTGAGAAAGTAAAAAATAATTAGAATTACTATACTCACCTGTACTATCTGGTTCAAAATCAATATCATAATTTGAAATCAGAGCAAGCATTTCTGCAGAAGATTTATATTGGGTGTGATATGTAAAAAAATTGGGATCTCTTGTAAAATTGTGGATACCACTTCTATGTTGTAGCAGGTGAGCAATCGTAATTTTATCTGCATTTTTTATATTCGGAAAGTAACTTTCGATGGTTTGACTTAATGTTAGTTTATTTTCTTCAATAGCTTTGAAAACAAGTACTGCGGTAAACGTTTTTGATACAGAACCAATACGGTATTTGGTATGTATACCAGACTTCTTTTTTACTTCTATATCATCAAAACCAATGACGTTTGTATAGATTGTTTTTTGGTTATGAATTAATGCAAGACTACCCATAAATTCACTTTTTTCTTGATAGGATTTAAAGATGCTATCTACTTTTATTTGATACGTATTTGGTTGTTGCTGTATTGATTGGATAGACTTTTTGTTTTGTGAACAAGACAATAGTAGTGTAGTGATTACTACAATTAGTAACATTTGTTTTTTCATTTTTTGATTTTTTGATTGATAAATTTTATAGTGTGTTGATGAATACACGGAGTAAATATATAATATAGTATTGTAGTATACAAGGTACTGTGTTTAAAATAAAATATGCCAATTTCACTGTATAGGATTTGTTTAATTGTATGTAATGGTTGGTATTAGTGAGATAGAGTAGGTAATAAGCTATAAATTGCAGATTAACACTACTTGGTTAGTTAAGGGATTGTCTAAATTTCAAAGGCGTCAAACTCGTCTTTGCTTTAAAAAATTTACTGAAGGATTGTGGATGTTCGTAACCCAGTTCGTAAGCAATTTCATTAATAGAAAGCTCTGTTATAGCTAGTTTTTCCTTTGCTTTTTCTATAAGTTTATTGTGTATATGCTGTTGTGTATTTTGTCCCGTAAGGGAACGTAACATATCGCTTAAATAACCTGAAGAAATATTAAGGTGTTCAGCAATAAGTTGAACTGTTGGTAAACCTTGTTCGGTTGTTTTTTCACTCTGAAAATAATCTTCTAAATAAAACTCTAGTTTTTGTAGCATATCATTGTTAACTGCTTTTCTTGTGATAAACTGGCGCCTATAAAAACGATTACAGTAGTTTAACAATAGCTCTACTTGTGAGAGTATTACATCCTGACTAAAGTCATCTATATTGTTTTTCAATTCCTCATCAATACTTTTGAACACAGAAAAAATAGTGGACTTTTCTTTCTCAGAAAGATGTAGTGCCTCATTCATTGAATACGAAAAGTAACCAAAATTATGGATATTCTTTGCTAAAGAGTACGTCCTGAAAAAATCAGGGTGAATCATTAAGGTATAACCAGAATACATAGTTTCATCAGGTGTTCCAAATAGTTGATTAGGTGCAGTGCATATCAACCCACCTTCACCAAAATCGTAATTACTTTGGCCATACTTAACTTTACCACAAAGACTTGTCTTATATGAAATTTTATAAAAATTAAGAATGAACGAATTAGGCAGCCCATCCCGTTGAATTTTAAAATCTTTGTTTTCTATAAAACTGATCATCGGGTGTAAAGGTTTTGATAACCCGAACACCCGATGAAAATCTGTTATAGAATTGAATTTTAGAGGCAGTTTTTCTTCTTTTTTCATTTCTAAAATTATTAATCTTCTGATTTTACGACACTAAAGCTGCTAATTTAAACATATCTTCATCTGTTGTTTTCTTTCCATGAATCTTGATCTTTGAAAGCTCATTTTCAATTTGTGTAAATTCATTTTCTGTCAATATGATGCCGACTGCACCAAAGTTTTCTATGTTTCTTTGTTCTTTTCTTGAACTAGGAATAGGTACAACAAAATCATTTTTATGTAACATCCAAGCTAAAGAAATTTGGGCTGGCGTTGCATTTTTCTTATCTGCAAATTTACTCAGTAAATCTATTAACGGTTGATTGGCAATAATGTTTTCTTTTTCAAAACGAGGAATAACTCTTCTAGCATCGAAGCCTACATATTCTGTATCTAGATTTATTTTACCTGAAAGAAAACCACTTGCCAATGGCGAATAAGCTACAAAACCTATACCTAGTTCTTTGCAAGTTGGTATAATATCTTCTTCAAAATGTCTGGATAACATAGAATATTCGCTTTGGATTGCAGTTATTGGTGTTACAGCATGTGCATTTCGTATTTCTTCAACGGTAGAATTAGATTGTCCCCAACCATGTATTTTTCCTTCCTCAATAAATTTCCCCATACACCATGCAACATCTTCAACAGGAATGTCTTTGTTTACCCTGTGTTGATAATATAAATCGATGTAATCCATTCCAAGATTTTTTAAGGAGGCTTCTAGTTTTTCCCTGATGATAATCATTAATTTGTCTCGAGTAAGGTTTTCTCCAGGTATTTGAAGCATGAACTTAGTAGCAATAACCACTTTGTTTCGAACATTTTTCAAGGCTTCTCCTACCAATTTTTCGTTTTCTCCATTTCCATATATTTCAGCAGTATCAAAAAAAGTACATCCTTGGTTATAAGCTGATTGGATAATGCTTATAGCTTCTTTTTTGCTTGGAGTAGCTCCATAACCCATACTTAAAGACATACATCCATAACCGATTTCTGAAACCTTTAAATCTCTTAATTTATTAACTCTCATATCTTTTTGATTTTTAAATTATAGGTACAAAAGTCATTAGATCTTATTTTTTGAAAGTAGTAGAAATGAGGAATGTTTTAGTCAAAATGAGAATTTTCCTAAGAACACTTGCTCATCAAGAGTGATTTTTCGTACTACCTGTAACAACTTAGCTATAGTTTTTGGTGTAGAATCAAAAGGTGTTTTTAGAGTAGAATTAAGGGTGAATTATAGATTAATTTGTGTTTTACTTCTCTGTATACAATCAATTATAACCATTATTAACTAGAGTTTTTATTCTTTTCTTATTTCATAACACAATTCAACCATTCCGTCTTTAAATGCTGTTACATCTTTTAGGTGTAACAGTAACTCCTTTCCGATATAGTCAAAGAATAATAATCCATCTCCTAGAATAATTGGTATGATAGTTATGTTTATTTCATCTGCTAATCCTAAACGTAAACACTCTTTTGTTAACATAGTACCGCCTACCATCCAGATATTCTTAAAATTTGGTTTTAGCTTTTCGTTAATGAGTTTATTTAGATCACCAGAGTAAAATTCTACCTTTTCCTTTTCTTTTTCACGGTCTTTATGAGTTAATACAAAGACTGGTACATCTGCATATGGCCATCCTAGTTCTAAAGCATGTTCATAAGTTCGCGAACCCATAATATAACAATCAATAGATTTAAGAAAATCTGTAATGTATTTATCGGTTAGATGAATACCTTTTTTGTAGTTGTCGGTTGATTGCATCCACGAAATGCTTCCATCTTTTTTGGCAATAAAACCATCAAGACTAGAAACCATATGTATCGTTACTTTAGATATTTTAGAATTCATTTTTAGATTATGACTAAAGACCTGTATTGTGGCATGTCGTTTTTATCTTTCGAGAATCCCTCTGATTTCGTTTATAAATTTTAAGGATTCAGTTTCAATTTGTTTTGTTAAAGTATTGGTATTGTTAAAATTAGGCTTTTCCACTATTTTATGATCGATAATCAAAAGACTGTCATTAATTGATTCTGCTATATGATAGGTATTCCAGCTACTACCTTTAAACATCTCCCAATACTTTTTTCGGATACTTTTATTTTGACCAGATAAACAAATTGTAAAACACATCATTTTATGATTAAAGATGATTACAAATTTCAATTTTTGTTTTTTTAATTCCTCGGTAGTTAAAGAAAAATAGGAAAAATCTGGATTACCTTGATAAATAGTCCCTAATTTAAAGACCGTTGCATATTCTTTATGAAAAAATGCTCTTAATTTTTTCATGTAATCTATCAGTTGATGATAATCTAACTGTACCTGATCATGCTTGACTAACTTGTTGTGATTAGAAAGACCCTCTTTGTCTGGGGTCTTGTTATTTTTGCTATGTTTTTCGATAGGAATACATATATCTACTATAAATTTTTGTTCAGGATGCGTTTTATGATCGTTAAGGTACATTTCAAAATAATCCCCATCTCTAAACCTATAATCGTTATCTAGTACCCATAAAGACAAACTTTCCCATGCTTTTGGGAAATCTTTTGCTTCAATTTCAAAATTTCCAATAGCATAGTTATCTTTTTGGATTACAAGAGGTCTAATTTCTCCTTCGGCTTTAAATTCTCTATTAATTGTTACACATGCACTATATCTTACTTTAGAAGTTTGGGTAACGTTTGGATTATCATGATAAATGGTAATAGCGCTAAAATCTGAGATAGAAAACATTTCTTTTTTGTTTCCCCATTCTATCAATCTTTGGTACATATTGCCAATTTTATCAAACTCTCCAATGTGCATTATGCCAGCAAGTTTTATTTCTTGTAGTTCTTTTACGGTTATTTGTGCATTCATTTCAATCCATTTTTTAATGTTATCAATGCTACAAATGTATTTTTCGGTTGTAAAAGGTTCTATACCAATCTTGCTAAGTATATTTTTTCCTTCGGTTGTAAACCTGGTAGGGCTAATTCCATAATACTTTTTAAATGCTCTTGAAAATGAGCTTTCGCTATTAAAACCATAGTTATAAGCAAGTTCCTTTGTAGGTTTGTTAGCACCTAAAAGTAGGATAGACGCAATACGTTCGATTCGTTTTCTAATAATATATTTATTAAGATTTTCACCAATAACTGTTGAAAAAACTCTATGGAAATGATACGATGAGTAATGAGCTTTTTTAGATAGCTGTTCGAGTGATAAGTTTGTATCAAGATTCTTTTCAATGAAATCCAATACGTAACTAATTCGTTTGATATATTCTCGTCTTGTTTCGTTTATTTCGGTTTGCATTTTTGTTTCATTTTTCCAAATGCGATAATACTCTGGCTTTTGTTCATCATTATTGTATGCTGGTTTTTATTGTTCATACATAATATGATTAAGAAGTTTTTTTCGTCTTTCCTTCTCATTAAAAGCTTTTATGATTACATCAGGAACTGTTTGGGTTTCATCATTAGCGCTTCCATCAGGATTTAATCCCATTTCTCCGGTAAATCTAATAACAATACCGCTATTAGGAAGCGTTAATAGTAATGGATCTGTTCCAACTCCATCTCCACTTGTTTTTTCTCCTGCAACTGTAGCAAAATTTGTAGCCTTACAAAAATATGCTAAAGCTTCTGAACTAGAAAATACTTTATCATCTACCAAAAGATAAATTTTACCCAAATATTTTCTTTTGTCAGAAACTGGGTCTATTGTTATACGTTCTCTTCTAAATAGATAACTACCATCTTTTAATTCTTTTGGCATATTAGGTAATCCAATTTCTTCGTATGCAATGGTATCTTCAAAATAGTTTGGCTTAAATTTTTTTAACCTATCACAATTCTTAAATCCATAGACTATAGGGTAGGTAATGGTATCATTAATTAAATGGGGAATCATATTTTGCATCCAATATTCTGTACTACCACCATCATTACCTTGTATATCTATTATTAGGTTTTTATAATGATATGCTTTGCTAAAAAAATGCTTTAATGTATCAGCATCTTTGTCTACATAATCATAGCTAAATGATTTTACATGGATAATTGCGGTTGATAATGAATCTATAAAATCGATTTCAACATTTTGAGGTGCTTCTGTATCTATGTTGGTTTCGTTAGCATTGTTCTTATTAGCATTATTATTACGTTCTGGAAAGAAAAGTTCGCGATTAATCTTTTTCCAATATGCTGAACGAATAACATCTGATTTTTCCAATTCTTTTACATAAACTGAATATATAGAATCTTGAGCCATTCCTTGTTTATATGCATCATAAAAATAGTTATAAATTATTGTTGGGTAAGCATCTGTATGACCGTTGTTTAAATCATTAAAAATTCCATTAAGAACTTTAAAAAACTCTTTGTTATTCTTTGTCTCCTTTATTTGTTTGCTATACTTACTTTTATTTGAAAGCCAATCGATATTATGCACTCTTTTATTGATTCCAAAATAAGGGTAAGAAGCCTGAAGTTCGTTATATAAATAGTTGAAATCGTCTAATTTTTCAGATTGAGATAGTTGTATAAATGGTGTTTGTCCTAATAATGTGACACTAATTAACAGGTTTAAAATAAGAAGTATATACTTTTTTTTACGTGACATTTTTTAATTTTTTTATTGAGAAAAATAGTTATCGTACTTCAAAATTAGATGCGAAAAAAGATAGATTAAAATAATTGTGATAGGCTTAGGTGTATATGTGATGTGGTTTATTAAAAATGTGATGAATCGTGTTGGTCACAAAAAAAGAAGTGCAACTAAAGTAATCCTTACCTTTACACTTGATGAAAATGGTAGAAAAAATACTAAAAAGGCGATGGTATTATCACTCTTTAATTTGGGTACTTGCTATACTAGTAATTCTTGCTTTTTGGTCTTCAGAAAATGCTGACATACCAGAAAAGATTCTGGATACAGTTATCATTATTATTCCTTCTATTATTCTAACGTATCTTTTGTTCTTTTTTCAAGATTATTTTTTTCCTAAAAAACAGTATATCTATTTTGGTATTGTTGCCATTACAATTACAGCAATTATAGGATACTGTGCTGCATATTTTGGTACTTATTTATATGGTGAAGGAGCCGAATTAGATATTAGACAATGGATCCAAAATATGTTTATCATTTCTTTTATTGTTGTGGTGTCTCGAATAGCAAAGAGAGGTATTATAAGTCAATTAGAACTCCAAAAACTTCAGGTAGACAAACTGAAAATGGAAATTCATGTATTGAAAGCTCAGCTCAACCCTCATTTTTTGTTTAATACTATCAATAACATTTGTGGTGTTAACCAGGTTGATTCAGAGAAAAGTACTGAAATGCTAATCAACTTAGCTGAATTGCTTAGATATCATTTAGAATTTTCAACTGTTCAGAGAATTCCGGTTCGTAAAGAAATTCAACTTATAGAAGCTTTTATAGAATTGGAAAAGATGAGGTTAAGAGATAATTGTTCTGTAGAATTTAAGCGACCTGCAATAGATATTAAAACTTTTATAGCGCCGCTTCTTCTTTTGCCTTTTGTTGAGAATGCATTTAAACACGGAACACATACCTCACTTCCTAGTTTTATAGATATTAAGCTGTCTTATGACCAGTTTAAACTTGAGTTGATTATAGAAAATAGTCTGTTTAAAAATCAAAAAGTTTCTAAAAATAATATCGGACAAAAAAATACCATAAAGCGTTTACAACTCATTTATCCAGACAGACATCAACTAATTATCGAAGAAAAGAATGAAACTTATCGCGTTTATTTAATTATTAAGTTATGAATGCTACCTATACTATACTTATTATCGATGATGAGCCTTATGCTCATAATTTATTAGAAAGTTATTGTAATAAAATAGATTACGTAAAAATAGTAGGAAACTGCTATAATGGTTTAGAAGCACTTAACGAAATTAATAAGCAGCCGGTAGATATTATTCTTTTGGATATACAAATGCCAGAAATCTCTGGAATTGAGTTATTAGATACTCTTCAAAAAGAGGATATAAAAGTGATAATGGTTACGGCTTATTCTAACTACGCTATAGAAACGTACAATTATGATTTAGTAGTAGATTATTTATTGAAGCCTATAAAATTTGTTCGTTTTGTTAAAGCTTTAGAACGGGCAAGAAAAGTGATTGCGCTAGAGAAAAAAGAAACTCCTCAAAATTTTGAAACTAATACTGCTAATACTAATCCGACCTATTTTTGTATAAAAGAAGGAAAGACTATTCATAAGATTACTTATGAATCTTTACTGTATATTCAATCCTATGGTAATTATTTAAAGCTATTCCTTACCGACGGAGAAATAAAAATTATTAGAAATACGATCTCTAAAATTGATAAAGAATTATCCTTGTTTGAATTTTGCCGAATTCATAAAAGCTACCTGGTAAATTTAAAACACGTTAGCAAAATCGACGCAAATAGAATACAAATAGGAGATATTACGCTACCATTGGGGAGTAATTATTCTCACTATTTTAAGGAAAGGTTTATTAACAAATAAGCCTAAAGAGGATAATCAGATTTATCGTAATTGTGGTTAACTCTTCTAATTGAGATATATTTTTTAGTTAGTTCTGAAACGATTTTGTGTATGATTTCATAATGGAAAAATCGGTAAGATTTTTACGATTAAGATCGAAAGATAACAAAAACACAAGGTATTTATGACGTAATGAATTATACACATGTTGTGCTTAGTGTTTTTTTACTGCGTATTTTTAAAATTGTCCTCAAAATATTTTATCCACTTCCCGTTAATTAATTGTTCTCCATATTCTCGAAAGCCTCCCTCTGGAGTTTTACTGAAAATAAATCTGTTTTTTTCATTGCTTTGTACAATGAGTTGTCCATCTTTATACTCTGCAGGATATCTATTTACTCCTTTTTTAGAAAAAGGGTAGTAATAATATTTTTTATCTTTTTCATCATAATAAATTATGGTATGAAGTTGTAGGAACTCAGTATTCAATTCAATGACTAAAATACTCTTGTCTAGGTCATAAGTGATTTTTTGATGTGCAGATCCTTGCCTCGAAACGACTCCATTTTCATAAACTTTTGTGGTACCGATCCATTCTCCAATCATAAAGTTCAATTGCTCCATTTTTTCTTGCTTTAAGTTTTGGCCAAAAGCTGAATTAAATAGAAGAAGAAAAACTATGTAATAATAGCATTTCTGATAGTGTCGAGGAAATTTTTGATATTCCATATTTCGTTATCTAATATTAAATACTACAATTAAATAAAAGATATGTCTTATATCTCTCTCTCATGTATGTTTATTTACAAATCTAGAGTATTTCTATAATATTATGCTCTAAAAGAGTTTGTATATATCTAATATCTGTTTACTATCGATTGATCGATCATACCCATAAAAAAAGGATGGCTTTTTAAGCACATCCTTTTATCCATTACTTTAATATTTAAAGTATTGTTAATATAGAATACATTGTCCCCATCTGTTACATCTACCGGGTTCACAAAAACTTCCTCCAGCATAACTAATTCGACATTTGTTACGCCCACAACACGATATGCTCGCCATAGCTCCTTTAATATTTCGTTGTTGTTGTTTGGATAGTTTTTGAACTCCAGTTAATTCCAAAATGTTTTTCATTGTATGAAAGTTTTAAAAGTTAATAATTGAGATTATCTCCTGCTAAAAATATTGGATCATGTAGTAAAATACAACTCCATATTCTTGAGATTTATAAATTTCAACTTATAAAAATTGTTTTTAAAAGAGTAATAATAGGAGGTTCACTATCATCTTTTAGTGATGATGTACAATGTTGTTTTTGGTTATGCCCATGTACAACGCCCCCAACGATCACAATATCCGTAATCGCACATTTCGGTTCCGTTTGGAAATCTAACACAGCAAAATCTATTGTCTTTACAATATGGTGCTGAAACAAACGCTCCTTTGATATTTTGCTGTTGCTCTTTACTTAATTTTTGTACTCCTGATAGGTTTAAGATATCCTTCATTTTGTAAAATATTTAAAAAAGTTAATAATTCAATTTTGATTACAATGATACTACTGTACCAGAACGAACAGGTAATGATCATAAAAATGACAAACCTAAAAGTTTGTCTTTATGTATGGTTTTGATTTTTTTTAGAAAAAGATACAACGCCCCCAACGGTCACAACGACCAGGCTCGCAAAAACTTTGGTTTCCGAAGCTAATGAGACATCCTCTTCCACTAGGGCAGCAAGTTGCACGTCCCCATGCTCCTTTAATATTTTGTTGTTGTTGTTTGGTGAGTTTTTGAACACCGGTTAATTCTAAAATGTTTTTCATTGTGTGAAAGTTTTAAAAGTTAATAATTCAGATTTGCTCCATTAAAAATATTGGATCATGAAGTAAAATACAACTCCATATTCTTGAGATTTATAAATTTCAACTTATAAATAGAGGTTTTTTTTAAAAGAATAACATAGAGATTCACTATTATCTTTTAATACTTTCACACAGTGTTATTTTGGTTATGCCCACATACAACTTCCGTTAGATCGGCAATATCCATAGTCACAAAAACTTGTTCCAGGAATACGACATTTTTTAGGTCCGCAGCAGACGGCACGGCCCCAAGCCCCTTTAATATTTTGTTGTTGTTGTTTGGTGAGTTTTTGAACACCGGTTAATTCTAAAATGTTTTTCATTGTGTGAAAGTTTTAAAAGTTAATAATTCAGATTTGCTCCATTAAAAATATTGGGTCATGCAGTAAAATACAACTCCATATTCTTGATATTTATAAATTTCAACTTATAAATAGAGGTTTTTTTAAAAGAATAACATAGAGATTCACTATTATCTTTTAATACTTTCACACAGTGTTATTTTGGTTATGCCCACATACAACTTCCGTTAGATCGGCAATATCCATAGTCACAAAAACTTGTTCCAGGAATACGACATTTTCTAGGTCCGCAGCAGGTCGCACGTCCCCATGTTCCTTTAATTTGCTGTTGTTGTTCTTTACTTAATTTCTGAACACCGGTTAATTCTAAAATAGTTTTCATTGTATATATATATTTAAGTTAGTATTTAAATATACTTTAAAATAGTATGAGTCAGTTTTTTAAAACGTTAAATAACATTATTTTTAATAAAAAATGTAGCACTAAAAAAAGGCAAACTTTCTAGTTTGCCTTTTGTATGATTTTTTTGTTTTATTAGAAAAAGATACAACGCCCCCAACGGTCACAACGACCAGGTTCACAAAAACTTTGATTTCCAAAGCTAATAAGGCATCCTCTTCCACTTGGGCAGCAAGTTGCACGCCCCCATGCTCCTTTAATGTTTTGTTGCTGGTCTTTACTTAATTTCTGAACTCCTGTAACATTCAAGATTTTTTTCATCGTGTATTATATTTAAGTTATAGTTTAAATTTAATTTAAAATATTGTAAGTGAGTTACATGAAAACCGCTAAAAAAGTATGGTATTGATCTTGTTTATAACTTTGGATTAAGTCACTTAGAGGATAAAATTTTATAACAGAAAACGCTAAGAGTATTGACGATTAGTAGTATTATGTACAAAAACCACACTTATGGTTTTGTGTTTTTTTGCAGGAATTTGTTGTAAAGGATACTCTTATTTTTTGTAAGAAATAACTTATTAACAATTGTTAGAGGGAGTAATTGATTGAATTGTAGTGATTTGAATATGTTATATTGTGTAAATAGTGGATTGTCAACATACTAGGTAACTATTTGATAACGTTTTACTATAGTAAGTTTAACAAAATAATTTTAGATTCGAGATCACATAATTATGCTTAATAAACTAACTTATAACATAATGAAAAAAATAATACTCTTACTTCTGCTTATACCTGTTATGGGGTATAGCCAGATACCATCATATTACAATGATGTAAACCTAACCTTATCAGGAACTGCTTTAAAAAATGAATTAAGTGATAAGGTGACAAATACACATACCACATTTCTTAGTTATACACCAGGAGTGTGGGATGCATTAAAGCAGACCGATTTAGAACCTTCTGATCCTTCAAAAGTCGTCTTAGTATATGGATATAGTGATGCTGATGGAAATTCTAGTACAGACAGAACACGAGGAGTAAACAATAATGGAGGAGGGTCTACCGATTGGAACAGGGAGCACGTTTATCCAAAATCATTAGGTAATCCCAACTTGGGAACACAAGGGCCAGGAGCAGATGCACATCACTTACGACCTGCAGATGTACAGCGCAATTCATCAAGAGGAAATAGAAAGTTTGCAGATGGGACGGGTAATTCTGGACCTACTTCTCAAGGCCATTGGTATCCTGGTGATGAATGGAAAGGAGATGTAGCACGTATGATGATGTATATGTATATACGCTACAATAATCGTTGTTTACCGAAGAATGTTGGAGTAGGGGCAGCAGCTACTGGTGATAGTAATATGCTACAATTATTTTTAGAATGGAATGCAGAAGACCCTGTTTCGCCATTAGAATTACAACGTAATCCAATTCTTGAAAATATACAAGGTAACAGAAACCCATTTATAGATAATCCTGCATTTGCTACGCAGATTTGGGGAGGGCCTCAAGCCGAAGACAGGTTTGGAAATACAGGAGGTAATGATATACAAGCACCAAGTATTCCGGCTAATCTCGTAGCAACAAATACAACTCAGACATCTACAGCATTATCATGGAATCCATCTACAGATAATGTTGGTGTAACAGGATATGATGTATATAGGAATGGAACATTTTTAAGTTCTTCATCAACAACTAGTTATGTTGTTTCGGGATTAACAGCTAACACTACGTATGCATTTTCTGTAAAAGCCAAAGATGCAGCAGGTAATATATCTGCAGCTAGTACTGCGATTAATGTTACCACTCAAGATACTTCAACTGGTGGTGATGCTACGGCATTGTTTTTTTCGGAGTATATAGAAGGATCTTCGAATAATAAAGCTTTGGAAATAGCAAATTATACAGGCGCATCGGTTAACCTTTCAGGATATACAATCAAAAGACAAACTAATGGCTCCGGATCTTGGTCGGGAGGATTAAACCTTTCTGGTGTTTTGGCTACTAATGATGTTTATGTAGCTGCCAATAGTTCGGCTTCGAATACTATAAAAAATGAAGCAGATCTGGTTTCGGGAGCTTCAGAATTGACTTTTAATGGTAATGATCCTGTAGGATTATTTAAGGATGGAGTTCTAATAGATGTGATAGGAACCTTTAATGGAGGATCGTCTAACTTTGCTAAGGATGCTACTCTAAGAAGAAAAGCGAATGTATCATCACCATCTGCAACATATAACACATCTGAGTGGGAATCATATCCTCAAAATACTTTTGATGGCTTGGGAAAGCATACATTCAGTGGAGGAGGTAATACCGGCTCAGATACTGAAATCCCTACAATTCCTACTAATGTAACAGTTGCTAATATTACAGAAAATAGCGCGCAGCTTTCCTGGACAGCCTCTACAGATAATATTGAGGTTACAGGATATACGATTTATCAAAATGGAGCAGTGCTAACTACTACTACCGGAGTTTCGTATAATGTATCTGGCTTGGCAGCAGGAACGAACTATTCATTTAAAATATCTGCATTTGATGCAGCAGGAAATGCTTCATCATCTAGTAATACTGTAACCGCTACTACTCTTGATACTGTAGTTTCCTATTGTGTGTCCAAAGGGAATACAGTAAAATATGAATATATTGATTATGTGGGAATAGGAGGGATCTCTAACACCACATTGGCTAATGGCGGTTATGGAGATTTTACAGCTCAGGTAGCAAATCTTAACTATGGAGCTAATACTATTGTATTAAGTGTTGGGTTTGCAAGCGCATCTTATACAGAACATTGGGCGGTATGGATTGATTTTAATAAAAATGGAACTTTTGAAGGGGCAGAAAAAGTAGTTAGTGCATCTACATCAGAGACAGGCAACCTATCATATAATTTTGATATACCATCTACAGCAGCATTAGGAAATACTCGAATGCGAGTTGCTATGAAATGGAACGGAGTACCAACATCTTGTGAAACTTTTGGATATGGAGAAGTAGAAGATTATACTGTAAATATAGGGTCAACCACGGGAGCTAAAGGAGCATCATCAATAAAAGTTGATAGAAAATTAGAACAGGAAGATAAAGTGTTTTTGGCCAAAGTATACCCTAATCCAGCTACAACCTATATTCAAATTAGCTTGAGAAATAAGCATGACAGTAGTTTTACATTGACAAATATGCAAGGTCGTGTAATAAAATCTGGAGTAGTAAACGATAACAAAATTTCTTTGGAGGGAATAACATCTGGTATTTATTTTATAACAATATCCAATGGAAACCGAAGTGTTTCAGAGAAAATAATGATTAAATAATTTTTTTTGCAAGTGTAATTACTAAAGCCTTACAGTATTATAGTATTGTGAGGCTTTTTTTATTTAATGATTTATGCTATTTTTAATTCTATTGCTTAATTGTACAGCAAATTCTGGTTCGATATATAGTTGATGCTTTTTTCCTTTTTCTATAATGGGAGTAATACCCATTAGAGTATACCATTTGTTTTTTGGAGAATATATATCATTTTCTCCAAAATAGAGTTTTATTTTTGTTTTGGGTTTATTTGTTTCATATCGTAACCTTGTTGATGAAACCGCGTATAATGATAATATATTCTGGTTTTTTATAGCCGATTTCCAGCCAATCAAGGATATGTATTTTTCCTTTTTCTAGGGTAAGCAAGTTTTGTACTGCCCTATCAATTCCTCTGTTAGTGAATTGTTTATGAAGGTTTTCTTCGGTGTATGTTGATGTATCTAATGCTCCTAATTCACAGCAGTCATAATATTGCAACACAAAATGATCTTGAAGCTCTTTGATATAATAAGCAACCCAATCTGATTTTTTCTTTCCCCATAGGTCAGACAAAATGATTAGTTTTGGTTTCATGAGATCTTTATTCACTATAATTGATTCATAAGCTTTTTTGGGTAACCAGTAAATATTCCATTAACCCCAAGTTCTTTCATTTCGTTTAGTTCTATTTCATTATCTACAGTTTCTATTATTTCTCCTTCATACATCCAGGCCCAAAGTGTTTTGTTTCGTTTTTTTACATGCTTGACCACTCTTTTTGTTAAAACATTTACTTTACCAGCTTTTTTAGGAAGCATTAGTATATCTGATGTAATAGGAAAGAATTTATCTAAATAAAGGAAACTACTGTAGATCATTTTCTTTGCTTCTTTGGTAGGTACACCATACCTCCATTTGGGGCGTTTCTTTTTGAAAGAAGAGATTACTTCATCATATCGACTAACTATAATTATCTGGTTAGCCATAGCATATTTTTTAATTAATGTAATCAGTCGAGTAACCGCCAAGAGGTTATTTGTATGAAGATCAAGTAATAATTTAGCTTTTGGGAATTTTTGAAATACCTCTTCTACAGTTGGGATTTGTATAGGGTTCTCACGGTATATAAATTCATTTTCAACATTAAAATTATACCCTGCATTTAACTGCTGTATTTCTTTTAGAGTAAGTAAGTGAATTTTGTTGTTTACCCCAGTGATTCGTTTTGTTTGATAATCATGAAATAGCACTAATTTTTGATCTTTAGTAATCTGAATATCCATTTCTACCCACCAATCTGGATTTATTGATTGACAATGGTGTATTCCTTCAATTGTATTTTCAGGATTTTCACCTCTTCCACAACCGTAACATACTATTTCCATACCTAACTATTATTTTGTATCATATGATTCGGTAAAAGGACTTCGTTTTCAGGGTGTAGTGACAAAAAACTGGCGATGAATGTATTAAATGATATGAATATCTAATTATTTAGTATTAGAATGTGTTGTAGGCTGGTTAATGGTTAGCGTTATTAGACCAAGAGCTATGTAAATAGAACCTGTAATATTTTTTTGTCTTTTGAGGTATTTTTTTGAGCTAGTAAACCATTTTGATATTTTTACAGAAAGTAAAACATATAAGGTGTCGCTCAATATTGCAAAAACAGTAAACAAAATACCAAGAAATAATATTTGACTGGCATTACCTCCTTTATCAATATTTATGAATTGCGGTAAAAAAGAAAAAAAGAATATTGCTGTCTTAGGATTAAAAGTATTCACTATAATACCTTCATAAAAAATTTTGTCTAATCGCTTGTCTTTATTTGTAAGTACTGGTTGCTTACTAGGTGTTTTTTCTAATAATTTCTTGATACCTAGATAAATAAGATAGATAGCTCCTAGATACTTTACAATCGAAAATGCAGTAGAAGATGTTAGCAATATAGAAGAAATCCCTATTGCAGCGGCAGCAACATGAATCATGCTTCCAATACCTATTCCTAAAACTGAAACAATACCTGCCTTATATCCCTGTTCGACACTTTTGGCCATAATATAAAGAACAGACGGGCCGGGTATAAGAATTAATATAGAGGCAGCTGCCAAGAAAAATACAATATTTTCAAAATCTGGTAGTATCATAGTAGTAGCGTAGTGTATTATGTCTAATTATTTTAATGAAATTCATTATTCTTGAAGTACTAATCTAAAACCAAAAACAGGAAGTTCTCCTTGCATAAAGTCTAAATCTTCTGATCTTTTAAACCCCATGTTTTCATACATTTTCCATGCTACCTGCATAGCTTTTGTAGAATGAATTATCATTTGATTTTGTTTTTCATTTTTTGCAATCTGTATACAAGCATTTGTTAAACGTTTGCCTAAACCTTTACCTCTGGTAGCTGGATCGACTGCCAGTAACCTAAATCCAGAAGCATGTTTTTCTGTTGTAGCCGTACCGCCAGAACCATAATATTTCATGTCACCAAAATAAACAATACCGCCTCCTATTTTTTTATTTGAAGAAATAGCGACCAACAACTTAGTTTTAGGATTCTTTGTTAAACTTCCGATATCAGCCAACATTTTATAATAGTTGGGTTGTTCCTTTTTAGAAGGAAAACCTTCTAACTGTGAATATACATCAACCATTAGTTCTCCAATTTTTGCAAACTCATCTGGAGCAGCTTCTTTTATAATATATTCCTCATGACTCATAATTAATACTAAAAATTTATAGTAAAGCACTAAACTAATATTAGGTAACCCAAAGGCTCTAAAAGACCTGAAAACTTAGGATTACAAGAGATAAAAATATGATTATATGAATAAAAAAATCGTTTAAATCTCTTCTTAACCAAAATTTAACTCCTTGCTTTTCCTGTAAATACATTAACTTTCGGATCTATTGGATTACCAGTTGTCCTCCTAAACGATACTATTTGTCCTGTGTGGTAGAGCGCATCAGATATTGGACCATTGATCATATGCCAGAAAGGGAATTCTCCTTTGTATCCATCACTTTGTATAACGACCATATAGTTATCCATATCGTCTTTTGTATTTTTTGCATATAATTCACTTGCCTTCTTTAGATTGTACAGCGTTTTTTCTCTTAAGATATCAAAATTCAGAGGAGATAGATCGTTTGGAGTAAGTCTGATACTAGGTAAATTTTGCGCAGTATTCGTAATCATTATTGAAAGCCAATATATATGTTCTATGGTTTCATATGTATTAAATCCTTTGGCAGATGGCTTATATTTTAGATCGGTATCTGTAAGATTATCTGTAGCCCAATAATAACGATATCCAAGACCATCTATAAGTCTAGAAATTATGTTACCAGATGAATAATTCTCTGGATATTCTGGTATCTGTTGATATGGCATTTTTAAGAAGTCTTTATTTATTTTTTAACTACTTTGTTTAGAGATTTCAAAGATATCGTAATACAGTTCTTATTTTAGATTATAAATTAACTAAATATGATAGTATAGTATTTATTATGTATTAAGAAATGTAATTCCATATATTCTTATGTTTGGCAAGTTGCTGATAGGTGTAGAGTAATACTTTATTTTTTTCTAAAGATAGCGAAGGATCTTCATTTAGTATTTTCATAGCATAGTGCCTTGCTGTTTTCAGAATATCATTATCTCTTACGATATCTGCTATTTTAAGATTAAGCACACCACTTTGCTGGGTACCCATAATATCTCCCGGGCCTCGTAACTTTAGATCTACTTCGGCAATATCAAAACCATCATTGGTACGTACCATAGTTTCTAATCGGGTCTTACTGTCTGCAGATAATTTGAAGCTAGTCATAAGAATGCAAAAACTTTGTTCTGCTCCACGACCTACACGTCCTCGTAACTGATGCAATTGTGATAACCCAAAACGTTCTGCACTTTCTATAATCATTACACTGGCATTTGGTACATTAACTCCAACTTCAATTACAGTAGTAGCAACCATAATTTGGGTTTCACCTTTTACAAAGCGTTCCATTTCATAATCTTTATCAGCAGGCTTCATTTTACCATGAACAATAGAAATTTGATACTCGGGAGGGGGAAAAGAGCGAGCTATACTTTCATACCCATCCATAAGATCTTTATAATCCATAGCTTCTGATTCCTGTATCAATGGATAAACAATATAAATTTGTCTTCCTTTTTGTATTTCTTCAGAAATGAATTTAAATACTTTTAATCGGTTACTATCGTATCGATGTACCGTTTTAATAGCTTTACGACCTGGCGGAAGTTCATCAATTACCGAAATATCCAGATCACCATATAAACTCATCGCTAATGTCCTGGGAATCGGAGTTGCTGTCATTACCAGAATATGAGGTGGATAAGTGTTTTTATGCCATAACTTAGCACGTTGTGCTACTCCAAATCGATGTTGCTCATCAATAATAGCTAACCCCAGATTTTTAAACTGCACTTTATCTTCTAATACAGCATGAGTACCAATTAGGATATGTAATGACCCTTCTTCTAGTTCTTCGTGGATTTTTCGTCGTTCTTTGGCTGTAGAACTACCCATTAATAATTTTACATTAATATCAAGATCTTTGGTAAGTGCAGTAATCCCCTGATAATGTTGATTTGCCAGGATTGCGGTTGGAGCCATTAAACAAGCTTGAAATCCATTATCAATAGCCAATAACATTGTCATCAATCCCACAATTGTTTTTCCCGATCCTACATCTCCTTGCAAAAGACGATTCATTTGAGCACTACTTCCAATATCATTTCTAATTTCTTTGATCACCCGTTTTTGTGCATTGGTAAGATCAAAAGGAAGGTGGTCTTTATAGAAATTATTAAAATGCTTACCCACTTCAGTAAATGGAAACCCTTTTATTTTTTGTTTTCGAATTAGTTTTTTAGTGATCAGCTGTAGCTGAATATAAAATAGCTCTTCAAATTTAAGCCGATATTGCGCTTTGGATAATAATTCCTGGCTTTTAGGAAAATGAATATTAAAAACAGCTTCACTTTTTGAAATAAGTTTAAGATCCTCAAGAATTTCCTGAGACAATGTATCATAGAAACGTACTTTGGTCTCTACAAACAATTGTTGCATCATTTTACTCATCACGCGGTTGGTGATACCTTTATTAGAGAGCTTTTCGGTAGAAGGATATATGGGTTGCATTACCGTTCTTAGATTTTTTTGATGCTCTGTCAATAGCTCCATATCGGGGTGTGGCATACTAAAACCATTATAGTATTTGGTTTTTCCAAAAATGACATAAGGAGTATTGATTTTTAAATTTTCACGAATCCACTTATGTCCTCTAAACCAAACTAACTCTATAGAACCTGTATCATCTACAAATTTAGCAACTAATCGCTTTCCTTTTTTTTGCTCTACCGTTTTAATATTAATAATCTTACCTATAATTTGTACCTCTGCCGAATTGCGTTGCAATTGGTTGATTTTATAATATTGTGTTTTATCAAGATATCGATTCGGGAAAAAGTTAACCAAATCCTGGTATGTATGAATCCCCAGTTCTGACCGAAGTAAGGTAGCACGGGATGGGCCAACACCTTTTAGATAATCTATGGGAGTTTGTAAAATATTAGGATTCATCATAGCGAATATACTATATTATAGAAATATTGTCAATCTAAAATTTGTAACATAAACAGACTAATTTCGTTATTTTGGCAGAACATTTGATTTACGTGTAGTATGAAATTTATTTTAAGCTTTTTAATACTTGTTTTTTCTTCGATCGGTAATGCTCAGGAAGTAGCTTCTGTGCAACCCCATAATTCTAAAAAGGAACAAGCTGATGTTGATTTTAAAAATGGTAAAGTCGATGTGACTGTAGATGCTAAATCAAAAAAAATAAAAGGAAAAGTAACATATACTTTTAAAATAATAAAGTCTGTGAAATCTGTTTTTGTAGATGCTCAGCATATGGTAATCAGCAAAGTGTCTTTAGATGATAAAAATGTAGATTTTAAGTATGATGATAAGAAGATTATCATAAATTCTAACTTTAAAAGAGAAAACGAGTATCAACTCGTGATTTACTATGAAGCTAAACCTAAAAAGGCACTTTATTTTGTTAAAGATTATGAAGGTAATGATCAGGTATGGACACAAGGGCAAGGAAAATATACCTCTAATTGGCTTCCCAGTTTTGATGATATGAATGAGAAGCTTGAATATGATCTTACGATTAATTTTAATAAGGGGTACGAAGTTATTGCTAATGGAAAACTCACTAAAACAGAATCGATTAATGATTCTATCCAAAGTTGGCAGTATGATATGCAACGTCCCATGAGTAGCTACTTAGTTGCTTTTGCCATAGGTAAATATGATAAAGTAGTAGAAACTTCGGCAAATGGAACTCCTTTAGAAATGTATTATTACCCCAAGGATAAGCATAAATTCGAGGCAACTTATAAGCATAGTAAACAGATTTTTGATTTTTTAGAAAAAGAGATTGGGTTTTCGTTTCCCTGGCAAAATTATAAGCAAATTCCTGTTAAAGATTTTTTATATGCAGGTATGGAAAACACAGGAACAACTATTTTTTCTGATGCCTTTATGGTTGATGAAACAGCATTCATTGATCAAAACTATATTAATGTCAATGCACATGAGTTGGCACATCAATGGTTTGGAGATTTGGTAACTGAAACTGAAGGAACACATCATTGGCTTCAAGAAGGATTTGCAACATATTATGCATTATTAGTAGAAAAAGAAATTTTTGGAGATGATTATTTTCAATACAAATTGTATGAAAGTGCAGAACAACTCACCGAGCTATCCAAAACAAAGAACGCAACATCACTTTTGAATCCCAAAGCAAGCTCTCTAACATTTTATCAAAGAGGAGCATGGGCCATTCATGCATTAAGAAATTTGATTGGTGATACTAGTTTTAAAATTACAATTCATAATTATCTCGAAAAGCACAAATTTCAAAATGTTACAACTAATGATTTTATTGCAATGGCTTCGGCCGTGAGTGGTAAAGATTTGAAAGCATTTAGGCAATTATGGTTAGAGAATATAAAATTCCCTTCGCAAGAAGCATTAGATATACTTGCAAAATCAGATTTCATTAAAAATTACCTGGGTCTGGCACAAGAGCGTACTCAACCTATGGCTGGAAAATGGGGGACTTTGGCTAAGGCATTAGATTTTCCTACAAATGATTACATTGGTCAGGAAGCTGTATATCAATTAGAAGGGAAAAACTCTCCAGAGATTATAGCCCTGTATGATAAAGCTTTTGAGACAAATAACATTTTTGTACGCCAGGCTATTGCCAATACATTAAGTACAGTTCCTAAGGATTTACAAGAACAATATGAGTCTTTGCTAAAAGATACCTCATATGCTACCATAGAGCCGGCGCTTTATCATTTATGGACTAGTTTCCCAGAAAAAAGAAAAGAATATTTGGATCTTACCAAAGAAATTGTAGGTTTTAATACTAAAAATATTAGAATGTTATGGTTAGTTTTAGCATTAAACACAAAGGATTACCATACCAGCGAACATCAAAAATTTTATCTGGAACTATCGGGTTACACATCGTCAAAATTTGGATTCAGTACTCGTGAGAATGCGTTTACTTATTTAGAAAGTTTACAAGCTTTTTCTGATCAATCCTTAATAGACCTTGTTGATGGAGCTACGCATCATAATTGGCGTTTTAGGAACTCTTGTAGAAAAATTCTGGATAAAATACTCAAGGATGAAAAATATAAAAAGAAATACGTAGTTTTATTGGGTAGTTTACCAAAGAATCAACAAGATTTTTTGGAAAAAAAATTAACCCCATAACATAAAACATGCGTGCATTAGTAATTTCTGGTGGTGGTAGTAAAGGAGCTTTTGCAGGTGGTGTTGCACAGTATTTAATTCAGGATTTGGGTAGAAAATATGACCTGTTTATAGGTACATCTACCGGAAGTCTTTTGGTATCACATCTGGCATTATCAAAAATCGAGGAGATCAAAACTTTTTATACTTCAGTAAACCAATCTTCAATATTTAAAAGCTGCCCGTTTACTATTAAAAAGAAAAGAGGATATACTAGTATCAATATTAATCATTTTAATGTACTATATAATTTAATTAAAGGAAAAAAATCGTTTGGTGATAGTAGAAATCTTAGGAATCTGATAGAGAATGCTATTTCTGAATCGTATTTTGAAGAACTAAAAATGGGAGAAAAAGATATTGTTATTACAGTAACTAATCTTTCTGCTAATGAAGTAGAATATAAATCAATAAAAGAATGTACATATCAGGATTTTTTAGATTGGATATGGATATCTTGCAATTACCCGCCTTTCATGAGTTTGGTGAGAAAAAACCATTGTGATTATGTTGATGGTGGTTTAGGATCAATGGTACCTATTGAAGAAGCAATAAAGCGCGGAGCAACAGAACTCGACGTTATTATACTCGAAACAGAAATTAATTATTTAAATAGAATGCCTACCAAAAACCCCTTTACCTTAATTACAAGTATGGTTGATTTTATGATGGATAGGATAGAACATCAAAACATTCGAATTGGTAAATTTAAGGCAATAGAACACGATGTAGCAATGGATCTGTATTATACTCCTACTGTACTGACTACGAACTCATTAATTTTTGATAAGGAAAAGATGACAGAATGGTG
Organism: Aquimarina sp. EL_43; assembly: GCF_943422735.1. NCBI lineage: Bacteria > Pseudomonadati > Bacteroidota > Flavobacteriia > Flavobacteriales > Flavobacteriaceae > Aquimarina > Aquimarina sp. EL_43. The sequence goes on along the minus strand of NZ_CALSBR010000001.1, from coordinate 5,134,741 downwards.
GACAAAAGGTTATAAATTTGCAAAGAAAAAGAACATTTCGAACCCACTATAATATGCGAGCACTAGTAATATCAGGAGGAGGAAGTAAAGGAGCTTATGCCGGTGGTGTAGCGCAATATTTAATTCAGGAGCAAGGTAAGAAATATGACCTGTTTCTCGGGACTTCTACCGGAAGTCTTTTAATTTCGCAATTGGCTTTGGGTAATATCGAGAAAATGTATGATATCTATACCAATGTTAACCAACATACAATTTTTAATGTAAATCCTTTTGTAGTTAGAAAAAAAGGAAATAGAGAATTTGTATCGATTAACTTTTTTTCTTCACTATGGCAATTTATTAAAAGAAAACGAACATTTGGAGAAAGTAAAAATTTACGACGTGCTATACGCAGAAACTTTTCTGAAGAAGAATTTAAACTAGCACGTACAAAAGTTGAAGATGTTGTAGTTACCGTTTCTAACCTCACCAAGAATAGTACAGAATATAAATCGATTAAGGATTTTTCTTATGAAGATTTCTGTGATTGGGTTTGGATATCCTGTAACTATGTTCCTTTTATGAGCTTGGTAACCAAAGACGGTTGTGAATATGCAGATGGTGGTTTTGGGTGTATGGTACCTATTCGAGAAGCAATACGAAGAGGAGCAACAGAAGTTGATGCCATTATTTTGGAGTCAGAAAACATGGAGCATAATAAAGTATTGGGTAAAAATCCATTTTCGCTTATGGTAAACCTATTTAGTTATATGTTAGACCAGGTCGAAGGCCATGATACGGTATTAGGTAAATTAGCAGCGATTAACAAAGAAGTTCCTTTAAATCTATACTACACACCATCTAAACTTACAGAGAACTCATTGATTTTTAATAAAAAATTAATGAGTAGCTGGTGGAGACAAGGTTATGAATACGCAGCTCAGAAAGCAAAAACTGCAGAAGAAAATAAACTTAAAGATATAGATCTTGCAGGATAATTCTTTTGAAGTAGATTCTTAAATAAGACAAATTTTTAAAACAAATCACCAATTTCTTCTTTGATAATTGCAATTGCAGTATCACTAGGAGCACCTTTCTCTATAAGCTCTGTAAGAATTACTTCTCTCATCTTAATGGCCGAATCTACGTCTTCTTTTAGTGCGGTTTTTCTAATTAAAGCGATAGTTGCATTTTTAGATGCCTTAAGTGTATTCCAGCATTCATCAGAAACATAGATCTGTTGGGTAAGATTATGTTCAAATTCCTGATCAATTGTATGAATTAATAAAGACTCATAGCTTTTTTTGTCTTCTGCAACCGGAGCTATTCTTGTTAATAGATTACCAGGTGAAATTCTTTCTAAAAATAAAACCATACGTTCATATGCTTGAAGCCTAAGTGGTAACGATTGCTTTTGATGTTCTCTATGCAAAAGAAATCTACGACGTTTTTCTTCATTACGAGTATGAAGACTAAAAAAATAGAATGAAATAACCCCTACAATCACTGCAGGAATAATATTAAAAAGAAGATCAACTATTTTGGATTCCATATGTTGTTATTAAATATAAGTGTAGATTACTATCTCTAGACAAATAAATCAAACTTTTTTGATTTATCTATCTAGATTTACAATAAATTTATTTTTTCCATAAAATTTATACTTTGCTTCCTGAAACAAATAAATCAAAAGGCATTTTTTTCACTGAAAATAGGGATGTGTATGCTAAAGATAAATTCTAAGTTTGTTCCGTAAGAAAGAGTACAGCAAATTTTCATATATCAATGTCTTTTTAGAAAAAAATAAAGCTTTCTTGACTCTTTTGTTAGGTTTGTTTTTTTGTTTACATTTAAATTCTTAGAAAATAGAGACTTGTTGCACTCTTTACTAATGGGAGAATAACATAAATATTAATTATTAATCTGTTCTTATGAAGGAAACTTTAAGTTTTGACGAGACCCTTATGTCATCTTTAGATACTAAGATTACCGTTTCAAAATGGGATGACACCAAGGAAGCATATAATCAAAAACGATACAAAGATGTTGTTTTAAACTTGTTTGATTATCTGGATTTAGATATTAGAAAAAAATATGGCAATGCAGATGAAACCTATTTTAAGATACCTCATGGCTCTATAATTGTAGAAATTAGTATTACAGATACACATTTTAATGTTAAAGCACCTTTTCTAAAAGTAGGTGAAAATCAAAAAATCCCACTATATAGAAAAATTGCTGAGGTTAATTTTTCCCCCCTTAATTTATCGCAAATCAAGCTAGATAATGATCAGCTTAATTTTTTATATAGCACTCCTTTACACCTTTGTGAGCCTTTAAAAATATATTATGTTTTAAAAGAAATATGCCATAATGCAGATAACTTTGATGATGAATTTATTAGTTTGTTTGATGTAGAACAATTACATGATCCACATATTGAGAATTATAGTCAGGAAGTTTTGGATACGATTTGGGAAAAAATCAATTCTTATTTAAAAGAAGCAGACCAATATATAGAATACTTTGATCAGACCAGGGTGGGGTACTATAATTGGGACATTATTAATATTACATTAAAACGTATAGATTATCTCATGGCTCCTCATGGTAAGTTGAGAACAGATATCGAAAATCAAGTAAATGATTTGTATTCGCAAGATGATATGCAAAATCGAATTCAGAGAGGAAAAAAGTTTTTGGATACATTGAAAAATAAAAATAAAGAAGAACTTTTAGCAGATTTCTATATTTCAGAATCATTCGTTCCCACTAAGATGCGAAGTGAATTAGAGCATATAAAACAAAGCTGGGAACGACCTTATGAAAATGCAAAAAAGGAAATTCAGAATAAACAATATACAGCAGCGACATTAACACTACTTGTTGCTTTTTATGATTTTTACTATTATAACAACATCCCAGAAGATATAAATTTAAAAATGGTGAATTCACTTAAAAATGCAGCTGGTAAGGAGTGGGAGGCATCAGCGATATCACTGTTTAATGGGATGGAAAGTATTTTAAATGGTAAAGCAGTACAAACTTCGACTCCTAAGAAAGGATTCTTTTCTAAGTTATTTGGTTAGATTATAAATGAAAAAAATTATGAGCAATTTAGATTCTTTAAAAGAAGCAACATTTAAAATACTTACCTCAAGAGGTACGGGGAGTGGCTTTTATATAAAAAGTAAAAATATTATTCTTACTAATCATCATGTTATTAGCGGTTGTAAAGAGGTCGCTGTCGAAGATGATCATCATAACAGAATGCTGGCAAAAGTTATTATGACAAATCCAGATATTGATATTGCAATACTCAAAGTAGAAGGGGAGTTGAATATAGATCATGGTTTTTCTGTAGATAATTCTTTAGAACTTACCAGGCAAGAAAAAGTATTTGCTCTTGGGTATCCATTCGGAATGCCATTTACTATTACAGAAGGTATTGTTTCGAATCCAGAGCAACATATGAACGGGAGATATTTTGTGCAAACAGATGCAGCAATAAACCCTGGGAATAGTGGAGGCCCATTAGTGACGCAGGATGGAAGATTGGCAGGTATTAATTCTTCAAAATTCAATAATGCAGATAATATGGGGTTTGCGATTCCGATTTCTGAAATTGAGCAGGCTATCGAAAGTATTGAAAATAACCCTGAATTTAAGTTTTCCCTACAGTGCTCATCTTGTTCTGGTCTCACATATGTCGCACAAGATTACTGTAATAATTGTGGGGCAACATTATCTAAGGATGTATTTGATGAATTAGAACTCAATGAATTTTCAAATTTTATTGAAGATTCTTTGAAACAATTAGATATTAATCCTGTTTTAACAAGAACGGGTCAGGAGTTTTGGGAATTTCATCAAGGAAGTTCTCAAATTAGGATTTTTGTAATGAATAGAGAGTATCTCTATCTAACTTCTCCTTTAAATAATTTACCAAAACAAAACCTTGAAAAGTTATATGAATATTTAATTTCTAGTGACCAAGGACAATTTTCATTAGGGGTATATAAGAATACTATTTTTATATCTTATAGAATTAGTATCACCGATATATTTCAGGATGAAGCTACCAAAAATGATATTAAATTAAAAATAAAGGAACTCGCATTAAAAGCCGATGATCTTGATGATTTCTTTGTAGAGGAATATGGGTGTACTATGAGTACATATGCTAAAAAAGTAAGTTAATCATCTAATGTTATTTTCTGGTTTGTATTAGTTTAGATGATAAAAGAATTCTATTTTTGGTTAAAACCACCAAGGTATGTACATTCTTTTAAATCTTTAGCACAGGTATATTCAACAGGAGTTTTTGCATATTTAAACGAATCTTCTAATGTTTTGGTGAGTTCTCCATCATCAACATTAAGATCCACATCTTGCATTGTAAACTGACAAGGATGCTCATATCCAGCAGCATGAGTGATCTCTGTAAATTCTTTTCTAAATGTTTTAAAATACTGTGCCAAACGATCAGATTTTAATGGGATATCAATTCCTTTCTGTAACCATTTGCTCTGAGTAGCTATTCCGCTGGGACATCGATTAGTATGACATATTTGTGCCTGGATACAACCAATACTCATCATAGCTTCACGAGCAACATTGATGCAATCGACACCCATGGCAAAGGCCATTGCTGCTTTTGCAGGAAAACCTAGTTTGCCACTACCAATAAAAACTACTCGATCTGTAAGATTATGTTTTTGAAAAATTTTATAAATCGCTGTAAATCCATATACCCAGGGAAGAGATACATGATCAGCAAAGCTTGGTGGTGCAGCTCCAGTACCACCTTCACCGCCATCAATAGTAATAAAATCCGGACCTCTATTGGTTTTTACCATTAGTTCTGCAAGGAGTTCCCATTGTTCTGTTTTACCAATTGCAGCTTTAATCCCCACAGGAAGCCCCGTCTCTTTGGCAATATCCTCAATAAGTTGCAATAGTTCTGGGACATCAGAAAAGGCTTTATGTGCAGAAGGAGATAATACATCTTTACCCACTTCTACACCTCTTATTTTTGCAATTTCAGGAGTAATCTTAGCGCCAGGTAATACACCTCCTTTTCCAGGTTTTGCTCCTTGTGATAATTTGATCTCAATAGCTCGAATAAAAGGGTTTCGGGTTACCAGATCTTTCATTTTTTTCATTGAAAAATTACCATTCTCATCGCGCACCCCAAAATATCCTGTTCCAAAATGAAAAATAACATCACCACCATTACTATGATAAGGCGAAAGTCCACCTTCTCCTGTATTATGATAGGCATTCCCTTTTTGTACGCCTATATTAAGAGACTCTATAGCTCGTGCAGAAAGGGATCCGAAACTCATTGCAGAAACATTAATAACAGATCCAGGTCGATAAGGTTTTTCTCGTTGGTTGTATAAACCCATCACCTTTGCGCAAGGAAGAAAAGATTTATCTTTTCTATTGGGGTGATCCTTCTCCATCTTATATGGGATCATACAGTTTTTTACAAAAATATGCTGATGCAAATAAATATCTCTATCTGTACCAAAACCTTCATAATTGTTTTCATTTTTAGAAGAAGCATATACCCAACCTCTTTCAATTCTATTAAATGGAAGTTCTTCTCTATTATTAGCAACAAAATACTGCCTTATCTCTGGACCTATACTTTCTAACAAATACCTTAGATGACCTATAACAGGGAAATTATGGCTTACTGTATGTCTTCTATTAAAAAACACATCGCGAATTGCAACTAGTACAAGCGCAATAATGATCCACATCCACCAGGATATTGAACCTAAAAAATTAAATACACTTTCCATTTTATTTTATCTATTGCGCATTAAGATAATCAATAGTTAATTGTGACATTACTTTAACTCCTAATATTAACCCGCTTTCGTCTATAAAAAAATCAGGTGTATGATGAGAAGCGGCTTTATTGGTTCCAGGTGTTTTTCCTCCTAAAAAGAAATAAAACCCCGGTACTACTTCCTGAAAATAAGAAAAATCCTCTCCTCCTGTAGTAGCCTTTGATAGGATAACATTTTCTTTACCAGCAATACCTTCAATAGTTGGTAACATCTTTTTTACAAGTTCGGGATCATTGTATGTTATAGAAGTATTATTTTGAAACTTAATAATAGCTTCGCCACCATATGCTTTGGCAATAGCAGGCACCATTTCATTCATACGACGAATAATAAGGGATCTCATTTTTGGATCTAAAGTTCGTACAGTACCAATCATTTCAGCACTTTCAGGAATAATATTAAATCGTACACCACTAGTAATTTTACCTACCGTGATTACTGCAGCTTCATTTACCAGAGGAGATTCTCTACTTATAATAGTTTGTAAACCATCAACAATTTTGGCCGAAATCAGGATAGGATCTACTCCTGTCCAAGGAGCCGAACCATGCGTTTGTTTTCCTTTTACATTAATAACAAATCGTTCTACTGCAGCCATGGTTCCTCCTGGTTTGTAACGAATTTTTCCAACTTCCGTTCCTGAATTGATATGCAAACCAAAAATTGCATCTACATCTGGATTTTTTAAAACTCCCTCTTTGATCATTAATTTGGCACCACCTTCTTCTCCCGGTGGTGGTCCTTCTTCTGCCGGTTGAAATATAAATTTAACCGTACCATTTATTTTATCTTTATGTTTTGTTAGGATTTCTGCTACTCCCATTAATATAGAAGTATGGGTATCATGACCACAAGCATGACTAACGCCAACTTCGGTGTCCAGAAAAGTAGTCTTTACAACAGATTTAAAAGGTATATCTACTCGTTCGGTTACTGGTAATGCATCAATATCTGCTCTTAGTGCTACAGTTTTTCCTTCTTTTTCTCCTTTAAGAAGAGCTACTACACCAGTTTTAGCAACATTTTCGGTTACTTCTAAACCAAGACTTTTTAAGTGTTTTGCAATTTTCTTGGCAGTTTCAAATTCTCGATTTGAAAGCTCTGGGTTTTGATGGAAATCTCGTCTCCATTCAATTACTTTGGATTCTATTTTTTCTGCAGCAGTATTAATATCTGGATCAATTTGTTGTGCCTGTATGGAACAAAAGATCATTAAAAAAATAAATAAAAGAGATGATGGTTGTGTTTTCATGCGCTTGTTTTAGTGTTTAAAAGAGGGTCACAGATAACCTAAGGCGATTAAAATAATCATGTTGTGATATGAGGGTTATGATCATATTAGTTTCATTAAGTTTAAAAATTAATAAGTCTGTAGTTTTCGTTTTGTAGTTGTACCAATGCTGTCATTGCAGATAATGCAATCTGTATTTCGGGTAGCGTATCGTCTTTAGAAATATCCCGATATGCAGCAGTCTGCCCACACAAAATTAATTGCACTCCTTTTTTTGCTAAAGCAGAAAGAAGTGGAGCATTGGGGTTATCAATATGGTATTTGGCTTTATACTTTGTATTGTTTACAATATCATTTGCTGCCGAACCATGAATTACTAATGCAACCTTTAACTTTTCGAGTGGTACGCCAGCATCGGCATGCATATTAAGATATCTTGCAGCAGTATTAAAAAGAGGATTTACTTTTGAGCTGTCTTTAAACGTTCTTCCAACATCAAATACAACTTTTAAATCATGCTGTATTTTAGTTTTAAAATCCGGTTCACTAACTGTATAGGTTTTACCGTATTCAGTTATTATTTTACCTTCTTTAGATTTTTGTTGAGAAAAAATAAAAAAAGGAAGTAAAATAAAAATGTAGGATGCTATTCTGTTTTTCAAGCTTTAATTTTTGCTTCTAAAGATATTCAAAAATCTATTAACGGAAAGTTAAAATATTATTTTGATTTTTTATGCAAAAAAAGCATACCCCCCAAACTAATGAAGATATGCTTTGATAATTCTTATTATTTATAGGTCTATTGTCTTACAAATTTACCAAGAGGTTTGTTATTAATTAAAATGATATATAACCCATGAGAAAGTTCTGATATATCCATTTCGGGAGTAGGTGTAGTATCAATTAGTACTTGCCCTTGTATGTTAACGATTCTTACAGAATGATCATTTATCGTTATGCCATCTATATGTAATATTTCATCATCATTAACCGGGTTGGGGTAGTAGGTAAATGTTTTGTTCTCCTGACCCAAATTAAGTAAGGATTGATCAACTTCAAATGCTTTAGAAATTATACTGCAACCAGCTTCGTTAAATACTTTTATAGTATGTTCTCCTACTTCTGTGGGTAAATATTCTGCTTGATTAGCATCGTTAATAGGTTCGCCTTTATAATACCATTGGTAAGAAGAAAATTGAGATGGTACAAATAGCATATGGTTTTGATTTACCGCTATCGCTGGTTCTTCTGGGTTTTCTGATACAATTGCTTTTACTTCTGTTCTTGTTGTTGTAGTACAGTTACCAATAGCTCCTTCTATGTAATAAGCCTGAGTAGCATCTAGTGCAGGAGTCTCAAAGGATAATCCAGATGCGATACTGGTACCTCCGGTTGCAGTGGTATACCACTTATATTCGCTATTTCCTGATATAGTTATAGTTACAGATTCCCCAGCACAAACATTTTGATTTGTTACAACAGGGAGATTAGGAAGATTTATAGAAATAAAATCTGATTTTTCTTTAATGTTATTTCCAGAATCATTAGTTGTCGTAAGGGATACAGTATAGTTTCCATTAGTTGCATAAGTATGTGTTGGGTTTTGTTCTGTAGATGTTTGACCATCTCCAAAATTCCATAAATAAGAACTTATTCTATTGGTAGAAGTGCTTTGAAATTCTACTACCGAACAGTTTGTAGTTGCTTCGAAATCTGATAATGGAGGTTGTTTATCATCTCCGGGGATATAATTACCCGATATAGAATAATTACCCAACGAAGAGTAATCAGAATACCCATTGGCTAATGTTCCTTCACCCACACCGTCAATCTCAATATAATAAATTCCTTCTGTAAGGTTTTGATTAATAGATGCTGTAAGTCCGTTTGGATCAGAAAGTGCTACTTCCTGGCCAAGTTCATTTAGAATTCTTGCCTGGATGTTTAGATTGGGATAATCGGGATCGGGATCAAAAGTCAGGGATACATTTCCGGTTTCTACTGCAAAGGAGAAAACATCTTTATCATCTCTAGTACTAATTAGTCCAAAATTTTGATCGGCACTTACTGCCCCAGAAGGAGCTACTTTAAGTGCAGTAGCTTCATTGAAGGTATTACCATGGTCATCATTTTGAAAACCAACACCGTTTCTATTATTTGAAATGATTGCGATATCATCCTGAGTATTTGTTGCATCGGGATATTCTCCGCTACTCCAATGCCCTAATGTTCTACTAGCACTCCATCCCATAATTGGGCTCCATTCTCCATGTCCTGAGTAGTATGTTGTACCTGGCTTGCCATCATGTGATAGTCCCAACGTATGGCCGACTTCATGAGATCCTGTCTCTCCAGCAGATCTTGTTCCTAAATTATAAACCCAGCAAGGGTTATTGCTATTCGACGAAAACGAATTTAAGTAAGCAACTCCTCCAGAATCTGGAGCAGCATCTTTTGTAGTCGTAAAAATGCACATCATTCTACGATTTCTGGGAGCTGCATCAAAAAGATCTCTTCTGGTAGTAACGTTTAGATTAAATGGACGAAAATCTTCGGCCATGATTTTCCAAACTTTGATTATTTTTTCGTCAGAGAAATTAGGAGATTGCGCATCAATTGTAGCACCACCAAGCCAACTTGTGTTAGAAACTAATTCTCCATCAAAATCAAGATAAATAATACCAGGTGCTCCCGGAAGGCTTTCTAATTGAGGCGCTGCTTTTGAAAATGTAGTTCCGGGGTCAATGTCTTTTGTATTTGCTTTTTCAAAATCTACACAAAGAATTGTATTGATATCGGTTTCTTTTACAAATACCTGACCATTGGATTCAGAATATAAAGTATATGCTTTTTTTAAATCATGAAGTATGATATTTCCTTTTAACGAATTGTTCGTTTTGGTAAAAGAAAATGAAGATAATGAATGATTATTAATAGTACCTATTAATGTAAGATCCTGATCGGTCTGATTTTGAACATTAAGTTTAAAAGAAAAAGACTGGTTATTAGCAATTTTAATTACTGAAGACCTACTTTTTTTTGGGTTAATCAGGTCATTTATAAAATTTTGTTGATTATCTGATATGAGGTATGATTTATCAGACTGACCGTAAGTATTATATCCTCCTATTATCATTATAATAAGAAGAAAATACTGTACTGATTTTCTTTTCATGTTGAGTTTGATTATTAAGTAATTATTTCGACTGCAATTTCTACTACAACTAAATATTCTTAGTTTTAGTATAATAAGGTGTAATATAGATCAAAAATATCAATAAGATAAAGCTATAATATCTATGCATTTAGGTAAAACAAAAACAGCATACACGTATTTCTATATTCAAAATACGTATATACCATTTTCGGGATCTAAATTTAGAATGCTAAAAATTAACTGTATATCTAGATTTAGAAATAGTGGCGTCTATACATAATACATAATTATGAAATGCTTATGATTCTTTCTAACGGAATGATTGTAGACTGTTTTAAAATAACTTCTTTATCCGTTATTCCCCATATAGTAGTTTCTACTCTTTTTAAACCTTTATCATCTACGAAGACAATTCTTACTTTATGATGTTCTAGATTTCCTAAAGAGAGGGCTCTTTGTAATTCTAAGAATCGATCTATTTGATCTTTTCTTTTATTTAAAACATCTTCTTTGGGGAATTTTAAAAACTTAATTTGCTCTTTTTGTACCATTTGTACATTCATGTTTGGGGCCATAAGTGCTGAGTTTGGTTGAATTTTTATTTTAATAAAAACTAGTGTTTACTTTTCGTTTCTGCTAAATATAGTACATTTTGTCCTAAAAAAATGCATTTAATCTATATTTTTTATTAAAAAGATATCAACTTGTAAGAATTCTTATTGTTGATAATCTTAGTTAGATAGATACTAATTTCGTTTGTGTTTTAATTCTAATGAATAATAGATATTGTATTATATATCGCTGTTAATTATAAGATATTAGGTGAAATTCATTTTTCATTTACCAATTGATTGTTAACGATATACATGATAATTAGTCAATGTTGAAAAGATATTGGTGTTCGATAAAAGTTATTGACTATGATTTGTTTACAAAAAATGCAAAGTACGTTTCCATAACCGTAGTTCTTTCCTTAAATTTCGCCTTTAAATATAATGTTACTTTGGAAGAATATTTAGCAGAATTAAATGATGCACAAAGAGCGCCTGTACTTCAGGTAGATGGTCCCATGATTGTTATTGCGGGTGCTGGCTCGGGTAAAACGAGAGTACTTACATATCGTATTGCTTATTTGATGCATAAGGGGGTAGATTCTTTTAATATACTATCCTTAACGTTTACTAACAAAGCGGCCCGCGAAATGAAAAAGCGTATCGCAAGTATTGTTGGTTCAAGCGAGGCTAAAAATCTTTGGATGGGTACGTTTCATTCAATATTTGCAAAAATATTAAGGTTTGAGGCTGATAAATTAGGTTACCCGTCTAATTTTACAATTTATGATACTCAGGATTCCCAGCGATTAGTAGCTTCTATAATCAAAGAAATGGGACTCGATAAGGATATCTATAAATATAAACAGGTATACTCCCGTATTTCTTCATATAAAAACAGTTTAATAACTGTAAAAGCATATTTTCAGAATGCAGAACTGGTAGAAGCCGATGCTATGGCAAAACGCCCTAGGTTAGGAGAGATTTATGAGCATTATGTAGATCGTTGTTTTAAGGCTGGTGCGATGGATTTTGATGATCTTTTATTAAAAACGAATGAGTTATTGAACCGTTTTCCCGAAGTACTTGCTAAATACCAAAACCGATTTAGATACATCTTGGTAGACGAGTATCAGGATACAAATCATTCTCAATATCTTATAGTAAGAGCATTATCAGATAAGTTTCAGAATATTTGTGTGGTAGGAGATGATGCGCAGAGTATTTATGCTTTCCGTGGAGCGAATATTAATAATATTCTTAATTTCCAAAGAGATTATGATAATGTACAGCAATATCGATTAGAACAAAATTATAGATCTACTAAAAATATTGTAGAAGCAGCAAACTCTATTATAGATAAAAACAAAACCAAACTGGATAAAGTAGTTTGGACTGCTAATGATGACGGACCTAAGATAATTGTAAATCGATTATTAACAGATGGAGATGAAGGTCGATATGTTGCGAGTTCGATTTTTGAAAACCAAATGCAACATCAGCTAGGTAATGGGCAATTTGCAGTATTGTACAGGACCAATGCACAATCCAGGGCTATAGAAGACGCGTTACGTAAACGAGACATAAAATATAGAATCTATGGAGGACTTTCTTTTTATCAGAGAAAGGAAATTAAAGATGTATTGGCGTATTTACGATTAGTAATTAATCCTAAAGATGAGGAGGCTTTAAAGCGAGTAATTAATTATCCAGCCAGAGGAATTGGTGCAACAACCGTAGATAAACTGATAGTTGCAGCAAATCACTATGATCGTTCTATTTTTGAGGTGATCGAAAATCTAGATCGTATTAATTTAAAGATTAATAGTGGTACTAAAACTCGATTAGAAAACTTTATTAACATGATCAAAAGTTTTCAAATCACTAATGAGACTTCTGATGCATTTGTGTTAGCAGAAATGGTGGCTAAAAAAACAGGATTGCTACAAGAACTTAAAAAAGATGGTACTCCAGAAGGTATTGCCAGGATCGAAAACATAGAAGAATTGCTTAATGGTATACGTGATTTTGTAGAAGGACAGAAAGAAGTAGCGGATGTAAGAGGGGCATTAGCAGAATTTTTGGAAGATGTAGCTTTGGCCACAGATCTGGATCAGGATACAGGAGATGATGATAGAGTAGCATTGATGACTATTCATTTAGCAAAAGGTCTAGAATTTCCATATGTGTATATCGTAGGAATGGAAGAAGATCTTTTTCCATCTGGAATGAGTATGAATACTCGAAGCGAGCTCGAGGAAGAACGGCGCCTGTTTTACGTAGCATTGACACGAGCAGAAAAACAAGCGTATCTCACCTATACTCAATCTCGTTATCGATGGGGTAAACTGGTAGATGCCGAACCTAGTCGATTTATTGAAGAAATAGATGAGCAATTTTTAGAATATATTACACCGATAGAAAGTTATAGATATAAACCATTAATTGATTCTGATATTTTTGGAGAAGTCGATAAGAGTAAACTAAGACTTAAAAAACCGGTTTCTGGGTCACCACCATTAGCACATAAACCTACAGAAGAACAATTACGTAAACTAAGAAAACTTAGACCTACATCTAGTGACACGACCGATGTATCATCTAATACAAATCTCTTTGATAATGATCTTATACCAGGGACGGCAGTTGAGCATATGCGATTTGGTAAAGGAAAAATTATTAAAATTGAAGGAGTTGGACAAGATAAGAAAGCCGAAATTCATTTTGAAAAGGGAGGGATTAAAAAATTATTGCTTCGTTTTGCAAAGTTGAAGATTTTATAATATTGCTAATTGCTTAAGCTAAGGATTAGTTTTTTATACTGTATTTTATAGTATCTTTATTTACAATCACTTTATATGGCAGAGTTCATAAAATTATACAATGAAAACCCAAACCCACGTGAAATACAACAAGTAGTTAATTGTTTACGTAATGGAGGATTGGTTATTTATCCTACAGATACGGTATATGGCTTAGGGTGTGATATTACAAATAATAGAGCTTTGGAACGAATTGCACAGATCAAAGGTGTAAAACTAGCAAAAGCTAACTTTTCTTTTATATGTAAAGATTTAAGTAACCTTTCTGATTATGTAAGGCAAATTGATAATGCAACATTTAAATTATTAAAAAGAACGCTTCCGGGGCCATATACCTATATTCTTCCGGGGAGTAATAATTTACCTACGGTTTTTAAAAAAAGAAAAACGGTTGGTATTCGTGTTCCTGATAATACCATTTGCACAACTATCGTAGAAGAATTAGGAAATCCTATTGTATCTACTTCGATATATGATGAAGATGAAGTAATAGAATATACTACAGACCCAGAATTGATATTAGAAAAATGGGATAATCTGGTGGATATGGTGATCGACGGTGGATATGGTGATAATATACCATCTACAGTTATTGACCTTACCAGCGGAGAGCCAATATTACTTAGAGAGGGTAAGGGGAGTATTGATATTATCTAGCTTAGATAAAAAGCTTTTTATGAACGTTGCTTTCTTACACCAGTATGGTCTATTCCCTGGTTTCGTTCTAATTTTATCATTTCTTTTGGTCTAAAATTTAGTATTAAAGCTCTTCGTTGACTATTTGTAGTATTTCCTTTGCTATAATGTAATGTAAAACCATCATGAAAAGTACATCCGCCAACCTGTAAAGGAACAGGTATCGCATTAGTTGTATCAGTATCACAATATAAAGCTCCTCCATTTGGTAGATTGTTATGTTTTAATATGTGTTGATCTGGTACCGGAAGAAACCACATACAACCATTACTCTCATACACATTATCTAAAGCAATCCAACAACTTACAGCTCTTTTATCGGGCAAATTTATCCAATAAGCAGCATCTTGATGCCATGGGGTTGGAGTATTAGTGCGAGGTGCTTTATTAATAAGCATGTCAAAATCTAATTCCATATCATCTCCCAGTAATTTTTTTGCGTAGTGTAATGCCTTTTTATATGCGATATGATCTAGTATTTTTGGTATTACCAAACTTGGCCTCATGATCTGGGTGATCCGTTCAATTGCTTTACTAGTTTCATCCAATCCTGCCAAATCACTTCTTAAGTGTGTTGTTTTTTCCTTATCATTCAATACACCATTGTAGATCTCTAATAATTTTTCGGCTTCTGTGTTATCAAAAAGTTGATCTATTTTGGTATACCCGTTAGTTAAAAATTCATTTTTTATAGTGTTCATTTTATAGTATTGATTTTATCCAAAGATGAATAAAACATCTTAATAAATCTTCTAAATTTGTACTACCTTATTTTTTTATACAAAATGAATATAAATGCAGAAGAACGTATAGTACATTTTTTACCAGATTATGGTATTAATGGTTGTTTGCAGTTTGGATATTATAAATATTCTAAAGCACAACCCCAATTACCGATACATGAACATCGCAATGCTATAGAGCTATGTTTTTGCATTAAGGGAGAGCAACATTATGTAATTGGTGAAGAATTATTTCAGTTGCACGGCAATGATATTCTTATTATTCCTCCTAATAAAGAACATGGTACTGGCGAATATCCTGAGGATAAAGGAGAGCTATTCTGGCTACAAATCAATTGTTCTGATAAGCGAGATAGATTATGTAATTTATCAGAAGAGCATTCAAAATACCTTCTAAATGAGTTAGAGAAAACTTCAGAACAGGTTTTTAAGGGAGCATTTCAGATCAAATTTATCCTCGAAAAACTTTTAAATGAACTGAAATCAAGTAGTACTATTTTATCAGAAATTACCATAAATCAACTTATTGTTCAGGCTATATTAGAAATATTGATTCTTTCAAAGAGAAAACAAGATAGTCCTCCTTTAAAAAGATTAAATGATATCGATACTTATATTTTGAATAATTTACACCGTATCATCTATGTTGATGAACTAGCAAGTATTTGTAACGTTTCTGAGGGATATTTTAAATTTTGGTTTAAAAACATCAAGGGTATTCCGCCTAAAGAATATATAAATAGGTTAAAAATCGAGCAGTCAAAAGTTGATTTATTGAAGAAAGATAGTATTACTATGGTAGCTTTTGACTTAGGATTTAGTTCATCACAATATTTTTCAACTACTTTTAAAAAGTTTACGGGGCATACTCCAAAAACCTATATTTCTATACAAAGTAATAAAGCATAGTTTTTGATTTAGTAATACCTCTTTAGACAACTAATCTATACTTGGTATAAAGTATGAATTGTATCTGATTTTAGTATAAAACCACGTATAAATACGTGTATAATGCCATAGGATTTTTATTAACTTTAAGAAAACTTAAAACCAATAAAATGAGTACTAGGAAACTACCTAAATTCAGAATTTACCCATCTATAGGCATTGCGCGATTAGGAAACGGTCCCGCTACAAAAGATCAGGTTATTTTTAGTCCAGAGATTCCCTGGGCTAATTTGTTTGATACAGATCAACATTATCTTACCGAAGAGGGAGCTTTAAAAAAGCAAGCTCAGCGATTTTATATTTATGAATGTGATGACAATGGAGTACCTGTTAAGCAAATAGATGCTAGTGATTATGATATTGAATGGACGGTAGAAGTAGCTAATAAGAAGCCGTTTTGGTATGATTTTAATAATAGTCTGGACCTCTCTGTGCTATCCGAAAATCAAAACTTATCTCCAAATTTTGTAAAAAACAAGTTGGCACCTGGTATTGGAGCAAAACGAAGAAATCCTAATGTACTAAACCAGTCCATGAGAGTAGAAGGAGGATATGATTATCGTAAAGAATTGGTGAATCACCCAGGAAAAACAAAAGTTAATGCTAGTGATCAACGTGAGGTAATTCGAGGGAAATTTCCTTCGGATAATGGTGGAGTTAGTAAATTAGCGGCTAGTATGAATACTTCTTCTAAATCTGTTGACCTTGGTACTATCGAGTATGATGAAGGAACATTAATTTTTTATGGAGCAGATGGTATTTCGGCTTCTCTAAACCCATCTGATCTTAATAATGATTTTGCAGACAACTCTAATTGGTATGATGATATATGTGATGGAAGAGTTACAGCATCTATTGTTTCTAAGAAAAGTGGAGATACATATCATTTGGATGATGCACTATCTTCTGCTTGGGTAGCCACTGCACCGCCAGATTATGCACCACAGATTCAGCCAATATCTACGATGTTTGATTTAATTGCCGGAGCAGCTAATGAGAGCTATGCTCCCGAGTTAAGTCTGGTATTTCCGATATTTTATCGTCTCTACAGGATGCAATGGGTTAATCTGGGAGATTTCCTTTCTCCATCATTTAAGGAAACGATCGATAAACTTATGGCAGATGGGAAGTTTAAATATATCTATAAAAAAGAACCAAAAGAAGAAGCAGATGCTGTGAGAAAACAAATATTCGATCTCTTTAGAGACCCTTCATATCATTATAATAATGAGCCTATAATACCAAGCAAAGATAAAACTGATGTTGTAAATCGAGGTAGTGGTACCGATGAATTAAAACTTCCTTATTATCCGGGAGATGCTATAGACTATCCAGGAAGCCCAGCCCAGTGGTTTGCTATTCCGCCAATGCTCTATGAACAACTTGAAAACTGGAAAGATGGTAAATTTGAAACACCTCCTGATTTTGATTTTCAGACTATAGATGAGATGGGAGCATTTTATCAAAGTCAATTTTTAGAAGCTGCCAAAGATGAATCTAAAAAGCCATTATTGATGACCAGAACTGTATTAGAAACGTTATATGGTGGAGGTTTTCATCCAGGAGTAGAGTTAACCTGGCCTATGCGGCATAATCTTATTTATGTAGAGAATAGTATAATATATCAATGGATAACCGAAGGAGCTTTTAAATATGGGTTTTATGGATTAAGAGAAGTGCGTCTTAATGCTGCTACCAGTAAAGAACAAAATGATATATTTTATAATGATTTTGGATTTCAGATGAATTCTGAAGATATTCGTGAATCTATGAATCCCAAAAGTGAGAAAAATTGGTTGTGGAAACTTACACCTGGTGATCTTACCAAATGGATGGGGATTCCGTGGCAATCTGATGCAGGTAGTTGTCAGGCAGTTTTTGTAGAGAAACAATATCCTATTCCGTCATGGTGGGCAGCTAATTTACCTGTACATGTGTTTCCTCAGGAAAGCTACCAAAAGCTTCTCGACCTCGATATTTTGGAGGATACCAAACGTAATATTTATGCAAATCGCTTGGCTTGGTTGCACACTGCAGATACAGGTTTTATAGGGTATCATGCAGAAGGTGGATACCTTAACGGAC
Organism: Aquimarina sp. EL_43; assembly: GCF_943422735.1. NCBI lineage: Bacteria > Pseudomonadati > Bacteroidota > Flavobacteriia > Flavobacteriales > Flavobacteriaceae > Aquimarina > Aquimarina sp. EL_43. Next base: position 5,116,665 of record NZ_CALSBR010000001.1, on the reverse strand, counting down.
TCATTAATATGGTATATCAATGGGATAAAATAGGAATAGTCACTGGTAGAAAATTAGATATAGATATAGAAGGATTACCCAAAACGGTATATGTTTCTTATAGCGGAAAAGAAGCTGATAAAAAATAATGAATACAGATGTTATTATTGTAGGTAAAGGTATTGCAGGATTAGTGTTGTCATTTCTTTTGAAGAAAAAAGGAATACAACACTTGGTTTTGGATCGTAAAAGTAAGAAGAAGCACTTTGCTTTGGCAGAAACATTACCTCCTTCTTCAATGCCTTTATTACATTCTCTTGATCTCCTAAAGATATTTGAAAAAAATGCGATCAAGAAAACATATGGGTATCATTCGATGTGGGGAAATACAAGAATATCGAATAACAATTTTTTCTCTCAATTGTCATATAAAAATGGTTTAAAAATTAATAAGAAAGCTGTAGTAGATGATCTCGAACAACTATGCGATGAAAATGTGATGCGTTATGAAAAAATGTTGAATATGGTAATTTCTAAAGAAGAAGTTAGTGTAGAAATAGAAAATAATCATCAAAGACAAACCATTACTGCAAAAATGATTATTGATGCAACAGGTAGAAATCGTGCTATTCTTAAGAAGTTAAATATCCCTATTCGGTTATATGACAACCTTATCTCTTTTAGTTGTCATTTACCAAAAGTAGAACATCCAAAATTGACATATGATGTATTTGTAGAATCTTTTGAAGACGGGTGGGGGATTGTTTCTGGTTTAGATGAGAAAACCAATGTGTTGTCGATTTTTACAAATAGAGAAAACCTTGTTCAGCTAAAACTAAGAGAGTATTCTGATTGGCAATCGGTTTTATCTAAAACAACTTTGTTAAAAGATTTTCTGGTAGAACAATCTGAAGTGAAAATTATAGGATCAGATGCAAATTCATCTATAGCCAATTACTTATCAGGAGAAAATTGGATGGCAGTAGGTGATGCTGCTTTATCTTTTGACCCTCTTTCTTCTCATGGTATAGCTAATGCAATTTATACAGTTAGAGAAGCTTCAGATGCTATAGAATCCTATATCTTAACAGGTGAGAGAAGAGGGTTCGTAACATATTCTAAAACATTATTTTCTGTTTTTGATAGTTATTATTTGGTGAAAAATGAATTGTACAAAGCAGAATCCAGATGGAAAGAATCTTCTTTTTGGAAGAAGTTTTTCCAACAAGGAGAAGAGAGGGGTAAGGACAAAACTCATAATTTTCCCAGACAGAATGGTACAGGTATTATTTTGGATTAATCAAAGAAAATACTACCCAATGAAATACAAAAAGGGAGATCAAAATGATCTCCCTTTTTGTATGATTAGAAAAATATTATTTTATTTCCCTGAAGCTTTTTTCATACCATCTTCAATCATATTATAAAATTGATCAAGTTTTGGTAATACTACGATTCTTGTACGTCTGTTTTTTGCTTTGTTTGCAGCAGAACTATTATCAGTTACTGGTACATAATAACTTCTTCCTGCAGCAGTCATACGTTTTGGATCAACTTTAAAGTCATTTTGTAATACTCTTACCACAGAAGTAGCACGTTTTACACTTAAATCCCAGTTATCCAAAAGTACTTTGTTTTTGATAGGCACATTATCTGTATGACCTTCTACTAAGAATTCTATATCTGGCTTATCATTAACAACTTTTGCTACTTTACCTAATACTTCGCGAGCTCTTGCAGAAACATTATAGCTACCACTCTTGAAAAGTAACTTATCAGAAATAGAAACATAAACTACTCCTTTTTCTACATTAATCTCGATATCCTCATCAGCAAGATTTCCTAAAGCTCCCTTAAGACTTGTTACAAGTGCTAAGGTTACAGAATCCTTTTTAGTAATAGCATCCTGCATAGTTTTAATTTGTAAATCTTTTTCTTTAATACTTTCTAGAGATTTTTCTAGGTTTTCTGCTTCTTTAGTAGAGAGAGTGGCTAAGTTACCTACATTGTTTAATAGAGCAGAATTCTGATTTTTAAGATTAGATACTTGATCTTGAAGCACTTTAAGTTGCGAAGTCGAGCTTGCTTTTTCTTCAAGACAGCTATTTAATTTAACCGTTGCGGAGTTTAATAAATCTTCAGTTTCTTTGTGTTTGGCTTCTAATTCTGAAAACTTCTTCTGTGAAACACAGGAAGATAGTAGAATTGCTAGAGAGGCCCCAATAATCATTGCTTTTTTCATTAGAAAATTTGTTTTTAGTCTTATTCTGGTTATATAACTCAAAATTATTAAAAATGTGACGTAATGCTAGGTCACATTAACAATAATTTATTATATCTCCTTATAATTGATCAAAATGTTTACGTTTTAAAATAAAATACTGCCATACAACGGAAAAAAGAGAATAATATTTCCCCGTTTTTAAAAGTTTTTTACGTTTTTTATTAAAAGTGTTAAAATTAGTATAGAAACTAATATGTGCTTTGAAAATAGCTGCAAAATGAGAAAATTTTCCTTGTGTAATAAATCTAATTGCAGCAAGCCCATCTAGAATCATTCGTATAAAAATCAAAAACCAAACGTTGTTTTCAGGTACATTTTTAATCAGAAGGTATAGGTTGTTTCTAAAATTTAAAAATGTTTTTCTAGGATTCATAGCATCCAAAGTTGCTCCTCCTAGATGATAAATTGTCGACGTACCTTCATAAAGTATTGTATAGCCATTGCTATGCACACGCCAGCAAAGATCGATTTCCTCCTGGTGAGCAAAAAAATCTTCATCTAGTTTTCCAACCTCTTCAAATACCTGCTTTCTTATAAATATGCACGCTCCACTCGCCCAAAATATAGTAGTAGTATCATCATATTGTCCGTTATCTTCTTCAAGAGTATCAAATATTCTTCCTCGACAATATGGGTATCCCAGCTTATCGATGTAACCACCTGCAGCTCCCGCATATTCAAAATGAGTTTTCTTTTTATAATCAAGAATTTTAGGCTGTATAGCTGCAACTTCTGTATGAGATTTAAACGTTTTAAGAATGGGAACTAACCAATCTTTGGTAACTTCAACATCACTATTTAGAAGGCAAAAAATATCTGCATCAATTTTTGATAAAGCATCATTATATCCTTTAGCATAGCCTCCATTGACTTTGTTTTGAATAATTTTAACTTCAGGAAAAGTAGTCGTTACAAAAGCAACAGAATCATCTGTAGAAGCATTATCAGCAAGATAAATAGTAGCTTCCTTAGAATTTTTGATCACCGAAGGTAAAAATTGCTCTAATAAAGATCTTCCATTCCAATTTAATATGACGACTGCGATATTCACGTCTGCAAAGTAAAAGGAATAATTGAGATAAATTCAAATAAAAAAGAATAAAGTATATCCTATTAAATTATTACCATGTCTGGTTATGTATATGAAATATTAAATTTTTGAGTTAAGTAACTGTATTACCATAAGTAATGAAGGAAGCAACTATTTATAATCTGGGATATCTTTTAGAAAAGTATACTGTTGATCGGTATAATTCATTTGACAATAATAATGTTCTAAACCATTGGTGATCATTAAATACTCTGAGTCTAAAGCAAGGTTGTATCTCGCAATTTGATCAAATACTTCTTGTGTGATTTTTATACGAGCAGATTTACACTCTACAATAAGAAAAATACTACCATCTGGATTAAATATAATAATGTCATAACGTTTGTTGAGTCCATTGAGTTGTATTAATTTTTCTACATTAATTAAGCTTTCGGGATATTTCTTTTCTTCAATAAGAAAGTGAATAGTATGTTGCCGTACCCATTCTTCTGGAGTAAGAATGATAAATTTTTTACGAATTCTGTCAAAAATAGAAACTTTATTTTCGCTATTTTTGAACCTGAACTGATACCCTGGAAAGTTAAGCTTTTGCATAACACAAATTTGATGATTTTTTCTGAATGGATGAAGTAAAACAAATCGTAAGTGATATAAAAAATGGAAATATTAAACCTGTCTATTTCCTTATGGGAGAAGAACCATACTATATAGATAGGATTTCTCAATTTATTGATAAGAATGTACTTGCCGAAGAAGAAAAAGGATTTAATCAAATGGTATTGTACGGTCGTGATGTAAGTATAGAAGATATTGTGGCTAATGCAAAACGTTTTCCGATGATGGCAGAGAGACAGGTTGTTATTGTTAAAGAAGCTCAGGAATTATCCAGAACGATTGAAAAACTTGCAGATTATGTAGAAAACCCGCAACCTTCTACTGTTTTGGTGATGTGTTATAAATATAAAAAGATAGATAAAAGAAAGAAACTCTATAAAGTAGTTGCGAAGAATGGGGTTATTTTTGAAAGTAAAAAACTATATGAAAACCAGGTTTCTGATTGGATAAGAAGGGTTCTTGGTGGAGCTAAATATACTATAGAACCCAAAGCGTCTCAAATGCTGGTAGAGTTTTTAGGAACCGATCTTAGCAAAATAAATAATGAGCTCGAAAAACTAAAATTAATTATTCCTTCAGGAACTCAGATTACCGCCGATCAAATTGAAGAGAATATCGGGATTAGTAAAGAGTTTAATAATTTTGAACTTCGAAAGGCAATAGGAACCAGAAATGGAGTTAAAGCACATCTTATTATAAATTATTTTGCACAAAACCCCAAAGACAACCCATTAGTTGTTACGATTTCTTTACTGTATAGCTTTTTTTCTCAAGTATTACAATATCATGGCTTGACCGATAAATCGCAGCGTAATGTTGCCAGTGCTTTAAAGATCAATCCTTATTTTGTAAAAGATTACTCAGAAGCAGCTCATAATTATCCTATGAAAAAAGTTAGTGGGATTATTGCTTACCTAAGAGATGCCGATGTAAAAAGTAAAGGAGTAGGAGCAACAAATCTTCCACAAGGTGATATTCTTAAAGAACTTCTGGTAAAAATAATGAGGTAGCTTATACCTTGGGGTTTGTTGCAAAAACGGTAGCCTCGGTAATAAACCCTCGATCGTCCATTTCTAAAAGACTACTAATAGTATGGGCAATTTCTTCTCCTCTAAGTTTGGTTTGCTGTTCTGCTTCGGTGTATTGTTTTGTTTTAGAATTATGATCTACTCTATTATCTGCAAAACCAGTCATAACTTCACTAGGATTTACCTGCATAACTCTAATATTATGAGGACGTAATTCGTTTCTCCAACTTTCGGTCATACCTCGTAGAGCAAATTTGGTAGCAACATATGGCGACGCCGTTGGTGAACCTTTTAGTGAAGAAGTAGATCCTATATTAATAATATTGCCATATTCTTGTGAAACAAAATGCTTTGCCGACTCTTTGGCACATAGTGTAGCACCTAGGATATTAGTTTTAAATTGATCGATAAATTTATCAGCTTCGATATCAACAAGTTTAGAAATATATCCATAACCAGCGTTATTAACCAATACATTAAGTCCATTCATTTTATTTTTGGCTTCCTGCACCATATTCCGAACTTGATTTTCTTCGGTTACATCTGCTTTTATATACTCAATGTTTAATGCTTTTGCAGTTTCCTGTAATGTAGTTTCGTTTCTTCCAGAAATGATTACTTGAGCCCCTTTTTCTTTTAAAAGCTTAGCAGTAGCTTTTCCTATTCCAGAATTACCACCTGTGATTAATACTTTCGCATTTTTAATATTCATAATCTGTGCAATTTTCTTTAGTTGAATATCAAAAATACAGTATGTATTCTAAATCTTTTGTTAAGCCTAAATATATTTTTTATGGAATTGGCAGATATGAGAAATCTTTTACTTCGGTCATCACAAAAGAACTTTGTACTTTAGAAATATTTTCTAGAGAAGCTAGTTTATTAGATAAAAAATCTTGGTAACGTTCCATGTCTTCTGCATAGATTTTAATTAAGTAATCAAACATACCCGCTACATGATAACATTCTACAACTTCGGGGAATTGTTGAATATCTTTTTCAAATTTTTTTAGGTAATCGGTTTGATGAAGATTTAAGGTAACATTACAAAACACCATCAATTGTAATCCAGTCTTTTTACGATCTAAAATAGCTTTATATGATTTTATGTAACCTTCACGTTCTAATTTTTTGACACGCTCAAAAATCGGAGTGGTAGTTAGGTTTAATCTTTCTGCAATTTCTTTAATCGTGATTTTACCATCTTTTTGTAATAACAATAATATTGACCGATCTATTTTATCCATAATAATTTTCTATATAAAGCTTGATATTATATCAAATATAGAATAAAATTCTATTTGAATAATAAATGAAGATTATTTTTTCTTAAAATTGATAATAATAAGGTTTTTAATTCTTTTAGATGTAGTTTTAAGGATTGAAAAGAGTATTTGGGATATCAATTCAATATTGAAAATAATAGTAAACATGCTGATCTATATTGGCATTAGCTCTACTACTAAAAAAAGAATAAAATAGTATAGATGAAGAAACACGATTTTAACCCCGAGAGTTTAATGATGACTCATGGTTATAAGCCAGAATTATCAGAAGGAGCCATAAAGTGCCCTATTTTTCAAACATCAACCTTTGTTTTTAAAACTGCAGAAGAGGGAAAAGCTTTTTTTGAATTAGCCTATGGTTTAAGGGAGAAATCTCCAAAAGAAGAACTTGGTCTTATTTATAGTAGAATTAATAACCCCAATCTTGAAATCCTGGAAAACCGCCTATGTTTGTGGGATAAAGCAGATGATTGTGCAGTTTTTGAAAGTGGAATGTCTGCAATAAGTACAGTATTGTTAGAATTCCTTAAACCTGGAGATTTGTTAGTATATAGTAACCCATTATATGGAGGGACAGATCATTTTATCCATCATTTTTTAGATAAAATAGGAGTAGATACGATAGGAGTAATGCCAAATCAAAGTACAGACGAAGTGATTAAAATGATCAAAGATTCTGGAAAATCAGATCGATTAGCAATGATTTATCTCGAAACTCCTGCCAATCCAACTAATGATATTGTTGATATCGAAAAATATAGCCAGATAGCGAAACAATTTAGCTCTAATGACAGAAAAGCTTTGGTAGCTGTGGATAATACGTATATGGGACCATTATGGCAACACCCTTTACAATGTGGAGCAGACTTGGTACTGTACTCTGCTACAAAATATATAGGGGGGCATAGCGATCTTATTGCAGGAGCAGTTTTAGGAAATGCAGAACTAATGTTAAGAGTAAAAACCCTTCGTACTTTTCTGGGAAATATGGTAAGCCCTCATACAGCGTGGTTACTACTTAGGAGTTTAGAAACTTTAAAAGTAAGAATGGATCAGCAAACAAAAAATGCTCAGATCATTGCTGATTATTTAAATAATCATCCTAAGGTTGAAAACGTATACTATTTGGGATTATTAGAAGAAGAAACAGAAGGGTATAAAACATTTCAAAAGCAATGTTCTGCTCCAGGAGCAATGGTATCTTTTGATATCATAGGGGGAGAAGAAGAAGCATTTATATTCCTTAACAACCTTAAACTAATGAAACTAGCAGTAAGTTTGGGTGGCACAGAAAGTTTAGCCGAACATCCTAAAACAATGACACATGCAGGTGTAGATGAAGAACAAAGACAACAAATGAATATTACAGATCAATTGGTAAGGTTGTCTATAGGAGTAGAGCATTCTGAAGATTTGATCTGGGATTTAGAACAGGCATTAGAAAAAGTAAAAGCTAAGGTTGAAAAAGTTTTAAATTAATAAGCAGTATTTCCATAAAAAAGCCCTATGAATTCTAGAATTCATAGGGCTTTTTTATGGAAAAATAACTTTTTATCGTAACTGTAATTTGATGTTTTATATTATTTTCAATATTGGATTAAATTACTTATTATAAGGTTTTAACTTAAAATTCACTTAATTTTTTAAAATGATTAACAGACTTATTTTGTAATATTACGCTTTAAAATTTTAACATATATAGTCATCATTTTGAAGATCTTTCGATTACTTTTTTTATTCTTTTTTGCGTTTTCCTTTGCCCAAAATGATTATAACTATACATCATATGGAACGAATAATGGGTTGTCTAGCTCACAGATATACGACATATATCAGGATAAAAAAGGGTATATCTGGTTGGCAACACAAAAAGGTATTATTAGATATAATGGTTACGAGTTCGAAAAATTTGGATCAAATGAGAAACTAGAAGACGCCGTTTTAGATTTTTTCCCACAGGGTAATGGTCAAATTTGGTGTAGAACTTTAAATACACAAAAAACATTCTTTATAGATGAAAAGTCTGAAGAAATAAAATTATATGACTATAATGACAAACTAAATAGTCTAATTAGTAAAAAATCGGTTGTAGAAAGTATATATTTAGATGATGAGCAATCGTTACATATAGGAGGAAAAGGAATTAATGGCGAAATTATTATTAGTGAAGAAGGAGAGGTATTAAAACCTCCATCTGATACTGAACTTACAGAAGGTACATATATAATTTCGAAAGAATATTCTTCAGAAAATCCGTTTTTCTTTTTAAGTAATGATACTACTAAGCTTAATAAACATTTAATAAAAACTAAGCTAAAAGGTGCATTAAGAAGTGTTATTACTTTGGGAAATGAGCCATATACAATTTTTATTAACGGAGAATTAGTAGAAGTTATAACCGATAAAGGGAATATCCATACTTCAATAAAAAATAATTATACTCCTTTAGGTCTTAAAACGATAAATGATTCTCAGTTTTTTGTTGGGTATCATCATGGAGGAGCTCGCATTGTTGATATTAATGGAAATACAAACGCAACATTTTTAGAAGGATTATCGGTAACCAATTTTTTAATAGATCACCATGGGGGGTATTGGTTTTCAACATTAAATTCTGGCTTATTTTATATTAAAAATCCTTGTATTAAAAACAAAAGAATCCCATTTATAGAAAATCCGCATGTAAATTCCTTGGCAAAGGATGAAAATAATACATTGTATTTTTCAACTACCGATGGATGTATCGTACGTTTTAAACAAGACGAAAAAGCTGTAATGTTTAGTAAGTCTGCTGGTAATATTCATGGTTTGGTTACGAGTGATACCATAAAAAATGAGTTGTTTATCTATAATAATAATAGACTCATAACCCCATTTAATAAAAATATTGAGCTAGGTTATACATTAAAGCTTTCGGAACCAGATGGTGGTTCAACTATTTTAGCATCAAGTAATGGAGCGGTGAGAATAATAACACCAGAATATGTAAACTCTATTGATACTCCATATCGAGTCCTAGATGCAATTATTAGAAAAGATACCTTGTATATAGGAACCTCTAAAGGTTTATTTAAACAAAATGAGACCTCTTTCACTTCATTTTTTCCGAAGGGTACACCATTTTTTGATGCCAGAATTGAAGATATAGATATACACCCTAAAAACGAAGAATTATACCTTGCTACAGTAGGCAAAGGTATTATTGTTGTAAAAAAGGGCAGCACATATACAATAGATACCAAAGATGGATTAAATAGTAATACTGTTAAGGAAATTTATTTTGAAAATGAAAACGTTCTATGGGCTTGCACCAATAAAGGTGTTAATAGGATTGTATTTGGCGTTGATAACGATATCGACATAAAAGGAGTATCTGTTCAAGAAGGGTTAATTAGTAATGAAATAGAAGATATTGAGATTATTGATGATATAGTGTGGTTAGGAACAAAAAAAGGAATAACCTATTTTCCAAAATCTGTTTTAGAATCAAACAAACCGGGGGCTTATTTTTTAAAAATTAAAAGCATAAAAGTTAATGATTCTATACAGGTTACTTCTAGATCACAAAAATTAAAGTATAATGAAAATAACCTTGAGTTTTTTGTTGAAGGAATATTATTTGCCAATAATAAATTAAAGTACAAATATAAATTAGAAGGCTTTGATGAAGAATGGCAACTCTCTGATAATCGAAAAATTAGGTTTTCTTCACTACCTCATGGTAGTTATACTTTTATGGTAAAGGCGTGTGATAATGAGAACGACTGTTCTGAAAATGTACAGACTTACTCTTTTAATATTAAACTTCCATATTGGAAAACCTTGTGGTTTCAACTAACATGCCTAATCGCAATTCTTTTATTGATATATTTATTTCTTAGGATAAAAATACTGTATACTAATCGAAGTTTTACTCGAGAACTAATGCGTTTATTGATAAAACGAGTAAACAAAAATGAAAAGTATATTTTATTTAAAGAAGGTAAAAAAGAAATCAAAATAAAAACTAGCGAAATCTTATATGTTAAATCCTCTGGAAACTATATTGATATTATTACAGAGTATAAAAACTATACCCTTAGAACAAAAATTGGTTGCTTTATAGAATCTACTCCTGACCCTTTAGAATATATTAGGATTCACCGATCTTATATCATTAGATTAGATAAAGTACATTCGAAATCGAAGACCGAAGTGACGATTAATAATGAGAAATTACCGGTAAGCACAAAATATGTTTCCGAATTAGATAAAATCCATTTCTAGATTACTACAATTCGTCACTAATTTATAGGGTATTCGTCACAAAACCCAAATTACATTATAATTTTTTTAGAGTTGAATCTATGTTTGCTTCAACAAAATTTCTTGCTGTTGTATCAAAATATAATAATGATATTGGTAGTCAATTGTTTGTTTTGAGAATATGGAAAACAACCTCATTCCATTTCGACGGCAAGAAAATTTTACGACAACTCTTTTTCTGATTTTGATTAGCCTTTTTATGCTATCTAAATAGCATGAAATAATAATGAAATCTACTTAAGAAAAAGGAAAGAAAAAAACCTAAGAAATAATTGTTTTGTAATTAATAAAACACATGAGATTAACAGTAAGAGTCTTTATAACTTCAATTTTATACATATCCTGTAATTCACAATGCAATTCTGAGCTGGCAAATTATGCCTTTGGGTTTGATAACATATTAGCTAGTTCTTTTTCATTTCTCGATAAAGAACTCAAAGATGTACGTATTGTAGGATATGGAGAAGATACTCACGGCACTGCTGAATTCACCATTTTGGCTCAGGAAATGATTAAATATCTTTCGGGAAAACACAATTTTAAGATTTTGATTTTAGAAACCGGTTTTGGTGAAGGAGCATATCTAAACGATTATATTCATAAAAAAAGAGATGATTTAAAAACCATTTTAAAAGACCATAATTCTACCTGGCGATATAAAACTAAAGAGTTTTATCAATTGATGAATTGGTTAAGAGAATACAATCAAAATCATACGGATAAAATTCACATTTACGGATGCGAAATGCAGTATGTGATTTCTGATGTCAATCGAATCAAAGATTATTTAAAATTGGTGGGTTTTGATTATGTAATTGATGAATTTGAAAAACATCTGTGGCAAGATATAGAAGAAAGCGAGAAATCAGATTACTATATTTCTTACTCTAAACTGAAGAACTATTTTATTGAAAATCATAAAATATTTAAAAACAAGACATCCAAGCAAGAATTCAGTTTAATATATCATCATGTAGAAGTCTTAGGCCAGTTTGTTACTGTTATTAATCAAAATATTGAGCAACGTAAACACGATTTCCGGGATATTTATATGGCCGAAAATATTGAATGGATTTTGAAGTATCATGGAGAAGATTCGAAAGCATTGTACTGGGCACATAATGCTCACGTTGGAGATTGGGTAGGTAATGGAGGTGTAGATGTAACAGGACATCAATTACGCAAAATATATGACTCATCCTATTTTAATATTGCCACCGATTTTGGTGTAGGAGATTTTATCGCTTACCCTAATAATGCAAATGAAGTAGGCTGGGATTTTCAAACATTTAGTTTTGATAAAACACAAGAAAATACATTTACCAATTGCCTCAAAAAATACGGTACCCCTAATACATTCTTAAATCTTAGAAAAGCAAAATATAATGATGATTTAAAACTGTACTTAGAAAAACCGCTAATAGTAATGTCTGGTGCAGGTGCTCAATATAGAAACAACGAAACTGAAATTGGTTATTACGGGAAAGCATTTGATGGTATCATTTATATAGACAGAACACATAAAATTAATTGGATAGAACAGAATAAAAGTAACAAATGATAGTGGTGGTAAGAATTTACAATAAACTATTCAAAAATTTATTTCTAAAAGACATAAGCTTTGAGTGTCGATAAATGATCAGAGCAATAATTAATAATTTAAAATTTATATAAAAATGAAAAGTAAAGAAACTAAAAAAGTTAATCTAAAAAAACTAAACCTAGAGAAGCTAAAAGTAACTTCTTTAAATAATATAAAAGGGGGGAATGATGCTCCTTATACATATGAAATGGAATGTAATACTGCAGAATGGTGTTAATTAAACACTGTATATACTATTAATCTTTATAAAATTAAACCTAATGTTAAAACAGATTAAAAATTTAGAAGGAGTAGAAACCCTTCACAAACTACAGCAAAGAACAATCCAGGGAGGTTATATACCTTCAGTAAGGGAATTTTGTAGCAATCCAAGCTTTTGGCTTTCAAATTATCCTTTTTTAGCCAATGATCCAGAGTATACTTGCTAATAAATACATCTAGATTTTACTACCTGGTAACTATCAAATATCAGGTAGTAAAATAATAACGAATAATACAGGAGATAGAGTTTTTAGAATCAAAAAAACAATCCTTTTTGATATTTCTATACTTAGAGAAGCACCTATTTAAATTTTCTGAACATATGAGAGTACCATTACTAAAAACGTTTTTAATAGCAATCTTGATTTCTACCACTTCGGGTTTTGCTCAATTACCATGCAAGTTTTCTTGGAAAGAAGTTAAAACATCATCGGGAGTAAGAGATTTTACAACACCAGCCAGAGATCAGATTTTTCAAGGCCCATGTATGTCTCATGCGTTTAATGCCGTCATAGAAACCATGTACATGATAGAATATAATGAAAATGTAAGCATTCCACTATCAAATGCGTATTTGTATATGGGTGCTTTCTCTACTAATTTTTGGTTATATGAGGATGTATTAGAGGATGGGTTTAAAATTCCGGCACATAAATATCCTTCCTCATATATTTATAATGATTTTATACCTAATGTAGATGATTGGTTTTCTTCTGCATATAATGGGTATAGAGGCAAAGCCCTAGAATGTATTAGCGAAGAAAGAGACTTTCGACTTAAAGAAGTAGGAGAACCTCCTGTATATAAAATCGATGATCAATGTGGGCAACTGATTACTAATTCAGATTATTTTACTGTTAGAAATGTATCAGAAATAAGATCAAATTCTATTAGATCTATCGACGATATAAAGCGATTGCTAATTGACGGTCCAATGATAATGAAAGTCAAACATTCTCAGACGAACCGAGTTTTAGAAAAATTTGGGGAGTATAGTTCTTCAGAATTGGATGAGATCAGTGATCATGCTTATGCAATTATTGGTTGGGATGATTTGGGGAATAACACGCAATGGATTTTAAAAGACAGCTGGCCAAAAAAAGCAGGATATATTAAAACAAAACCCTCAAAACTTTCAGATACTACTTTTCTTAATTTAATAGCTTCTGGTGATGTGTCTTTTTGTAAACTAAGCGGAGTTGTTAAAAATAATAAGCCTACCCGAAGGCCAAGATTCGAGGTTGATGAAAACCTACAATGCCCACCAGAGCTTTCAAGAATATTAGTTGATGTGGCTGTAATCACTATAAACGGTAAGACATATTCTAAAGCATATGTATCTAGTAATACAGTAATTGAAGATTGGCAATGGCAATTCTCTTTTTCGCGTACTACTCGGTCAGAAATCAAACAATCCAAGTATGCTAGTATAATGGTGAGCCCATTACGCAGTGGAATGGGAACGATTAAAGTAAGAGGTAAAAGTAACGGGGTATGGAGAGGATGGACAACTTTATCAATTTATTTACCAAGTGGAGATATAGGACCTTTATAAATTTATGGATATTAATTAATGGTTAGGCTTAATAAATATCAGTTGTATTGAAGTTTATACCTCATTTTATCTTAATACATACTAATAGACATATCCCTGAGTGTCTTTAACTGTTCGGGAATTCTTTAAATCAGTTAATTTAATAATTATGCTAAAACAAATTTTAGAATTAAACGGAGCTAAAAAGCTTAAAAAGAAACATCTTCTTGAGATTAATGGAGGAGGAAATACAGTATGTCTTTCGCCAGGAAAATGGTGTAAATATGGACATATCGATGATAGTAAATTTGGTGATGTCATATGTTGTGGATATATACCACCAAACGATGATATCTCTTTTCCTTAATGATTGGCAGGCTCAAAATCAAAAAACATCAGGTTTAGACATAAATTCTGAGTGTCATTAAATTGTTCAGAATACATTTAATAATATAAATTTTCACACATGATAACAAAGATTTTAAATTTTAAAGGAGTTCATAAACTCAAAAAAAACGAGCAGGGAAACATTAACGGTGGTAGCCAGGATACTTGGGAATGTAAAGAAGGTCGTGGCTGTGATTATGGATATAGGAGAGACAAATATTTGGGAATTATTTGTTGTGGAATATAGAGTTGAGTTTGGTAATGAAAAAGGGGGGTGGTTCCCCCTTTTCTATTATCTGTTTTTAATAATCATGTGGTCCTGATAATTGTTTGACTCTTTTTGAGTTAACATTAGACGTAAATAAATATTACCCTTTATTTTCACAAATATTTTTGAGTGTTGATAAACCTTTATCCCAATCTTTGCCCATCATTTCTTCCATATCCGTAAATAAATTCATAAGATTAAAAGGATAAGGCATTTCACTTTGAAATCCCCATGTTACTTTTGTAGTATTGCCTTCCTTCAGTACTTTGATATACCCTTTTGCTTCACTTTCATAAGGTTCATAAAACTTAAGATCTGTTTCAAAAAGATTAGGTTTTTCAATTTTTGCAATAGTTTGACTGCCTTTGCCGACTTCTTTTACATCACTGTCCCAGCTAGCTGTTGCGCCAATTGTCCCATCTGTACCCGTAAATTCCTTTGTCATGTTTGGATCATAATCATTCCATGGACTCCATTTATCTAAATCAGCGAGACTATTTACATTTTCCCACACAACCTCTATAGGAGCGTCGATACCAATAGATTTTTCATAAACTACTTCTTTAGAAACAAAGACTGCCGCTATAAGGATAATAGCGATAAGTGCAATAAGCAGAATTCCTATTTTTTTTAAAATTTTCATGTTGTTGCTGTTTATTTATAGTTAAAATTAAATTCAGAATATAATACGTATAGCAACATACAGTTAGATTCATAGTTTGTTAGTTCTGAAAAAGGGGAGTATACAAATTTAAAAGTTTTTTATAAATATGTATGTTTTTAAAAACCAGTAGGATTCTATAAGTTCATCTAATTAGCATTTTGATGAAGAATAAGTGAAATGCCATAATAGAATATTTATACTTATTTAACTCTTCTGGCTTCAAAGGTTTTAAATAGAAAACTTTTATATGCTCTTATAAAACAAAGATCAGTATTGTCACTATTAATCCAAACTTTTACAATATAGCTTTTACCACTATCTGCATTATAAATAGTTCCGCCAGATAATGCCCCATCTTTATATCTTAAGTTTTCTAAAATATTCATCCCAAGTAAAGGACGACCTTGAAGCTCTTTTTGAGGGTTTTTATTATCCAAACCATTAAGATTGGATAAAGGGCGTTCTGCTCGTTTATCAATTTTTCCAAAAAAATAGTCTCCATCTCTATAGATTTCGATAATCGATCCTCCTTTAATTTTCCATTTTCCAATATAAGTATCAGAACTTACAGAAGATGTTAGAAAAAGAAGGGGTAATACTAAGAATATGATAAATTTCATTAACGTAAACTTAGCAATTAAATTAGATTAATCCTTAAAAAAAACTAAAATGATTTATAATATACTGCATAAAAAAAACCTTACTCTCTGTTTTATAGCAAATTGTAAGGCTTTCTTATTTTGAAATAGATAAGGTGTTGTTATTTCAAACTACCTACCATATCTTCTGGTTTTACCCATTCGTCAAATTCTTGTTCGGTTACATATCCTAAAGCTACAGCTTCATGTTTTAGAGTTGTTCCATTTTGGTGAGCAGTATTAGCGATTTCGGCGGCTTTATAATATCCGATTTTAGTATTTAAAGCAGTAACCAGCATTAATGAGTTATTCAATAATTCAGTAATTCTCTTTTGATTAGGTTCGATTCCCTGGGCGCAATGCTCATCAAAAGAAATACAGGCATCTCCAATAAGTTGAGCACTCTGAAGTAAGTTTGAAGCCATAACAGGTTTAAATACATTCAATTCAAAATGCCCTTGCATTCCTCCAACATTAATAGCTACATCATTACCCATAACTTGTGCACATACCATAGTTAATGCCTCACATTGTGTGGGGTTTACTTTACCAGGCATAATAGAACTCCCTGGTTCATTGGCAGGAATAATTAGTTCACCAATTCCACTTCTTGGCCCAGAAGCCAGCATACGAATATCATTTCCTATTTTATTTAATGAAACGGCCAATTGTTTTAAAGCACCGTGACTCTCTACAAAGGCATCATGTGCAGCCAACGCTTCAAATTTGTTTTCAGCTGTAATGAATGGTAAACTGGTAAATTGTGCAATAAATTCTGAAACTCGTTTTGCATATCCTTTTGGAGTATTTAACCCAGTTCCTACAGCAGTTCCTCCTAAGGCTAATTCTGCCATATGAGGTAAGGTGTTTTCTAAAGCCTTAATTCCGTGATCCAATTGAGAAACATACCCTGATAATTCTTGTCCTATCGTAAGTGGTGTAGCATCCATAAAGTGAGTACGACCAATTTTTACTACATTTTTAAACTCTTCAGACTTTTTCTTAAGAGTATCTCTTAATTGAATTATCCCCGGAATAGTTATTTCTACTATTTTTTTATAGGCTGCAATATGCATTCCTGTAGGAAAAGTATCATTTGATGATTGAGATTTATTAACATCATCATTTGGTTGTAATGTTTTGTCTCCTTCATCAATTGTTTTACCAGCTAATTGATGTGCTCTATTAGCAATAACTTCATTCACATTCATATTACTTTGAGTACCAGAACCAGTTTGCCAGATTACCAAAGGAAATTGGTTATCATGTTTTCCTTCTAGTATTTCATCACATACTTGCGAAATAAGATCTCTTTTCTCTATCGGTAATACGCCCAATTCGCAATTTGTATATGCTGCAGCTTTTTTTAAATAAGCAAAACCATATACAATTTCTAATGGCATAGATGCTGATGCACCAATTCTAAAATTATTTCTGGAGCGTTCTGTTTGTGCTCCCCAAAGCTTATCAGCAGGTACTTTTACCTCGCCCATCGTATCCTTCTCTATTCTATATTCCATTTGTGGTAAGATGATTTGTTTTTTTTAAGAGTGCAAATTTAAGCATTTGCCTCACTATTTTTGAATAAAGTAGCTACTTTTTAGTAGATAAATTGAGATCATAAGAGATTTAAAAATAAATTATATTTCTGCTATGACATATAAGTAAGAGTTATTATCTTTGACAAAATTTGAAAATTAGAATATTGTTATGTTTGAATTCGATCAGTACCTTGGTTTTTTAGCGTTCTTAACTATCCTTACCATTGGATTTTGGTTAATGATCTTTTTGTTAACTTTTGTTATTCCTTATTGGATTATAGGAGCTAATGTTGAGAACTTCAAATTGAGAAGAGAAGCTAAACGCAAAGCGAAAGAAGAAGCATAATTGTTTATTACATTATATTTGAAAGGAAGTCATATTGACTTCCTTTTTTATTTTATTTCTTTTTCTAATAGGTACATCCACATTTACTTTGTCTACAACCAAAATCAAATCCTAGCGTGATCATATGTGATCCTGCTGCTGTGGTCGGTTGTAAAACTTCATTTACGTTAATCTGATATCCATATGCAACATAAAAATTAGCTTTTTTGATCCCCAACATGGGAGATACAGAAAGTGGTTTAAAATCCTGATCAACCAAAGATCGAAGACTAACGCCTATCCAATAATAATCTTCACGATGCATTTTACGAACCTTTAGGTTAAGATCTGCTGTAGAACGACCATCACCTGCAAAGTTTTGATACAATACAGAAGGCTCTACCTCGATATCACTAAACCTATGATAGAATGTATATCCAGTATATAGATAATAGTTCTGTATCTGTGAAGGTTCGGTTGGATTAAAATCATCAATCTCTTTCTGTAATAAATTCACAGCATTGGCACTCAAAAAGAATCGACCAATACGATATAACAATCCAATATCAAAATTAGAATCATTTACACTTATATCTGCTAACTCGGGATTAGTTGGGTTATCAGGGTCTCCATTATTAAACCTCGAAGTGTCGATACCAAATTGGGTAAACTTATAGCTAATCCCAAACGATAGGTATTGATTATTATATTCACTTAGTGTTAAATGGTGTGCAAAAGATAACTGAATCCCTTTTTGAGTGGTAAATCCATTCTGATCATTAAACAGAATTGCACCTACACCCGAACGGTCAGATATTCTACCATCTATTGATAAGGATTGCGTACCCGGAGAATCCTCTATACTTACCCATTGCTCAAAACCCGAAGCTCTGATCTGCCAACAATCTCCAATACCCGCGTAGGCCGAGGATATCAAATATGGGTTATCTGCAATATATTGGTTTTGTACAGGAGTAAAAAACTCCTGAGCAAAAGTACAATAACTTGCAAATAGGCTAAATATGATAATATACTTCTTCATCTAATATTAAGATTTACAGGTTGTAACTTTTGCGTTTCGATATTTATCGATTCAACTTTATATTATCTATATAATGTAAAGTGGCCTGTAAATTCTCTATTGTCTACATCATTCAGGATTATAGAATACCAATAATCTCCTGATGGAAGTTGTTTTCCTTGGTATAAACCATCCCATCCTTGTTGGTCTCCTTTAAATTTTGCTAACATTCTTCCGTATCGATCAAAGACGGTTACTTCCATGTTCTCAAAGAAGAAAGGATCATCTATATTAGGAGTAATCTGTCTAGGATACCAGAAACGATCTTCTGCTGTACTATTAGGACTATCCGGTGTAAAGTAATTCGGGATACGAATATTAATATAAGTCAGATTCTGAACCGTAAGGACCTCACAACCATCTGCATCAACAACACGCAATACATAATCAGCAGTCTGTCGTATTACAAAAATGTTTCCATCTAATTCTGTATAATCTGAAGGCTCTAATTGATCCAATGTCATTCCTTCTTCTAGCATCGTAAATGAGAATGCATAGAAAGGAGTGTTTTCAAATGGTCTTCCTCCTGATGCTATGATTTGATATTCATTAGGATCTTGTGGATTATTAGTCATTTGAGCAACTGGTATTGCCAATGGAGTATACTCAAGAATCTCGATAGTATCTACTGTTCGTGTACATCCTTGGTATTCCATAATACCTTCATACTCTCCTGGGGTAACCTCAAAATTACCTGTCAAATTCGAATTATTAGGTGGGTTTGGTGTTCCGTTTATACCATTTAAAGTATAAATAATACCTAATCCTTGTGAATCTTCAACAATATCAAAACTCACAAAGTATTGCTCTTCACTAGTCATCACAGGACTCGTAGGATCACTATAATCAAATATAGGACATACTAATTCTGGAACGAGTTCACCAGCAAGGTTAACACCTGGTTCAATATCAATATTAAAGGCTCCCTGACAGTTTGCATTGTTTTGAGAATCTCTAATGAATACTGTAGTTATACCTCCTGGTAGATTATCTATAAACAAATTCGCAGGATCGGTAACCGGTTGATAAGTTACTCCATCGATACTCCAGAAATAACTAGGATCTGCTGGGTTTGTTGGTGGTAATCCTCCTGTAATAGATAAGGTAGCTGTACCATTCATATCTCCTGCACAATCTTCTGGAGTTGTAGCATTTACAGTAGCCAAAATTGGTGCCGGTTCTATAATCTGAATATCAAGAATAGTTCTTGGACAACCATTAGCATCTTCTACTTCTACTCGATAGGTGTCTGGGAGTAGATTTTCAAAAGTATGTTCCCCCAGAAGATTATCTATATCATCTCCTCTAAGTTCATATACGGCTAAATTTGCACTATTATATAAAGAAAACGTATATGGGGCTGTACCACCAGAAGCAGTTACCCTAATATTACCATTTCTTTCACCACTACAAGTAACAGGTGTTTCAAAGGCTTCTGCCGTGAATTTCTCTTTCGGTTGACCTATTTCAAAAGGCGTTACATTATCGATACAATCTCCACTGGTTACGGTATAGGTGTAATTTCCGGCTAATAAATCTCCAAAGAAACTAGTGGTTTGTGTATTATCAGATCCAATAGGTCCAGGGAGTTCAACAGCATTTCCTAAATAATCTGTACCAGTTACTCGATATCCATAATCACCTAAACCTCCTTCAGCTTTTGCATTAATAGAGCCTGTTCGTTCACCAAAACAAATAATAAATGTGTTATTTAGATCTAATGTCACTTTTATTTCCGGAGTTTCTCGTATTGTTATCGTATTAGAGGCTGGAGAAGGACATCCATTTGCATCTCTGACATAGAAATTGTAATCACCTTTTGGTAATGTTGGGAATGTAAAAGGATTTGCTCCTGATACAAAAGTAATTCCATCACTACTAAATTCATAGGGAGGTGTTCCTCCTCCTGCAGTAACTATCATCGGATTAGGGCTAGCAGCACTACAAGTTATAGGTCCTTGATTTACCTTTATGGTTACAGCAGATGGCGTATTAATATCCACATTTCGAGAAAACAGGCATGCTAAGTTATCAGTAACTGTAACAATATAACGACCTGGTTTAAGATCATTCCACTGAAAAATATTTGTAGTACTTGCTATGCTACCAGTTTGTGAACCATCTGGATATTCAAGCATAAAAAAGTAGGTTCCTGATCCCTGGCCACCTGAAGCCTCAGCTCTAATTGTACCATCTTCACTATCAGAACAAGTCAAAGTAATTGGGTCAATTTTTTTTAATTCTAAAGGGATTGGGGGTTGGATATTAATTGTGTTTGTTACCTCACAACTTCTAGCATCTTTTACCCTAACTACATAGTCTATTCCTGCTGGTGTACTACCACCATCAAGTTTGTAACCTCCAAATCTAGGATCACTACCAAATGGCACTAATGGTCCTCCTCCTGTATCTTCTAACTGATATTGTATAAGACCTGTACCACCAGTAACAACTGCTTCTATCGTAGCATCATCACCAGGATTACAGGTTTCGTCTTGTAATTGATTGATTTTTATCGATATTGAAGATTCTGCTGCTTTTATTTTAAAATTTGGTGATACTCCCGAACACAATCTGGTACCCGTTACCTCAGTAACACGAATATAGTATTCTCCTGGGGGTAAACCTCCTTCTGTGCTAGAATCGATTGCAATAGCCCCCCCACTTGCTGTTACGGGGCCTCCAGAAAGTACAGGAAGATCTGATGGGGTTGCGAATCGATTAAAAATCTCCCAGTTTAGATCGACAGGTATCGGATTGTAATTATCTACAGTAAATATAATTCCCCCATCTTTTCCATTTACACACCGCTCATGAGTCAGAGTTCCTAAAGAAACTGCAGGAGCTGCAGGAGCAGTAAGCATGAATTTTTGCTGATATTCACAGTTTGTTCCCAGATCTACAACTTTAATAGTATAGCTTTTTCCAAATTCTAAAGCATTTGCACCATCAATACGATGATCTTTAATAAGACCTGCAGGTGTTGGAGGGGGAACAGGATCTGGTGCCCCATCGTTTAGAGCCTGAACGGGATTGTTGGGATCACCAATTACTTCGATTGTAAACCCTACAATAACACCACCAGTATTAACTCCGGATCCATTGATTACTGTGATGTCTACTACAGATCCAATAACACAATTACCTAATGGATTTACTTCTATTTTTAGCTCATCAACTGCATTTTTAATTTCATAAGAACCAAAAACTTTACTGCACAAATTGTCATCTATGACTTCAATAGTATATATACCAAAGTCTAAACCTTCAAATAAAACTTGGTTAGCCAAAGGGAAAGATGGAGCAATTGGTGGAGGTATTGTTAGTCCATTTTTAGTTAATTTGTAGGTATAGCTTGCTGCATCAGCATCAGGAGTTCCTCCATTCAAAGTAAGTGTAATTGAACCAGGGTTATTACCGCTTCCGTCTGTGTTACAGGTAATATCAACAATGGTTTCATTCGCTTTAATAGGGTCTGGTACAGTAAAAGTTATGTTAGTGATGCTAAAATCACAATCATACCTATCTTTAACAGTAACAGTATGGGATATCGATGTATCTACATTGTTAAATATTTCAGTGGTATTATTTGAGATAATAGTTACCTCTGTCGCTGTTCCTTGATCTAAAATATAGCTAACGGGTTTTCCCGAACTAACATCTACTTGAATAGCCCCTTTATTGTTAGAGCATAAAGGATTTTTAGGTGTTACAGTTACATTTAGTATTTCAAAAGAATTTACTTTAACACTACCAGCTTTGATTGTGCAATTGTTAGTATTGTCATTAACAAAAACAGGATAAATACCTGCTGTTGTAGCTCTAAATTCATATGAGGTACCTGGCAGTGGGTCTAGTGTAATGCCTGAAAAATCTTCTTTGGTATTAAAACTATAATTCCCTGACCCTCCGGTCACTTCTACCTTATAAATTGCAATAAATTCATTTGGATCAAAAGGTAATGCTAAAGGATCGTAATTTGGTGAATCTGGATCATTTAGAGTTGGATCAGGTTGATACCCCGGGTTACAATGTAAATCTTTAAGAAGCTTCACTGTAGCCGAAAAGTCTTTTGGTTCTTCTACTTCTATATCTTTGTCAAATAAACAGTTACCACCAGAGGATTCAACAAAAACCTGGTATGTACCTGGGTTAAGGCCTTTAAACGTATGTTTCGCATTTTTGATGGGCCCTGTTGTATCTGTATGTGGGTCGGTTGTGCCTGTGCTATTTATAGTATACGTATAGAATTCTTTTGATTCTGTAACAACTATTTGTACTTGCCCTCTATCATTAGGACAAGAAGGAGATGTTACTGTAATCTCTTCTTTAGCATCGAATTCTTTTAATTTTGCTGTTGCTTGTACAATGCAAGCTCCGTTAGGTCCATTTTTTTGACGAACGTTAACAGTATACTCACCAGGTTTTGTTAAATCAGAAAATATAGTGGATGTTTGATACGGTCTAATAACTTCTTCGTTAAAAATTAATTCATACTCATGTTGATTTGAGGTTTTTTGAACTTGTAATATTCCTGCTCCCACTTTTGTTCCGGGATTATAACAAACAATATCTTCTAAAACTTTGAGTTCTGGATCCAAGCTATTTTTAAATACATTAAAGTAAAAAGGTATGGTACAATTGGCATCAAAAGTAACAACGATTCTATATTCTCCATTTTCTTTAACAGTATAATCTATCCCTTCTCCGACTTTTCTCCAATCATTAATACATATATTATCGATATCTATTGATGGGGTAGGGCAATTAGGATCTTTTTTTATTGTACAAGCTTTAGTATCTAAGCGTTCCCATATAATTTTAGTGGCTGTAGTAAATCCAGAATTTATGGTGTATTCTGTATCAGATCCACATAAAAATAGCTCAGGTAAAGCTTCACCGGTGATCGTACATGTACGTATATTACCACTTACATTAGGAATAGGATTATCTATAATATCCTTTACAATTTCTAAAACAGGATTTTTTACAGTAGTAAAGGCATCAACCTTAAAAATTTCTATTGCATTTTTACACTTTTTATCAATTTTGGTAACTCTATATGTTCCGGCTTTTGTAACGTTTAATTTTTGATTAGTACCAATTATAGTTCCAGGAGTATTCATGTTTACCCATTCGTATTTTTCAAAATCATCACCAGCAACAAGATCTATAGATCCTGTACAAATAAATGCATCTTGTGCTTTTTTGGTACATATATCATCTCTCACCAGAACGTTAGAGGTTCCTGTAACATCATATCCACATGTATCTTGCCCCAAAATACTTTCCTTTTCTTCTCTGAGAAACCCAGAAGTAGCCCCTGTATATGTAGAAAGAGCTACATTTTTAATCTCATTAGAACATGCATCTCTCAGCTTAGAACAATCATCAATAATTTGCACCCCAAACTCAACAGTATATTTACCCCCGTTTTTAACCAATAATTTGTTGTCAATAGTAATATTGATTTCATCTTTATTACTGTTAATAACAGCAGTTACCCCAGAATTATCTGTAGAAATACTACCTTCTATATAGTCTACATTTATAGGAAGTTTATCTTTGATTGATGCATTGATAATATCTTCATTACCTTGATTTTCTATAGTAAGTTTATAATACAATTTTTGCCCTAAGCTTACATTTTCTCCTGTAATTTCTTTGTCGTCAGTATTAAATACTTGTTTGGTAACTGTAAGTTCGGGCTCAATAATTTCTATTTGAAAAGAATGAAAAAATACACTGTAAGAATCACTTTTAGTAGAAGTAAAAAAAGTAGCCGATGTCTGACCATTTTGGATAATAGTGTTTTTGGGGTTATCGATATCAAAAATATCTATATCAAGCCCCATAGTGTTTTTGGATTTAGGTTTTCTTGCAGTCACATACTCACCATTTTCAGAAATCGAACTGTCGAAAAAGTTGTTTTTGGGATTAGCAGGAGTTGTGTAAAGTTCTTGTGTTGTAAAATCAGGTTTTTCTATTTCTAAAATGTCTCCGCTAAAATATCTTTCCCCTTCTAGAGTGGCAATAGAATATCGGGCATTTACCGGTAGTTTATCTGGTAAAGTGTTAAAAGGCTCATACTTAAAAGATTTTTTTTTAGCCCCTACATCTACTACTAAATACCCGCTTCTGGTACTTATGTATTTTGCCGGTAATTTGGGGTCTTCATATGCTACTACTAATACCCACCCAGACGATATACCGTTAGTGCCCATTTGGTTAGGGTGTTGGTAATCCGATTTTCCAAGTCCTGTAGCAGATCGTACATTTGCAATGGTATACGTTCCTGATGGGTTTGATATACCTTTCATAATATCAGTAACATCTGCGTAGCAAACATAGGGCATGTCTACGGCTGCTGCCGGTTCTGTGGTATCACCATCTTTATCAAAATCTAAAATATCTAAATTTTTGTTTGTATCGCTATTAGGATAACCATCATAAATAACTGTGGTTTGAGAAGGTGGAATCGTGATGTAACTCCCCCCAGGAGGTTTAAACTTTACAGTTCTAAAATCCGGACGAGTATCTATTAGAGGCAAATCAGTATATCGTGGCCGACCATCGGGCATCCTGTCAACAAAATATGTAGCAGACCAGTATAAGCCTGCATACGCGATTTTTTCGCAACCAGAAGGAAGAATCAGGTCTGCACTACTAGAACTAAATGTATCTTCACCATCTATATCAATATATCCGAAAGTTTTACTGTTATTACTTTGCAAACCATCATAATCCATATTAGGAGTATATAGTATACCATCCAGCGTTTGATCCAGCCCGGTGATAGCATTACCAATTACTTTTAACTCTCCCTTTATTTCTAATGTACTATTTGGAACAACACCAAAGTCAACTTGAGCAAATGTTTGTTGTGAAATAGATATTGAAATAATTAAAATAATAATAAATTTAGATGACGAATTGAGGTATTTTGTTATCATATTTATACTGGCTTTAATACTTTAGAGTTTTTCTTCTGTATTATTCTTTAATAAAATTGAAGAAGTTTTAGGTACTCTTTTTTATGATGTGTGTTTTTTTCAATATTATTTCCTATTAGAGAAAAAATAGTCACGGTTTTCAGGGATATGCCACTTTTTTAATTCGAAATCAAACTCTAAACCGATAGTTAGCTATGTAAACAAACATACTTGAAGTCTTCAAAAAAAATGTTGAGCAATTTTGGTTTTGTGATGAATACCTAGGGAATTAGTGACGAATTACTCGAACTTAACTTATTACTTTATATAATTCGCGTACTAGTTTTGTGTTTTTACCTTTTCGAAATCCCATAAATGAAGCGTGATTTTGTTAATTAACTGTTAATCCGTCACATTGGGTAGTGTTAAAGAAAAGTCTTCGGTTTCAAACAAATATGGTATCTCGATTATTTATATAAACCACTATAAAAGTATTGTGGGTAACTATAAGTAGGTTAGTATTATTCATGTGAATATTATTTAAATTAGTGAAAAGTAAAAGAACATGTTTTCTACCAAAGTTAGTTATGTCATATAGTTGTTTGTTAATTGAAAAACCAAAAAATATGCATACAAACAGATGAATTAAAGTTTGTTTTGGTAATAAACAAGGGTTTTGAGGAAACAGAAAAAATCCAGCTCTACTTTTCCTGCTACTTGATAAACAAACTTACTTTAATGGTTTAAAAAATATGTAGGACAATTATGAGTTTAGGTGGTGTTTTTATAAAATATTTTTTTAAATAAAACCGTATCCATATTAATAATTAAAACAAAAAAAGGAAGTCATTTTGACTTCCTTTTTTTGTTTTAATTCTATAAGTATTATCCTTCGAATTCTTCATCCCCGTTAATACCTCTTTGAGGGCGTTGTCTTTTCTTTTTCTGATTAAATCTGTAGGTAAATGATAGATTAAAGCTACGTTCTCTCCATTGAAATTCATTATCCGACATAAATGTAGTAGTAGTAGAGGTGCTTATTCGCTTTCGAGAGTTAAATACATCACTAACATTAAAAGTTATCGAAGCCTTTTCTTTAAAAAGATCTTTACTGAATGCAAAGTTCATACTAAAAATACCATCACTTTTTGTTTGTGCATTTTCACTTGGCCCTCTATAAAACATGCTGGTTTGCCAATCTATTTTTGCTGGTAGTGTAACTTTATTATTAAGTCTTGCAAACCAACTAAAATTATCTGCATCAAGATTTTCTCCATTATTCTCTCCTCGAACACTATTCTGAAATGCGTTAAAATTACCATTCACTCTCCATTTTCTACTTGGGTTATAAGTAAGAGTAAACTCAAAACCATATCGATCAGAACTAGTTAAGTTTATAGGTGTTCTTCTAATAACAGGAACTTCTGTACCAGGATTATTTGCATCTGCTCCAATGGTTGTAGTATCACCTGTATCTTCAGAAATAAAAGTGAATATTTGTGTAGAGTGATTATAATATATAGATGTATTTAAAGTAAGCTTTCCCATTCTATTTAAATATCCTAAATCAAATGCATTAGAGTAACTTGGATCAAGATCTGGATTTCCCTGAAATAAATTAGTAGCACTAGATCTAGAAGGAAAAGGGTTAATAAATCTGGACCTAGGCCTACGTATTCTACGGTTATAACCAAGAGTTAAACTTTGTTTTTTAGAGATTTCGTATCCTAGATTAACTGTAGGAAATATGTCGGTATAATTCTTTTTGCTTAAATCATTACTAGTTTGCTGATCAATAGTAATTCGAGTACTTTCCATTCTAAGTCCTAATAAATAAGATAGTTTTCCCCATTTACTTCCTAATTGTGTGTACCCAGCATTTACTTGTTCTGTATACAATAAGGTGTTTGATAAATCAGAATTTGTTGTTATGGATCCATTATCTTCTAACTGCACCAGATAATCAGTATCCAACTCATTAAAATTACCTCTATATCCTAATTCGAATTGAGTGTTTTCACCGATAGGTAATACATAATCAGCTTGCAACAGAATACGATTTTGTTCTTCTATTGTTTCTACAAGCTCTACAGCAGTTATATTTTCTTGTGTAATTTTTGATCTTTCATCTTCATTACTATCTTCTATCTGAAAATCGAAAGTTAATTTGTGACCACTGGTATCAAAATCTTTAGTGTAATTAAGAGAGTATTGTTTCGTAATATCATCTTCGATCTCTGGATCAAAACGAATATTTTGACTTAAAATATCTCCATTAGAATTTAATTCTGTAATTCTATTTGTTGTATTACTTTCTTTATCACTAGATCTATATAAAAAAGATGTTGTGACAGATGAAGTTTCGTTGATATACCATTCGACTCCTATATTAGAATTTAATCCTTTACGTATCCTATCAAAATCCCGTTCTTCTCTTAAAAAAGAGCTAGGTAAGCCACTAAAAAGATATTGAGTTTGTGAAAAAGAATTACCTGGGACTTCTCTATAGTTATATCCTGAAGTTGTAAAAAAATTAAAATCTCCAGATCGATAATTTAGATTTCCCGAAATACCAGCAGATAGGGGATAACCACCATTAATTGTAATGGCTCCGTTCATACCTTGTAATTTACTTCGTCTTAGAATAATATTTAAAATCCCTGCAGTTCCTTCTGCATCATAACGAGCAGAAGGCGAGGTGATTACTTCGACTCTTTCTATAGATTCTGCAGGCAGTTGTCTTAATGCATCTGTACTGTTTAAACCAACTAAACCCGATGGCTTTCCGTTAATAAGGATTCTTACATTATCGTTACCACGAAGTGCAACATTTCCTTCGACATCTACAGAAACAGAAGGTACATTATCCAGAACATCACTCACCGTACCGCCACTCACTGTGAGATCTTTGCCTACATTATAAATCTTTTTATCTAATTTGATTTCTACAGTAGTTTTTTCTGCTATGACGACAACATCGTCTAGTGTTTCGGTATCTAATCCAAGAGTAATTGTACCTAAGTTTGTGTTTTTGAATAACTTTTGCCTGGGAAGCTTTTTGGTTTTAAATGAGATAAATTCGACACTTACGTCATATACTCCAGCATCTACTTCAATAGCAAATTTTCCATTTTTATCGGTAATACCCCCAGTAACAATTTTCTGTAGCCTGGGGCTAAAAAAAGCTATTGTAGCATATTCCAGGGGTTTATTAGTGTCTTGATCTAAGATTAAACCAGTAATGTTTACAGGCCCCTTTGTAAAGTTTCGATTTTGAGCAGATAGTGTAAGTGTTAATGCCGAAAATAGTAAGAATAAAAATTTCTTCATTTTTAAAATTGAATAATTCTGGCCAAAAGTATCGATGCAGATACGAGAAGGCGGTTAATGATGTGTTAAATGTGATGTATTTAAAATGGATGATACGTAGTATCACCTAATTCAATTACTTGCATTTAGACATGAAGAAATGTAAAAGGTTTAATCTTAAGCAAAAAATATTTTATAAGAGAAGTATTACTTAAATAATATCAATAACTTTTTCTGGTGGTCGTCCGATTATTGCTTTACCTTCGTTAACAACAATAGGGCGTTCGATTAATTTTGGATTATTAGAGAGTATAGTGATCAATTCAGAATCGGTATAATCTTTACCTTTAAAATTTTCTTTCCAGATGGCTTCATTTTTTCTAACCAGGTCTATAGGAGAGATATCTAAAAGTTTAAGTATTTCTTTTAATTCTTTTTCTGAAGGTGGATTTTGTAGGTAATTAACCACAGTAATGTCTTTTTTTTGCTCTTCGAGTATGGCAAGACATCCTCTTGATTTACTACATCTCGAATTATGATAAATTGTGATCATTTTGGTTTTGTTTTTTAATCGTCATTTTTTTGTCCCATTGCCATAAGGTAAGCCTTTAAGAATTGATTGATGTTACCATCCATTACAGCATCTACATTACCTGTTTCTTCTGCAGTTCTTACATCTTTAACCAATTTATATGGGTGCATGACATAATTACGAATTTGAGATCCCCATTCTATTTTCATTTTTGAGGCCTCGATCTCATCACGTTGCGCTTGTTGCTTCTTAAGTTCAATTTCAAACAATTGTGATTTAAGCATTTGTAATGCTTTTAACCTATTTTCTTGTTGTGATCTTGTATCTGAGCATGAAATCTGGATTCCGGTAGGGAAGTGGGTGAGCTGTACTTTGGTTTCTACTTTATTTACATTTTGTCCACCTGCTCCACTAGAACGAGATGTGATGATTTCATAATCAGCAGGATTGATATCTATTTCTATACTATCATCGGCAAGAGGATACACATAAATAGAAGCAAACGAAGTATGACGTTTTGCATTACTATCGAATGGAGAGATACGTACTAATCGATGCACACCATTTTCTCCTTTCAACCATCCAAATGCATAGTCTCCTTCAATTTCGAGAGTAACTGTTTTTATACCTGCTACATCACCTCCTTGATAATTAAGCTCTCTAATTTTAAAGCCTTGTTTTTCTGCCCACATCAGGTACATGCGCATGAGCATGCTAGCCCAATCACAACTTTCGGTACCTCCTGCGCCTGCCGTGATTTGTAGTACGGCACTCATATTGTCCCCTTCATCACTAAGCATATTTTTAAATTCCAAATCTTCAATTAACGATTTGGTTTCATCATAACGTTCAGAAACTTCTGCTTCGGTGGCATCACCTTCTTTATAAAATTCATAAAGTACTTCGAGGTCATCAACCAGTGTAACTCCTTTTTCGTATTCAGAAACCCACTTTTTTTCAGCATTTAGAATGCGCATTAGTTTTTCGGCTTCCTGGGCATTATCCCAAAAATCTGGAGCAAATGTTTTTTCTTCCTGATTAGCTATTTCTATAAGTTTGGCATCAATGTCAAAGATACCTCCTTAACGCAACCAGGCGCTCCCTAAGATCTTGTAAAGTCTCAGTATTGATCATAATCTAATTTATTTTTGACAAAAATAAGATTTAACAGTTCAGTAAGAAGTAATTTTTGTGTTATTTTATAGATTTAGAAATTTTATCACATAAATCATCAGTCTATGAAACTACGCTTCATTTGTTTATTCTTTCTAGCGGGGAATATCATTTCGGCTCAATTTTTAGAAAAACAGAAAAATTTGGCATCTTTTGATGGCTATTTTAAGTTCTATTATAATGAATCAAAAGATGAGATTTATCTAGAAGTAGATAAGCTCGACTCAGAGTTTTTATATGTACATTCGTTGGCTACAGGGTTAGGATCAAATGATATAGGATTAGATAGAGGACAGATTGGTGACGGCGTAGTAGTAAAGTTTCAAAAAGCAGGTGGTAAGCTGTTACTGGTGCAACCCAATCAACGATACCGCGCTATAACAGACAATACACTAGAGAAAAGAAGTGTAGAACAGGCTTTTGCAAAATCTGTACTGTTTGGATTTCCTATTAAAGAAGAGAAGTCTAATACATATATTATTGACTTAACTCCTTTTCTTCTACAGGATACTCATAACATCATTAATCGATTAAAGTATCAAAAAGAAGGAACGTACAGTGTTGACAAAACCAGAAGCAGTTTGAGTCTCGAAAGAACCAAAGCTTTTCCTAAAAATGTAGAATTTGAGGCTTTGATTACCTATAAAGGCTCACCTACGGGGCAAAATATTAGATCCGTAGCACCAGACTCAAAATTCTTAACTGTTATTCAGCATCATTCTTTTGTAGAACTACCAGATGATGGATATAAGAAAAGAGAGTTTGATCCCAGAAGTGGAGCTATATCTGTTTCCTACCTGGATTATGCAACACCTGTACAAGATCCTATAAAGAAGCGCTATATTATTAGACATCGATTAGAGAAAAAAAATCCAAATCAAGATATAAGTGAAGCAAAAGAACCTATTGTTTATTATTTAGATCCTGGTACCCCAGAACCGGTGCGATCTGCATTATTGGATGGAGCAAGATGGTGGAATCAGGCATATGAAGCAATTGGTTTTAAAGATGCGTACCAGGTTAAGATGTTACCTGCAGATGCAGATCCTATGGATTTACGATATAATGTAATACAATGGGTACATCGTTCTACCAGAGGGTGGAGTTATGGTGCAAGTGTTGTTGATCCCAGAACAGGAGAGATTCTTAAAGGACATGTAAGTTTAGGGAGTTTAAGAATACGTCAGGACTTTCTAATAGCTCAGGCATTACTAAATCAACCTTTTGCTACTCGTGATGATAATTATGAACCTATGTTGAAAATGGCACTAGCTCGTATTCGCCAATTATCTGCGCATGAGGTAGGTCATACTATTGGTTTTGCGCATAATTTTACCGCAAGTACAAACGGAAGAGCATCGGTAATGGATTATCCTCACCCAACAGTGGCACTTAAGGATGGCAAAATAGATTTGTCGAATGCTTATGATACCAATATAGGAGAATGGGATAAGGTAACAGTAGCATACAGTTATTCAGAATTTGATAAAAATACTAATGAAAAAGAAGCACTTAACAAGATTTTGAATACCGCTTATCAATCGGGTCTTCGTTTTATTTCGGATAGTGATGCCAGA
Organism: Aquimarina sp. EL_43; assembly: GCF_943422735.1. Taxonomy (NCBI): domain Bacteria; kingdom Pseudomonadati; phylum Bacteroidota; class Flavobacteriia; order Flavobacteriales; family Flavobacteriaceae; genus Aquimarina; species Aquimarina sp. EL_43. The sequence continues at coordinate 5,084,292 of NZ_CALSBR010000001.1, read as the reverse complement.
CCTCAAGGAGGAGCACATGAATTAGCTCATTTATGGGATAATGGTAAAAGTGTTACCGAAGAACTAGATAATATGCTGAAAATTAGAGAAGTTGCGATACGCAATTTTTCTTCAGATAACATAAGAAGTAATGAACCATATTCGGTTTTAGAAGATGTTTTTGTACCATTGTATTTTTTCCACAGGTATCAAACCGAGGCTACAGTAAAGCTTATTGGAGGACTAAATTATAATTATGCAGTTAAGGGTGATCAACAAACGATTGTAGAAACAGTTAATTCAAAAAAACAAAAAGAAGCACTTGAAGCAGTTTTAAAGACATTATCTCCTGAAGTTTTGGCTATTCCAGAAGATAAATTAAAATTATTTCCACCAAGAGCTTTTGGATATGGTAGAACCAGAGAATCTTTTAAAGGAAAAACAGGAGTTGGTTTTGATGCTCTAAGCGTAGCTTCTACAGCAAGTGATATGAGTCTTTCTTTGTTATTGCATCCCGAGAGAGCATCTCGACTGGTACAGCAAAAAAGTTTAGATCAAAATCAATTAGGATTAGTAGAAACTCTAGATGAATTATTAAGATTCTCTTTTGAAACCAAAGCTAAAAATAATTACCATAAAGAAATTCAACATATGGTAAAAGCTAATATTTTAAAATATTTAATGAACCTTAGTAAGAATACACAAACGTATTCGCAAGTTAACGCTATCGCATATGCAAAAATTAAAGGTTTAATTCCCCTTCTTAAAAGCAAGACTGGCGATGTTACAGATAAAATGTATAATGAATATTATCTCAATCAAATTAATAAATTTATAGAGAAGCCAGAGGATTTTAAAGTATTACCATCTCCCAAAATACCAGATGGGTCTCCTATAGGTAGTTTTAGTTGCGGTTTTTAAATATATATCTTATCATTTTGGGTACTATAAAATAGATATCAGTCTAAATTCTAGAATTTAGACTGATATTGTTTGAAGCCCTACTATTTTACTTTTTATCTTTACCACTTTACAAATTCGAAATACTAAGCACTACATGACTATTGAAATTCAACTAAGGAATAAATTAAAGGAAATAAGTGAGGTTTTAGATGCTAAAGCAAAAAATAATCAGGAAGTAGGGGTTTTATCAGGAGTTTCTGGAGTTGCTTTATTTCAGTTTTATTATTCAAAATTTTTAGATGAGGATATTCATGCAGATAAAGGAGCAGAAACAATTACAAGAGCTGTAGAACTTATTAATAATGGTTTTACTTTTCCCACTTTTTGTACTGGAATTGCAGGAGCATGTTGGGTGCTCGAAATTCTTAAAGAAGAAGAGTTTGTAGAGTTAGATGATGACTTCCTTTCGTCTGATTTAGATTCTTATTTGTTAGAAGCAATGAGAGCTGATATAAAAACAGAGAATTATGATTTTCTACATGGTGCAATGGGATATGGATATTATTTTTTAAAGCGTTATCAAAATCTGGCTTCAGAAGAGTCAAAAAAGCACTATAAGAACTACCTTGATGAATTAATTGCAGCACTAAAAAAATCATCAAAAAAGAATGACCACGGAGTATGGTGGGAGTCTGTTCTAAGGCAGGAAGAAGGAGTTAAGGGGTGTAATTTAAGTTTGTCTCACGGAATATCAAGTATGGTTAATTTCCTATCCCGAATAGCCGAACATAAAGAATTTTATGATGATGTTAGAGAGATGTTACAACAGTCGGTGCGCTATATATTGCATTGTAAAAATAAAGATAAAACACTAACCGCTACATTTCCTAATTGGATTATTGAAGAGAATGTAGAGGATAATAATTCGAGATTAGCGTGGTGCTATGGAGATTTAGGGATAGGAATATCGATATTTAGAGCGGGTACAATATTAGGAGATACCCAAATTAGTGATGAAGCAATAGCTATTTTAAAATATTCTACGCAACGAAAAAATATTGAAGAAGCAGGAATTCAGGATGCTGGATTGTGCCATGGAGCATATGGAGTACTTCATATTTATAATTATTTATATAGAAAAACAAACGATATAGCATTTAAGGAAGCTTCTGATTTTTGGGCCCAGAAAGCACTTGGTATGGCTATACATGAACAAGGATACGCGGGATATATGGTATGGCGAGGAACAGATGAAGAAAAATGGAAAACCGAAGTAAGTTTGCTTGAAGGTGTTGCGGGTATCGGGTTATCTATAATATCCTATTTGGCTCCTTTTGACACCAAATGGGACGAATGCCTTTTGATTAGCTAATTCTTTTTCCTTTATAATTTCAAAAACTACAATTTCATAGAGGCATTTTAACCGCCTCATGATAAGATTTTCTGCCATTTAATCTAAAAACAAAGTCGAAATTCTGGAAAATCGTTCGTTTTTCCAGAATACTCAATACTACTATTTGCATTAAGCTTATAGAGCAAGCTATGTTTGTTTCTATCAAAGCGCTTTGATATTTGTATAACTTAAAATTAGATATCATGAAAAGTAAAAAGAAATTGAGTCTTAAGAAAATGAATGTTGCACAATTAGATAGCATTAAGGGGGGAATAAACTGGCCTCACCCAATAACAGGGCCTGGTTTACCAACAGCAGATCCATTTGGTTGTGGAAATGGTACACAAGGATTGGCATGTCAATACTCACAAACACCTATGAGCTGCCAGGTATGTGTTAATGCTCACAAGTAAATAACAATACTTATCGAGATTCTTTGCTAATACATTTTTAGCTGATTTGTAAACACACAGTTTTTCGAAAGTTGAGATGAATCGTCTGAAAATATATTTCAGACGATTTTTTGTTTATGATTATTAGACGATAAAATACTTTCTTTTTTTAGAGAAATAATACTTGAAATGTTTTCAGTCATTTTTTTATGAAAAAACAAAATCGAAATTCTGGAAAAACGCTCGAAATTCTGGAATACCCAATATAACCTGTTGCAAAAAACCTTCTTGTTCCTCTATGTTTGCTAGCATCAAAGCGCTTTGATAGAAATTTATGTTTAACAATTTAAAAATACAAAAATGAGAGATTTAACAGTAAACGAAGTGGCTTATGTTTCGGCAGGAGATGGTACTAATCATGCTGGAGTAATAGGTGGAGCAATTGGAGGAGGTTTGGCAGGAGCAGGAGCAGGAGCCAAAATTGGATCATTGGCCGGGCCAGCAGGAGCAGCAGTAGGAGCAGCTTTAGGCTTTGGTATAGGAGCTTTGGCTGGGATGCTTGCTTTTTCTTAAAATCAAATTAATTATATAAATCATTAAAAAATAACACAATGAGAAATTTAACAAATAGTGAATTGAATTCTGTAAATGGTGGTTGTAGCGGACAAACTGCCGGAGGTATTTTGGCGGGCGCTCTAGGAGGAGCTAGAACTGGTGCAGGTATTGGAGGTGCAATAGGAACATCGGCTACTCCTGCAGGAAGTATAGTAGGAGCAGTTGTTGGAGGTTTGTTTGGAGCTATCGCAGGCGGATTTATTGCTGCAAGCAAATGTTAATTCAGAATAATTAGATGCTAATCAGGGTAATTATAAAAATTACCCTGATTATTTAATAACTCATAAAAAATGTATAATGAATACCAATCTTAATGCCTTTTTTGAAAGCTTGTCTTCTGCCTATAAAGAAAGAAATCTGGATACAATATTTGATCTTCATCATCCAGATAACGTTTTGTTTAATGCAGGTAAAGAACAACTAAGAACAGTCTTGTCTAGTTATACGCTAGAGGCAAATTTTGAAGATATCAAAATATTACAGGAAGATAAAAATGTAAGCGTTGTAAGACTTTCTCAAAAAACTAAAAAAGTCGAAGGCCCGGATTTTAAGGATAACATAATCGATATGGTTATGATCTTAAAGTCGCATAATGATAATTTCAAAATATTATCAAGTGCTTCTATTAGCACAGACTTTATATAGCCATTTTTAAGTTTTTTCATAATTCTTAAGAGCAATATTTACTGTATTTCTAAAAACCTTAATTTTTTATGAAAAAACAAAATCGAAATTCTAGAAAAACGCTCGAAATTCTGGAATACCCAATATAACCTGTTGCATAGAACTTATTTGTTCTACTAAGTTTGATGGTATTGAAGCGCTTAGATAGAAATTTATGTTTAATAATTTAAAACTATAAAAATGAGAGATTTAAAATTTGAAGAAATTCAGGAAATCGGAGGAGGCCCTGCTGAAGGTGCTGCCGTAGGTTGTGTAGCTGGAGCCGTGGCTGGACAAGTTGGTGGTCAAACAGCAGGAGGATACATCGGTGGTGCAATAGGTTCATTGTTTGGACCTGTAGGAACATTAGTAGGGACTTATATAGGAATGAATATAGGCCGTACTTATGGTCAAACAATAGGCTGTGCTGCTGGTGGATATGTTGGTGATCAAGTACAAGGAGATTAATATAGTATCTGAATATTCTGATATATTTTTTAATAACACTAAATAAATTTAGTAATAAAAATCATAAATATGAGAGATTTAAAATTTGAAGAAGTACAAGAAGTTAATGGTGGTGATGCAGCAAGTGGTGCAGCTACAGGTGCAGGCATCGGTAATGCAATAGGAGGACCAATAGGCGCTATAGTAGGTGCTATTATTGGTGCAGTTGTAGGTAGTATGTCTGAAGACTAATACTTTAATATCATACAGGTCCATATAATTGGGCCTGTATGTAATCTTTTATTGAAACGATAAAAAAAAATAATACTATAAAATTAATGATATCATGAAAAACAATAAAATTAAAAAACTGAACCTTAATAAGTGTACCATATCAAACCTTGAAATGAATACCATAAAAGGAGGAGTGGTAGATTCTTGTACTCCGACCTGTCATATTAGTTTCCCGACAAATCCAACAAGGCAATCTAATAATTTTGAATGTGAAAATTTCACACAAAGAATTCACTAAATAAAGCTTATGAGTTCCCCACTATTTCGTAAAGAAGCCATAAAAAATAACACCCAACGTTTATTGGGAGATGTTTTATTAATACGACCCATATCATTTTGGATATTTACAGGTATACTGGTTTTTGTAGTTACGATGGTGGGGCTTTTTTTAGCATTCGGAACCTTTGCCCGTCGTGAGATGGTAACAGGATATTTGGTACCCGACAAAGGTTTAGTGCGAGTGTATGCTCCATTTAATGGAGTTATCGATAAAAAACATAGTACAGATGGTCAAAAAATTAGTAAAGGCCAAAACCTACTCGAAGTTACTACAGAACGAGGTACAAAAGATAGTATTAGTATCAATCAACAATTAATTACCCGACTAGAACAACAAAAAATAAACCTAGAACAACGAATTATTGATGAAACACAAGTTCTGGATAGCGAAGGTAGCCGATTATCTACCATTCTTATAAATCATAAGAATGAATATTACCAGATCAATCAGCAATTACAAAGCCAGAAAGAACAAGTACAACTGGCAAAAAACCAATGGAATACCTATAAGCAACTAAGAGTAAAAGGGCTAGTTTCTGAAGATGACCTTAGTAGTAAAAGAAGTATATATTTTAGTGCTAAGGCATCTTTTAATGCTACCAAAAGATTACAAATCAATAAGAAAACAGAAATAGCCAATATACGAAAGCAGCAGGAGCAATCTCCTTTACGCAAAAGTACCCGATTAAAAGAATTGCAAAATCAGCTGGCACAAAAAGAAGAACGTCTTATAGAATTAAAAAACAGCCATTCTTATATGATCAAAGCTCCTGTAAATGGTCGTATTACTTCAACCCAGGTTAATATTGGGCAAAATGTATCTTCTGCTGTACCCATACTAACCATCATACCAGAAAATACAACACTGTATGCCGAATTGTTTTTGCCTTCGAGAGCTATTGGTTTTGTGAAAAAGAACCAGCAGGTATTATTACGATATGATGCTTTTCCGTATCAACGATATGGATTGTACCAAGGTAAAATTGTGCAAATAGCAGAAGCGGTTATTAGTCCAAACGAAGTTACTATACCCATTCCTATGCAAGAACCTGTATATCGCATAAAAGTAGCTCTAGATGTACAAACTATTAATGCATATGGTAAAAAAATGCCATTGCAATCAGGAATGTCTGTAGCAGCAGATATTATTTTAGAAGAGCGCAGCCTGGGACAATGGCTGTTAGAACCTATATATAGTCTAAAAGGAAAATTATAGTCTATGCAAAATCCAATTCATTTACTTCATTACGGTTGGGGGAAAAGAGTCCCTGTCATCATACAAACAGAAGTAGCAGAGTGTGGGCTAGCTTCTATAGCTATGGTCGCTAATTATTATGGACATAAGTTGGACCTCAATGCTTTACGACGTAAATACTCTATATCTGCAAAAGGAGCAACGCTACAAGGGCTTATAAAATTAGCAGATAACCTTCAGTTTAGCTCCAGACCGCTACGCCTTGAATTAGAGGAGCTTTCGCAATTAAAAACTCCATGTATTTTACATTGGAATTTAAATCATTTTGTTGTACTCACTTCAGTAAAAGGAAATAAAGTCACTATCCACGATCCGGCCGTTGGAAAAAGGATAATGAAACTGTCAGAAGTTTCGAAGCATTTTACAGGAGTAGCATTAGAATTGACACCTACACCTGATTTTAAGCCAGAAAAAATTTCAAAAAGAGCAAAATTATCTGATTTCTGGAGTAGAATTACAGGTTTAAAGAGGGTATTGACACAAATTCTGGTATTGTCATTGTTACTACAGGTATTTGCGATAGCAACTCCATTTTATATGCAGTTAGTAGTAGATGATGTTATTATTAGCCGAGATTTGGATTTATTGTTGATACTAGCATTAGGTTTTGGTCTTATGAAGCTTGTTAATTTGGCAGTAACTGCATTACGCGGAGTCGTTATTTTGTATATGGGAACACAGCTCAATATCCAAATGGCAGCAAATCTGTTACGGCATTTGTTAAAATTGCCAATGGATTACTTTGAAAAAAGACATATTGGTGATATCATCTCCCGATTCGGATCTCTGGAAGATGTAAAGCAATTATTAATTACCGGTCTTATTGAAACCGTTGTAGACGGTATAATGGCTATCGGACTTCTGGTTATGATGTTTATATACAGCACAACACTTGCCTTTATTGTTCTGGCTGCTGTAGCATTATATATAATAGTGCGATTAGCATTGTATCGCCCGTATAGGCAATTGAAAGAAGAAGCTATTGTAGCAGATGCCAAACAGAATTCTAATTTTATGGAAACTGTGAGAGGTATCCAAAGTGTTAAGCTATTTGGTAATGAAAGTCAACGACAAACCGTGTGGCATAATTATTATGCCGATGCTATGAATACTGGTATACGAATTGGCAAATTAGATATCGGTTATAACTTTATTAATGGATTTTTATTTGGACTCGAAAATATAATTGTGATTTATCTGGCTGCCTCATTAGTGATGGATAGCTTGATGACTATTGGAATGCTATATGCTTTTATGTCTTATAAAAGTCAGTTTACAGAAAAAGCTTCTGCTTTGGTTAATAAATTTATACAATTTAAAATGCTTTCCCTTCACATGGAACGTCTGGGAGATATCATCCTTACAGAGCAAGAAGAAGATATCGATGGTAAAAGGCAGTTGCCACAGGTAAAAGGAGAACTGGATCTGGAGAATATTAGTTTTAGATATTCTGATAATGAACCGTATTTATTTAAGAATCTTAATTTTAAAATAGAGGAGGGGAGCTCTATAGCAGTAGTGGGAGCATCGGGATGCGGAAAAACAACATTAATGAAAGTAATGTTGGGGTTACTAAAACCAGAAACCGGGACTATTCTTGTTGATGGATATGATATACGAAAAGTGGGGCTACGAACGTATAGAAATTTAATAGGTACGGTAATGCAAAATGATCAACTATTATCGGGTAGTATTGCAGATAATATTTGCTTTTTTGACCCTGATTTTGATCAGGAGTGGATAGAACAATGTGCGCAGATGGCGGCTATACACCAAGATATTATGGCAATGCCAATGGGATATCATACTTTAATTGGAGATATGGGAAGTAGCTTGTCTGGTGGGCAAAAACAAAGATTGCTACTTGCAAGAGCTCTATACAAAAAACCTAAAATATTGTTCCTCGATGAGGCTACCTCACATCTTGATGTAGGGTTAGAGTCTGTAGTGAATACTACAGTAAAGAAATTAAACATTACAAGAATAATTATTGCTCATAGACCCGATACCATTGCAATGGCAGATCGAGTAGTTGCATTACAAAACGGCCAATTACTAGAAGTAAAAATACCAGATGTTGCTGTAGCGGTTTGATGACATTGTTGTAAAAAAGAATACCATATCTAATTAGATATGGTATTATATGAAATTGTAGAGGGTGGTTTTTAAAATTGTTTATTTTCTATCCACATAAATAGTGTCACAATCATTATTACGCTTACAAGATTGGGAGGCACAGCCAGCCTCATTTTGAGGTGTACTACCTCCTCCTGGAAATCCTCCATAAATTTTACTTAATCCATTAAGTTTAGAAATTTCAAGTTTTTTTAAAGTTAGTTTTTTTGTGTTGAGTGATTTTTTTTTCATGACGTAATATGTTTTGTTGTTTTGTGAGTTGATCACGAATGTATGTAAAAACCGTGGTTAAAAATGGTTTTGAAACTATTTATCTTATAATCAAGTGAATAGAAGAATCGCAATCTGCTCCATTTCCACAAGAGTCAGAGACACATCGAGCAACTCCATTTTGCGGTGTACTGCCTCCGCCTCCTCCATGAATTTTACTTAAATCATTAAATTTAGAAATTTCAAATTTTTTTAAAGTAAGTTTTTTTGTGTTGAGTGATTTTTTTTTCATGACGTAATATGTTTTGTTGTTTTGTGAGTTGATCACGAATGTATGTAAAAACCGTTGTTTTTAAATGGAAAAATTATTTACATTACACGGAATTCTGGAATTTCGTGTTTTTAAGAAGCGTTAATAGCTTAAATAAATGGAGCTTCTTTATCATTTTTTACCTTTCTTAATTCTTTAATAAAATAAGAAGGTTTTATCTTTACCTGTTTGTAAAAGGCGTTAGAAAAAGTCTCAGCACTGTTATATCCAAACTCGCTAGCGATAGCTTTTATAGTAAACTTTTGTAGCATTACATTCTCCTGTAGTTCTTTTACAGCATAGGTGATTCGTAACTCATTTAGATAACTGGTAAAACTCTTATTTTTATAATGATTAATCACTCGTGACAAGTATTTAACATTGGTTTCTATATCATCTGCTAGAGATTGAGAACTTACTCCAACATTCAAAAAATCATGGTTTTTTTCAAACTCATCAAGCTTACTCAATATATAAGTTACATGTTTTTCAGGTACTTTTAAATCCAAGCTTTTCGTAGATTTAATCTCTTGGTTTGAATGAGGTGTATGTGTATTTGATTTAGAATCGATAATCAGCTGTTCGAACCTAATTTTATACAATCGTCTTTTTCGATACTGATAGTAGATCAGCCCACCAGAAATTAATAAAAGTATTCCCGAAATCAATAATCCCGAAATATAAGTATCATTATTTTTATTTAGTTTTTTTATGATTACCTGTTGTTCCTCAATTAGCAAAGGAATGTCATAGTCTTCTTTTACTTTTCTACTAATAAAAATCTGATCATTTAGATAATTATCTAATACAGTATTTAACTTATCTAAATATTTATTTTGGTTGATTAGATCATTTATTTCTTTATAATAATTTTTTAAATACTCATAGGTTTTAACATGTTTGTATTGTGGGATAGAATTTAAAGTTGCTAATATAGAATCTGTTTTTTTAAAAAGCGGTATTGCTTTTTCTTTATTCCCAAGGTCATAGTACGATTTCCCTAAATAAAAATTACTATCAATTATATTAGAGATATCGTTATATTCTATCATTGTAGGTATAGCTTTATTTATACTGTCAATAGAGGTTGTGTACTTTTTTTGGGTATATTGGTTGATCCCTTCACATAAAATAAAATAGGCCTTCATTTTGTTTTGCTCGATATCACTACCATTTACAGCTTTGTTATATCCCAGGTTATTATAATATGATGCAGAATCGTATTTTTTTAGACCTATATACGTTTCTGCAATTACATGTAGCGTAAATAAATATCTATAGATATACTTGTCGTTATCTTTATAAAATTTTTCACACTCTTTAAAAATAGCCAAAGCTTCCTCTTTTTCATTTAAATGCTCACTTTTAATAATGCCAATGTGATGTTTTATTCTGTATAAAAGACGAATATTGTTATTCAATTTTGCATACTTACGAGCCAGGTTAAGATTATTTAATGTCTTTTCAATATTTCTTTGTTGATGTAGAAAAAATTGTGCTTTCCTGTGGTAAGCAAAAGCAGGATAGTTTTTATTTTGTTTATTTTTAGTAATAGCTATGATACTATCTAAATAGGGTTGTTTATTTTCCTCACTTTTATCCAGGCAATAAAGTCGAAAGGCTTGTGCTATTTTTAGAGTATCTAAATTTTTCTTTGCTTTTTCTATATAAACCTTCAAAATCTTTTTTGCCTTTACAGAATCTACATTACGATTTTCTAAAAAAAGATTTTGTAATTCTTTATAACTTTTTTGCGGTAGTGAATCTGTATAGTGTTGCGCCTTTAATGAGGTTGGGGTAAAAAGAAATTGCAGTAAAAAACAATATATAAAAAACCTATACATAATATTTTTTTGAAGGAACATTTATTTTAGAGCAATATGCTAGTGCTATTCACAAAAATAGCATTATTTTTATTGGTCGAGTAGATTGCAATATAAATCATATAGTATAATAAAAAAATGAAAATAGATCTTAGAAGTGATACCATTACCAAACCTACTCCAGAAATGCTTGCTGCGATGATGAATGCTGAGGTAGGGGACGATGTGTATAAAGAAGACCCTACCGTAAATGCTTTAGAGGAAAAGGTAGCACAAATGTTTGGTAAAGATACTGCATTGTTTTTCCCTTCGGGGAGTATGGCAAACCAGGCTGCTATTAAATTGCATACACAACCAGGCGAGCAATTGATAGCCGATAAATTTGCTCATGTATATAATTATGAAGGAGGAGGAGTTTCTTTTAATAGTGGCGTATCATGTAAATTACTAGATGGTCATAGAGGGATGGTTACAGCAGAGCAGGTAGAAGCAGCAATTAATCCACCAGATTTTTATCATAGCCCGTTAACAAGCTTGGTGTGTATAGAGAATACGACCAATAAAGGAGGCGGAGCATGTTATGATTTTGAAGAAATTAAAAAAATAAAACAGGTATGTGATCAGCATCATCTTGGATATCATTTGGATGGAGCACGATTATGGAATGCCCTTGTGGCTAAGAATGAAAGTGCTATCCAATACGGAGAAGTTTTTGATTCTATCTCTGTCTGTTTAAGTAAAGGCCTGGGAGCACCAATAGGCTCTGTTTTAGTTGGTAATACCGATATTATGGAGCATGCAATTCGTATCAGAAAAATATTAGGAGGAGGAATGCGCCAGTTAGGGTATTTGGCAGCTGCCGGATTATATGCTATAGAACATCATATCGATCGATTAGCAGAAGATCACAAAAGAGCCAAAGAAATTGGTGAAGTACTAAAAAAACTACCTTTTGTAACGCAGGTAGAACCTGTAGATACCAATATAGTTATATTTGTTATAGATGGTAATGAAGAAGAATTTATTGCAGAAATGGCATCAAAAAACGTTCATTTTTATGGAATGGGGCAAGGTAAATTAAGACTTGTAACGCATTTGGAGTATACCCAGGAAAAACATGAATACTTTTTAGAACTACTAACTTCGGTTACTTTGAATAAAAATAAAGCTGTTCATTTATAAATGAACAGCTTTATTTATAAACACTTAAAAAATTAAATTTCTTTAGTATCGGCACCCGGTGCATTTTCTTTAACAGAATTGATGCCATTTTCCATTCCAGATTCAGAAGCATACATCTGACTACTACCTATTACCTGGCCGTTACCTGCTTTTAGGTTAAAATAGAATTTACCATTTTTTGCTGTCTTACGCTCATATCTTCCATCTTCAGATGCATTTTTCTTAACCGATGCAATTCCGTTTTCTGCAGCAGATTTACTATTGTAAACCTCACTACTTAAGATAACTTGTCCGTTTTTAGCTTTTAAGGTAAAATGATAGCTAGACCCTTCCTTATTTTTGAGTTCAAACATATTGTCAGATTTTAGTTAATTTTTTAGCTTTTGTTAAAATTATAGAATTAAAAGGAGAAAGAAAAATATAAAAATAGCTAACTGCACTTTTTTAAAGCCCAATACCCTTTAATTGATGACAGGGCTATTTAAATAAATCCATCCCGGGGATATTTGGCATACCTTCTTTAGCAACTGCAGCCAATTCTGTTTCATTAACCTGTGTTGCTTTTGCGATAGCCTTATTTAAAGTTAAAATTAAATAATCCTCTAGCTGTTCCTTGTCTTCTAATAGTTGATCGGATATAGCGATTTTTTTAACTTCTCGATTAGCGGTGAGTGTAATTTTAAGTAAACCATCAGAACTTTCTTCATCTACCAAAACGGTATTTAATCTTTCTTTAGTTTCCTCTACTTTTTGCTGGGTTTCCTTTAATTTACCCATCATCCCCATCATATCTCCAAACATGTGTATGTGTTTTTAAAATTTATAAATACAAAATTAGTACTTTGGCTGTTAATAAACTAACAAGATTATTATGAAAACTTCATTCATTATATTCTTATTATCTCTTATTTTCGCAACTTCTTGTAAATAAAATACCATGACGACATTGGATTCTAAAGTTCAACCTCCTATAGCAGCTAAAAAACCAACAAATCTAGAAAAACATGATGATGTGCGTGTTGATAACTATTTTTGGTTAAATGATCGTGAAAATAAGGAGGTAATTGATTATTTAGAGCGAGAGAATGCCTATAATGATAAGATGACTGCTCATACAAAGAAGTTTCAGGAAAACCTTTTTGAAGAAATGAAAAGTCGTATTAAAGAGGATGATTCTTCAGTTCCGTATAAATTAAATGGATATTGGTATTTAACTCGTTTCGAAAAAGGAAAAGATTATCCTATATATTCCAGAAAAAAAGAAAGCCTTGATGCAGAAGAAGAAATTCTTTTTGATTGTAACAAAGAAGCTGAAGGATATAGTTATTATAGATTATCTGGACTTAGTATTAGTCCTGATAATAAGTTAGCTGCATTTGGTGTAGATACCGTAAGTAGACGTAAATATACCATACGAATAAAAAACCTTATAACAGGTGAGATATATCCAGAGACTATAGAAACTACAACTGGTGGCAGTACCTGGGCTACAGATAGTAAAACTTTGTTTTATACAAAAAAAAATAATGAAACATTACGGTCTAATAAGATTTACAGGCATGTTCTGGGAACTCCAGTATCAGATGATGTAGAGATTTTTAATGAAACAGATGAGACCTTTTCTACATTTGTATATAAAACCAAATCTAAAAAATACCTTGTAATAGGGTCAAGTAGTACGCTAACTTCAGAATATAGAATTTTAAGAGCTGATGATCCTACAGGAGAATTTAAAGTTTTTCAGCCAAGAATAAGAGGAATAGAATATGGGATAGCACATTATGATGATCATTTCTATGTGTTAACCAATGCAGACGAAGCTACTAATTTTAAGCTAATGAAGGTATCTGAGGATAATACTGCCAAAGAGAACTGGAAAGATGTCATACCACACCGAAAAGATGTTTTACTAGAAGATGTAGAGATTTTTAAAGAGTATTTAGTTATTAGCGAGCGTAATAATGGTTTAAATAAGATTAATATCAAAAGATGGGACGGTACTGTTGATTATTACCTTCCTTTTGATAATGAAACCTATACCGCTTATGTAAGTACAAACCCTGATTTTGATACCAAAAGCCTAAGATACTCTTATAATTCTCTTACCACTCCCAATTCGGTAATTGATTTTGATATGGAATCTAAGGAGAAAAAAGTAAAAAAGGAACAAGAAGTCCTTGGTGGTAAATTTGATAAAAGTAATTATGTTTCAGAAAGAGTATGGGCAACAGCCGAGGATGGAACTAAGATTCCTATTTCTTTAATATATAAAAAAGGATTACAAAAAGATAGAAGTAACCCATTATTACAATATGGTTATGGTTCATATGGATCAACTATAGATCCTTATTTTTCTACGGCGAGATTAAGTTTGCTGGATAGAGGATTTATTTACGCCATTGCTCACATAAGAGGAAGCGAATATCTGGGACGATCCTGGTATGAAGATGGAAAACTTCTTAAAAAGAAAAATACATTTACAGATTTTATTGATTGTTCAAAGTCTTTAATAGCACAAGGGTATACTTCTGTCAATCATTTATATGCTATGGGAGGTTCTGCAGGAGGATTATTGATGGGAGCAATAGTTAATATGGCGCCAGAATTATATAACGGTGTCGTAGCATCGGTACCTTTTGTAGATGTTGTAAGTACAATGCTTGATGATAGTATTCCTTTAACAACAGGAGAATATGATGAATGGGGTAATCCTAATGAAAAAGAATATTATACATATATGAAGTCATATTCTCCTTATGATAATGTTGTGGCTCAGAAATATCCTAATATGTTAGTAAATACAGGTTTACATGACTCTCAGGTGCAATATTGGGAACCAGCAAAATGGGTAGCAAAATTAAGAGAGTTAAAGACAGATAAGAATTTATTAATATTGCATACAAATATGGAAGCCGGACATGGAGGAGCCTCAGGAAGATTTGAAGCACTTAAAGAAGTGGCAGAAGAATATGCCTTTTTATTAGATTTAGAAGGTATCCAAGAGTAATTAAAAAAAATAATGTAACTTCGTACCGTTTTTGTAACAGTTAGTGGACCCCCATTTTATTCCACGAATCTGTAAAACACAATTATATGAGAGAAGATATTAGGGCTTATAATAATGTTTTAGAGCTTATTGGCGATACACCGCTTATAAAACTAAACAGAATTATGAAAGACTTTCCGGGAAATTACTACGCAAAAGTAGAATCTTTTAACCCGGGACACTCCACCAAAGATAGAATTGCACTTTATATTATAGAAGAAGCAGAAAGAAAAGGTATTCTTAAACCTGGTGACACCATTATTGAAACAACAAGTGGTAATACAGGTTTTAGTTTAGCAATGGTTAGCGTGATCAAAGGCTACGATTGTATTCTTGCTGTTAGTTCTAAATCCTCTAAGGATAAGATAGCAATGCTTAAGAATATGGGAGCAAAGGTGTACGTATGCCCTGCCCATGTAAGTGCAGATGATCCAAGATCTTATTATCAGGTGGCAAAAAGACTTCATGAAGAAATAAAAGGATCTGTATATATAAATCAATACTTTAACGAATTAAATATTGATGCCCATTATAATTCTACAGGACCAGAAATTTGGGAGCAAACTAGTGGTAAGCTCACACATTTTATAGCGTGTTGCGGAACTGGAGGAACTATTTCTGGTACTGCAAGGTTTTTGAAAGAAAAAAATAGTAATGTACGTGTATTGGGAATCGATGCCTACGGATCGGTTATAAAGAAATATCACGAAACCAGAGAATTTGATGAGGAAGAAATATATCCTTATAGAATTGAAGGTCTGGGTAAAAACCTAATCCCTACTGCAACAGATTTTGATGTTATTGATAAATTTGAAAAGGTTAGTGATGAGGATAGTGCACATACTGCTAGAGAATTAGTGAAAAAAGAAGGCCTGTTTTTGGGATACACAAGTGGAGCAGCTATACAAGGTGTAAAACAACTTGCAGAGCAAGGTGAATTTGATGAAAATAGTAATGTTATTATTATTCTTCCCGATCATGGATCACGATATATGAGTAAAGTATTTAGTGATGATTGGATGACAGAACAAGGATTTTTTGATAGCAAAAATGAAATTGACGCAACAAAAGTGCAATTCATTAAATAAAAAAATATAACATAAAATGATAAGCATCTCGATATTTTCGGGATGCTTTTTTTTAATATTACTTTCATAATATGGTTCCTATTTCTTCAATTGTTGATATCAATTTTATTTATTAAATTACAAGAAATCATTAAAATATTTATGGTTCATTGTGTAGTAGATTTTGTAAAGTGTTAAAATAGCACTTTATAAAAGTGAAATTGAATATAATTATGTCATCAAATCAATTTTCCGTATTTTCGCACACTTATAAGAAACAATTTTTTGATAAATGAGAGATTTATTTGATAAGATTTATAAAGACAAAGGGCCATTAGGAAAGTGGGCGGATCAGGCAGAAGGATATTTTGTTTTTCCTAAACTAGAAGGACCTATATCAAATAGAATGAGGTTTCAAGGGAGAGAAGTAATTACCTGGAGTATCAATGACTATTTGGGATTAGCAAATAAAGAAGAAGTTCGTAAGGTAGATGCAGAGGCAGCAGCAGCTTATGGGTCTGCATATCCAATGGGAGCTAGGATGATGAGCGGGCATACAGATCTTCATGAACAATTACAAGATGAATTAGCAGAGTTTGTCGATAAAGAAGCAGCATATTTATTAAATTTTGGATACCAGGGAATGGTTTCTACAATTGATGCGCTGGTAAGTAAAGATGATATCATAGTATACGATGTAGATGCACATGCTTGTATTATTGATGGAGTACGATTACATCAAGGACAGCGATATACGTATCGACATAATGATGTAGAAAGTATTGATAAAAACTTGATGAGAGCTACCAAAATGGCACAAAAGACTGGAGGAGGGATTTTACTGATTTCTGAAGGCGTTTTTGGAATGCGAGGAGAGCAAGGAAGACTAAAAGAAATTGTAGCTTTAAAAGAAAAGTATAACTTTAGATTGTTTGTTGATGATGCACACGGATTTGGTACATTAGGAGCAACAGGAGCAGGAACAGGTGAGGAGCAAGGTATTCAGGATCAAATCGATGTGTATTTTGCTACGTTTGCCAAATCTATGGCGAGTACAGGGGCATTTATTGCTGCCGATCAAGAGATTATTGATTATTTAAAATATAATTTACGTTCTCAAATGTTTGCAAAATCATTGCAAATGCAATTAGTAGTAGGAGCTCTTAAGCGTTTGGATATGCTTAGGACAATGCCTGAACTAAAAGCTAAACTATGGCAGAATGTAAATAATTTGCAGAATGGACTTAGAGAAAGAGGTTTTGACTTAGGAACTACTCAGAGTTGCGTAACGCCAGTATATTTAAAAGGAAGTATTCCTGAAGCTATGGCTCTGGTAAAAGATCTTAGAGAAAATTATGGGATTTTCTGTTCTATTGTAGTATATCCAGTTATACCAAAAGGGCTAATATTATTAAGGTTAATTCCTACAGCTTCTCATACCTTAGAGGATATAGAAGAAACACTTAATGCATTTTCTGCTATACGAGAACGATTAGAAAACGGAACTTATAAACGTATGTCTGCCGCTGTTGCTGCAGCAATGGGTGAATAAATTGCTTAAATAATAATATATAAAAAATCCGCTAAGAATAATTAGCGGATTTTTTTTATGGTCATTTTATCTATTTGCAATAATGTCTGTCAAATACACACTTTCCATTTTCACAACGACATTTTCCATCAAGCCTTTCAGCACAATTAAGGAGTAGACAGATATCCGGACCTCGATACCCTCCTATAATGGTTGTCTGTTCTTGTTTTTTTAACTTTTTAACTCCATTTACATTTAAAATGTTTTTTAACATGATTTATAGTTTTAAGAATTTGAAAACTCTGATTTTTTTAAAGACACTCAGACTTTATGTCAAAGTTTTGTATCTACTCATTACAAGTAAAAATGTTGGTCTTATTAAAAATAGATAAAATCTAAGAAGATAGTGTTAGCTATTCATTATTTAACTAAGTATTAATAATCTTATGTATAAAATTAAGGCTATAATTCTTAGTACATCGATATGTAAATAAAGTAATAGAGGTTAAATACTTTTTCTAAACGTTCGTCTCATTTTATGTTGCTCATGCTCATAACCATTCCAAAGGGCTTGGATTGCTTTATTCTCTTCAAGTTCGGGATTAGTTTCGACAACTTCGATCCCATTACGAAGAAAAGCTTCATTCATTTCTTTAAAGATAAGTGCAGTTACTCCTTTATTTTGGTATTCTGGATCAACTCCTATAAGGTAAAAAGCCGCTGTATCATTTCTGCGCTGTGCTTTTAGGATATGTAAAAATCTTAGGGGATATACTTTACCATTCATTTTTTTCAAAGCCTTAGAAAATGAAGGCATTACGATCGAAAATGCAATAAGCTTCCCTGTTTTATCAGCAATACAGGTAATATATTCGGGATTTAGATAGGGTAAGTATTTTTTCTTATACATATCTATCTGGTACTGCTGTATAGGAACAAAAGTTTGTAAGCTACTATAGGTTTTGTTTAGCAGATCAAACATGTCATCTGCATACTGAAGTATTTCTTTACTTTTATTAAATTTAAGAAGCTTAAGCTGATAACGTTCTTTAATTACCTGAGCAAATTTTATTACTTTTTCTTTTGTCTTTTTCGGAACTCTTATTTTGTATTCTACCCATGTAGCAGCTGGTTCAAAATTAAGCTGCTCCATATGTTTAGAATAGTAAGGGTAATTGTACCAGGTAATCATGGTGTTTAACTCTTCGAATCCTTTAATTAGAATTCCTGCTTTATCCATATTCGAAAAACCTACGGGGCCTTCCATATATTCTAAACCATGTTGAGTACCATATTCTGAAACTTTTTCTAATAATGCTTTAGTTACTTCAATGTCATCAATAACATCAAACCATCCAAAACGCACTTTTGGTTTTTTTTGTTCGTTTACTTCAATCCAATTTATAATTGCAGCGATTCTTCCTACTATGGTATCGCCTTTGTAAGCCAAGAAATATTTTGCATCAGAGTTTCTAAAAACAGGATTCTTCTTTGGATTCATCACATCTACTTCTTCTTTAATAATAGAAGGCACATAGTATGGGGAATCTTTATATAATTCAAAAGGAAATTTAACAAACGTTGTTAAATCTCCTTTTGAAGTAATTTCTTTAATCGTAATCATATATCATCTCTAATTCATCACAAATATATAATCCTTTTATTAAATATTATGGTTGCATACAGATCATTTTAGTAATAATTGCATTAGATTCTTTATTTAGGTGCTTTAAAGAGTTTTATTCCTGCTTTTTATCACTAATTACTGATCTATTTTTTCTAATTCTTTATCAAGGTCCGAATCATCAGTTTTATTATCCTTTTCTTCTTTGCTTTTGCGCTTTTGTTCTTCTTTTTTCCTTTTCTTCTCTTCTTTTTGACGCCTTTTTTCCTCTTTTCTTCTTCTTTTTTCTTCTGCTTTCTTAGTTTTTTCTTGTTCCTTTTGATACTTTTCATATTCAGCATCTACATCTTCCTCTTCCTTTTGTTCTTCTTTCTTCTCTTCCTTTTTCTCTTCCTTTTCTTGATTACCAGAATCTAACTCTTTTTCCATTTTTTCGAGCTCCTGAAGCTCTTTATCTATATCTTGTAATTCTTGATCCACACCTTGTTCTTTCTCCATTTTATCCAATTCGGCATCAATATCATTGATCATTTTTTGCTTTTCTTTCTCGGCTTGGATTTCAGCTTTTTCAGCTTTTCTGGCTTCTTTTGCTTCACGTTTTAGACGTCTAGCTTCTTCTTTTCTGAATTTTTTATCTTCTTTTTTAGCTATTTTCTCGTTTTCAATACGCTCACGCTCTAATCGTTCTTCAGTTCGTCTTTGATCAAGGTCGCTTTCGATTGCTTCTCTAAAACCATCATCTTCAAAATCATTAACAAAAGGAGTTTTTCTTAATTTAAGGCTATCGTTTTCTATTTCTTCACCTTCTTCAAGTTCATCAAGCCCATCTTGTTCATTTTCTTCGTTCTCTCCCTCATCCTCATTTTCTTCTTTCTCTCCTTCTTTAATGCCGCCTTCTAATCCTGGTTGCTCGATGATCTCATCTTTGGTATGCCAATCAAATCGATAAGATGCTCCAAAACTAAAAGTAAAAATAGAAGGGGTATCTTTAAAATTGAAAGCAATATTTGCATCCAGCTGTAAATCTTTATTGTATAAATAGGCTCCTCCGAGTCTAAGAATATTATCACTATAAAAATCACTTTTTTGCCCTTGGTATTCTCCAAAAGCAGCCCATTTTTCATTTATTGTATGAGTAGAAGTAATAATCCAACCGATAATCGGATCATCTGTTGTTACTTTATCGACAATCAAATTAGTTACTAATACCCAGTTCCCATTCATACTCGTAGTCCAGTTATTCTGGGTCATTAATACAATCTTTGGGCTAAAGACATCATCATTTGGTGCGGTAAAAGGGTTGTCTTTTGATACAAAATTAGCTCCTACATAAGCAGAAACTGCAGGGATCAAGCTTTTCCACTTAAATCTATAACGCTCTTTCCAGCTTTTTAATTCATCATAATTAGTAGAATCTTTTTTTGGCTTTTTATATGGATCATAAATCAAATATTTTGCACCAATCGTATTTACTTCAAAGTTACTTCTCTTTATTTTTTCTTCATTACCTCCAATAGTTTGTTTTACTCCATCTGCTCTAAATGTACCATTTAGTCTAAGTTCTAATTGTTCGATTAATAAACCGTATCGCACAGAATAATCGAACTTAAAAACATTTGTCTTTGTATTAAGGAGTTTATGTTTTTCTTTTCCAAAACCAAAACCACCTTCTAATTGTAAAACATTATTACCAACCGAGAAAGCACCCTGTGATGTACCAGGTCTATTGGTATTGATCTTCTCGGTATATTGTGCAGAAACCGTTAGGGTACATAGAAATGTGATAATTAATAACAGAATAGACTTAGGGTACATACTCAATAGATTTGGTTCAAATATAGCAGATTTTATCATTTTTTTAGGACTGTCTACATGTAATTGTATACAGAGTTCATTATTTTTGAAAAAAAATGTTATGCAGGAAGCATCACTACAAGGGGTATTAAAGATAATTCTCATTATAATCTTAGTATATTATGGACTAAAGATAATAACGCGGTTATTTGGTCCTCTATTGCTTAGATATGTTACAAAGAAAGCTGGAGAGAAATTTAAACAGCAATTTGATCAATATCAACAACCCCGGCAGTCTACAGAAGGAGAGGTAACTATTGAAAAAAAATCGAAACAAAATTATTCTAATAAAGATGTAGGAGAATATATCGATTATGAGGAAATTGATTAATTTGGCTCTTTATTAGTAAACTCACACACATCATGTCTTTAATTAAAAGATTTTTACCTCATATTCTTGTCGTTTTAGGTTTTGTAATAGTTTCATTAGCTTATTTTAACCCAGTATTAAGTGGGAAAATGCTCTATCAAAATGATATAAAGCATTATGAGAGTATGGCTAAACAACAAAACGATTATCGCACTAATACCGGTAAAGAGACGTACTGGAATAATTCTGCTTATGGAGGAATGCCTACATATCAGCTAGGAGCTAAATTTCCGCATGATTATATGGATAAATTGGATCGTTTGATTCGTTTTTTGCCTAGACCAGCAGATTATCTTTTTCTTTACTTGCTTAGCTTTTATATTTTGATGCTTGTAATGCGTATCCCATGGAGAATTGCTATTTTGGGAGCGTTAGCTTTTGGGTTTTCTGCATATTTAATTATCATAATAGGAGTGGGGCATAATTCTAAAGCACATGCTATTGCTTACTTTCCGTTAGTTCTTTCAGGAATTATAATGGTTTTTCAGAAAAGATATGTTTGGGGATTTTTATTGACAGCACTGGCCATGGGCTTAGAAATACAAGCCAATCATTATCAGATGACATATTATCTGGGGTTACTTACTCTAGTTATGGGGGTAGCTTATTTTGTCGACGCTATACGAAAAAAAGAAGTTCCACATTTTTTAAAATCTGTAGGTACATTAGTACTTGCCGTATTATTAGGATTGGCGACAAATGCAACAACTTTATTATCTACATCAGAATATGTTGATACCAGTATTAGAGGTAAAAACTTATTGGCAGAAACTACAGCGACTTCTTCAGAAAAGAACGGATTGGATTATGAATATATTACAGAATACAGTTATGGTAAATTAGAATCACTAAACCTTTTTGTTCCTAAATTAATGGGATTAGGTAGAGCATCTGATTTGGGTACAGATTCTGCTTTTTATCAAAAATTGATTGAATTAGGACAGCCAAGAGAACAAGCTAATTATTATGCTAAAGTTACAGGCCTATATTGGGGAGAACAACCTTTTGTAGAAGCTCCTCCATATTTAGGAATAACAGTAGTGTTTTTAGCTCTTTTAGGGTTGTTGTTGGTAAAAGGAAGGCTTCGCTGGTGGCTACTGGCAGGAATGATACTATCTCTCGCTTTAAGTTGGGGTAAGAATTTAGAATTTCTAACACGATTTTTTATTGATTATGTACCTTTTTATAATAAGTTTAGAGCAGTATCAAGTATTCAGGTTATTTTAGAGTTATTAATACCTATTGCTGCTGTTTTTGGGCTGCATCGATTCTTTAATGACAAAATATCTATTGAAGAAAGGCAAAAGAAATTTTTAATTTCATTAGGAGTTTTTGGAGGGTTGTGTCTGCTTTTTTGGCTGTTTGGAGGAAGTTTATTTAGTTTCAAGTCATCTTCAGAAGTTCGATTAGGGATTGAACAACCTGCTATTTTTGATGCTATCAAAGAAGATCGAATTGCAATCATGAAAAGTGATAGTTTGCGTTCACTTCTGTTTATAATTCTAATGGGAGGTGTCCTTTGGCTTAGTTTAAAGAAAAAGTTTTCAGAAAATATTACCCTTATCGCATTGGGAGCACTAATTCTAATAGATTTGGTTAGCGTAGATAGACGTAGTGTTGATAATGAGGGTTTTATCTCTAAGCGTGAATACAGAAATTATTTTGAACCAACAGCGGTGGATAAAGAAATTCTAAAAGACGAATCCTATTTTAGAGTATTAGATCAGGCTAGAGGTTTTAATAATTCACACACGAATTACTTCTTTAATTCTATTAATGGGTATACTGCAGTACGCCCCAGAAAAATGGAAGACCTTTATTTTGGCCATATTGCCAAAGGTAATCTGGAAGTAATTAATATGCTTAACGTAAAATATGTAATTCAACAAAATAAAGAAGGACAACTAGACGTTCAGCAAAACCCTTCAATTAATGGAGCAGCCTGGTTTGTTGAAGAGCTAAAGTTTGTAGACAATTATAAAAGGGAATTTGAATCATTAAATACTATAGATACCAAAAAGACGGCGGTTATTAGAAAAGATTATCAAAACGAATTAGGAGATTTTAAACCTAATAAAGATAGTATTTCTACAGTATCAATTTCTAAAACCCAACCTAATCATCTGGCATATAATGTCTATGCTGCTAATCCAGGTTTTATTGTCTTTTCTGAAACATACTATAAAGATGGCTGGAACGCATATATTGATGGCGAAACTACACCTATATACCCGGTAGATTATATGTTAAGGGGCCTAAAAGTACCAGCAGGAAAGCATTCGATAGAATTTAAATTCGAACCTCAGGTTGTAAAAACAGGAAGTACCATTACGCTTACGAGCTCTATTCTTTTTGTTTTACTGGTGCTTGGCGGATTGTATTTTCAATATAAGAAAACAGGGAGTTTGCTATCTTTAACAAAAGAAGATAAGTAAGGTATATCGTGAAGATCCTGATCATTACATATTATTGGCCACCTGCAGGAGGTCCTGGAGTACAGCGGTGGTTTAAGTTTGTTAAGTACTTTAGAGATTTTGATATAGAACCAATAGTATATGTGCCCGAAAATCCTACATACCCTCTAGAAGATACTTCTTTATTATCTGAAATTCCTGAAGGAATAGAAGTACTAAAACAACCTATTTTTGAACCATATCGTTTTGCACAGATTTTTTCTAAAAATGAGACCAAAACAATAAGTAAAGGTATTATTGCTGGTGCAGCAAAGCAGTCTTTTGTACAGCGACTGTTATTGTATATACGGGGTAATTTTTTTATTCCCGATGCCCGCAAGTTCTGGGTAAAACCTTCGGTTACCTACTTACAGAAATACCTTTCAGAAAATAAAATTAATACCATAATTACTACGGGTCCACCTCATAGCATGCACCTGATAGGGCAGGAGTTGAAACAACGAACAGGAGTAAAGTGGATTGCCGATTTTAGAGATCCCTGGACTACTATTGGATATCATGATAAGCTGAAACTTACAAAGAGATCTATGCAAAAGCATACATCTATGGAGAAGGCAGTATTAAACACTGCTGATCATGTTGTTGTTACCAGTTTTACGACAAAAAAAGAGTTTAAAGGGATTACAGATACTCCAATTTCTGTAATCACTAATGGCTATGACAAAGAATCGATCCCCGAAACAGTTTTGGATACTACGTTTACTATTTCACATATAGGATCGTTATTATCTGGTAGAAATCCAAAGAATCTTTGGAAAGCCTTATATGATTTGATTGAGGAAAATGAAGTATTTTCATCGGTATTTCGATTACAATTGGTAGGAGCTGTTAGTGATGATGTATTGTCTTCAATTCGGGAAGCCGGATTATCAGATTTTTTGGAACTGAAAGGTTATGTACCACACACAGAAGCTATCCAAATTCAAAGAAGTTCGCAAGTTTTACTATTGATTGAAATCGATAGTAAAGATACCCGATGTATTATACCTGGTAAATTGTTTGAATATATGGTATCTACAAGACCTATTATTGCTGTTGGTCCTAAAGGAGCAGATGTATCAAGATTAATTTCGGAAACAAATTCGGGTACTTTTTTTGAGTATCAAGAGTATGAAAAGATAAAAGCCCAAATACTCGAATATTTTGTTCAGTTTCAAAAAGGAACATTAGCATCTCATGTTATTGGAGTAGGAAAGTATAGTAGGAAGGAGTTGACCCAAGTAATGGCAAATACGATAAAAGGAATAATTGATTGCGAATAGATTTGGTCTTCACTTTTATGATTATAAGAATTGATAGTTCTGTATTAACTAATTGTTGTACTTCTTTATAATTTCTTCTTTACTGTTTACTTGTAGTTTTTCATAGATATTCCTGGTATGAGTTTTTATGGTATTAATAGAAACATTAAGCTCTTTGCCAATAGAAGCATAGCTTTTTCCTTTGGCAAGTAGTTGTAAAACACTATTTTCTCTATCAGACAGATCTTTCTCTTTGGGTGAAACAAAAGATTCTACCACTTTTCTGGCTATTAAAGCACTCATCGGTGCTCCTCCACGATATGCTTCATTTAAAGCATTAATCAATTCATCGGGTTCAGTATTTTTAGTTAAATATCCAATAGCTCCTGCACATAAAGCATCAAAAATATATTTTGTATCATTATGTACTGTAATAATTATTGAAAGAAGGTCTGATTTGATATTTTTCATTTTTTTTAACCCTTCAATCCCATTTATCCCGGGGAGCTGTATATCAATAAGAGCTATATCAGGATTATCGTTTTTTAGATTTAAAATAGCTTCTTCACAATTACTATAAGCACCGATTGTGTAAAAGTTCTTGGTCTCATTGATAATCTCTTTATAAGAGTCGAGTAAAACTCTATTATCTTCAATAATTAGTATTTTTATTTTCGAATTCATTATTGATTTTTAGGGTATTAGTACAAAACTATGGATTTAACTTTCCTACAAAGGATATTTTGAGTCCATTTTCATTTTTAATGTCTAATACCGAATTAATTTTTTTAGCTCTTTCAGTCATATTGACTAATCCGTTTTTTCGTTTCAGGGATTCAATAGTGCACCCAATTCCATTATCATGCAATGATATTATCAATATGTTATCCTGAATATTTAGATGAAGTACAGCTTCTGTGGCTTTGCTATGTTTTATACAATTAGTCATCGCTTCTTTAAAAATAAAAATAAGCTGTTTACTCCAATAGTAAGGGAGCGAAATCTGCCTGGATATATCCAGGTTTTCTACGTAAAAAGTGATGTCAGAATTAGAAAACAGATCTTCTCCAAAGTCTTTTAGATAACAAAAAACATGATCTAACTCATTGCTATTTTGATCTAAGGACCAGATAAAATCTCTCATTCCAGAGTATAAAGAATTAGAATCTCTATTGATTTTTTTTATCTGTTTAAATTCTTTGGTATTTTCTTTCATTTTTTTACTCATTAGATTAGAGAGTACCGATATACTAGCAATTTTATTTCCTAATTCATCATGAAAATCCTGAGCAATATTTTTATGAACGTTAGCCAATTCTTTTTTCAAAAGTTCTCTTTCGTGTAATGTAGCTTTTAGGAAAGAATTCTTTGCTTTACTTTGTTCTAATTTTAAGCTGATAATAACGAGAAGTAAGATCGAAGTTATAATTACAAGAAAAGTAATAAACCAGGGACGTTCGTACCAGGGATGATAAATGGAAAAAGATTGCGGTGAATTTATTTTCCAATCACTTAGTCCGTCTTTATATTTAAATTGAATTTTGTGATTACCATGATTTAAGTGTTGTAACAATAATGTATCTGTATTTAAATGTCTCCAAGAGTCATTATTTATTTTATACTGTATTTTTGTACTATTGGGATTTAAATAATTTATTGGGTTAACAATAAAGTTTACTCCTTTTTTTTTAATGATAATATCTGTGTTAGATTTGACTTTAAATGGATAAAGGTTTTTTTTAATAAACATCCCTTTATTACCTGATATATATATGTAATCATCTAACTCCATAATTGCGGTTACAAAAGAAGATTTTTGCCCCGAATCCTTATCTAGAGTGTATACAATATCATTTTTATAAATGTTTACACCTCTTTGAGTTGCGATCCATAATATGTTATGTTGATCGAAATAGATATCATTAATATGATTACTTAGGAGTCCTTGTTGCTCACTAAATTTATTTTGTATCTTATTTCCTTCTACGATAAATAAACCTCTGTTTGAAGCAATCCACATTTTGTGATTATGAAATAATACTTTAGTTACTTTTTGTAAAGGGAACCCTGTTGTTTTATCCCAGGTTTCAATTAGCGTTCCTGTATAGGCATCATAAATTCTTATACCCGGTTGATTATCCCGAATAATGTAAAGTTTACCTTTATGTAAATAAACCTCTTTTAGCAAATCTCTTTTAAAGGTAATACTGTATATTTTCTCACCATTTTTATAGGCATTTAGCTCCCCTCCATGGCTAACATTTTTATTGGAAATGAGGGTGTTACCATCTTCAGTTCGTAATTCAAATTGTTTAGTAGTGACAATATTAACTAGTGTTCCCTGAATTTTATATTTTTTACCCGCATAACCTCCAAATATGTTGATGTTATGGTTGTTTTTATTTGCCTGAATTTTTTCACGATGTTCAGTAATATTAATAGAGCTTAAAATTTGTTTATCCTTGATTTTATATAATCGATTTGTAGATAAAACATATAAGGCGCTATCAAGTTTTTCAATATCTTTTAGATCATGATTTATGAATGTGTTACTTCCTAAAAAAAATGGTGGATCCTTAGGAAGCATGTAGACTCCTTCTCCGTATGTTGTAATCCAAAGATTACCATTTTTATCTATTAAATTATCTGAAACCATACTTTTAATACCTATCTCTTTTGATACATCAATAAGTTTTTCAGACTCTAAATTATATTTCAGGGTGACTCTACTTGCATCTGTTATACTTTTACCTATGCAATATAAAATAGAGTCTTTTACTTGTATGTCAATAATAGTTCTTTGCATATTGGTTGGAAGTACGATACTATCGATCATTCTATCGTTTTTGTACTTATAAATAGTATTTAGTCCACCCAAAAAAAACACGCTGTCTGCTTTAGTAACGGTATAGATTTTTTTACTTTTTACTTCATGAAAAATAGAATTAACTTTCAAAGTTTTGGTGTCTAGTGTATATACACCTTTAACATTGTTAGTAAAGTGATCTACTTGGAAGCTTGAATGTATAAAAAGAGTATCGTTTATAATACTTTCTTTAGACAGTATTGAGGTGTTTGTAGAGTCGTTTTTCGAGAAAACTGTATCTAAGTAAAGTTGTTGTTTTTCCTTATTTTTATTTTTTAGATAGTAATTTTTAGTTTCATTTTTATTAAAATCATAAATCGAAAAATTATATCTATTTACGTTTGCGTATAACAAATTATTAGATAATAAATGTATCTTATCAATCTTTGTTAATTTTTTTTGGCCAACAGAAGTGTGATAAATACTATCATTTTTTAATTGATAAACTCCTGCTCCCCATGTGGCTATATAAAAGGATTGATTAGCACTGTTTTCAATTATATCTATAACAAACGAAGAGTCTAATCCTTCTTTATAGTTATACGATTTAAAGTGATTTCCATCAAATTTTACTAAACCGTTATCTGTACCCATCCATATAAACCCTTCTTGATCTTGAATGATTTGATACGTAATATCATGAGGTAAGCCATTATCTGTTGTAAAATGTTTGAAAAACTGAGATTGTGCATTAAGAATCACACCATTTAGGACAAGAGTATAGCATATTATAAAAAATCTCGACATAGATATGATTATGTTTTTACAAAATTAGTAATCTAAAATAGATAGTATTATTGATTGTCGATATATTTTATTAGCATTAAACACCTGATTAGTACAATAAACCTACACTTTAAAATTTACTATTTAATAGTTTAAATATAGATTTCAAAAGTGTCAAAATAAATTTATAAAAAAATCACCCTAAACGGGTGAAAATTAAAATTGAGTAATGAGATATTTTTGGCGTATAATTTAAATCCAAACATATCATGAAAAAAAACTACAATGTAAACTATTTCTTCGCAAATACTAATCAAGATTTTGATTGCCCGAATTAAAGTATTTGACATATTAACTTAATTAATTTAGAGAATACACCTATTCTTCTAGACATATTTACTTGAGATTGTTCTTAAAATAAAGACATAGTGTTTTCTGCAGTTTGCCATGAAAACTTAACACTTTATTCGTACGCTCAAGATAAATAGTAGCATCTCAAAAAATTACACCAAAATAAAATCTAATTATGAAAATATATTTAACAAAAGGAATTATACTACTTATGGTATTGGTAACATTCTCATGTAGCAATGATGATGAACAACCGCAAACCCCTCCTGTAGTTAATAAAGCACCAGAGATCAATGCTCAAACCTTTACTACAGCAGAAGATATTGCAGATGATACAGTTATTGGTAAAGTAGCAGCCACAGATCCAGAAAACAAAGCACTTACATTTACACTAACTAAAAATAGTGATGCTCTTTTTGAGTTAACCGATACAGGAGAATTAAGTTTGGTAGCTGGTAAAAAACTGGATTTTGAAACCACTACTTCGTATACACTTTCTGTAGAAGTATCTGATGGTACTCATAAGGCAAGTGCAGATATTACGGTAACTGTAGAGAATGTATCAGAACCTTTTATCACCACCTGGAAAACTACAACCGCTAATGAAGTTATTGCTATTGATCTTAACAAGGATATTACTTACGATTACACTATAGATTGGGGTGATGGTACTGTCGAAAAGAATCAGACTACCGCTCCAAGTCATACTTATGTAACGGCTGGGACATATACAGTTTCTATATCAGGAACATTTCCTATGTTTATAATATCAACTGATAGTAGGAAAACACTCGAAACCATCGAGCAATGGGGGGATAACCAATGGGAATCTCTTTATGGAACTTTTGCAGGAGCTGTAAATATGACATATAATGCTAAAGATGTACCAAACCTATCCAAAGTTACCAGTATTGCAGGTCTATTTGCTAATTGTGCTAAGTTTAATGCAGGTCTTAATGATTGGGATGTTAGTACTATTACGGATATGAGATCGGTGTTTGATAATGCTACTTCTTTTAATGGAGACCTTAGTCAATGGGATGTAAGTAAAGTTACAAATATGAAAGAAATGTTCGCTAATAGTATAAAGTTTAATGGAGACCTTAGTAACTGGGATGTAAGTAGTGTTACCGATATGGCGAGTATGTTTTATAAAGCATTGTCTTTTAGTGGAGATATAAGCCAATGGGATGTTAGTAAGATTACAGATATGACAGGTCTGTTTTATGGAGCGACCGCTTTTAATGGAGATCTTAGTAAATGGGATGTAAGCAATGTTATTAGGATGAGAAGCATGTTTATTGGTGCTACTGCTTTTAATGGAAACATAAGCCAGTGGGATGTAAGTAATGTTACTGATATGGGAAGTATGTTTTCTGGAGCTACATCTTTTAATGGAGATCTTAGTAAATGGAATGTAAGTAAAGTTACAAATATGAGATCTATGTTTTGGAAGGCTACATCTTTTAGTGCAGATATAAGTGATTGGGATATTCAAAATGTTACAGTTATGGAAGGGATGCTTGATAACACTAATATTTCTACAGTTAATTATGATGCACTACTTACCAAGTGGGCAGCACTACCAAATGTACAGTCTAATGTAGGTTTGGGAGTAGAAGGATTAACGTATTGTACTGCCCAAGTAGCAAGAGAAAATTTAACAGGCAGTAAACGTTGGAGCATCATTGGGGACACTTCTTGCCCTAGATAGATATATGCAGTAGCATACAAAAGGAAGCTATCATAATTTTGGGGCTTCCTTTTTTACCAGGTTTTGAATATTCTATATTCAAATTGTCAATCAGTTCTCTTTAAGAACGATATCGATGTTATAAATATCAAATAACATATAACGAATATTCAACACATATAAAACAGCTATATGCAAATCGTATGCGCACAATACTTGGCAAAAACAACTGCTGTATTACCACTAATAACCATTCGTAATAAAATAAGAACAGGTATCTGTTAGCAGAGATAATATTAAAAATTTAAGCCTCCTTTTATCTATTCTAATGCATAAAGCGGGTTAAATAAAACTTTTATGGTAAATTTTTGTAAATCAATAAGTGCAAGTAAATGGTTTCAAAACCTGGTCACCATTGCAATTTTAGTTGCAGGTGTTCTGGTTGGGATTGCTACGTATCCCAGATTTTCTTCAGAGCATGAAATTGTATTAGAGGTATTAAATGAAATAATTTTAGGAGTTTTTATTATAGAAATCGTTGTTAAAGTCATTGCAGAAGGAAGAAAACCCTGGCTTTATTTTACAGATGGATGGAATGTTTTTGATTTTATCATTGTAGCAGCTGCATTTCTCCCTTTTGGAGGAAGTTCTATAGCCATATTACGTTTACTACGCTTATTAAGAGTTTTAAAACTTATAAAAGCATTACCAAAACTTCAAATGTTGGTAGGAGCACTATTAAAAAGTATACCATCTATGGGATATGTTTCTATCTTATTATTGTTGCTTTTTTATATCTACGCTGTAGCGGGTGTATTCTTCTTTTCAGAAAATGACCCCATACATTTTCAGGATTTACAAAGATCAATGCTATCCTTATTTAGGGTGGTAACATTAGAGGATTGGACAGATATTATGTACATCAATATGTTTGGGTGCGAGAATTATGGGTATGATGGTAATATGAACCTTTGTATAAATTCAAAAGGCTCTTTAGTACTCTCGGTTACTTACTTCGTGTCATTTGTCCTTATCGGTACCATGATTTTCTTAAACTTATTTATAGGAGTTATTATGAATGGTATGGACGATGCTAAAAATGAAATGCTACTCGAAAGTCAAGTGCAATCTGGAGAAAAAGATACAAGTATCGAAGATGTAGAAAGCAAAATATATGAACTACAAGAACTATTGGTGCTCTATAAAATTCAACAAAAAGATGATGAAATTTAAAAGTAAATGGGATTCAATAATTAAATAAAAACTAATAGAAATGGGATTTTTTGATAAAGTAAAGAATAAACTAGGTATTGGAGGAGTAAAAGTAACCCTACAAATTCCGGGACATGTTGCTAAAGAAAGTGAACAAGTAGAAGGTAAGGTGGTGTTAACCACCAAAAGCGAACAAGAAATTATCGAAGTCGAAATCAAATTTGTAGAGGAGTTTACAAGTGGGCGAGGAGATAATGCGAGTACAGAATCTTTTGATTTGGGTGTGGTTAAGTTTACTGAGACTTATGCTGTTAAACCAGGGGAGGTAAAAGAAATCCCTTTTGTTTTACCATTTAAGTTGTTAAAGTCTAAAGCAGATTCATTAGCAGAAAAAGGAGGAACTCTTGGCGCAATTGGAAAAATGAGCAAGTTTGCTTCTAATGAAAAATCAAAATATATGGTAGAGGCTAATGTAGATGTAAAAGCAGCTATTCTTGATCCTTCGGATAAAAAGGATATTAAATTAACCTAGAAATGGTTGCATCAAAATATCAATTATTAAAAACAAAATTGGGGATACTCCTCTGGTTTTTTGATCAGAGCGTAATCCTGATAAATTAATATACAAATGAAGAAACAAAAACAAATTAAAGTAAGTGTGTTGGTCATATTAATGATGACTGTATTATCTATTGGATGTAGTAAAGATGATGATGTACAATCTCAAGAACCTCCTGTTGTAAATAAAGCACCTGTAATTGAAGCTCAAACCTTTACTACTGTAGAAAATATTGCGGATGATGTTGTAATAGGTAATGTAAAAGCAACAGATCCAGAAAGTAAGGCACTTATATTTACGATTACTAAAAACAGTAATGACTATTTTGAATTAACTGAAGCGGGAGAGCTAAGTCTTGTCACAGGTAAAAAACTGGATGTTGAAACAACTACTTCATATACACTTACTGTAGAAGTATCAGATGGAAAAAATAAAACCAGTGCAGATATTACGGTTGCGGTAGAAAATGTAGAAAAACCTTTTATCACCACCTGGAAAACAACTGAAGCTAATGAAGAAATTATAATTGGGATTAATGAAGAATTTACCTATGATTATACCATAGATTGGGGTGATGGTACAGTAGAAAATGGTCAAACTACTCAATCACGCCATAGCTATGTAACCGCTGGGACATATACGGTTTCTATATCAGGGGAATTTCCAGGTATTAATATAAATCAAGGTGCTAGCGTAAAGAGATTACAGACTATAGAGCAGTGGGGAGATATCGAATGGCAATCGTTTTATAGAGCTTTTATTGGGTGTAACAATATGATGTATAATGCCAAAGATGTACCTAATTTGTCTAAAGTAACTAGTATCGCAGCTATGTTTGCCCATTGTACAAAGTTTAATGCAAATCTTAATAATTGGGATGTAAGTAATGTTACTAGTATGGATTCAGTATTCTTTAATGCTTCTTCCTTTAATGGAGATATTAGTAACTGGGATGTAAGTAACGTTACTGATATGTTTTCAATGTTTGATGGCTGTAGCAAGTTTAATAGTGATATAAGTAATTGGGATGTAAGTAAAGTTACAGCTATGTCGTATATGTTTAGGAATGCTACTTCTTATAATGGAGATATAAGTGGTTGGGATATTCAAAATGTTCGTGCCATGAATTATATGCTTGACAACACTAATATTTCTACAGTTAATTATGATGCGCTACTTACTAAGTGGTCAGCGCTACCAAATATACAATCTAATGTAACTTTTGGAGTAGAAGGATTAACGTATTGTAATGCCCAAGTAGCAAGAGAAAATTTAACAGGTAGTAAACGTTGGAGAATCATAGGGGACACTTCTTGCCCTAGATAGATATATGTGATCAGTAGAATAAAAAGAGAGCTATCACATAATTTGCGGCTTCCCTTTTTTTCAGATTTTGAATATTCGATATTCAAATTAACAATCACTTCTTTTTAAAAATGCATGAAACTACAGATATCAAATAAAACACAGTAAATATCAATTATTAAAAACAAAATTAGGGATACTCCTCTGGTTTTTTGATCAGAGCGTAATCTTGATAAATTAATATACAAATGAAGAAACAAAAACAAATTAAGGTAAGTGTGTTGGCTTTATTTATAATAGCCATAATAGTAACAGGATGTAAAAGTGATGACGAAAATGTTGCGCCAATCATAGTGACAACGACTGATTTTACTGCAACCATAGATGAAAACCCAACGGCAGGACAAAATTTAGGGAAAGTAACCGGAAAAGCTAGCCAAGGGGAGGTGTCTTTTACTCTGACCAGTCAGGATCCTAAAAATGCGATGTCTATTGATGCTAAGACAGGAGAACTAAAAGTGAAAGAAGTATCACTGTTTGATTTTGAAGCCCGTACTTCGATTACTGGGGTAGTTACTGTAAAAAGCGGTACAGTTTCAAAGGATGCTAAAATTACGATAGCAATTACAGATGTTGATGAAACTGATCCACCAGCAGTCATTGTAACCACAACCGATTTCAAAACAGAAATAAATGAGAACCCAGAAGATGGACAGAGTATCGGTGTGGTATCTGGAACAGCGAGCGAAGGAGATGTCACTTTTAGCATTACTTCTCAAGAGCCCGCAGACGCTTTAAGTATTAATAGTGCTACAGGAGAATTAAACGTAAAAAATCCATCTTTATTTGATTTTGAAACCCGTACTACCGTTACAGCAGTGGTAAAAGTAATGAGTGGAGAAGTATCAAAAAACGCTGCTGTAAACATAACACTAAAAGATATAGCTGCTAGCTGGAAAATAGTAGGTAATGCAGGATTTTCGGTAGGAAGAACCTATGAACATAGCCTAGTTATTTCTAAAGGAATACCTTATGTTGCGTATGGTGATATTGGTAATCAATTTAAGGCTATGGTAATGAAGTATGAAAATGGTAGTTGGAAACATGTTGGATCAGAAGCTGGGGTTTCTAAAGGAGGAGCGGGTCACCCAAGTTTAAAATTCTATAATGGAATCCCTTATATGGCTTATAGTGATCATAATAGTGAAAGAAAAACTAGCTTGGTAAAGTTTGAAGGAGGAGTATGGAATAATGTTGGTGTTGCCGGTTTTTCTGCTGTTAGAGCATCTCATCAAAGTTTGGCTATTAACAATGGAGTGCCATATGTAGCTTATAGTCAGAATGGGAATGATGGAAAAACTACAGTAATGAAGTTTGAAGCTGATAAATGGATAAATGTAGGTGAAGAAAGGTTTTCTGCAGGTTTTGCCAGTTATCAAAGTTTAGTGATTGATAATAATATTCCTTATGTAGCATATACCGATCAGAATAATGGTAATAAAACTACTGTAATGCATTTTAAAGATGGAAAGTGGAGCAATGTAGGTAATACTGAAGTATCAGCAGGGCGAGCAGAATACCAAAGTATGGTAATTGATAATGGAATACTATATATTGCGTATAAAGATTATGCGAATGGCGGAAAAACAACGGTGATGAAATATGAAAATAATGCTTGGAGTACAGTAGGAAATCCTGGTTTTTCTACACGTTCTGCAAGATATCAAAGTTTAGTGGTTCATAATAATATCCCTTATGTGGCATATATAGATGGAGGTACTGAGGTTACTGTTGTGAAATTTGAAGAAAATAAATGGCAAAAAATAGGAAATGCTGCTGGATATACTCTATCAGAAGCAAGATCTGTAAGTTTGGTAGTTGATAATAACGTACCATACGTTGCATACTCGGATTCTGTAAATGAAAGTAAAACTACTGTGATAAAATTTGATGAATAGTTATTTTTTTGAGTCATTTTATACTTCAAAAAAGTGTTTTTCTGGAAAGGTTGCCATTATTTGGCAACCTTTATTTAAGTAGTGTTTCACTATAGCATTAGTTTTTATAATATCAATTACTACGTGAAAACAAATATCAAATAAAACATAACGAATAACTAACAGGATATACCGAATAAAAAACAACTTCTTTTCGTGATCATCATCTTTCTAGGTTTGTATCAAAATATCAAGTATTAGAAACAAAATTACGTAAGCTCTGAGATTTTCTCTACAGAAAAACCGAGAGTGAGCCTCAAAAAAAGTGATGCAAAAATGATGAAACGAAAACAAGTAAAAGTAAATGTATTGGCACTATCGATGATAGCAATATTGTCTATTGGATGTAGTAAAGACGATGATGTACAACCTCAGGCAGAAACTCCTGGTGAAACCCCAACAGCAGAAGTTAATAAGGCACCAGAGATAAGTGCTCAAACATTTACTGTAGCAGAAGATATTGCAGATGATACAGTTATTGGTAAAATAGCAGCCACAGATCCAGAAAGTAAAGCACTTACATTTACACTTACCAAAAATAGTGATGCTCTTTTTGAGTTAACCGATACAGGAGAATTAAGCCTGGTAGCTAATAAAAAACTGGATTTCGAAACCGTTACTTCGCATACATTAACTGTAGAGGTATCAGATGGTACACATAAAGCTAGTGCAGCTATTACGATTACTGTAGAAAATATAGTAGAACCTTTTATTACGACTTGGAAAACTACCACTGCTAATGAAGAGATTGTTATTGGAATTAATACAGATTTCACCTATGATTTTACTATAGATTGGGGAGATGGAACTGTTGAAAATAACCAAAATACGCTTCCTAGTCATACTTACGTAACACCCAATACGTATACAGTTAAAGTTTCAGGAAAATTTCCTAGTATCTCTATAAACTCGGGAAAAGATGCTCATAAACTACAGACCATAGAACAATGGGGAGATATTGTATGGGAAGTTTTGGATTCCGCTTTTGGTAGTTGTGAAAATATGACATATAATGCTACAGATGTACCTAATCTTTCTAAGGTGACTAGTATGGAATATATGTTTGTAAGTGCTACTTCTTTTAATGGAGATCTAAGCAATTGGGATGTAAGTAATGTAACTAATATGGAAGCTATGTTTAGTCATGCTACATCTTTTACAGGAGATTTAAGTAGTTGGGATGTAAGTAAAGTAACTAATATGGATTATATGTTTAATGATGCTACTTCTTTTAATGGAGATCTAAGTACATGGGATGTAAGTAAGGTTACTAATATGGCATATATGTTTTCTATTGCTAGATCTTTTAACTCAGACCTAAGCAATTGGGATGTGAGTAATGTGACAAATATGAAAAATATGTTTGCGAATACTAATTCTTTTAATAGTGACCTAAGTAGTTGGAATGTAAGTAAAGTAACCAATATGTATGCGATGTTTTCTCGTGCTGGTTCTTTTAATAGTGATCTAAGTAATTGGGATGTAAGTAAAGTGACCAATATGTATGCGATGTTCTGGAATGCTACTTCTTTTACCGGAAATTTAAGCAATTGGGATGTGAGTAAGGTAACCAATATGGAAGCTATGCTTAGTAACACAAAAATATCTACAGCAAATTATGATGCATTACTTACCAAATGGTCAGCTTTACCAGGTTTACAACCTAATGTTACTTTTGGAGTAGAAGGATTGGTTTATTGTGATGCATATGCAGCTAGAAGTACATTAATAAACGATAAGAATTGGACACTCACTGGTGATAGTAGTTGTCCTAGATAGGTAATTGAGGGAAATTTGTAAAAAAGATAGGTTGTCTGATCAGACAACCTATTTTTTTATCAGGTTTTGAATGCTCTATATTTAAACCACTTCAATATCTGAATACTACAGATATCAAATAAACCGTAGCGAATATCCAACAGTGTATAGCGAATACAAAACAACTTCTTTTCGTGATAAACATCTTGCTAGGTTTGCATCAAAATATCAATTATTAGAAACAAAATTACGTAAGCTCTTCAGGTTTTCTTTTTTTGAAACCTGAGCATGCGCCTCAAAAAAAATGTACAAATGAAGAAACGAAAACAAATTAAAGTAAGCGTATTGGCCATGCTAATGATGGTCGTACTATCTGTTGGATGTAGTAAAGATGATGACGCGCAACCACAACCTGTGGTTAATAAAGCACCAGTGATTAGTGCTCAAACATTTACTGTTGCCGAAAATATTGCTGATGATGTAGTTATTGGTACTGTAGCAGCAACAGACCCAGAACAAGCTTCGATTACTTTCGAGCTTACCCAAAATAGTAATGATCTTTTTGAGTTAACCGATGCAGGAGAATTAAGCTTGGTAGCGGGTAAAAAACTTGATTTTGAAACAAATGCTACCTATACAATTACCGTAGAAGTATCAGATGGTACGCATAAAGCTAGTGCAGAGATTACTATTTCTTTAGAAAATGTAGCAGAACCTTTTATTACAACCTGGAAAACTACAGCTGCTAATGAAGAAATTATTTTTCAACTTAATGATGAGTTAACTTATAATTTTACCATTGATTGGGGTGATGGAACCATAGAGGCTAATGTAACAACTACCCCGAAGCATACCTATGTAGAACCAGGAGTGCATACTGTTTCTGTTTCTGGAGTATTACCAGCAGTTCAATTTAAAGATAAACCTGGTGAAGTTGAAGGAGATGGTGCTGCTTCAAATGCTGCAAAATTAGAAACAATAGAGCAGTGGGGAGACAATGAATGGGAGTCTTTTGCCGAAGCTTTTATCTTTTGCGAAAATATGACTTATAATGCCAAGGATATACCAAATTTATCAAAGGTAACAGAATTGCATTCTATGTTTTATGGTTGTGCTAAGTTTAATGGGGATATTAATAATTGGGATGTGAGTACCATAACTACTATGAGAAGAATGTTCTCTAACACCAGTTCTTTTAACAAAGATCTCGATCAATGGGATGTTAGTAATGTAACAGACATGAGAGGAATGTTTTCTAATGCCACTTTATTTAATGGCAATATAAGTACATGGAATGTTGGTAAGGTAGAAAAAATGAGCTCTATGTTCTTTAAAGCTACTTCTTTTAATGGAAACATAAGTGCATGGAATGTGGGTAAGGTAACTAATATGAGTAGTATGTTTAATGGTTCTACTGCTTTTAATGGTGATATAAACCAGTGGAACGTTGGTAGTGTAACTGATATGGGATCAATGTTTAGCGAAGCTACTTCTTTTAATAAAGATCTTAGTAATTGGAACGTAGCTAATGTAACAAGTATGAGATATATGTTTGCTATAGCTTCATCTTTTAATCAAGATCTTAGTAAATGGGATGTGAGCAATGTAACCACTATGGAACAGATGTTTTCTGGAGCCGTTGCTTTTAATGGAGAAATAAATATTTGGGATGTGAGTAATGTAACATTAATGGCTGGGATGTTTTCTAATGCTACCTCTTTTAATGGAGATATTGGTAAATGGAATGTGAGTAAGGTTACTAATATGATGTTTATGTTTTCTAATGCTACCTCTTTTAATGCATATCTTGGTAATTGGAATGTGAGTAATGTGGCCTTTATGAGAGGGTTGTTTTACAAAGCGACTTCCTTTAATCAAGATCTTAGAAAATGGGATGTAAGTAAGGTAACAGTTATGGATAGAATGCTAGACGATACTAATCTTTCTAATGACAATTATGATAATTTATTAATCGAATGGTCCAAATTACCAAACATACAATCTAATGTAACTTTAGGAGCAAAAGGTCTAGAGTATTGTAATGGTAATGTAGAAAGGAACACTTTAATAGTCGTAAAAGGTTGGACTATTATAGGGGATGTGGCTAAGATTTGCCCTAGATAAAATATGAATATAACCATTGTGCATTAAAAAATCTCAAAAGCACAACGGGTAGAATATATTGTAATTAATTAAAAGAGGTTGTTATTTTTAACAACCTCTTTTTGTGTTATAAATTGATGAAAGTGTTTTTCTTCAGTTTATAAAAAAATATCATGTTACCACTAATCTCGTATTTTGTACTTTTAAGCTTTAAAATTAAAACGATCAAAAAACAATAATGGGAGTAGTTGTTAATCAAACCATACGAAATATTGTTATTACTTGTATGGGGTTTGGTATTGGAGCCATAAATACATTGTTCTTATTCACCAATTTTATGGACGAAGAACATTATGGATTGATCTCTTACCTGATTACAGCTTCAAATCTAATATGGCCTCTAATGGCATTTGGTGTACATAACACCCTGGTAAAATTTTTTTCATCGTACTCTGATCGAGAACAACAAGATAGCTTTCTAACCATGATGTTGATCTTGCCATTATTGATAGCTCTAATTCTTGGAGTAATAGGTTTGTTTTTCTATACTACAATTCTGGACTTATTTAGTAATAAAAATACGATAGTACAACCTTATGTGTGGACTATTTTTATTCTGGCATTTGCAATGTCTTATTTTGAAGTGTTTTTTGCATGGTCTAAAGTAAAGCTGAAGAGTGTATTCGGAAACATCATGAAAGAGTTATTTTTAAGACTATGTATAAGTATTCTTTTGTTTTTGGTATATTTTGAAGTTCTAACGGTTGAGCAATTCGTATATGCACTCATGAGTGTATATGTATTACGTACTGGGATTATGCAAGCATATGCAATGAAGCTTCACCGTTTTAAACCACAGTTCTCATTACCCGATAATTATATTTCTGTACTTAAATACTCTGGATTGATATTGATTGCCGGCTCTGTGGCTACCTTATTAATTGATTTGGATAAGACGATGATAGAACGCTATCTTCTTATAGAAAATGTAGCTAAATATGGTATATGTGCTTATATCGCTAGTGTGATTATTATTCCTTCTAGAGCCATGCATCAGATTACGTACCCATTAACCGCTAAATTAATTAACGAAAAGGCAAAAGATCAATTGCGAGATTTGTATAAAAAAAGCTCTTTAAACCTTTTGGTGACCAGCGGGTTACTTTTTGTATTGATTACTTGTAATGTACATCAGCTTTTCGAAATTATTCCTGATGAGTATGAACTGTTTATCTGGGTTGTGATTTTGATTGGAAGCGCTAAATTATTCGATAACCTTTTAGGAAATAATAATGCAATTCTATATAGTTCGGATTATTACAGAATGGTATTATACATAGGAGTAGGGATGGCAATTCTTACTGTTATACTTAATATGCTTTGGATTCCTGCTTTTGGAGTTACGGGTGCAGCTATTGCTACAGGCATTGCAGTGTTTTGTTATAACTTTGCTAAGTTATGGATTGTCTATGCTAAATTTGGGATGCATCCATTTTCGAAAAAAACAGCTTTGGCATTAATGCTAATTATAGCTTTTGTTTTTGGATTTTATTTTTGGGAATTACCGTTTCATCCGATTCTTAATATCATTTTTAAAAGCATTATAATTGGCCTGGCATATGCTATTGTTTTTTATTTCCTGAAAGTATCTGTAGATATTAACAATTTAATACAGAAAATCCCTCGAGATGCTTAAAGCATACTACTCTGAGGGATTTTCCAACTAACCAACCAAAAAATTTAATGTCTTATATGTCTTCTTAGCTTCTACTTCTGCTGCTACGAGAACGAGAATTGTTTGATCTCGATGCTCTGCTAGAAGTATTACTTCTTTGTCTATTTGTTGTTGTTCTGGATCTATTTGTTCTCTTACTATTATATTGACTGTTATTAGAACGTTTTGTTACATTACCAGAGTAATTTCTACCAGAACTTCTTTGTCTTTGAACCTGATTTGTCTTTGCAACAGCACTACGGGATCTACTACTTCTGTCGTACTTAGGTCTGTTGGTTACAGCACTTCGGGTTCTTTGCTGAGTTGACTGAACTCTTTGTCCAGAAGGTGTACTTCTATTGTTTGATTGTACTCTCTGTCTGGTCTGTGTATTTCTACTCGTTGTACGTGTTCTTGTATTTGGCGTTACAGAACGTGTTCTGTTTATGTTTCCAACCTTATTGTTATTCGATCTACTTCTGGTAGTAGTTCTGGTACCATAATTATTTGATCTACTTCTAGCACTACTTCTGGTACTATAATTGTTTGATCTGCTACGAGTCGCATTACTTTTATTGTAATTAGATCTGCTGCGAGCTACTCTACTATAGTTACGATCATTTCTTTTATACATTGCTGTTCTATGATCTCTTGTTCTATAATTGGTGCTTCTGGCACGAGAACCTCTATACCCTCTGTTATAACTTGATACTCTACTATTAGGTCTGTAATAATTACGACTTCTATAGGGTCTGCTGTAATAGCCATTATAATAATTAGTTCTGTAAACGGTATATGAACATCTATATGGAGTATAATATCTTCTGTATGGTCTCTGATATACAATACATCTACTTACTACCGGTACTGTAAAATAAGCGTGAAACGGTCTGTATTCGTAAAATCTGTTATAGCGGTTAATATAGCCTGTACAGTTTAAGAAATTTCCGTAGCTGTTATAATGAACATATAATCCACCAACTCTAGAAATACGACCATAATTGTTATAATTAATGTAAATATCTCCTGCTTGTACAATTCTACCATAATAATCATAAAAGATAGGTACATCTTCTATTTGCACTACAGCTCCATAATCATCATATTGTACATAAGCGTCATAATCATACCCAGAATTAAAACTTATATTTACTCCCGGCGCATTAACTCCAATACTTACACCACTTCTTTGACCATTGATATAAAAATCAAATTGACCATCTGCATATACCGAAAAATCAATTCCTCCTTCTGAGAAAATAAATGATTTTCCATAATTATAATATCTAGCAGACGATTCTGTATTCGTTTCTGAAGCGCTAGCAGTAAATGAAGCTAACAATAAGCCTGTAAAAAGTAAAACAAAATTTTTCATAATCTGTGGTTTTAAAATGAGAATAGAAATTAATTTTTCATTCTCAATTTTATAGTATCAAGCAGTGTGCCAAAAAGTTAAATACCTGTAAAACAGTGGCTTGTGTTTTTTAGAATATTTAAAGTTGTTATCGAAATTGTAGACTATCCAGGAAAAAAATATAAAATATATTCATAATAGGGGTAACAATATTCTTTCTGTATTGATATGAAGGCGTAAACTTTAAAAATTAAGATGATGAATACGTTAAAGAATATATTCGGAATGATAATGGTATTATTAACTGCTTTTTTGATAAGTAGTTGTTCAAAAAATGATGATGAACTGATACCACAACAAGACATTCTTGGTTATCAAGATATCCTGGGGTTTTATGAGGCACATGGTGTACAAAAACAAGATTTTACGGTTGATGCAACTACAGGAGGTACTATTACCGGAGAGGATGGGACTAAAGTGATTTTTCCTCCAAATTCATTGGTTGATAGTGATGGAAATTTAATTAATGGTACAGTAGATGTTTCTATTAGAGAGATATTTACGGCTAGTCAAATGATTTTATCAAATAAACCTACTAATGCAGTTAATTTTTCTGATGAAAATACCTTTCTTCTTTCTGAAGGAGAGACCGAGGTTGTGGTTACTCAAAACGGAAATTCTCTGGATATGGCACCAGGTACATTTTACCAGGTTCAGGTTCCATCTACGGGAGGTGTTGATAATGATATGCTTCCTTTTGCTGGTACTGTAACAAATGATGGCGGTATTGTTTGGAATGCTACAGGAGATATTGGAATTGGTAATGGTACAAGTGGTATTGCATATAATGCAGCTCCGTCTTCTTATATCTATGATGTATTTGATATTGGATGGTCAAATTGCGATAAGTTTTATGCATATCCAGGGGCAAAAACCACAAATTATATCAATTTAACTAATAGCCCCAATGCTGCAGAAACTGCTGTGTATTTGGTCTTTAAAGAAAATAACTTGCCTGCTGTTGTTAAAATCTTTAATGCTGGGACTCCAATCATACAAAGCTATACAGATTCTTTACCAGTTGGACTGGCAGTTACTTATGTAGCAATTACTATAGAAAATAATCAACAGTATTTAGCCATTAAAAATGTGACTATCTCTGAAGAAGAAGAGCTTTCGTTTACTTTTGAACCCAAAACTACGCAAGAAATTTTGGATGTCCTGGCATTATTAGATTAATAGTATAATTGGTTTATGGTTTGGATTGATATACAAAATATCACATGTACGATATTTTGTATATCAATTGTATTTTGATAAGAAAATCTAACAAATCGCTTATTTTCTATTTTGGAAATAAGCTTTTATCAATATTGGGTATAACCTTTAATGCATTTTTATAATACAGCTTTTTTAATACTTCATCATCAAGATCTAATCCATACATTTTCCAGAACGCATGATATCTTTTGTAGTAAGGAAAATACTCATCGTCTGATTCTAAAACCCTGAAGTAGGTATAATACTCTTCGGGATTCCAAGAGTCTTTTCCAAACATTACTCTATCCTGGTATTTGGTAAGGAAAGCTTTTGCGTTACGAGGCTGCCTACCTAATTCTGCTATAACTGCTCCAATTTCGCTATACATATTAGGTATTTCATCCATAAGTTTTGCAAGTTTTGCCAGGTTGTTTCCGTACCAACCTAAATGTGCATTGATAAATTTGGTGTTTTTATGTTTTTTAAAAATATTGTGTTGTTCTTGTATAATGGTTTCCCAGGAACCGGTTACTTTGGAATCTCTTTTTCTTCTTGATCGCAGTTTAAGTTCTAGCCAACGCTCATTTTTATTATCATGTGCATCCCAAA
This sequence comes from Aquimarina sp. EL_43, assembly GCF_943422735.1. Taxonomy (NCBI): domain Bacteria; kingdom Pseudomonadati; phylum Bacteroidota; class Flavobacteriia; order Flavobacteriales; family Flavobacteriaceae; genus Aquimarina; species Aquimarina sp. EL_43. The sequence goes on along the minus strand of NZ_CALSBR010000001.1, from coordinate 5,039,697 downwards.
ATGATTTTGGATCTGCAGAATGTATCAAAACCGGGATACCTAGCTCACCACATTTTTCCCATACAGCTCCTATTCTAGGGTCGTCTATCTTAATGCGATTACCTTTACTATCCTTATTATCCATCCCTTGGCTTTTATAGATTTTTAATCCGTTGGCTCCCATGGCTACATCTTTTTCTATTTGAGCAACTGTTTTTTCTGTCCAACCAGGTTCATCTATTCCTTTAAGGTCAATATTTGTAAATACGATAAATCTATTTGGGAAATTAGTTTTAACATTTTCTAGTGATTTGATAAGATGTTCATCAGACCCTCGACCTCTTCCTGATAGATTTACCATAACCCTCATGTTTAGTTTATCCATTTCGGTAACAACATCCTGCAGATTTTGGGTTGGCATTCTAAATTGATGGTTATGAACATCGATAAAAGGGAATTTTGCTTTTTTAATTTCTGTCTCGGGAACGACTAGAGTAGAGGGCGGGTCGTAGTCTTCGAATTGCATTTTTTGAGCATTTATTGATGCACTAATCATTATAAAAAAGAATAGAAAAGTTTTATAGAAATTCATGTTTTTTGATTTGATATTTTAGTAAAGTGATTACTCTAGATGAGTATATGGTATAAATATATAATATTCGTGCTGTCTTGAAAAAAGGTTAACAACACTTTAAACCCGAATTCTACATTAGAAAATTTATTACACCTTGAAATTACTGCAAAATATACCGTTGTACTACATTTTTCAGTGTAACCATAGCCCTTCGATAAACTCAGGGTAAACTGCTATGCTAAAACTAAGAAAATGTCATGTTTTATGATACTTTTAAGCCTTATAACGAAGTTCTAATGTAGAATACGGGTTAAATTTAAGTCAGAAATGAGATTAATCAATTGTATGTGTTTTGCGTTAGGGATAGTAGTGTAAATCCCACAGTGCGCAATAGCGTGCGAGGAATTGCAACGGATAGCCCGCCCGAACGCCCTAAATAAAAAACCCCGCTACCAAATATTCCTGGCAACGGGGTTTAAACAACTAACCAATCTTTATACGTTCTATTTTCTAATCATCATCGTTATCACTATATCTTTTTTTTCTTTTTCTATTTTTATAATAATGGTCATCATCATCATCATTATGTTTATAATGTTTAGATTTCCAATTTCGGTTATAGTATGGGGAATGCGTGATCGAACATCCGTCTATTCCACAATACCCACAACCATCATAATGAACATTACCTTCTACATACTTTATTCGCCCATATTTTTTATAGTAGATATGTAGTCCTCCTATTTGATATACTAATCCTCTTCTGTTATATCGCATAGATACCGAACCTATTCTACGTACTCTATTGTATCGGTCATACGTAATATAATTACGTCCTACCTTTTTTAGTCTACCGTAATAATCATATCTAATGAAGTTATTATAGTTTCTGCGATGTGCATATGAACCTGGTGTATTATATACATTACGATTCCAGTTTCTATGATGGGATCTACCTCTTCTTTTAATGATTCTGTAATCGATGTCTCCTTCTGGATAGACAAAAAACTTTACTCCGCCCTCTACAAATACAATGGGTTGTGCATGGTGATAGCGTTTTGTAACCCTATCCTGGTGATCCGAGTGTTTTTGGTCGGTCGCTTGTGCAGTTGTTCCTACTAGTAATAATACTGCAATAAAAAGTATCATTTTTTTCATAACTTACATGTTTTGGGTTCATGCCTACTCATTAGCTTTTCGGCTTCCGCTATTTGATAAGTAGTGTTTCAAATGGCGTGCCAAAAATTGGAAAGAAATTGAGAATTGATTGTAATTAATTGGTTTTTAGAATGTTATTTTTTTGAAAAAGTATTTTCGCTCTCTATGATCTTGAGTAAAGAAATGGTAGTTGATAATTCTATCTTGATTGGTTGTAGAGATTGGAGTTATAAAAATTTATATAAATTCTGGTTGGATTTTTAAGTGAACACTATTTTATAAAATAGTATTCAAAATACTTTGAATTTGCATGTTCTGGTAGGTTGTATTGATTTCGGATTAGTGAAATGTGTAACAAATTGCCCTATTGTATACTACATAATTACGAACTAAGAAGTATTAGAACGTACAACGGGTTAGAGTGGCATTACTTTTGATAAGAAAATATCGCTAAAATTATAACTTCTCCTTCAAATATTCTCCTGTATACGATCCTTTGATTTTTACAATTTCTTCGGGTGTGCCTTCTGCAACGATATTGCCTCCATTTTTACCACCTTCTAGTCCAAGATCAATTATATAATCGGCACATTTTACAAGGTCTAGATTGTGCTCTATTACTAAGATAGAATGTCCTTTTGCAATCAATTCATTAAAAGATTTGAGTAATTTTTTGATATCATGAAAATGAAGTCCTGTAGTAGGTTCATCAAAGATAAATAATGCTTTGTCTTTGGTATTTCCTTTTACCAAAAAGGAAGCAAGTTTAATTCGTTGAGCTTCACCACCAGAAAGAGTAGAAGAACTCTGCCCTAATTGTACATATCCCAGGCCTACATCTTGTAGAGGTTGGAGTTTCCTCTGTATTTTGGTTTGATTATGATCAGAAAAGAAATCAATAGCATTATCTATGGTCATCGAGAGTACATCATGAATGTTTTTATCATGAAATGTTACTTCGAGAACATCTTTTTTAAAGCGTTTTCCGGCACAGGTTTCACATTCAAGATGTACATCGGCCATAAACTGCATCTCTATGGTAACTTCTCCTTCTCCTTTACAGGTTTCGCATCGACCACCATCTACATTAAAAGAAAAGTGTTTTGCTTTATAGTTACGAATGCCGGATAATTTTTGGGAAGCAAATAAATTACGGATATCATCGTAGGCTTTAATGTAAGTAACAGGATTAGAGCGCGAGGATCTACCAATTGGGTTTTGATCTACAAACTCTACATGTTTTATATTACTATAATTGCCTTTAAGTTCTGTAAACTGTCCGGCTTTTTCTCCGTATCCTCCTAATTGTTTGAGCAAAGAAGGGTAAATGATTTTTTTGACAAGTGTACTCTTACCACTACCAGATACTCCTGTAATAGCTGTAAAGACTCCAAGAGGAACTTTTACGTCTATATTTTTTAGGTTATTCTCACGTGCACCTATGATTTCGACATAGTATTTTGAAGTTCTTCGGGTTTTAGGAACTTCGATTTCTAGAGCTCCATTAAGGTATTTTGCGGTAAGAGAATCTGCTTTCAGGATTTGGTCAAAAGCACCTGTTGCAACTACATGACCACCATAAGTACCTGCTTCGGGACCTATATCGATGATTTCATCGGCAGCTTTCATAATATCCTCATCGTGCTCTACGACAATTACAGTATTTCCTAAATCACGAAGGGATTGTAGTACTTTAATAAGCTTTTCGGTATCTTTTGGATGTAGTCCTATACTAGGTTCATCAAGGATATACATAGAACCAACGAGACTACTTCCTAGTGAGGTTGCCAGGTTAATACGTTGTGACTCTCCTCCGGATAGTGTATTCGATTTACGATTAAGCGTTAAGTATTCTAGTCCTACATTTTGTAAAAATTCTAATCGACTATTAATTTCTTTAAGAAGACGCTTAGCAATTTTGGCATCATATTCATTAAGAGTGATGTTTTTAAAGAAATCTGCTAATTCGTTTAAAGGTTTCTCTACCAAATCTGTTACTGTAGCTCCATCAATTTTTACATAGTTTGCTTCTGTACGCAAGCGCTTTCCTTTGCAGGTGTTACATTTCGTTTTTCCGCGATAGCGAGAAAGCATTACCCGATTCTGAATTTTATAAGCTTTGGCTTCTAGTTCTTTAAAGAAGCTGGTGATACCTTCAAAATATTCATTTCCTTTCCATAGTAGTTCTCTATCCTGATCTGATAATTCGAAATACGGTTTATGAATAGGGAAATCAAATTTATAGGCACTATTTACCAATTGCTCTTTATACCACCCCATGCTATCACCTTTCCAGGGAAAAACTGCTCCTTCAAATACACTTAATGCAGTATTTGGGATAACAAGATCTTCATCGATACCAATTACATCACCATAACCTTCGCATTCTGGACAGGCACCATACGGATTATTAAAACTAAATAAATGTATATTTGGTTCTAAGAAAGAGAGTCCGTCTAACTCAAATTTATTACTAAATTGTCTTAGGTTACCTTCTTTTAATGTTTCGATAAAACAAGTGCCTTTACCTTCAAAAAAAGCAGAACCAATAGCATCTGCCAAGCGATTATAAAAATCTTCTTCATCTCTTTTTACAATACGATCGACAACCAGATAAAAATCATCTTTTTCTTGTATAGATGCATCTTCTATCCTGGTTACAGTACCATTGTTTTTTATACGTGCATATCCTTGTTGTTGTAATACTTTTAATTTTCCTTCCAGTGTACGACCTTCTTCGATATGAATAGGAGAGAGGAGTAATAGTTTTTCGCCGTCTTCAAAAGATTTTATGTATTCGATAACATCGGTTACTCTATCTTTTTTTACCTGGTTACCCGTGATAGGGGAATAGGTTTTACCTATTCTGGCAAAAAGTAATTTTAAATAATCATATATTTCTGTAGTAGTACCGACAGTAGATCTTGGATTGGTAGAGTTTACTTTTTGCTCTATTGCAATTGCTGGAGCTATACCTTTTATATAATCTACTTTGGGCTTATTAAGACGACCTAAAAACTGTCTGGCATAGGACGAAAGGCTTTCTACATATCTGCGTTGTCCTTCGGCATACAAAGTATCAAAAGCTAAACTAGATTTACCAGAACCGGATAATCCTGTAATGACTACTAATTTGTTTCTAGGAATAACGGCATCTAAATCTTTCAGGTTGTGAAGTTTAGCTCCTTTAATAATTATATTCTCTTTTGGATCTAAGGTTGTAATGTCTTGAATCATAGTAAATATGCGGTAAGAGCGCAAAGATAAGGATTACTAAACAAGTATTATAACCAATATAGATTGAAAGTTTAGTTAAAAAAATTAACAAGAAATTGTTTGAAATTCAATGAATGTTATTATATTAGCCCCTAATTAAGGAACCAAAATTTAAACAAAACTGCCTATAGCATACCTTTACTTTAAAAGTTTAACATAGCACGAGCCCCACGCTTGTTTGTACTAAATAATAGTCAAGGTATGAAAAATTACACCCTAACAGACGCAGTTCTGGTTAATAACTACATCAAAGGAGACGAATGTGCTCTTTCTGTCCTTATCGAACGTCATAAGCAACGTATTTACAGTTTTATTTATTCAAAAGTTTTTGATAGAGATGTCTCTGAAGATATTTTTCAGGATACCTTCATTAAAGTAATCCGAACATTAAAAAACGGAAAATATAACGAAGAAGGGAAGTTTCTTCCTTGGGTAATGCGTATTGCCCATAATTTGGTAATTGATCACTTTAGAAAAGGAAATCGTATGCCAAAATTCGAAGATAATGGAGAGTTTAGTATTTTTTCTGTAATTAGTGATGGAAATCTAAATGCCGAAAAGAGATTAATAAAAGATCAGGTAGAAGAAGATTTGCGTAATTTGATTCAGGAATTACCAGATGACCAGAAAGAAGTTTTAATAATGCGTATGTATAGAGACATGAGTTTTAAAGAAATATCTGATAAAACTGGTGTAAGTATAAACACTGCTCTTGGTAGAATGCGATATGCTTTAATTAATTTAAGAAAAGTAATAGAAAAAAATAATATTGTTTTAACAAATTAATAACTTTTTTATACAATAAAGCAGAATTAGTGCCGTTATCCTTATATAACCCTTTAATTTAAGATTATATAATATGGCAAAATTTTACTTTAAGTCTTCTAAAAAAGAAGAAAAACATTTAGTACCAAGCAGAAGAACAATAGATTTTCTTCTAAACTATTCAAAATCGTTACAGGTTGTAGAGTATAACAATCTTAAGTTTGAAACGATTTTAAATTAAACTTATAAAGGCCTATTTTTTAATAGGCCTTTTTGCTTTTTGATACTCGTCTAAAACAGTTTTCCTGCCTATAGTTTTGGTAATAATATCTTTATCAAGATCCCAGCCTCTAGCAGGAGAATATTCTCTACCGTACCATATGATTTGAAGATGCAGGTCGTTCCATAATTCTTTTGGGAATAACCTCTTGGCATCTTTTTCGGTTTGCGTAACATTTTTACCATTAGTAAAACCCCATCTGTACATTAATCTATGAATATGTGTATCTACAGGAAATGCAGGTACACCAAATGCTTGTGACATCACTACACTAGCAGTTTTATGACCAACAGCAGGCAAAGCTTCCAGGGCCTCAAAACTTTGAGGAACCTCTCCGTTATGACTATCAATAAGAATCTGAGACAATCCATGGATTCCTTTGGATTTCATAGGACTTAACCCAACTGGTCTTATGATTTCCCGAATTTCTTCTACAGATAATTTTACCATTGCATAGGGGTTATCTGCTCTGTCGAATAGGAGTGGTGTGATTTGGTTCACTCTTACATCTGTACTTTGTGCGCTCATTAGTACTGCAATAAGTAAAGTGTATGGATCTTTATGATCTAATGGGATTGGTATTTTGGGATATAATTCCTGTAGTGTCTTAATAGTAAAATCTACCTTTTCCTGTTTGGTCATATTACAAAATTAATTTGCAATAAAGTTAAAAATAAAATTAGTAGCTAAGGTTTAATATTTCGAAAATAGAAGATATTTCAGTTATATGATTCAAAACAATACTTTGCTACGCTTATACATTTGCTCTGGTCGTTTATATCATAATCTCATTCACTTATAAAACAACAAATTTTGAAGATTAAAATGTCTGTACATTTATCTTATGTCTAACTAAAAAAATAAGATTTAATGAAAAGTAAATTTGTGAAATTTCTAGAGTTTGAAATTAAAAAAGAACAAGCAAAAGGTGTTAAAGGAGGATCAATTAGTACAGATCAGAACCAGAATACCCCAATAATTATTGATAATCTTTCTACCAGTTTTAGAAAAGACATGGCTAGATAATTTGTTCAGGAAAGACTCATCTTTACCTTTGATAAAAGGAAAAGGTGAGTTTTTTTATGACTGAAGTGATTTAAACTTTTTTCAATTCGCTATAAAAATGCTCTTTTTCACTCAATTTTCGTCTTTTTATTACTTCGTAGCGCTGCTATGAAGTGCAAAAAACACTTCAATTGATCAAAAAACAACTATTTTTCGCCAGAATCAAAAAAGTTTAAATCACTTCACTAGTAAACCATTAGTTAAGGTCGTTTATTAGCTTTAACAATATTTCTTTTTTTCTGGTAGCCAGCGGAATTTTACTTTTATCTTTTAATACCAGATAATCTCCTTCTCGCTTATCGTATCTCAATAAATAATCCAGATTTACTAAATGAGATTGATGGCATCTAAAAAATTGTTGCGAAGAAAGCATATTTTCATATTCTTTAAGTCCTTTAGATACAAGCAAGCTATCCTGTTTATGGATAAAAAACTTGGTGTAACTACCACTTGCCTCCAGGTGCATAATGTCTTTAACAAATACAATCTGGATACCATATTTATCTTTTAGAACCAAACGAGTAGGTTCTTTTGATTGCTCACTTATATTATCTATAAGTGTTTGTACTCTCTGCGGTGTTTTATGATGCTCAAATTCGGACCTTGCCTTTTTGATAGCTTCTACTAATTCTTCGGGATCAATAGGTTTCAGGAGGTAATCCAGGGCGCTAAATTTTATTGCTCTAAGCGCATATTTTTCATGAGAAGAAGCAAATATTATCTGGAAATTGATTTCTGGTAATTTTCGTAATACATCAAACCCAGTGCCATCTGGCATCTCGATATCCAGAAATACAAGATTTGGCTTACTAGCTGTAATTAGTGCAACTCCTTCTGCTACATTTGTCGCTTCTCCTATAAAATCTACATTAGGACAATACTCATTAAGTAACTCTAAAAAATTTCTTCTTGCTGCCGGATTATCTTCAATAAGGACTACTTTCATTTATATGTATTGAAATGGTAAATTAAACGTTACTTGTGTTCCTTGAGAAAGATCTTGGATATCAAATGCAATTTTTTTCTTTCGCATCTTACGATAAAGATCAATACGTTCTTCTGTTATTTTTATAGCATGAGATACATGATCTTTGCGTTTTACCTTTATAGCTTCTTCTATTCCAGATCCATTATCTAATATTTTTAAGACTAAATGATCTCCTTCCATCGAAAAATGAATATGAATAGTTGCCCCTTCTTTTATAGCAGTAACACCATGTTCTATGGCATTTTCTACAAAAGGTTGTGCAAACATAGGAGGGATGGCGATTTCTTCACTAATTAAACCGTCTTCCACTTCAATTTTAAAAGTAAAAGGATGATCGCGTTTTAAGTTTTGAATACTCAGGTAATTATCCAACATATTAATTTCCTGATCCAGGCTAATAAATTCACTTCTTGAGTTGTCTAACACTTGCCGAATGAGCTTAGAGAATTTTATGAGATACATACTGGCTTGTTTAGCATCTCCCTGGTTCATATAATCCTGTATAGAAGTCATGGCATTAAAAATAAAATGTGGATTCATCTGTACACGCAATAGATTTTGTTCTATATCCTGTGCTCTTTGTTGTAATGCTAATCTTTTTTGTCGGTTTACCAAATACAATACTAACCCAAGAAGTAATAAAACCATGCTCACAATACCAAAAATGGTTTTATTAAAATTGGCTTGTTTTAATTCTAAAGACTGGATAGAGGCTTGTTGTGCTAAACTCTTAATTTCCTGTTCCTTTTTCTCGGTTTCGTATTGTACTTGTAGTAGCGATAATTGTTTTGACTTTTCTTCGCCGAGCAAAGAATCATAAGTGCTGTGATACAATTCATAGGATGCTAAAGCAGCTTTATGATTACCTAATGCTTTTTGAATTCCAGACAATACTTCTGAGCCGTCTCTAATGGCAGTAGGGAAATTAATTTTCTGAGCAATAGTAACACCTTGAATAAGATATTCCTTTGCTTTTTGTAAATTACCCAATTTCCATTCAACCTCACCAATTGTATTTAAAAGTACAGCATGAGAAGATTGATCTTCGATTTTTTGTTGAAATAATAATCCTTTTTGTAGATATTCTAATGCTTTTTCATATTCTTCTTTGAGAAGATGTATCTTTCCAATATTGACATAGCTTGCGACGATAATTTGCTTTTCTCCTATTTCTTTTTGAATTTCTAAAGATTTCAAATTATATTCTAAAGCTTGATCAAAATTATCTTGTTCTTTATATGTAGTTGCAATAGTATTGTATAGATTTCCTATATGACCTTTCCAGCCTAGTTTTTTTGCAATTTTTAAAGACTTAAAAGAATATTCTAGTGCTTGTGTATATTTTTTTTGCTTGTAATATAGCATAGCAACATTGTGAAAAGTATAGGTAAGTAATTTTTCATTCTTTATTCTTTCTTGAATTTTTAATGCTATTAATTGATGTTCCATTGCTTTGGTATAATTACCTTTTTCGGTATATACAAAACCAATATCACTGTGATCTGTGGATATTCGACTACTGTCCCCAAGATTTTTATCAATTTCTAAACCCTTTAAATGGTATTCTAAGGATTTGTCATGATCGCTTTGATTTCTATAAGTGAGGGCAATATTGTAATAAGATTGAGATATCCTCAATTTTTCGTTTAATCCTTCATATATTTTCAATGCTTTAAAATAGTATTCTAAAGCTTTCGTGCTATTTCCTAAATAGTTATTTACCGTTCCTAATCCATTATACGCTCCTGCTTCTCCTTCTGGGTATTTGATCTTTTTTGCAATAGCAATACTTTTTTGATGTAAATCGATTGCTTTTTCAGAATTTCCTAATAACATAGATATCCAGGCAATCTCATCGTATGATCTTATGACCCCTTTATTGTAATTTATTTTTTTTGCAATTTTTATTGCCTGGTTTGCATAAAATGAAGTTTGAACAGAATCACTGTCAGAATATTGCCGAGCCAAAAGATTATATGTATCAACTTTTTCTTTCTCAGAAATATTGGTTTCAAGTGCCTGTAAAAGCGAATCGACTTTAGTTTGATTTTGTGCAAAAACATTGAAAACAATTAAAAAAGAAAAGATGGTTAGGGTATTTTTTTTCATAGTATAAATTCAGATGTACCTCGAAGTATAAGATTTGATTACTTATTAATTATTATTATTTCTTTTCTGACATTATTGAATGTAAATTTATAAAACTTCTTCTTGCTGTATAGGTGTTTTGAAAAGGAATTATTTTTATATGTATTGAAATGGTAAATTAAACGTTACTTGTGTTCCTTGAGAAAGGTCTTGAATATCAAATGCAATTTTTTTCTTTCGCATTTTACGGTAGAGATCGATACGTTCTTCTGTTATTTTAATAGCATGAGATACATGATCTTTGCGTTTTACCTTTATAGCTTCTTCTATCCCAGATCCATTATCTAATATTTTTAAGACTAAATGATCTCCTTCCATCGAAAAATGGACATGAATAGTTGCTCCTTTTTTTATAGTAGTAACACCATGTTCAATAGCATTTTCTACAAAGGGTTGTGCAAACATAGGAGGGATGGCGATTTCTTCAGGAATTAAACCGTCTTCCACTTCAATTTTAAAAGTAAAAGGATGATCGCGTTTTAAGTTTTGAATACTCAAGTAATTATCGAGCATGTTAATTTCCTGATCCAGGCTAATAAACTCACTTCTTGAGTTGTCTAGCACTTGTCTGATCAGTTTTGAGAATTTTACGAGATACCTGCTGGCTTGTTTAGCATTTCCCTGATTCATATAATCCTGTATAGAAGTCATGGCATTAAAAATAAAATGCGGATTCATCTGTACACGCAATAGATTTTGTTCTATATCCTGTGCTCTTTGTTGTAACGCTAACCTTTTTTGTCGATTTACCAAATACAATACTAACCCCAGAAGTAATAAAACTACACTTGCAATACCAAAAATAGTTTTATTAAAATTAGCTTGTTTTAATTCTAAAGACTGGATCGAGGCTTGTTGAGCTAAACTCTTTATTTCCTGTTCTTTTTTCTCGGTTTCATATTGTACTTGTAGTTGCGATAATTGTTTTGATTTTTCTTCACCGAGAAGAGAATCATAAGTAACGTGATACAATTCATAGGATGCTAATGCAGCTTTATGATTACCTAATGCTTTTTCTGCTTTTGATAAAATAAGGGAACCGTCTCTTATTTCTGTAGGAAAGTCAATTTTTTGAGCAAGCTTAATACCTTTAGTGAGATACTCTTTGGCTTGTATGTAATTATTTAATTGGTAATAAACTCTGCCTAAAGCATTATACAATTCAATAGAAAGTGAATGATTTCCAATTTCATTACTCAATGGTAAACCTTTTTGCAAATATTCTAATGCTTCAATACTGTTTTTTTGTTGTGTGTATGAATTGCCTATACTAATATAAGCTCGAATCATTCCCATTCTATTATTTAATTCTTTTTTGATTTTCAAAGATTTAAAATAATAATCCAAAGCCATGGCGATATCATTTTGCTTACCATATATATCTCCGATGTTGTTATAACTGACTGCAATACCAGCTTTATCATTTATTTCTTTATTGATACTTAAGGATTTTAAATGATATTCTAGAGATTTTGTATAATCGCCTTGGTCATAAATAACAGCTGCAATCAAATTATAACTAGTAGCAACACCTTTTTTGTTATCTAATTCTTCTAGGATATTTATAGCTTTAAAATAGTAAGTTATAGCTTTAGGATATTTGCTTTTTTTATAGAAAACTAAGCCTATATTATTATATAGATTTGCGATTGATACTTTATCATTTATTTTTTCAAAATATTTTAGACTTATATTATAATATTTCAAAGATTGGGTATAATTGCTTAATGAAAAGTTGGCAATCGCAATATTCTGGTTCGCATAAGCAATATTCTGTTGATCCTTTAGTTCTTCATAAGATTCCAAACATTTTTGATAATATACTAGGGCTTTAGAATAATCATTTTGTTGAGAGTGTAAGAATCCCATGTTATTATAAAAACTAGCGACTCCTCTTTTGTTTCCCATTTTTTTCTTGACCTCTAAAGATTTGTGAAAATAAACCATAGTCTCAGAGAAATCACCTTGTTTATAATAATTTGTTGCACCTAGACCATTATACCCATTTGACTCACCTTTGAGGTATTGGATTTCTTGAGATATATCTACAACTTTTTGAAATATTTTGGCAGACTTTTCATATTTTTTTGAAAGCATAGTTGCCCAGGCTATTTGATAATATGCATCTGCTACTCCTTCTGTATATTTAATCTGTTGTGCCAGATTGATAGCTTGATTGGCATAGTTAAAGGTTTTGGTAGAATCTGCAGAAGTATATTGATCAGCTAATAGATTATATACATCCACTTTTTCTTTATCCGAGACCTTGGTTTTTAACTCTTGTAAAAGCGAATCAATTTTTACTTGATTTTGTGCAAAAACATTAAAAACAATTAGAAAAAAAAAGATGGTTAGGGTAGTTTTTTTCATATTTAAAATTATAAATCCAAGTTGCGTTTCAAATACAAGATACAATTATTGCCTTTATACATGCTGAAATGGTAAATTAAACGTTACTTGTGTTCCTTGAGAAAGATTTTTTATATCAAATGCAATTTTTTTCTTTCGCATCTTACGATAAAGATCGATACGTTCTTCAGTTATTTTTATAGCGTGAGATACATGATCTTTGCGTTTTACCTTTATAGCTTCTTCTATCCCAGATCCATTATCTAATATTTTTAATGCCAAATGATCTCCTTCCATCGAAAAATGAATATGAATAGTTGCACCTTCTTTTATAGCAGTGACACCATGTTCTATGGCATTTTCTACAAAAGGTTGTGCAAACATAGGGGGGATGGCGATTTCTTCAGGAATTAAACCGTCTTCTACTTCAATTTTAAAAGTAAAAGGATGATCGCGTTTTAAGTTTTGAATACTCAAGTAATTATCGAGCATATTAATTTCCTGATCCAGGCTAATAAATTCACTTCTTGAATTATCTAACACTTGTCGAATGAGCTTCGAGAATTTTATGAGATACATACTGGCTTGTTTGGCATCTCCCTGATTCATATAATCCTGTATAGAAGTCATGGCATTAAAAATAAAATGCGGATTCATCTGTACACGCAATAGATTTTGTTCTATATCCTGTGCTCTTTGTTGTAATGCTAACCTTTTTTGTCGATTTACCAAATACAATACTAATCCCAGAAGTAATAAAACTACACTTGCAATACCGAAAATAGTTTTATTAAAATTAGCTTGTTTTAATTCTAAAGACTGGATCGAGGCTTGTTGAGCTAAACTCTTTATTTCCTGTTCTTTTTTCTCGGTTTCATATTGTACTTGTAATTGCGATAATTGTTTTGATTTTTCTTCACCTAAGATTGAGTCATAAATAGCATGATATCGTTCATAAGATTCTAAAGCAGCTTTATGATTACCTAATGCTTTCTCTATTTTTACTAAGCCATACGAAGCACTTTTTACAGCAGAAGGAAAACCAATCTCCTGACCAATAGTAATGCTCTTGATGAGATATTCTTTGGCCTGCAGATAATTCTTTAATTCAAATTCAATTTCACCTAAAGTATTCATTACGGTGGTAGATGAAGACAGCTCTCCAATTTCCTGGCTTAATGTTAATCCATTTTTTAAGTATTTCAGGGCTTCCTTATAATTTTTTTCATTAAGGTATATTTCACCAATTAGACAGTAGTTAGATATCATGATACCTTTAATGTTGAGCTTTTTGGCAATTTTTAGAGACTTAAAAGAATACGTTAAAGCTTTGGCATCATCCTCTTGTTCAAAATAAATATTTCCAATGTTTAAATAATCCTCAGATATACTTGCTTGATTTTTAGTGCTTTTGCTAATCGTTAAGCATTTAAAATAATATTCTAATGCTAAGTCATAATCTCCTAAAGTTTCATAAATAAACCCAATATTGCTAAGCGAAACAATAGCTTTTTTTTTACTGCCTATTTCATCATTAATTTTAGAAGCTTTTATAAAATATTCTAATGCAGAGGAATAATTACTTTGATACACATTGATCATTCCTATATTGTTATATCCAGAAAAGATACCGTTCTTATTATTCAATTCTTTAAACAACTCCAAAGCTTTAGAATTATAATCTAATGCTTTGGTGTAATTTCCCAATCTAACATGTACTTGTCCAATATTACTATAACAGAAAGCTACATCTTTTTTGTTTCCTAAAGAATCTCTTATTTTTAAAACTTTTGTGAAGTGCTTTAGTGCCATAGCATACTCACCCTTTTTTTTGTAGGTAAGTGCTAAATCATTAGATGCTATGGCTTTGCCTTTTGCATATTTTATTTTTTGAAATAAATCAGATGCTTTATCCGAATGCGCTAATTTTACCGTAGCTTGACTTATACTATTGTGAGCATTAGAAATACCTTCAATATAATTTAATTGCTTAGAAAGATGAATCGCTCGATTTGCATAGTCAATGGTTTTAGTAGAATCTGTAGAAGAATATTGCAAAGCTATATTGTTATAAATATCTACTTTTTCTTTATCGGTGATTTTAGTAGTAAGTAGTTGTAATAGAGAATCTATTTTAACCGGATTTTGTGCAAGAGCGCTACATACACTTATGTAAACAAAAACAGCAGATAAGAGTATTTTTTTATTAGTATTTAGCAACACAGACAACGACATATATCTAAAATAACCTTAATTTATTTATATGCAAGAATACATAAATATCTGAACGCAACAAAAGGGTTATGGTAGGTAATAAAAGTGAAGATCTAAATATTAAATTTAATCCTGAAGTATTACGAAAAATTTGGTTCTGTTTTTTTGAAATTTTATAACTTGCCTTACTTTACAAAAGTAAGTAATAGAGAGGTTGAACTTTATTATTTGTTAAGTATTAACTAGGATATTTACTTACATAGATGTTATAAACTAGATTCAATTTATATACAATGACAACATTAAAAGCAGGGGATAAGGCTCCTAATTTTTCGGCATTAGATCAGGATGGAAATACAGTTACCTTGGGGGATTATCAAGGGAAAAAACTAGTTGTTTTTTTCTATCCTAAAGCGAGTACTCCTGGTTGTACAGCAGAAGCCTGTAATCTAAGAGATCATTATCAAACTTTTCTGGCCCAGGGGTATGAAATTATTGGAGTAAGTGCTGATAGCGCCAAACGGCAACAAAATTTCAAAAATAAATTTGAATTACCTTACCCATTATTGGCAGATGAAGATAAAACAGTAATTGAAGCTTTTGGAGTATGGGGACCAAAGAAATTTATGGGTAGAGAGTATGATGGTATTCATCGTACTACTTTTGTTATCGATGAAAAAGGAATAATTTCTGAAGTTATTGCAAAGGTGAAAACTAAAGATCACGCTGCTCAAATTTTATAAGTGCGTGGTTATTACAGAACTAAAGATGAGTTCACAATTAAAAAAGCAGTATAGTAAATAACTATACTGCTTTTTTAATATGTTTTGGTATAGGTAACTTATTTTACCGCTTCTATGGATTTGTATCCAAAAAAGTTATTAGCTTTTATCATTTCTGGTATAAGATCTGGTAACTGATCTTCCCATCCAGATTCTCCTTCTTGAATTTTTTGTAGGACTTCTCTTGAGAAAATATTCATAATAGAGGGATCATAATCTGTAATATCCTGTAATTTACCATTGTATTTAAAGAATTTATACAGTTCTTTCATCCTTGGGTGTACTTTAAGAGTATCACTAGTGGTTATCTCTCCTGTTTTATGATTCTTTAATGGGTATAGATATACTTTTAAATCTTTAAAGAATAATTTACCAAAAGCTTCCAGAATACCTCCACTAAGGTGTCTATAGTATTTTTCATCAAAAATATCTACCAAATTATTAACTCCCATAGAAAGCGCCATACGTTCTTTGGTATAATTAGAGAAATATTCAACTACTTTATAGTACTCTTTAAAATTAGAGATCATTACGGTTTGTCCTAAAGAACAAAGTAATCTGGCTCTAGCCATAAAATCTTCTTCATCAATTTCACCTTCGGCCCTTAAGTTCGACAGTGTTACTTCAAAAATTACTACGGTCTTATCTTCGTTTACTTTATTTTCACTCAAGAACATATTGAGTGACTTTTTGTATATATCCATATTAACCTTAGTCACGGGTCTAAAACTCCCGCGCAGTGCTAATATATTTTTCTTATATAATATGGCAGCAGGTAAAATATTATGCCCATCAGGACCAAACATTACCGCTTCGGTCATTCCATTTTTAACCAATTGTAGACTCATTAGTCGATTATCTACTTTGGTAAATCGTGGTCCAGAAAAGTTAATCGTGTCAATTTCTATTTGATCCTTATCCAGGTGATCATATAGATATCTGAGTAATTTTTTGGGATTATCGTATTTATAATATGCTCCGTAAATAAGGTTAACACCTAATATTCCTAAAGTCATTTGCTGCAATCGGGCATCATTTTCATGAAACCGAATATGAAGCAAAATTTCATTATAATCTTCATTTGGTGTTGTCTGATATCGAATGCCTACCCAACCATGACCTTTATATTTTTTAGCAAAATCAATTGTTGCAACAGTATTTGCATAACTAAAAAATAACTTATTAGGGTGTTTTTCTCTGGTAATTCTTTCTTCAATAAGACCAACCTCATGTCTAAGCATTTTTTTTAATCTTGCTTCGGTAACATAACGTTTGTCATTTTCAATACCATAAATAGCATCACTAAAATCTTTATCATATGCACTCATTGCTTTTGCAATGGTACCAGAGGCTCCACCTGCTCTAAAAAAGTTTCGAACAGTCTCCTGACCAGCACCTATCTCGGCAAAAGTACCATAGATGTTTTGGTTCAGGTTAATACGCAAAGCTTTGCTCTTTATTGAAGGGACAGATTCAAATTCTTTATCTCCCATTATCTTAATAGGCATAGTAAAAAGGGCTTTTTTTGTTTACCGTAAAGGTAATAATACAATGAGTATTAAAAAAGGTTTGAATGCAAATTTCTATATTCCCTAAGATTTTAAGTATTATTTAAGGGAAATATGTGATTTTTGACCAAAAAAATATAAGTACATTTGCCTTAGTTTATTAAAATATGGAAGTAATTTTTCTTGGTACAGGCACATCACAGGGGATTCCGATTATAGGAAGTACCCATCCTGTTTGTTTAAGTGACGACTCCAGAGATAAGCGACTTCGTGTTTCTATACTTGTATCTTGGGATGATTACCAATACGTTGTGGATTGCGGACCAGATTTTAGACAGCAAATGCTCTCGAATAAGATATCCAGAATAGATGGGGTAGTCTTTACTCATGAACATGCAGATCATACTATGGGATTAGATGATATAAGGCCATTTTTTTTCAGGCAAGGTGATATCCCTATCTATGCGCATAAGAGAGTTTTGCAAGCACTTAGAACTAGGTTTGAGTATATTTTTTCTTCGGAAAACAAATATCCCGGAGCCCCAAGTGTTATTGAAAATGAACTTACGAATCAACCTTTTGAATTGGGCAATCTGGATGTGATTCCTATAAATACGTTTCATAATCGTTTACAGGTATTTGGATTTCGATTTAGAGATTTTGCATATCTAACCGATGTAAAAACAGTTGAAGAAGAGGAAAGATTAAAGTTAAAAGGAGTTAAGGTTTTGGTGGTTAATGCATTAAGAATAGAACCCCATCATTCGCATTTTAATTTAGAAGAAGCCCTTGATTTTATAAAAGAAATACAACCCGAAAAGGCATATCTCACTCATATCAGTCATATGTTAGGTTTTCACGCCGAAGTTGAGAAGTTATTACCAAAAAATGTATATATAGCTTACGATAATTTAAAAATAACCATCTAGAATATGAAAAATAAGATCTTTTTATATCTATTCATTTTTGCAGCATTATTTATTCTTTTTCAATTCATGAATGCCAAAAAAGCAAAAGAATCCTATGATACAAAAATAGAGAGCTTAAAGACCAAAATAACAACAAAAGAAGCAACCATTGATTCACTGATTAGTGCCAATATGGATATTACCTATTTTACTTTAGAAAGTAATGAGGATGCAGTAAATTATTTTGAAGAGATGGGCTATAATGCTAATAAGCTTGCGCTAACGATAAGTGATCAGATTATCGGACAAAATAAGGCGGGAGAAGATAACCCAATAATTCCGTTTGTTGGGATGGAGGGTAATATGAGTATTAATAAAGTAAGATTACTTAATCATAAATGGATTATAGCTGATTTTACAGATGGTGTTTATTGGGGAGAGCTTTTTATACTATATGAAGTAAGAGAAGATGGTGTTATAGATTTTGAAGTAGAAAAATCATTTTTGTACCCAAAAGACTAGAAGAATACCTAATTTAATAAAGGCCAGATAATATATATCTGGCCTTTATTAAATTTATCATTAATTAAAAGTATACGTTCTTCGTGATACTTGTGTTAATCTAAAATAGCCGTGAGCATAATTATCGGCATTATCCAGATTAATACAATTTCCTTTTAAAGCTACCGGAGTTGCGCTAAAAAGGCCGACACCTTCAGATTGCTCGATAAGTATCCTTATGTAGTTGTAATATCCTTCAGAAATACCATATAAGTCAATATTTACAATATCTCCAGAAGTAAATTCTTGAGTATTTGTATTGGTATCTTCTTCTTTTTCATAATACCAGTTAATTTCATTTCCGTTTACAAATTCATCATCAAGATCCTCAAATTCTGATAAAAGATCTCCTTCTTCTTTAAATCTGAAAAGATAATAGTTGTCTTCATCTACGGGATCATCGAATATAAGGTTTACTTCTAAAACTTCATCATCAAAACCATTTTCGGTAGATTGGTTAACTTCTTTAATATCAACAACAGGCATTAGGGTTTCTGTAGCTGAATAGTTTTCACCATTATAAATAACCTCTAGTGTATAGGATTGATTAAGTACTGGTACAAATTCTGTAGTTGTATATTCTCCATTATTTTGATCTGTAAAAATAAACTCGACTCCGCTAGAATTATTAGTAACTTTAACTGAAGCACCAGTAACACTTGTATTAGAAGTTGTATCAAAGTATGCAGTAGATGTACTTAGTTTTATGGTTTGATTATTTCCTGTTGTACCTTTTTCCCAATCTAATGAGGCTTCAATAGTTAGTCGGGCAGGAGCGGTTTGCACATCCACGTCTATTACATCTTCACAAGAAGTAAAGATTATAGTAAAAAGGAATATTATTATTTTAAAATAAGCTTTCATATGTTTATATTTTTTTAAAATTTGAAGTTATAGATTACCGATGGTACTATACCAAAAATTGCTGTTCTTGTAGCTTCGTTTGCCCCTGTCTCTACATTTTGACCAAAGGATATTGAAGCTGCATTTTTCTGATTATATACATTGTATATTCCAAAAATCCATTCTCCTTTCCATCTCCTGTTTGGTTTTCTATTAGGTCTGTATGTTGCAGAGATATCAAGTCTGTGATACGATGGTAGTCTATCAGAATTTCTAGCAGAATAACTAGCTACAGACAACCCTTCATATTCATATTGACCATTAGGATACGTTACAGGTCTTCCGGTCTGAAAAACCAGATTTGCTCCAAAACTCCACTTATCATTTAGTTTATAGGCTCCCGTTACCGAAATATCATGTGTTCTGTCATATGCAGTGTTATACCAATCTCCATTATTGATTCCTGGCCCTCCTGCATTACTACCAAGGCTTCTTTGTTCTGATTTTGATAAGGTATAAGAAATCCACCCTGTTAATTTCCCTTCATTTTTACGTGCCAAAAATTCTAATCCGTATGCTCTGGATTCTCCATTTAATATTTCGGTTTCAATAGTATTGTTTCCTATTAAATCAGATCCATCGATATAATCTATTCGGTTATCAGTGGTTTTATAGTAGGCTTCTACTTCTAAGGAGTACATTTTATCTTTAAAGTTTCTAAAATATCCTAGTGCATATTGATCTGATAATTGCGGTTTTATATATTTTCCACTTGGTGCCCATACATCTAATGGCGTTATAGAGGTAGTATTGGACAATAAATGAATATATTGTGCTGCTCTCGAATACCCCATTTTAATAGAGGAAACATCATTTAGCTGATATGCTAGGGATGCTCTGGGTTCGAAATTACCATAACTCTTAATCGTTTCACTTTTTTTATAATCGGTTTCACCAATTTCGATACCTCTTTCATAAAAACCTAATGTACTATTATATACTACCGGTTGATCATTAGCATAATTTTTTAATGCCTGCCCGCCTAATCGACTAAAAGCACTATATCTAACACCATATTGTACAGTTAGCTTATCGGTAAGTTTATGTTCTGCATTTACATAAATACCACTTTCAAAAGCTTTTTTTCGATCCAGAGATAAAGGATTTACTGCAGAACTTGCTGATGTGGGTTGTACTTGTCCAGGATCAAAATCATAGTAGATACCGCTAACTCCAAAATCTAATTTAAACTTATTGCTGGCATAATATTTAAGATCATATTTTAGGTTATAGTTGTTAATAGACGAAATCCATTCGAATTCCTCCATCGTAATATCTATGTCGTAATCATATTTACTATATATGAAGGATGCGTTGGAGAATAATTTATCGTTAAAAATATGATTCCATCTTAGATTCCCTGATAAGTTTCCATAACCTACGCCAAAATTCTCACCAAATTTGAATGTGTCTCTACCAAAATACCCAGAGAGATAGAGTTTATTCTTTTTACTAAGCGTATAATTAGTTTTAAGGTTTAGATCATAAAAACCGGCAGTGTTTTTTTCACCAGCCGCTTTTAATATAAGATTTACATAAGAGCCTCTACCTGCAACCAAAAAAGAACCTTTATCGCTAAATAGAGGACCCTCGGCGGCTAGTCGGCTAGAAATTACACCAATACCTCCGGTAAGGCTAAACTTCTTATTATTTCCATCCTTTTGACGAACATCTAGTACAGAAGAAGTTCTACCACCAAAACGAGCAGGAATCCCACCTTTGTATAACTTAATATCTTTAATAGCATCTGCATTGAAAACAGAAAAGAAGCCTAATAAATGAGAAGTATTATAAATTATTGCTTCATCAAGTAAGACCAAATTTTGATCTGCTGCACCACCTCTTACATGAAACCCACTAGAGCCCTCACCGTTTTTAGTCACTCCTGGTAGCATCTGAATAGATTTTATGATATCTACTTCTCCTAATACTACTGGCATTTGTTTTACAGTTTTGATGTTTAGCTTAGATACACTCATTTCGGGTTTTCTAAGACTTACACGCTCTGTTTCCTCGCTTTTAATGATTACCTCATCTAATTGTGTAGAAGATTCAATAACATCAAAATCTATTTTTTGATTTTTGTCGAGTATTACTTCTTTATTAATATCTGCATATCCTACATAGGAGGCAACAAGGGTATAGTTTCCTTTTGGGGCGGTAATAGAATAAAAACCATACTCATTGGTGATCACACCAATAGAAGTGCCTTTCAAAAAAACAGAAGCACCAAAAAGTGTCTCCCCATTATTGTTATCCTTAATCGTACCACTTATCGTATAGCTCTCTTGTGCTATTGCATTGGTACTGACAAAAAATATAGTTAGGCAGCATAGTATTAATTGCTGCGTCCTTTTTTTTAGATTTCTAAATTTAAAATGTCGATGCATATTGGTTTTGTTTATAACTTTTGATTTGACTGATTTTTTTAAAAATAATTGTAGTTGTAATGATTTTGTATCTCATAGACAATTGAGAAAATAAAGGGTTGCATGAACAATTAAATATTTAATTTTTACTTTACATATAAACCGTTAAAGCCTTGTTTTTACCGAAATTATTGAGCAGAAAAAACCCTCATTACAGTAGTGCAAGAGGGAATTTTATTCAATTATTTTATTACCATTTTTATGGAGTACAATCACTAGAATAACTGGCAGCTGCATCTTTTTGCCAATTCGTTAGGTATGAAGCGCTGGGATCATCTACTTCAATACAGGTAAGAGAGGGGTTGTTTTGTAAAGTTACTTCTGTTAGAGCATTGTTATTTCCATTCTTTAGGTTTATTGAAGTAAATTTATTGACATGAACTTCTAGCCTGGTTAGGTTGGTATTTTTACTAATATCTAATGTTGTTAGGGAATTACCACTACACATTAAAGTAGTCAAGGCAGTGTTTTTACTTAAATCTAAGGAAGTTAGTACATTACCACTACAATCTAGATATTCTAGAGCAGTATTTTTACTTACATTAAGATGTCTAAATCTACCATTACTAAGGTTTAGGAGCGAGCATTCTAAACGGGTTAGGGAAGTAAAGTATTGTATTTCAGAAAGATCTGAAATATTTTTAAGATTTACATTTATTTTTTCAACTATTTGAGCTTCTTCTATAGAAATTTCTCCATTACCATTAGTATCTATTACAGGGTCAGTATGTTCTAATAATGCTTGTTTAAAGTTAGGATCTGTAAATGTAATAATTTCATTTTCTATAACGTTGTTTAACGTTACTGTTATCACAGCTTCTTTATTATTTACTACTGCAATTGCAGTGAGTGTTTTTCTAGTTTCATAATTAAATAAAGTAGCTTCTTTAACGGTGAGTTTTCCTGTTTTTGGATCTATATTGAAAGCACCTTCCGGAGTTTCATTTTTTAAACTATAGGTTAATTCTCCTTGATCTGTTGTAGCTTCGATTGTACCAAGTTCTTGTCCAGCAGTTGGATTTTCGTCTATAGTAGTTTGAAAATCTTTTACGATAATAGTAGCATCTTCTATATCATTTAAGTTGATGATAACCTTAGCTTCTTTACCAATTTCTTTGTTATTTACCACTACTGTTGTAGCGAGCGTTGTTCTGGTTTCATAATCAAACAAGGTAGCATCTTTTACAGTAAGTTTTCCTGTTTTGGTATCTATGGCAAAAGCACCTTCAGGAGTTTCGTTTTTTAAACTATAGGTTAATTCTCCCTGATCTGTTGTGGCTTCAATAGTCCCTAGTTCTTGTCCTGCGGTTGGGTTTTCGTCTATAGTAGTTTCAAAATCTTTTATAGTAATGTTCGAATCCTCTATATCGTTTAGATGTATGGTTACCTTCGCTTCTTTAGTTAGATCTCCATTTTTTACCAACACTATTGCTGTAAGTATTACTCTGGTTTCATAATCAAACAGAAAGTTCTCTTTTACAGTGAGTTTTCCGGTTTTTGAATCTATTGCAAAAGCATTGGCAGGCTCTTCACTTTTAAAAGCATAGGTTAATGTACCTTTGTTGGTGGTTACATCAATAGTTCCTAATTCTTGTGCGGTGGTTGGGTTCTCGTCTATGGTAGTTTCAAAATCCTTTACAGTAATAATAGTTTCTATGACAGGAGTATCGTCATCACTAGTACATGCAATACTAATGATAGCTAAAATTAGGGTAGCAAATACTTTTACATTTTTCATGAGCTTACTTTTTTAATAGGGGTATGGTTCGAATTCCAAATAGTATTACAATTTGAGTGCAAATATTTATAATTGTAATCATATATACTACCCAGTTTTCAGTGATAATAAAGGGTGTTCTAACTACTATGTTTTGTACATAACTGTATATCTAAAGGTGTTCATTATGTAGATAAGAGAATAAATTACAGCTATTATTCTATAAAAAAACCACCTGTATAGGTGGTTTTTCTGTTTAGTTGGTTTATTAAGTGAAGTGAAGTTAGTTATGCGATATTATTTTTTTAAGAGTTTCTTTTTGATAAACTCACCATTAACCTCGATTACTGCAATATAGAGCCCTTTAGAAACCTCATACCCATTTTTTGATGTACCATTCCAGGTATATGTAAAACCTTTATCATTTTGTTGTTGATCGACTAGTTTTCTAACAAGGTTACCATGTACATCATAAATATCAATAGATACAGTATTTTCTTTTTTTAGCATATTAAAAAAAGTAACCTCGTTTCTAAATGTATTTGGATATACTTTTATGGTATTGGTAGCTATATTTTTTTTGTCGGGTTTTATCTCGTCCCATTGTTTTCCTAATGGTTGATCTAACCATAAAAGGATAAACTCGTTATCATCGGGGAGTCCCATGCCTATATGGCGACCTACACTAAAAGGGTAGTTGTT
This sequence comes from Aquimarina sp. EL_43, assembly GCF_943422735.1. Classification (NCBI taxonomy): domain Bacteria; kingdom Pseudomonadati; phylum Bacteroidota; class Flavobacteriia; order Flavobacteriales; family Flavobacteriaceae; genus Aquimarina; species Aquimarina sp. EL_43. The sequence continues at coordinate 5,015,391 of NZ_CALSBR010000001.1, read as the reverse complement.
ATCATTGAGGACCCCGATTAAAAAAGGATTAAATACCACTACACTTTCTATGGTCACAAATGGAAATGCAAAATCTTTTCCTATTCCTATATCGCCCTCTAGTCCCGGCTCAGATATTCTACGAATATCATTGATTTTAAGAAGATCAACATTTAGTCGTTTTTCTATCAATGTTTCGTTTTTATCTAATTCAACTTCATAGATTGCTTTATAACCATGTATATCTCCCTGAGAATTATCTCGCTCTATGATTAATCCTCTTTTTGAGCTAAACATAATAAAATCACCTATTGCGCGGGCTTTTTTATCAAGAGGATATTCAAATTTTTTACCAGTATATGATTTACTTTCTAAATCAAATTCGTGAATCAACAAATTATTGTTTTCAGAGCCTTCAAGAGGTTTTTCTAATAAAGGTAATAGCGTCTTTTTATTAGTACTTAATGCCATCCCTTCAAAACCACCACTACTTTTTACCCGAAAAGGAGTGTCTAATTTTGTATTTCTATATGGCCAATATAGCCCTGCTAACCATGGTGTATTTTGCCCGTTTTGATCTTGTAAATTAGTTCCATCTCCCACATTACCAACTTTGGGAAAGTCACCAAATAAACATACAGTTCTTATCTCTGGATATTGTTTATGAGCAATAAGAAGTGTTCTGAAATCAAAACTTTGAATATCTGCCCGATCGGTAAGATTATTTGCAACAATTACATCGGCTATTGCTGTTGTAAAAGTTTTTGGATCTACTGTTCTGTTAGCAAAGATATCTCCACGATCATCGACATCTGTTCTTGGATTAATTTTGGTTTCAATATTAAAACGAACCTTGGATGCATTCTTCCAACGTTTCTTTGCCTCGGGATCTGAAGCCCCAGGTCCGTTTTGGTAATATGAAACATAAAAATTTACAAAATCTAATACCTGTTGTAAAGAAGGCATAATATATGGATCTATAAACTTGTTTTGGCTTGCAAAAGCGACAGCAGCAGGTGATAAAGACAGATCATTGGTTTGAGAAGGCCTTCCTTTTAAGATTTTATCGGCAATGAATGTATTTTGAATTTGATGTAAAGAAAGATCTTTAACCAGAACTTCATCTTTATACTCATAAGGAGTACCATCTGCTTTACGTGTTTTTGCAGCTTCGATATGTGGATCATGATCTAACACAGGAATACCATCGAGAGTAATACCGCAATCAGTTTCTATGGTTGGCATCAGGAAATCTAATGCAGCTTCTATAGCGGGTAATGTATTCTCTGGGCGTAAGTTTCGCGCACCTCTATGACCTTGCGCATCAAATAAATTGATATCGATCAATCCTTCAGAAGTCATAAAATCGGGTTGACCATCTTTATTATTATCAAAGTTTTGAAGAGCTTGTAATAATACATCAGGACGATCAGAGATAATTCCCTGTACACCAAGATCCAAAAGTAGGTTTATGTTTTCAAGATCATTTACTGTATATACAACGACTTGATGACCTGCACGATTTAAAGAAGAGACATTAAATAATTCGCTCGATGCATTGGCAAGGGTAGAAGGAGGAGTTTTTCTACTTCCTACCACTGTATTGGTGTTTTGATCATCAAGCATCACATACCATGGAGACATTACAGGAGGTTTGCTTCCATACGCCTTTGCATGTGATCGCATAGCGTTCATTATTCGCAAGGCACTATATTCTTCACTATATGGATTTTGTGGTGCGCGAAGTTCTTTTCCCGGAGTATCAAAATCAGGTAATGAGATTGGAGGATCTAATAAAACACCATTTTTATCAAAATGTAATAGAAAAGGTCCGAATTCATCACCAATCCAATACTCTCCATTAGAAGTTCTTTGTATAGATTCTATATCAAAATCTGCTCCGGTAAGAATTCTCGAATCACTAAAATGATTTGTAATGGCAAAAGGAATCAAACCATTAGGGTCTCGCAATTCGATATAACTTAGTATATCAATAGATCCATTACCCCAACCAATAATACTCTTAAAATTTGGTCTAATCCTATAAAGACGAAGGTTATAATCTGATGAGTTCTCGATACTTCCAAAACCATTATCAGATAATACTGTGAAAGTTCTATCGTAATTATTTAAAATTGCAGAAAATCCTTGTATAGGCTGTTTATTATAAAAAGGAACTGGCTGTTGATTGATTAATCCCTGGTTGATGTACTGTCCTGAGGTGGGCCCATTGGAGAAACTAGCAGCTGGTAAAACTGCTCTGGATATCAAAATATCTCCAAAGTTAATGAAGGACTTGCCAGTTCCTTTTAGGTATGTTTTTCTATTAAAATGGTTATCGGTAGGAAGATCGAATTTAGATTTCTCTAAAGATTCATCTTTTGAAGTCAATTTTTGGGCTTGTAATGTAAATAGTCCCATACATAATATACCCAAAAGTATATGATGTTTCATTTTAGAAATGATTTGGTAATGACGTTTCATAGTGTATTGTACATTTAAGATTAGCTTGGTTAATGACACCTTAAAATTACACCGTGTATATTACCTGATTGTTTATGATTCTTAAATAAATGATTATATCTATTCATTAATTTTGTGTGCCCTTTATCCATAAAACACTGTATAAAAACATGTTAAGAGCTTTATAGAAGTAAACAAGGCCACCTACGCTAGTAAATGGCCCGTTCTATATGTTGATACTTATTGTCTAATAACATCTGGTAGCCCAGTCAAACTACATATTTTCTTACGATATGTAACTCTAATTCTAATTTCGTAGGGCCCAAAAGGTGAATTATGCATAATTCCACCAGGTAATCGCTCATAATTAGTGACCAGATATGAAGAGTTTGGCTTGTTGGCTATAGCCAAATCTCTCCAACCGTCTAATCTGTTATTAAAAATAGTGGCAGAATAACAGCAATTGTTTAAAAATAATTTTATGATACGGGTTTGTGTTATATTTCCTTTCCACCAGTTACAGTTAGAAGGAAGCTCTTCGGTACGGCAATTATTGAGTAGATCTTCAATGATATATTGATGAGGCATATCTCTTCCTGATCCTGAAATAAAATTACATTCATTTACATCCAGAACCAGGTCATCATCACAAGATCTGTCAAAAGATGCACATGTAGAAACCCCGATAGTTTCTCGTTTCAGATTTTTGCTATCTAAATTTTTAAGGATTGTATTTTCTTTTTCTGAAGATACAATCTCTTCTTTCTCACACGATGCGAGAATGAACGCTACAATAAACAAGATTAGAATTGAGTAATTTACATTTTTAAAGGTTTTAATTTTCATAATAATGCGTATTTGATTTTCCTACTCTTTTTTTAGGATTTTCGGTTTCTCCTTTTTACATTTCTATCCTTATATCAACTTTAAATAAATTTTGTTACCCCACGTATAGCACTCTATGATGAACACATTTAGAGGTCTGGTTTGTACCAGAAATTCTTACGAAAACGTTGTAGTGATTTTTTGTGATTCTTATTGTGTAAATCGAGTTTTACTAAAAAATCAATAATTCTTCTGGTATAGGTGCTGTTATACCTTTATTCTATAGGGATTCCGTTATATTTGAGTACTATCTATTGATAAAAATACATATTGAATATGAATTCTAAGTTTACCTTTTTTCTAGTATTTGGAGCCCTTATACTCACGACAATTTCTTGTAAAAAGAAATATGAAGGACCATATCAGGGCTTTAAAAATAAAGATACCCATATCGAGGTTTTTAAGGATAACGGAAAATATATAATTAAACCCTATTCTGATAAAATTATAGAAACCTCATTTATACCAACAGGAGAGACATTTGATTCACAGTCTCATGCCGTAATCTTAGACCCTATTACTACAAAAGTGCAAATACAGGACGATGATAATGTATTGACTATAGATACCAGGGGTATTGATGTACATATTACCAAAGAGCCTTTTCATATTTCATATACGTATAAAGGAAAAAAGTTGATTTCTGAAAAGAAGGGATATATAAAGACAGACTCTACAGAAATTTTAGATTTTAACCTCGATAAAAGCGAAGTGATTTACGGAGCTGGTTCTCGAGTGGTAGGAATGAATCGCAGAGGTAAAAAGCTTCAGTTATACAATAGAGCACATTATGGATATGAAAATTATTCTGAATTAATGAATTTTACAATGCCCTTGGTGCTTTCTTCTAAGATATATGCCGTTCATTTTGATAATGCTCCGATTGGATTTTTGGATATCGATAGTAAAAAAGATAATACGTTACAATATGAAACCATTAGTGGAAGAAAAACATACCAGGTAGTTGCAGGAGATGATTGGGAAGACTTGATAGATCAATATACCAACCTCACAGGAAAACAACCGCTGCCTCCTCGTTGGGCATTTGGAAATTTTGCCAGCCGTTTTGGATATCATTCTGAAAAAGAAACCAAAGAAACCGTAGCCAGGTTTAAAGCAGATAGTATCCCATTAGATGCAGTAATTTTGGATATTTATTGGTTTGGAAAAGAGATCAAAGGACATATGGGAAATTTTGAGTTTTTAAAAAACTCATTTCCAAATCCAAAACAGATGATCAATGATTTTAAAGATCAGGGAATCAAAACAATATTGATTACAGAACCTTTTGTGCTAACGACTTCAAAAAAGTGGGAAGAAGCTGTGAAGAGAGGAGTCTTAGGAAAAGATATGCAAGGAAATCCATTTAAGTACGATTTTTATTTTGGAAATACCGGAATTATAGATATTTACAATCCTAGAGGAAAAGAATGGTTTTGGGATATTTATGCCAAATATACCCGAGAGTATGAAGTAGCAGGTTGGTGGGGTGATTTGGGTGAGCCCGAAGTACACCCGTCTGATTTGCAACATGCTACAGGAAGTGCAGATGAAGTTCATAATATTTATGGTCATGATTGGGCACGATTGGTACAAGAAGGATATCAAAAAGACTTCCCAGAACAACGCCCATTTATATTGATGCGAGCGGGATATTCTGGATCGCAACGATTTGGAATGATCCCATGGTCGGGTGATGTAAGCAGAAGTTGGGGAGGATTGCAATCCCAAACCGAAATAGCATTACAGATGGGGATGCAGGGATTAGGCTATATGCATTCTGATTTGGGAGGATTTGCTGGCGGAGAGACATTTGATCCAGAGTTATATACCCGCTGGTTACAATATGGAGTTTTTCAACCTATATTTAGACCCCATGCTCAGGAGCATATTGCTCCAGAACCCGTTTTTCATGATACAAAAACAAAAACTTTAGCTAAGAAAAGTATCGAACTTAGGTATAGTCTACTACCTTATAATTATACCATTGCTTTTGATAATAATCAAACTGGTATACCATTGATGCGCCCTTTATTTTTTGAAAATACAGATGATAAAGAATTATCCGAAATAAGTTTTACCTACATGTGGGGTGGTGATTTTCTGGTATCACCCGTAATACAACCAGGTATTGCATCTATGGATATTCCGTTTCCAAAAGGAACTAATTGGTATGATTTCTTTACGGGACAGAAATTTGAGGGAGGAACGTTTAAAACGGTTGAAATAGTAGAAGATCACATTCCTGTATTTGTAAAAGCAGGAGCATTTATTCCTATGGTGCAGCCAGTACAAACAACCAAAATGTATTCGACCAAAAATATAATGCTACATTACTATCATGATACTACTATAAAAAATAGTTCTGGTAAGTTGTATGATGACGATGGTAAAACACCAAATGCTTTTGAAAAAGGAAAATACGAAATATTAAGATTTGATAGCACACTAAGCGATAAAGAGCTATCAATAGCATTAACATCAGAAAAAGGAGCTAATTACACATCAATCGACAGAAAAGTGACTTTGATTATTCATAATATTCAAGCTTCTCCAAAATCCGTAACAATAAGTGGTGCTTCTCCTTTGTTTGATTGGGATGAAGAACATGGAACATTAAATATTGATTTCGATTGGAATTCTGCTAAAGCTAAAAGTATTGATGTAATTTTTTAAAAGATAGAAAAAATCAAAAACTGACAAATGACTAAAACAAAAATCATATTATTATTTATAACTCTTGTTCTCATAATATCTTGTAAACAAGAACAGTTAATTGTTACAAGTTTGTCTTCTCCAAAAAAATCAAATACTATAGAGTTTTATTTATCTCAAGATGGGACTCCCCAGTATTTGGTAAAACATAAAAATCAAATTGTAATTGACAGCTCTTCTATGGGATTTGATTTTAAAAACCAACCACCTTTAAAAAACGGTTTACAGATTATTGATACTAGATCCAATAGTGTAGATGAAACTTGGGAAATGCAATGGGGAGAACAAAGGAAGGTTAGAAATCATTACAACGAATTAATCATAGAATTAGAAGAAATAGCAGCTCCAAATCGAAAATTTAATATAAATTTTAAAGCATATGATGATGGTATTGGGTTTCGTTATGAATTTTTACCACAACAAGGTGTTGATAGTCTAATTGTAATGGATGAAAATACAGAATTTCAATTAACTGGAGATCATACTACATGGTGGATTCCGGGAGATTGGGATATTTATGAGCATTTATATAACACCACTAAAGTTTCTGAAATCAATGCATTAGCCTTAAAAGATCATAATAACTTAGCCCAGACCGCTATTCCTGAAAATGCAGTAAATACCCCTGTGACTATGCGTACATCTGATGGAATATATTTAAGTTTCCATGAAGCTAATCTTACAGATTATGCCGGGATGACACTAAAGATTGATAATGATACTTTTAAATTAACGAGCGAACTTGTCGGTTCTGATAGATTAGGTTATAAAGTGAAAAGAAACTTGTCTAAAAAAATGGTTAAAACACCATGGCGAACTATTCAAATAGCAGATAAAGCAACCGAATTGATAGATTCTAAATTGATTGTCAATTTAAATGAACCCAATAAAATTGGTGATGTTAGTTGGTTTGAACCCAAGAAATATGTCGGTATTTGGTGGGAAATGCATATTGATAAATCCTCTTGGGATTATGGAATGACTTTGGGTGAGGATGGAAAATGGATTGACAATGGGAAAGCACATGGACGTCATGGCGCGACCACAAAGAATGCTAAAAGATATATTGATTTTGCTGCAAAAAATGGAATAAAAGGTGTTTTGGTTGAAGGATGGAATACAGGATGGGAGCGTTGGATTGGTTTTGAGGATAGAGAAGGGGTCTTTGATTTCATAACACCCTATCCCGATTATGATCTTAAAGCATTAGCTCAATATGGAAAAGAAAAAGGGGTAGAGATTATTATGCATCATGAAACCTCTGGAGCGCCTCGGACATATGAAAAACAATTGGATACAGCATTTCATATGATGAGTCAATTAGGAATTCATTCTGTGAAAACGGGCTATGTTGGGAAAATAATTCCAAAAGGCGAATATCATCATGGACAATGGATGGTAAATCATTATCGAAAGGTTTTGGAGACAGGAGCAAAATATAAAGTAGCAATAAACGCTCACGAACCGATTAAAGCTACTGGTATTCGACGTACATACCCTAATGCGATCGCCAGAGAAGGACTAAGAGGACAAGAATTTAATGCCTGGGCTGCTGATGGAGGAAACCCACCAGAGCACCTGCCGATAGTTGCTTTTACAAGAATGTTGGCAGGCCCAATTGATTTTACTCCCGGAGTGTTTGATATCTCATTGCCAACCAAAGAAAATAACCAAATTAATACTACACTTGCTCAACAACTAGCCTTATATGTTGTCGTCTATAGCCCAATCCAAATGGCTTGTGATTTACCCGAAAATTATGAAAATCAACCTGCATTTCAATTTATAAAAGATGTAGGTGTAAACTGGGAACAAACTATTGTTTTGAATGGAGAAATTGGAGATTATGTTACCATTGCACGAGAGGAAAGAAATACAGGAAATTGGTTTGTGGGAAGTATAACAGACGAAAATAAAAGAGAGATAACTATCAATTTTGATTTTCTAGAAGAAGGAAAAACATATCACGGCATACTTTATAAAGATGCAGATGATGCACATTATAAAAACAATCCTAAGGCAATAGATATTGAACATATTGAAATAGAAAAAGGAATGACAAAAAAGATTAACCTAGTTGAGGGCGGAGGGGTTGCTATTAGCATCATGTTAAAGCAATAACATAGTATAGAAAATAATTATTTATGATAGAAATGAGGAGAATAATATATCAAACGAAAATAAGTATAAGTTGTTTATTCTATGTGTGTTATATTTTGGTCTATGCTGTAAATGGTAATCTGTCTCTCTGTGATTGAAACGCTACAGAAACTAAAAACGCAAATATTTCTTTGCAAAAGAATCTAAAAATATAGATCTTGTATGTCTTAAAACCTTTAGTCGATTAAGAATTAAAAGAAAACAAATACGGGTAATTTAGTGTTATAAATTGCGATTGGTATTTCTTTGGATTTGCATCAAAACTCTAAGGTTTTTAATGCAAAAAAATATGAAAATCAAGAGTATACTGTTCTTTTTTATTACCTTAATTTTAGTTGGATGTAAAACCGATGATATAGTATGGCTTGATGGCCAGTGGGAAGGTGTAGGATGTCAATTGGATTTAGAAGAAAATAATACCTGGTCTATAAGTTTAGAAATTGATGTCTACCAACAATCATTCGAGATACAATATCCAAGTTTAGAGTGTTCTGGGCAATGGGAATTGGTAGAGTATTCATATAATCGCGCTGTTTTTAATGAATTAATTTTAGAGAACACTAATACCTGTATAAAAGAAGGAACCGTCATCATAACCAAAGTAGATGAAAACCATATTAGTTTTAGTTATTATATTATAGATGGAGAGGATGTTTTAGCTTTTTCTACCTTGAAAAGAAAATAAGAATATTGGTATATTATATACTAAATGAAGAAACCAAAAATAACCGGTGTAAGCAAAAGTCAATCTCACACTTTTAGTAAATTTAGTTGCGAGCGTATAACGCTTATTAAAGGACTCGGGGTTGAAGGAGATGCCCATATGGGAAAAACGGTAAAACATAGATCCAGAGTATTAAAAGATCCAACTCAACCCAATTTAAGGCAGGTGCATTTAATTCATTCTGAGCTATTCGAAGAATTAAAGGAGAAAGGATTTCATATTAAGAATGGAGAAATCGGAGAGAATATTACTACTGTTGGGATAGACCTATTAAGTCTTCCGAGGTATACTATTTTGAAACTTGGTCAAAAAGTGAAAATTAAAATAACCGGTTTAAGAAATCCTTGTAATCAATTAAATTCGATAAAAGAGGGATTAATGAAAGCTGTTTTGGACCATGATGAGAATGGAAATTTAATAAGAAAAGCCGGTGTTATGGGAGTAGTGGTAGAGGGCGGAGAAATATCTGTTGGTGAAGAAATAGAAATTGTATTACCAGAGAAACCATATCTTGCACTAGAAAGAGTATAAGAAAAAGGATACTATATCTACTTGTTGTGCATTTAGATATTTTTTGTAATAATCTTCCTAAATGCACAACAAGTTATAGCTATGATTTGGTAGTGTTCTAAAACATATAAATTTAATATCTCGAGCTATGCAAAAAAATAAATCAGTCGAAGAATTTATTTCAAAGAATAAGGAGTGGAAAGAAGCTCTGGAAATCTTAAGGACAATAATGCTCACCACCGAAATGAAAGAAACGATAAAATGGGGAGTACCCGTTTATACAATTAATGATAAAAATGTAATAGGAATAGGAGCATTTAAATCCTATGTAGGGATTTGGTTTTATCAAGGTGTATTTTTAGAAGATAAGGCAAAGAAGTTATTGAATGCTCAAGAAGGAAAAACTAAAGGTTTACGACAATGGAGATTTAATTCTACAGATGATATAGACAAAAAATTGATACTTCAGTATGTAACAGAGGCGATTAGAAACCAAAAAGATGGTAAGGAAATCAAACCAGAAAGGTCAAAAACAATCGAGATTCCTTCTGAATTATTAACTGCACTGAACGCTAATGATAATTTAAAAAAATCTTTTGAACAACTAACTCCTTTCAAACAAAGAGAATATTCAGAATATATTGCTACAGCAAAACGAGAAGCTACCCGTATATCAAGATTAGAGAAAATAAACCCAATGATACTCGATGGTATAGGGCTAAATGATAAGTACCGATAAAATTAATACTATTCTTTTGCAAAACCATTGCAGCTTATAAAAATGTAAGACAACTACCTCTTTTCAGTTTGTGTACCAACGATAATCTATCTTAAAAATAGTTATCTGCATAAATACAGCTATTCTAATACGTATTTATGATTTAAATTTAATTTTTAATATAATATTTTTAATAAAGATGTTAATTTTTTGACATTTTGCCAATGCAATGTGTTGTTTTACTGCTATTTTGGCACCTGTATTATGTTGTTGTTAATCAGTGTTCTATGTGTTTTTTTGATGCATTTATAGTATAATTCCTTGTTTTTGTAATGAAACTTGACCTATTACTGGTCATATGAATCTTTAAATATGATAGAATATGTCAGTACATTTTAAATCGATAGCCAGAAAGGATCCAAGGGATGCTACGGCTATCCCAAAGCACTATGCTTTGGTCGTAAGTAGTGGAGTAACCGATATTGATCAGTTATCACAATTGGTAAGTGACGGATCAACAGTTACCCGGGCAGATGTATATGCTGTCATCGTTAGATTAGTGACAACCATTCAGAACGAACTTAGCCAGGGGCGTACCGTACGTTTGGGTAAGTTGGGTAGTTTTAGTTTGGGTGTTAATAGTGAAGGGGTGGATACCCCAGAAGAGGTAACCCCATCATTAATCAAACGAACAAAAATTCGGTATCGCCCAAGTATAGAATTAAGCAACATGCTTAAGACACTTCGATTTAAAAAGAAAAGTGAGTAAGCATGTAGTTTAAGGCTACACATTAAAAGTACTCTCTGGCGCTTATGGTGCCGGGGAGTATTTTTTTACCCAAAAAACGCCAAAACTCACCTAAGAAGCGATTTTTTTTGACCTTAGATGCCGTTTTTTTCCATCTAAGAAGCCGATTTTTTTGCTCAAGACGACCAAAAATAGTACTCAAAAACATTGTTTTTGAAGCAAAAAATGTCTTAAAACAGTTCAAAAAAACAAGCTGATATGTACTCTTTTTTTATGCTGAAAATTAACTAAAATGCAATGATTTTTCGAAGAATTTTCGGGCCCAAAGAAACCCTATTTCCTGCTTAAATTTATTCAATGTAACCGTATGCTTAGACATTCTTTTGCTACTTATCTTTTAGAAAACGGAACAGATTTGCGATATATCCAAGTCTTATTAGATCATAGTTCAAGCAAAACAACAGAAATTTATATACAAGTGGCAACAAATAATTTGAGGTCTATCCAAAATCCTCTAGATTTGTGAGTAAAAGAGAAATATACCCAATTGGGTATATTCAATTATTGCATCACATTGTAAAAACTATAATCAGATGAACTCAAACCAAGAGATAGTTAGCTTAATTCATGATGAATTCGGAAAAGAAGAATTTTTAGTCTCCAAAGCAAACTACAATTTGATTGAAGTAGAATCTGACTTATGGGAGTTCACTATTTATTTTGAGACTAAAGACTCTTTGACTAGAGTTCCTGAACTTGAAAAGGCAATATCAGAACCTAACCCTCATTTTGAAGCTACTGCTTTACTAGACAAATCCTCTTTAAATCTTAGCGAAGGGAAAGTGATTGAACAAGTTGAATCTTGGGATGAAAACCGAGAAGAAAATCTTTCTAATGTTTATTACTTTGAACATGCAAACCTGGAAAATTTAAAGATTGAAATATTGAAATCTGATACTGAATTAATTACAGCTTTAATTTCTGGTCGAACTCTAATTAATGGTTCAAATGGCAACAATCCAGATGCAACAATTGAAACGACCCCAATCACTTTTAAAAAGGACAAAAACTTAGAACGAAGTGTTATGTAAACGTGTTACAACAACATATATGATGTCATAACAGCTAAGTGATGGACCGAATGGTTCTTGTATATTTGGTAAGGCGCAAAGATTTTATGTGAAAAAGATATAAAATAAGCGCAGATTAGTCGATGGCTAGGTAACATTTTGCTCTGCCACGACACATACTTATAACGTTAGCAATAATGTAAAATAAATTATGGCTTGGATTCCACTTTATCTGAATAAAGAAGACGAAAAAGAACTTTTGGATTTACTAAATTCTGAAGAACAAATAGCTTTTTTGGTTTCTGACGGAACTAAAAAATGGAAAGCAGTAAAATCGTTGACTGAATTTCCAACTGACCGAATATGTCTGTGGCATAATGAAAGTGGACCTTTGCCTCTCTTAACAGAATCTGGGGATGATGAATGGATTGAAAATCCTTGGATTGGATGGACTGAAAAACGGACTGGAGCTAATCCGGTTACACCCTATTTTGGTGCTGGGTGGCCTGGAGTTATTCACTTGAATATTCGAACTGACTATAATGATGAAATTGGAATGTCCTCGTTTGAATGGATTGGTAATCACTATTCAATAATTGGAATTTCAGCTAGCGATACAACTAAAAAATTTTGGAGTCGCTTAAAAAGACAAATTGGAAAAAATTCAACTAAACTTCCAAGAGCGGATTTTGATGGAGCAAAAAACGAAATTTATACATTTAAAAGCGCTTTAGCCGAAATTAAAAACGGAAAAGAAAGACGAAATAACCCATAAAAATACTATTGCTAACAATTTGTATATTGCATATGCCGCCTTCAGCAGGCAAATGCAACATACAAGAGACGTTGGCATTCATTTAAAGACAAAGTAGTGAAATTCGAAACATAGATACGGTAAATTTTAAATTTAAGGACTGAATTAATACCAATCACAAATTGCTTTTTACTTAACTTAAATATGTGTTAAACTTCAAATGAATATGTTAAGAAGTATTAAGTATAGACACTTCCTCTCTTTACGTTTGCAGATTTTTATGATTGGTATATTAAATACTTTTTAACACTATTATTAATTTAAATTTAGCATCTAAATTTGTTTAACCATATTAAGCTTTTTGATACCCAGTAGAATAAAGCTTTAAAAAAGAGAACTAATTTTACATTAATAGTAAAAAAAGAACAGGTTTGTTTTCTGTCATTTTGTTTTATAATTATGCTAATTAAAATAAGTAGATATATTAAAAAAAATAGAAAATTACTAGCTCATATTCTATTTTGGATAGTCATGTTGGCGTACTACATGAGTTCAAAATGGACTTTTGAATCTAATAAGATTTTATTATTCGAAAAAACAATTTTTGTAATACTCGTTCAAATTGCACTAAGCTATATAATTATTAAGCTTTTAATCCCACTATTATTAAGTAAGAAAAAAAGATTTCTATTTGGACTTAGTTGCTTATTTATAATTTATCTTACTTATGTAATATATATTGCAATTAGCAGCTATTATATAGTGCCCAAATATCCAGAAATTTTTAGTTTAAGAAGCATACCTGTTTTTAAGGAACGCATCACAAATGGTTTTGCTTTTTTAAATAATATTCCCTCATTGATTTTTCCTACAATTATTCTAATCATGTTTGAGTATTATAGACATCAAAAAGAAGTATTGACTTTAAAAGAGCAAAAAAAAACATCAGAATTAGAAGCATTAAAAAATCAATTAAATCCACATTTTCTATTTAACACACTTAACAACCTTTATGTACTTACTTTAGAGAAATCAGACGATGCGCCCGAAGTAATCGATAAGTTATCAGAAATATTAGACTATATCTTATATGGTTGTAATGAAAAATTTGTACCATTGGCTAATGAAATAAAATTACTTAATAATTATATTGCTTTAGAGAAATTACGGTACGGAAAAAGATTGAAAATTAATTTTGAATACGAAGCAGGTAATGAAGCAAATATTGCACCACTATTATTACTTACTTTCTTAGAAAATGCATTCAAACATGGTGTACGTCAAGAAACAAATAAGGCCTTTATTAATATTAAATTAAAAGTAAGCAACGAAACAATCTATTTTCAGATAGAAAACACAAAACCTTTACTGAGTTCGGAAACTAACAACCAAAAAAGAATATCAATTGGACTTCCAAATATTAAAAAGCAACTCAATATTCTGTATCCAAATAATTATGTTTTGGAATTAAATGATAACGAGCAAAAATTTTCAGCAAACTTAAATTTAATAACTAATGTATAGATGCATAATTGTAGATGATGAAGAATTAGCTAGAAAACTTATAAAAAGACATTTGTCGGAATTAAAAGGGTTTGAATTAGTAGCTTCGTGTGAATCAGCCTTAGAGGCTCTTAAAATCCTTAAAGAAGAAGACATTGATTTAATGTTTTTAGATATTGAAATGCCCTTACTTACAGGTACAGATTTTCTTAAAAACCTGATGGCACAACCAAAAGTCATTTTCACTACAGCTTATAGAGAATATGCGTTAGAGGGATACGAATTAAACGTTATTGATTATCTTTTAAAACCTATTAATTTCTCAAGGTTTTTTAAGGCTATAGAAAAGTTTTTAGAGACTCAAAAAAAAAGAAGTGAAAATTCAAAGGATGAACATATCTATATTAGAAGCAATAAAAAAAATATAAAAATCGTTCTCAACGATATTTTGTTTGTAGAAAGCATGAAAGATTACATTCAGATTCATTTTAATACTAAAAAAATCCTTTTTAAAGGTGGGATAACAGCTTTTGAACAAAAACTAAATCATCAATTTTTACGTGTACATCGTTCATATATTGTAAATCTCACTAAAGTAACAGCTTATACCAAAAGTGATATAGAAATTGATAAAATTGAAATTCCCATTAGCAATTCTTACAAAGAAAAAGTTTTCAAGGAACTTAACTAATCTTCAGAGTATATATTAAACTTATTTACTTATAGACACTTATCCACTTAACGATTGCAGATTTTACTCATTGGTCTATTTTGATGTTTTTGGTTATATAATTAATATAAATTTAGAGTTCAAAACCATTTAGCTAATCACTATTGTATAAAAGTGATATGGGGTTTTTGAATTAAACCTAAATAAAAAGAGGAGAGTAAGTTTAACTAAAAAGATTTCCGATTACTCGGAAAATAAATATGAAAAAAATATTTAAAATCAGTTTAATAGTCATTGGTAGTATAATCCTTGTTTTTATAGGACTTAAAATATATAACCACATCAACACACCAGAATGTATAGTCGAATTTCATGGCGAAACTGTTCAGTTCGCGTCAAAAGATAAGGTACAAATAACTGCCGATGTTTACAAGGTAAATAATACATCGACACCTTGGATTATTTTATACCATCAAGGTAGTTATAGCCGTGGAGAATATCATCCAATTGCTTCAGAATTAAATACGTTAGGGTTTAATTGTATTGCTATAGACCAAAGGTCTGGTAATACAATTAATGGTATTGATAACCAGACTCGTATTGAAGCGAGTAAACTGGATAAAGGTACACGATATTATCATGCGTATCCAGATATGGAAGCTGGTTTACAATATGTTAAAGATAATTTTAACCCCAAAACACTGTTGGTTTGGGGGAGCTCTTATTCTGCATCACTTGTCTTGATACTTGGTAAAGAATATCAAACTGAAATAGATGGTATAATAGCATTTTCACCACCGGCATTGGAATATAAAGAGATACAAATAAATGAATATGCAAAAAGCGTAAAACTTCCAACTTTTATTGCGGCTTCAAGCTCGGAATATGAAGACGCTAAAACAATTTATGATTTAATTCAGACCTCAAACAAAAAAATTTATGCACCAGAAACAGGAGGATTACATGGTTCAAAATCACTTTGGAATTGTTCTGAAGGCAATCAAGATTATTGGAAAGAATTACAATCTTTTTTAAGTCAATTTAAAAAACCGTAATTAATAAACCGAATAAAAACTTTCTTATTAAAACAAAAACAGTTGATTTGAATTTAAATAACCCTTCTTCAATAGTAGGTTTTATAGCTAATGGACTTTTTTGGTCATTTACAACTTTAGTAGTAGCAAGCTGGAGAATGAAAATAAGAGGCGTCTCTTAGAAAGGTTTGGGCTAAAAAAACCCGACAACTTGTGGAAAACACTCGGTGTTTCTGTTATTATTTTCACAGCAGTAATGGTCTCAATAATTGTCTTTGAACTTATAAAAGATAATTTACCTATTTCCATTGCAGAAGATACTTCATCAGAAAGTGCAGTTTTTAAGTTTGGAGACCTAAAAGGGAATTGGTCTCATTTTTTTCTTATTATTTTCTTCATTTGGGTTGAATCTATGTTGGAGGAATTATTAGATAGAGGGTTCTTAATGAACTGGATTGAAAAATTCTTTTCAATGACCTCTTATGCAACAGTGATTGCTTTAGTGTTACAGGCAGTCATTTTTGGGTTTATACACTCAAATGACCTGTCAGAAAGGTCAATAACAGTTGGATTAATTGGTTTAATTATGAGAATAGCATACGTGAAATTAGGACGTAATTTATGGCCTTTAATTATTGCTCATTGTATATTAAATAGTATGTCTATGGTGGAGAGAGTGATGTAACAAAAAAATTAAAAATGCATGCCAACAACGTGTATATTTAATTGCTATAGTTGGCTAAGACAATGGTTTTCCCCTACTTTTTACTATATTGTAAATACGGAAAATAATCGTGTACTTGTACGCAACTAATCATACACGAACACGTTACCATACATTTGAAAAAAGCAAAATGATACATCTGATAGTTGGAAATACAGGTTCTGGAAAAACGACATACTCAACGGAATTGAAAAGTAAAACAAACGGAATTATTTTTTCAATTGACAAATGGAATAAGACGTTATTTCTTGCCGACAAAAAAAAGGATGACGGATTGGAATGGTTTTTAGAAAGAATTGATAGGGCAGAGAAAATGATAATGGAGTTGGTTCGACAATTAGAAAATTCAAAGACTGACTCTATTCTCGATTTAGGTTTGTCAAAATTTGAGCACAGAGAAAAATTTAGAAAATTTGCTGAGTCGAATGAATATGAACTAAAAATTCATTTTTTGGACATATCAAAAGAAACACGATGGAAAAGAGTAATGAAAAGGAACAATGAAAAAGGAGCTACTTACGAATTTGAAGTAACGAAAGAAAACTTTGATTTTATGGAAAATTGGTTTGAGAAACCGAGTGCAAAAGAGATTAATGGAGGAATAATTGTTGCTGAATAAAAAGGTGTGGTAACAACATGTATAAAACATAGCTAATAAATGCTAAACCAAAAGTTTCTGTTTATTTGCAAAGACCACCAAATTTAAAAATTTGGCTTTAGAATAAAAAATTAAAACAAAACATAAAAATTCGGTTCTGTGTTAATCCGAAAAGTTAGCATCATTTTACACACTACGTTTCATACACAAACCGTTACCTATTATTAGGGTACGTTAAACAAACATCCTTTACAAAGTTAAAGAAACATAGTTTACACTTTTTAAGGTATAATTTGAGGGAAAAATCAAATTATCATGCCTTGGAAAACGACAACAACTATGAAACAAAAAATTGAATTTATCTGTGAATGGCGAACAGGAAAGTATACCATCACAGAATTATGTAAGAGTTTTGGAGTCTCCAGACCAACAGCCTATAAATTGATTCATCGATTCGAAAATCAAGGCTTTGAAGGTCTAAAAGAACTATCCAGAAAGCCTGGAAAACATCCTAATACAACGGATCAAAAAATCATTGAAAGTATTCTTAAGTTAAAAGAAAAATATAAGTTATGGGGGGCGAAGAAAATTAGGGTTTTATTGTTTAAAGAATTTCCAAAAGAGCAAATCCCTTCTGTGGTTACGGTTCATAATATTCTTCGAAAAAACGGTTTGGTATCCCCTCAAAAACGAATGCGTAGAGTAAAGCCTATACACCCTATTTTTGACCCCAAAAACTGTAATGAAGTATGGAGTGCCGATTATAAAGGTAAGTTCTTAATGGGTAATAAAATCTACTGTCATCCACTAACTATAGCGGACTCTAAAAGTCGATTCTTATTCGCCGCCAAAGGACATTACAAAGAAACACTAAAAGCTGCCAAGACAGCATTCACAAAGGTTTTTAGAACCTACGGCATCCCAAAACAAATACATACTGATAATGGAAGCCCCTTTGGATCTGTAAGAGCCATACAACGATTTACACAACTCTCTTATTGGTTTATAGAACTAGGTATTATCCCTGTATTTTCTGACCCAGCACACCCAGAACAAAATGGTAGACATGAACGTATACATCGCGATTTAAAAGCGGCTTGTGCCAAACCTTCAGCCTTTGATCTAAAAGCACAACAAAGGCGTTTAAACCACTTTGTAAAGGAATATAATCACATAAGACCACACGAAGCTTTAGATATGAAAACACCAGCGGATGTACACGATTTTTCCTGTAGACCATTCCCTGAAAAAATAAAAGATTTTGACTATGATTCTAAGTATAAAATTCTAAAAGTAACGAAGAGCGGAGCTATAAGATGGAAGTCCTATTATTGGGTGTATTTAACTGCAGCATTAAAAGGAAAATATGTAGGAATCCAAGAGCTAGGTAATGGTATTTGGAAAGTCTATTATAGAAATGTATTTTTAGGTTTCTTTGATCAAAGAAATCTAAGACATAAACAACAATCAACAAGGTTAGAAACTAATTTAGTGTAAACACCTAATCTTTAACTTGTGTAAACTATGTATCTTAACGAACATAATTAAAGAATGAGATATAAGCGACTAATACTTTTACTTTTGATTTCAGTTTCCGTTAATGCGCAGTATTTTAGTGGTGAAATCGAATATGACATAAAAATCATTCCTAAAAGACAGAATTTAGACTTGGATTCTCTATGGTCATTAAAACACGGAAAGAAAGTCAAATATTTAATTACTTCGAATTTTTATAAATCTACCTATTTCAACAATAATCAAAGAACATATTCATATACTTATGATAACATTTCAAAGAGAATGTACGATGATTATGTTAATAAACCATATATCACATATCGTGATTCGCGAAGGGCTAATTTTAACTATAAAAAGTCAAAAATATTTAGAGATAGTGTTGTCAATATAATGGGCAAAGATTGTTTTATTGTAAAATATGAATCTAATTATGGCAAATCCACGACCTTTTACTCTGATGAGGTTAAGGTCGATTATGAATCATTCAAGGATCATCAAGTTGGGAATTGGTATAACAAACTTAGAGAAGTTGATGGATGTATTTCTATAAAGACAATTACAGAGTTTGAAGATTATTTTGAAATACAGGAAGCGATTAAGATTACACCATTGGAATTAAACCAAGGCAATTTTGCAGTTGGCACAGACAAAATCATAGTAGCTTCGTATAGCGCTTTGGATAAAAGAGTTGAGTTAGTTCAGCCAACTAAAGAATCAATTGAATGTTATAGAAAAAAACTCGAAATAGGAAAATCGAAAAAAGTAACCGACGAAAGCTTAATATGTTATTTAAGTTTTGTAATTAATAAGAACGGGGAATTAAGTTTTCCTGAACCCTTTGAAGAAAGTAACTCTGAACTTAATAAAGTTGCTGTTGATATTATTAAAAACTGTGGCTTCAAATTTAATCCTGGAGAAATAGAAAATAGAGTTGTCAGTTCTTTAGTTTATTTTCCAATTGAATTTTAAGTATACTCCTATGTACAACAATTCGTATATTGCATATACGATCTTTGGGAAATAAAGTATATAAAAAATAACTCATTAAGGTGCAAGACTCAAAGTTTTGCACTTTTTTATTACTTTAGTTTTAATAATGAAAACCTAGTAACTATAAACGCTACTTTTTATATACAAGACATTAGCACCAATCAATTCAAAATCAGATAAAAATGAAAATGAAAGTTACACCCGAAAAAAATGAAAAGGTTGCCAATATGATATTTGCATCCATTTATCCACTTTACCTGAATAGATTGGAAAAAAATGGTAGAACAAAAGAAGAACTCGACCAAGTAATTAAATGGTTTACTGGTTTTGATCAAGATGCTTTACAAGTACTTATTGATGAAAAAGCAACTTTTAGAACATTTTTTCAAAAAGCTAAAATACATCCTAATGCACACTTAATTAAAGGAGTCGTTTGTGGTTATCGAATTGAAGAAATAGAGGATGAATTCGAATTGTATAAACAGTGTAGACGTATGGAAAAGCTGATTGACGAATTGGCAAGAGGTCGTAAAATGGAGAAAATTATGCGAGAAGAAAAGAAATAATAGAGGGGCTAATAATGTATAATAAATGATAGCCGCATATCGGCTTATGTGATTGTTATAGAGGTTGTTATTTGTAATTAAATAAAAAGAATATGGGATTATTTTCGAGTTTATTTAGCATAAAAAGAAATGAAAAGCTAATAAAACTGCTTTGGAGTATGCAGAATTGATAAATTGAGAACATTTGAAAGAGTTACTGAATTAAAATAACTGCCAACAAAGTGTAAAAAAGCATAAAAACGCAGTTTAGCTAAAAAACGTTATGCCCAACAAATCTAAAGAATTGAATAGGAATTTAATACAGTTTGCACACTCAAATGGTTTTCCGGGAAAATGTTTCAATCATTTTTTAAACTCAATAGAAAATGCTGATATAAATTATGTCGAATTAATGGGGCATAACCAATTCAAACTAAATGGGAATCTCGAAAACCTGGCTCTAGAAGTAATTGATTCTATAGAGAATAAGTTCGAAGAACCTGTAATTGGCATTGGGCATTCTACTGGCGGGGTTTTATTACTAATAGCAGCTTCTATTAAGCCGCAGCTTTTCAGAAAAGTAATAGTAATAGAACCGATTCTTTATCATCCCTGGAAAAGAAAACTGATACATTTAATGAAAATATTTGGATTTGCAAATAATATCGGACCTGCGAAACGAACATTAAATAGGAAATCTTTTTTTGAAACAAAACAAAAAGCCTACAAATACTTCAAGGGTAAGCAACTATTTCAGCAATTTAATGATCAGTGTTTTAACGACTTTATTGAATATGGTTTGAAAGCATCTGAAAATGGTTTTGAACTAGCGTTTAGTAAAGAAATTGAAGCCGAGATATATAGTTCTACATATACCAAGTTACCAAGAGGAATTCACAAATTAAATGGAACACTGATATATGGCAATAAAAGTAAGATGTTTAAAAAATCTGATGCTAAATGGTGGAAAAGCAACCTTTCAAATTTTGATACCATTGAGCTTAATGAAGGGCATTTATTTCCCTTAGAAAAACCTCTTGAAACTGCTGAAATTATTAATAGAATAATAAAGTACAGCGCATAACAACAGAAATATATAATCAAGTAATAGTAAATAATTTTAAGTTAATTAAAATTCCTCTAGATTTGTAAATAAACATGCATAGAATAATAAAGAACATATATCTTTTGTAATGTATGTTGTAGCCAATTAGAAAATGAACAGTAAACATATTTTAACTGAAGTTGGAAAAACATATTTTCCACTATCTATTGAATGCCAAGAAGAGTTCATTGCCAATTCAAGAATCAACACTTTCAAAAGAGAGGAAATTGTAATACGCGAGGGACAATTTTCTAAAAAAGCATATTTAATTGTACAGGGTTGTGCAAGAGCTTATTATTTGAAAGATGGTAAAGATATTTCAGACTGGTTTACTTTTGAAAATCAGTTTATGGCTTCTATAGTTAGCTTTTTCAGTAACGAACCAAGTCCACATTATATTGAGTTTGTTGAGGACTCGACAGTTTTAGAGTTTTCAAAAGATACGGTTGACAAGCTTTCTAACAAGTATCATGATTTTGAACGTTTTATAAGTAAAGTTGTGACCGAAACTATGTTGGGTTTGTGCGAAAGATTATATACAATTCAATTCAATAAAGCAGAAGAGAGGTATAAACATTTAATACATATTCATCCGGATATGGAAAATAGGATTCCTCTTATACATATTGCTTCCTATTTAGGGATAACACCAGAAACATTGAGCAGAATAAGAAATCCTAAAATTCTGACTTGATTAAGATCAATTGATAACTCTTCCATTAGAGCGACTTTTGTAAAAAAGAATAAAAAAATGGAAGAAAACAACGAACAATTAAGATCAATTTTTGGAAAATGGTGGGTGCCAATCAGAAAATGGTTTTATCCAACTTGGTTACTATATGAAACTTCAATTCGGTTTTTTGATTATGCACAATCAGTTCACAACTATTTTATAAACGAGCAAGATAATATTGCATCCTATATTGGAGAAATTGGTGCACAAACTTTGGATGTCTTTTGTAGCTTTGCTACTTTCCTTATTTGTGTTATTTCTTTAACAATACCTGCTTGTTTTATATTATATAAATTCTTCAAAGAGAGTAATTTAACCAATACCAGATTTGAAGAAAAAATGAAAACTTATTTCTAAAGATGATGAAAAAAATACTAATCATAAATGGACATCCTGATAAAGAAAGTTTCAACTTCGGAATTTCAGAAGCGTATACGAAAGGAGTAAAAAAATCGAATGCTGAAATAAAAGAAATCAATATTAGAGAATTGAATTTCAACCCAAACCTGCAATTTGGATATCGGAAACGAACCGAACTAGAATCAGACTTATTAGAAGCGCAAGATAAATTAAAATGGGCAGATCATTTTGTTTGGGTTTATCCTGTTTGGTGGGGATCTGTGCCAGCAATTATGAAAGGCTTTTTAGACCGAGTATTACTTCCGGGATTTGCATTTAATAAAAAAGAAAACTCTTTGTGGTGGGATAAGTGTTTTACTGGAAAAACAGCAAGAATAATTTGCACATTAGACCAACCTGCTTGGTATTATAGATTGTTTTATAGAAGCCCAAGCCATTTTGCTATGAAAAGGGGAACATTGAATTTTATTGGGATAAAAAAAGTAAAAATCACGACAATTGGTCCCATCCGATTATCAACGGAAGAGTTTAGAAATAAATGGTTGAAAAAAATTGAAAAACTGGGGCAAATGAACAAGTAATAATTGGCATGATTTAATAGGATGCTCCTCTCATTATAGATATAGATATATCAATCATTTTGACTCTATTTTACAATTCTAAGTATTAGAGCCGTTCACACAATCTTCCCGATAAGGGATAAAATTCTTGAAATACTATATTATGATTTGCTCAAGTGCATATTGAGCTATATCAATACCTAATTTATTTAGGAGGAGAGGAGCTTATTTATAGGGTATGAAGAGTTACACTGTACTGTTTTTGTTTCCCACTTCTTCTTTTATTGAGTTATAAATACTAGTATCATCAATCTTAGTTATCGAAGATAACTTTTTGAGTAACAGCATTGCTTCATCTTTACTTTCTTCAAACATATTAATAGTACTCTTATTAAACGTGATGTTTTCTTCGGCTTCCATTTTTAATATGTGAGATTGATATAAGAAGTTTCGTATAATATGATTACTAGCATATAACATTGAGTGATATATTTTTCTCTTTTCAATGTTTCGCTTTTTTTCTAAAATTACTATGATATTCAGCATAATAAATAAAGCAAAGAACTTAAACCATAGAAATATCAATTCATCGATTTTTGATGATTTAATAAAATTAAAATACATATCTATTTGTTCTGCTAAATTTATATTTCCTATGATGCAATATAAATACCCGATTGTGGATAGTAAAAATCCAACGATCACGTAGACATATTTCTTTAAAATCAGTTTCATTGTATGTTATTATTTTATTGTAATTATTTTTAGTTATATAACAATACAACCGTAATGTATAGGTGATTTTAGGGTAAATAACTGCTATAGTAGGCTATACGGATGTTGTTTTTAGAATTTGTATGCCAATCCAAAATTGATATGTTCGAAATCAAACCCTACAATAATTTCGTCGGTAGATTTTTCTCTTTTATCAGCTTTCATAGATTCATAAGATATAGCTCCCCATAAAGCTTCAATAGCAAAATGATCATTCAGGAAATAGGTTAATCCAGGGATAAGCCCGATTTTATACCCTTTTTCTTTATTTTTTAAACCATTTCTTTCTACATCGGCTGTAAGGTAATCTACTCCAAGTTCACCAAAAAGAGAGAATTTATGACCCGGAGTAAAATCATATCGTCCAAATATTCCGATAAGTCCATGATGAGATCTAATTTCTGTTTCTCCTTCTTCTTCTTTTTCACTTTCGTATCCAAATTTTACACCACCAGTTACAGTATTAGAAATAAGGTAACCGACTCTGGTAAATACATCTAACATAATATCTTTATGTTCTTCTCCTTCGTCTTTAATTGTTTTAGAATCAAATCCAAACAAAGCAGAAACAAATATATCTCCTTGTTCAAATTCTCCTTTTTTATCATAATCTTTAGCAAAATGGTGCTCTTTTGTAGCACTATTGTGATGTTCTTGAGCATTAGCAAAAGCGAAAGATGCCATTGCAGTAGTAATTAAAAGTATTTTTTTCATGCGTTAATGTTCTTAAAATATTTAATGTATTCTTTTTACGTTTCTACATTCTAATACACTACTTGTACTAGAAATAGATGATATTTTATTGTTAGGTTTAAGAGTGGAAATGGAAACTAATCTTTAGAATTTTTCGAAGCAGTGCCCTGGGGATAAGGCACATTAATTAGCTCGAAAGATATTGATGTGTTGGGAGATTAGCTTAGATTTTGATATGTTGTCTACAAAACCAGGGGAGTAGGTCTGTTATAGTTTCGTATGCTCGTATAAAGTTGTTATTTCATTATATGCTCTGGTGAGTTTATTAGAAATATCATAGATTTCTTTATGCTTGTATCCTTGTTTTCCAAGTTTATTTTGTGTGATAAGTTCCCAGATGGTTAATGCATTTGCGATTTTTTCATCTATTTCGGCATTATCAAAATCTGAAAGAAGTAATGGGGTATTCATTCCATCTATTTCATTGTATATGTTTTTCAACATTTGTTCAGAGTTTTTGTCTTTCAATGTTGGGTGATTTGCTAAATAATATAACGCCAATCTTTGTGCAAGCATGCGCTGTCTTCCTGAGACGGTTATGATTTTTTTCAGTTCTAGATCTTTTTCATTATAAGAGTCATCATTAGCTAATCCTTTTATAGTTTTATTAGCATTTTTGGATTCTATCACAATAGAACGCACAACACTTTCTGTTTCTTTAAGTAAATCTGTATTTAGGTTCAGAATTTTTTTGGCATCATCAAAATTGGGAGTACTTTCTATATGTTTTTTAAATGCTACCCATAGATTTCCCACTTTTTTAATTTTACTCTTTGTTGCCTTGTTGCTAGAATTTTTAGACAAGATTTCATTTTGTTTTTCAAAAATAATTTTACTTGTCATGAGATCTCTTGACGCCTTGTCATCATCCGAATTTTCTACCATATATAGGTAATCTTTAGCCATTTTCTGAATTAGCATACCTTGTTTCTCAGATATATTGATAGCTTTATTATAGGTCATTACGCCATATTTTGGCTTAGATTGGGCATTGACTATACTAAATGTCGTTATTCCTAGTATAAAGAGTATATACGCTGATTTAGCAGTTAAATAATTATTTCTCATTTCTATTATTTTTTAAGTGTTTATATATTAGTATTCTTCAAGAATTAATTTTGTAATTTTCTTATCGGGGGATAATCCCAGAATTAGAATCATAGAAGTATTTTCGAATTCTGTTAGGTATCTTTTTGCTTTGTCTTCATCTAATAAAAAAGAAGAAGTTCCCATTGGTCCTTTTTTTGACTGGTTTTCAGAAACAAATTGTTTTACTTTTTCGATTGTAAATGTCGATTGTAACTGGGGTGAGAACGAGTTAAAAATCTTATCGACATCTTTTGCGTTATATGCATCAGTTACTTCGGTAATTATTTTTTGATAATCCTCTTGGGTTTGCGAAAAACTGATTTGTAAAAAAAGAAATAAGATTAGGCTAAGTATTTTTTTCATAGTATTTAAATTATGGTTAAAACATTTTTTAATTGTGGTTAAATTGTTGTTTTGTAACCAGTTTGTTTTATTGGGTGCGAAAGTAGAATTAGAATCTGTAGAGAATTTGTGGAGAATCTGTAGGAAATCTGTAGAAGTTGTTTAGAAACTGTTTTTAAGGTAGGTGTTTGTAAAACAGCTTGTTATGTTGTTGTTTTTAAGTTGAAAATCAACTCTATTTTTGAAGATGAATATTGTTTGCAAAAACTTTTGCTTTCTGATAATTATTTGTTTCTTTAATTAAAGGTTATTGGACTATTAAATTTAATCTGAAAGAAGTGAAAATTCTAATTATAGAAGACGAACATATGCTTGCCGAATCGATGGTGCAGTACCTTGGGAGAGAAGGATACCAATGTGAATGGACAGATAATCTAGCAGAGGCAAAGGAAAAAAGCTGGGATTATGAATATGATTGCCTGGTTGTTGATATTAACCTTCCTGATGGTAGTGGTCTTGATGTTATTAAACAGATTAAAGAAATGAGATCAAAATCAGGAATCATCATTGTATCTGCACGCAATGCTATCGATGATAGAATTTATGGCCTTGATATTGGAGCAGATGATTACCTTACAAAACCATTTGATCTTGCAGAACTAAATGCACGTATAAAGGCGATTATACGTAGAAGAAATTTTGATGCCCAAAACACGATTACCTTTAATGAAATTGAAGTATTCCCTTATGAAATGAGTGTTAAAGTACATAACAAAATTCTAAAACTTACTAAAAAGGAGTATGATCTAATGCTATATTTTATCTCGAATCCAAATCGTGTAATTCCCAAGGGATCTATTGCAGAACATTTATGGGGAGATGAAATGGGGATTGCAGATTCTTATGATTTTATCTATTCTCATTTAAAAAACCTTAGAAAAAAAATTCTCGAACATGGTGGTAAAGATTATATACAGACTGTATACAGCGTAGGGTATAAATTTTCTGATCAATGAAACTACTAAGCTTATCTAATCGTTATTATTTTACAGGACTATTTATTGTATCTCTTGTGGGAGGTTTATCTTCTTATTTTGTTATTAGACGTACTGTAAATAGCGAGTTTAATGATAAATTATTTGCGGCAAAAGAAGAATTGATTGATGAGTTGTATAGGCATGATGAGTTATTAAGTAGTTATAGTCTAAATATTGGAGATAATATTACTATCCAAAAAGTAGATAATGACCCAAAAATCCAAACATTTATAAAAGACACGATATTATTTAATGAATACCAAAATGAGCAGATGAACTATAGGCAGATCACCTTCTCTGACAAAGTGAGAGATAATTTCTATGTCTTTTCTATAACCAAATCATTACTATCTACAGAAGATTTAATAAGAGGTGTTACACAGGTTATTGCTTTGATTACTGCTTTGTTTTTTATTACGATGCTTGTATTGAGTAATATCGTTTCGCAACGAATTTGGATACCTTTTTATAATACGCTAAGCCAGATAAAAGATTTTAATGTTAAAAAACCAAAGCCTTTATCTTTTAGTGAAACTAATATATTAGAGTTTGAAGAGTTAAATTCTACACTCGAACTCATGACAAATCAAGTGGTAAAGGATTATAAGAATTTAAAAGAATATACCGAGAATACTTCTCATGAGATACAAACACCATTAGCAATTATTAAAAATAAAATGGAGCTTTTGATGCAGGATAAAAATCTTTCTGAACAGCAAATATCTATTTTAGGACAAGTATACGAGTCTACAGGAAGGTTATCAAAGCTTAAAGATAATCTTTCCTTACTATCAAAAATTGATAATAATCAATTTATAGATACATCAAAACTAATCGTGGCAGAATATCTTAAAAAGAAAATTGGAAGAGTAAAAGAATTACTTGATATTAAAAATATAGAGGTAACTCTTGATTTTAAAGAAAATCCGTCGATAGAGATTAATGAAACAATGGCCTATGTGCTGTTTAATAATTTGATTAGTAATGCTATAAAACATAATATAGAATCAGGGAAAATCGTAATGACACTTACCAATGCATATTTTGAGATTAAAAATACAGGAGAACCATTAGAAATATCAGAAGAAGAATTATTCGGACGTTTTAAGAAATCAGGAAACAAGCTTGATTCTAGTGGTCTTGGTTTGTCACTAGTATATCGAATTGCCGATTACTACGACTTCTCAATAAATTATAAAAATACTGACATTTGGCATAAGGTTACACTAAAATTCTAATGTTAAATGTGAGTACTCAACCATTCTTTAAATTGATAAAAATTCTGGGGAGCGACACCATGACCTACCTGAAATTCATTTAAGGAACTTGTTATGCCAAGTTCTGAGAGTAGCACAGGAGCTTTACGAGCCCAATCCACAGGAATTACCTGATCTACACTACCATGAGAACAATATAAATTAAGCTTAGAAAAGTCATTTACTTTGTAATTATCAGCCAGAATATCTTCATTTATATAACCGCTTAATGCAATTACATTTTTTACTTTTTGCGGATAGGAGAGTGCAACTGCATAACTAAGGATCGTTCCCTGGCTAAATCCAAGAAGAGTAACATTATCCTTATCCAAATCATAAGCATCGATAGCTTCATCTATAAAAGCAGCAATTTTATCTCTGGATTCGATAGCTTGTTTATCATCACTAAATTTTCCCTGGGCAGCATCAAAGTAAATTGCATACCACGCATTACCATATGGTTGCATAGGATAAGGTGCTCTAACCGAAATAATGAATAATTCTTCCTGTAGTTCTGTAGCAAAAGAAAAAAGATCATTTTCATCACTACCATACCCATGAAACATAAATAGAACAGGAGTCTTATCTTTTTTTATTGTAGGTTCTTTTATAATATGATATAGGGATAGTGGTTTGGTTTGCATAGTTTTATTTTAATTGTATATGTATATGATCATCATGCCGTACTGCCTGGCATCCATGAAATCGTATTTTGGTACTTTGTACCTTTAATCTATTCTTTAGATGTGGTTCTATAAAAACCTTCTCTATCTGTTTTTGTTTTACGATTGCCAAAAGTAAATCTTTTGTAGCTTTTTCAGAAAATTTTAACCCTTTGTTTAAGGTTCCAAAAGTTGTGTATTTGGTAAAATCGTATTGCCAATTTCCTTTTTGTTTACAAATTAAGGTTTGATTATATTCTTGTTGGGTAGGCGATTCAAATACTCCGTAGCCACTAATTGAAGGTTTTTTGTTGGTCGTCTCATTATTTTGATCTTGATAAATAAATGAGATGTCAATCTTTTTTCCATCATTATGACTCAAATGCGGAAGCAATGAAAAACCATCTATAAATGGAAAGCTAGCATCTAGATATACCAGTGCGATATCAGGATTAGATCGATGAAATGAATTTGCAATTTCCTCTAATGCAGTATAAAGCTCAAGATGTACATAATTTCGATTTAGAAATTTTGTTACGAAGCTATGAGCTTTTATTTGTGTAGTATCTTTAATTTTTTCTCTACCAAATAACGGGGCGATATGGGGGATAATCAAAAACGTTATACATATATAAGTGATAAGAAATATGGCCGTTTTTTTTAACCTATACTTATGTATATTTCTTTTAACCAGTAATTCTGTAAGAATATATATCACTCCACCAATTTGCGTTAGAGCGGTTAAAAAAAGAAATAATAAGAGTTTAAGAACTAGTTTTGCTATTTTTTTAAACATAAAATAGTTCGTTATAACCTTCTATTTAATGAAACTAAACCATTCCTGAAAGAAAGGCCCCAAAATAGGAACTGTTTTTTGCTCTTCTCGTATTGCCAGGATAAGCCCAAAAACAATTAGCACGATACAGAAGATATAGAAAGCGATATGAATCATTAGTGAGTCAAAAATATTAGCCAAAGCTATTAAAAGATAGAAACTAATCCATGAACCCAATGCTTGCCTGATATGAAAACTTGCAAACTGATTTTTATTTTCCTGATTCATGAAAAAAGCTATAATTGTACCAATAATGGTGATATATGAAACAATAGCTGCTGTTTTTCCTTGTTTTGCGTAGTCAGATTGCATAATTGTTGTATTATATTATTTTATTACTACACTAGATCGTAATGAAGAATTAGTTTTGTAATATACTTATTTTAATATCATTTTTCCGTTAGCGATAATACCATAAGGAGCTCCTTTTGTAGATTTTCCTATAAAAGCACTATTTTTTGAAGAAGATATAACATGCTCTTCTGTAAAAGTGGTATCACCTGTAGGATTAAATAAAGATAAATCTGCTTTATTATCTTTTTCAATGCTTTCACTTTCTATTTTGAAAATAGATTTACCGCTAGTAAGCATGGCTATGGTTTCTTCAATATCTAATATCGTATTAAGAACTCCGAAAGCACTTTCTAAACCGGTAGTACCGTATTTTGAGTGATCAAACTCTACCTTTTTATGTTCTACATCTATAGGTTGATGATCACTGGTAATCATATCAATTGTACCATCATTTATACCTTTTACCAAGGCATCTACATCTTTTTGCGTTCTTAATGGAGGAAGTACTTTATAATTAGTGTCAAATGTAACCAGCTCTTTATCAGTTAGGGTTAAATGATGAACGGTGGTACTACAACTTATTTGTAATCCTTTTGCCTTAGCATCTCTAATTAATGCTACCGATTTGGCTGTCGAAATTGTAGGGATGTGTAAGGTGCCACCTGTATATTCTAGTAGAAACAAGTCTCGCGCAATCTGTAATTCTTCTGCTAGCGCAGGAATTCCTTTCAATCCAAGTAAAGTACTTTGTTCTTCTTCATTAACCAGTCCTTTACCGGCAATATTATTTTCTTGAGGAAAAGATAGAACCAATCCATCAAAATTTTGTGCATAGAGAAGAGCAATCTTTAATAAATTAGGATTTTGAATGGCTTTTTTATAGTCACCAAAGGCAATAGCACCTGCCTGTTGCATATCATATAATTCTGCCATATCTACACCCTTGGACTGTATGGTCAAGGCTCCGATAGGATATAATGATACTGCACTATTTTGAGACTTTCCTTTTAGAAAACCTATAGAAGTGCTATTATCGGTTATAGGTAATGTATTTGGGTGTAACGCTATAGCTGTGAAACCACTTTTTGCAGCCACTTGTAAACCATGTTCAATAGTTTCACGTTCTTCATATCCTGGTTCACCAAAACTTACACTACTATCAAACCATCCTTGTGAGATGTGTAAGTTATCTAATGTAACTTCTTCAACATGATCAGGGGCTTTGATTGTCTTCTTTATATCTGTAATTATTCCATTTTCGATTAATACATCAACTGTTTGACGATGAAAAGAGGATTTTGGGTCAATTACAGTAGCAGCCTTTAATAAGAAGTTCATTTTAGATATTTTAATAGTAGTATTTCAATTAGCAAGAATATCAACGCAAAAATAACAAACCATTTCCAAAGTTCATTAACACTAGTCTCTTCTTTTATTTGGTCAAAAAGCTCTGTGACTGATTGGCTTACTTGATAATCTTCTGTAGTAGTTAAGTTATAGTATTGTAAATCACTCTCTGCACTATTATAATTATAACTTACATGTTGTTGAACACTGGTATTTTTATCTTGTACACGGTAAATCCCTGCTCGTGTAGGAACTTCGTCTGTCGTTATATTCACTTTTGTAGAAAAACTCTGTTGCAATGGTATAATGTTTTCCTGATCAGAGACCAAAGACAATATTCCATCTTGTCCGAGAGATATAGGAATATCATAAGAATTAATCTGACCAATAGTATATGATATATCGGTAAGCTGTAAGCTTTGTTTACCAATATTATATAATGTAGGAACGATTAAAGGAGAATTCTTAAAATTAGAATTTTCCTGATTTATAGCCGATGTAAATACATATATATTATTTGTTTTGTATAAGAAAGGGCTATTATCTTCAAAAGATAGCACGATATTGGATGCATTTGCCTGATAATAACTATTTACCTTTGGATATTGAAAATTGGTAATCTTTTTATCAAAAACCCCACGATATAATGGATGTGAGAAGTTAATAGATGTGATTTTCTTTTCACGTGTTGTTTCTGCCAATAACCCTTGTGTCGAATATCCGCTTATAAACTGTTGATACGAAACCAAATCTCCATTTGTTGCAGGAATAAGACAAATAGTACCTCCTTGATCAACAAAAGGCTTTAATGCATTGATAAGTGATACCGGAATTTGCTTAACCTCATTAATAATTACCAGATTTGCATTACTAATATCATTGTAATTAAGCCTTTCGACAGAGCTGCTTAGCACTACAAATTCATCCGAAGTAAAAATATTCTTTATAAAACTATCATCTGTTTCATTAATAGCAACAACTTTTATCTTTTCTGGAGCATTTATGGTAAAAAACCTTGAATTATCAAAAGTTATTACGGGGTCTTCTATAGTTACCGTACCATTAATTTTTATATTCTCATCTAAGCGGAATTCAGTTTCGGCTGTGCCATTTTCCGGAATAGAAACTGCAGTTTTGGCAATCAATTTATCGTCATTATATAGCGCAATAGAGGTGTTTTCTGCATTAGTATCGGTATTGCTTAATACTACATTAAGAGTGAGATCATTATTGGTATTATGCCTTAAATACAGACTGTCGATAGCAATATTTTGCCTGGTGACAGGTTGTAGCTGAACAAGGTGTGTTTTTGTATCTGTATCTTTTTGTATACTAAAGGCATTTTCTTTTTGTTGAAAATCTGAAACCATTATGATACGTTTATTGGTTTCTGGAGATGTTCCTACTAACTGTTTAGCTTTAAGATAGGCTGCTGAATACGAAAGTTGATTAGACGAGTACTCGATTTGTAACAAGTCGTTTTGAATATCTTGTTTAGAAACATCAATAAAAGTCTCTGTATTGGTAAAAAGAGATATGGTTTCCTCTTCAGGAAGGTCACTAAGGATTTCTTGTTCAGCACGTTTTAGGAGTGGCCCTTTAGAACCTTTGGCCTGCATACTAAACGAATTATCAAGGTATAAAACGGTTTTACTTTTTTTACCTACAATTTCTTCTAATGCCAGAAATGGTTGTGCAAAAGCAAAAATGATAGCCGCCATAGCTAATAATCGAGCAAGAAGTGTCAACCATTTTTTGATCTGAGAACTCTTTCGAGTTTGTACCGTAACCGCTTTTAGAAACTCAACATTTGTAAAATTAACCTTCTGAAAGCGCCGTAACTGAAATAAATGAACTAGAATAGGAATTATAAGTGCAAAGAGAGCGTAAAGAAATTCTGGGTGTTTAAACTGCATTCCTTAGTAAGGTTTGTCAAATATACTATAAGATTTGGGATTTATGAATTTCAAAATTATCAATTCACAAATTATCAATCAAAAATTAAAATAAGTACGAAGTGGTAAGGGAAGGAGACATTATTTTTTTATGTCTAAAAAAAGCGGAAGTAAAACTTCCGCTCTTTCTATATAAATCTTTTTTTTTACTAAAAGATATAGTATCCAACAGAAACTTGAAATACAGAATTTTTAGCTTCTACATTATCTACGATATCAGTAAATCCAATATTATATCGTAATTGACCGAAAAAAGAACCAAATTCTACTCCGGCACCTACAGCTGCACTTAGATCAAAGCTTTCTGGATCAGTACCACCATTAAAATTATCATTAACTATAAAACCAAATTGAGGTCCTGCTTCTACACTAAAAAGTTTAGCGAATTTTAATTTTACCAAAACAGGAAGGTTTAAATAATCAACATCAATATCTTGATCAATACCTAAGGCTTTAAATTTTGCCCCTTGAGCAGAATATATAAGTTCTGGTTGTACAGCAAACATATCTGATAATCCTATTTGAACTACAGCACCAATATGATATCCTGTACGTCCATCTAAACCATTGTAACCGTCTCCATTTAATGTAGCAAAGTTTACACCACCTTTAAAACCAAGTTTGATGTCCTGTGCATTTGAAGAAATTGAAAAACCGATTACCGCAATTGCTAATAAAAAAAGCTTTTTCATAATTGTAAATTTAAGGTTTGTTTGAGGTCAAAGATAGGGACTAATATCTTAAGAAAAGGTTAAATCTAGAAAGATTCGGCTTGTTTATAAGTACTATTTTGATGTTTTATAAGAGTTATTTTGAAGCAAAGAATGTTGTATCTTCGCCCTAAATTCAAAACCTAAGCTAAGATTGCAATACGAATTCACGATACAAGTCTCGCCAGAAATTGCGGCACATCCCGATCGATTAAAAAGTAAGGTAGCACATAAAAATGGAATCCCTTCTGATGAAATTAGACATATTCAGGTTTTAAAACGTTCTATAGATGCGCGGCAACGAGCAATTAAGATCAATTTGAAGCTTAAAGTATATGTACAGGAAGACTATATAAATCAACCCATTGTATTACCAGAATATCCAGATGTTTCTAATGCACCAGAGGTAGTTATCATTGGAGCCGGCCCTGCAGGCCTGTTTGCAGCACTACGCTGTATTGAATTAGGTTGTAAACCCATTGTTTTAGAACGAGGAAAAGATGTACAGGCACGTCGTAGAGATCTTAAAGCTATTACCAGAGATCATATTGTTAACGAGGATTCTAATTATTGTTTTGGAGAGGGTGGAGCAGGTACATATAGTGATGGTAAATTATATACCCGGTCTAAGAAAAGAGGAGATGTACATCGTATTTTAGAGCTTTTGGTTGGATTTGGAGCTACCGATCAAATTTTGGTCGAAGCACATCCACATATCGGAACAAATAAATTACCAGGCATTATAACTGCAATACGAGAGAAAATTGTTGAAAGAGGAGGAGAAGTACATTTTAATACTCGTGTAATTGATTTTGAAATTAAAAATTCTGAAATCTATGGCGTTACTCTAATGGATGGGAGTACTATTGCTACGAATAACGTTATTTTGGCCACTGGACATTCTGCAAGAGATATATTTATACTATTGTATGATAAACAAATAGAGATCGAAGCAAAACCATTTGCTTTGGGAGTACGAGTAGAACACCCGCAAAAACTCATAGACCAGATCCAGTATTCTTGTGAAGTTCGAGGGCCTTATTTACCTCCTTCACCATATAGTATCGTAAAACAAGTAAAAGGCAGAGGAATGTATTCTTTTTGTATGTGTCCCGGTGGTGTGATTGCTCCCTGTGCTACCAGCCCTGGAGAAGTGGTTACAAATGGCTGGTCTCCTTCTAAGAGGGATCAACCTACCGCCAATAGTGGTATTGTTATAGAATTGCGGATAGAAGATTTTAAGGAATTTTCTAAATATGGTCCTTTATCGGGGATGTATTTTCAGAAAAATATAGAGCAGTACGCTTGGCAAATAGGAAGGAAGACTCAAAAGGTTCCTGCACAAAGACTGGTAGATATGGTTGAAGGAAGAATATCAACAAATCTTCCAGAAACTTCGTATAAACCAGGTTTAACATCTGCTGATATGGGTGTAGTGTTCCCTAAATTTATTCATCAAACATTACAAGATGGTTTTAAAGCATTTGGCAAAAGCATGAAAGGGTATCTTACCAATGATGCTGTAGTGCATGCTCCCGAGTCTAGAACATCATCACCTGTTCGTATTCCCAGAGACTGGAAAACATTAGAACATACACAAATTAAAGGATTATATCCTTGTGGTGAAGGAGCAGGGTACGCCGGAGGTATAATTTCTGCAGCTATCGATGGTGAAAAATGTGCTCAGGCTTGTGTAGCAAAAATACTATCGAAAACAGTCTAAATAGATTTCTTTATAGAGAACTCAAAAGTGGTCTGAATTTTTTCTTTAGAAGATACTTTAATATAACCTCCTAGATTCTTAACTAATTTTTCTACTGTAGAAAGCCCAATACCATTACCTTTATTACCGCTTCTATCTGTAGTATTAGCGGTAGTGAAAAGCTCAAAAATGGTATCCAACTTATCATTCGGAATCCCCATTCCGTTATCTGTTATTCTGAAATAATAAAAATTCTCATCTTCGTTAGTTTCTATTGATATAATGATCTGATCTTTGTCATTATATTTAATACTGTTTCCGATAAGATTAAAGAAAATTTGTTTTAATGCTAGTTTATTACATTGTATGATTGGATCTTCTTCTGGGAAATAGATAGTAAAATCCGGTTTCATAGTAAGTAAATCAACAATTTTATTCAATAGGTGATTTAAGTAAAATTCTTCGGGTTCATTATGTATTAAACTTTCACTCTCATAATGATCAAGTACATCACTAATATAACTACTCATAGAGAAAGAAGAAGTTTTGATATAATCAAAATATTCTAAACTTTCATTGTCGAGTTTATCTTCCAGTTTAAGTTTTAATAAATCTGTAGATGTAATAACATTGGCTAATGGCATTTTGAGATCATGCGATATCACTCTAGCAAATTCCCTTAAAGATTCGTTATGTTTTTTTAATTTGTTTTGAATTATTTGAAGATCATTATTCTTTTTGTTAAGCTCAAAAAGAATAATCACCTGTTTTGCCAGAGCGTTAAGGGATTCTAGCTGCTTATTAGAAAGCTCTCTGGGAACACTATCCATAACACATAAGGACCCCAAAGCAAAACCATCTTTATCTATCAAAGGAATTCCGGCATAAAAAATAATAGGTTTTTCTTCTAGAATAATTGGGTTGTCATTAAAACGTTTATCCTCTCGGGTATCTTTAATTATTAAAGGAGCATGAGGTTGTAAAACAACATGAGAGCAAAGCGAATTATTACGAGGAGTCTCACAGGTTTTTAAACCGTGTTTAGATTTAAACCATTGTCTATCATTATCTACTAATGAAATTAGTGCCATATCTGTTTCACAGATATACGCGGCAAGCGCAGTAATCTCATCAAACTCCTTCTGTGATTCGGTATCCAGAATGTCTAATGATTTTAAAGCTTCTAACCTAAAGTTTTCGTTTATGGGTATAGCATTCGATATCATCCTCTTACAAAGAATTGATTTATATAAGAATCAATTCCTAATAAAATTAACAAAAATAACCCAGATATTACGAATTAATTAGCATTACATAACAATTTTACGTGATAACCGTAATGTAACTTAAGAAAGATATGCGACCACCTATATCTTAAATTGATGAATGGGTAATTAGCAATCAAATTCTTTTTTAATAGGTTTCAATATCATCTTCTAATGTATGTATAAACGAAATAATGTCCTCTATTTCCTGATTAGTGAGATGTAACGGATCGGGAGGTAAGGTTTGATATTCATTCTGGATACCAATACCAATACCGCCTCCGCGATTATAAAAATCCATAACATCTTCTAGAGTAGTATATACTCCGTTATGCATATAAGGAGCTGTTTTTCCAGCATTTCTAACCGAGGGAGTCTTAAAAAAATGTTTCCTTTCGGGAGTTTTATACACATAATACCTCCCTAAATCGGCACTAATAGTGGCATTGATAGTGTCATTTTGTTCTGGAACTCCGATTAATTCGATTTCTGATTCTCTATAGTTAGGAGGTACAGTACCATTAAAAACAGGAGCAAAATGACATGTAGCACATTTGGCTTTACCATTAAAAAGATTAAAACCATTAATTTCATTTTGAGTAAGCGTATTCTCGAGAGTGTTTATGTTGCGATCAAATTTAGAGTTAAAAGGTGCTAAACTTCTTATATAACTAGCTATAGCATTCCTAATTTCGGCATTACCGACCTTTTGGTTTTTAAAAACTTCGGCAAAACTTTTTGTGTATGTACTATCTTGTATAACAACTTGTCTTAGCGTTTCTAAATCTGTATGAAATTCATTTTCATTTTCTATTACGGCAATGATCTGACCTTCTAAACTACCGGCTCTTTTATCATAGAAAAATGCCTTTTGAAGACCAGCATAAAATAATGTAGGAGTATTGCGTGTAACTTTTGCTCCAATTTTCAAGCCATCTGTAAATGCTTTGTCTGGATGATGGCAGGTTGCACAACTAATTTTTTTATTCGAAGATAAGTTAGTATCGTAAAATAACTTTTTTCCCAATGCTATTTTTCCCAAAGTCATTTCTCCAGAATTTCTATCAGCAAAATAGGTGTGATTATAAGTATCTTTAGAAAAAAGAGAAGTAGCATTATTTTTTATTGCTAACTCAAAAGGAAAGCTCACACGCCAATCATCTACAACTTGATTCCATAATTCTAATTGTTTATGCGTATGGTTTTTAATGAAATTATATCGGTTAAACGTATTAAAATTAGCATTTAAATCTTTAATTGACGCATCTATTTCGTGGTTCCATTTTTTTAAAAGTGCTACGTCGTTAAATTCATTCTTAAAGATAGATAAATAAGTCTTTAAACTTTGGTATACTACTTTAGACTCTTCTAAAGAGTTTTCTAAGACAGGAGAATCAAAACCTGTTACTCCTGTAAGTGCAATTTGAACTATTGATTTTCTAAATAGCCATAAAAAATGATATGTCTTTAAGTGATTAAAACTGATATTTTTCCTAATTAATTTTAACCTGTTTGATACCAGATTTAAGTGCTTGTTCACAAGTACAGCATTCATTTCTTCTGTAAAAATCTCTTCTTCGAGAACTTGATATCCACTTGGTTGTTTAGTTTTTATATCGGTAAAGTCATCTTCTTCAACTTTCAAAATATTAGGTTGATTTAAGAAGCCATAATTTTCAATATCCAGAGAAGCCAAAATGGGTTCAGTTTTTTTGAAATACTTTCTGGATTGAAGAAAATGCTTTTTGACATTGGTCGTATCGGTTTTAGCGCTATCCAGGTGATTAATTGCCATAGTAATATCGGTTATGAATTGTTCTTTCATTTGGATATTGAATGGTGCATTTTCTATTTTTACTTCTTTCTTTTCTGAACAAGAAGAAAAAATACCAAATATGATAAAGAGGCTTATCATAAAATAAGCCTCTTTGTTGTATTTAAATAAAATCATATGTCTATCGTTCTAAACCTTTAATTACATAAAGCATACTACCTTCTTTACGGCTATTTGCTACATCAGGGTTTGCTGTAGGATCGGTAAAAGGTGTTCCGTCTGCTCTTTCCCATCCATGATTTTGAGTAATCATAAGAAAAGTTTCATCAACACCTATCACGTCTGATATATCGATCATACCTGTTATTTCCCATATCTTATTTAAACTACCGTATCCAGATGCTGCTGCTTTAGGCTGATCACATTCTAATACTACTTTTAATTCTCTGGTGTTTAAATTGTATTGATACAATCTCGAATAATGATTTGCTGCAGGTTTAAAATCTTGAATCCCATTTGGATCTTCTTGTATGTAAGCGTAGTTTTTGGTTACCAAAATATTATCAGGACTGTGAAAAGCTTCGGCAGTACCACCAATTTTGTCACCATCTAATACACAAGTTATTTTACCAGGGCCATATGGATTTCTATTATTTAGTTCTACTTTGTAAATTCTCCCAGAACGTGTTCCTTTTCCTATTAATCCAGGTTTATCTCTTCCTGTTACAGCAAAGTATACTTCTTGGTTGTTCTTTCTGCTACGCCCTCTTCTCCAATCTATATCTTCTAATCTAGAAAACCCCATTACTCCTTTTTCTTTAGCTTCGGCATCTAATAAATCAATATCTTTTTCGGTTAATTCTACAAACTCCATATCATAAGAAATTCCTTCTTCCATATCTACCTCGTAGGTTACTCCTGGAGAGGTTACTTTCAACCCGTATAATTTACCTCCTTCAAGATCACCTTGTCTGCCAACATACATTCCTAATTGTCCCGAAGGAACTTCGTTATTACTATTATCATCACCAATAAAAACGACAGTTTTACCCGGATATGCACGTCTGCTTAGTGCCACAGCATTCTCGGTAGACCATTGCCCTAGTGCAGTCAACATTCTTGGAGCAGAAGCTTCTGATGCATTCTTATATGGGTTAGTTGCAAAAACACCTTTAGAATTTCCTCCCCATTCACCACCAGAAAGATATAAAGGGCCAAAACCATGTATAGATGGAGTAATTAGTGAACCAGAACACTGGGCAGTATTTGCTGTGGCCAAAGCATTAAGGATATGTTCTCCTTTAATTGGTTTAAAAG
Source organism: Aquimarina sp. EL_43 (assembly GCF_943422735.1). Classification (NCBI taxonomy): domain Bacteria; kingdom Pseudomonadati; phylum Bacteroidota; class Flavobacteriia; order Flavobacteriales; family Flavobacteriaceae; genus Aquimarina; species Aquimarina sp. EL_43. Next base: position 4,975,213 of record NZ_CALSBR010000001.1, on the reverse strand, counting down.
TTTCGTCTAATGTGATTCTGGCAACAGAATAATCTGCTTCTATATTATTAATTAAAGTAAATGTTCCGTTTTTATTACGAAGTAATCCTGCACCATCTGCCATAGAACCGTATGTGAAATCAGGAATATAGGTATCTTCAGAAGAAAGCAGATTGTATATTTCTATATCAGAAAACTCAGGGGTTTTTTCTAATAAAACAGGAGAGATAGAATGATTTTTTAGTTCAATTTTTCCTGTTGGAGGCTTAGTAGGACCTCCTGTGTAATCGTCTAGGTTGCAGGAAGCCAATAGTAATGCAGCACCTAAAGAGGCAGTAATAAGATAATTTTTCATGATTGTGTGGATTTTTGTTTCCACAAATTTAGCTTAAGGCATACCTCAACAGCTTTATGAAGATGTTTTATGTTTATTAAAGAAATATCATCTAAATGTTTAGAATGTAAAGTTAAGATTACTCTTTAGAATGGTTCTAAACTTAAAATTTTTCAAAAACTCCAAGTCCAAATAATGCGTAATCATACTTAACTGGGTCTATGGGATCTAAGCTTCTCAGTTTTGTATCAAGCTCTAACAATGCTTTTCCATCATTTTGTTTGCGTGTAAGCAATCCCAATTTACGAGCAACGTTTCCCGAGTGCACGTCTAAGGGGCATGATAATTGAGCAGGGGAGAGGTTACGCCAAATACCTAAATCAACTCCGGCAGAAGCATCTCTTACCATCCACCGTAGAAACATATTGATTCGTTTGGCAGCAGAGTTTTTATGAGGGTCACTAACATGTTTTTCTGTTCTAATCGGATGCGGTAAGGAAAAGAATTCTTTTTTAAAATTATGAATTGCGGTCTGAAAGTTGTCTTCTTCTTTATACAATTTAAAAAAAGTTTCCATATCATCATACTTAGTATATATATGTCGTAGTGCTGTGATGAAGTAGGAGAGATCTGTACTATTAAAAGTTCTATGTACAAAACCATTAAAATCTTGAAGATTTATCTCGGTATGATTCATTATAAAATCATACGGGCTATTCCCCAAAAGTGACATTAATTTGTGAGAATTGGTTAAGATGCTTTTTCGATTCCCCCAGGAAATAGTGGCAGTAAGAAATCCTGAGATTTCAATATCTTCTTTCTCAGTATATAGATGAGGAATCTGTACCGGATCTGTTTCAATAAATTTTGGTTGTTCGTAGTAAAATGCCTTTTCATCCAGAAAATCTTTGAGGTCGATATGGTTAAATTTCTTCACGGGGATATATTATCATTTTATTGTTTTATCATCAGCAAAGATGATAATTTTAATGAATATCTATTAATATTTAAGAAAAAGGTTAAATAAAATACAGATTTGAGTTTTATGTACAATAAATTTATGTGTTAAAAAGTTTATCTATTTTAATACCATTAACAAGATAGTTTTTATTATGTTACAAAACATATAGGCATTTCTATTGATCTATATTAATAACAGTCAGTGGTTTTTTGTTATTTAAAGATTCTTGAGATGAAAATTATAGATTATTTATTTTTAATAAGTGGCTTACAAACGTTAGTTATTACTGTTATTCTACTTTTTTACCGATCTAAAAAAGTTCATATTAATAGATATCTGGGATTGTTTTTTGTTACTTTATGTGTCGAGATGGCAATGTATTTTGTTTTTAAGTATGTTAAGCATCCGGCTATTTATTATCATCCGTTTCGATTTAATTTGTTAAGTATGAGTTTTTTATTTTTCTACGCAGTAGAAACGGCTGGAATTTATATAAAGCGAAAATTCTATTACTATATCCCTGCAATCTTAGAGTTTTTGTTTTTATCAGTATTTTTTCTTCTAGTGCTGCAAAACCCGGAAATGCATACTACTTTAAAAGAAATGCATTTTGGCAAAATAATGAACATTGTTGGTGCTGTCTATATCGTAACGATGTCTGTTATGATTATTAAAATTAATAATAAGCATAAAAAACAATTACCTTATTATTATGAAGTCACCAAAAACAAATCATTAAATTGGTTAACTGTTTTTTGTATTATCTGTATCCTGTTTAATCTTTCGGGTAACTCATTGAATCTGTTTATTAGTGAAAAATCTTATAGGTATTTGATGAATACTATTCTTTTACTTTCTCTCTATTATGTTACCATTGCGAGTTTGGTACAGGTTAATATTATAAATATGATTTCTCCTAAAGTAGAAGAAAAAGAAACTAAGGCAGAACTAGAAAATATTATAAGGATTATTGAAGAATATATGACAGAAACCAAAGCGTATTTAAACCCTTCAATTACCTTAAAAACATTTGCCAAAGAGATAAAGTTGCCAGAAAGGCTAATTTCTAAAGCAATTAATAAGATAGAACATAAAAATTTCAATAATTATATCAATTATTATAGGATAGAGGAATTTAAACAGCTTTTGTCTATGGATAGGCATAAAAAATTTAGCATTTCTGCAATAGCTAATGAGGTAGGTTTTAATTCCAGGGCATCATTTTACAAAAATTTCAAAGATATTGTTGGAGTCTCTCCTTCATCATATGCAAAAAACGCAGATGACTGATTATCTTGTTTTTATATGTTTATGATTATGATTTAAGACATCCTATATCATGTTAGGGGACACCTGTTTGTTGATTTGTGCATTTTTTTTGTTGAATTTAGCACCAACTAATTTTACACAAACAATCGACTTATTATGAAAACACTATTCAACAGCATTCCAATTCTAGTTCCCTTAGATACAAACTAAAGAATTTATTAAGGTAAATCATAGATTATATAATTGATTTCTGCAAAGTTATAAACCGGATTTTTTTTTAAATATAATTTTAGGATTCTTAGGGACCATTTTGAAAGCCTAAAAGTTGAGATTTAAAATTTCTTATTGAGTGAGTGGCAATCAAAAAACTTTCCAAATTTTGATTCAAATGAGGTCTTTTTAGCCTCTATCCGGTTTATGCTTTGTTGTTTAGCAATATGCTTAAACAGCTTCATTTAGAACAATAAAGATTACATACTCTAACTAATATTAAGGTTTCAAAGTTCTTAATATCTATTTTTTTAATCGAGATAATAGAAAACCTTTTGGTTTTTGTTGACTCACACAAATTTAACAAACTTAAAATATGAAAACTATCAAATTATTAGCGCTTAGCGCTATCGTTGCGGGGTGCATTACTTCTTGCCAAAAAGAAGAAGTAGCTGCAGAAGTAAATGAAATAAATAATACTCCTACAAAAGAACAACTTCTTAAGTTAGAAAGCATGGGAGTTAATACAGAAGATGTATCTGTAAAAACAGTTACAGATTTGGATGGGAGTAGTGAAGACTACTTTGTTAATGGTACAGATCTAGGGATACCGGTTGCCGGACTTGCAGATCAGCCAAGCTTAGAATCTTTGGATAACGGGATGAAGCAGTATAGAACGAGAAACATTGTCTCTAGTAATAACCGTACAATTAATGTATTAGGTTATACAGGTGGTGGCGGTAATGGACTGTCTAATACTGGAAGGCAGGCCTTACAGAGAGCTGTTAATACATATAATAATTTAAATACTTCTCTTAATATGAGACTCACTTTTGGCACCAACTATCAGGCAGCTGATTTGGTAGTATACGTAAGAAGTGATTTAGGAGCTGGTGGATTAGCAGGATTCCCTTCTGGTGGAAGACCATATAAGTGGGCAAGAATAGGACCTAATGTTAGAAACAGAGGAGTTGCGTATACTCAACATGTTATCACTCATGAAATGGGGCATTGTATAGGGTTACGTCATACAGATTGGCAGAGAAGAGTATGTGATGGTCGACCAGAAGGTCAAGGTGCTGATGGTGCTATCCATATTCCGGGAACTCCAACTGGAGTGGATATTACATCTTTTATGATTTCTTGTCCGGCACAAGGAAACCCTCAAAATGGGACTCTAAATAGAAATGATGTTACTGCATTGCAGTACTTATATTAATATAAACTTATTAAGAACTTTGATTTTTTTTAGAGGGGGCTGCCTGAAAAGGCAGTCTTTTCGTATTTTAATTTTTTTCCTTTTGAATAGGTGTACTATAGTTAATTAAAGTTCTGTTACCTCCTATATTTACTATATTTGATACTTATTTGTAAATGTCTTTAATCACGATTTAAGATGTCTTAAATCGTGATTAGAGACATCTAATTATTGATTTGAGTCCTTTTTTTGTTGAATTTAGCATCAACTAATTTTACACAAACATTCAACTTATGAAAACACTATTCAACAGTATTCCAATTTTGTTTTTACTAAATAAACAATAGTCTATAGGATAACTATAGATTAAATTCTTGGTTGCTACAAAGTTATAAGCCGGAATATTTTTTTTAATGCAATTTTAGGATTCTTAGGGACCATTTTGAAAGCCTAAAAGTTGAGATTTAAAAATTCTTATTGAGGAACAATCAAAAAGTAACTTTCCAAATTTTGATTCATATGAGGTCTTTTTAGCCTCTATCCGGTTTATGCTTTGTTGTTTAGCGATATGCTTAACAGCTTCATTTAGAACAATAAAGATTACATACTCTAACTAGTATTAAGATTTCAAAGTTCTTAATATCTAATTTTTTTAATCGAGATGATAGAAAACCTTTTGGTTTTTGTTGACTCACACAAATTAACAAACTTAATAATATGAAAACTATCAAATTATTAGCGCTTAGCGCTATCGTGGCAGGATGCATTACTTCTTGTCAAAAAGAAGAAGTAGCTGCAGAAGTAAATGAAATAGATAATACTCCTACAAAAGAACAACTTCTTAAGTTAGAAAGCATGGGGGTTAATACAAATAATGTGACTGTTAAAACGGTTACAGATTTGGATGGAAGTAGTGAAGACTACTTCGTTAATGGTACAGATCTTGGGATACCAGTTGCTGGACTTGCAGATCAGCCAAGTTTAGAGTCTTTGGATAATGGAATGAAGCAATATAGAACAAGAAATCTTGTTTCTGCCCGTACAATCACAGTATTAGGATACACAGGTGGTGGTGGTAATGGATTAAACCAAGCTGCACAACAAGGTTTAAGGCAAGCGGTAAACAGCTATAACAGTTTAGGGTTAACGATTAGAATGAGTCTTAGTTTTGGTACTAATTATCAAGCAGCAGATATAGTAGTTTATGTACGTGGAGACCTAGGTGCTGGTGGATTAGCTGGATTTCCTTCAGGAGGAAGACCTTACAAGTGGGCAAGAATCGGACCTAGTGTAGGTAGTAGAGGTGTAACTTATTCTAAACATGTAATTGCTCACGAAATGGGACATTGTATTGGTTTACGTCATACAGACTGGTTTGCTAGATCATGTGATAATGGTCAAAATGAAGGACAAGGACAAGATGGTGCTATTCATATCCCAGGAACTCCAACAGGCGTAGATAGATCATCAATCATGATTTCATGTGGAGCATTTGGAGCTACTGGTCGTTTTAGTAGTGGGGATGTAGCTGCTCTCCAGTATATATACTAATATAAAATTATTAAGAACTTTGAAATTTATTAAGAAAAGGCTGTATAATTAATTATGCAGCCTTTTTATTTTTTTGTCCCGTCCTGAAATAATATTCATAGTATAGATATGGTCTGTTATATGCCACCGGATTTACCCTACAATCTTACCATCTACCATAACCAGCTTTCTATCAGCCATATCGGCTAACTCTTGATTATGCGTTACAATAACAAAGGTTTGCCCAAATTCATCTCTAAGCTTAAAAAATAATTGATGTAAATTTTCTGCAGCTTCACTATCTAGATTTCCAGATGGCTCATCAGCAAAAATCACTTTTGGATTATTGATTAGTGCTCTGGCCACTGCAACTCGTTGTTGTTCTCCTCCCGACAATTCACTAGGTTTATGATCATATCGATGAGAAAGCCCTAAGAAATCTAAGAGTTCTTTGGCTCTTTTTTCTACCTTGGCTTTTGGAGTTTTTTTTATAAAAGCAGGAATACACACATTTTCTAGTGCAGTAAATTCTGGTAATAACTGGTGGAATTGAAAAATAAAACCAAGTTGTTCGTTTCTAAATTTTGAAAGCTGTTTCTGAGATAATGTATTAATATTGGATTCATTAATCGATAATTCACAATCTTTTTTTTCGCTAACACGGTCTAATGTGCCCAAAATTTGTAATAATGTTGTTTTTCCTGCACCAGAAGCACCAACGATAGAAACAATTTCTCCTTGTTTGATATGAAGATCTACTCCTTTAAGAACATGAAGGTCTCCATAATTTTTATGAATATTATTAGCTTTGATCATCTGTTTTCTATACTTGAAGGAGTGAAAGTAATCAATATCATTAGAATCCCCAAGATTATCCTTTAGAAGAACGCTTTAAATTATTCACATCAAGAAAATAGACCACTCTTAATGATAAAGTATGTTTGATAGGCTTGTTAAATAAATTATCCAGACTTTGTGTGTAATTTAAAGTAGATAACTCATCATCATTAAAAATTTGATTGCGATAGAGTAGAGTAGCTTCACTGCCAGGTGCGAATCTCCAATTAAAACTTAAATCCAGATTCCAAATGTTAAAATTGGTGTTGGGATTATCTTCTGAAATATCATAATCAATTTGAGTTCTGGATCCGTTTTCGTTCAAAATATAAAATACATTATCAGAATAATCGGCAGTACTCCAGAAGTTTCGAAAACGTAAATTTACAGCTTTATAGGGATTAAAATTATAACTAGCACTTAGAGAATTTTCTAACGAAACAATATCTCGTTGTCCTAGAAATACATCTGTACCATCATCATCAACATATCCAAAATTATTTGGGCGATTATAGTATTCTGATCTCCATATCACTAATAATTTATCAGAAAATCGATACCTAGGAGAAACTTCTATTCTATATATCTTTTGTCCATCACCAAACCATTGCCTTGTTCCGGCACTAATATCATAGGCGAACTTTTTTCGATAATCAGAAGAAACAAACATTCTACCACCAATACTTCGACTAAAAGTAACAAACCTTCCGCCTACACGAGGCTCAAAATAGTCTTGATTTTTAGAGTTATAAGATCCTCTTCCACCAAAACCAAATCGTTTTCGGGTTACAAAAAACCAATTTGCACCTACAGAATTTTGTGTTTGAATACTAGGATCATATAGTCGTCTATGTCTTGCAAAAACATTAATACGATACGTGTTAAATAATCCTTTAGGTTCGAAGATTTGATAGGAAGCACTTACTCTAAAATTATTAAAATTATTTCTGAAATTTACTCCTAAATCATTAATGTTATATGTCGTATTTGCCAAATCATGGCCAAAACCATATCTGATTTTACCTTTTATACGATCAAAATCAAGCTCTGACGCAAAGCCACCAATATTATCTCCCGGAGAATTTATGTGACTAACCAAAGATCTTCCGGTTAGGCGATAAGAGTTTGCCTTATTGGCAAGATTCCATACCAACCCTGTTACATTTGCATTTCTAAACTTGCTACCACTACGAGTTACATTAGTATTAATTAAGGAAACAGAAGAATTTTTATTAAACTGTTGGTCTAATACAAAAATATTGTAATTCGAAATAGGTTCAACTACTTCTTTGCGCACAGCACCAGTGATAGTATCGGTAATTCGAATTTCTGTTTTTTCTGTAATCGCATTAAAAAAACCGATACCCAGATTCCCCTTTGTTCTTCCCGAAATTTTTAAGGCATTAAGGAGGTTTACTTTAGAAGGAGCATCTTCTGCAACTTCATTCGTATTAAGGTCATCGTCTGATATAGATGTAGAGGGTTTACCGCCAACTCTTCTAGAAAAGAAAATATTTCCTTTATTAAATAATTCTGTGCCTTCAGTAAAGAACTGCCTGTTTTCTCCAAAAGTTTGTTCGAACGGCCCTAAATTAAGACGAACTTCATCAAAAGCTGCTTGCCCAAAATCCGGAATTAGAGTTGCATCTAATGTAAAGCTATCACTTAACCCGTATTTTACATCCATCCCTGCACTAAAATCAGTTTCGGTATCTCCATCAGAGTGTGATACCAGACCTTGCACAAATGGGAAAAAAGTAAGTCTTACAGGAGGGTTAACATTCTCTACGCCTTTAACCAAACCATTATATTGCGTACGTTGCCCAATTTTGTTATCAATAAAGTTCCAGGTATGGGTCTGATTTCGACTTAGAGATCTTCTATAAAAATTGATACTCCAATCCTGTATATCCACTTCCGGGAAGCGTAATGCATTATATGGTATTTTAAACTCTGCATACCATCCTTGATCATCAAAAGAAACTTTCGCATCAAAAACTACATTATAACTAAAATCTTCATTGAATTGATCTGCTCTAGCATCACCAATAGTACCAGCACTGGTAATATAAAAACGAGTTTCATTAACTCCATCATTGTAGGTATTTATCGCGATACTAAAATGATCGGTTTGCACAAATATATCATCTCGCTGGCTAAATTGGCGTAATACTGTATCGGGTTGATCGTCATATAAGTAGACTCCAAAATAAACAGCTTTATTGTCATACGCCATTTTTACTTCAGATTGGATCTCTTTTGGTATTTCACCTTCGTTTCCAGGTTGCCACATCTGAAAATTACCATGAGCCGGAAGGGTTTTCCATACATCATCATCAAGAACACCATCAATTTTAGGAGGATTACTTATTCTTTCTGCTATAATTTCCTTTCTTTCTTGAGCAAAAGATTGTAATGTAATGAAAAGTAAAAATATAGCATAAGCTTTTGAATGTAATTGTATATTCATAAAATTGTAATAAAAACCTTACTTTTTTTTGATTAGTTGCAAAACTAGGCTTGTATTAGGAGATGTGGTACTAACGAAAAGTTAAAAAGCAAAAAATGGTATTGCATATATGTATTTTCGTTGAAAAAAAGACGACTAAATAGTTATGGAAGAAAATAATTTTGAAACAGCAGTATTTGCTGGTGGCTGTTTTTGGTGTACAGAAGCAGTTTTTCAGCGTTTAAAAGGAGTCGTAAAAGTGGTATCTGGATATACAGGAGGATCAATAAAGAACCCCGTATACCGCGAAATAACAACAGGAAGAACAGGGCATGCCGAAGCAATTAAAATTGAATATGATCCCAAATGTATTGGCTATAAGGAATTACTTGAAGTGTTTTTTGCTACACATGATCCTACAACCTTAAATCGTCAGGGAGCAGATCGTGGCACACAATATCGAAGTGCTATCTTTTATATCAATGAACAGCAGCAGCAGATCGCAGAACAAGTAATTAGAATGCTTGAGGATGAATCTGTTTTTGATAATCCGATTGTTACAGAGGTAACGGCATTAGGAGCATTTTATAATGCCGAAACATATCATCAGGATTATTATAACCAAAACAGTAGTCAGGGATATTGTCAATTTGTGATAAATCCAAAACTTAATAAATTAAATACTACCTTTAAAAACAAATTGAAAAAAGAAAAATAGAATTATTGCTATGTTATATAAGAATTTTGAGGAATACAACATAAAAGTAACCGAAGAAGTAAAAGAGAAATTTGAATCTATTATTGAGGATCTGGGTGAAGATACAAAAAGAGAGGGGATAGTAAAAACTCCCGAGCGAGCGGCAAAGGCAATGCAATTTCTTACACAAGGATATCATCAGGATCCTGCCGAAATTCTTAGGAGCGCTATGTTTAAGGAAGGTTATGACGATATGGTAATAGTTAAGGATATTGAATTGTATTCGTTATGTGAACATCATATGTTACCATTTTTTGGTAAGGCACATATTGCATACATTCCCGATGGTTATATAGTAGGGCTAAGTAAATTACCTAGAATTGTTGATGTTTTTGCCAGACGATTACAAGTGCAAGAACGACTTACTCATGATATTTTAGAATGTATCAATACTACCTTAAAACCTAAAGGTGTTGCTGTGGTAATTGAAGCTTCTCATATGTGTATGATGATGCGTGGAGTACAGAAACAAAATTCTGTAACAACTACTTCTGGTTTTAGAGGACAATTTGAAAAAATAGAGACCCGATCAGAGTTTTTGAGATTAATTACAGCAGATCTGGGATAACAAATTTTTGGAATACTCTTTGCTTTATTTATTGTATATTAAACTATAAATTATGTATTAAATATGGCAAAAGATAAATATAAAAAACTTGGATTAAGTTTACTTTTCGATGGCTTAGGAATGATTAGCTATGTGATTCCTGGAGTAGGGGAGTTTGCAGATGTGATATGGGCTCCTTTAGCAGGTTGGTTAATGACCAGAATGTATAAAGGTAATGTTGGTAAGGCTGCCGGGGTATTTACCTTTGTAGAAGAAGCTTTGCCAGGTTTGGATATTATACCAACGTTTACTATTATGTGGGTATATACCTATGTGGTTAAAAAGGAAAAAGTAAAAGATATTATTGATGTAGATATTTCTTAATCTTTAAAGAAACGAGCAAATCCCATTCTACTTAACATCTTTTTTTCAAAATCCCAGAAAAATTTAAACTGTCCAAAGAGCCACCCTACGATAATAAGTAATATTTGATATACAGGAAATATCAATAGTATTCTTGCAGGCCAATACAACCAACCATTTGTTGTATCCCTATGTATCCCTATAAAAGTAAGTATAGGATCAGAAACACGGGCAGCAGTAGAACCCGTTACAGCAAACGCAATAAAAATGGCAATGAGTTCCCATCGATAAGAAACGTTCCATTTTGTTTCGAGAACATTAAAAAGTTTTAAGGTAATAAAAAGAAATAATGAAGATAGAAAAATTATTATCGCAGATAGTACACCAATATAAATGCTATCGTTTTGGGTAATTGGTAATAGTTTTAGAATATACTTACCAATCAGATAAGACGAGAATACTAGACTTAGCAGCCCTAATATAGGAAAGATTAATTGCCAATTATCCTTTATTTCCCAACGTTCCTTAAATTTTTGCATGTCACAAAAATACAACTAAAAAGAATGGAAATCAAAATCGTCGCCCTCTTGTTACAATAAATCGTTGTCGATATTGCTGCTCAAAATATAGAAAGTAATTATATAGAAGATAATTTACTTCATACCCATAATGAATCACGGGATCATAATTAATTTGTTGAAGATATAAATTAGGATCAAATCGCTGCGGTTGCATCACTCTTTGATTGTATTCTGTAACATAGATACGATTTCTGGTTTCTAAAAATGTTTCAGAATAAAACCCTCTGGGTCTTTGAGTAATTAACCATGAATTAAATCCAGGTTCTATAATAATAATTTCATATTCCAGGCTATCATTTGCGATCCTTATGGTATCTGAAGCAGTATCGGTTGTAGCTACATCCATTTTTCTGTTTTTGGTTGTAGAACAGCTATAAATGAATATTCCTATGATTAATATATAAATACAATTTTTCATGATCTTATAAATATATCTAAAAAAAGAATACGATAGTGTTGTAGAAATTATAAATTCCAGAAATCAATCTGGTCTTGTTCAATTTCCTGAATATCAACAAGGTTAATATCCATGCGATACATAATGAGTTCGGTAAATCGATTTGTGGCAAATTCGCGATTGGCTCCATTAGAATATAGAATACCCGCTCCATTTGTTGCAGTACAACGACCCAAAGTATAGTTTCCAGTTCTAAGAATAGTACCGGATCGTCGAATTGTCTGTACAACATTAGCGCGAATAAAAGAGAACTGTTGCCATTGATTATTCGTATTAGAAGCCCATCGAACAGGATCACTACAACAAATCCCAGAATCAAAATAAACTCTGTTATTTGTCCAGTTTACATGAATAGACCATCGATTTCTATTAACACCAGGTTGCCTGGTACCGAATGAAAACTGATTATCAGAAGTAGAGTATAAAACTGTAAAAACAGAACCGTTAACTCCTGCATTAGTAAGAATTTGAATACTTGTATTGATATCTAACCGATCATTGCTACCATCTCCAAAAAAATAAGGTCTGGCGGGATCGGTTATAAACCGTGGTTGAAATGCATTGGTATTCTGAATAGCATTTCTACCTAAACCACTTTGATCATACCATATGACTACAAATACATTTGCAGCACCTCTCCAGGTATCTATTGCTGCCACATCCACAATATCATTATCGTCCCACCCAAAATCTTGTTGGGCGTTATCGCTATCTCTTCTTAGGCGTATAAGAGGTCCATTATAATCAGATTCTAGCACCCTTAAGGAAAAAGCAAAGCTAATATTAGTAAGTTTTTCATCGAGGATATGAGACGGCCTCATCGTAGGGAAATTATTGTATTGACCAATTTGACAATAACCAAGGCTAGAAAAAAACAGACCTATGTAAAGTAATAATCTTGCCATGCTATTAATTTCTTTTTAAATCCCCAGTGATATGAAATGTATTGGTTGCTGTGCATACGATACCAGCTCCTGCATCTAATCCTGCTGTTTTAAATCGTAATAATCTATTTTTTATAGTTACCCCTGCGGCTCCTGTGACGGTTACTTTTCCTACTCCCAGTTGATAGATACTAACATTATACCCTATAGGAAGTCCCGCAGGAACTGTTAATGTAACATCTGTTGTGCTATTAAAGGTTAGTATATTATGATTGTCAGTATCTACAAGAGTATAATTTCCGGTTTTAGCGAATACAGATGGGGATTCGAGTAATTCTTTCCATTCTGTTCCATTAAATTGAAATACCTTTTTTTTAACTGTATCGAAGATTAAAGATCCTTCTTGTATTGTAGCTGTACTAATACCATTTATATCGGTTGTAGTAGCTCCTGGCAATCCCAGTAATGCATTAGCATCGATTTGAGCAATAGTGCTTGTGTAATATAAAAACACTACTAAAATTAGTAATTTTTTCATGTTAGTAGGTAGTTGGTTAAAATAAAAGCTTATTAAAGTTATATAACTCTAATAAGCCCTTTCTTTTGATACATCAAAATAATAAAAATTATATTATTTGACTTATTGGGTAGGAGTATTATTTTCCAAAAAGACCACCAAGCAGCCCTCCAAGACCTCCTTTTTTCTTTCCTCCACTACTTAATAGCATTCCGGCAACATCGTCAAGAATACTTCCATCACCATCTGCATCTAAGAAAGATTCTATCAATGATTGTTGCTTAGTACCACCGCCAGACATACTACCTAGTAGACCTGATAATCCATTAGCATCGTTTACATTATTCTGTTTAGCTTGTTTTCCTAATACTCCTAAAAGAATTGGAGCGGCAACTTTTAGTATTTGAGCCACAGAACCAGCATCGATTCCTGATTTTTGACTTAAAGCATTTTCTACTGCAGGTTGTTTATTTCCAAGAATATGACCTAGAATACCAGCTCCATCATTAGTAACACTTTGATCAACACCACCGTCAAATAAACCTCCTAAATTATCTAAAATCCCACCTGTATGCTTACCAGTTAATGCTCCTAATAGTCCCGAAGCTCCTTCAGGTGTAGATGCATTTCGTTGCATTGCACCCATAAGTACAGGCATAGCCATACTTAATAGGTCTCCGGTTTTATCTTGGGATTGGCCCGTTTGTGAGCTCACACCGTTGATAATTTGCTTGCCCATTGGGCTATTTAATAGATCTAAAATTCCTGACATTGTAAATATTTTTTAATGAATCTAAATTTACATTTTTAATACCAGAATTAGAATTATTAACTCGTTTTATTTTGACAAAAATGGGATAAAAAACCATTTTACAGGATGAAAAGTAAAAAAAGAGCTGTCTCAATCATTGAAACAGCTCTTTTTTATGTAATTTATATTTTATATCTAGTTCAGAATCTTAATAATTTGCTCAGCTAATTCTTGGCCAATACGATCTTGTGCCTCTCCTGTAGCCGCACCAATATGCGGTGTTAGCGATATTTTATTATTCATCAATACTTTGATTGCCGGGCTAGGCTCATTCTCAAATACATCAAGTCCTGCAAAACCTAGTTTCCCTTTTTCTAGGGCTTCTACCAATGCTACTTCATCAATTACGCCTCCTCTTGCAGCATTAATGATTCCTGCACCATCTTTCATTTGTTCAATTTCAGAACTCCCGATCACATATTCTTTTTGAGCAGGAACGTGTAGTGTGAAAAAATCAGAATTTTTAAGCACCTCTTCTTTGGATACAGTTTTGATTTTGAACGTTAATGATTGCCCATCAAAGAACTCTAATGGTATTTCTACTTCTTCGATAAAAGGATCATAAGCAATAACATTCATTCCAACTCCAATTGCAATTTTTGCAGTTGCCTGTCCGATTCGCCCAATACCTATTACTCCAAGAGTTTTTCCTCTTAATTCGATACCACTACCGTATGCTTTTTTTAGGTTTTTGAATTTACTATCTCCTTCGAGAGGCATATTACGGTTAGAATCATGTAAAAAACGTACACTACCATATAAATGTGCAAAAACTAACTCTGCTACAGATCCAGAAGATGCTGCGGGAGTGTTAATTACATGTAGTCCTTTTTCTCTAGCATATGCTACGTCTATGTTATCCATTCCTACACCACCACGGCCAATAATCTTAAGAGAAGGACAATTATCAATAATATCTGTTCTTACTTTAGTTGCGCTACGCACAAGTAGTACAGAAATTTCATTTTCGTTAATATAATTAACTAATTGATCTTGAGCTACTGTAGTTGTTAAAACCTCGAAGCCTTTTTTTTCTAAAGCTTCAATTCCGCTTTGAGATACTCCGTCGTTTGCTAATACTTTCATTTTCAAGTTTTAAATTTTGAATATTAAGTCCTATTAATTTGACTTGTCTTAAATGATTATTGTTAGAATATTTTACGCTTTACGTTCTAGATCACCCATTACATCTACAAGAGTAGCAACACTTTCAAGGCTTAATGCATTGTACATACTAGCTCTATATCCTCCAATACTTCTGTGACCGTTAATTCCATTAATTCCTGCTTCTTTCCACATAGCATCAAAAGTTTCTTTAAGATCATCATTTAAAAGTTTAAATGTTGCATTCATCGTTGATCTATCTTCTTTTGCAGCAAAACCTTCGAATAATGGATTTACATCTATTTCAGAGTAAATAAGCTTAGCTTTCTTTTCATTAAGTTCTTCTACTGCCGAAATACCACCTAATTTTTTAATCCATTTTAAGGTTAGCATTGATGTGTATACCGAGAACACAGGCGGCGTATTAAACATACTACTTTTGCTAATATGCGTTTGATAATTAAGCATAGAAGGAATTTGTCTGTTTACTTTCCCTAAAATATCTTCTTTAATTACTACAACAGTAGCTCCTGCAGGGCCCATATTTTTTTGAGCACCAGCATAAATTAAATCAAATTGAGAAAAATCCATCTGTCTAGAAAAGATATCACTACTCATATCACATACAAGAGTAGTATCGGTAGAAGGAAAATCTTTAAGTTGTGTACCAAAAATAGTATTATTACTAGTTAGGTGTAAATAATCTAATCCTTTAGGAATATTATACCCTTTGGGGATAAAATTAAAATTTGAATCTTTTGAAGAAGCAACTTCTACGATCTCACCAAAAAGCTTAGCTTCTTTTATGGCTTTATCACTCCAGGTTCCTGTATTTAGATACCCAGCTTTTGTTTGTAATAAATTATAAGCGGTCATAAGAAATTGAGTACTTGCTCCACCTTGAAGAAAAAGTGTTTTATATCCTTTTCCTTCTAAACCTAGTAATTCTAAAACCAAACTACGGGCTTCTTCCATAACATCTACAAAATCCTTACTACGATGCGATATCTCTAGAATAGAAAGACCAGAGTTGTTAAAATCTAACACTGCTTGTGATGCTTCTTTAAATACTTCTTGTGGTAAAATACAGGGTCCAGCGCTAAAATTATGCTTTTTCATGTGCTAATGTTTGTTGTTTTTAATGGCCACATGGAATCTTCAACAATTAAAAATCTTATAACTATTTATGTTAACGGTTATCTAATTGTATCAGTTTCATTAGTAGTTTTATTGTTGTTAAATAGTATGGTTTCGTTGTTTTTTCTTTACTCTAAAAACAGTGTTAGAAAAAACACCACAAAGGTGCTAATAATATGATACAAAATCATTATCAAAATGATAAATTATTTAATTAATTTTTGTCAAAAACTCAATAATATCTATACCATCTGCATAATCTGAAAGTTGAGGGCTTTGCGTTTCTCCAAATTCAATACATTCTGGAGAAAAATCAAGGCCTACAACACACTGGATCTTTTCGCTGTCACTCTTAATTTTTTTGCTTAACTGATCTTTAGAATCATAGGTTTCATAAAACAAGGTTGCAATAGGGGAAGCATAGCTTTCGTCTTCTTTGAGCATTAAAAAGCCGTTTTCAAATAATTTGTAATTACTCATTAAGTAAACTGCTTTATTGTAATCATAATTATTAGCATACTTTGCACTATTAATGACATCATGATATGGATAAATAGCTTTAAAAAAAGAATCAAAATCATACCCTTTTGGGACCATTAGTTTTGATACACTTCTACATCCCAATCCATAATATCTAAAAATATCTTTACCTAGTACCTCGAGTTGTTCTTTGGTCTCATTTCCTGTTAAAATGGCAACAGAATTTCTGTTTTTTCGTATGATGTTGGGGACTTTACCAAAATAATATTCAAAATATCGAGAAGTATTATCACTTCCGGTGGCAATTACTGCATCAAAATTTTTAAATTTTTCTGAAGTAAATTTAATAGATGCCTCAAATCGAGGTTCTACCGCTACTAGATACGAAGCTAAAAAAGGTAACAACTGATTATCATTAGAAGATTGTTTTACCAAAACGTGATGCCCAGAAATTAATACAGAAAGAAAATCATGAAAACCTACTAATGGTATATTCCCTGCCATAACAATACCGACAGTTTTTGGTTCTATTTTTTCTAATGTATAAGGAGACAACCAATCTTTTAAACTATTCTCGGTAAGAGCATTACTCCATTGTTCTAGAGAAAAAAGTACATTTTCTTCTGTAAACCACCCATTATGATGTACGGCAGTAGTAATTTTATGAAGCATTTTATCAAAAAAATCATCGTTATGATAAATGGTATTAACCTTCTCATAACCAGTGGATTTGAATTGACTAAGAAACTTTCCTAATTCAGAAAAAGCTTTGATACGATCATTTAATAACATTTCTTATTTGTTTATCACTAGTTTACGAGCTATTTTTGTGCTGCAAATTTAGAATAAAAAAGAGCTATGGCAATTATAATAACAGATGAATGTATAAACTGCGGTGCATGTGAGCCAGAATGCCCAAATACTGCAATTTATGAAGGAGCTGATGATTGGAGATATTCTGATGGTACAGATTTAGAAGGAGATGTAGTTCTTCCTGGTGGTAAAGGTGTAAATGCCGATGAGGCACAAGAGCCTGTTAGTGATGAAGTATATTATATTGTTCCTGATAAATGTACAGAATGTAAAGGGTTTCATGAAGAACCACAATGTGCTGCAGTATGTCCTGTAGATTGTTGTATCCCTGATGAGGATATAGTAGAAACCGAAGAGTTTTTATTACAGAAACAAGCTTTTATGCATAAATAAAGGATATTATCTCAATATAGACCATAAAAAAACCTGTCATATGACAGGTTTTTTTATGGTCGTTTTTTAAATTTTAGTATTTTCGCTCTATTACAACCTCAAATCTAAATTCGAAATCATGAAAAAAATAGTCTTTTTTATTCTTTTTGCAACGCTTTCTGTTGTTTCTTATGGGCAATATCGCTGGGAAGTTTCTGCTGGAGCTACTTTTTCTAAACTAAACCTTGATAATAATGAAACTACAGGCGGAACAGGTTTTTATGTTAATGCCGGATATGGTTATGTAATGGGAGTTAGAGCGAGAACAAGTATTGTTTTTTCTTTAGATCTTTTACAGCGTACCAGTGAAATAGAAGGAACAGGCGATGCAGAGACACTTCAGGTTGGATTTAATCCAAAATTTAGATATTTAACTGGTGATGGTAAAGATCGGTTTCGTGGTTTTATTAATGTCGGACCTTCTTTTCGAGTAAATACAAAATTTGAAATAAATGGTGTAGAACTAGAAGATGATGGCTATGAGAAGTTGATTATTGGTGGTGTGTACGGAGCTGGTTTTTCTCAAATGGTAGGAGAGATGTTCGATATTATGGCAGAAGTAGGAGTGATGAACGATTTTGTAGATAATATTACCGATACTAATAGTAAATTCTTTGATATTTATGCAAGAGTAGGAGTTCGATTCAGAATTTATGATGCGCGACGATAAATTTTAACAAATAATATGTAATTAAAATCCTGCCAAAGCAGGATTTTTTTTTATACCTCAATTTAATTTTTTGTAAATTAGATACTTACAAAAAAGAATAATTGGATGTCGTATTGGGGATATATAGCAATTAGTATTCTTGCAGTGTATGTTGTTGTAAGTATAATCTTGTATTATTTGCAGGAATATTTCATTTTTAAACCAGAGAAGTTAGATAAGGATTTTGAGTTTCATTATAACAATCAGGTTGTAGAAGAATACAACCTGGAAACAAGAGATGGTGCTATACTTAATGGTCTTCATTTTAAAGTAGAGAACCCAAAAGGTGTTGTTCTATATCTTAAAGGAAATTCTAAAAGCATTAAAGGCTGGGGGAAATTTGCTGTAGACTTCACAAGACATGGGTATGATGTATTTATGTTGGATTATAGAGGGTTTGGTAAAAGTACAGGTAGACGTTCATTTAAAGCAATAAAAAGAGATCTTCAGTTTGTCTATAATAAGATTAAAGATAGAGTAAAGGAAGAATATATTATTTTATACGGTCGTTCAATGGGGTCTGGATTTGCTACAAAACTTGCCTCTATCAATAATCCTAAAATGTTGATATTAGATGCTCCTTATTATAGTCTAAATAAGGTTGCTGCAAAGTTTATCCCGTTTATGCCAATTTCTTTAATAATGAGGTATCCTATACCAACCTATAAATGGCTTAAGTATGTAAATTGCCCTATTCATATTATACATGGTACCCATGATAAATTGATTCCTTTTAAATCAAGTATTAAATTATCAAAAATTCGACCAAAACTTACTCGGTTATATACTGTGATAGGAGGAGGGCATAAAAATTTGAATAATTTTGAATCTTATCATAAGATGCTTGGAGAAATTATCAATTCTAAAATTAAAAAGATAAATCTTTCTAATACAAGTATTGGTGTTGTGCATTCTTCAAAAAAAGCAAATGCGCAAGCTTAAAAAAATACTATTGTGGAGTATAATATTGTATAGTATTACTATCGTATTGCTTTATTTCTTTCAGGAAAAAATCATTTTTCAACCAGAAAAACTTCCTACCGATTTTATTTTTCAATTTGCGCATCCTTTTGAAGAGTTTTTTCTAGAAACCAACGATCATAGTCGTCTTAATGCTATTCGTTTTGTTAATGAAGATCCCAAAGGGGTTATTTTGTATTTTCATGGTAATAAGGGAAGTTTGAAACGTTGGGGGGAAATAGCGATATTCTTTGCTCAAAAAAAATATGATGTCATCATAATGGATTATCGGGGGTATGGAAAAAGTAGAGGTGAAATCAGCGAACAAAAATTATATGAAGATGCACAATTGTTCTATAATTATGTTTTAGAACGGTATCCTGAGGATCAGATAACTATTTATGGAAGATCTATTGGAACCGGAATAGCAGTAAAAGTAGCTTCAGATAATCGACCTAACCATTTGATATTAGAAACTCCATACTATGATATGAAAGATATTGCAGAAAGTTGGTTACCCATTTTTCCAACAAACCTATTGCTACGATATAAAATTCCGTCTCATGAGTTTATACAAAATGTAGTTTGTGGTATTACTATTTACCATGGCACCGATGATAGGGTAGTCCCTTATGCATCAGGAGAGCTATTATTTAATAGTATTACAGTTTCAAACAAAAGAATGATTGCAATACCAAAAGGATCGCATAATAACCTAATAAAATTTGAGGAATATCTTACTACGATTGATAGCGTATTAAAAAATGATTGATACTGTTAAAAAGAGAAGCGCCATTCCTACATAAAAGATATGACGCTTCTATAAGATCTATAATTTTTTAAAAACTAAATCAGAAAAATGACTCACTAAAAAGCTATCATTTAATATTCCATAAGAGCATCTCTGTACTCTTTTAAGTCTGAAATATTTGTTCTGTTTTTAAGACTTTTTGTTAATGATACCAAATATTTAAGACTCTCTACAGGGTCTTTAGTTTCTTCATTATTTGGGATTTCATTGTCCTCATCTATAGGTTCATCATCCGGAATAGGTATGAGAAAAGAATTATTCTCTTCTATATGCTCATAAGTAAACCTAAGAACCTTTACTACAAGTGGTATTTGCTCTTCTAAAGCATAAGTCCTTAATTCTTTAAGGTCTACAATTAGTGCATCTGTGTTGATACCTGTTTTTTCCAGGTCTACCAGAATTTTATCGATTAACTTGATTGCTTTTTTATTTTCCAAATGGGTAATATTATAAAGATGATTAACTACTAATGATTGCAAATTTAAATTTTTCTTGAATTATTAGAAATCAATTACGGGTATTTATTTATACAGATATTTGTTTTTTTTATTTAGTATAATTTAACATACAGAGTTGATTTATGTTAAATACCTGTTTTTCAGTTAATTAAGTGGCTTATCTTCAATTCATACTACTATTCCGGCTAAAGTTTGAGGTAAAACCGTAACCGTATATGCACCAAACCTCTTTATCTTTGACATGTATTCCAATTACAATTTTTCCCTTACTTTTTTTGTTTTCCCCAACACTTACCTCCTTATCCTAAGGAGGTAAGTTCTTCATGGGGTATTATGAACTTAAATAAATTAACGATTTTCTACTTGATATCTTATCCAATTTTTACTTTAGATTCATATAAATATATGGTACATATATATATACAACCGCTATAGAGTCTAGTCCTGGGATATATTATTTTTGAATATTAGAAAAAGTAAAACCAAATTAATAGTCATTTAACCACAATAGATACTTAAAAAGAATTCTTATTATTAATTTACTTTTTTATTGCTAATAGAGCAATTTCATATTCAGAATCAATCATTACCGAATCATTAGAAACTGTAACTTCCTTACCCGAGTACTCATCAATTAAAATAGCTCCCTCTGGAAAAACCGAATTAATTTTAATTATTTTTTCACCCATAGGAAGATCTAATCCTATTACCACCTTGTCTGATACTCCATTTTTATGATACTTTCTTGAGAATACATAAGGTTTTTGAGATATCATTTTGTGCTTACCAGCTCCTACAGCGGGATGATTTTTTCTAAAAACTCCTAGTTTTTGCCAATGCTGTAATAGTGTTTTGGTATCCTCATTATCGATTGCATCCCAATTCATATTAGATCTAAGCGTGGCATCTCCTTTGGTTTCGTCGACAATTAATGGTCTTGCTATCTCATCTCCATAATATATCTGGGATATACCAGGAGTTAGTAACAGTTTGGTGGCAGATTCATACGTTTTATTTCTTTTTTTGTCAAAAGGTTTACCATCATCATGAGAACTTATATAATTGGTTATTCCTTTACCAATTAAATTCGTGTATAAAGCTTTACTGTATTTGCTAAACAATTTTTCATAATCAAGTTGATTAGCATCATATTTGAACTGAAAATTGATCATATTGTTAAATCCATGAGCAAAATAGTCTACTCTACGATCTCCAAAATCATAATATCGTTTCCCATCAATTCCATAGCCATATAATTCACCCAACATATAGAATTCATTATCATCTAGTGTTTTATCAGGGTTTTTTGATTTCCATTCTAAAAATGCCAGCTTAGCTTGTTCGGCCAATATACTCCATGCATCTTCTTTAATATGTTTTACCGTATCTACACGATATCCATCTATTCCTAACTCTCTAACATAATCGGTTAACCATTTGATAATATAATTCTTGGGAGATCTTTTTAACCGTGTTTTGGTAAAGAAAACATCTATCTCTGCAAGTTCTATTTCTAGTCGACCTTCGGCTTTCCATTTATTTATTAGCGCTTCGGGTAATTCTACATTTTCGTTATTCTCTGTTTTAATATCGGGGAGGTTTTTTACCAGCGTACAATTTATAGTACTTTCATAATCTTTATAAGTACATTGTGGCGAGGTTCGTACCCAACTATCAGGCCAGACAGGATCTTGCTCTGTAACAGGACCTGTATGATTCATTACCACATCCATTAGGATTCTAATATCATTTTTATGGGCTGTATCTATTAACTCTTTTAATTCTTTATACGTGCCAAAATTAGGATCAATTTTTGTCCAATCCTTTGTCCAATATCCATGAAACGCATATGTATTTCCTGTGCCTTCATCTACACTTCCGTGTATCTGTTCTACTATCGGACTAAACCATATAACATTTACTCCGAGTGCTTTAAAATACCCATCTTTTATTTTTTGAATAATTCCTTTAATATCACCTCCTTCAAAACCTCTTAACTTGCCTGTTTCATTAGTTCGTTTTATAGCCTCGTCGTTTGTTGGGTCTCCATTTTTAAATCTATCGGTTAATAAAAAATAGATATTAGACCCTTCCCAAATAAAAGGTGGTTTTTCTGATTTTCTTACTTTTTGAGTATCAGATTGAGTAGTTTTTGATTGATTAATACCATTTGTTTTTGGCTCATCTTTACATCCGATCATAAGGCATAAGAACAAAAAAATAATGGCTTTTGTAAGTTTAATCATTGTATTTAGGGATTTAAAAATGCTAAGCTATAAAAAGTCTTATAAAAATTAGAATAAGATGAATTACTAAATTTGTAAAAATAAGTGATATTATGATTCGTTACACATTTTTATAAACTCTTAAGACAAAGAATTGATGTAATTAATTTTTATTTTTCTATAAAAATAATGTTCCTTTGAAGTCAAAATTATAAAAATGACCAAATTAAAAGCATGGATCTCTGCAGCTAGATTAAGAACGTTACCACTATCGATTTCGGGAATAGTTGTTGGATCTGCTTTAGGTTATAAGAACTTTTTGGAAACAAATACCTTCTGGCTGGCTATTATTACTACATTAGGTTTACAAATTTTGTCCAATTTCGCTAATGATTATGGTGATGGGGTAAAGGGAACTGATAATGAAGATAGAATAGGGCCACAAAGAGCTTTGCAAAGTGGAGCTATTTCTAAAAAGGAAATGTATAAAGGAATAGTACTTACAGCATTAATCACCTTAGGAGTTGCTATTGCTTTAATTTATGTTTCTTTCGGAAAAGAGTACTTTTTCTATTCTGTATTCTTTTTCATATTAGGACTTGCTGCTATAGCCGCTGCTATTAAATACACAATGGGTAGCTCTGCATATGGATATAGGGGGTTAGGAGATTTTTTTGTATTTATCTTTTTTGGTTTGGTTAGCGTCGTTGGATGTTACTTTTTGTTTGCAAAACAATTAAATGTTCTTGTTTTTCTACCTGCGATCACTATCGGATTATTGAGTGCCACAGTGTTAAACCTTAATAATATGAGAGATTATCATAGTGATAAAAAAGCAGGTAAAAATACACTTGTTGTAAAACTAGGAATTAATCGAGCAAGAACTTACCATTTTACCTTACTAATTATCGCTATGCTATCCATGTTAGTATATTTATATACTACCTATAAAACACCTATAAACTTTTTGTTTTTGATTGCTTATATACCTTTACTTATTCATATACGAAAAGTTGCTAAAACCAGTAATTCAGAACTATTAGACCCCGAGCTTAAAAAAATAGCTTTAACAACATTTTTACTATCAATTTTATTTAGTCTGGGGCAGATTTTATAATTTAGTCGAACTCTGTTATAGTAGATAATTTATAGTAGCTTTTGTGAGCATTCTATTGTATCTCAGAACCTATTTGTAGTATAATTAGTTTTAAATTTTTCACACATGAAAATCACCTTTTACGGTCATAATACTTTACTAATTGAAATCAATGAAACAAATATCCTTATAGATCCATTTATTTCGGGTAACCCGTTAGCTAAGGATAAAATTGATATAAATACAATTAAAGCAGATTATATATTGCTTACTCATGCACATCAAGATCATGTTCTTGATGCAGAAGCTATAGCCAAAAGTAATAATGCTACGATTGTCTCAAATTATGAAATAGCCACATATTACCAGAATCTAGGTGTCGAAATACATCCTATGAATCATGGAGGAACCTGGAGTTTTGAATTTGGAAAAGTAAAATATGTGAATGCAATTCATACCAGTAGTTTTGCCGATGGAACATATGGAGGGCAACCAGGAGGGTTTATCATTGAAGGAGAACATAAAACTATTTACATTGCGGGGGATACAGCATTAACAATGGATATGAAATTAATCCCATTGAGAAATACTTTAGATCTAGCTATTCTACCTATTGGAGATAATTTTACAATGGGTGTAGATGATGCTATTATCGCAAGTGATTTTGTTGAATGTGAAAAAATATTAGGAGTACATTATGATACTTTTGGATATATTGAAATTGATCATGATCAAGCCAAACAAAAGTTTTTTGAAAAAAATAAAGACCTTATGCTATTAGATATAGGGGAAAGCATCACATTATAATGAATGCCAGATATTATAAACATATCCTTAAGTTTAAAAGACCAAGCGGTACCTCGAGAGGAATTCTAAAAACCAAAGAAACCTGGTTGATTGTGATTTCTGACGGAATAAAAGAAGGAATAGGAGAATGCGGTATTCTAAGAACATTAAGTATAGATGACCGACCAGATTATGAGGATAAATTAAAATGGACCTGTGAGAATATTCATTTAGGTGTAGACAAGCTTTGGGAAGAGCTTATAGAGTTTCCCAGTATTCAATTTGGAGTAGAGATGGCGTTTAAATCTTTAGAAAGCGATTCTCCTTTTTTACTGTTTCCTTCACCATTTACCCGGGGTGAGGAACAAATTTCTATCAACGGACTCATATGGATGGGAGATAAAGAATTTATGAGACAACAAATTACCTCTAAATTAGAAGATGGATTTGATTGCATAAAAATGAAAATTGGGGCTATTGATTTTGAAACAGAACTAAATTTGTTGTCTTATATACGATCTCAATTTTCCTCAAATAGTATTGAATTAAGAGTAGATGCTAATGGCGCGTTTAAACCAGAAGAAGCTTTAGATAAACTAAAACGGCTTTCTGCTTTTGATTTGCATAGTATAGAGCAACCGATACGACAAGGACAGCTTAAAGAAATGGCAAACTTATGTAAAGAGACCCCATTGCCTATAGCATTAGATGAAGAGTTAATAGGTGTTTTTGATGTAACAGAAAAGAAAAAACTATTACAAACTATACAACCACAATATATTATTCTTAAACCAAGTTTGATAGGAGGTTTTAAAGGAACTAAAGAATGGATTGATATAGCAAAATCTTATGGAATTGGATGGTGGATTACCAGTGCACTAGAGAGTAATATAGGACTAAGTGCTATTGCGCAATATACATATACTTTAAATAACAAAATGCCTCAAGGCTTAGGAACAGGAGGATTGTATACAAATAATATTGATTCACCTTTGGTTGTTAGTCAAGGAACTTTAGGATATTATAATAACATAAACTGGAACGTAAATTATTTAAATTAAGATTATATGTATATAGCACAAGCACTTAAAATAAAGCATGATTGGTGGAGATATTTAATCGGGTTAGCAATCATTTTTATTTTTTGGCAATTTATAGGTATTATCCCTTTGTTCATAGGGGCATTTATAAATACTGGTGATTTACAAACGTTGATGATTGCTGCAGAATCTAACTTCACCTCGTTAGATATGAATTCTAATTTATTTCTAACCTTAGTGATTATAAGTTTTATATCTGGATTATTGGGGTTATTTATAGCTGCTAAGTTTATTCATAAACAAACGATTAGAGAATTGACTACAACAAGAAAAAAGATTGATTGGAAACGTATTGGGTTTACATTCTTTCTTGTTTCATTTATAAATATTGTGTTTTTTGTGATTAGCTTTTATGCAGAACCAGAAATTTATAAGCTTAATTTTGAAATGATTCCGTTTTTAATCTTGGCTTTAATTTCTTTACTCTTGCTACCATTACAAACTAGTTTTGAAGAGTATTTGTTTAGAGGATATTTAATGCAAGGTATAGGTGTTTTAGCTAAGAATAAATGGTTACCACTTATCATCACTTCTGTAACGTTTGGATTACTTCATGGTTTAAATCCAGAAGTTGAGAAACTAGGCTATATTATGATGGTGTTTTATATAGGAACTGGTCTTCTATTAGGTATTATGACCTTAATGGACGATGGTATGGAATTGGCTCTAGGTTTTCACGCAGCAAATAATATAATGGCTGCAATGTTGGTTACAACAGATTGGAGCGCTTTTCAAACCAATGCAATATTTTTAGATATTTCAGAACCTTCAGCAGGTATTGATATTGTACTTCCTGTTATTATATTATATCCTGTTTATCTATTCATATTAGCTAAAAAATATAAATGGACAGGATGGAAAGATAAACTTTTTGGAAATATACCATCTGATACAATTTCAGAATAACTAACAAAGAAATAACACACTCTTTACATATTGATAACTTATGAGTTTGTTAGAAAATTGAAATTTGAATATGCAAACGAAAAGTACATTTTCTATTCCCGAAATACATCAAAGCTTCTCAATAAATAAAAATTGTTTTGATAAAGAAAGACTAAAATCTTTAGCCTATGGTTTTATTAAAGAAGGTGAGGTATATGAACAGGAAGCAGGAAGTTTTTTGTTAGATTGGCTAAATGAAAAAGATCATATTGTTGTACAAACCTCGGGTTCTACAGGAAAGCCAAAAAAAATTAAGGTATATAAACAACACATGATCAATAGTGCAATAGCAACAGGAAAGTTTTTTAAATCTGAAGAAGGAACTACAGCACTATTATGCCTTCCTGCAAATTATATTGCAGGAAAAATGATGCTTGTAAGAGCTATGGTATTGGGATGGAAAATAGATTTGGTACCTCCAAGAACAAATCCTTTGGATACCGTGTATAAGCAATATGATTTTTGCGCAATGGTACCTCTACAATTAGATAACTCTCTTAATAGACTTCATTTAATTAAAAAGTTAATAGTAGGAGGTGGACCAGTTTCAGAAAACTTAAAAGAATTGGTCCAAGGTTTTAAGACTAAAATATTTGAAACCTATGGTATGACAGAAACAGTTTCTCATATAGCCGCAAGAAGAATAAACCCGAAGAAAAAAGATAAAAAAGATGCTCACTATTTTAAGGCTCTACCTAATATTACGCTAAGCATTGATAATAGAAATTGCTTGATTATTAAAGCTCCGCAGCTAAATGAAGAGACGATCATTACTAATGATGTGGTAGAGCTAAAAACATATAAAAAGTTTTTGTGGAAAGGACGTCATGATAATGTAATTAATAGTGGAGGAGTAAAGTTATATCCAGAAGAGATAGAAACAAAATTACAACTATTGATCGGACATCGTTTTTTTATTACCAGTATCCCCGATGATACGCTTGGTGACAAAGTAATCCTACTAATAGAACGTGAGTATGATAAAATTGCATACCTAACATTGCAAGAAGCGATACAGAATTTAAATACCTTAAATAAATACGAAATCCCGAAAGAGATTTATTTTATCCCTCAATTTATAGGAACAGAGAACGGAAAAGTGCAAAGAAAACAAACCGTAGAATTGGCTATGAATTCTAAATTGTAATACTTTTCTGGTTAAAGTATAGATTGTATTAACCAATCAATTCAGATAATAAACTTCCCTCTTTTACATTTTCTTGAAACATAAAAACCAATATTTTCCTTTTTACTCAATAAAAAGACGACTTCACTCATTCTTGATTGTTATCGCTTATAAGAACGCATAGTTTTGGTTTATAATTAAAAACTATTAACTATGAGACTATTACAATACATCTTGTTTGTCTTCTTTATAACAGGGATTTCAAATGCACAAGACATAAAAGTTACAGGAAAAGTAACAGATGATCAAAACCAGCCTTTACCAGGTGTAAATATTGTTATAAAAGGAAGCACCAACGGAACGCAAACAGATTTTGATGGTAATTACACCATTCTTGCTACTATAGGAGATACACTAATGTTTTCTTACATAGGATTCGAAACCGCTGAAGAAAAAATAACCGCTGCCTCGGCTTTTATGCATATTAAATTGATTCCTTCTTCAGCAGAATTAGAAGAAGTGGTTGTTACAGCATATGGATCAAATAGAGTGAGAAAATCAATGAGTTATGCTGTATCTAGTAATAGACCAAGAAGGAAAGGGAGAAAACACAGGCAAAGGCACGTAAATAAGTCGCCTGGGGTACGGGTTTTTAATACAGGTAATACATTAAAAGTTAGAGGAGTTAATTCGGTTTCGGGAGCAAAACAACCGATGTATGTGGTAGATGGAGTACCTGTTGATAATAAAGACATAGCCGTAGTTAACGCAATAGATCCAACAAAAATAGCAAAGGTAGAAGTACTTAAAAATAAAAAAGCAACTTCGGTTTATGGATCTAAGGCTAAGCATGGATGCATTGTAATTACTACGCATTCTGGTAATTATAAAGTACAAAATGATGAGTCATACCGAGAAATTGTTGAGAATGATTTTAAAAAAGTTCAAATGGCTCCTCTCTCGACTTTTTCTATTGATGTAGACAAAGCATCCTATAGTAATATTCGTAGAATGATTAATAATGGAGTTAAAGTTCCTGCTGATGCCGTTAAAATTGAAGAAATGATCAATTATTTTAATTATCAATACGAACAACCCAAAGACGAACATCCTTTTGCAATTCATACTGAGTATGCTTCAACTCCTTGGAATACAAAAACGCAATTGGTTAAGATAGGGTTAAAAGGAAAAGAAATTCCTCAACATGAAATTCCTGCATCTAACCTTGTATTTTTAATTGATGTATCAGGATCGATGAGTAACAGCAATAAGTTACCTCTACTAAAAAAGGCTTTTAAACTTTTGGTTAATCAATTACGAGAAAAAGACAAGGTTTCTATAGTTGTATATGCAGGGGCAGCAGGAATGGTATTAAAACCCACATCTGGAGCTAATAAGCACGAAATTAATCAAGCATTGCAAAACCTTGAAGCAGGAGGATCAACGGCAGGAGGAGAAGGAATAAGGTTGGCGTATAAAATAGCAAAAGAAAATTTTATAAAGAATGGCAATAATAGAGTTATCCTGGCTACCGATGGCGATTTTAATGTAGGGATTAGTAGCGATAAAGACATGAAAAAATTGATTGAAGAAAAACGTAAATCTAATGTGTTTCTAACATGTCTGGGATTCGGGATGGGAAACTACAAGGATAGTAAGCTAGAAACATTGGCAGATACCGGTAATG
Source organism: Aquimarina sp. EL_43 (assembly GCF_943422735.1). Lineage (NCBI taxonomy): Bacteria > Pseudomonadati > Bacteroidota > Flavobacteriia > Flavobacteriales > Flavobacteriaceae > Aquimarina > Aquimarina sp. EL_43. Next base: position 4,945,660 of record NZ_CALSBR010000001.1, on the reverse strand, counting down.
GTAACCATTCATATATTGATACCATGCAAGAAGCACAAAGAGTATTGGGGCAAGAATTCGGAGGTACTTTATATACAATAGCTAAAGATGTAAAAATTCAGGTTGAATTTAACCCAGGGAAAGTGCAAGCATATCGATTGATAGGATATGAAAACAGACTTTTGGCAGATGAGGATTTTATAGATGATACTAAAGATGCTGGAGAGCTGGGAAGCGGGCATACAGTAACCGCACTATATGAGGTAATTCCTGTAGGAGTAAAAAACAAATATCTGAAAGAGATTGCAGATCTAAAATATACCAATTCAACGATTAAAAAAGAGTATGGAGATGAACTATTAACTGTTAAGTTTAGATATAAAAAACCACAAGAGAAAAAGAGTATTGAAATGGTTCATGTTTTACATACAGATACCAAAACTTCTGCATCACAAGATTTTAATTTTGCAGCTTCAATCGCTTGGTTTGGGATGAAACTAAGAGGTTCGAAATGTATTGAAAACCAAGATATTAAAGATATTATTGATTTAGCCCAAACAAATAAAGAAAAAGATAACCAGGGATATAAAGCAGAATTTATAAGACTTATGAATAGCTATCTAGGGTTAGAGGAGTAATCAAAAGGTATTGTTAAAGTTAGAAAGAGGCACCTGTATTGTTTTGCAGGTGTCTTTTTTTGTGATATTTTTATTTCAATTATATATTTAATTGCCTCACACTAATCACACAATGAAAAACTTCGTTATTATAATTTTATTTTTTCTAAGTACTACAATTCAATCCCAAATCCTTAACCAAAGAGAAAGAGCTGCAGCAATTGATATGGTTTTAAAAGATCGATTCGATAATCTTTTACCTCAACTAATGGATCGTACAGGGTTTGATATGTGGATTTTGATTTCTAGAGAATACAATGAAGACCCCGTGCTTAAAACAATGTTACCTTCGACATGGTTAAATGCCAGACGGAGAACTATATTGGTTTTTTATAGGGATAAAGCTAAAAATACAATAGAAAAACTGGCAGTAGCTCGATATAATGTGGGCAAAAATATTGATTCTGCCTGGGACAAAGATGAACAACCAGATCAATGGAAAGCACTTATTGATATAATTTCAAAAAGAGATCCTAAAAAAATTGGAATTAATTATTCTAAAGACTTCGGAATTCTGGATGGTATAGTAAAAACAGACTATGATGAGTTGATGAATGTGCTGCCAGAAGAATATAAGTCAAGAATTTCCTCTGCCGAAAAATTATCAATTGCATGGGTAGAAACACGTACCCAACAGGAAATGGAAATATATAAAGAGTTGGTAAAAATCACTCATGATATTATTGATGAAGCATTTAGTACTTCGGTTATACAACCAGGAACCACTACTACAGATGATGTGGTTTGGTGGTTAAGGCAAAAGGTAACTGATATGGGGCTAAAAACCTGGTTTCATCCTACGGTAGATATTCAGCGTTCGGGTGAAGCATTACAAAGCCATATTGTTTCCTTTTCTGATCGACCAAAAGATAAAGTAATTCGGCCGGGAGATTTGATTCATTGTGATTTTGGGATTACATATTTACGATTAAATACAGATTGCCAGCAACACGCCTATATTCTTAAAAATGGAGAAATATCTCCTCCTGAGTTTTTAACAAAAGCTTTTGCAGATGGAAATAAAGTACAGGACATTTTTACTTCTAATTTTAAGACCGGTAAGACCGGAAATGAGATTTTATTAAAATCTCTTGAACAAGCAAAAGCCGAAGGGCTTAAACCGTCAATATATACACATCCATTAGGAGTATTTGGTCACTCTGCAGGACCAACAATAGGAATGTGGGATGCACAAGGCGGAGTCCCGGGAACAGGAGATTATCCTTTGTATGAAAATACTGTGTATGCTATCGAATTAAATACTACAATAACACTCCCAGAATGGAAAAAAGATATTCGTATTATGCTCGAAGAAGCGGGCTTTTGGGGAACTTCAGGTTTTAAATATGTGAATGACAGGCAAACAGAATTGATAACCATTCCTAAAAGAAAATAAATTGAATTACATCACTTATCGGTTAAAATCCTCATCATTTGTTGTGCAGTAACCGTACCGATCACTTTTATTTTATCTCTTGGAGTATCATCACCTATTTCATAAGTTACACCTGTAGCATTATGCCCATATAGAAACCATCCTTTAGAAACTGGTTTCTTGCTATTTCCTGGTTTTTCGTTTACAACATAGTCAGGGATATTGTTTTCTAATGCGGTAAACCAATCTTCAATAAAATAGGGGAGTGTAGTGCCTTTTCGTATTTCATTGGTATAAAATATATCATACCAGGTAGAATGAAAATCAAGACCTAGTATTAGTTTCGAATTATTTCTTTTTAATGTTTTAGAAATAAATTGTACTGTTTGCTTAATTTCGGGTTGTCGGTATGCAGACCAATCTCGATTAGTATCTACACCACCAGCATTGTGTCTCCAATGACCTAGATCTACACCATCCGGATTCATAATAGGAAAAGCTAATACACGATACCTATTCAAAAATTCTTTCGAAAGCTCAGAGTCATCATTTAATAAAGTTTGTACAAAGTGTTGAAAAGCAAAATAACCTGTAACTTCTGGAGGATGTTGTCGCGTTAACAAAACGATTACATCCTTATTTTCGGGATTTCCGTTAAAAATATCTAACACAGGCAATTCTCTACCCAATTTAGAGGTTCCGAATACACTCAGATTTACATAACTCTCTTTTCCCTTAATCAAATTTGTATACCAATCCTTAACATGTTTAGAAGAATGTATTTCATGAGCAGCGATCAATAAAGGCGTTTTATCTAGTTGAATTTTTATCGTAGTGTTTTCATTAGTTTGATATAAATTAATAGAGTCAATACTTTTCCATTGTTCGTTATTTGCTTTTAATTGTGGGAGATACCTGTGTTTATGTCCATCGGGATACAGGAACTGAAAATAAAAAGGTTTTGGTGTATTGGCCCATGCTTTAAAAGCGTAGTATGCGCTTTTATTTATAGGAGTATTTTCAGGGTGTATAATAACCGCCGCAGTACTATCGTTTATTTTTTTAAACCCATTTAGACGGGCACCGTCAAACTCATTACTGGCATATACACCAATATCTTTTAACGTATATGTTTGCTTAATTTGATGGTTGATTTTTTTTGAAGTAGTATCTACAGGGGTTTCAAAAGCAACTTTTTTGGCAGTCTGGCAACTCACTATAAAAATAAAACTCAGTATCGATAGTATGCATGAGATGTTGATATGTAGTTTCATAATTAATGCGTATTTATTCCTCATAAATGAAGATCTGCAAATAGATAAATAAAGATACTGAATACTAATTATATTAATAAACAACTCTAATTACTTAGGTATAGGTTACGTTAGTAATTAGAGTATGTATATTTTACTAATCTATAAAGTAGATATTTGTATAATTAGGAAATCGACTGGATTTCTTTTATCCCTTAAAAAGCGCACAAATCATCAATATAGTGGCCTGCTATTGTTACTCCACATCCTCCACAAGGACAATCACTATCTTTCCAACATGCTCGAAATTGAGGGCACCCTCTATCAAATGAACCTGCATTAATAGATTTTTGTTGTTCTTTTTTAAGGATTATGACCTTGTCTAGATTTAAAATGTTCTTAATCATTGCGAAAATATTTAAAATGGTTAATTAAGTTTTAAAGTTAAGTTTTCTAAAAAACCTAAAACATACATTTTGCATATTTTTAATACACAAATCATTACTACATACGATATATTTTCATGTTACACTTGAATGACTCCTAAATTAAATTTCTTTTCAATTGGAGAATGATCTGCAGCCTCTATACCCATAGAAATCCATTTTCTTGTATCTAATGGATCTATGATAGCATCTGTCCAGATTCGTGCAGCGGCATAATATGGAGAAGTTTGTTTGTCATATCGAGCTTTAATTTTATTAAACAGTGCTTTTTCATCTTCTTCAGATAATTGCTCTCCTTTCTTTTTTAGAGAAGCTGTTTCAATCTGTAACAATACTTTTGCTGCTTGAGCGCCGCCCATTACCGCTAATTCTGCACTTGGCCAAGCAGCAATTAATCTAGGATCGTATGCTTTGCCACACATCGCATAATTACCTGCACCATAAGAATTACCAACTACTATGGTAAATTTTGGTACTACGCTATTACTCACGGCATTTACCATTTTTGCGCCATCTTTAATAATACCTCCGTGCTCACTTTTACTACCAACCATAAATCCGGTTACGTCCTGCAGAAACACCAACGGAATTTTCTTTTGATTACAATTGGCAATAAATCGGGTTGCTTTATCTGCCGAGTCAGAATAGATGACACCTCCAAACTGCATTTCTCCTTTCTTAGTCTTTACTATTTTACGTTGATTAGCTACAATGCCTACAGCCCAGCCGTCGATACGCGCATACCCAGTTAAAATCGTTTGTCCGTATCCGGCTTTGTATTCTTCAAAATCAGAATCATCCACCAGTCGATTGATGATTTCCATCATATCATACTGTTCATTCCTGGCTTTTGGTAAAATGCCATAGATTTCATCTTGATTTTCTTTTGGAGAAACAGGTTTACTACGATTAAAACCGGCTTTTTCGAAATCTCCAATTTTTGACATTAAATTTTTAATGGTATCCAGAGCATCAGCATCATCTTTAGCTTTATAATCGGTTACTCCAGAAATTTCACAATGAGTGGTAGCACCACCCAGAGTTTCATTATCAATACTTTCTCCAATAGCAGCTTTTACCAAATAACTTCCCGCAAGAAATATACTACCTGTTTTATCCACAATTAGAGCTTCATCGCTCATGATTGGCAGATAAGCGCCTCCGGCAACACAACTCCCCATAACTGCAGAAATTTGAACGATCCCCATACTGCTCATTACTGCATTATTACGAAATATCCTCCCAAAATGCTCTTTGTCGGGAAAGATTTCATCTTGCATGGGTAGATATACTCCCGCACTATCCACAAGATAAATAATAGGTAATTTGTTTTCAATAGATAATTCCTGAGCCCTTAAGTTTTTCTTTCCTGTAATAGGAAACCAGGCACCAGCCTTTACTGTCGCATCATTAGCTACAACAATACATTGTTTTCCACTTACATATCCAATCTTAACAACAACACCGCCACTAGGACATCCTCCGTGATCATGATACATATCCTCTCCTGCAAAAGCACCAATTTCTATAGATTTAGAATCTGTATCTAATAAATAATCGATTCTTTCTCTTGCTGTCATTTTGCCTTTGGCATGAAGTTTTTCAATACGTTTTTCGCCTCCTCCTAATTTTACTTTGGCAAGGCGTTGTCGTAATTCTGATACTAAGAGTTTATTGTGATCTTCGTTTTTGTTGAAGTTTATATCCATTTTGTGTATTGTGTATATTGTGTGTATTGTTTGCACGAAAATACAAAAAACGTAGATTTTATGAATGATAGGAGACCAATTTAAACCACGCTATTATTTTGTTCTTAAAATATTGTTTTTTAGTAGTTTAATTGTAGAAAGTGTTAAGGCTGTAATTAAAAACCCCTTCTATTTGGTATTTAAATTCAATATTAGCAAAATAATTTGATCATAACTTTTCTTTCCAGCTACGAAGTATTAACATGAGTATACTAATATTTCGAATCAGAAAAAGAAGTGCATATGCCATTAATAATATTCGGCACTATGTTTTAACGTTGATCTAGACCCCTGAAGAACTGTTTTTAAATAAAAGTGAATTCTTAATTTACTGTAGGACAATAGGTAAACTATTTTTTTGTCTTAACAACTCTATAAAAACCTGTGTTTTGACGATAAAATACCGATATTTGCACTTGCTTATGTATAAAAACATGAGTAACCGTACTAAACTAAAAAAAATAATTTATGGGAATGAATAAAAATACAGTGTTGGCTTGGGCAACTTTTATAATGATAATAGTTGGTTTAGCACTTATTGCATTAGGAGCTTTTAGATATAGAGATGTATCTGGATATGGTTTTGCGGCTGTTGGAGTTGGCTTTTTTGCAATTGCCTGGGTTTTTAATGCATTAAAAGGGAGAGTTTAACTCTTATAAACTATACAATCTAAAAATAACAATTAAGGGCTTATGTCAGACGATAAAAAAGTAATCTTTTCGATGTCCGGAGTGAGTAAAACGTACAAAAGTGCAAATACTCCGGTTCTCAAAAACATATATCTCAGTTTTTTTTATGGAGCTAAAATAGGTATCCTTGGGCTTAATGGTTCGGGAAAATCTACTTTGCTTAAGATTATAGCAGGAATAGATAAAAATTACCAGGGAGATGTTGTATTTGCCCCGGGATATACAGTTGGTCTGTTAGAACAAGAACCAAAGCTAGATCCTGAAAAAACAGTATTAGAAGTTGTAAAGGAAGGTGTAGCAGAAACGGTTGCCGTTTTAGACGAGTATAATAAGACCAATGATATGTTTGGTTTACCAGAGGTCTATGAGAATCCTGATAAAATGCAGGAACTTATGGATAAACAAGCGAACCTACAGGATCAGATCGATGCCAGTAATGCATGGGAGTTGGATACCAAATTAGAAATAGCTATGGATGCACTTCGTACTCCAGAATCTGATAAGAAAATCGGAGTACTATCTGGTGGTGAACGTAGAAGAGTGGCACTCTGTCGTCTTTTACTACAAGAACCAGATGTCTTATTATTAGATGAGCCTACTAACCATTTAGATGCAGAATCTGTTCATTGGTTAGAGCATCACCTACAACAATATAAAGGTACTGTGATTGCTGTAACTCACGATAGATACTTTTTGGATAATGCAGCTGGGTGGATATTAGAACTTGATAGAGGAGAAGGTATCCCGTGGAAAGGAAATTACTCTTCATGGTTGGATCAGAAATCAAAACGACTTGCACAAGAACAAAAACAGGCTTCTAAACGTCAAAAAACATTAGAACGAGAGTTAGAATGGGTTCGTATGGCCCCAAAAGGTCGTCAGGCGAAGCAAAAAGCACGTTTGAGTAACTATGATAAATTGTTAAGTCAGGATCAAAAACAAGTAGATGAAAAGCTTGAAATTTACATCCCGAATGGTCCTAGATTAGGAACTAATGTTATCGAGGCTACAGGAGTAAGTAAAGCTTTTGATGATAAGTTGTTATATGAAGATTTAAATTTTAATCTTCCTCAGGCAGGTATTGTTGGAATTATTGGTCCAAACGGAGCTGGTAAAACTACTATATTTAAAATGATAATGGGAGAAGAGCAACCCGATAAGGGTAGCTTTACAGTCGGAGATACTGCTAAGATTGCTTATGTAGATCAAAGTCATAGTAATATCGATCCGGATAAAACTATCTGGCAGAACTTTAGTGAAGAACAGGAGTTGGTTATGATGGGAGGAAGGCAAGTAAATTCAAGAGCGTATCTGAGTCGTTTTAATTTTAGCGGAAGCGAGCAAAATAAAAAGGTATCTACGCTTTCTGGAGGTGAGCGTAACCGATTACACTTGGCAATGACCTTAAAAGAAGAAGGTAATGTATTACTTTTAGATGAGCCTACTAATGATCTAGATGTTAATACATTAAGAGCGTTAGAGGAAGGGCTAGAAAACTTTGCCGGATGCGCCGTGGTAATTTCTCACGACCGTTGGTTCCTCGATAGGATTTGTACTCATATTTTAGCTTTTGAAGGAGATTCGCAAGTATATTTCTTTGAAGGAAGTTTCTCTGATTATGAAGAGAATAAAAAGAAACGTTTAGGTGGTGATTTAATGCCAAAACGTATTAAGTATAAAAAATTGGTGAGATAAAATGCCTTTAAAAAAAATTAAAGTAATTGCTTTTGATGCAGACGATACGCTCTGGGTAAATGAAACTTTTTTCAGAAAAGCAGAAGAAGAGTTTTGTACGTTATTAGAAGAGTATTTACCTAAAGAAGAAGCAAACAAATTACTTTTTGATGTCGAAATGCAAAACCTGCCATTATATGGCTATGGGATTAAGCCATTTACGCTTTCGTTAATAGAAGCAGCTATCAAAATTTCTAATGGAGATATGACGATAGACCTGGTACAGAGGCTAATTGAAAAAGGAAAGGAAATGCTTCGGGAACCTATAGAGTTGATCGATGGGATTGATGAAACATTACGTCGGTTATCAGAGAAATACCGACTTGTAATGGCTACCAAAGGAGATTTGCTGGATCAGGAGCGTAAACTTATTAAATCTGGATTAGAGAATTATTTTCATCATATTGAAATTGTTTCTGATAAAACAGAAAAGCAATATAAAAAACTGGTAAAACACCTGGATATTACTGAAAATGAGTTTTTAATGGTGGGGAATTCTCTAAAATCTGATATCCTACCCGTTTTAAATATTGGGGCACATGCATTTCATATTCCATTTCATACTACCTGGGCTCATGAAATGGTTGATGATAAAATAGATCATCCTAATTTTAGGAGCTTTGCAAAGGCTAGCGAGTTATTGCAAATATTATAAAAATGAAAACAAAACTAGATCTTACTACCTGGAACAGAAAAGAGCATTTTGATTTTTTTGGTAGTTTTGATGAACCGTTTTTTGGGATAACCACAACTGTAGATTTTACAATGGGGTACCAAAAGATAGAAGACCTTGGGTATCCATATTTTTTATTTTACCTCTACAAATCTCTTCATGCAGCTAATGCTATTGAGGCCTTTAGATATCGTATAGAGGATAATCAAGTGTTTGTGTATGATAAAATTCATGCATCCCCAACTATAGGGAGAGAGGATCATACATTCGGATTTTCATTTATGGAGTATGACAATGATTTTGAGATGTTTTGCAGTAAAGCACAACAAGAAATTGAAGCTGTTAAAAAAAGTACAGGATTACGACATACGGATAATGCCAAGCGTATAGATACCATTCATTATTCATCTATTCCCTGGTATAATTATACAGGGCTTACACATGCCAGACATTTTCAGTTTAAGGATAGTGTACCAAAAATCTCTTTTGGCAGATATACCAAAGAAAATGGTAAATTAAGTTTGCCTATTGCTATTAATGTACATCACGGACTAATGGATGGGTATCATATTGGCCTTTATCTCGAAGAGTTTCAACGACTATTGAATGAATAATATACTTTCGATTTCATAAAAATTACTCTTTATGATGTGTTTGCTTTTAGGTGTTTTAGATACTATACGTTAACTTTTTCTTTTCTATTGTATCAGAAATACAATCCCATAACTTAATTCTATGTGCTAAAGCTTTCCTGGCAATCTGCAAAGTTTCTTCCCACTTTTTTGAATCGTTTCCGCATAATTCAGAAATCATTTCTAATGAAAGCGGCCCATGTTCATCTCCATCAAGTTCAATATGTCTTTCGAGGTAATACGTTAGTTTATTGTATCGTTTATTTTCTGAGTCAGATTTTTTCAATATTTCAATAAACATATCGGGAATAACATCTTCTCTTCCGAAAGTGAATGCAGATGCAATACGGTGAGATTCGCCAGTTTCTATAATTTCGAAAGAAAATTTAACGAAATCCAGTACATGCTGATCGATATTTAATTGATTTAATGCATGATCGACATCATTTCCTGATGCAATTAAATCGACTAACAAATCAATTTTAGATGTATCGGCCTTTATCTGTTTCATAGCATCTAAATACATTTCAAAATGACTTTTAGGTTCTCCTAACTCATTAATATCACTTTCTTCTGCATGTACAATTTCATTGATAAATCTGGATAATATAGGGTTTTTTCTAGGAATCCATGGGGTAGTTACATTGGTTAGTTTAACTTGTATTGCTTTTAATAAAGACATAAAATCCCAAACTGCAAAAACATGGTTTTCCATAAATATTTTTATGTCATCAATATGGCTTAAATTTTTATAAAGCTTATGATTTTGTAATTGTACCCTTAAATCAAAAAGTTCATTTTCTATGTGTTGTAATCTATTCATAATGTATTACGTTCTATTTTTCTATTACATGTTTGCTATTCTAACCAAAAAAAGACAACCATGTTTTTTAACTGGCGCAAAAATAATATAAAAACAGAATACCACCGCATATGGCGGTGGTACTTTGCAATGATAAGTTAATTACATTATAAGAAAGTATTGTTGAATTATATTAAATAGTGAATGGGGTATTTTATATAAGAAACAACAATATACTTTTTACACAAATTCACTGACGAAAATACCATAAAATTGAATGTTTTCTTATGAAAGAATCATTACAATTTGTTATGCCCCATTATGTTATGTTATAATCATATGGTTTTAATTTTATATTAGACAGTACACATTTCTACTTCAATATCTGCTATAAAACTATCAATTTGTTCGTAAGATACATTTGGCATACAAATGATATGGGATTGTCCGTTTTCTGTTGCTAATTGCCATTTATCTATAATTTCTGTGCTGGGAGCAGGGAAAACGATAGTTATAGCATTAGGGTTTCTCCAGGCTTCAATTCCAAGATCTTTGAGTTTGTTTTCTGTATAAGAAGCTACACCTAAACTATGCTCTGTTCGTTTTTTAAACCCTTCGACTCCTAATTTTTTTATTGCATACCACAAAAATAATGGGGTGTGTCCATTTCTTGATCCGGTTATAGTAGCATCAGAACTACCGATGTACGCTATTCTTCTTGCAATTCTGTCTCTGTTATCCTTTTTTACAATAACTACCCCCGACGGCATGGGAGACCCTATAAACTTATGCCCACTGATTGAGATGCTATCGATACCATCTTCAAAATCAAATTGTGGTCTTGGGGTAACAAACGGTGCAAATCCCCCGGCTAAGGCAGCATCTGCATGTATGTAATGCTTCTCTATAGCCATGTCTTCCAGAATTCCTTTAATTTTTTTGGTATTGTCTTTGGCCTCTGTCATTGTTGTTCCAATATTAGCAACTACTATTGCTGGTCTATGTCTATTGTAACCAATTGCTTCTTTTAAATCATCATAATCCATCTCACCATTAGGAAGCGACTTTACAATCACATAATTAATATTAAGCAAGGTTACATTTTTCTGAATACTGTAATGTGTAGCTTCAGAAAAATAGACCATCCCTTTTGGATGTAATTCTCGCGCTACATATAGGCTATATAAGTTTCCCTCAGAACCACCATTGGTTACATATCCCCAAATATCATTTTCATGGGCTCTAAATAATCCGGCAAAGAAATTTACAACTTCACGCTCCATGGCTCTAGAATCTACACGATACGTAGATTCACTAAACGGATCTCCTAAGTTGTTTAAAGGGAATTGGAGAAATGGCATTAATTCTGAATAATCAAAATCTTTTGAAACCGGGTATCCTAAAAAATTTTGTGTTGTACTTTTGATGCTATGATATAATTCTTCAAGCTGCTGTTGTTCTGTAGTATGTAATTTCATAATAGGCTTAATAATTTGTTCAAAATTACATAGTATGGGTAAATATTCTAAATATATATATTGATTTAGAATATTAGTCTTTGTTATATGTTTTTGGTAGATTTTAATTCTAGTCAGCTGTGGTTAAAACATGTTTTTTAGAATATCATTCTTATACATATTTCATTTTTACTAATGACACAGGAGAAGTAAAGTTGTGTTATAGGAAGAAAACAGAATATTTAATCCAAATAATTAAAAACAGTAGCGATTGTGTGGGTTTATAGAGTATGATTTGATTATAAAGTGTATAGTTCTTTCACTTCTCCGGCTTTCATTTCATTTAAATAAATATTACCAACTCTTACTCGTACTAATCGTAATGTAGGAAAACCGACGGCTGATGTCATTTTTCGTACTTGGCGAAATTTGCCTTCTTGTAATGTGATAGATACCCAGCTGGTAGGGCCATGCCTGTCATCACGTATTTTTTTTGGCCTTTCGGGAAATGTGGGGATAGTATCTATTTTGGAAACTTTACAAGGTGTAGTGATATATTTTTTTCCTTCAAAACCAATTTCGACTCCTTTTCTTAATAATTCAATTGCATCTATGGTAATTTCACCGTTTACTTGAGCATAGTATTCTTTTTCTACATGACCGCTACAGATATGGTTACTGGTTTTTCCATCTGTAGTGAGTAATAATAGCCCTTCTGATTTTTCATCCAGCCGCCCAATAGCCATAGTTCCTTCAGGAAAATTATACAACTCTCCTAATAGTTTTTTTGAATTTTGTTTTTGACCGTTATTAATAAACTGGCTTAGATAACCATATGGTTTGTAAATAGCGAAATGTTGATGATTTTGTTTATCGGTATTGTTTTTCATTCAAAAAATATAGAAATTGGTGTTTTAGAGGTGAAAAAATGAGTTTTCGAATTTACGAATTTAGTTTTATCAGAGCCAAAATTTCATACAGAACCATGAATCAGGTAAATACTTTTCTAAAATTAAAAATGAAAACTTATCTTTGTAAAAAATTCAGTATATCAATATTTATATATTAGATGTATGCGTTATTGCAACAACTGGGTAAATTATTAGGTAAATCAATCTTAGAAATTGCTATTTTCCAATCATTCGTTTAGTATTTCAATGACAACCTCCATTTTTTAGGTTAAAAATCGGTTTAACAAAAAACAAAGTATAAATAGCGAATGGCAAAATCACAGCAGACTTTTAGTAAAATTGAAAAAGAGAAAAAGAAATTAAAAAAGAGAGAAGAAAAGCAGAAAAAGAAGCAGGAGCGTAGAGCTAATTCTAATAAGGGTAATGGCTTGGATAGTATGATTGCTTATGTTGATGAGAATGGGTATACTACTGATACCCCACCAGATCCGACCAAAAAGAAAAAAATCAAAGCTGAGAATATTGAGATTGGGGTTCCTAAAAGAGAAAAAGAGGAATTTGATCCGGTAAGAAAAGGAAAAGTTGCGTTTTTTAATGATTCTAAGGGATATGGTTTTATTAATGATACTGAAACGCAGGAGCGATATTTTGTGCATGTGAATGGTTTGATGCAAGAGGTAAAAGAAAATGATAAAGTGACTTTTGAACTTGAGCGAGGTCAGAAAGGAATGAATGCTGTTAGAGTAAAAAAGATATAATTATTATATAATCTACATAGAACATATAAAAAAGGTCTGCATTTGTCGCAGACCTTTTTTATGTTAGATTATTTATTAGAATAGAACGGTACTGTTAACTTACTATTTGGTGTTGTTGGGATACCAATCTAATTGAATTACTTCTATATCCGGATTTTTTGATACCAGTTCTTTAAACTTTGCAACATCACTTAGCCCTTCGGTTCCACGATAATGATATGGGTATACTTGCTTAGGTTTAAACTCAAGAACAGCACTCGCTGCACTTTCTACGGTCATAGTATAGGGTAGATTCATGGTTACAAATGCCATATCTATGTATTGTAATGCTCTCATTTCCGGAATATCTTCTGTATCTCCCGAAAAATAAAGTCGTTTCTTTCCTAAAGTGATTATATAACCATTGCCTCTTCCTTTATCATGAAATTTTAAGGCTTCTTCTCTTAGGTTGTACATCGGGATGGCTTCAATGGATATACCTTGTACTTCTTTTGTTTCTCCATTATTAAGAATAATCAAGTGATCTGTGTATTGTGCAGGAAGTTTTTCGGCCACTGCCTGAGGTGCTATAATTTCGGCTTTTGATAAATCCAGGCTATCCAAGGTTTCAATATCCATATGGTCACCATGTATATCTGTGATAAGTACAAGATCTGCAAGTTTTTTATCTTTAAAAGCTTTGGCTCCTCCTGCAGGATCTATATAAATAGTTTTTTCTTTCCATTCTATAATAGCTGTAGCATGAATTATTGGGTCGATAGTGATATCACTAATCGGTTTTTCAGGTAGTTCTTGTGGGGCTTCGGTAATAGTTTCGTTGTTTTCTTCGGTGTCTTCATTTTTTTGTGACTTACAGTTAAAAAAAATAAGACATACCAGGGTAATGAATACGGGGGAAAGTTTCATGAGATGGTGATTTTTGTGTTTATTAGTTCTAAAAGATAAGAATATTGAGCGAGATATGTGGGATAAGCTGTATTATCGCGAGCAGATAGAGCAATTGTTATATCTTGTTTTTGGTGTAATATATTGTAAAAGAGTATAAAACAAGAGAAGAGGTGGTGTAACAAAAATTGCTTATTTTTTATGCGATTAACTGTCTATCCATAATTTAATAGCCATAGCAATAACCATAATGATTAAAAACACTTTAACCAAACCATCTCCCTTTTTTACAGACCATCTGCTTGCAATCCACCCTCCTGTAGCATTTCCTGTTGCAAGAACAAAACCATAGAGGTAGTCGATCTGATTATTATATACAAAAATGGCTAGTGCCCCAATGGTATAAATAAAAACGACCAATACTTTAACGGCATTAGATGTAACCAGGTTTAGGTAATTTATAGAGGTTAATGCTAACAAGATAAATATTCCTACACCTGCCTGGATAAATCCACCATAGACCCCGATAAAGAAAAAGGCAAGAATCGAAATCCAAAAATGTTTACCTTGTGTTCTTTCTATCACATCCTGAAGATTTACTTTGGGCTTAAAAACCATAAAAAGGACTACGATAACCATTACAATTGCAAGGATTTTATTAAATGTTTCTCCTTTAATGTCGATTGCAATCTGTGCTCCGATTAATGATCCAACAAGAGCCGATATTCCCAGATAGACCCCAAAAGAACCTGGTTTAACTCCTTTACTTCTAAAACCGGCAATAGAGGAGATAGATTGAATGAAAATTCCTATACGATTTGTGCCGTTAGCAACGGCAGGAGGGAGTCCCATAAAAATTAACATAGGTAAGGTGAGTAAAGAACCGCCACCAGCTATAGTATTAATTACTCCTGCTATAAATCCAATAATTGCTAAAATGAAAAGAAGTAGTGTTTCGTTCATAGAGTTTTTTGAAAAGTACTAAGAGAAAAAAAGTATACGATGTTGTTTTCAAAAATAGGTAAATCTCTATAATGAGCCTGATTAAAATTAGTTATTTCTATCAAAATAAAACGAATTCAACTTTAAACAGATGAATTATAAATTCTTTTGGTATAACTTCTGAAACTGTTGTAGATTTACCTAATAAATCAAAAACCTTCGGTAGCGTTAAAAAGTTATATAAAATAGTCCCGTTTCTTCAGATTTTTAAAGATAAAAAGTATAGTAGCTCTTTCTTTAAAGCAGATTGTATTGCTGGTATTACAGTAGGAGTTATTCTTATACCGCAAGCGATCGCTTATGCATTACTTATGGGGGTACCCCCAATTTATGGGTTGTATGCTTGTCTGATTCCTTTGTTGCTTTATGCCTTTTTTGGAACATCCAGACAACTAAGTATAGGGCCGGTAGCGGTTACTGCAATATTAGTAATGAGTGGAGTGAGTCAACTTGCAGACCCATTTACAGAGAGGTTTGTAGAATTGGTTCTGTTTGTGGGGTTTTTGATAGGAATATTGCAGGTTATTATGAGTGTGTTGCGTATGGGGTTTTTGGTAAATCTTATCTCTCAGCCTGTAATTTCTGGATTTATCTCTGCAGCAGCGATAATTATTATTGTTTCTCAATTAGATCAGGGGCTGGGGATTGCTATTCCGGATTTTAAATACACGCACCAGACAATTTGGTATGCAATTAGTCACTTTGCTGAAGTAAATTGGATTACACTTGGGATTTGTTTATGCTCTATTGTAACTATTAATGTGTTTAAAAAATGGAAACGCTCTTTCCCAGGAGCACTTACTGTATTGGTGATTACAACTTCTATAGCCTATATTTTTGATTTAAATGCGAAAGGATTGGCGATTATTAAGGATGTACCTAGCGGTCTCCCTTCTTTTAGTATTCCGAATATGGATTATGATACGATGGTTGCACTTATCCCATCGGTATTAACGGTCACTTTTATTGGGTATGTAGGGAGTATTGGGATTGCCAAATCTATAGAAATGAAAAAGAGAGACCATATCATACGCCCTAATCAAGAATTATTTGCATTAGGAATAGCTAAGGTTATTGGCGCTTTTTTTCAGGCAGTACCTTCTTCGGGAAGTTATAGTAGAACAGCAATCAATGATGAGGCAGGAGGGAAGACCACTGTGTCGTCTATTATAGCTGCATTAATGGTGATGTTTTCTTTGCTTTTTCTCACTTCATTTTTTTATTATATCCCTAAAGCAGTTCTGGCGGCAATTATATTGGTTTCTGTATTTGGCCTGATTAATTTTAGTGAAGCAAAATACTTGTTTCGACTTAGAAGACGAGATTT
The DNA here is from genome assembly GCF_943422735.1 of Aquimarina sp. EL_43. Classification (NCBI taxonomy): domain Bacteria; kingdom Pseudomonadati; phylum Bacteroidota; class Flavobacteriia; order Flavobacteriales; family Flavobacteriaceae; genus Aquimarina; species Aquimarina sp. EL_43. The sequence goes on along the minus strand of NZ_CALSBR010000001.1, from coordinate 4,929,311 downwards.
TATTGTAATGATCATTACTTTTTTAGGAACATTGATTTTTGGAGTAGAAAATGGAATCTTTATCGGGGTGATATTGTCGTTTGTATTTCTACAGTATTACAGTGCTCGTCCTCATATTGCCGAATTAGTAAATATACCAGGTACCAAATATTATAGAAATATTAATAGGTTTCCAGATGCAATACAATCAGAGGTGTATTTAATTATCAGGTTTGATAATCAATTGTATTTTGGTAATTCAAGTTATTTTAAGGATGCTATTCTGGCTTATGTTTCTGATCGAGAACGGTTACCCGAATTTCTAATCCTCGACAATACAAATATGCATGATATCGATAGTACTGGCTTGCATGTATTAGACGATATACAGCAATATCTTGATGGTATCGGAGTTCAGTTGTTAATGGTGGGTACAATAGGTCCTGTTCGAGACTTTTTAAAACGATCAGGTTTTACAGATAGATTAGGTGCGACTTATTATTATTTGACAATTTCTGATGCGGTAGATCATGCAGAAAACCAAACTGCTAAACATAAAGAAATACACGAAGCAGCAGTACAGTTTAATACGAAAAGAAAATCTTTTTTAGATTAATGTTACTCTAATCCTCTTCGTATAAATGTAGTTTTAACCCCATACCATAATTGGTGTTGTTATTTTTAATCAGATTATTGTTTTTGCTATACCCTCTGTCAAAACGCTGCCAGGTTCTATTTTTAAAAAATACTCTTCTGGTAAAAGTTTTGTAACTACTTATTTTGTCTGTAAACGGAAGTAAGGGTCTAAAAGTGGTAGATACTTTAACGATACCTTTTCGAGTTTCAATCTCACTATACTTTTTTGTTTGTTGTAGTTTTCCGTCCTTATCTGTATAGCCTAATACCTGTATGGAAACAAAAATACCATCTTTTGGTATGAAAACTTTATATTCTGAAACGTTCAGTTCAAAATTAGATTTATCCTTGTTGGTTACTTTAAATATAATATCTTCATAAGGTAATCTTTTTCCTGGATATCCATTGTTATTGCCATAAAACTGCATTTTGAATAAAGTAGAAAATGATTCCTTTTTGTTTGCATTTCGATTTGAAGATTCTGTTTTAATGGGTAGATATACTGAAGCTATTTTGGTAGATTTCTCGGGGTCTTTGGGGAAGAAAACTGCAATTTCAGATTCTACTGTGGGGAGCCAGCTTTTAAAATAATCATTATGCACTTCTGAGGCCAATTTCTTGGTTTTGTACTTTCTTTTCTTTTCTGCAACAATATACACCTCTTTAAGTTCTGCAATATCCTGTACTAAACGTATTTTCTGAGGTAAGGCAGAAGTAGACAGTGCTAATTCTTTATATCCTATAGATGATATGTATAAGGAGTCTACATCAGAATACCATTTTTTTGAGAATCGAAAATTACCATCTGCATCAGCAAATGTTCCACTTCCGTTTCTAAAAGAAATTGTGGCATATGGTATAGGTGTATTTTGTACTGAATCAAGTACAGTATAAGTCTGCGAATAGACAATTTGTGCTAAAAAAAGCAGTAGTAGGAAGGACAGCTTTTTCATTGAGTAATGGGGATTAAAAAAAATAAAGTTATGAAATATATTTATACTAGAACGATTATCATGCCAAAGAGCTTCAATAATAATTAGAATTATTTTAAATCATAACTACTTTTATCACATATGTATTTGTAAATTAAGTATTTATAGGTTTTGTTTAAACAATTACTCCAGTTACTTTGTTTAACCCACATCTTTCAATAAAGCCATTGGTAAACACATTCATTGCTTCTGGTTCTAGTAGATCGTTACGAGTGTCAAGCCAATGCTGTACTGTTGCAGTACCATACATATTCTGGATTCGCTGAAAATTAAGGTTGAAGTTTATTTTTCCCCAATGTAGGGTATATGGTATATTGATAGCTTCTAATCGATTCCATACTTTTTCGTAGAACTTTCGAGTTATATCTGCATCTACACCATCTAATTCTAATACACAGGTTTCTGGAAATTTCGTAAACCCTAATAATGCCTCAGTTCCTTTTACATATCGTAATGATATTCCACCAGGAAAAGGGTCGCCATCTTCAATAATCATCATAATTTCTTCAACAACTCGTACACTGTCTTTGATATCTATTCCTAAAGCTGCACTGGCAACTTTACCTCTAAATTTGGTATTGCTAAATGTTTCTCCTATAGTTCCTTCCATAGGAGGGATTTCTTTATAGGCCAGGGGGAATAGTATGTTAACTAATTTTGGGACTAATAAAATCGATAACCCTCCCAGACTATCCATAACTGTTTGTATTAACCCCAGTAGATCATCACCATAGGTTAACCCTTTATCATCTGGAGTTCTACGGGTGTAGTTATCCCTGTATTTGCGTTTATAGGAAACTTTTAAAAACACACCTTTATTATTGTTATCGGGTTCAAAATCATAAGGGTTTATTAGTATTTCAAAATGATATAATTCTCGATCAGGAGAGTGTTGAGGAAAGGGGAGTATAGTATTAATTGCTGAAAAATCTAATGTTTTCATGGTGTTTTTAAGTTCACTGTTGTATGCAATTTTGTCTATACGATGCTCTTCAAGTAGAAATTTGGGCTCTGTTTCGATCATAATACCGTGTATAATCCCAAAACTTCCGAAACTAACCAAAGCGGCATTAAACATAGTGTCGTCTCTTATTAAATCTGCGCCTAACCAATCAATAAACCGATCTGATACTACAGGGTTGGAGCTTCGCTCTAGCCATACATGACGATTGCGACCAACGATGAGATGTATTCCTGTTACAAAATCCTGTATTGCTCCTACGTTAAAAGCAGCGCCATGTGTACCTGTGGATAATGCGCCTGCTACTGTTTGACCATTACTAGCTCCCGAGGCTTTGATAGAGCGATTAGGACGTTTCTCTTTTTCTAATTTTGAGTTGAGTTGCAATATAGAAACGCCGCATTGCACAAAAAATAAATCGTCGGCTAGCCCTCCTTTATCGAGGTATTCGTTGCTTATATTAGACTTACTAACCGAAAAACTTAGACGTAATGATTTAGTATCTAAGATACCGCCTTCAGAAACCGCTACCTTAGAAAATGACCAGCCGCTACCCATAGCACGTAATCGAATATTGTTATCAATTGCATGCCCTATCAACCATTGTAAGTTTTTGGTTGTAGCAATATATTTATCCGCTCCTTTGCTTAGCGAATCATCATTACGTACTTTAAAAGAAGCGTTTTGTGTTAGCTTTTGTGTAAAATTTTGATGCCTGTTTTCCCATTTTCTTATGGGTAGTGTTTCAATGCCTTTTGGTAACGCCATGATTATGTTTTTTAATATTTTATTGCAACTGCTCTTTGTTTTTTAGGTAGTACTGTTAGTAAGCCAATATCAAAACCAGATATGATTTTCTGTCTTTATTGGTATAGATCAAGTAGAGATGATGTATTTTCTCTATAACTCTTCTATTGGAGGGTCTGGTGGGGCGCATTCCCATGTTGTGGTTTGCGGTACAACAATGCCTAATGTGATTGCGGATAATAAAATGTATCCAAAATTGGTGGTGTTGGTTGCTGAGCTTAAATGTTTGGATTCACATCTGGCATCGATATCTTTAGGAGAAACCAGCCCCCAAGCAAAGCTCCAGGTGGTTTTAGTGTTTTTAACTACAGCATCACTGTCATGAAGACTTACAACTCGTGTAGACATACAGCTTGTACAACAAATGGTTATTGCCAGTACTATGCTTATGTATTGTAATCGGATAGAATGTTTCATTGTCTTAGATTTTAAGACAATCAGACGATATGATTAGAGGGGGATCGCTAAGTAGGTTAAAAATAATACTATTTTAAACGATATAAAAGGGGGATTTACCTGTTTTTTATGAAGACAAATATCTAAAATTCAGTTTCGATAAATGATGAGGATATTTAAAATCTAATCATAATATTTAAGGTATATTATAGTGTGCTTTATTTTATTTTTAATAATTTTGTGTATATTATAGTATACTTTATTGTATTTAATAAGAAATTGCGTTATAAAGTATAATAAAATATACATAATTTACGTTTTATAATTTTAATGTATATTTTTATATACATTAATTAAATTTATGTGTGATGAATGTAAATAACCTTTCAGACGAACAAATACTAGCAGAACTTACTCAAAGAGTAAAACAACGGCGTCTTAATCTTAATATTACTCAGGATGAACTTTCTAAGAGGGCAGGAGTGCATGTGCAAACGATTAAGAATTTTGAATCCGGAAAGACAACTACACTATTAACTTTTATACAGATACTCCGAGCATTTGGAGATTTAAACGCATTAAGCTCTTTATTTCCCGATCCGGGCATAAGCCCTATAGAATTATTAAAACTAAAAGGAAAGGAACGTGAGCGTGCATCACGTAGCTCTAAAAATCAAAAAGAAGATCCATTATGGTAGATGTTATTAAAATTACCCTTTGGGGAGAAGAATTGGGAGCATTAAGTTGGGATAGTCAAAAAAACTTTGCTTCTTTTGAGTTTTTTCCTTCATTCCTAAATAAAAACCAGGATGTCTCACCAATACATATGCCAATACAGTCTTCTGCAAAAAAAATATATAGCTTTCCTAATCTAAATCAGGACACTTACCGTGGATTACCAGGAATGTTATCTGATGTATTGCCCGATGATTTTGGGAATCGTTTAATTGACCAATGGCTTGCTCTTAATAACATTCCAAAATCCAAATTTACCCCACTAGATCGCTTATGTTATATTGGCACTCGCGGTATGGGAGCACTAGAGTTTCAACCTGCGAAACATATAGGGCAAGCTCAAACTACTACATTAGAGGTAGATAAACTAGCACAACTGGCAGAAAAGATACTTAATACACGAGAAAAACTAGAACTTAATCTTTCTGAAACAGAACACCTTAATGAATTGATTAAAGTAGGAACTTCGGCAGGAGGGCAACGAGCTAAGGCTATAATTGCTTATAACTCTACAACAAATGAGATACGGTCGGGCCAGGCCATAGCTCCTCACGGATTTGAACATTATATTTTTAAGTTTGATGGAGTAGATGATACTACTCTTGGTGATCCACAAGGGTATGGTAGGATCGAATATGCATATTACTTAATGGCATTGGATTGTGGTATCAATATGGAAAAATCTTTGCTTTTTGAAGAACATGACAGAGCTCATTTTATGACCAAACGCTTTGATCGCCATGGTAATAATGAAAAAATACATATGCAAACCTTGTGTTCGATAGCACATTTTGATTATAAATCTCCAGGTGCACACTCTTATGAAAATGCATTTGAAGTAATGCGACAACTACGGTTGCCACATAGTGATGCCGTACAATTGTATAAAAGAATGGTATTTAATGTTATTGCCCGTAACCAGGATGATCATACCAAAAATATTTCTTTTTTGATGGATAAACGTGGAGTTTGGAGACTTTCGCCTGCATATGATGTGACCTATTCATACAATCCATCAGGGATTTGGACCAGTATGCATCAGATGTCAATTAATGGTAAACGAGATGATTTTACATTACAGGATTTGATTGCTGTAGGAGAGAAGATTAGCTATAAAAATCATAAGGAAGCGATACAACAAATCATTGATGTTGTTTCTAACTGGGATTACTATGTACAGAAAACAGGAATTCCAAAATCACAAGGTAATACATTAGCAAAACCATTTAGATTATACCTTTGATCCTTCTAACTAGATAAAATGAAGAAAGCTATATACTTTATGCTTCTAAGTGCTGTGTCTTTTACAGCAATGAACCTATTTGTTAAGTATTTAGCGCACTTTGGAGGAGCACAGCTTGTATTCTTTAGAGCATTTGGCTCGTTATTTTTTACGATGAGTTACTTGTTATGGCATAAGATCCCAATATTGGGTAACCAAAAAGGATTGTTGATCTATAGAGGATTGGCAGGAGTAACCTCGATGGGGTTATTCTTTATGTCGGTTAATTACCTTCCTATTGGTTCTGCAGTATCATTACGGTATTTATCACCAATCTTCGCTACTATTTTTGCTATACTTTTTCTTAGAGAACAAGTAAAACCAATACAGTGGTTGTTCTTTTTAATGGCGTTTAGCGGTGTTTTAATGATCAAAGGTTTTGATCCTAATATTGATTCTTTTGGTCTGTTATTAGTACTGGGATCAGCTGTATTTAGCGGAATAGTATATGTACTAATAAATAAAATTGGTCATAGAGACCACCCTGTTGTGATCGTTAACTATTTTATGTGGATTTCTGTTACCGTAGGAGGTATTCTTTCTATTTTCAACTGGACTACACCAAAAGGTATAGAGTGGCCACTATTACTTAGTTTAGGGGTTTTTGGATATTTCGGGCAATTATTTATGACCAAAGCATTTCAATCTCAAGCAACAAATAAAGTGGTATCCCTAAAATATGTCGAAGTAATTTTTACAATGATTGCAGGTACTTTTTGGTTTGCCGATATATATCCAGCCCTAAGTATTATAGGTACCCTATTAGTGATTACCGGACTAATCCTTAATATTTGGTATCGACAACGTTAATCTGGTTTATACATTAGGATCTTATCGTTATAAGACTAGAAAGCCTGAAAACTTAGTAGATTTTCTAATGTATAAAACGGATTACTGTATTTGCAAGTATCTAAAAAACTTTAATTACGAAAAGTCTTCTCTAAGATAAAACATGAGTTTTCTTTTATCTGTAAAACTTTTGATAGTAATGATATCACCAGTAATTTTATTATAAATCACTTCAACAAACAATAAATCTACGTAGTAAATAGAATAATAAAAATCGCGATTCTGGTCATTTATAGTAAAGAGGTGAATACCTCGATCCCAGAGGTCTTTGTATTTGATATCTAACTGTCGAGCATTAAACTCTTCTTCAAGGGTAATTTTGCGCATAAGCTATTAATTTTATAATGAGGCAGGATAAAATTACGGAAAAACCGTAACATGTGCAAGTGAAAATTGTATAATATCTTGAAGAACAATAAAATGCACATATAGAATAACCCTTGTTTAAGAATATATTTGACTATAAAATATAGAGACTTTAAATAGCTTTAAGGTTAATATTGAGTACAAGAATATTATGATTTTTTTAACAAATATAGATGTATGGATAAAGTACCTATCACAGGCTTTTATTTAACCCTGTTTTTTACCTTTTGTAAGAAAAAACTTGTGTCGGAATACAACAAATCCTACAAAAAAATATGTCTTTGTAGATTTTTGTTTATTTTAGTTGTAAATAACTAATAAATAGGTGTTTAATAGAAAGCGGCCCTCTAGGTTAACTACTCCTATAGAGGGCCTAAATTGAAACATAATCGGTATTTAACACAAACTCAACTTATACTAATTATGAAGTTTCAACTTTACTTTTTACTGGTTCAAAGATATCTTAGTTTTATAAATTTTCTCATGTTTATTCATAAAAAATTTAACATTTAATCAATTAATAACAAAGCAATGTTAATTAATTCTTAACCAGTTATTTGAATGTCTGTATATACGATTGTATTTGTTGGATTATACTTATTTCGGGAGTTCCTTTCTAGGTTTGTTCTACACTTTTTATGGGGTAGCCATAATGAAGAAAATGAAAAAAGTCAAATAGATGCAAAATCTGTTCTCAATTCAAAGAAAAACAAAACTAATTATAGCATATTATTACGATACAAAATGTATTTAATTTTATGTGAAAAAACTAATACCTGTATATAAATTTCATAAGAAGTGTAATTACAGAACACTCATAAATAAATAGGATTTAGGATTATATTTTTTGAGGAGTTACTTTTCAATTTTATTAATCTCGATAATACGATGTGTATTACTGGTATCCCCATACGAATTTCCGTTGGTAGCGATAAAAACACGTCCCTGAGGAGAAATAGCGATATCTCTCAGACGACCAAACTGTCCATTAAAGAATATTTCCTCATTGGTAATTGCAGTTCCGTCACTGTTTAGAGTAAGCGCAATTATTCTTTGATCTTTTAGCACTGTCATCAGTAGTTTATTAGTCCATTCAGGAATTCGATTACCCGTATAATAGACCAGATCAGAAGGAGCAATGGTGGGTGTCCATTCAAAAATGGATTCGATAACCTCTGTACTCGCTGCAAAAGTCTGTTCGTTGGGAGTATCTATTTTACCTTTTACAGCCGGCCATCCATAATTTTTACCAGATTGTATGATATTTATTTCATCATCAGAACTGGGTCCATGCTCAGAACTATACAATTTACCATTAGGATGCAATACCAGTCCTTGTGCATTTCTATGCCCTAAACTATAGATATAACTATTCGCAAAAGGATTATCGGTAGGGATACTACCATCTAAGTTTAATCTTAGTGTTTTACCTCCCAGAGAATTCATATCCTGAGAAAGGTTGGTATTACCAGCATCACCTGTAGTCATAAATAGATGCATATCTGGTGTGATCAATAACCGAGAGCCATCGTGATTAGAGTTGGCGGGAATTTGATCGATAAGTACAGTTTCGTTAGACAAGGTGTTATTTGCATATGTAAACTGAACTAATCGTTCCAATAAGCCACTTCCCCCGTTATAGGTGTATACAACGTATACATATGGATTGGTATCAAAATTGGGGTGAAGTACCATACCTAATAACCCACTTTCTCCAACTTGAGATACATTAGGAATCGTATATACCAATTGTTGCTCTCCGCTGTCGGGATTTATCCTGCTAATTTTTCCATTACGTTCGGTTACCCACAAGAAATTATCAGGACCCCAAATTAGCTCCCAAGGAACGCTTAAGGTTTCTACCAATATTTTTGTTGCTTCTACAGGTTCATCTGTACCAGGATTTGTAGTATCATCATCTCCCGAACAAAACCATAGCAAGGATGAAATTAGTACAATACTTGCTAATTTTGATATTCTTTTCATAATATTCCTTTTTAAATCAACAACTGAATCCTGTATAAGGTATTGATTGTTAATGATTTGTATGGTAGTTGATAGTTGTGATTTCACCTATCAATTATTCTATATGTTTTTATGAGAAAACAACATATCCAACTTTATTCTCAAAAACCAATTACTTTCTCTTAATTATAACGGTTAACTTATACGAAACCCTACTTTTTTTTGTTTTTTTTAATTGTTTTTAATTCTTTATTAAGAATTGCTTACATTCTGTTACGTAAGGTTTTAACACTTATTTGAAATATTATTTTTTACTTAAGGCTAATTTGATTCCTAGTAAAATAAAGAGAACCCCAGTAGTTTTATCCATCCAAAACTTCACTTTACTATTTTCTCTGATCTTGTTAGCGAACTTAGCAGAAAAGAAAGCCAGTATCATGCACCATATTGTACCTGTAGTCACAAAAGTTAACCCCAGAATTAAGAAAGGGATGGCACTTTTAGCGTAATCCGGATTAATAAATTGTGGTAAGAACGCCAAAAAAAAGAGTGCAACTTTTGGATTAAGTAGGTTGGTTAAAACCCCCGAGATATATACTTTTTTGTAGTTTTTTGCTGTTTCTTTTTCTTTAATTACTTCAGCAATAGCTGTTGATTTTGTTAATAATGATTTAATTCCTAAATACATTAGGTAAGCAGCACCAGCATATTTAACGATACTAAATGCAGTAGCAGATTTTGCTAATAGAATAGATAACCCAAGTGCTGCAAAAATACAATGTAAAAGAGCTCCCGAAGAAATCCCCAGAGCAGAAATCACTCCAGATTTTTTTCCTTGCGAAATGCTACGTCCTAAAATATATATAGTATCTGCTCCAGGCGTGAGGTTAAGTAGTATTCCTGCTAAAATAAAGGTTCCAAAATTAAGAATGCCAAACATAGGATTGTATTAGATTTTGATTCAAAATTATACCAAACAAAGAAGACCTAGAAAACAAATCATTGGTTTATCTTTGTTTTTTCTGGAGAATATATCTTAATTATAAACAAAAACCAACGATTATGGTGAAAGACGATTTAGACTGGAAGATTTTAGAGCTCTTACAGGAAAATGCACGTTTGCCATTTGCACACATAGGTAGAGTAGTGGGGCTTTCTCCATCTGCAGTGGCAGAGCGTGTACAACGTTTAGAAGATACAGAAGTGATCACAGGATATACGACACAGGTAAACCCTGCTAAACTAGGATGGTCTCTTTCTGCATTCATTATGATGAGTGTAAATAGAATCAATTTTCAGTCGTTTACCGATGCACTGGATGCGGATGCGTATCCTGAAATGGTAGAATGCACCAGAGTCACCGGTAAAGACTGTTTAATTATGAAGTTTCATGTAAAGAACAGTAAACATCTTGAAGAAGTCATCAATCGTTTAGCGCAACATGGAGATCCAACAACATTATTGATTTTGAATGAGCTGATGAAAAATGGTGCGATAGGAAGATGTGCTTATTAGTTACTTCTATTTCTTTCCTCATCATTTCCAAAACCTCTTTGCTTACCTTTTATCTTATTATTTCCAAATGTGTAGGATAGTGATATTCTGGCAAATCGAGGGCTATAATTTTGGGCATATACTGTTTCTATACCATTTACTACAGAAGCTAATCTACTATAACTCGATGTATCTAATATATCATTTACCAATACTGAAAGCTGTAGTTTATCCTTAAACATGCTTTGTTTTAGTGCTAAATTAAGATTGTAGGTTTCACTAATGTCAAACAAGTTTGTTTTATGCGGAGAATTATATACAAAGTTAAGCTGCAATTTGGTGGTTTTACTTAATGTAAAAGTATTGTTCGTAGATAGATGAAGCTGAAACCCATCCTCGGCATTAGCGTTTATCGCGTCATCAATGACAGTTTTGTATCCAAGAACATATACCTGGTTCTGGCTTTTCCACCAGGGTAGTGTGCTAAATGAGAAGGTTTCACCAATTCCCCAATTATAACTTTTATAATAGTTTTCGCGTATCACTGCCTGTACTTCGGTCTCCTGATCTGCTGTAAAAATAGTACCAAAACCATCAGTGGTAATATTAAGGAAAGCATTGGTAGTTAATGTATTGTTGTAGGTATGGTTAAATTCGAAAGTGTCTGTAAATGAAGGTTGTAAAAATGGATTTCCTTCAGAGAAACTATTGCTATTAACATATATCCTGAATGGATTTAAATTTCTAAAACCTGGTCGGTTAATACGTCTTCCGTAATTAAGCGAAAATATGTTATTATCATTTTTTTGATACGATATATAGGCTGTCGGAAAAAACTTTAAGTATTCGTTTGTATTGGTTTGGTTTAGGGTTTCTGAGAAGCCTTCTGTAAGTGTGTTTTCTACTCGTAACCCCAGTTGAAACTCCCATTTGTCATTGATCTTCTTAGAAGCATTTACATATAATGCCTGAATATTTTCTGTGTATTCAAATTGGTTGGAAGATATAGGGTCAAAAACCGGAGTACCTGTCTCTGTTGTAAAGTTTTGTAATCCATTTATGGTTTTGATAAAACTAAGTTTACCACCATATGATAAATTAACAGAAGGAAAAGGGTGCTCGACATCTATTTTTGCACTAAAATTATCAATACGTTGATCTGATAGATTCATAGCGGCATAGTTAATCCCAACAAATTCACCGTTTGGTAATAACGTATTTACTACATTGTCTTGTTTCAGAGTATTATCATAATCAAAATAATCAATATCAAAAGAAATCTTTCTGTCCAGGGTATCTAATGTAGTAATCATATGTAGGTTATACAGGTGGCTTTTTACCTTTCTATCAAAAAAACCTGTATTATCCAATATAGAATCCAGTTGGTTGGTTGCATTAAAAATTTGAGTAGTTGATTGTACAGTATTATCGGGAGTATTTTGATTACCCAGGTATTGTGCACCTACGATAATATTATCGGTAATGTCATAATCTATTGATAAACGACCTGATATATTGTCTTTATTTGCTTTATTATCCATATCCAACACCCATGGACCATTAGGGTAATACACATCTACTTCTTCGATTTCTCTTATATTTCCTTTAGTACCATTGGCAGTTACAGAAAATCGTAGTTTGTTTTTGTTGTAGAAAAAGTTGTTACGAAGCGTAGTAAAATTGTATGTATTCTGATTGTAGGCCAGGGTAGTGGTATTTTTCCAAGAGTTACGTGCTCCTTTTTTGTAAATAATATTAATAAGTCCACCATTTCCGGCAGCTTCATATTTGGCTGGTGGGTTCGTAATGATTTCTATTTTCTTAATATCACTTGCTGCTATACCATTTAAAAAGTCTATCAGTTCTTCTCCAGATAACTGCAATATCCTTCCGTCTACCATTACACGCGATGCACCTCTACCAATCATACTCAAAGTATTATTCTGAACCGTAACCCCTGGTGCTATCTTAAGGGCATCTAAAGCATCTCCGCCACTGGCTGCAATACTATTTTCTACATTAAACACCAGACGGTCGGGTTTACGTTCAATTACTTTTTTGGTTTTGGTAATCACCACTTCGTCAAGACTGGTAGTACTGCTTTCGAGGGTAATAGTACCTAAATCCACAGTGTTATTTAATACAATATCTTGTTGCCATTCGGTATATCCCATAAAACGTATTGCCAGTGTATAAGTTCCTTCTTTTGCCATTAGGGTGAAGTTTCCGTTTTCGTCAGTAATTGCACCTGTAATTACTGTACCATCAGATCCTGGTGTAGATAAAATAACATTGGCAAAAGCTATGGTTTCTGTTTTACTAATAACTTTTCCTTTGATTTCTAGTTGAGAAAAGCATAAGAAAGGAAGTAAAAACAATAAAGAAATAAAGATAGATCGCATCACAATTTTATATTTAAGATTAATTATGAAGCAAATATCATTTTTGAATACAACCTGTGCGACCGATTAAAATAATCGAACGCTTTTGACCACCAAAAATGAGTTCGACTTTTTACAAGCAAACGTTCGACTTTTTGCAAGACTCTGATTATGAGTTGTTTTTCCTGTATTGAGTAGGAGTGGCGTTAGCGTATTTTTTAAAAGAAGTGTTGAAAGAAGATTTAGAATTAAAACCTACTTCATACAAGATTTCGAGAACAGTTACTTGTTTTTTAGTAGGATCTTTTAAAATATCCATCGCGTGTTGTATGCGATATTCATTTACAAAATCAAAAAAGTGCTGATCCAGATGATGATTGATCAGAATCGATACTTCTCTAACAGGGAGTTGTAGATCATCTGCCAAATTCTGTATAGTGAGTGTGGGATTCAGATAAGGTTTTTGGTCGATCATATACGTTTTTAATTGCTGTATTTGATCCTGAATCACTTTATCGCCTGGGAGATTGATTACTGTTTCATTCTTTGTAATCATATTTTCTACCGGAAGTAATTTAGAATCAATTCCTCTAAAAAAACCTGGATTATACAATGCTTTTAAAATTAACCAGCATATAAAGCATAGGACCAGAAACACAACAATAATTCTGGCAATATTTACAGTTTGGAAATCATCATTATAAAACTTAAATATCGTTTTTGAAGTACTAACAACAAAGATAAAACTAGAAATAACGTTTAACTGAAACAACCATTTATGTTTTGCTGTGGTTGCATTAGAGTAGTTTTCCAGCATTATCTTCTTAGATTTTTTTAAGATAACAAAAATGGCAATGATATATGCTATAACCTGAATATGACCAATAATCATAGTGGAAATGGATTCTGGAGTTAGCAAATAATTATTCATAAAAGAAAGTTTGGCTTCTTGGCTTGCCAAATAAAATCTGGGTGTAAATATCAAAGTGCTTATTACAAATGGAAGGCCATGTAACAGATGTTTTGGTTTCAGCTTAAAATCTATATAGATAACCGATAAGACAAAAAGATAAAGCACCGGACTTGAAAAAGATGGAAGATCCATACGTATCATTTCTAGCGTTAGAGGCATATCTATAAATCGATGGTAGAAAAAAGAGCTGATATCGATGGCTACAAGAATAAGAAAAGCAGCAATAAGTCGATTACCGGTTTTGTTTTTGGTTTTTACAGTTAGTAAGAAGATGGCAAAAAGTGATGATATAAAAACAATCATCAAGCTTATAATGCTAAGAATAGCGTAGTTATCCATTTAATAATTTAATTCTTGCGTTTACCTTTGATGATATATCGGTTTTGAGAACCATACGGGATTCTCATAATTTCATCAAATATACTAACTATATTAAGATATCTCATGTAGTGCTCTATTAAGACTGCGTAGTGTTATTCCTAAATAATCGGCTATATCTTGTTTAGAAAAAGCCATAGCTTCATCAGAAGAAAATTTCATTAATTTTTTAAGATTATAAGCAATAGGATATGATTGTTGTTGAGAGGCTCTAATTGCAGTATCTCTTACTTTATTGGCTAATGCTTTTAAAAGTAGTAAATTAAGTTTTGGGTGATTTTCTAATAGGGTATAGAAATCTTTAGCATCAATCTCATATCCAGTAACTTCTGTTATTGCTTCTGCATTACAAAAACTAATAATATCATTAAAGACTTCTAATTCTCCAAGGATTTCACCAGTACTAAAAAACTCCTGAATAAAATCTCTGCCATTATCCTCGTTTACATAACATTTTACTACGCCATTTTTTATAATGAATATAGAGGGTACATATTTTCCCTGAATAATAATCTTTTCTTTTGAAATAAATCTCTTCTCTTTTACCATAGTACTTACAGAAGACTCTGATAGTTGTGAAAAGAAATCTAATAATTCTTGATTAATCCTAATCATTTGAAAAATGCCTAAACGAACCGTCTTTTTGAGTTAAAAAATGATGCACTTGCAATATACTAAAGAAGTAGTATGATTAAGTAGATATTTTGATTCAATTATAGATTCTGGATCAGGTCTGAAAAAGTAGGTTAACTCATCGTAAGAAGAGTATATCACTACCTTAACCTCTAAAAGCTTACATCACATTAAATCATACCTAAAAAGGGTAAATCACTGACTATTAATAGGTAAATCCCCCTTTTTTGAGAGGCGAACCCATTGTATCTTGATAAAAATTTAGTTGTACAAATAGGTATAGCAATACAACTTGCAACTAAAAAGAACATAATAATGCTCGAAAAGATATACATACAAATACCAGCATACCGGGATAAAGAGCTGTCTAACACAGTGATTGACCTTAATAAAATGGCTAAACATCCCGAGAGACTAAGAATCGTAATTGCATGGCAACATGGAAATAAAGAACAACTTAAAAAAGAAGTTTTTGACTACGGTAATGTCGAAATTCTTGATATTCACTACAAAGACAGTAAAGGTTGTAACTGGGCACGTAATTTACTTCAGAAACAATGGAAAAATGAAGCCTATACCTTATACCTTGATTCTCATCATAGGTTTGTGAAAAACTGGGACGAGGAAACTATAAAAATGTTTAAAGCCTTAAAAGATGAAGGTATAAAAAAACCAATTATCACAGCATATCTTCCTTCTTATGATCCCGAAAATGAACCCGATGGAAGAATGAAATACCCGCTTAAAATCTATCCTTTAGAGCGAGACAAAGGACTCCTTACGAAGTTAACAAGTTATCCTATTCCTCATTGGAAAAAAATTAAGAAACCACTTCTTGCACAATTTATCTCATTACACTTTTTGTTTGCCGATGGTTTCTTTAATAATGAAATTCATTTCGATCCAGAGATCTACTTTTTTGGAGACGAGGTATTAACCAGCCTTAGGGCATATACGTATGGATATGATTTGTTTCACCCTCATATTATTTTGGGATGGCATTTATATGATAGAGAAACAAGAACACCACATTGGGATGATCATACCTCATGGTATAAACAGGAGGAGATATCTTATCATAAAATGAAAATAATCTATACAACAAACATGACTTCTAATACTATACTTGGCCCTGATAGGAAAGTGATTGAGTATGAAAAATATATTGATCTTAAGTTGTATGATAATGGTATAGAAAATGAAGCAATCTGTAGCTGAGATATTAGAAAAAGATAAAATCATATGTATTGATGGTTTTGTACCTGCATCGATGTGTGCCAAAATATTAGAAGAACTCGAATATTCTTTCTGGAAACGCAGTACGGTAATAGATCCAAAGATACATAAGAGTCATCTTAGCAACACCCGGATTAGTAAAAGTGCAGATCAGGAATTGTTTACAGATACACTTATAGGAGTGATAAAGAAAATAGAAGAAGATATTACATCATTATTTGATGTAGAACCGAATAGGCTAGAGCAATGGCAAGCCACAAAATATGCCAAACATGGTAAGTTTGATTATCACTATGATAGTGGAGCCTGGGGAGAGCATTATGCAGGAGAACGAAAGAAAACCTATTTATTATACCTCAATACACCTAAAAAAGGAGGTGCGACACATTTCAAAAATTTAGATATCAAAGTCAAACCAAAACAAGGAAGATTATTGGTCTGGGATAATTTACTGCCAGACGGAAATTGTAATTATAATATGTTGCATGCAGGCTTACCCATTATTAATGGTAAAAAAACAACATTGGTTACCTGGGAAAGACAAAAAGCAATACGATAAAAACTCTAAAATTGAAACGCATATGACAAAAAAAATCAAAAACTTAAAAGCCGAAGGTTCTAAAATATCTCATATACGAGACAAGAACCTTATTGTTTCTGTAAAGAACCAGGAGAAAATTATAAAGGATGTAATAAAAAAGCACGGACCCATTATTGATCTTGAAAAAGACCCACAATTACTAATTGATATCCTGGTTAAATTTAAACCTCAGTTTTATGGACCTGATGGAGGGTTACCACCGGGAGGAGTACCAGATCCACCGCCACCTCCAGGTCCAGATTCTTACAGAGCAATTGAAAATGTTCATCTTATGAAAGAAATTTTAAAACTAAATAAGAAAATGAGTAGTATAAAAAAACGACTCAAGTAACCTTTAACCCAGATTGTGCATTAAAGCTTCATAACGAAGTTCTAATATATAATTCGGGTTTGCTATGTATTAACCTGAGTTTGATTAATCTGAAATGCGTCAGTTTGAGTGAAATTCTGTTAAGAATTTTGTATCGAAAACAAGCATTTCAATGCTAAAAACCTATTCTCGATACAAATTTCACTCATTTTAATCGTAAAATTCACTCGAATTGACAGTTTTTATGCCCTTTGAAATATTAATCAGGTTATTAGTATCAGACCGAGCTTTTCTAAACCTATATAACCATCAAAATAAGTAAACAAACCTTCAGAAAGGCTCGGTTTGATCAATTCATTTTAGAAAATGTATTATTGCAAGGTATTCTCTTTGGGATAATACATTCGTCTTCTTTTTAGGCCTATAATTAATCCTGTTATACCCACCAGAAAACAAACTCCTGCCCAAAAGAAAGGGTCATAACCATCAACTAGTAATCTATAGATAAAAGTGAACAGGAATAAGGCGATCCCAGTTATTTCCCAGATTTTATCTTTTTCAAACCTTTTCTTTTTATCAAATATAGGGGGGAGGTTGATTATAACCTTTAGCGCATTCCAATCCCATATAATCAGTAGCATATTTGCGAATAGCATTAACCCTGTAATCACAGGTGTGTAGGCAAAGTAATAGGATAAGGTAATTATAAATACATTGGCGATTATAGGGAGATTAAGTAGCGCTCCCAGTTTAGCATATCTTTGGGTCATGAGCAAACCTCCTGCGATGAGTTGGCCAATGCCAATAAATTTCCAATATAACCCAGATTGATACATGGTTTCAAAAAAATGCCAGGCAGTATCAATAGGCTCCGATGCTCCGCTTACCGATGTAAATCGTTTTCCTTTGATTTTGATAAGGCTAGCAAAAACAAATGCCCCACCGATCATATACCGGGTATAAATGATAAAAACCTGTAACCATAGCTTTTCTTTAATGCTACTCATATCTTATTTTTAATCTTAGAATTCTTTTTTTAATTCCTCTATAGCAGCGATGTGATGATCATCGTGCTCTGCAACAAAAAGAAACAGGTCCATAGTTCGCATTGGTGTTTTTAACCTGGGGTGCAATGCATGTTTATAGATTTCCTTTTCGGTAAGTTGATGAAGTTGGTTTACAGTTATTGTACGAATAGCCAAGAATTCTTTAAGTAAATCATTACTGTCTCTTAGATTGTGCTGGGCAAAATCTGTTTTTTGGTTTTGCAGATCGGCAGGCCTCAATTCTATTTTGTCGGTTGTAATATCATTAAGTCTTCCTTGCCAGATGGGTTCTAAATCGATCAGGTGACCAATGTTTTCCTGTATCGACCATTTTCTGTTTCTTTTATGGATTAATTGTTCTTTTGTAAGAGAATCGATCGTATTTGCAAGAACAGAAGGAGCGCCTTCTAATCTTTTGAGTAGTAAGGGGAAAATATTTTCTTCAAAAGAAAAATCAAACTTTCTATCAAACCATTTTTCTCGTTTCATATATATTCTTTTAATTTAAGCTTCAGACGTGATAATTGTTTTTCCCAGAACAAGTCCTTCTCCAAAATACTGAAATGCTGCTATGCCCTGGGATAGTGGATAACATCTATCAATAACCGGTACTACTTTTCTGGCATCACGTAGTTTCAGCATATGACCGATATCTTCTTTATTCTGTTTATGCATCAGGAGTCCCATTTTCTTACTCGTAGTTTTTGAGATCAGAGGACCGCAAAAGAGAACCTGTAAAAGTCTACGCATAGAACCACCTGCCATAACGTAGGCTCCTTTAGGTTTTAAAATACGCTTAAAGTCAAAAATCGAACGACGTCCCACAATATCAAAAATCAAGTCGTATTGTTGTTTATTTTTAGTAAAATCTTCTTTGGTATAATCAATAACGTGATCTGCACCGATTGATCTCATCAAGTCTAGTTTTCTGGCGCTGTCTACACCAGTTACTTCGGCGCCCAATGATTTGGCGATTTGTATCGCAAATGTACCTGCACCACCGCCAGCACCATTGATCAAAACTTGTTGTCCGGGTTTAATCTCTCCATTGTAACGAAGTCCTTGTAGGGCGACAACACCTGCTTGCGGTATGGCTGATGCTTCTTCAAATGTAATATGCTCTGGTTTTAACAATAATAGATCTTCGTGAACACATACATACTCTGCAAAACCTCCCCACTGTTCGAATATATCTGCAAACACTGCATCACCAGGCCTAAATTTACTAACGCCTTTACCAATACTAACAACTTGTCCGGCAATATCAGAACCAAGAATGTGATACTTCGGTTTTAGAAGTCCCCAGATACGGGCAAAGAAAGGTTTTCCCCTCAGGAGTTCCCAATCTGATGAGTTGATGGCAGTTGCACGAATTTTGACCAGTACTTCATTTTCTTTGGGAATAGGTACAGGGATTTCTTTAAAGGTAAGTACATCAGACGTACCATATTTGTGATACATCAGAGCTTTCATTTGAGTATCCCTTTCTATACTATACCTCATACGTATTTATGATTTAGGATTGGTGTGTATGTATAGGACGATTACCTCTGGGTATTGTTACAATGCCCAGAGGAATCGGTTAGTTTTCGATACTGCTTCGACACTTCGACAGGCCTGCCCTGAGTTTATCGAAGGGCTCAGTGTAAACAAGCTCAGTGTGACAACTCAGTGTAGCATGTTTATGATTGCACCCATCACTAGTTCAAGAATAGTGTTGTAATAGGTAGATAATCAAAATCTTTATTCGACTTGATTTTGTTTTTTCTGCTCTATTTCCTCGATCATGTTTAAGGCATTCGTATTTTTCTCATTGAGGCTATACGATTTTTTGTAGTTCTCAATGGCCAGGTCCAGTTCTCCGATCTTCATACAGGCTTCAGCATAACTGTCATATACATTAAAACTTTCTGGATAGAGTAGCATATTAACTTTAAATATATCTTGTGCTAATTTTAATTTTTCGGCACCCATAAAACGATATCCTAATCGGTTTAGATTATTTTCTGAAACCGCAGGATCATCTGCATTGGTTTTCATTATTTCCTGATACGCTTTCAGACCTTCTTCAAAATTACCTTCTTCAAGAAACTCAAAAGGAATTTTTTCATCTTCTTTCATCAATACCAAAGTAGATTCAACTGTTTTTTTCATAGGATGTATGAGTAACATATTCAGTTGCCCACTTTCTGCATTGGTTGTAAACTGAATAGGTTGGTTATTTTCTCTACTGATATACGTGCTATCAGATACCTTAAATAAAGCTACCGGTTCTGCACCCATATCTTTTTTGAATAGCTGATTGTTAGTGTGGTATATATTGATGAGGTTGTTATTTCCTAAACGATATCGACCACTAATTTCCTCAAGCTGAGTAGTGGTCATTTCCATTTTTTCATATGTTGGTACAAAACCATCCCACGAATAGGAAAGTGCTACCGATCGAATCAATTCTGAAATAAAATCAGGATGATTAGAGTTGGTTAATACGACTACTCCGTATCCTTTATCTTTATGCGCTATCATTTCACTAGAAAACCCTTCGTCCCAACCCCCGTGGCCAAAATAAATTTCGTCTTCCATTTTGTTTATAAAGATGCCTAATCCACTAAAATCTTCTACAAATGGAGTTAGCATTTTGGTAGTCATATCCTGGGATAATGCAGCTTTGCTTTCTCCTTTTAATGTCTGTTGTATATTAACTGCAAATTTAGCCAGGTCTTCTGCGGTAGTCCATAATCCTGCTGCAGCCATTTCTGGATAGGTATGTCGTTTCCCTTTGGTCATAGAACCATCAGGTAGGTAACCGGTTGCAGCCATTTTTAATTGTTCACTTTGTAAAGGTTGATCATATGTACTATTACTCATTTGTAAGGGTTGCAACACCAAATCATTCATAAGCTGTGGAAATGACTTTTGAGCAACATCGATCATCATTTGTTGCATCACTGTATATCCTCCTCCTGAGTAGCGAAAACTCTTTTCTGGAGTTTTATCTACAAAGATAGCCCCAGAATTGGCCGGGGATTCTCCATTTAACACCTGTACTAGTGTGGGTACGGGCAAATCAGGACTGTATCCTAAAAAACCATGTACGGTTAATCCTCCCGAATGATTAAGAAGGTGCTTAAGAGCAACTTTCTTTTCTTTGGTAAATTCACTGTCTGGTAATTTCCAGGACTGTAAATAAGTATTTACATCTTTGTCGAGATCAATTTTACCTTGTTCTACAAGTGTTAATGCCCCATATGCTGCTACGGGTTTACTAATAGATCCGGCCTGAAAAAGCGTTTGATCGGTGACAGGAGATTTTGTTTCCTTGTCTGTGATACCATAGCTTTTTATCCAATCGATCTTATAATCTTTAATAATAGCAATGCTTACTCCCGGAACCCCGTAATGTTTCATACGTTCTTCTATGGTCCATGTAGAATCTCCCTTGATATATACGGGATGACTAAGATTGGTTTCTACCAGTTTTACATGATCTGGTGCAACGACCGCTTCCGGAGTAGTAGAACAAGAAATAAAAAAAGAAAGAACAGGAAAAAGAAATATGAGTTTTTTCATGATGATTTTGATTGTTGTGTGGTTTGATTGATGATTCTATTTGATTCGGATAAAGTTAGTAAAAATAGTATAGGTAGTTGGTATGATAATCATACATTTCCTTAAAACAAGACTTAGAGTGAATAGGGAATGTTATTTATCTTTTTTTAGCTCAAAATTAATAAGTACAATAGGGTCTTTGTCTTCTATTCCCCCTGCAGCGGCATATGCTTTTCTTGCAGCTATATTAGAATGTTCTGTTGCCAGCCAGGCTTCTTCACAGTCAAATTGTTTTGCATATTCACATAAATACCTGGTCACTTTGCGTCCGATGCCTCTATTATGATATTCATCCAGTACAGAGACTTCATCGATAAAGAATACAGGGTCTTTATCGGGGTGAACATAATGAAACCCCGAGGCCATTCCTACAATTTGTGCGCCATCATAGGCTAGTACCATGTGGTGTCTTGGATCCTTTAAAAATTCTTTGGCCCGATTTGTTTTTATGGGGTAATCAAACAAGGCATCTCCCACCTGCACCATTGCAGAGAGATCAGCTTCGGTAGCCAGTTTTAGTGCTATGTGTTCTACCATGTTGACAATATATGTTTTCTACCAATGTACTATTTTTTTGAGTACAGATACTTGTTTTTTTCCTACAAATCAAAAACTTAACATTGCAGGTGTTTCTTGTTACTTATGATATAATACGTATAGACCAAAAATGAGTTCCCTCATCAAAAAGGGGAGTTCCCTCATTTATGATTTTATTACCATAAGTTACGTGATATTTTTAAGTATAACTTAAACCCGGATTATGCAGTAGAAAATCTATTACGCTTTGAAACTGCTTCAAAATATACCGTTGCACTACATTTTTCAGTTTAACCATAGCGATGCTATGCAAAAACTAAGAAAATTGTCATATTTTATGGTACTTTCAAGTCTCATAACGAAGTTCTACTGCATAATCCGGGTTAAAACAACTCACCATGAAAAATTCAACACACTACAGTAGTACAATTCATCAATATTTTTTCTCAATACTGTGCATATATAGGACATGAGTAAGTAATCATATCACGACAACATAGTTTAGTATAACAATCTCACTGTTACAGAAAGGGAAAGGATTGTTATTTGGTATAACACATAAAGAGAAACGTATATGGATTGTATGATCAAACATATCAAAATCATAGAACGAATGGATCAGCTTATTCGTTTACAAGCCACCGGATCACCAGAAAAATTTGCACAACGATTAGGGATTTCAAGAACCAAACTCTATCGAATGATAAAACTTATGAGAGCATTAAACGCTCCGATCGAGTATGATACAGTTATTCAAAGTTATGTTTATACAGAGGCGGTAGGATTTAATTTTGGATTTTATATCAGAAGATAAAAATAATCATAATGAGTATACATAAGGAAAAGGTGATGTTTTTGAGACGAATTCAATACTAAAAAATGTATTTTCGCCTTCTTTTAAAACAATTGATATTTGGCTACAACCTCTCAGAATATATTTTTAACGAAGAAAGAAAAACTTCGATGTATACAATGCGGTAAACGCATTCTTGTCGGGAAATCATTTGTAGCAGAAAGCGAGAAACACAAAGGCACCTGTTTTAGTTGTTCTCCGTTTGGCGGGTATGTATTGTTGCCGCCAGGAGATGCCGCAATGACTCGTAGATCTAAGAAATATTCTACCTTGTGCGGAGTAGTATGGGCATGGAATCAG
Source organism: Aquimarina sp. EL_43 (assembly GCF_943422735.1). Taxonomy (NCBI): domain Bacteria; kingdom Pseudomonadati; phylum Bacteroidota; class Flavobacteriia; order Flavobacteriales; family Flavobacteriaceae; genus Aquimarina; species Aquimarina sp. EL_43. The sequence continues at coordinate 4,905,992 of NZ_CALSBR010000001.1, read as the reverse complement.
CGTCGAAAACGCTATGAGCGACAAGGACAGTTGGTGGAAGAAATCGCAATAGAGAAAGCAAAAATAGAATGTCATAAAGATCAGGATATTCGTGCAGAAAAAAATAGAAAAGCAGCTATAGTACGAGAACAACAAGACAAAGAATATATTATTAATTTCGCCATCGCTATTAGAAGACGATATCCTAATTGTCCGGCAAAGAGAGAGTTTGATATAGCAAAACACGCATGCGAGAAATATAGTGGTAGAGTGGGACGTACAGCCAATGCTAAGGAGTTTGATGATAAAATGATTGATCTTGCAGTAGAAGCTCATATACGACATGCCGAAACTAATTATGACGATCAGTTTGGTAAAGGGAAACGTAAAAAAGAAATCCGAAAAGAAGTACGATCAGATATCAATCAGGTATTAAAACACTGGAAAAAGTAATGTTCAAAAGTGAGACATGACTATAGGACAAATAAAAAAGCAGACTTCACTTAGAAGCCTGCTTCTTTACTATCGATACTATGAATTCTCTATCTGTATACTGTGTAAGCTATTACACAAGAATTGCTTTCTCTTTCATTACATGTCCAAAATACAATGTCGGCACTAATAAAAGCAGCTCCGGTAGAACTGGTTAATTGATTTACGTGTGCCTGTAGATCGTCTTGATAGTGATCCAAATTGATATCTCCGTCACCGTCAACATAATAGATCATACTTTTGTAGTGTGTAGAAACGGCTCCTGTTGGTGGCCATATACGAGGATACGTAGTACATTCTTTTACATAACGTTCGAACTCAGATGAAGCATCTTCGCTACATCCTTCATCTCCGTGAAGTGTACAATTAGCCTTAGCTTGAGTAGGAACAAGTTTACTTAATTCCTCTTTAGTTGCCTGACGATGCTCTACAGTACCCACTAATTCCAGATATGGATTAGTCTTAACAATTTCTGGTTGTTCAGTATTCGTTTCACAAGAGGTAAATAATACCAGGAATACTAATAAACTTGATAAGATTTTTGAGTGTAATTTCATTTTATATTATTTATTGGTTAATACTTCTACTAAATAACTAATTATCTACCTGATACTATTCGGTTTGTATTTTAAGAATATGTAAAGAAACCAATTCATACTTCGGGGAAATTTCACCTATTTATAATGATAAATTAACAAGTAAATAACGCACTGTATTTTGAAGAAAACATTTATACTATTGACTATACATCATAATTTACCTGACACCTAGAGTTTATGCAAAGAGCGACACAATCGCTCTATTATCGAAGCATATCAATTGCCGGATTATGGAATGAACTACTTTGAGACAGAGCCGTGATAAATTCTTTAAATTAAACACTCGATCACCTACGGTAGCACCATATAAAGTTGTGTTTATACACCTATTGTACATTTACTTCTGGATTTTTCAGAAGAAGATAAAAAGCTTAAAATGATTATAAATAAAGGAGGAAACAGATATGTTGCTTTTTAGATTATAGATTAATTACTATATTATAGCAGTTGTGTATTAACCAAAAATCTGTCAATTCAGGTATTTCGATAAGTTCTGTACACCTATCGAGCCTTCCATCTTTATTATAGATAATAAGGGTTTTGGTTAAAAAATATCCAGATACACAACTAGCACAACGGCTTATTTAATATTACTTTTTATGGGGGTTTAGGAAATATGTATACATAATATGGGATATATAAAGGATTCTCCTTTCTACAAGGACGCGATACACGAATTTAATTTTTCTAGCGGTAATTATTACCTGTTTGATACTTTTGTAGTTGCAGAGATTAATGAAGGAGTGCTATTTACATGGGAGGACCATGCCAAACCCATAACCGAAGAGTTTGCTCACCTGTATGATAATAATGGTGAAGATATTGTATATATATCCAACCGCGTGAACTTATATTCTGTAAAACCTAGTGATTGGGTTAAGTTTTTTAGAAATGGTTATAATCTAAGAGGGTATGCTGTAGTAAGCTATACTTCGAGAGGAATTTTTAATTCTTTGATAGAAAAACTCTTTATGAGAAATAGTTTCCAGAGCTTCAATAATCTTGAAGATGCCATTGCTTGGGCAAAAGAACTTGCTCAAAATACAGAAATAGATCCTGAAAATGAGAAAAGCGCATAAGCATATGCTTTCTTTTCTTATTGAAGGAATACAAAAATTGATAAATTAGTCACGCTTTGCACTATAATAGTAGGTGCCAAAAATCCTATCCCAGATCACGGTATAAAATCCAAAATTGTATTTGGAGTATTCGTGATGGTTTCTATGAAAAACATTATTACCAAATAGTAAAACTCGTTTGTTCGAAGATGTATTTAGATGCGATAAAACTCCGATCAACCAATTAAAGAATAGAAAGAAAATAAAGCTATAGAAATTAAGAGAGATTACCAATGGAAGCAGGGTTAGTATACAACCAAAAAGAATAGCTTCAAGAGGATGCATCACATAGAGGCTAATCTCGTTAAAACTGTAGTGTTCATGATGTTTTTCATGTGCTAATGTAAATGGCCATACATAGTGAGAAGCATAATGAAATACATACATTACAAAATCAACAACCACAAAGAGTAGTATAAAATCCCGTATAAGGTTAGTATCGGTAAACGTAATGTTGGAGTTGATAAAGAGCAGATATCCGGGAATTGCAACAAGTACATTAATCATCATAATTACAATAGATAAGGTAATGTCTTTCTTTTCGATGGGTAACTTTTGATGGCTATAAAAAGAAGACCATAAATAGCTAATCAGGATGGTGCATAAGAACATCGCTATATTTGCGATAAGCAGTAGTCCCCAAAAATAGAAGGGATTATGTAATTGGCTAAGATGATCTATAGTTTGCAATAGTAATACTTGTAGTTGATGTACAAATTTAGTGGAATTTTGATTGACTTAGAAATATTTGTTGAGTAACCTAGGACTTCGGCTTCGAGTGTACTTCGACAGGCTCAGTATGACACCTCAGCCCACAATACGAATAAAGCAACAAATCCCGAACCCTGAGCTTAGCCGAAGGGATAAACAACCAAACAATTTTATTATCAAAAAATGACAGGAATCATTATTCTGAAACCAGGTGTGTTGTATTTTTATCAAAAATCAGGAATATAAATAAAAACAATATCGATTATGGAATTTATGGAAATCAAAGATAAGCAGGGAATTACACATTATATCAATCCCAGTCATATTTCGGCTATTTGCGAAATAGATGGTGAGTGCAAAATTAACTTGATGGGACAGGAGTATATGATCACTCAGGATACCTTAAAAGAGGTAAAACTACATCTTACTTCGTTTAGGCATTAGTATCTTTATATTTACCGAACCCTAAGTTGCCACACTGAGCTTGTTTACACTGAGCTTGTTTACACTGAGCCTGTCGAAGTGCTGTCGAAGTGGCGAAGGGTAATTGAAACATATTAAAAACAAGCAATACATCCTCTGCACATGATGTAAAGAGGAAGACACTCCCGATAGTTGGACGCAACTATCGGGAGTGTTTTTTGTTATGCTATTTTATGTGGAAGGTCCGTATAAGAATTGAATTCCGATACTATCTTTTTCTGTAATTAAGAGCTCTCTGCTTCCAACACCTCCGCAAAAATAGTGCATTACAGATTGTGGATCATAATCACTGAGGTTCACAGTATTTTCTAAACTCTCAGATGGACAATCGGCAGGAGCTCCAGATCTAATATGTTCATGCCTAAGACCAATGGTATGGCCCAGTTCGTGTCTCAATACTCCAATTGGACTAAATCCCGAGTTATAAAACGATGGGTCCAATAGAATTTTTTTTCTTCTTTTGCTGTAGTATGGAAAAAAGGCTTTAGCAATAAAAGCTCCTCCAGCAGGATATTCGCGCACTACAAAATCCACTTCTTCCGGATTATCTGTTGGCCTTAATGTACCATCCATTTCTACTTTGTGAAAGAATTTAAGATTACATACATTACTCCAGGATTGAGTTGCTTCCTTCATATATGTTACAATCTTGTTATAATTTTCTTCATTGTCAAAAGAACTTTTTATAATGGTATACTTTATATTGGTAGGGTTTTGTATTCGAACTAATTGTCCATTTCTTACTTCACCTACTAATTTGTTTGATAATAGTTGATTGGATTGTTTTAGAGTCTCAGAAATGTGTTCTCTCACATAAAAATATTCTAATAGTTGATCTTCATCTAGTAATAGATCACCTTCTACAACGTAATAAGTAAATCCATCGATGTCAACTGAATTAAATCTTTGCATAAATTTTTCAAAAGGATCTGTATCTTCAGATAATTCACCTAAGGTTGTGGCATCTACCTGAGTTGTGGTCACAAAGTCTTTTATATCAAATTCTTCATTGGTATAATAGTCAAAAGATTCTATTACTTCCACCGTCTCATTCGTATGTTCTACTTTTTGTTCATTTTTACAGCTGATATAATATAAACAACATAGTACCAGACTTATTTTATAGATTGTTTTCATTGGTTTATTGTATTTAATTACTTTTTAGTCCTCAAAATATTATAGGTAAGGCCAATAAAATATCCCCATTGTGTTTTTTTGAAAGTTGGGATTTCTTGCCCTATGGGTATATATAGTCCCTGATCGTCTTCAGATACAGCTCCAGACAGAACACTAATTCTTGACATAGCTGCTCCAGCACTAATTACAACTTGTTTTTTCTTTCCTAATAAAATACTACCTCCCATAAGATATCGTGTTTCTCCATCAAGAGGAGATATCCCCAATCCTAAGCTTATCCCGGCACTGGTGAAACTCGAGAACTGATAATGTAGATGTGCCAAAGCCCCAATAGTAATATCTGCATTGTCTTGATTTTCTCTAATTATAGAATTAGATATCGTATCACGTGCCTTTAAAAAGTATGTATCCTCAATGATATTATTAAAAATAAACCCTGAAGAAAACCCAAGTTTTAATTTGTTTCCTTTGTTATAAAAGTCTAAAGTTTTTTGAACCAGAGTATCTTTAGTAAACCAGTTTACTATAGTTACTTTGGCCTCTAACACATCCTTATCAGAAGTATAAGATTGATTTGATTTTTTATGATTTGTATAGCTATTGGCTTTAACAATCAATTTCCAATAACGAAGGAATTCTTCTGTATTATATTGACTTGCAATTGCCTCTATCTTTGTTTTATGTTGAATAAAATTATTTTCCAACAAGGTTGTTGCTTTTTTAGCTCCAGCTAAGTAATTATTAAAAAAAATATTAGCTGATTTAATGTAATTTATACTTGCTAAGATATTTTCTTTAAGTTGTAGTTTATCGCCTGGAAGACTTAATGAAGCATTTTCATTGCTCCAGGACTTTAAAATACTTCTGATTTTATTTGTAACTATTTCAGAATTAGATTTGTGTTCTTGTACTAGATCATAAAGAATTTTGGTTTCTACTCTTAAATCATTGAGTTTCTTTTTATGTAATTCTACCTGTTCAAAGATTTTTTCATAAGCATTTACTTTTGTTTTTGAAGTAGTATCAATACCGCTTAAAATTTGAAAAGCATTACCAATACTAATACTTTCGGTTATGCCAGGTAAAATAGTTTTTAAAGGTTCTGGGATAGGAGATACCAGTTCTTTTGGTGTTGCATTTATGGTTATATCCATATAAGCGGTATTTATCCCGGTTATGTTTATAAAATAGGTTTCATCTGGATGTAAATCCTTAGTAGATATTTTGGATAAAGATTTATTGTTATCCTCATATTTGATTTCTAAAACCTCTTGGGCAGAAACATGAAATGAAAAGAAACATATGAGTACTCCCCATAAAAAATAAAGTGTGTTCGTTTTGATATACATAAGGTGTTGGTTTTTAGTGTATTCAAAAGTAACAGGGGTAGCTATGGGAGGGAATACCCATTAGTAGGTATTTTGTTGGTTTTTAACCGATACTTTATTGTAAGGAACTAGTTACTGCTTTTAATACAGGAGAACTATATAAATTTAAAAATAGGTTACGTATATAAGGTTGTTGAGAATGGGGTTTTCTGTAACGAGTATGTAACTTAATGAAGAGTCAAGAGTTATAATTCCTCCAATCTTACATTTGATTCAATTATAGAAGTACCATTAATTCAATTATCCCTGCTAGAAGAACTTTCTCTGTGTGTTTCATAGCCGCATATTGTCCTAGCGTATCTATCTTTTGCTGTTATGATAGAGATTTTTACAATAGAGTCTTTACAATTTCTTAACCCCGTACAATCTTTTTTATAATGATAGCGCTTGCTACTCATACTATTACAGATATATACTATTTTTGGGTTTTCTCGAGTGTTTTCTTGATTTTTCTCTTCATTTTCTTTTTCTTCCTGGCTGTATATAGAGCAGGAGAGAAGCATTGCTGTGATGAATAGTATTGTTTTCATGGTGGTCTAGTTGAATATTCATATATAATTATTGATGTGCTTTTTTTGAGACTTTTCTTTTACGGAAAAGCCAGGGTTCTATAAGTTCTTTTTGAGACCACATTCCTTTTTTATAGAAACGAGCCTCTTTTTCTAGTATATTGTAGGTAGTGTCTTTGGAGTATTTTTTAAAATGTAGGGCATATCCATTTGCAACCAGCTGTTTATTAAGTATTTTGTTTTTATACTGTACTACAGCAATAAGTCTTCTATACCGATCAAATTTTCCTTTAGTAATAATCTTTACTTCTTTATCAAAGCAGAAATCAGAAACAAATTGCTTTGCTTTTTGACCAAAAGGTTGTTTTTTCTCGGGACAATCAATATGTGCCAGCCTGATGATGATGGGTTCTTTATTATATAAGACTTCTATAGTATCCCCATCTTTTACGCCAATAACTTTAGCAAAAAACTCTTGAGGGAGTTTTTCTACAGAAGAAAATGATAGGCATAGTACTAAAATACATAGATATTTAAAGTAAGTAAGTTTCATTAACTTTATTTTTAATAAATTAAACTTGTTGTGCATTTAGATATTTCTTAACTATAATTATGCAAGTCTAAAGGAGTGATTCGACTTTAGGAGAAGTATATCGTGAATAGGATTTTAGTTTAAAAAGCTATTCACGATACATTTTGTCTCCATTCCATTACGACAAAACACTCGAATTGACGCTTTTTCCGTAATAATTTTCCTAAATGCACATCGGGTTAAATTAGATATTTGGTGTTTATTTAATTACACATACTTCTGGCTACGTATGTTTTATTACCATTAGAATTAATATAGTAACATCCACCTCTTGGCCCCCGGTAATAGGTTCTTTTTGTTTTTGTTCTATATTGTCTCTGCCTGGTGGTGGTATTTTCTAAAGAATTAGAATAATTCGTCTGTGCATTATAATTAACTGCTTTTGTAAGGTATTTCTTTTCAGTATTTGATGTTGTGGCGTTACCCAATTTTAAGTCTATTGCATCAATCCGTGCTTGTATTTCACGTACCTGTTGTAATAAATCGTCTCGTTGTTTTATCAGTTCTTCTCTTAAGTATAACGATGCTTCTACACTTTGCGAATGACATTGGTAGGAGAAGAGAAGAAGCAAAACTATTGCTGTTGTTATTCTTTTCATGGTATTGGAGTTTTAATAATTTCCTGTTCGTAATGATCTATAGTTTGTAGTAATTGTTCTTCAAAATTATAGATATCATCTACGGCATGTATCTGCTCTCTTTGAATATCTTTATTTTGACCAAAAAGACTGATATACTTTTTGTTACCATCCAGATGAAGTCTGCAAATAGGTTTTCTGTTATTATCATCCAATAGAATTCCGAAATAAGATTGTGTATCTCTATGTACAATTCTATTTATTGATATTTTTCGACGAAGAATAGCTTTTACAATTCGATATCCTTCTAGTTCTTCTTCTGTGGTGATTATTTTGCTAACTTCTTCTTCATGTTCTAATACTTCTTCTTGTTGCTTTTCTACTTCCTGACTAAGCGCAGAGTTTAGACGATCACTTACTCGTTCACTAATTGTTTGGTTAAAAGCTTTTTGTACCAATTCTGTAAATTCTTCCATAACACGCTCAGTCAACCTACCAGAATATACACGATTAGCAAATAATCGTATAAAATCATATGAAGGTGTTTGTAATTCTGCATTAATAAGCTTTCTAATTTCTTTAGTATATTTTAAAGAACTGGCATTATCAACAATTTTATTGATATCAAAATTAGATTTATGAAACTTGGCAATCTCACTAATGGTACTTTCTTTAAGGTGCGTGATATCAAATTCGAGAAATGGTTTTTCATCCATAATATTAGCCTCATCGAGATCAGTATAAAATCGATATTCAATCCCATTGGTTAATAATGCAAATCGGGTATGAGTAACATGAAAATATCGTGCTAATTGAGAGTTATGCACATTAAGGTCTTCTCTCCAATTTTTACATTCTATGATCATAACTGGATGATCATTTTGAAAAATAGCATAATCTACTTTCTCTCCTTTTTTTAGACCCAGATCTGCTGTAAACTCGGGAACCACTTCTGTAGGATTAAAGCTATCATATCCCAGTAGATTAATAAAGGGTAATACAAAAGCATGTTTGGTAGATTCTTCGTTTTCTATTTTATCTTTTAATTGCTCGATCTTATCGGCAAGGGCTTTAAGTTGGTTGTTTAGTTCCATAGTTAGTTAAGTTCTTTTTTTGCTTGTTTAATTAATGCCAATAAATTCAAGAAATCTGGTTTGTTTAGCCTTAACAAAGACTTGCGATCATTCTTTTTGAATTGGATATATGGCTTCCATATATTTTTATTCCAATAACATCCCGCTTCAAACCCACTCCTGCTTCTAAATGATATTTCTGTATAATTTTCTGGTGGAAAACTAAAAACTTGGCCTCGTATTATTTCTATTGATTTAATTAAGGCACTAATTTCATCAGTATCTAAAGAAGCTATTTTGGTATCAGAAGTATATTTATCTATAAATCTACGCTCTAATCTTAAAGAACTGATAGATTCCCCAGAAATCATATCCGTCAATTTGACTATCTTAATTTCTGTTTTATCGACTTTCCCTACTTCTTTAAACTGTTTTTCAATTAGAGATCCTGATTTGTTGGAAAAGATTTCAGCATTACTTTGATTTAAATTCGTTTTTTGATCTTGTGAAAAGATGGTGATATATATAAATAAGAATATTAATGGGATGATTTTTTTCATTTTGATTTGTATTTATATTGAAGATTATTATAAAAAATGTTTGGATATTTCTTCTTGCTTAATAATTTCTTGATTTGGTAGTATTATTTGTGTCTCATTATTAATAGGGTTCTTAAAAAGTTGAAAACCACTTCTACAATTACGAAATCGATACCTAAAAGCTTTAATTCCTGAGTTTATACCATTATTGTTTATTTGCTCATAAACATAATTCGAACAGGATTTTCGAAAAACACATCTTCTTCTTTTTGATTTTGGGATCAAAAACCAATACATTTTTATTGTAAATAGTAATATATGTTTCATTATGATTTTTTAAATATTATAAGTCCTACATGGGTAACAACATCTGGTGTTTTACCTAATCCAAAACATCCATCATTACCAGGAGTTAATTTGTCACTATATTGATGATTAATATATTCCCAACCTTGAGAATGTTGAGCATTAATAATATTTTGTAATTCTGAAGAGACATCTTTACTTCTTTCAAAATGAACTACTTTATATTCCATTAGTTTCTAAATTTTATGATTAATACACTTCAAACTTACCAACCCTAAAAACCAATCCCTTGTGGTTTTCCACAGAACCTAAAACTTATTAGAAAAGAAAAGACCTCACAGGTTTTAAAACCTGTGAGGTCTACATATAATAAAGCTTGTTACCCCAACACCAAACTTTATCCCTATTCCAGATTAATAATTATAGCCCTGCATTTTTAGCTTCTTGTTCTTCTATCTTTTTCCATTTTTTATAATTCTTCTCATCGTTCGCTTGTAAGTATGCTGCAGTAACTAATCCTGCTTGAACATATGCATCCGTTGCAAAACCATTTCTTTTTGCAATTTCATATTGCTTAACCGCATCATTCGCAACTTGAATTTGAATTTTGTTGATTTCTTTTTCAGCCTGTTTTTCAAGCCCACCACCAAAAAAGAAAGCTAGAAATATAATAGTTATAATTGCACCTGAAATAATTTGTATTGCTTTTTTCATGTCTGTAGAGTTTAAATATTAATTATTATTAAATTCAAATTTACTTTGACCTAAAAAGAATCCCTCGTGGAAAACCACAAGGGATAAAAATATATGCTTTTATAGTATTCGTTTATGAAATCAACCCTAATTGATTTACCATATAGATTAATTGCACATTGGTTTTCGCATTAAAATCTTCTCGTAGTTTACGTATTCTGTCTTCTACAGAGCGTCTGCTATTCGGCGAAATATTGTTTTGTATTAGGAATTGACTAATTTCTTCTTGCTTGTATCCTTGTACCAATAAGGTTAGCAGTTGTATTTCGTAAGCATCCAATTGTAAAACATTCTTTTGATGTAAAGCATTTTTAGAAACCGGACAAGTAAATGTTTTATGATCATATACCGCTTGTATGGCCTTATTTAACTCAGATAACCCATATAACCCTTTACAGACATATCCATTGATTTTGTAGTTTTCGAAAAGAGATTTCATAATAGCCGATTTATCTTCTCCCGAAAAAACAATGATTTTAATATCAGGCTGTATTTTTTTGACTTCTTCGATAAGTTGTTTCCCTGATGTGATAGTATGCTCTTTATAATCCAGCGTAAAGGAGAGATCACTGATCAGAAGCTGATAAGGAGAATCTTCTTGTAGTTCTCTTTCGATCTTGAGTTTTGTTTTATCACAAAACTGAGCCGTATCTACCTGTGCATTGGTAAATGTATGGACTGAAGAAACAATTCCCAGATTTTCATTATCGATATCCTCGGCAATAATAATTTTTGTAAACATACCTTGATTGATTAAGAGGTAAAAACAATTTTTGCTTTAAAACCTTGCTTAGGTTCAGATTCAAAAGTAATAGTTCCTTTGATGTCTTTCATGCGGTTTTCCACATTACGAAGTCCGTTTTTAGAAATAAGGTGTTTATCGGTAATTCCTATACCATTATCCACATAGGTAACGACGAGATGTTGTTTTTCTTTCAGAAATTGTACAGATACAAAACTGGCTTTACTATGCTTTTTCATATTGGTCAATAATTCTTTAAGTACCCAATACAATTCTCCTTTTTTATAAGCAGATACAGAAGACCAGAAATCAGCATCCAGAGTATTGGTAACCACTTTTGTGGTTTGACTGCCGTAAGAGTTTAACAAGGATAATACCTCATCACCATATTCTTCTCCCGTTTCTACGGTATGGTCTCTCGAAATATCTCTCACTTTATGGTATACACTATCAAACCCTTTAAGTATTTTTAGCTTATCGGGGTCGGTCGTAAAACCGGGATCTTGTTGTAATTGTGTAGCGAGATAAAAGATATCATTTCCTACTTCGTCATGTAATTTTTTAGAGATTCTTTTTTCGGTGGTGTGGCGTTCTTTGATAAGAGCAATTTTGGCCTGATGCTTACGATATCGATTAATAAAAATTCCTATGCCGGACATTATTAGTGCTAGTATTGCCAGAGCTAATTTTTGATTAGCATCTTGAGAAGATTTTAATTTATTTTGGGCAATTAGTATATCTTGTTTTTGTATTCTTTTTTCTTTTTCACTAAAATCATATTGCATAGCTGCATACTTATTTTTAGTAAGATCTCTAGCTCTGGTTATACTATCCTTAATAGTAATGTATAAATCCATATATTGATTTTTGGATTTTTCGCTCGAAACTAATCTTCTTAAATAATTTAATGCATCTAATCTGTCTTCTATGTTGTTTTGTTCAACTGTTAATTTGTATAATTGATTAGCATATTCAATCGCTTTTTCTTTATTTTTTTTAGTATAGTATTTCATTAAATGAGAAGTGCTCGCAATTACTCCTGGAACAGCATTATCAAGTGATTTACGAATATTCAAGGCTTCTATCAATTTGTGTTCTACGTCTAAAGAAGTATTAGAAAGCCATTGAGTATAGGCTAAGTTATCTATCACTCGTGCATATTCTTTTTTATTTTTACTTCTAGACATATTTCTTAGGATACTATCATATAATCTAATCGCTTTGTTGTATTCTTTTTTTTCTCTTAAAGTTAATGCTTTACTATTTAGCAGAATTACATTTTTTTCTTGAGATTTATTTAAATTTATGGCTATGTTAATTTGTCGAAGAGCATCACTATAATTGAGCTGTTTTTTAGAACCAATAGAAAGGTTGAAATATACATTAGTTATTGACGCATTATCTTTTAGTGGTTTTAAGTATCTCAAAGCCTCAATTAAAATTGTTTCTCCCAAATAATAATTATCATCGTCTATGAGGATTCTACCCATCGTATTTAGTTTCTTACCAACTGCAATACTATCGTTTATAGCAAAAAAAGTGTTCTTTGATTGATTTAAATAGTAATATGCACTATCGTTAATGCTTTTGTTCCGGTAATATTCAGCTATTTTAAAATAAGCTCTTCCTATTTGATTAGAATCTTTAACTTGTTGTGCAAGCGAAAGCATTTTTTTTGAATATAGTATTACACTATCCGGTTCTTTGTTTAGTTTATGCAAAAACGCTTTGTATGATAGGATGCGTAGCATTGAAGAATCTATATCATTTTTTGAACATTCTAAATAGGCTTTATTAATATAAATTAATCGTTTGGGTGGTTTAAGACATGTATCCTTACTAAGTTGGAAAAATTTTGTAATAGAATCGTTAGTGGGGGTATTTGATCGATGAGTATTTTTAGATTTATTGCACCCAATGATAGATATGATAAATATAAATAAGTATAAAATTGGTCTCAATGGCTAGATGAATTTGTATTCAACCAAATTAATAAAAAAAATAGGGCTTTGCATAGTTGCAAAGCCCTTTTATTGAGTTTAGTTTCCTTCACTTTCTTCGGTGCTCTCTTCTTCAAGATTTCCATCTTCCCCTTCGGTAGCGATTTCTTCAATATCGATTTCGTCGGTGATATCAGAGGTAGTACATGAAAATATTGATAAACTAAACATTACTATTGCTATTATTAAAAATGATCTTCTCATCTTTTTTTGTTTTTAAAAATTGAACAATAGTGTTGCTGTCCGGGGTTTAAATCCAGAGGATTAACAGCCATTCGGCAACACGTTAAATGAGAAGAAGCGCTTCTTCGATTTTTAGGAAGTAGAGTGGAAATAGGCCAACAGAAAAAGTGAATTGTACTTCCTGGATCAATACACAGATCCTGTCTTATATTTCCGGTTTCGAATCAGTTTTGTACATTGATCCTGATTTGTACATAAAAGGATCATTACCAATTCGATACCGCAATTTTCAATAAAAACCCCAGTATTGGGTGGAAATAGAAGGGAAGTCTGATAGAATTTTAGTGGAAATGAGTGATAATCAACCTTTAGATGTGTTTTTCCACAATAAGATTTCCATGAAATTTCCTACTTTTACTTATACAGACTAATAATTCATGGAGGAATTCAAGAAAATTGTAGCCTTATCATTTATAAAAGCAAAGAAGGATAACCCATTGGCAGGTTCGAAAACTGCTTTAGCAAAAAAGATTTCAAAAAGAATAACTAAAAATGAAAAAGAAGGAGAAAATGAAAGACACTATAAGACGCTTTCGAATTATTATGACTTCTTTTTTAAGAATGGTGCAAAACAAGAACCTACCGAGACTATTATTAATAAACTATTAGCGTATTTAAATTATGATTCAACAGACCAGTTCCTGAAAAACCAACCTATAGATGATAGTTATTTAAAAGAAGTGCCTTTTGTTGATTATAAAACTGAAATTGGAAGTGATGAAGAACTAACAAATGAAATCGATTGGGACCCACCAGAAAGAACAGATCCGCAAGGAGTTGGATGGAAAAAAATTGTAATTACCATTAGTTTTATTCCTTTAATTGCTGCAATTGTATTTTGGGGAATAGATTGGAAACAAAATGGTTGCATGACTTGGTCAAAAGATCATTATATAGTAATAGAATGTGGAAAAACCAATTCTCCTGATATAGCATTGAATCCAGATTTATTAGAGAATTTTAGAAAAATTGAATTGGATAGTACTATGAAATTATTCGAAAATGGAAAAGGGATTTATTGGTACAGCAAGTATGATAGGAAAATAGAGTATTTTACTATGGGAGGAAAACATCCAACTAATGGAAAAACATTAAAGCGTATTAGTCAGCCTATTGTTCGTAAATATATATATGGAGAAGAATAGTAGAATTGATATACACCATATGTTAAAGTCTGTCTAAAAATAACCGACACTCATTTTAACAAAACCTGCCAAAAAACAACCCAATACTTTACAAAATAGGCCAAACCCCACTTATATAAGTGGGGGTGGGTACTTATAGTAGTGGGTAGGTTAAGGGTATATAGGGTACTTATGGTAGTGGGTATCACTACCCGTAACCCTGGCCAGAGGTACTTCGATTGCTAGGTGGGGGTACTTCAAACAGAGGCAGCACTTGTGTTTAACAGAGGTGCTGCCTCTGTTTTATACAGGACACACCTGTGTTTGCACTGGGGGGGTGGGTACTTCTGTAGTGGGGGGAGGGTACTTCGTAAGTACCCTATCGTCCTAAAATAACTTTACATATGTTATAATAATCCTAAAATAAGGTTACAACTTTTAGTTCGTCCTGGTATTGGTTTACAATATTGAGATATTTGTACGATGATGCTCTTCTAGTTCCAAAAAATGAAACTCGTATGCGCTATTATTGTAAAAACAAAACTTTATATGAATGGATATATGTATATTTTAGAATGTAGTGATGGGAGTTATTATACAGGTAGTACAAAATATTTGGAGAGAAGAATACAACAACATCAAAAAGGAGAAGGCGCTAACCATACCAAAAAAAGATTACCGATAAAGCTACTGTATTATGAGCACTATAATCGAATAGACACTGCGTTCTACAGAGAAAAACAAGTACAAGGTTGGTCGAGAGCAAAGAAAGAAGCATTAATGAGAGGGGAGTTGGAAACATTACCGGGATTATCCATGGCGTATCGTGATAAAAATGGGGCTTCGAGAACCTCAGCCCCCGATGGTATCTCGGACTTTAATGATAAATTGAACTCGAACCCTGAGGCTCTCGAAGGGTGAGAACCATCACCTACCTTAAAATCATATTCTCTAACCTTATAACACATCTATTTTCGATGAGAATCCCGTAATGCAAGTATGTGAATTATGTAGTAGTCAGTAATATTGTTAAATATTTGATTTTTTTTCAAAATAAAGTGTCTATATATAAATGATTGTTATCTCTATAAAAATAGACAAGTAACCAAGCGGAGTTTTTTCCATCAAACCAAATGGAATTAAATTAAGTTTTGTCTTAAATAATATAATCTTAAAACCTAACGTAAATTATGAGAAATCCAGCAAAGTCATGCATACTACTCAGTGTTATGCATCTGATGTGCGACACCTAAAAACGCACATTAAATATCAATTACCAATTTCCCTTTCTACGGGAAGTATATATTCAAAATCATAAATAATAAAAAACTAAGTCAGTCATATAGTTTTTTAGATAGTCAGTCGTGAAAATAGGTTAAAAAGCCGAGCAGTTTTGTGAGGTTTTTTGACGCATCCTAGTGATGAAAAAACATTAAAAACCTGAATGTTAAAAATCAGGTTTTTGAGGTAATTAAATCATAACAAACAATTATTTAAAACTTACAATTATGAAAAATTTAGTTAAAGTAGCTTTTTGGCTATTATTCTGTGTTTTTAGCGTGCCGAGTACTGCACAAAGCTTTAATTACGGAGAAGCATTACAAAAATCTATTTTCTTTTACGAAGTGCAACAATCCGGGAAGTTACCAGATTGGAATAGAGTGAGCTGGAGAGATGATTCGGCAATAAATGATGGTTCTGGTGTTAATAAAGATTTGACCGGAGGATGGTATGATGCGGGAGATCATGTAAAATTTGGATTTCCTATGGCGTATTCTGCTACGATGTTAGCCTGGGGAGCTATAGAATATGAAGATGCGTATCGTAATAGCGGGCAATTACAGCATATCAAAAATAATCTACGATTTGTATGTGATTATTTTATCAAATGTCATACTGCTCCCAATGAATTCTATGGGCAGGTGGGTAATGGAGGAGCAGATCATGCCTGGTGGGGTGCTGCAGAAGTAATGCCTATGGCCAGACCTGCTTATAAAATCACAAAAGCAAAACCAGGAACAGAACTAGCTGGAGAAACTGCAGCAGCATTGGCAGCAGCCAGTATTGTATTTAAAGATTCTGACCCAACTTATAGCGCGACATTACTTTCTCATGCAGAACAATTGTATGATTTTGCAGATAAGCATAGAGGAGATTATTCTATATCTATACCAGATGTACAACAATACTATAAATCATGGAGCGGATTTAAAGATGAAATTGTATGGGGAGCTACCTGGTTGTATGAAGCCACAAAAAAACAATCTTATCTGGATAAAGCAGAATCAGAATATGATAATATGAATAATGAGCCACAGTCTACCACAAAATCGTATAAGTGGGGATTGGCCTGGGATGATAAATCATACGGATGTTACATCCTATTATCAAAGATTACGGGTAAAAATAAATATAAGATTGATGCAGAAAGACATTTGGATTATTGGACCACAGGATATAACGGAGAACGTGTTCCTTATAGTGCCGGAGGTCAGGCGCACCTAACGCAATGGGGGTCGTTACGTCATACTGCTAATACTTCGTTTTTAGCATTTGTATATAGTGATCATGTTGATACTCCCAAAAAAGCTACCTACCTCAATTTTGCAAAGCGTCAGATCAATTATATCCTGGGAGATAACCCCAGAAATAGTAGTTATGTAGTTGGTTTTGGTAACAATTCTCCTAAAAACCCACATCATAGAACAGCACATGGGACCTGGACTAATAACTTAACAGGTTTACCAAAAAATAATAGACACATTACCTATGGAGCACTGGTAGGAGGACCACCATCTGCCAATGATCAGTATGTAGATGATAGAGGAGATTATGTCGCAAATGAAGTTGCATGTGATTATAACGCGGCATTTACAGGAACTTTGGCTAGGATGTATAAAGAGTTTGGAGGGACTCCACTAGCCAATTTTCCTATAAAGGAAACCCCTAAAGACGAGTTTTTGGCAGATGCCAAATTTAATAGTAATAACCAGAATGGAATAACGGTATCGGTAATGGCCAAAAACCATACTGCATGGCCGGCCAGAACAACAAAGAACCTTTCTTTTAGATATTTCTTTGATATTTCTGAAGCTGTGAATAGTGGCTATACGATAAGTGACTATACCATAAAACTTAGTTATGTTGAAGGAAATGGAAAATTAAAGGTTAGACCCTGGGACGCAGCCAAAAACATATATTATGCAGAAGTTTCGTTTCCTAATGATCCTGTAGCTCCGATAGGAGAGTCCCCCAGTAGAAGAGAAGCGCAGCTACGAATAGAAGTAAAAGCAGGAATGCCATGGAATCTTGCAAATGATTATTCTGCAGATGGTCTTAATGAATCAACTCGTATCAATTCTCAGAAAATTCCAATGTATGATAAAGGAATTTTGATTCATGGTAAAGAACCCAAAGGGAAACCAATTGCTGTATTATCGGCAAATGTAACAACAGGAAATGCTCCTTTAGAAGTGAGCTTCGATGCTTCTGGTTCTAGTGATCCCGAAGGAGATGCGTTATCCTATTCATGGGATTTTGGTAACGGACAAACATCGACAGAAGAGAAACCAGTAGTGACATATGCCCAAATTGGATCATATGTAGTAACGCTAACGGTAAGTGATGGTACTGATGTTTCTACACCTGTAACAGAAACCATAACTGTAATCGATGGTAATATTCTTATCGCTGATTTTGTAGCAAATCCAACTACCGGAATAGCACCAGTAACTGTAAGTTTTGATGCTTCGGCTTCATCAGATTCTGATGGGAATCCGCTCACATATGCATGGGATTTTGGTGATGGTACTACAGGAAGTGGAGTAACAGCTACTCATGAATACACCACAGTAGGTACATATTCGGTAAAACTTACCGTAAGTAATGGGAATAAAGTGGCTGTTAAAACACTAACGGTAACTATAAGTGACGGAAAACCCATTGCTTCTTTTACAGCTGATCCAGAAGAAGGATTTATTCCTTTACTGGTTAATTTTGATGCATCAGCCTCAGTAGATCCTTCAGGAGGAACATTAACATATCAATGGGATTTAGGTAATGGTGAGACTGCGACATCAGAAACTGCATCAACAACCTATACAGCAGTAGGAGATTTTACCGTTACACTTACCGTTACGAATCAATTAGGAAAAACAGATACAGCAACCAAAGTGATTAAAGCATCCGATGGATCTGTTGATTGTGCTTTTGGAACTCCACTCGATTCTGGTATACCTTCTATTCATCAACGCTATGATTACATTCATGTTTTAGGACAAGGAGGGCCAGATTTTAGCAATGTTACTCATTTTGTTTTAAACTGGGATAATCGTAATAACGGGTTGTATCAATTCTCAATGAATACCAATAATGGAGTACCAAACTGGTATGTTGATATGTTAGGGAAAATAACGCACAACCTAAAAGCGGCTAGCCCAAGTGTAACACTAACAGGAACCGGGTTTCCAAAATTTGATGGATCATACTATGCTGCTCAACATGAAGGGAATTTTGTCTTAGTGTCTAAAAACAAAGGGTTTACCGTATATTTTAGTACATCGGCGACTCCTCCGGATTGTTCTAGTTCTTTAGAAAGAATGGCTATAAAAAATGAGAACTCAACAGACCATCAATTTGACATCACAATAAGTCCAAATCCTGTTAAAAATAAATTAACCATCGTTGGTACCGAAGATCTAAAAGG
This sequence comes from Aquimarina sp. EL_43, assembly GCF_943422735.1. Taxonomy (NCBI): domain Bacteria; kingdom Pseudomonadati; phylum Bacteroidota; class Flavobacteriia; order Flavobacteriales; family Flavobacteriaceae; genus Aquimarina; species Aquimarina sp. EL_43. The sequence goes on along the minus strand of NZ_CALSBR010000001.1, from coordinate 4,886,921 downwards.
AAGCCAGATTATCATCACAAACTTAGCAGGGGAGGTAATCAGAAGCTATACTATAGGTAAGAGTAAGAAATCTACTATGATTCGTGTAGATCACTTAAGTTCTGGCCTGTATTTGGCAAAAGTAACCACAGTACATGGTAAACATATCGTTACCAAATTCATTATAGAATGATAGTTCACAATTAACCAAAAAGAGCGGGACATTCTTTCTCTCCCGCTCTTTTAACACTAACTCTTAAAACTTAATAAAATGAGAAAAATTAAATTATTTATTTGCACATTGATTCTTTTACTCCCTGCTTCCAGAAGTATGGGGCGAGAATTAGAAAAATCAATTATAGATTACGAATATCGGAATGTAGAAGATTGTACCTTTGGAACACCAGTAGCCAATCCATTACCTTCTACACCACATATTTCCTATACGAATATATTTGTATTAGGAAATGGAGGACCTAACCTAAGTAATGTAGCTAACTTTACTATTAATTGGGATTTAAGGAATAAAGGGCTGTATCAATTCTCTATGTTAACCACAGATGGAGTCCCGGGATGGTATGTAGACTTATTAGGAAACATTAACCACACTTTTGCAAATGCAAACCCATCAGTAAAACTTAGTAATACCAGGATTCCTGGGTTAGATGGTGATTACTATGTAAATAAAGAGGGAGATAACTTTATTATGGTTTCCAAAAATAAAGGTTTCACCATCTATTTTAGTACATCATCTACCAGGCCAGATTGTAGTGGAAGCGCTAATAATAATGACCCGATAGCAAGAATATCGGCTACACCCACTGCAGGAGTACCGCCATTAACGGTGAGCTTTGATGCTTCTGCTTCTAGTGATCCGGATTCAGCAGATGAAATACTTACGTTTGCCTGGAATTTTGGAGATGGATCTACTGCTACAGGAGAATTGGTTTCACACGAATTTGTAGCAGAAGGAGAGTATGATGTTGTTCTTACCGTAACCGATGAAGGAGGAAGAACCGGGCAGGCAACAAAACGTATCAAAGTGAAAGAAGATATTGTTACTCCTCCTGGATCTAACGAATACTATAACAGGTTCAATGAATTAAAAGACGAATTCTATAGTGTAAGTAATGGATATTTCAGTGCAGACGGGTCTCCACATCATTCTATTGAAACATTAATTGTTGAAGCACCAGATTATGGTCATGAATCTACAAGTGAATTGTATTCATACTGGTTACAGTTAGAAGTGATGGATGGAAAAATAAATGAGGACTGGTCTGGAGTTGGTGAAGTATGGGATGCAATGGAAAAATTTATTATTCCAACCGTAGACGATCAACCTACCAATTCTGTTTATAACCCTTCAAAACCTGCAACCTATGCAGCAGAATTCCCAGATCCTAATATGTACCCATCACCATTACAATTTGGATTACCGGTAGGAGAGGATCCAGTTTCAGCAGATTTATCGGCGACCTATGGTGACCAGGTATATCAAATGCATTGGTTACTGGATAACGATAATTTCTACGGATATGGTAATCGCGGAGATGGAACAAGTACGCCATCATATATCAATACGTTCCAGAGAGGTGAGCAGGAATCTGTTTTTGAAACTATTCCACATCCATCATGGGAAGATTTTACATGGGGAGGCGAAGAAGGATTTTTACCCTTCTTTACAGGCGACCCTAATTATGCAAAGCAATGGAGATATACCAGTGCACCAGATGCAGATGCCAGAGTAGTACAGGCGATGTATTGGGCACAAGAATATGCCAAAGAACAAGGAGTTACGCTTACAGACCATTTGGGTAAAGCGTCAAAAATGGGAGACTTCTTGAGATTAGCGATGTTTGACAAGTACTTTATGAAAATGGGGGCCGAGGGTCTTACTCCCGGAAAAGGGTATGAAAGTGCACATTATCTAATGTCGTGGTATATTGCCTGGGGTGGTGCAACACCTCCGGGAGAATGGGCATGGAGAATTAGTTCTAGTCACTGTCATTTTGGATACCAAAACCCAGTTGCAGCATATGCATTAACCAATGTAAATGAGCTAAAGCCTAAATCTCAAACAGGAGAAAATGACTGGAATACCAGTTTACAGAGAATGATGGAGTTTTACACCTGGTTACAATCTAAAGAAGGCGCAATTGCTGGTGGAGCTACAAATAGCTGGAATGGAGATTATAGCCCATACCCGGCAGGTAAATCTAAATTCTACGGAATGGCTTATGATGATAATCCAGTATATCATGATCCAGGAAGTGGAACATGGTTTGGATGGCAAGCCTGGTCTATGGAGCGTGTAGCAGAATACTACTACATCACTAATGATAAGATGGCTAAAGATTTAATAGATAAATGGGCCACTTGGGTTAAAAGTGTAGTGAAACTGGTAGGAGATGATGATTTTGAAATCCCTGCAACACTAGAGTGGACAGGAGAACCAGACGATTGGAATCCTGCCAACCCAGGAAGTAATAATAACCTTAGTGTTAAGGTGGTTGGATATGGTAAAGACCTAGGTATTGCAGCATCTACTGCAAAAGCATTGATCTATTATGCTGCTGCTACTCAGAAACATGCAGTATTAGATACAGAATCTCGCGATCTGGCAAAAGAAATACTGGATAGAATGTGGAACAAGTATAGAGATGATAAAGGAGTATCTGCACCAGAAACCAGAGGGGATTTTAATAGAATGTTTGAGCAGGAAGTTTATGTTCCTTCTAATTATAGCGGTACAATGGCTAATGGTGATGAAATTAAGTCTGGAGTATCTTTCTTAGATATCAGATCAGGGTATAAAAATGATCCTGAGTTTGGAAGACTTGAAGAAATGTATAATTCTGGACAAGAATATACACAACGTTACCATAGAAGCTGGGCTCAAATTGAAATAGCTCTTGCAAATGCAGAATATGGACATTTCTTTTATGAACCAGGAAATAAAAGTACTCCTGAAAAGAATCTGGGAATCAAAGTGAATCCTAATCCTGTATCAAGCTATGTAAATATTTCTGGAAACGCTAAGCTTACCAATGCTAAAGTTAAGGTTCTTGATATCGCAGGTAATGTGGTGGTAGCCAAATCTTTTAAGGATTTACAAAACAGCGCTCAACTTTCGCTAGAGGGGCTTTCTACCGGGTTATATATTATTGAAATTATCAATACAACTACGGGAGAAAAGTTCAGAGAAAAAATAATTAAACGATAATTATTTGAGTATCATAGAGAGGCACAATACGATGTGCCTCTCTATTCTACTTAAGTAAAATACTATAGAAAATACGTAATGATAGCTACTGTATACCAATCACAATTCTAACATGAATTAGATCAAAAAATGAGATGTATAATTAGGGTGCAATACCAATAGTTTAGAATTCAATTTCTCAAAAGAGATAATACATGTATTTCTGTTGAAAAATTTAATGATAAAGTAATAATGCACTACGATACTCTGATTATTCGATGATTGAAAGAGATGTTATATAGAATATGTAATGATGATTCGTATGATAAAGTAAATGCTATCAGACCTCAAACACAATACACATTAAACACATGAAAACTAAACAAAAATTATATCGCAAATGGTTAGCCATTATGACATCAAAAGGGTTATGGTTGTTATACGTTTCAGCTATTTTGATGTCATTTGGCCTTGCTAAAAAAATGATCGAATCCTATGACGGGACTTCAGGTCCGTCGATGACTACACAAACATGGCCTGCAGGTACTTTTTTATCAAATTTCCCACAAGGAGACCGGATTAATACATACCATCGTAATTATCTGATGATAGCCGGCCAGGAAGGAACGGGGATATGGGATGTTTCTAATCCAACAGATCCCAAGAGACTTCAGTTTGATGGGGCAGGAAATAATGGGCATCGATGGTGGAAAATGGGCGATCTGTACTATAGAGAATATTCTGTACCAGAAGTAGCAGGATCGGGATATAAATACCTTGACCTTTCGAATATGTTAGAAAGAAAACCAATCACTTCTTCTAATGTTTTATATACGGTTAAAGACAATCAACCTCATTATGATAATTTAGAAACATTTCCGCACACTATAGACGGCGATAGGGTGTATGATATGAGAAGTGGGGAGCAAGTAGGAAAAATACCAATTGCTGCTACGCTGCCAGATATAGTACTGCGTTTAGGGAATTATGTTTTTTATGCTCCGCAGAGTGGGGAAATAAAAGTATTCGATTTTGGAGATCCGAAAAACATAAAATTTCTGGGTGCTTTTGGAGGCGGAGTACCACATGAGCAATATAGCACTGGTTTTCAGGTATGGAGAAATTATTTGATTTATATGAGCGGAAATGAAGGAGATAATACATTGGTAGCTTTTGATATAAGTGATCCTACTAATGTAAAACACGGTTTTAATATCTCCTCAGATGATATTACTCTGGGACGTTATATGATTTTTAAAGATGAATTTGGTTTTACAGGAAGGTTTGATAGAGGAGTAAAATACAATTTTGAAAAAATGCGTGTAGAGCAAGAGTTTTTTCCTCCTTCTGATGATGAGACCTTACAGTTGTTAGATAATCAATGGATGCCTATTGGGCATATCTTAGTAGCAAGTGGGGATGGTAAAACTTCTATTTTTTCTCATCAGGATGATCTGGATACACGTCCGCCAACTGTAGGGCATCATTTTCCTGTATCAGGAGCAACAAATCAACCCGTAGATACAACTATTGGTTTTGTAATCAATGAAATTCTTGATGATAATTCGCTTAATGATAAAACGATACAAGTAAGTCCATTAGGAGGAAATCCTATTAAAGGAGATGTTACTTCGACTTCTTATCATGTGATTAACTATGCTCCGCGAGAGAAATTATTACCCAATACAACGTATGAGGTAAAATTTGTCGATGGAGGAGTTAAAGATGCTGTAGGTAATGGGATTAAAGAGTATGTGTTTTATTTTACAACAGGAGGAGACGCTTCAAACAAGTCACCAGAAATTACCAGTATAGATAGTAATATGCCATCACCTGTAGGATTGGACGATACAGTTGAGTTTGTAGCAAATGCATCTGATCCCGATGGAAACTCGATGAGTTACCGTTGGGATTTTGGTGATGGTACCCCTAAAACGGATTGGATAGGAGAAAAAACGTCACATACTTTTGCCAAGCCAGGAAATTATTTGGTACAGGTACAGGTATCTGATAACAATGGAGGGTTTGCTGTATTTTCAAAATCATTATCTATTGTAGAAACATTACCAGCTAGTTTACCTACACAATCTACTCCAATTGCAGTAGATGAAAATAGAAGGATTATTTGGTCGGTTAATCCCGATAATAATACGATAACCTTGATTAATGCAGATGATTTATCTGTAATCAAAGAGGTAAGTACAGGTACAGATCCAGTAAATGTTGCAGTAGACTCAGATGGAAATTCATGGATAACTTGCAGGGATTCTGATGAAATATATGTGCTTAAAGCGAATGGTGCGATACACGCAAAAATTCCTTTACCTAAAGGTTCTCGTCCATTTGGAATTGTTTTTACGCCAGATCAAAGCCGGTGTTTTGTATCTACTTATGGGTCAGGAAAAATTTTAGAAATATCCCCCGTAACTCAGCAAATAACTGCCACACTTACTATAGGGCAAACACCAAGAGCATTAGCAGTAACAGGAGATGGAAAAGAATTGCTCGTAACCCGATTTATATCCCCAGATGAAGAAGGGCAGGTTTGGAAAATAGATATAGAAACATTTAAGCTTACCCATACAATTGCATTACCGATAGACGATTTTACTGTGGATAATGGAAACGAAGGTAGAGGGGTTCCGAATTATGTATCGGGTATTAGTATACATCCTAATAATAAATCAGCTTGGTCTGTAGCAAAAAAAGATAATATATTAAGAGGTCTTTCCCGAGATGGAAAACCACTTCCTTTTGACAATGCAGTACGAACTGCAATAGCATCGATTGATTTAACTACAAATACAGAAAAGCTAGCGCATCGATTAGATATTGATAATCATGGGCAACCTTCTTCTGCACTTTTTACCCCAACAGGAAATCTTCTTTTTCTTACGATGCAGGGTAATAATAGAATCGTGGTAATTGACCCACAAAAAGGACTAGAACTCATAAAAAAAGAGGTAGGCAGTGCTCCTCAGGGAATGGTAATCGATAAAAAAACAAATCGCCTTTTTGTCAAAAACTTTATGAGTAGAGATATTACGGTATTTGATGCAAAAGAAATGATCGAATCAGGAAATACTTCTTTAGAAAAAATAGCTACAGTGAAAACGGTTACGAATGAAAAGCTTAGTACGACAGTATTAAAAGGAAAGCAAATATTTTATAATGCTGCTGACCTGAGAATGGGAACCGACGGATATATTAGTTGTGCAAGTTGTCATATTGATGGAGCCCAGGATGGTCGCAATTGGGATTTTACAGATAGAGGAGAAGGAGTACGAAATACAATCTCCTTGGTCGGAAGAGCGGGAACAGAACATGGTAGAGTGCATTGGAGTGCTAATTTTGATGAGATTCAGGATTTTGAAAATGATATTCGTTTTCATTTCAAAGGTCGGGGGTTTATGAAAGACAGTGACTTTAACAAAGGAACAACAGGACTTTCTCTGGGAGATCCAAAACAAGGGAAATCGGCAGATTTAGACGCGCTGACAGCATATATAGAATCCCTCAATACTTTTGATCCCAGCCCATATCGAAAAGCAAATGGAGCCTTGACAAATGATGCAGTGGCCGGAAAAAGAATATTTAAAAACCTACAATGTGCTTCTTGCCACGGTGGAAATAATTTTACCGATAGTAAAAGCGGAAAAATGCATGATGTGGGTACGATCACAACGAATAGTGGTAGCCGCTTAGGAAAAAAAAATATTAGGGATTGATACTCCAACATTACGAGATGTATGGGCTACAGCCCCTTATTTACATAATGGAAGTGCTACAACCTTAGAAGAAGTATTTACCACTTATAATACTAATGATGCACATGCTGCCACTTCTAGTCTTAATCAATCTGATTTTAACAAATTGATAGCTTATATCAAACAGATTGATGGCTCAGAACCGGCTATAGAACAATCACAGGTTGTAAAAATGGCATCTCCAAAAGCAGGAGCAAGTATAGAGAAGTCTGATCCTGTGAAATTAAGTGTACAAACAAATATAGATGGAGTTACCAAAATCGAATATTATATTGATGGTGAATTATTGGGAGAAGTGAATACTACTCCTTTTGAAATGAGTTGGAGCCCTGTACTATGGAAAGCATATAAGATTTCTGCAAAAGTGTTTTATAACCAGGGAAATACTGCTTCTCTTACCTCAGAAATAAAAGTAAGGTATAAGAAGCAAATAAAAGTAATGTTTGTAGTGGGAGATGATAAAAAACTAACTCCCGAAGATCAAAAGATAAAATCACGCTTAGAACAGCAGTTAGGATTTAAAATACTTCTGTTTTCTGATGAAAAAGTGAGTCGCCCAGAAATGGCAAATCCATATGATATGGTACTCGTTTCTTCTTCTGTCGATCCGGGAGTACTTGGAAACGATTTAGAATCTGCTGTAGTGCCTATTATGACGTGGGATCCTTTTATGTATGGGAAACTGAAACTAACTTCGGGAAATATCAATTCTGGATTTGGATTTACACCACAAGCGTATCCAAAAGTGACGATTTCTAATGCTGATCATCCTCTTGCCGCTGGACTAAACGCGGGAAAAACAGCATTATACAAAATTACGCAACGAATGCCCTTTGGCAAGCCAACAGAAAATGCAGTGACTATTGCCAAAGTGGGGAATCATCCAATTCTATTTGGTTATGAAGCAGGGACTTCGCTCCCTTCCAGACGACTAGCTTTTCCGCTTAGGGATCAATTTATGCACCTGCTCACCGACAATGGATGGGAACTTTTTGATGCAGGAGTATTATGGACATTGCATGGAGGAGATGCACAAACCCCGGTACGACCCTTACCAGATATTCATTTTAAATCCCCTTCGGATGGTGAACTGGTAAATACACCATTAAAAATAAAATTTGATACCGAAGGATGGAACCTTCCATCTAATTTGTACAAGTTGAGGTTTAAAATTGATGGAAAAGATCGCGGTTTGATTACTAGTGAAGGGGTTTTTACCGATGGTACAGTTCTGTCTGAAGGACCCCATAAATTAGCATTACAGATGGAACGTAGTAATAATTCGGTGTTGGATTTAAAAGATGAGATTACAGTAATCGTTACAAAAGACCCTCTTCCAGAAAGACCAACAGCTATTATTCAGTCTCCGATTAATGGAAGTATCTTAAAACCAAATTTTGATGTTAAGTTTACCACTTATAAATGGGATATTAAACCAGGAGGGAAGCATATACGATACTATATCGATGGTATAGCAAAGGGTTCTGTTTATACAATTGAACCCATTTCAATTCAAAATCTTGAAGATGGAGATCATAAGATAAAGCTAGTATTGATGGATGAAAACGGAAATCCTGCTGGTGATCCGGGAATAGTTAACATAACGGTAGATAAAAGTATCATAGATTTACCCGATACTCCTTTTAGAGTAGAATATTATGATAATACTCAAAACGTAAATTCTTCAGAAATAAAACCTGTATTTCAGATTGTAAGTGATTCTACCAAAGCAATACCATATTCAGAATTCAAAATACGATATTGGTATACCCCAGAGCATACTGCGGCAATGAGTTTTGGTATAGATTATACTTCGATTAGTGGAGTAAACGGAAAATTTAAAACCAAAGGAGAAGAGAAGTATGTTGAAATAGGCTTTACTGGAGCTTCAGGAAAATTACCTGCAAAAGGAAAATCTGGTGAAATAAAAACAAGAATACATCATGCGGGGTACCTAACTCATAATCAGTCTAATGATCACTCTTATGATGCAAATAAAAAAACCTTGAAACCTCATGTCAAAGTAACTTTATATCATAAAGGGAAATTAGTATGGGGTATGGAGCCCAAAGACGAATCTGGTACGCCGGTTGCAGTGATATCGGCAAGTACGACCAGCGGAAAAAAACCTTTAGAAGTACATTTTGATGCTTCGGGGTCCAGTGACCCCGATGGAAATTTGTTGACATATACATGGGATTTTGGAAACGGAGAAACTTCTTTAGAAATGGCTCCTGTAGTTATGTACACAGAAATAGGATCTTATTTGGTAAGTCTTTCTGTAAGTGATGGCGTTAATACCTCTGTAGTAGCAACAGAAACAATAACCGTTATTGATGATAATAGTAGTCCTATTGCTGATTTCATAGCCAACCCTACTATAGGTGTAGCACCATTGCTTGTTAGTTTAGATGGATCTTCTTCTTCAGACCCGGATGGAGATATTCTTACATATACCTGGGATTTTGGAAATGGAAAAACAGGAACGGGAACTACAGTTACTCATGAATATGATACTGTAGGTGATTATGTAATACAACTTACTGTAAGTGACGGTAAAAAGGAAGCACATAAAACAATAGCCATAAAAGTAAGCGATGGTAAACCGATAGCTTCTTTTACTGCCGATCCCGAAAGTGGAATACGTCCTTTATTGGTGAATTTTGATGCGTCATCATCAATAGATCCTTCTGGAGGAGTATTAAGTTATAATTGGGACTTAGGAAATGGAGAGACATCAATATCTAAAACTCCATCTGCTACATACACAGTACCTGAAGAGGTAAATATTACACTTACGGTGACTAACCAATTAGGAAAAACAGATACAGTAACCAAAGTTATTAAAGTGATTGATGGAGCTGTTGGTTGCAATTTTGGTGTTCCTTTGGATACGGCATTGCCTTCTTTAAATCAGCAATATGATACTATTCATGTTTTAGGGGATGGCGGACCTAATTTGGATAATATCAAAAACTTAACTATAAATTGGGATTCGAACAATAATGGTCTATATCAGTTTTCTTTGAATACAAATGATGGTACTCCAGACTGGTATGTGGATTTGTTACAAAAAACTACCCATAGTTTTAATGCTCCAAAACCAGAAGTACAGTTGAGTACTACAGGAATTAATGGTTTAGATGGATCATACTACGCCACTACAGACGAAGGAAACCTTGTATTAGTATCAAAAAACAATAATTTCACTTTGTATTGTAGTACATCATCTACACCTCCCGATTGTCAAGCTACCAATTGGGTAAATGAAGAGACATCCTTTCAGAATAGGAACATGCAATTAAGTTCGATGAAAAGCACTACTATTAAGATTAGCCCTAATCCCGTTAGCAATAGACTATTTCTACATAGTTTCGAAAACCTTCAAGGAAGTAAAATCACGATTACAAGTATAGCAGGAAATGTAATAAAAGATGATGTGATTCGTGAAAACAGTAAAGAAGTAATAATTAATGTAAACCAACTAGACCCCGGCTTTTATCTAGTCATAATAACCACACTTAAAAAAGAGAAAAAAGCCATGAAATTCATTGTTGAATGATGCGTTTTTGTTTAGAGAGAAAAGAGAGAGGTAAAACTCTCTCTTTTTATTTTTAGTAAGGAAATACCAATACTTTTAATAATGATTTTTAATAGATTCATCAATATCCCAATCGTTAAGGCTCTAACTAATTAGAATTGTACATATTGACATGGTGAGATAGGATGGAAGACTAAAAAATAAACCCTAGATCCATCTTTATGAGTCTAGGGTTTATATCCATCTATAAATATAATAATCTACGAACTAGGGAGCGGTTATATAATCTGTTGCTACCCAACGGTTATTGTTATATACAAGGGTTATACTTTCGTTTTGATCTAATACACGGGTAAACCCAGTGCCTGGACTAATAATTGCGAAACTAGATATGGTAATTGTATTGGTGGGGTGTACATTAATCAAATGTACCTTTTGACCAATCTTACCAGCAGTAAAACTATTTATCGTCGTGTTGGCATTATTAAAAAGTACTATAGATCTCCCTGTTAAATCATACGCTCCCACAAAAGTCGGAGCACTAGATTCTGTAAAAACAGCTTTGCGTAACGATTTACTTATCGATAATGTTTTCGCATCTAGTTCATTAAAATTAGCATCACCGTTAATACTTACTAGTTTTGTAGGATCTGCAATACCATTATTTATAGTTCCATTATTTTCAATCTGTAAACGGGTATTTTGTGCAGTTTCGAAGATAATATGACCATTGGTATCTACATCGGTATCTGCGCCGATAGTAGTACTTCCGGTATTAGATGTAGAAGCTGTACCTGCTCCGGGGAGATTGGTTAGACCATTTCCATTTCCAACAAAGGCCGTAGCGTTAACTGTTCCGACTACTTCTAGTTTTTCTGTCGGAATACTATTTCCAATGTTTATATTTCCATTTGCAGTAATACCAAGAGTGTTGTTTGGTGCACCCGCCATAATCAGAAAAGGATTTCTATTACCTGTAATATCTCTAATAGCAAAGTAATCTTGCCCGTTATTTACATCATCGTTAATTTTTATGGCCCAATCATTCCTTGGAAAGCTTGCAGAGACACTGGTATCATCAAACAAAAGACTTATGGTTTTATCACGTAGCACCATATCATTTTCTCCAAAATCCATTCCTGTGGTTGCGTCTTCACCAATTCCTAAACGATTTTGGATAATTGCATCACTAAAAAAGACATTATTCCTGGTATTAAATTCAATATTCGCCGTTCCAAAGGATTTTAGGGTTCCTGTATTGTCATAGTAAAAAAGAAATCCTTTAGCATTTTCTTCATAAAATAAAGAACCTGGAGTTTTTGTACTAATACCATTAGTATTAGCATTGCTTAGTACTATTCCGTTCTTAATTCCTAACACGGCACTACCAAAAGTAGTAGCATCAGTAAAACCAATTCCTACTTTTCCGCTCTCATAATATACATTATCATTTATTTTAGACCAGATGATATCAAAAGCAGTTCCAGCGGTAGTCCCAAAACCGGGAAAGGAAACTTTTGCTGTATTAAGTGCTATATCGTTAGCGATTTGATCAAAGTTTGTTGCAGTTGTAACATTTAGTAGATTTAATTTATCTACCTGTGCAGAAGATATAGTGCTTGGTGCATTGTTTATGTTATTGTAATCTACGCTTAATGCCCGACTTGCTGTGTTACTGGTAAACCCATAAGGAACACTGTGTAATGCTGCTACTCCTACAATGTCATAATCTGTACCTCCTGTAGGATCAGTTTCTGTCTTGATAAAATACACCGTACTTCCCCAATCAATATTTGATAAGGATCCAGATATAATTGTTCCTTCACCTACCAGTACATTTACCATACCTGCAAAATTAGTGGTGGTATCATGTGTTTCACTATATACAGTGGTTCCTGTAGTACTACCTTGTAATATACTAATGCGCAGAGATACAGGAGCATTAACAACCAATACATTTGATGTACTACGTACAATAGCTTGATAACTAAATAGCTCTGGTGATTGTGCGTATATACCTGTTGTCGCAACAAGCAGGCATATGAATATTAATAGTTTCTTCTTCATCGCAATTAATTATTAAGTCCTACACAATACCAAAATGTTCCGTCAAAGACAAATGTGGCACTTCCATTTATAGGCAATACAATATCAGCATTTCCTGGTAAACTTACACTGCCTAAACCTGGAGGAACGCCTTCGTGTTGAATAGTAATTGCAGAGGTTAATGCAGTAATCGTAATGGTTTGTCCGGTAACTCCTCCTGTAAATCCTCGCAGTGAAGAAGGTACTTGACCATCCAAAATAATAAGACTCTTGTCTGTAACATTATATCCGGGAGGAAAAGGAGTTACTGATGTATCTACCGTTGTGCCCAGGGTCATGGTTTGTACATTGGCATTCCCATTTATTGTTAAGTCATTTACTTTAACATCTCCAGCTACCTCCAGATCTGCTGAAGGGCTGGTAGTTCCAACCCCTACAGCACCAGTATTGGTAATAGTCATACGAGTTGTGTTTTGTGTTTGGAAAGAGATTTCACCAACAGTATTTGCATCGGTATCTGCAGCAATAGTGGTATTTCCGGCATTAGCTACTCCTCCTGTACCTGTTGCTATTCCTGTTATTCCGGAACCATCTCCTATAAAAGTATTTGCTTTTACAGCTCCTGCAACCTCTAATTTTTCAGTAGGAGAATTAACCCCTATCCCTACATTACCATTAGCTGCAACATATAAAGAACTCTCTGGAGCTCCTGCCAAAATTTTAAAAGGAGTTACACCGGCAGTAGCATCTACTATTGCAAAGTGGGATGTCCCTCCGTTAGTAGATGAATTGGCCTCAATTTGCCAATCATTAGCAGGCATTGTACCAGAAATATCATCAGAATCATCAAATAATAATCTTAGATTATTTTCTTTAAGAATAATTGTATTAAAACCAAAATCCTGACCTACATTCATATCCTGGCCAACTCCAAGGCTAGATTGCATAATAACGTCAGAACTAATTACAGCATCTCCGTTTTCTACCGTCCATAATCCACTGTTATAGGTTACTCCGCCAGAATTAATCAAAACGCTGGTATTGGTATTATCTGTATAATGAAAACTTCCATTACCGGTACTGTCATAGTATAAAGTTCCGGGAACCGTTGTAGCAGGAGTACCATCAAAAAGGATAGGGCCACTTACATGTAGTTTGGCATCCCCAAAACTACTGCTTTGATCAACTCCAATACCTACATTACCTGTATTATAAAAAATGTCATTCGTTGATTTTGTCCAAATTAGATTATTTCCTTCTAGTGCAGTACCAGGTACTGTCCCAAATCCAGGGAACGAAGTTTTAGCGTTGTTAGCCGTAACGTCGGTTTGCAGTTGATTAATATCTACAGCAGAGGATATGGTGATAAAATCAATCTTTGCAGACTGGGCTGCTGTAATAGTGGTTGGTGTATTAGTTAAAGCATTATAATCTGCCGTTTCTGCAAAATCTGCAGTTGCAGCATGCAAAGCATAAGGGACACTAAGTAGTTGATTGACGGTAGATATAACATAGTTTGTTCCACCAGTCGGATCAATTTCTATTTTTATAAAATAAGAGCCATTCCCCCAATCTATACTATCAAAACCTGTAGCAGAACCAATAATAATATTGATTAGGCCATTGATATTTGTAGTTGCATTCTGAGTTTCAGAATATACTGATGACCCTGAAGCAGATGTTTGTAAAATATTGATTTGTACTCCGATATCAGTATTTTGAAGTACTGTGTTATTAACATCTCTTACAATAGCCTGATAATTGATTCTATTAGAATCTTGTGCTGTGGCTATAGATAAAGATAGTATGCATAGTAATAAAGTAATTATGCTCTTCATAGGTTTATTTTTTTATTATTTTAAAAGTCTTTAAGGTATTGTTTCGATCTTTTATTGATAGGATATACGTTCCTTTTGCGTACGTACCCATCTCTATAGTAGAAATATTACCTTTTATAGGGCTATTCATAATCAATTTTCCGTGAATATCATGTATTTGAAAATTGATATTTACCAAATTAACGAGATTAATCAACAAGATTAGTCTATCTGTTGTTGGGTTTGGGTATGTGCTTGCATTTAATTGAATCCCTCCTAAATCTATATTAGTTAAGATTTCAATTTCGTAAGCTTGTTGTGTTCCTTCAATTATCGAACCGACCGTATTTGCTGTAGAACTGTAAAAAAAATGCCCCACAGTAAAACTAGATGTTCCACTAGTACCAGTAGCGTTTCCACCAGAGGACACGATGCTCTTTTGAGATAATACCAGAGTGCTGGAAAGGATTAAAACAATAAAAAAAAGTAATTTTATTTTCATATGGTAGTGATTTAATTGGAGGTAAAATTACATCTATTCTATGAAAGGAACACTACGATTATGGTTTATTAATGGTCTTGTTTTCAGTGCTTATGATAAGATTACAGAATGTAAAAATGATATACATTATTTAGTTTTCAGAGCATGGGACTTCGACTCTGTGTTTCCTAAGCCTAGCCTAAGGGCTCATTCCTCGAAATAAATCGAACCCTGAGCTGTTATACTGAGCCTGTCGAAGTAGTACCGAACCCTGATCGTAATCGAAAGGTAAGATACCTGAGCATAATCATAAACACATAAATCAATCCAGTAAACATAAGGTTAAAAACAACGATATCAACCCCTTTTGTCGTTGTGGGTTGAAAAATCATCGTACTTGTCGTAAGAGACATATGCATAAGAATTATTATACATAAACTTTGGGTGTGATCATATACCCAGACCATCAAAATTCTAAAAGCTGGTAAATGCGTAACGAGCTTTATGATCAGTAAGATTGCCAATGGAATATCTTCATCAGGGTCGCTATCCATAAAAAGAGGCAAATGCCATACTCCCCATATGACACCAACAATTAACCCTGTAGTACCTATATTGAAATGTTGCCTCAATCTTGGGACAGCAAACCCTGTCCAGCCAATTTCTTCAAAAAAACCGGCTACAATACCACCTAGAATTCCTCCAAGAACTAAAAAGAGAAGATCATCGGTAGAGAAAAGGATAGGAGAAAATTTAGAAGAAAAAGAAGAGAGTGCTACATAGGTAAGTCCAAAAAGTAGCGGAGCAGAAAAAAGTGCGATTGCATACCATTGGGTGCTTACTTTCCATTTACCTATTCTGGTTATTAGTTGTTTAAAACTGGCTTTACCATTTTCAAAGTAATTAACTAACAACCCTGCTATAAAAGGCCCTGCGCACATAGCCAAAAATAGTAACGGGATTTGACTATCTGGTACTTCTTTCTGTCCGGTAAATCCGTCAATACCCATAATAAAAACTAGACCAGTCCACGAAATCAAAAAAGTGAGTAGAAAGTATATCAACAAAAGATGTTTTGCACGTATACCTAAGCTGTTTTTCATGTTATATCATAGTTTTATTTGAATCTTTTAGTACAACCTATTCTCGATACAATTTTTCTCCATTTTAATACGAAAAATCACTCGAATTGACGGTTTTTATCGTATATCTAAATATTAATCGGGCTGTGGTTTATAGTACTAAAATAATGAATCTTTTGGTATGATTTCAACTTTTAGAAGTGTGTTTTGTCATGATGTATCTTCAGCTCAAATACCAATAAAAACAACGAATCCCAAACCCTGAAGCTGCCACACTGAGCCTGTCGAAGTGGTACCGAACCCTGAGCGTAGTCGAAGGGTGAGCATAAAAACAAAACAAAAAACATCCCCCTATAAAATAAAAGAACCCTATACATCAAAACAGATATATAGGGCTTGTCATGTGTTGTTTTATAGCAAGATCAAGATTAATCTTAGTTACCTAGAATAACAGTATACGTGATATTAGCTACTTTCCAACCTCTTCCGCAACCATTAGATGCATTAGCACTTACCAGTGCTATTTTGTTAGGTGCTATTCGCTGTGCGATATCTGCTACATGAGAATCGAATTGATATTGATACTGATCCATGTTTATATCTCCGTCTCCATCGATATAATATGAATAGTTATAGGTAAACTGTCTGGATTGAATAGGGATGATCAATGTTCCTTTACTAAAAGAAATACAGTTAGAAAGATTTACATATTCTTCGATCTCTGCAGCGGCATCACTACCACATCCGATATCACTATCTAATGTGCATCCAACCCTTTTGGCAGTTGCCTGGTTGTTTTGATGTATCAATTTTTCTACTAATTGTGGCATCGTAGGATCGTTTGATACGTCTTTTACACTTACAAACTGTTTTGAAGCATCTTGAACAGTTGCATTTTGTACTTCTTGTGCTTCGGGAGCATCAAGACCATCGTTTTGACATGCTATAAAAGTAACGGAGATAAAAGCAAACAGGCCTAATTTTAAAATGGATTTTTTCATTGTGTAAGATTTTAAGAATTTGGTTAATGATGATTCAAAACTATTTAAAAAACAGATGAGTTAGTTGTTCCTTTCTAATTGTTTACACAAACATAAAATCGAAGTATAAACCGTAAATAAATAATAATTTTCACTTTTTGGTAGTGTGGAAATTATTGGTTTCTCAACAGTATTATATGTTACTGTAATAATTCAAAAGCCTTGATTTAACAGGAGTTATATTACATACATCTTTGTAGGGTCTAGAAATAATGTTGATAACATCTTTTACAGTAAACGAACTTCGACTATGTGTTTCGTGAACCAAGCCAAAGAACTCAATTCTTGAAGTAGGAACCCTGAGGTGTTACGTTGCGCCTGCCGAAGCGTCGAAATGCTCTCAAACGGGGAGCGTATACCGTATCACTCCTCAGCCTCCGATTCTAATTAAACAAAGGAAATGAATACGGTTGTTAACTTTATTTTATCACGGTAAACAGGGGAGGCGGTGGCGGTAATAAATAATATATTTGTAGTGCATACCAATGATATACCATACATGTTATGAAATGAGCCATAACAATTGAATTGATACCAACCGAGATGTTCAATGGCGAATTCCATCTGACAACTAAAAAACAATAAAAAAAGAACAGATGAAAAATACACTTACTTGTATCATATTACTCATTACACTTTTTTCTTATGCACAGGAAATCAAGGTGCTTACACCAACACGTATCGAAGTACTGGACTTGAATACTACAGATGAAAAGGAGTTTAACAGAAACAGAAAAGCTTGTGAAGCCATTTGGGAACGCATGTCAAAGGGATTAAAAAAAGAAGACCTTACCCAGGAGGAGAAAGCAGAATTAGATAAGATGGTTGATGAAACAATGACTAATTATTGGGATATTGAAGGCCAGGGGTGTAGTTGGTATTGCGGTGGAGGACCATTTAAAGAAACTGCATCATCATATCTGGCCGATCAGGGAAACATAAATTATCGTGCAGAGAATGCCATGGATCTTAACTATAAAAATGCATGGGTAGAAGGAGTACCCGGGTATGGAGTAGGAGAATACCTGGAATATAGTTTTTACCAGGGAAGTCCTCGTATCACAGAAATTATTGTTGTAAATGGGTATGTAAAAAGCGAAACGACCTGGCGAAACAATAGTAGAGTAAAAAAACTTAAAGTGTATGTTAAGAATCAACCTTATGCAATCCTAAATCTTACCGATCAACGTGCTGCACAACATTTTAAAGTAGATCCGATAGGTAAATTAGATAAGAGTATAGATTATATTACTTCAAAAAGTTTACCGCCCTGGACTATGAAATTCGAGATTATGGAGGTGTATCCGGGAGATAAATATGAAGATACAGTACTTTCTGAAATCTATTTTGATGGAATTGATGTACACTGTTTTGCCAAAGGCACTTTGATTACTATGGCGGATCACACTCAAAAACCAATAGAGAATATACTAGTAGGAGAACAGGTACTTTCTTATGATCAATCTACAGGTAGCTATATTGCTGCGACCATTCAAGAACTGGCAAACCCAATACATGATGCTCTTATTACGCTTTCACTATCCAATGGTTCTACGATTACCTGTACCCGTGATCATCCACTCTTATCTTCTTCTGGAGATTGGTTGTCTTATTCTCCCAGGAAAACACAGATGGCATACCAGTTTGATGATGTTAAACAACTTAAAGCAGGGAGTATATTACAAGCTAGTTCTGGTGCGGTGAAAATTTTAAATATCAAAGAAATTGATACTGCTCAACAAACGTATACTATCGTAAAGCTGGATAATGCCAATACATTTATAGCTAATGGTATTGTGGTTGGTACCGAAGAGTTACGTACGTTTAGAACATGTGATAGACATAAAATAGTAACAGAATGAATTGATCTTGTTGTATGATAATGAGAGGTTTATGTTTATATTGTGGATATTAGTTTTTATGTATGTTCTGGCGAGCATATCCTTTTGCAATGGTATTTTGTGCTGGTTTGTAGCGCGGTGAAAAATCCAGGCTTGTAGGTGCACTATCGATAGAAGTTCTGGTATCCCATTGCCAGATATACATACCCGAAAACCATTCTTTACTCCATAATGATTCAAATAATGCCTGGTATGCAAGCTGTTGGGTACGATCAGATTTTTTCTGGTATAGGATACCCAAAGAAGACTGCCACTCCCAAGGTTGTATTGCAGCAGAAGCCTCGCTTTTATACCCCACTTCTGTAAATAGTATTGGCCTTTGGTGTGTTCGAGATAAGGCTTCTAATGTTGTAATGTGAGTACTCCATCCCTTTTTTAAAGTAACCAGGTCGGGATGAGATTTTTTGGTAAGCGGAAAATATGCCTGTATACCAATATAATCTAATTCTTGCCAAAAATCGACATGTTTAAATTCTCCATCCCAATTGGCGGCATAAGTAAGCTTACCATGATATATAGTTTTGATTTCCTGTACCAGGGCTTTCCATCGATCCGGCTGATGTTGTAACGATGATCGTAGCTCGGTCCCTATACAGAATAGTTCAACTCCTGTTTTTTGAGCCATACGTGCATAATGGATCATATTACTACGATAAGAATCAAACCAGATATCCCAGTCGGTGGCAGAAGGTAACGAAATATCAGAGCGCCAGCCCTCGCTCATCCATAAATGTGGTTTTAGGTGAACATGAACTCCCTTTGCCCGTAATTGTGCAATACTGTTGATAAAAACAGAATCTCTCTTGGACCATTGTCCAATAACTTTTGGGGTATTCATTTGTATGGTATGTTGATCTTTCTGGTATAAAAAAGGAATAACAGCCACCCATTCTACATTGTTTTTTACTAGTGTAGTAATAGATTTTTTGTTTTGAGAACCCCAGCCAAATACACTCATTCCGCGATGTTTCCCATCGATTTTATAAAGATCATTTGTCGTATTGCTAGCATTTTCAATAGAATAATCCCACTTATAAGAAAACTCTTCTGCACTATTAGTATATATAATAGCTTTATAGATACCCAATAGGACAAAAAAAGGAATCACTACACCAAATAGTACTTGTTTCCCCATAATAATAAAGCCTTTGCGACGGTATATTCTTATGAAGTATCGAATGAGTAAAAAGAGTATATAAAAAATGCTAAATGCGATATGAGTACTTACTAAAAATACAGTATTCGGAAGTACTTCTATTAAGGTTTCAACAGATTTTTTAAAACTAATATCTGCTCTTAATGATAATGAAAGGAACAATAATACGATCAATATCCAGGTACTTACATATACTTTAGCAGCAGTAAAGAATTCCTTTTTCATTTCTAAATATATCTAAAAACTATTATCTATTAGAGGAGTATTGTCAAAAAACGTTACATCATGAATCTATAACCGGTTTAAGAAACGAAGCTCGAAAGAGCCTAATAAAATAGTGTATATTGATTAATTATCGAATATGATTCGGATTTACTGAGAAAACCATTCGGTTTTATATTGTATTTAAAAGGAAGCTATATCTTTAAATAGAAGTATAATCCACACTTTAAATCATTATATCATGGCAAACGAGATTAGAAAAGAATACAACAACGGAGAGATTACAGTAGTTTGGAAACCTGGAAAATGTACTCATGCGGGTGTTTGTGTAAAGACCTTACCAGAAGTATACCAACCTAAGGAAAAACCATGGATTCGACCAGAGATGGCTACTTCTGAAGCATTAAAAAATCAGATCGAAAAATGTCCTTCTAGAGCCTTGACATTTTACGAAAATGCAAAGTAGTTATACCCTGAATTAATTAGGTACATGCCAGTAAAAAAGCATCTTGTTCTGTAACAAGATGCTTTTTTAGAATCAAGCTAATTCAAAAATATGAGTCCCTGCAACAGGACTTCTCTTTACTTCTCGTTTGATAAGCCTGTCAAAGGCCAATTGACTATTATGTTCACTTTATCATTTTAAAAATCTAAACCTATTGATCAAAGTTAGGATACAAACAGTACTCATAAAAGAGTGTAATGCCTAATGTAGACAGGTTAAATCCCCCTTTTTGACAGCAATTTACTGTTAAATGATATCATTCGATACACTGGGGATGAAAAGGGTTTGTTGGTTTTGAAAAGCTATTCTTTTTAGATAGGAGTATTTATTTAAAATAGAATTCTTTAGTCTATACACATAAAAAGAGGCAATAATATTATTGCCTCTTCAATTATATATTGAATCTAATTATTCATTACATTCTACTTTTTCCCATGTATTTGGTATTTGGTTGGGAGGAGTAAAAAAATATGGCGGAATAATAAAACGTATATTCTTATATAATTCGCCATTATATGATACATACGAATTTACTGCATGCGGTCCTGGTCTCCAGGGATTGAAGTCAGCACAATTTAGACATTCTGCTACATAACTCCACCTGTTAGTTACAAAATAAGGACGAAAATCATTCGATGAGCCTGGTATTTTGCTATAAACTTTTCCATTGTATTTAACTCTCCGACCATCGGCATATGTGTTATGAGAAAAGAAAGCAGGTACACCATAACAATTATATTTATCATATAATGCATTTGAACCATTTATATCATTTGTAGATAAGGCACTTCTTTGTGCCGTCCAGGTACTACCATCAAGTTTTGTCATAGTAGGATTTCCATTAGATGAAAAACTAGAATTAGAAGGATACATCATAATAGATCCAAAATCTAAAAACCCGTAGTTTATTGTATTCTGTATTTCAAATTGAGGTTCATAGGTATCTATTATATTGTTCCATAAAACTTTAATTTTATTATTTCGATCACTTCTGGTGTGCTCGTGCCACAAACCAATTACATGCCCAATCTCATGTATTACATTACCTGTACTACAGCTGTTACTTAATCCTACAATCTGTTGACCTCCGTCCATACCAATTGAGCTACTATAGCATCCTCCTCCTGTGGTAAATCTAACATAATCAGTTTCACTTCCTCTTAGCTTAAATGTTATATTCGTATTATTTGTCCAATGCGATATTGCATTTGTAACTCTATTTTGATTTGGTAAAGCGGGATCGATTTCATAAATAACCTGACCCTTTGGCCACCTACTTAATAAAGTAATACTACCACCAGTTTTACTAATACCGTTATATTCTTTATAATTCGAACTTGCCTTGTTCTTTGGTATTAAAACATCACCGCCGTAAATGTATCCTTCATTTATTTCAAAGGCTTTTATTTGTACACCTTTATACCATATATTAACCCATTTTCCTTCAGAAGAATTAAAAAGGTCAATATATTCTGTTTTAACATTATCTTCTGTTGAAGAAGATATTACTGTATTCGTTTCTTCTATCGGTGTTTTTTCACAAGAAGACAATGTGAAAAAAACGATTAGAAATAAGCACTTTAACGTAGTAAGTGTTATAGTTTTCATATGTGTAAAATTTAAGTTGTTTATTTAGACCAAATATAAATAAGATTTTTGCTCAAACCCTTCTTTTCGATGGAAATTTCGAACCATAACAGAAAGCAATATAATTGTGTAAGCAATGAAGAGGAATTCTTATCCTACTATTATAAAAACAGTATTGTGGGCAGATGTTAAAAACTTGTTTTTACTTTCTGAAAAAATTGTGATTTCTTTGCCACCGGGAAAAAAATATGCATTTGGAACATCAGGAAAAGGAACACGTTAAGGTATACACGCGTTATAACTTCTTTAATAAAACGTATTGTGTATTCAGAGGAGCTTCGCTACGCGAAATCACCAGAAGAAAACCAAATTACAGAAGTGAGTCGGGGAGTACCTATTATTATACAAAACATGGAGTATATAGAATGTCTAACCATTGGGGTAGAGCTGCAAAGTGCCAATGGAGACTAGTATCTGATTTTCCTCCAGAAATTGACGATTTACGATTGGGATATGCAGATTGGGCAGATTTTAGAGAAAATCTGGATCCCGATGTAGATGCCTATTATATTTCGGTTGATTTTGAAACCAAAAAGGTAAGCTATATGCATAAAGATAATCCTGATTATGATCAGGTTGCTGTGCTACGTTCTGCAGATGCAACCCGAAAGCTTATCAAGCAAATCAAAAACCTTCTCGAAACCTACAAGTGGGCCAAATATTATGATTATGATGATTTGGACGAATTTCGTGAAGAGGTAATCACCAGGTTGATTAATAGTAACATCTCTTTAAATGAATTAAGACGTGAGCTGGTGTAGTTTAATAAACTACAGTATAAGCCAGATAAAATAGTAAAGTAAATAATGTGAGTTCGACGTAAGAAAATTTACTTGTCTTTGATACAATTTTCTACCGAAAATTACTCTGACTGACGTAAATTTTCAAGTAAATGCCTTTTGACGGCTTTTTTAAACTAAATCCTTAGATCGAATTCACGTTGAATATGTAATTCCAGGGGTTATCAAAGAATAGTAAAATAGGGGTAATGTATCTGGAATGGAAATGAAAATTATAAATCATTTTTAAATATTTGCTATATATTTACTTTACCTGTTGTGCATTTTGATATTTTTGAATACCAAATTCGTCAATTAGAGTGCTTCGACCATAGGAAGAAATGTATAGAGTCCTTCGATACACTCAGGATGACGAGGATTTGGAATCAAAAAAGCTATTCTCGATAGTTCTACAGAGCTTGCCGAAGTAGAATTTTTCTCTATGTTATCTCGAGCGCAGTCGAGAGGTCACTATGAAAAACCACTTGAATTGACGCTTTTTTTATAGTATTAATTTTAAAATACACAACGGGTTTACTTTTTATATTTTCATGGATTTAGAGCGTCAATTATTATTTCTCTTTAGTGCACTAGGAGCATTAAACGGGTTTTTGTTAAGTTTTTATTTTGCTTTCTTTTCTAAGAAAAGAGGACTGTCTAATTATTTCCTGTCGGCACTTTTATTTGTATTAAGTGTACGAATACTAAAATCTGTTTTCTTTTATTTTAATCCAGCATTATCAGAAGTATTTATTCAAATAGGGCTTTCGGCTTGTGTTCTAATAGGTCCTTTTTTATACTTATATACCAGAAGTTTGATAGTTGAGTCCAAACGTAATGGCTGGTGGTTATTTCATGTTATCCCTGTTCTGTTAGTAGTCATTGTATTAAGCATTATATATCCGTATTGGGAACATAAAAGATTATGGTCAGGAAACTTGGTTAAAATCATATATCTACAATGGCTTTTGTATATTATATGTACAGCGATTCAATTAAAAACGGTTTTTAAGACATTGTTTTCTAAAGAGCATAAAATAAAACAATTAGAAATTTGGGTTTTAAGTGTATTTGGTGGAGTATTTATTATCTGGATGGGATATAATATTGGATCTTACACATCGTATATCGTAGGTGCACTTTCGTTTTCGTTTGTGTTTTTTCTTTTAATTCTATTTTGGGTATTGAAAAGAAATAAAACGTCTTTGTTTTTTGAAGAAACGATTAAATACGCGGATAAAAAGATAGACCATGATGAAGCAAATAAGTTTCAAATCAGATTAGATGGTATGATTAAAGAAAAGAAGTTATTTAAAAACCCGGATTTAAAACTTGCAGACGTTTCTAAACAACTGCACGTTTTACCGCATTACTTGTCTCAATTTCTAAATGACAATCTGGGAAAAAGCTTCCCTCTATTTATTAACGAATATAGAATAGAGGAAGCCAAGCAACTTTTGGTTGACGAAGGCAATTATACTACAGAAGCTGTTGGGTATGAGTGTGGATTTAATTCGAAATCAACATTTTATACTACCTTTAAAAAGATAGTTGGTAAGACTCCGGCGGCATATAAAAAAGAAACAGAATAGTTCTAATTTATAAATCAGTACTTCTGATTTATAATATATAAACCAATACAGGTGAGGATTTTTCAAATTTGCTGAAAATTAATTCAGTATGAGAAATTGTATAGTATCATTTTTGGTGGTTTTTCTTTTTATGGGGTGCTCGGCATCTTCAAAAGATAAGATTTTGTTTGTTACCTCTAATCAACGTACCTACGGAGACACAACTCTAAAAACGGCTAATCATTTTGCAGAAATCGTATTGGCCTATGATGTATTTATAAAATCTGGCTACCAGGTTGATTTTGTAAGCCCAGAAGGTGGCGAAATACCAATAGGATATATAAATACCTCAGATCCTATTCAAAAAAAATATTTAGACGACTTAGATTTTATGAATTTATTTAAAAATACGTACTCACCAGATGCTATTGATGCAAAAAACTATAAAGCGGTCTATTATAGTGGTGGTGGAGCTGCTATGTTCGGGGTTCCTGAGAATAAAGCCATACAGAGTATCTCAAGGAAAATTTATGAGAATACAGGAATTGTATCAGCCATTTGTCACGGAACTGCAGGAATTGTAAATTTAAAGCTAACAAATGGAAAATATCTGTATGAAGAAAAAGAGGTAAATGGTTTTGCTGATGCTTTTGAAAATAAAAACAAAGCGTATTATAAAACTTTTCCCTTTTCTATTGAAGAGGCTATTACTAAAAATGGAGGAAATTTCACCTATTCTAAAAAAGGATGGGATAATCATTATATAGTTGATGGCAGATTAATTACCGGACAAGACCCTACAGCATCTGAATCTGTGGCAAAACAAGTTGTAGCAATGCTTAAGAAAACAAATCATAAATAACTTAAAATAAATAAACAGATGAGAACAATACTTTATATCCTACTTGTATGCATTAGTACTTCTTCATTAACTTTTGCTCAGGAATCTGATAAAGCACTTGTAGAAAAAACCGTTACGTATTATCTGGACGGTGGTACAAATAATGATTTTGAAACCTTAAAAAAAGCATTTCATACCAATGCTACGATGAAATTTATTTCAAAAGACGGTTACAAAGAGGTAAATGCTTTAGAATTCTTTAAAAAAGTAATGAAACCGGGACCTAAACAAAACCGGAAAACAAAAATTGCATCTATAGATATCACAGGAAATGCAGCACAAGCAAAACTTGAAATTGAATACGAAACATTTGCATTTATTGATTATATGAATTTATTAAAAGTAGATGGAGAATGGAAAGTAGTGAGCAAAATATTCTATAGAAAGCAAAAGAACTAAAAAATGAAATCATTTTTATCAATTTTACTTCTCATATTCATTTGTAATCAAGCAATTGGACAAAACTATATCGGAGAAAAAGCAGAGATCAAACAAATATTAGAAAACGGTAAAAACTTTTCTAAATATGTAAATACTTCAAACTATAAAATGATTGGTGAATCGTATACCAAGGATGCCAAAATATTCCCTAATAATTTAAAGATTATTGAAGGAATAGAAGATATATTGGGATATTGGAAACTTCCTGAAGGGATATCAATCATTAACCATAAAATAGATCCTATTGAAATTAAAATCATCGGTAATGAAGCATATGATTATGGTACGTATCAAGGCACTACAAAAAAAGCTAACGGAGAAGAAATTTCCTGGAAAGGTAAATATGTGATTGTTTGGAGAAAAGTTGGAACTAATTGGAAAATGTATCTAGATATATGGAACTCAATTAAGCAGTAAAGTGATTTAATATTATCATTGTTTATTCAAGATTTCTACTGCTTTTGCCCAATCATTCTCTAAAACCGAATGTACTTGCTTTTGATCTGATCGAACGGTATAATCACCAACAAATTGGGTGCCTAACAAATCAATATGATACAATGCTTTGAGGCCATTATCATAAATCACAGCAGGATACACATCATGTTCTCTGAACAAAAAAGAAAAAGGTCCAAAACGAACATGGGCATCTACAATTACTCCTTTGCCATTAGGAGATAAAAGGTAATCTTCTTTAGAAATAAAAAGGGTAAACCAACCTTTATGAATTCGGAAATCATTTTTGGCAACACCTGCTTTTCCTTCATTTGGTAAAGGAGTAATAATTGATTTGATAGAAGCATCACCAACTATTTTCTGAAATAACCCCATCATAGTAAGCAATATCTTATTTTTAATACTAATCGAAGCCTTTAGCATTTTAGACCAGCTTTTTATTTTAAAATTAAAATGACCAGTCCATTCTCCTTTTGCTATTCGAAAGTAATATATCTGGTTAGGAGCATTCTTAAGAGCTTCCGGACTTAGTGCGATGCCTTGTTCTTGTTCTATTAATTCAAGTAATTCGTTTCCAGCATTTAAGGTGTCAATAATCTGTTCGACATTTTTTACTTCGACAGAATTAATAATCTTTAAGACAGATTCTCCCAAAAAACCTGGGTCAATAATTTTTTGACCCACCTGGGCTATATCTATATTTTTTTGTTCAATGACAATTTGTTGATCTGACAAGGTGAGTGGTGCTAATTCGATAGCAAGTTTCCAGGCAAAGTCTCGTGCGATTTTCATACTAAAATTAATAATCGCCTCTTCTTCTTTTTTTGCAATGTCTTCTAATAAGTATAATAATGGTGAAAGCTCACTTAACTCCTTCAGAACAGTTGGGATAATAGAAGCAAGAATCGTATTTACCTTTTGAAAATCATCGTGTAAATCATGAATAGCAGCATCAGGAGCAATTTCTGCAGCAGCAGCTCCCAAATCAATATTGATATGCGGATTCATTCCTAATAATAAGTGTTGAACAATAATGAGTTCATGATCAGATATTGCATTAAAAGCAACTGCCCATGCTTTGGGCATGGCAGGATCATTGTTTTGAAATTGTTCAACTACTTTAAAATAGTGTGCTGCAAAATGAATATCTAACTCTTCAAGTCGTTTATCATCATCAAAATACCCTGTACCTAATTTGTTTTTAATGGTTTGGGTTACTCGCAAATATAAACTAGCGAAATAGCCTACTCGACTAGAGTGTTCTTTTGACCACTGCAGAATAGATTCTAATTTTTTGATTACTTCATCGATAGAAGCTGGATTCATAATAATAGATTTAGAATACCGTTAGCCCATATTTAGCTTTACTAAAGTTATAGCATTTACAATCAATTAAAAAGAGTTAAAACCCCCAATTTATAGCGGGTTTTCTACCTGAAATTGGTAAAAATAGCGCATGTTTAAGATCACAGCCTTCATTATCAATACTTAAGAATTCTTCAATTTCTAAAATAGAGATACTCAAAAATTCAATTTAAGAAACACAGGTATTGTCGTTATAATGACTAATTTTATGTAAAGGGTATGTGTTTTTTTTAATTACCTTCGTATGATAAGTTACCTATATCATGGAATGTGCGACCATATGTTATGATAAAAAACATTTTTTCCCGATGCATTTGCATCCGGATCGCTATACCTTTTCTTATATCATAAATGGAAGTTCAAATCTTATATGTAAAGATGCTATATTCACTTTAAAAACAGGTGATTTGGTCGTGATCCCTCCTTATGTGGCACACCAGACATTGGTAGAGAATTTTTTTCATTATAAGGTGATACGAGTTCCAAAGTTATACTCTTTCAATACTATTTCCAGTGACCGATTAGGTCTAACTATAATACAGAATTGCCATTCGTATAAACATCATTTTGATGCCTGGTTCGAATCGATCAGGGATACCAATAAGAAGAATTTGGGTGCTACAAATAGTGAAGAAACCAGAGTGCCAGAAGTATTTAAGCATTTTTTGATTAGTACTAGTGCTAATTCAACAAAGTCAAAACTTATTTTAAAAAAGGCACTGGTACATTTCGAGCATAATTATAATCGCACCATACTAGTGGAAGAATTATTAGATCTAACCTGTTTAAGTGATAGTCATTTTCAACGTCTTTTTAAAACCAATATCGGGATTTCGCCTATTCGCTATCTACAAAATCTGCGAATAGAAAAAGCTAAAGAATACATAAAGACGAGAGATAGTTTTACCGATATTGCTTATGATACGGGCTTTTTTGACCAAAGTCATTTTAATAAATATTTTAAAATGAATGTTGGGATGATCCCAAAAAAATATGCCGACCTGGTTAAAAATGATTGAATTTTACAATTTTGGGGTTTAAAATTGATCGAACTTGCTATCAAAAGTAAAACGTTATGCAAGATTTAAACCCAAAAGAAGTAGAAGAGGCCCAGGAAACACTAATACGGTATTGTGGTGAGTTTTCACCTTTTATTGCCGAAAAAGCTTTTGGAAGCTATATCTATAATAAAAAAGGAGACGCAATTCTGGATTTTACTTCTGGTCAAATGTGTTCTGTATTTGGACATAACCACCCAAAATTTGTTGAAATATTAGAAAAATCAGGAGATAAAGCTATTCATTTACTAAGTTCTATTTTGTCTCCTCCGGTTATTGATCTTGCCAAAAAACTAACCAGCAAACTACCCGATAGTCTGTCCAAATGTATATTTCTAAATACAGGATCCGAGTCGAATGAAGTGGCAATACGAATGGCAAAATTAGTTACTGGTGGTTTTGAAATCATAGGATTTTCTGGATCCTGGCATGGTATGACGGCCGGGGCGCAATCGTATACCTATTCAAAAACAAGAAAAGGATACGGACCTGCGATGTCTGGTAGTTTGATGATACCGGCACCTTATGAGTATCGCTGTCCGATTGCACATTGTAAAGGGAGCTGTGATCATACTTGCCTGGAAGTAGGCATGAAAATGGCCGATCAGCAATCTGTTGGTGAATATGCAGCATTAATAGCCGAACCTTTATTGAGCGCTGCAGGGATGATAGAATTAAAACCCGACTATATTAAGAGGTTAAAAGAGCTATGTGACGAACGTGGATTATTGCTAATATTTGATGAAGCCCAAACGGCATTAGGACGCCTTGGGACAACTTTTGCTTTTGAACAATATGATGTTGTTCCTGATTTCTTAACCTTATCAAAAACACTAGGAGGAGGGCTTCCTTTGGCTGCAATGGTTACTACGGCAGAAATAGAGGAAGAATGCCATAAAAGAGGGTTTGTTTATGTGACTTCTCATGTATCCGATCCATTTTGTGCGTCCTTTGGCTCGGCTGCTTTCGAAATACTCGATGAACAACAATTAGCCAAAAATGCTTTAGAAAAGGGGAAGTACTTAAAACAGCAATTGCTACAACTACATGAGAAATATGAATGTATAGGGGATGTAAGAGGTAGCGGACTTTTATTAGGTGTTGAAATTGTAAAGGATCGGGAAACAAAGATACCAGACGATGATTTGGGGCAAAAAATATGTAGTAGATGCCTGGAGCTGGGACTAAATATGAATATAGTTCGAATGAAAGGTTACGGAAGTGTTTTTAGAATTGCTCCTCCATTAACCATAAGCAAAAAAGAAATAGATTTAGGAATTGCAATTTTGGATGAAGCGATACAGGATTGTACTAAATAAAAAATACTATTTATTGAATGTGTATATGAAAACAGGTATTTTTACGTATTGTTAGCTATAAAAGTTCATCTTAAGTTTAAACATCATAATCGTCATTTTTTAATTCCCCACATTGATTATAAATAGTTGATTTAAGTTTCTTATTAATGTATTCTTTTATTAAAATTATACTGTAAAATTCTGGAATTATGAGTGAAGATAATAGTAGTACCGAAAGTACCTTTATTCCTTTTGAAAATATAGGCTTGTGTTTTAGCGGCGGTGGTTATCGAGCAACATTCTATTCTTTGGGGATACTTTCGTATCTAAATAAAGTCAAATTTAAAGAAAAACCTCTATTAGAATATGTAGAAGCTCTAAGTTCTGTTAGTGGTGGAACACTTTTGGCAGTAGCTTATGCCAAATCTGCACAGGATACGAAACACAGTTTTACAGATTTTTTTAAAGCATTTTACCAAACCTTTGAACCTAAAAACGATAAATTATTAGATACAGCAATTAAGAAACTGGAAGATGATACCGTTTGGAAAAATAATTCATACAAGACACGTTCCCTGATTAATGCGTTTGCATTGACATATGCAGAAATGGAAGTTTTTAAGGGAGATTTTTCTATGTTCAAGGACCCAGCATCAAAACACTTAAAACAAGTATGTTATAATGCTACAGATTTTTCGTTTGGACTTACGTATAGGTTTCAAAATACAGGAGTTTTTGGTAATTCTCCACTTTCTAATACATCTGTAGAAAAGCTTAAATTTAAAGTACAATTAGGAGATATTATTGCTTCATCTTCCTGTTTTCCTCTTGGGTTTGAACCATTACAATTTCCGGATGATTATTTTAAAGATCATAATACTACAGATTATAAAGCATTGAAAAGCCTTGATAGATTTATTGATGGAGTAGGAATCATGGATGGTGGTATTGCAGATAATCAAGGAATTGGTAGTATGATTCGAATTAATGAGAGAATGAAAAATGCACTCAGTCTTATCATCGTAAATGATGTTGGAAGTTTTAAAATGGTACCCTGGCATCAGGATAATAGTTTTGAGAAAAAAGGAGTTTCTGTAAAACAGTTTATAGCGAAAGCCTTAACATATTTCAGGATTAAACCATTGTATTGGATACTTCTTGTAATAGGAGTACTTATAGTGACTATAAATTCAATGAAAATTTTCAATAGTTGTGATGATTGTGCCTGGCCTGCCATCTATATCATTGGCAGTATATTAATTGGTATTGGATTGACTTTAACAATATTGGGAGGATTAGCCTCGGTTGTCATGAAATTTTTTAAAAGCAAGATGGCATCGCTTTTTAAAAAAAATGTACCAGAACCACTTGTAGATGACATCCTGAGTTTTAAAAAACTTGATATTGGATTGGTGCAACAGATGCTTACAAATCGATTAACATCTGCAGTAAAAATGATTAATGATGTTTTCTTAAAACAAATGCGTAGACTTAATTATGATTTGTTCTATGCTAAATATTCACTAAAAAACAAACGTATTACCACCACAGTATATAAGCTAAATGGCCAAAAGACACCTTATTCGGGAGCTAAGCCCAGTTATAATAAGGATATTAAACCAGTACCTAGCAAATTATTAATGAGTGTAGGGTTAACTGCATCTGAAACACCAACAACATTATGGTGGGATAAAAAAGATATTGCCAAAAATAGAATGGATACACTAATTTCCTGCGGCCAATTTACGCTCTGCTACGAACTTATGGAGTATATTCTAGAGCTCAAAAAATCCGAAGATGATTTAAAAATTGATTTCACCGAAATTGATACCTTATATGAACAGCTAAAAAAGGATTGGAAAGCCTTTAATAAAGATCCGTTTTTTGCACTAGAGGAATTAAAAAAATAAGTGTTTAGAATAGATTTTTGAAGTTGTTTTGATGTTTGTATACCTGTTTTTTATGAGAAGCTTTTATACAAGTCATTTAAAAAAGCTAGCATGTTATCTTTATAACTGTTTCCAATAGGAATTTCAATTCTTCCTATTTCTACATCATTCTTAGTATATGCAGTGATCTTTTCGCTATTTACAATATAAGAACGATGTAAACGAATAAAACGTTTATCAATACGTTTTTCAAAACTAGAAATACTTTCCTTAATCGTTAGTGCTTCATTCTCTAAATGAATTTTAATATAATCCTTTAAACTTTCAACATACAGAACATCATCAAAAAGTACTTTTATTTGTTTTTTTGCTTTGTTTACAAAAACAAAATCTATTTTCTTATGTACAGTATCTTCTGGTGAATCAGACGAAATGGATTTTCTTTCCTGTTTTAAAAACTTCTGAATGGCTAAGAAAAAACGTTCAAAAAATATTGGCTTCAATAAATAGTCTACAGCATTTAATTCAAATCCATCTACTGCATAATCACGATAAGCAGTAGTAAAAATTACCTGAGGTTTGTAGACAAGGTTTTTAAAAAAATCGGTGCCTTTTAATACTGGCATTTCAATATCTAAGAAAAGTAAATCTATTTTTGTTGTATTTAATATCGAACTGGCTTCAATAGCACTTGAGCACGAAGCAATTAATTCAAAATCTGGTAGTTTATCTAAATACGTTTCGATTAATTCTCTGGCTAAAGGTTCATCGTCTATAATTAAGCATGTATAGCTCATATAATATCTAATTTAAGATTAGCAGAAAATGAATTTGATTTGTTTTCAATAATCAAATCATATGCTTTGGGGTACAGTAATTCTAATTGTTTTTTTATGTTTTTTAGCCCTATAGAATCTTTATTCATAGAAATATCAACTCCCATCGGTTTGCTGTTTTTTACATTAAACACTAATTGCTCTTCCTTTTTAGAGATGTTGATTTCGATACTTGCTTGATTTATTTCTTCTTTAACACCGTGTTTAAATGCATTTTCGATAAATGTGAGCAATAATAAAGGAGCTATTTTTTCTTGTCCTGTTACATTTTTACTAAATGAGATTTTTACTCTATCGGCATATCGTATTTTTTCTAAGGATAAATAGTTCTCGATTAAATCAATTTCCTTATCTAATGATACATAATTTTCGTTACAACGATATAAGATATAATCGAGAATATTAGAAAGCTTTTGAATTACTTTGGTAGTGTCATCAGACTTTTTTAAGGCCAATGCATGTAAATTATTTAATGTATTAAATAAGAAGTGAGGATTTAATTGATTTTTTAATGCAGCAAGCTCGGTTGTTCTTTTCTGTTCGTTTAACTTTAGTAAACGTTGTTTCTCTGTATAAAGTTTTAATACCAGGATTAAGAATGTTGGATACAGTAAATACAATGATTTTGATATAAACTCACCTATGTTGGTAAACCTCCCTAGTAGTGAAGCATCGGTAAAACGTTTTATATAATTTACATACGTTGCAGGGAAGGTAGGCTCAAAATAATACATATACGTTAAGGTGCAAATAAGGTAAAAAGTAACTAGTGTTATTATGATTGATATCCAAAAAATCAAGACCTTACCCTTATTTAAAAGATGTACAATTAAAAATTCTATAATCACATAGGACATGGCAATTTGTAATATAGCTCTTATACTGTACGTGATTAACAATTCTTCAGTTGTTGCATAATACCAACTTGCGGTAGAAGCGGAAAAGACAAAAATCAAAAGCCCAAATATGAGGTACTTGAATCTTGAAACTTCCAGAAAGCTTTGGATTTTATGTAACATATCGTTTTCTATTTCTATTGATTGTAAAGGTACAAATTAAAAGAACCCAAGTTCGTATAGGACACCAAACTGAGGGTTTGTGGTGTCGAAAATCTATTTCCCGTAGACAAAATCATAGATCGGCAGTAACCCAATCTATGGCATCACTTATACTGCTTCTGTCTGTTTTTTTTATACGGGTTTACTCTTCATATAATTTAGCCGCTCAAACCATAATTTTTTTGAGAATGAACTTTATGAAAACAATCTTACCTAACCTTTTAGAGAATAGAAAGCATGCATTTATATTCCTTTTCCTTATTTCTATAGGTATGTATGGGCAATCGGGTACAGTTACAGGAGAAATATTAGATCAAAATACACAAGAACCTATACCTTATGTGAACATAATTGTTAAATCCGGAGATAAGATCACAACTGGTGGGATTACAAATGACAAGGGAGTGTTTTTTGTAGATAAAATTCCTTTTGGAGCATATGATTTTGAAGTTCAGTTTATTGGTTTCAAAACAGTTACAAAGAGTATTGCAATTACCAAATCAAACAATAAAATCGATTTTGGAACTATTTTAATCGAAGAAGAAGCTGTTGCTCTTGAAGGAGTCGAAATTACAGCCGAACGTTCGACTATTGAACAAAAGATTGATAGAAAGGTAATTAATGTAGGAAAAGATTTAACTACTGCCGGTGCTTCGGCCAGTGATATTATGAGTAATATTCCTTCGGTAAGTGTTAATCAAGATGGTGAAATCTCTCTTCGTGGTAATGAAAATGTTCGTATTCTGGTTGATGGAAAACCAACTAATATTAGCGCTACCGATCTATTACAACAAATACCATCTACATCAATCAAAACTATAGAACTGATTACAAGTCCTTCATCAAAATATAATCCCGAAGGCATGAGTGGAATTATTAATATCATCCTAAAAAAAAGTACTCGTTTAGGATTTAATGGATCCATAAACTCTGGAGTAACTTTTGGGCAAAAAGCACGATTTAATAATTCGCTGAGTCTAAATTACAGAACAGGGAAAACTAATTTTTACGGGAGCTATGGCAATCGTTTCGGGACGCAAATAACAGATGGAACTGTTACCAGAACTATAGAACAAACGAATCAGTTAACCAAAAATAATAATGGTCGTACATCACATCTATTTAAAGTAGGTGTCGACTATTACATTAACGAAAAAAACACATTTTCGGTGTATACCAATCAAAATTTGTTTAATGCAGATTTAGAAGGTAAAAAAACACTTACTTTTTTTAACGATACTGCTTCAAACTTCATACAATTTGATACAATAAAAAGAGATAATATAAATTCGACTTATAATGTTGATTTTCTACATTCTTTTGCTAAAGAAGGACATACCATAGAACTCGAATTAGATTATAATACACTACAAAGTGATATTGCTAACGATTTTAAGTTCGCAGGAAATTCACCTATAAATAATTATACAGAAATTGTTGATGATAAACGAACAAATACGACAGTAAATCTTGATTATGTAAACCCTCTTAGCGAGAAGTCAATCGTAGAAATTGGAGTAGAAACGCGTCTGCGACGTACCGATAACTCTTATGAAACGAGTCGCATTGATTTTAGAAATTCGACCTTTTCTTATGATAGAGATATTTATTCGTTTTATACAACGTTTAGTCAAAACTTTAATACATGGCAATATAATATTGGAGTTCGATTAGAAGATTATAATGTAACGACTCAATTTAATGAAGTAGGGGAGCCACAAGATAGTTTTAAAGATCACCTTTTTAATGTATTTCCTTCTGGGTTTTTGAAATATACTCCTGACGAAGAGCAGAAAAACTCATATCAATTAAGTTTTAGTAGACGTATTGATAGGCCATCACTAACCCAGATTAGTCCTATACGACGAATTAGTACTCCGCAGATTATTATCATAGGTAACCCAAACTTAAGGCCGCAGTTTACCAATTCGGTCGAACTCAATTATAACAGAAAAATAAATAAAGGCAATATAACGTTTGGTGGCTTTTATAGAAAAATTAAAGATGAGATTAATAGAATAGGCTATTTTGATCAAAACAATCCAACACTACTTATTCTTGATTATGCAAATTTTGATAGTAATGATGCTTATGGAGTTGAATTTTCGGTAAGTTACCGACCAATAAAATGGTGGAATTTTAATGCAAACTTTGATGTGTATACCAGAACACAAAAAGGAGTTATTGAAGGTCAAAATGTAAAAGTTAATAATACTTTATTAAATGCAAGACTTAATAATAGTTTTAAAGCTTCTAAAAACTTAACGTTCCAAATCTTTACTTTTTATAGTGGTCCGCAAAAAATATTACAGTACGAATTAAAAGACAATATTTTCGTAAATGCCGGTGCCCGTTACAATTTTGCCAAAGGAAAAGGAACTTTTAGTGTTAATTTTAATGACATTTTCAGAACACAAAGATTTGCTTTTGAAGCTTATAGAACTGTTATTCAGGATGGTGAATTTAGACGTGATAGCCAATCTGTTTATTTTGGACTTTCTTACCGTTTTGGTGGAGGAAAAAACAAAAGACTAAAACGTAAAAAACGTGACAAAAATGAAAAAACTGACAAATTCTTATAAAAATTACAAGATTATGAAATTGAGAATATACATTACATGTATAGCTTGTATACTGGCTAACATAACCTTTGCCCAAAAAAAGGAATTATCAAATAGCGATTCTGCTAAAGCCCTAATAGAAAAAATGGTTGCTAGAACAGGAAATTATGAACTACTTAAAAAGCTAAAAGATGTTGAGTTTACCTATGATTTTTATAGCCCAAAGACTAAGAAAAGTGATATTTCTGTAGAGCGTTATATTTTTAATGGAGAAGTGTCTTGGGGACAATATAAAACACATAACGTATTTGTACTTCCTAAAAAGAAAGGAATAGTTACCCAATATTACGAAAGTACAGGTAATTCGTGGATAACTATTGAAAACACTAAGATAACAGATACACGAACATTACGAAGTTCTGATTTTTTGCGTAAAGCTAATTATTACTGGTTTACTATGATGCCTAAGTTATTAGATAAAGGTATTTTGTATACGCAGCTTCCTGATAGAGTATATAACAAGGTAAATTACAGCATAGTAAAAATAGGTTTTGAAAAAGGAGTAGGGGATGTTCAGGATGATTTTATACTGTATATTAATCCAACTACTCTTCTTGTAGATAGATTTTTGTTTACTGTAAAAGGAAGTGCATTAGGGATATCTCTTATGGAAATAGAATATGAAACCGTTAATGGATATACTTTTATGGCAAAGCGAAAAGTAATTCCAGCAGATTGGGATGGTAATATTAAAGGTAAAGTATTGTATGAACAAACCACTACAAATGTCAAGTTTAATAACGGATTTAAAAGAGAATTACTAGCAAAATAAAAACCACATGTTGGTAAGGAACACAATGCAGTGTAACGGTAATACCATATCGACTGTATATGGTAATGAATTAGCCAATTCTACCTGTAAAAGTCTATCATTTTGGTGATGGGCTTTTATATTATGATCGTTTGTAACATAATTCCTAAAGTTTAATTAATGTGATTGATTACCGTATTAAAAAACATTAAATTTAGAGTTAAATTCTATTCAAAAAATATTCTTAAAACCTAAAATTCTGAATTATGAAAAAAGCACTTTTAAATGTAACAGGAGCTAAAGAGTTATCTAAAGATAAGCAAAAAAGTATCGACGGAAGCGCAGGTCCAAGCCGCCCTTGTGGTGGAGATGGTTCATTTATATATGTAGATGGTGTTAAGGTATGTTGTTATTTGCCTTGGAGCGGTCAATATATATGCTAACATTTCTTTTAATAATATTAAAATTCTAATTGAATTTATTTTTAGAATATTCAAGAGATCATCTTTATAGATGGTCTCTTTTTTGCTTATCTGATTACTACATAAGGTATTCAAAACATAATTTAGTCTGACGGAATTATCATTTCGACAGTTTTTACAATGATTTTGGTAGTACTTCGCACTGTAATTCTAAAAATCATGTTATGTTTAAAAAATATCCAATTCTTAAATGGATTCTAATTGTCTTTGGCAGTATAATCGTCTTTCTTTTTATTTTCGGTTGGTGGTTTATGAGTTTATTACCTATAGAAGAAATGGGTACCGATTTGTCTACTACACAAACAATTGATTTACCATATTTATCTGAAGACATCCAACCCTCACGAGGAAAAATCCTGGCTATAGTGACAAGCACAGCTACTATGGGGAGCACCGATAAAAGTACGGGTTATGAACTAACCGAATTGTCACGTGCCTATTACGTTTTTCAAGCGAATGGTTTTGAAGTCGATATTGCCAGCCCGTTGGGAGGAGAACCACCAGTTGTGATTGATGATGATGATATGGGGAAATATGATTTTGCATTTTTAAACGATAGCATTGCTCAACATAAAGTAAAACATACCATTCCGGTAAAAAATATTAACCCAGATGTGTATGAAGCTGTATTTTTTGCAGGAGGAAAAGGGGCAATGTTTGATTTCCCACAAAATAAGGACATTCAAAATATTGTACGCCATTTATATCAATCAAATAAGGTGGTTGGCGCAGTATGTCATGGGCCGGCAGCTTTGGTAAATGTAACTCTCGATACCGGTCGCCCATTACTAGAAAACAAAAAAGTGAGTAGTTTTACTAATAATGAGGAATTACTACTTATTCCAGATGCCGAAGAAATATTTCCTTTTCTTTTACAAGATAAACTAGTAGCTCAGGGTGCACGTTTTAATGAGGGAGCCACGTATTTGGAACATATTAGCTATGATAAAAACTTGATAACAGGTCAAAATCCTTGGTCTACATGGATATTAGCAGAAACTATGATTTCGGCATTGGGATATACACCAAAGCATAGAGAAATAACAGCCGAAGAAAATGCTATGAAAGTCTTAATTGCATATGAAGAAGGAGGTACTCAGAAAGCCAAAGAATTAATTAAACAAATATCGACTGTAGAAAATAAACCTTTGGCCAGACAACTTATTGCTGTACATAGTGTTGTTGCAATTATGAAAGGTAGTATTGGACGGTTTTTTAACCTTGTTAGTTTAACATCATATGCAAAAGGAGAATCCAAAAACATATAGAGGTTTATAGCATAAGCAGTATTTATCTTAGATTTAAAGTACAAATCAATACTTGGTTTGTACTTTCTTTGAATTTTAAATATCCCTACATTTGGAAAAAATAATTCCATTGAGTTTTTTAGATATATTACTTGTAATTGTTAGTAGTGCAGGACTCTTGCATGGGGTATTATTTGCCTTCTACTTAAGTGTTTTTAAAAAGAAAAAGACATTGAGTAATCTTTTACTGGCATTCATTCTTGTATGTATGGCATTTAGAATAGGTAAATCGGTCATGTTAAATTTTGGTGATGGTCTGGAGCCTATATTTATTTTTGCGGGATTAGCATTTTTGTTACTAATCGGACCACTTTTAAGGTGGTATGTTTTTGGGATGACACGCCCTAATTTTAAATTACCCAAGTATTATATTTTAGAATTCGTTCCATTTGCTTTGATTTTTATCGCTAGTCTTTTTGTGACCAAAGAATGGTATGAAAACAGCAAGTTGGTTATTATCGTTTTTTCGAGTGGTCTTGTTTTTATATATCTACACTTCGCTTTTTATATAGTTTTATCCTGGAGAACCTTAAAACGCGCAAAGAGGCACTATAAGCAAGAGCAACAAACAAAATCTCGTAGCGCAATATTAAATTGGTTACACCTCTTAATTATTGGTTTTGTGGTCATCTGGGGATCTTATGTTCTAAACATATTAGATGAAACCGTACCGTATGTTGTAGGCCCAATATTATATTCGGTAATTATCTATTTTTTAAGCTATAAAGCATTCCAACTTAAAGTAACAGATCTGGATGGTGATGTGTTTAAAGCAAACAACAATAACCTCTTATTTGATGAGATTTCAAAATTGGTTATTGATACTAAATTATACCTCGAACCAGATGTATCTCTGGCAAAACTGAGTACCATGATAGGAAAAACCACACAACTAACATCATCGGTTATTAATCAATATGCTAAGCAAAATTTTAATGATTTTATAAACTATTATCGAATCCAAGAAGCAAAGAAACTACTTTCGAGTGCAGGAAGTGATAAATATACGATTTCATCAATTGCTTTTGATACAGGTTTTAGTAGTCTTTCCTCTTTTAATGGCGCATTTAAGAAATTTGAAGGCATGACTCCATCATCATATAGAAAAGGTAGAGTTTGATTTTTGAATGTTTAAAAGAGATTTGACTCAACTTCTTAAAAAAAGATAGTAACTATAGGAGAGTAGATGCATATGTGCAATGTAGATGCAATTTGTACAGTTCATATTTTTGATATATATTTGTACCTACAAATAATGTACATGTAATGAATATTTATTTTGAAGCTATTTTTGAGATTATAAGAACAGGACATTGGATTACAGATTCAATAACAAGAGAGCTAAAGGAGTTTGATATTTACGAACCTCAGTTTAATGTATTAAGGATATTACGAGGAGCCAAAGGCAAACCTATTTCTGTAAACACCATATTAGAAAATATGGTACAACGTTCTAGCAATGTTTCTCGTATTGTTGATAAACTAGAAATAAAAGGACTTGTTGAACGAACACTTTGTACCGAAGATAGGAGAAAAATGGATATTATAATTACTAATAAAGGTCTTGAACTATTGAAAAAATTAGACAAAAAGGTTCATGATTTTCACAAACCTATGATGAATAATCTTAATGCTGAAGAAGCAGATACATTAAAACAATTAATTAAAAAACTAAAAGGACAGTTACAATGAAAAAAATAGTAGCGATAGGTGGAAGCAATAGCAAAAAATCAATGAATAAAACATTGGCAAGATACGCAGCAAACCAAATTGAAAATTCTGAAATAATAGTAGCAGATCTAAATGATTTTGATTTACCAATATATGGTATTGATTTAGAAACAGAAAATGGAATACCAGAAGATGCAACTAAATTAGATAACCTTTTAGAATCTGCAGATGCATTGGTAATTTCTTTGGCAGAGCATAATGGATCATATACCACAGCATTTAAAAATGCTTTCGATTGGCTATCAAGAATAGACCAAAAGGTATGGAAGAATAAACCTATGTTATTAATGTCGACTTCTCCAGGAGGAAGAGGTGGATTGGGAGTTCTTCAAGGAGCGAAAATGACATTTCCACATTTAGGGGGAAATATTATTGCAGATTTTTCTTTACCATCTTTCTATGATAATTTTTCGGAAGAAGGATTAAAGAACGAGAAACTAAATACTGATTTAAACCAAAAAATTAAACTATTACAAAAAGCAATTTAAAAAGATAACAAAATTATATTTTGCTATTTTTTTAATAAAATATATGTACCTACAAATAATGTATATGTTATGAATAAGAAAATAAAATCTATACACGGATATAAAAACATAGATGGGCTAATCCCAGGAGTGAAGGGGCAGAGAGCTTTTCCAAGTAGTGAATTTAGAACCTCAGACTAAAGGTTTTCTTTAAAAATGTCCTATAATTCTAATCAATCAATTTGAGTTAATACTCACAAATATGTATAGATTCTAAGGGGATATACTTAGATTGAAAACACGTATATATACTCTTACAATTAACTGAAAAAAGGCATAAATTCCAGTAGTATTTTTTATTAATCAATAAATATTATCAATATGAATACTTCTAATGAAAAGTTCGTTGTCTATTGGTTGGGGTATAAGTCTAACCCACCAACCCTTCAATCACTACCCGCAGGGATCGATATTATCAACTTGTTTCTGTTTAATCTAGAATCTACTACTTCAGGAACCAGTATAAACTATGACTACCTTACCTCTCGAGGTACTTCCTGGAGCGAAATCCAGACACAAGTTGCAGCAGTGAAAGCTAAAGGAGTAAAGGTTTGCGCCTCTATAATCCCTCCAAATGCTACTCTTATCTGGAATACCATTCCTGATCCAGATACTTTTGCATTAAATCTATATAATTTGATCGTATCATGGGGTTTTGACGGAATTGACATCGATCCTGAACAAGGAGGAGGTGTAATACCCAATCAGAACTTTGTTGACGTTATGGTTGCCTTGGGAAAATATTTTGGCCCTAAGTCCAATACAGGATTGATATTGAGCTATGTTGGTTACCAGATATACAGCGATAAGATTGTATTGAAACCAACTGTGGGTATATTCGATTATGTGATGACCATGGGGTATTTTTGGGATTATAACACGATGATTACTCAATTTGGATATTATGCTGATATTGTAGGAAATGAAAATGTTTTGATTGGAATTGGAGGTGATCCTTGGCAAACACCACTTTCTGAAACCAAACAACTAGCAGCTTGGGAACCAACCAACGGTAACAAGGGGGGGATGATGGAGTTCAACATTAATGACGACACCAATTTTGATGCAGCCAATACGATCATTAATAGCATGGCATCGGTTGAAATGAAGTAGTCGGAGCTATAATGTATGCAGAATGTGATTTTCTTGTTTGATTTTTAGATGATTATGAAAATTAACATACATAAAATTTCTTTATCAAAATAATCCCTGAACTACACTTCAGGGATTATTAATTGTTTTTTATCATTATTAGAACAAGACCCGCTTTACAATTTTGATGATTGTATCGAATCTAATTTTGTTGTAACAATTTCAGATATTTTTCCTAACATCTCACTGTTTTTATACAATTCGCCATACGTGCTTACAGTTTCAATATAATCTTTGGTTTTTTTATACATTTTATTTCTGTTATACACCATTGCTACATATTCAGCATAGTAAAAATCATTTTTGGCATTAGCTCCATATTGTATTGCTTTTTCGAGATACTTTAGTGCTTTTTTATAGTCTTTCTTTGCATAATACATAACGGACATAAACTCATAGCCTTTGGGTAGATTTGGTATTAATTCTGTACTCTTTTTGTAGCATTCTAAGGCCTTGTCAAATTCACTATTGTAATAATATGCCATACCTAAAGACCAAACAGCCGCAGCGCTGTCTGGATACATATCCACTACTTTTTGAAAGTATTCTTGAGCTTTAGAATAGTCTTCTTTTACCAATAGATAATACTCTGCCTGCATAATATCTCGCTCTGATTTTAATGTTGTTGCTTTAGAGAGTTCAAATGCTTTAGTTACTTTTTCTTTATATTTTTCTGGGTCTTGTTCATAAAACCCTCCCATTAGAAAACCACTAGGATAATTGGGATCTAATTTCATAATCTTTGCCGCTTTCTCTTCAAACTCTTCTTTATCTCCGTAAAAATAGAAGTTCTTCGACAAATCATTAAAGAGTTGATGTACCTCTGATACTTTTGAGTCTACAGGCAGGGTAAACCCATGAGTATTTAAATTAGAAGGAGCGTACTTTTTGACAAAATCGTCCTCGATTTCACGTTCTGTTTTCTGGGATTGGCAAGATGAAAAACTTACTATAACTAAAAAAATACTTAGATGTTTAAACATGTTCATATCTACATTTTTGAATTAATTTATGGTAAAATTATGCTTGATATGAATACTATTCTTAAAAAGTAGATGATGTTAGATTAACCAGTGATAAAAGCTATAAAAGTGTCTAAGTATGTGATAATAAAGAGAAGACTTTGTTAGAGTAACTAGATCCGATTGGGATTTCTATAGTATCTATTTCTATATCTTTTTGTGTATATGCAGTAATTTTGTCGATAGCAACAATATAAGAACGGTGGGTACGTAGAAATAGAGATGAAGGGAGTTGAGTTTCTATTTTACCAATATTACTTTTAACTACCAATTTTTGGTGAATAGTATGGATTTTTACATAATCTTTTAGGCTTTCAATATATAGAACTTCATCAAATATGATCTTAATGTGTTTTTTGTTTACGTTTACATAAAAAAATGTATCGCTTTTTTCGACAATAGCCAAAGGAGAAGATTGTACTCTTTCATAATAGCGATCAATAGCTTTTACAAACCGATCAAAAGAAATAGGTTTTA
Source organism: Aquimarina sp. EL_43 (assembly GCF_943422735.1). Taxonomy (NCBI): domain Bacteria; kingdom Pseudomonadati; phylum Bacteroidota; class Flavobacteriia; order Flavobacteriales; family Flavobacteriaceae; genus Aquimarina; species Aquimarina sp. EL_43. The sequence continues at coordinate 4,842,810 of NZ_CALSBR010000001.1, read as the reverse complement.
ATAAATAGTCTATAATATCCAAATCATATCCTTCTATTGCATATTCTCTGTAGGCTGTGGTAATAATCACTTTAGGGGGGTGTTGTAATGTTTTTAGAAAATCTAAACCTTTTAAAACGGGCATTTCAATATCTAAAAATAACAAATCAATTTCTTCCTTTTTGATGACCTCAAAAGCTTCTACAGCACTATAGCAACTGGTAACAATTTCTAGATCATCAAGCATTTTTATATGATTTTTCAGCAAATCAATTGCAGGAGATTCGTCATCAACAAGTAAACATCGTACCATATTAATTTGTTTTTAAAGTCAGTTTTAAGCTAAAGAACGTATCAGATTCATCAATCTCAAATTTATGTTTTTCGGGATAGATTAAATCTAATTGCCGTTGAATATTAACAAGACCAATTCCGCTTTTATATTCTTCTGTTTTATGATTGTATTCGGTTTCTGGTTTTGTGTTCCAAACACCAAACTCTATATATCCGTCAAATTGTTCAAGTGTAATTTTTATTTCTGGTTTTTTAATATTTCCTCTAACCCCGTGTTTAAAAGCATTTTCGACAATAGATAGCAATAATAGTGGGGTTATTGGTTGTTCATTTTTAAAGTGATTTTTTTCAAAAATAACATGTAATCTTTTACCATATTTAATTCGTTCTAATGCTACATAATTTTCTATAGTATGAATCTCTTCGACCAAAGGAACTGATGTTTGCTGACTTCTATATAAAATATAATCTAAAATTTCTGAAAGTTGCAATACCATATCTGGTGCTTTAGGAGATTTGGTAATCACATAAGAATATAAATTGTTTAGTGTATTGAATAAAAAATGAGGATTTAACTGCGCTTTTAAGTATTTAAGCTCTGTAGCTATTTTTTCTTTTTCTAATTGATACACTTTTTGTTTTTCTAACTCTTGCTCTTTATTGGTTTTGTAGAAATACATGATCAAGGCAGGAAAATGGAATGACAACATATAAAATGGAAAATCGTCTAAACTAATTAGTGGATAAGGACCATCTGCGCAATATTTGTCCAGATGATAATATCCCATTATACGAAATAGTAGAACTAATATGATAATCATAAAAATCATAGATAACCCAAAAGCAACGTATTTTTTATATTTTAAATAGCGTGGTATTTGCCAATAGTTGAAAGTATAGGCAGCTATCATCAATATTGGGAGTTTAAACAAAGTTGTTTCTATAGATTGTTCAAACAATTCTGGATGACTAGAAGAAAAAATGTAGAAAAGAAAAATTCCCACCCAAAATATAATATGACTAAGGATTCTTTTTTTGTTAAAAATCATAACTGGGAAGATAATCAAATTATCATTTTCTTATTAAAAAAAAGAGCTGTTTAGGAGCTATCTGTATATAAAAGAAGGGTAACTGTAGATAAACTCGAGAAGTAGAGTTTTCTAAATAGACGAAATCTTATAAAACGTCTATTAAAATTTTAAGTTTATCTATATAATTTTAAAACACAAATCGCTTGATTCATTTTTGTGGTATAGAAATTTGAAGCTAATGCTTCTTAATACGATAAAAAAAATGAAGAAACGCGATGTATTTATTTTATTTTTCCTTTTTACCATTATAACTTGTTATTCTCAAAAGAATATTGAAAAATTAACAACAAAAGAAATTAAGGAAACTATCGATGCAGTTGGAAAAGTAATAAAGGAAAAATATGTATTTCCAGAAATTGCCAATACAATAGTAGAATTGATTAATAGCAACTTAAAAAAAGATCATTATAAGAGTTTAAGTAATCCAAAAGAATTGGCAAAAATCCTTACCAAGGACATACAGTCAATAAACCATGATAAACATTTAAGAGTTTTTTATAATCCTGAAAGTCGAGGAAGAGAATCTACAGAAATGAGTGCTGAAGATCGTGAGAAGTTTCTTGAAAAAATGAGAGAAATGGAGAAGAGAGATAATTTTACGTTTAAAGAAGTTAAAATCCTCGATGGAAATATTGGATATATAAATTTTAGAGGTTTTCGTGATCCAGAATATGCAAGTGAAACCGTAATTGCTACAATGAATTTTTTGAGTAATACAGATGCTATAATTTTTGATTTAAGAAATAATGGAGGTGGGTATCCACAGATGGTTCAGTTGCTATCCAGCTATTTTTTTGATGGCGATCCTATTCATTTAAACACATTTTATAATAGAGTTGATGAAACCAATGAACAATTTTGGACCTTACCATATGTTCCGGGAAAAAGATTACCGGATGTACAGTTATATATACTAACCAGTAGTAGTACATTTTCTGCAGCTGAGGAATTTTCATATAACCTAAAACATTTAAAACGTGCGGTAATTATTGGTGAAACTTCTGGTGGAGGGGCACATCCTGGTGAATCGTTTCAGATATCAAAAAAATTCAAAGTTTGGACCTCTACAGGGCGAGCAATAAACCCGATTACAAATTCGAATTGGGAAGGAGTAGGGGTTATTCCGCATATAAAAACTTCTGAAAAAGATGCACTAATATCTGCTCATTTAAAAGCTCTAGATTCATTAAAAAGCGTTAATACAGATGCTTTTAGAAATGATTTTTATGATTGGCATATTGGTACCTTAAAAGCAGTCCAAACTCCAGTAAATGTTCCTTTATCTTCTTTAAAAAGTTATGTAGGTACGTATGCAAATCTAGCCATTAGTTTAGAAAACGGAGTGTTATATTATCAAAGTGGTACCGACTCAAAAGTTAAATTAACTCCGATTGATAATTCAACCTTTCAATACGGTGAACTTACCGATGTGAGGTTACTATTCTTAAGAAAAAATGATCAGGTCGAAGCATTAATGACAACGAATGTTTATGGTAGATCCGACACTTATACAAAAGATAAGAATTGAAGATGCATATAAAATGATTCAATAACAAACAATCATAAAAAAGGTCGATTACTACTTGTAATCGACCTTTTTTTGTATTGTGAAAGTATTTCGTTTTACTATTTCAATTTCACTCCAGAAAAAATTTCTGTTTCACTTGGCAATTCAAGTTTTTCTCTAATTGCTTGACCAGCTTGAAGACCTGCAACGATAGCTCCTTCATAATACCCTACATTAACGCCAAAATTGATCCAATCTCCAGTTAGGATAAGGTTATCAAAACCAGACTCATTAGCTTTAAGACGATATTTATTAGAACCAGGAAGTGATAGTGTGTATCTATCTGTTGGGTTTACATTAGCACGAAAAAACTGTGTTTTTAACCTACTATAATCGGTTTTGGCATTTTTCGAGAAATCATGAATTACATCTAATTTCATTCCTTCTGGATACTCCAGAGTAGTGGCATTCGGAAAAAACCAACCCATTTTATCTTTTAACCATTGTTCTGAAACCCGCATGATACGTTCTAATTGCTCGTGAGGATACCTATGATCTGAGTATGGAGGTATCACTTCTGGATCTAGAAACGATCCTGTATAATATATCAAAACCCCAGGTTCATCACTTTTCCAATCCTCATATGGCATCACCTGCGACATATCTATAAATGAATATTGAGGATCGGCATACGTAACCAGATTAGGTAATGACCCTTCAGGAAAGCCCCAATCGGGTAAATTCATACCTAGTTCTTTTAAGGTAGGTTTGATCCATAATTGCATAGACATGGTAGGGATACTTTTTACATGATTGTACATATTTTTCCATGCCTCATTATTATCAATAATCTCTTTACAGATGCCTTCATCACCACCCAAAACATCAATAGGGATACCCAAAATTACATCATCAAAATCTTTACCTTTTTCTAAAGATATTTTACCAACATTCTCCCAACCGCACCAGGCTTCTTCGAGATCATATTGCCCTTCTTTAAGTGCTTTGGCCTGTTGGTCATCTATTTGGTCATAAAGTGGCTCTCCGGGCCATACATCCAGATTTTTAAATTTATAAGTAGGAGTGTAAGTCCCATTTTTTAAGGTAACCTGTTCGGCCATAGATATCTTTTCTATTTCTCTAGAATCAGAATAATGTACCTGTTCTACTTTATGAAAGAATTTGAATTTCACACCTCTGTTTTTAAGGACTAAATAAATTGGAGTAATCATAGTATCTGCAGTTCCTGCTTTGAATTTCCATACAAAAGATCCTTTATACCCTGCAGAATTTGTTAGAAAATGAAGCCCTACTCCAGCTGCCAAACTACCCTGGTGATTAGATCCAGTAAGGTTGTGAAAGGTTCCTGTATAAAGAAATCTTACCATAGCAGAACTCAACAATCGTTCACTTGCTCCATGGTTTTTAAGCCATTCTCGGTAATCTAAATCGTTAATACGATCATAATCCAACTCATGAGTCTCTGAGTTATATACATCTTCAAATGTTCCCTTCATATTTACAAGTCCGAATTCTACAAATACGGCTAACCAATAGAAATACTCGTTGTGATCGGCTATCGAATCAATAAGTTTAGCTACCCATTTAGAAAGTAAGTCGAATAGTTCTTTGATCATAGAATGATGCTCTTTTCGTTGTGCATGATCGTGATCCTCACTGGTCAGGTTCTCAACTAATTCTGATATATAATTCAATAGTTTTTCACCTTCATGCTTAAAGAGTTTATCCTTTACAAACGCTTCAAATTTAGACTTAAAACTTGCCCAAAGCGGATGGTGCTCAGGTGGTTTGATTTCTTTAGCAGATTCAGAAGCCATGCTTACTAGACTATTCTTATTTGGATCGGTACCAAACAAAATTTCGGAGACTAGACCTACTGCTTTATGAATAATGGCCGAAAAAGGTAAAGGACCGCCCTGACCAGGTATATACTCATTAGATGGGAATATGATATTCTTTTTGATCCATTGATTTGTTTTAGGGTCAAAGTGAGTGAGTAGGGTAGTATCTTCCCGATCAAAAGCTTCTTCCCAGGATTTAAAGGGGCTATCGGGCATTAGATTATGTTGCTCACATTCTTTGTAAGAGTCTTGTATCAATCGAAAAGCATTTTCGTACCATCCTTGGGCAATATGAATACCATGCTCCTGAATCCTTTCGTTTGGACCTCTACCAGTAGCGGTTTTTCCTCCTAGTCTCCAACCCATTTGATAAATGGTGATATCATAATGATCTTGCCAGTTTTCGTAAGAGCTAAGTTCATAAGCGGCTGTTAGTGATGACATACCACTACCTAGTATGGCTATTTTCTTTTTGTTTTCTGAGTTTTGCATTGGTTTATTAATTTTAAAGAGTATGGATTTTCTTAGTTATTAATTTTGTATTGAAATGTGCTGAACTAAATTCACTCTCACTAATCGGATAGAGCGGTTTATTATTTTTGATGTATTCTAATACTATTGGAGATTTGTTCCATTTGGCGGCTTCGGTATATAACTCATCTAAATGTGGTATGATAAAAAGCTTGTCGAAAATATCTTCAATCAATCCATTTAGATTATGTGCCCGATGCGTAACATACTCAATATCTTTTTTAGATAATGGATAATGACTTGGATAAAAGGCTTCAATATCTGTTAGGATAGAAACTGCAGCTCCTCGCGGATTGCTAAATATTTCACCTAAAATTCCAAAACTCACACCTTCAACCATTGACTGAGCATACAATACACGATAAAGCACGATATTCATAAAATATTGCTCATAAATATTTTCTTTAAACGCTAACGAATCGGCTACTTGATACCCGGCAATGATACTAGAGTTATGAGCATGATACCAGGAACATTCATCGGGTGTATGAATATACTGCAACCAAAAATTAACAGGCACAGGTAGATCCGGAAACGTCTCACCAGATTCATAGATCAATTGGGCAAGTGTCCCTAAATATAAAAAATGACTGTTTACTGATCTCCACCACAGACTACCAGGATGTTGTGCATTTATAGAATTAAGAGTTCCTCTTTTTATTTCCCAATCCATAAACGCTAATTCAGAATTTCCCAGTCCTTCTTTTCCTTTAATGAAAGGTTCTCCGTATTTTTGATAGAATTCGTAACGTAATTTATAGCGATTCTGCGGAGTTTCGGAGGCATGAAGTACAATTCCTTTGGCTTTTTTCTTAAGTATTTCGAGTTTGTTCATATATTAGTAAAAAGGTTTATAAACTTACAAGTAAAATTATTATATACAATAGATATTTTAGGAAATTCAAGTAGTATGATATATTAAATTTCCTTGTTGAGCAAAAAATGATTTCTCAAACTATTAAACATTAAGAATGACAGCATATTTTAAATACTATTTGGGGTTTTTATCGATTATATTATTGTTTCCTCTTAATGTATTTAGTCAAACTACTATCCTTCTTGATGATTCAACAGAATTACATGATATTGGAAAACAAACGCAATATTTGGAGGATACTTCGCTTAGACTATCTATTGAAGAAACAAGAAATAACAACCTTGAAACCAAGTTTAAAGCGTATACTCAAGAAACCATAAATTTCTCTAGTACAGCTTCCGCTTACTGGCTGAAATTTAAAATTACTAAGGTCATACCGGGCGATTTTTATCTGAATGTTGGCTCGGCGTTCATAGATTCGATATCACTTTATGAATTTAATGAGGCAAATCAATTAATTTCTACCAGACACACTGGTGATGATTTACCTTTTAATACCAGGGAAATTGAAGTTGGTAATTATCTATTTGCTCTTGATTTTGATGTAAATAGTACGCGAACTTTTTACCTTAGGGTAAAGAGTGATCAACCTTTGTTTTTCCCGCTTCGAGTAGGAACACTTCCTAATTTTTTAGATTATGAACATGATTTAGACTTTTTGCAAGGGATCTATTTTGGGTTTATGCTCTTGATTTTTCTATATAATCTCTTTTTATATTTTTCGACCAGAGAGAGAATATACCTCTATTACATTGCTTATGTGTTTAGTATAACCTGGTTTATGGCTTCAATATTTGGCTACTTCTTCGAATACTTTTGGCCAAATACCCCTTTCATTAATCAAGTTGTAGTCGTTAGTTCTGGATTAACGATGATTACCGCTACTTTATTTACTCAAAAATTTTTAAACACCAAAGAATCCGGTTCTACTATGCACAAGGGATCTATGGTATTTCTTGTTATTGGTATTTTGGTATGTGCTCTTGTGTTACTGGGCTTTAAAATAGAAGGTCTGAAATTATCACAGGGAGGTCTGTTAATCATGGCATCATACTTTCTTATCTTAGGTATTCGATTTAAATTAAAGGGATATCGCCCAGCCAAATATTATTTATTAGCCTGGGGAGCCCTTATCATTGGTATATGTTTTGCAATTCTCGAGTCTTTAAATCTCACTTTTGTGATGACGTATTTAAATGCAATGCAGATTGGTTCGGCTCTGGAAGTTTTACTGCTTTCATTTGCGTTGGGTGATCGAATTAATATGTACAAAAAACAAAAAGAAGATGCACAATTAGAAGCGCTGTTGGCAGCCAAAGAAAATGAAAGACTAATTCAGGAGCAAAATATAATACTTGAAAAGAAGGTCAAGGAACGAACGGCAGAAGTCGCTATTCGAAATGAAGAACTAGTTAACCTGAACAAGGAAAAGGATATGTTGGTTAATATAGTTGCTCATGATCTTAGAACTCCGCTGAGCCATATACGATTATTAATACAATTAATTGATGTTACCTCTTTAGATTTGACTAAAGATCAGGTGTCCTATTTAACCGAAATTGACAACTCAGCTGATCGCCTCTCGCAGATGATTGGCCGTATCTTAAATATACATGCATTAGAAACAAATCGGGTTAAATTAAAGAATCAAATTATTGATTTGTTAGAATTGGTGAAGTATGTGGTAAGATGTTTTCGTCTTACCGCCGAGGATAAAGAGATTAAAATAATTACTACATCACAACCAGGAAATCACTTTGTAGAAGTGGATAAAAACTATATGATCCAGGTCCTAGAAAATCTGGTTTCTAATGCCATCAAGTTTTCTGAAAGAGGAAGTGAAGTTATATTACATGTAAAATCCCATGATGCTAGAACATATGTTGTGGTAGAAGACCAAGGACCAGGTATTAGTAAAGAGGATCAAAAGAAACTATTCGGGAGATTTCAGAAACTTAGCGCACAACCCACAGAAGGAGAGGCATCTATTGGATTAGGGTTATCTATCGTTAAAAAATATATCGAATCGATGGATGGCGAAATTCACTGTGAAAGTGAATTAGGTGTCGGAACCAAATTTATCATTTCTTTTGATTCTAAAGATCATTTGGAAAAAGTTGAAAGTTAATATTCTTTAAAAACTTCTAACGAAATTGATAATTCATACTTCTCTAAAACAATAATGATTTTGTGAGCTGAATACTTTTTTAGTAATATAATATTTATTGAATAAAATGATTGATAGGTAAAGTAGGAAAATTTGTTTGAAGTAATAATTTTTGCGTCTTTTTTGATTCTTTACGTCTATAAATAAATCAAAGATTTATTTTTACTACTATGAGTAATGAGATTATACACGTTTGGAATGATATGAATGATCGATTAACCAATTTTGTTAATGGAAAAGTTAATGATTCCGAAATAACCAAAGATATCGTTCAAGATGTGTTTCTAAAAGCGTTTACAAAATTTAATACCCTAAAAAACAAAGAAAAACTTGTGTCTTGGATATATCAAATCACACGCAATGAAATCATTTCACATTTTAGAAAAATTAAATACAATAGAACTACCAAAGATATTGAAGTATCGGAGACATCAAATGAAAACCTTACTTCAGAACTTATTGATTGCCTAAGTCCGTTTATAAATTCACTTCCAGAAAAATATAAACAAGCCGTTATTTTGGCTGATATTGAAAATGTACCTCAAAAAGAAATAGCTGAACGATTAAATATTTCATATTCAGGGGCAAAATCACGTATACAACGGGGCAGAGAAATGCTCAAAGCTACCTACGAGCAATGTTGTTTAATATCTACTGATGTCTATGGAGGTGTTATAGACTATAAAACCAAAAGTTGTAATAAAACTTGCGAATAAAATTTCTTGCGTCTTTTTTTTGATGTGACGTCTATAGAGTGAAAATAAATTAAAAACACTTTAAAATAGATATAGTATGTCACAAGAAATTAAAGAACATGTAAAAGATGCATATACAAGAGTAGCTAATTCTGGTGCAGGCTGTGGTTGCGGACCAACAGCTTGTGGCTCACCGGCGCAAGACTGGACACTTAGTGAGAGTTACGAATCGATAGATGGTTATGAAGCAGAAGCAGATTATGCATTGGGTTGTGGAATCCCTACACAACATGCTAAAATCAAAAAAGGAGATACAGTTCTCGATTTAGGTTCTGGAGCAGGAAATGATGTGTTTGTTGCCAGCCGTATTGTTGGAGATACTGGTCATGTAATTGGTGTGGATATGACCGAAGCTATGATTGAAAAAGCCAATGAAAATAAACAGAAATTGGATTATGATAATGTGGATTTTGTATTAGGTGAAATAGAAGATCTCCCACTGAAAGATAATTCTATTGATGTTTCTGTTAGCAACTGTGTATTAAACTTGGTTCCAGATAAAGAGAAAGCTTATCAAGAGGTATATCGTGTTTTAAAACCAGGAGGGCACTTTAGTATGTCAGACATTGTCTTACGAGGTAGTTTGCCAAAGGGTATTATGGAAGCAGCCGAAATGTATGCGGGTTGTATTTCTGGAGCATTACAACAAGAAGAATATATTAATGCTATAAAAAATGCTGGTTTTAAAAACATTACCATTACAAAAGAAAGAGAAATTGAAATGCCAGATGATGTGCTACTACAATATGTATGCTGCCCCGAAGAATTAGAGAAGTTTAAGGCAAGTGATAACGCAGTTATTAGCCTAGGGGTTTATGCAGAAAAGTAATTTTGATAGAATGAATTAACAACAAAAATTGCCTCATATGTTAATGAGGTAATTTTTTTGCATCTTTTTTAGACTTACACGTCTATAGAAGGAAAGAATCAAAAAATATAATTTTATATTATGAATATTTTAAAACAGAATTTAAGCATCATTTTAGTATTCGGTATTTCTTTAGGTTTATATAGTCAAAATACTATTTTTCCCAAAATTCACGACATAGAACCTATAAGTAATCATTATAAAGAGTTAAAGAAATTAAGCTCAGAAAAACGAACAGCTTATACGGCTATGGATGCTATAGTTTATCCACCAGAAAAATACCTGTCATTTACAATAGAATACGCCTTAAATAAACCTTATTATCTAAGTTCTGATCAGGTTGATTTTATAACAAACTCAGTAAGTTTTCCAGCCAATAGTTCAGAACAAACAAGAGCTGAACTTGATTTTTTACTCGATTTACAAGCGAAAAGAACAAATGAAGAGATAGATCGTGTATTGCAACTTGCAAGAATTGGGTATTGGCCACATAAAAACTACACAAATACTCATAAGGATTATGAACGTAATTTACAGGACTTGTTTTTTATGGTAAGAGAGGTTACTAAAGAAAAACATGATATAAAAAGTTTTCCGAAAACAGCAAAACTACTAAAAAGTGTTATGCAAGATACACGACTATTGGAGTTTGCGGTAAAATTTAATTTATTACGAGCAAGACCATATCATTTAGATTCTAATATAAAACCCTTACAAGAAATCCCTACGCCTTCTTTCGCAAGTGGTCACACACTATGGGCATATATACAAGCGTATACGTTAAGTGAACTAATACCAGAAAAAAGAGCTGAATTTATAGCTTTAGCCTATGAAATTGGTTTGTCTAGAGAAATCATGGGAGTTCATTTTCCAAGTGATGAAGAAGTCGCAAGACAAATAGCACATAGAATGTTACTTTTAATGTGGCATACAGATAAGTTTCAAAAAGATTTTGAAGCTGCAAAAAGAGAATGGAAGTAGTCAACAAAAAATAAATATAACATAATGAGTTCCTTCGATAAAACACATACAATAGAAAACAATTTTGCAAAGAGTAATCCTAATTATTTAAAGTCTATGTTTGGCTCAACAGATGTTATGCCTTTGTGGATAGCTGATATGGATTTTGAAATAGCAAAGCCAATACAAGACGCTTTGCAAAAATTGATAGTCAGAAATATATATGCTTACGAATTTATTACTGAAGATGTATTTAAAGCCATTTCAGATTGGAATTTTAAACGTCATCAATTAAAATTAAACCCTAAATCATTTGTGCAAGTTTCTGGAGTACTCACAGGAATAGGTTTATTAATTAGAGAACTATCGGAAAAAGGAGATAGTATTATGGTGCAAACACCCGTTTATCATCAATTTTATAAGGTTATTGAATCTGCAAACAGGAAAGTGGTTAGCAATAAATTAAAAGTTGTAGATGGTCAATATAAAATGGATTTTGAGGATATAGAACGTAAGCTCAAAACTTTAATTATTAAAGCAATCTTATTTTTCAATCCACATAACCCTGTTGGTCGTGTATGGAAAAAAGAAGAATTACAAAAGTTAATAGACCTTGCTAATAAATATAATGTAACAATTATCAGTGATGAAATACATTCGGATATTGTGTATTCAAAATCACAGTTTAATAGTATAGCTTCGTTAAATAATAATGAAAAACATATTGCAGTTATTGGTTCTCCTGCTAAGACATTTGGCATGCAAAGTATTTCTAATGGCTATTTATATATACCAAATAAGAAAATGTATACACAAGTTAAGAGCATCGTTGGATCATTGTATTTGGATCATGGCAGTATATATTCTGCTAATGCTACTATAGCTGCTTATACCAAAGGAGAAGAGTGGTTGAATGATTTATTAGTATACCTCGAAAAAACAATGAATTGGATCATTGATTTTATAGAAACAGAATTACCTCAGATTACATTATATAAGCCAGAAGGGACGTATCAAATCTGGTTAGATTTTAGCACGTTGCATTTATCAGATAATGCATTGAAGCATTTAGTCGTTCATCAAGCTAAATTAGCCTTGACTCCAGGAGATTGGTTTGAAAGAAGTCATACTCAGTTTATGCGTATGAATATAGCTTCACCATTGTCAAAAATTCAACAAGCGTTCTATCAGTTAAAAAAGGCTATTGATACTGGTCTAGATGCTTCTTTTGATAAAAATACTAATACTAACAACTGTTGTTCTTGTTAATTAATTTGGATACTATTGTGTAGTAGTCATTACTTGATTTGATAGTTGATATTTATCTGGTACTTCGAAAATAGCTTTTAGTGTGGATTATTCTTTAGGTGATCTTTTAAGATGTCCCTCCCAAAGTCATTTGCTTTACTCCTAAAAATAGAATGAATATGATTTCTGCTATTGTCAAACTCTATAATAAAGGTTGGGCCATGAATTAAATAATAGTAACTATCACTTCTTTGCATATTTCCAATCCATGCGAAATGAATATTGTCAAAACCAGCGTTATCAATTATTTCCATCTCGTCATGAGCTAAACTATGTTCCAGGTTATGAACGTATTCTTCTATAATAATTCTTAAGAGTGTTTTTTGTTCTTTACTTAGTTCAGAAGCTTTGATTCCCCAGAATGCTGTGAGGCGTTGCTTAGCATCTGGATTTGTAAGAATATCACGAGGAACTCTTTTATCTTTCAAGACTGCTTTGTTTTTTTGAGTTTCGTTTAGACTGTTTATAAACAAAAAACCTAAATCTTCTTCTTCGCCTAATACCCGCCAACCAGCATATTCAGTTTCTCTTACCTCTGCCGGATCTGTTCCTAAGAATAGAGGTGTAGAAGAGATTTTCATATCGGCATATGTAAAATTTAATGATAAATGATGACCTTCAAGTTTAAATCCCCAATTGGTATCTTTTTTAGGCGTATTCCAAAATGTAAAATAATATTGCTTGTGACTCCATTTAAGGTGAGGAACGTTAAAATGCTTTTCCAGAATATTATCCAAATGCATTATCCCAGTAGTTTTTAAGTACCCTTTAGAACTAAGGAGTTCGGATAACAGCTTATGAACTGCTATTCGTTGTGAATTGGTCATATTTCCTATACTAATTCCTTTTCGTTGTACAATACCCAAAGGAAGGTTAGTCCATTTGGTTCTGTCATTATCCTCAAAAGAAAGAAGAACTTTTGATTGGTCATCAAAAGTTTTAAGAGCATTTTGTGCTCTTAAAAGCACTCTTGTTTTGGCATCGGTTATCGTTTCAACAACCTTCTTATCTTTTGTTACAACATTGTTATTTTCTTGCGCACTATTGCAAAAAGGTAACATTGCGCATACTGTGATAAAGATGGTTAGTTTTTTCATGATTGCTAGTATTATCTAATTAAAAATAAGAATATAAAAGGAAAAATTAAACCCAATGTCGCCAGCCACCAACCTCGTATTTTAAAGCTATTTTTCCCTTTAGCTATAAACATACCTGTGATCGCAATAATAAGCATGGCCACACCAAAAATATCAGAGAACCATATCCACCACTTATTCGTAGTTTTATGTAGGATTGTCATTTGCCCCAATAAAGGAATGGTTTGGACATATTCAATTTCACCCTTACCTGTTTTAGGGTCTAGAGAAGCAAAAGCATCTTCAAAATATAGTCTTATAGTGTTTTCTCTTTTTCTGTTACCCTTATATTCTTCTTTTGAAATCTCTTTTGCTACTTTTTTTAAAAATTCATCTGTAATTTGAGTATCATCAGAAGGTATTTCTATTTGAAAGGTTTCAGTTTTTACAGTGTATTCTTGTGGATCAAAATTGGTTCTGTGATTCAAAGCAATACCCGAAATTGAAAAAGCGATAATCAAACCTACATAGAAGTAACCAATATCTCTATGTAGGTTTCTATTTAATAATGTTCTTGCCTTTTTATTCATTTTTAGCTTTTCGCCATCTCTAAATTAATAGTAACTTCAACTTCTTCACCTATTGAAGCACTTCCTGGTTTTCCCACATTGAAAACAGTACGGTCGATGGTTGTTGTTAGTTTTAATCCGGCTTTTTCACCACGGTCATTTTTGAGTATTCCGTTTAGTTTGCCGGTAAAAGAAACTTCTTTGGTAATACCTTTGATTGTAAGATTTCCTTTTAACGCAAAGGTCTTTTCTCCTGTCTTCTCAAAAGAAGAACTTTTAAATGTGATATTGGGATGTTTTTCAGCTCCAAAAAAATCATCGGCTTTTAGGTGGTCATCTCTTCGTGTGTTTTTCGTATTGATACTTGCCGTTTGAATAGTAACATCGAATTTGGGATTATTAAAATTGTCTCCTGTTGTTGCCGTAATATCGAATTGATCAAAAGAACCTGTGGTTTCTGATATTACTAAATGCGATACTGCAAAGTTGATTGATGAATGACCTAAATCGAGTTTCCAGGTAGATTGTGCGTTAAGAGTAAGTGTTACTAAAACTAAAAAAGTTGTCAAAAATGTTGTTCTCATTATATTTGATTTATTTGTTATGTATTAAAATCTTCGAGAGCCTGAGTATTGCATGGCTTCACCTTTACCAAATCCATAGCTTAAGCCAAAAGTGATAAAACGACCTCTTTGATTACGGTTATAGGTAGAAAAATCAGGTTGATCAGTTGTAAATTCAAAGACTCTTGTTTCAAAAACATCTCTAACACTCAAATTGGCTACAATTTTACCTTTGAAAAGTTTTTTTCGTAACCCTAAATTGGCAAATAGATTTTCCTCTTGTTGTCCTTGTATGGTTTTAAAACGTGACCTGTAGTTGCCAGAGACTTCAAAATCAAAACCTGCTGGTAACTTTATTTTGGCAGTAGCTCTAGAATTCCAGCGAGTACCATCAAAATCTAAAGAGTTTCCTTCAAAACTCCCTTTTCGATTAAAAGCATTCCAGTTGAAATCGGCTGTGATTGTTCCCCATTTAAAAGGGCTGTATTTGGTATTAAATTCTATTCCTTTGGTATTGTTTGTTCCTGCATTAATAGGCAAACGAGTGCTAATACCATTCTCAAACGTAGTTACATCCTCTATTACATCTTTGGTATAATGATGGTATAAGCCAAGATTAAAAGAGGTTTTTCCAATTTTGAAAATACTCGTCAATTCATACGAATCTGTAAATTCGGGTTGTAAATTTGGATTTCCAGTCGAAATACTGAAATTATTTCTGATATTAAAGAATGGGTTTAGATCCCATAATCTTGGTCTGTAAACACGTTTTGAGTATCCGGTCTGAAGCGATATATTATCAGAAATTTTATATGATACATGAGCGCTTGGAAACAGGTTTGTATAATTTTGTGTGTTTTGTTCATTAGTATTCTGCAAAACCGTTTTTAAGTCGGTATTCTCTAGTCGTAAACCACCTTTAATTCCCCATGTTTCACCTTCGAATCCTAAGGTTCCGTAAACACCCAGTACATTCTGATTGTAATCGAATAAGTTGGTAAGATTAGGGTCTACTACTAAATTTCCATTTTCTAATGTCCCTACCTGATAATCATTAGATACATCATTTAATATATATTGAGTACCTAGCTCCATTGTATATTTTTTGGCAAAAGGGCGAGTATAATCTAATTTAAAGGTGTAGCGTGCTTCTTTAAAATCGGTTGCTGTTTGTTGATCAAGATTTTCACGAGAACCAAAGGTCGTTCTATCCTTAAAATCAGATGATTGATCTTTACCAAAAAATGATCCCAAAGCACTAAAGAGTAGATCGTGATCCTCATGATTTTTAAAATCTTTTTTGTATTGAAATTCGTATTGCCATTTAGGATTGGTTGCCTCAGTTTCTTCAGTTCTTGTCCAGCTTTGTGTTAATACTTCAGATTCGTTAAATGAAAACAGATTTGTTGAATTTTCGTCTTCTACTTCATAAGCAAAGCTTCCCGAAAGTGTAAAAACATTACTGTCGTTTAGGTGATAATCTGTTCCTAACAGGATATTGTAAAATGTTTCATTTTTATCACCATCACCCACAGATTGCAGTTGAGTATTGTTTACAAGATCATTATTCTCTGAAATCCTTTCTGTAGGAAAAGTTCTATGACCAACACCTAATTGTGTAAATAGATTAAATTTTTCGGTACGTTTATTAAGGCTTACACCAATACTGTTACTATTGGGAGTACCTACATTTAGAGAAATGGATCCATTTAACCCTCGTTTTTCTTCCTTTTTAAGAACAATATTGATAATACCCGACGTTCCTTCGGCGTCATATTTCGCAGATGGATTAGTAATCACCTCAACACGGTCTATCATTTCTGCCGTAATAGTTCCCAAAGCATTGCTACCCTGATCGGTAAGCACCGATGGTTTTCCGTTAACAAGCATTTGCACTCCCTGGCTTCCTCTTAAACTTATTTGCCCTTCGATATTAACATTTACCGAAGGTACATTATTCAATACCTCTAGAGCACTAGCACCAGCGCTACTCAAATCTTTTCCGACATTGAAAACACGTTTATCTAACTTGAAAACAGTTTGCGATACTTCTGCAGAAACAACGACTTCGTCTAATTGTTCCTTATCTTCTTCTAATAGTATTATTCCTAAATCTATGTTTCCTTTTTTTACCTGATATGTATTAAATGTTTTCTTTTGAAAACCAATAAAACTTACTTCTATAATAAAGTTGCTTTCTACAGTAGAAAATTCAAATGATCCATCTTCAGAAGTTGTAGTGCCGGTTATAGGTTTTTGGGTTGCTTTATCTGCAATTAAAACCGTAGCAAATTCAATGGGTTGTTGTGAGGTAGCTTCAACAATTTTTCCCGTGATAGTTTTAGATTGTGCATTTACAATACAAGTGGTAAACAGTAGTAAAAAAAGATTAGCTACTAGAAATATTCGCTTCATATTTGAAATCTTAATTAATCGAAATCAAAATTCACAAAGCAAAATAAATACCAAAAATAAAACACGTGAACTACAAAACTTTTACCTTAAACAACTTAATGGTCGTTTGCCTCCAACTTTTTGTCGTTTACCTTATAATACATGAAGCTTACGGTAAATAGTAGCAGCATATATAGTAATTCCTATATTTTTGTGTTATGAGGCATTTTATAAAAGGCTGGAAAAATAAAGAATGGATATATCAAATTGTATTTTTTGTTGTACTGTTTATAGTGTATTCTTTTGATAAACACGATCCAGAAATAGAGTTCTATAAAGTAGTATTCTTTATTCATTATGTATTTGTTTCTCTTTTTATAAGCTATGTTTTAGTTCCGTCTTTCTTTTATAAGAAAAAGTATCTCAAACTTGCAGTTTCTTTGATTTTAGTTTTTATGTTCGTCTATTTTGTAGAAGAATTTGTTCTCGAAAAAATATTTTTTCCAGGAAGACGAGGGCAGCACATTTCAAGTGTTTTCTATACACTTATTGATATTATGCCAATAATTATTATAATGATAAGCTTCAAATTGGGATGGGATGCCAACAAAAAACAGAAAGAAGTTGAGCAGTTACATATATCGGTACAAGAAAGTGAGTTGCGGTTCTTGAAATCACAGATCAATCCTCATTTCTTATTTAATAACTTGAATAATCTATATTCTTATGCTATTGAAAATTCGCCAAAAACTCCTTCCATAATTCTAGAATTGTCATCAGTTTTACGTTATATGTTATACGATTGTAAAGAGGACCTGGTTTCACTCGAAAAAGAAATCAAGCATCTTGAGAATTTTGTTAAGCTTAATGAGTTACAAATTGAAGAAAGAGGAAACGTTAATTTTGATGTTCCTGGGATTACCAAGAATTATCAAATTGCTCCATTAATATTAGTGGTTTTTATAGAAAACGCTTTTAAACATAGTAATGCAAGTCAAAGCGACAATATAACTATTGATATAAAAATTGATATTGAAGAAAACGATAAGTTAACTTTTATTTGCGAAAATAGTTTTTTACCAAACGCAAATAATCAAAATATATCTAAAGGTATTGGTTTGAAGAATGTAAAAAAACGTTTAAATCTTTTGTACCCCGGAAAACATTATCTTGTAATAGAAGAAGAGAATAATAGATATAAAGCGCTTCTTTCTTTATATTTAAATACTTAAAAGAAGTATGTCTAAAACGTGTATTATCATAGAAGATCAACCACCTGCACAGCGTATTCTACAAAAATATATTGCTGATTTAGGTACATTAGAATTAAAAGGTGTATTTTCTGATGCTTTAACTGCTTTAACTTTTTTGCAAAAGAACACTATAGACCTTATTTTTTTGGATATACATTTGCCCAAAATTTCTGGTATTGATTTTCTGAAGACTATTAATAATCCACCTAAAACTATCTTAACAACAGCTTTCTCAGAATTTGCATTAGAAAGTTATGAGTATAATGTAGTTGATTATCTCTTAAAACCCTTTTCATTTCAGCGTTTTATACAGGCAGTTACAAAAGCATCATATGAAACTAAAACAACTCTTCAATCTGATAGTATAGTACCAAAAAAAGAAGAAGATTTCTTTTTTATAAAATCGGGATATGATCTGTTTAAGGTTTCAGAAAAAGAAATAATGTTTATCACGGCGGATTCTGATTATACTCAAGTAAAAACTAAAAATAAAAGTTATCTGAGTTCAGAAACCTTAAAGCAATGGAAAGAGAAACTTAATGACTCATTATTTTGCCAAGTACACAAATCATATATTATAAATATAAGAGCTATATCAAAATTATCAGGGAACCAAATTTATATTGAAGAAGAAAGAATTCCTGTAGGTAGAGTATATAAAGAAGATTTTGAAAGAAAAATTGGTCTCTCATAGAATACATAAGATAAAACTATAACACATATTGTACAAAACAACATAACTTCTGGTTTTGCTACACTGAGATTACTGAAGAGGATAGGAGAGTAAGGAAATATGTGTAGAATGAGAATTAATTTACATCTAAAAATAACCTAAAGTGTCTTTAACTTCTTCTTTATACTTTCGTCCAATAGGTATAGGGATTCCTTTTAATATTAATTTACTTGGTGAAAAGGAATCAATAAAATTGAGACTTACAATAAAAGAACGGTGAACTCTTAAGAATTTTTTGTTGGTTAACATTTCTTCAATCGATGAAATGCCTTTATAAGCGATAATTTCTCTATTAGTAGTTTTTACTTTGACATAATTTTTAAGACTTTCAATAAAAATTATGTCCTTCAAAAAAATTTTCTGCAATGATTTTTCAACTTTTAAATAAATAAATTCCTCTTCTTTTATAGATTGTAATTGTTGGTTTTCTAGTTCAATAGTTTTTTGATTTGTTGCATGCCAACTTTTAAAAAAAACATACCCCAAAGGAATGATGATAGCAATATTTACATCTAAAAGTGTGTTCATTATTTCTGTAAGAACAAAGAAATTAGAAACTTCAAAATTTTGTAAATAATTTGGTTGAACAACATAAAAAAATAAGACTCTTTGAATAAAAACAGTAACAAAAATCAATAAAAGAATATAGAGAAAGACGAACATCGCATATTTCTTTTTCAGAAAAAAAACCGGAAATAAGAAATACAACGACACATAAACCAAAATAAGTCTTGCAGGAAGACTTAACATTTGGATCATAAAATTCCTGAAATAATCATTATCATAAGTTCCCCAAACTAAAGTAAAAAAACATACAAATGCCAACCAATAACCAAGATGTTTTGTGACTCTGTTAGATTTTTTTTGTATACCCAAAAATGAAAAATTAGTATAGTTTGATTTCATTTGGCTAAAATCTAAAAATTAATCTAAATGACCATTAATTATATACAAACAACTGGCAATTTTATACAAAAAACAAGTAAACAATTGTAATCTATAGCTCATTAGAATTGATTTTCAGCTTTACTAAAACTAATAAATACTGGTAGTTTGGTATATCGAAGTGGTTGTTTATATAATGAGATTGTGAGGTGTTATTTTCATTGGTAATATTGAGAAATCTAATTTTTTACTTTACTAAAATGAAAACTATATTTAGAATTTTTATTATTTGTTTACTCTTTTTTGTTTCAATTCGATTAAGTGCACAAAGTGTAACATTAAATAGAGTAGAACCTCCAAATTGGTGGATCGGAATGGAAAACCCCGAATTGCAAATTTTGGTATATGGAGAAAATATTAGTCAAACAAAACCAAGTATCAATTATGAAGGGGTTTTAATACATAGTATTTCTACATTAGAAAATGAAAACTATCTCTTTATAAATTTGTCAATAGCAGAAACAACCAAAGAAGGTTCTTTTGATATTGTTTTTAAAACAAAAACGAATAAAGAATTACGTTACACCTACGAATTAAAAACAAAAAAGCATAGGGACAATGCAACTCAAAGTGTTGATGGCTCTGATGTTATTTATTTAATAACCCCTGACCGTTTTTCGAATGGAAATTCAAAAAATGACTCTACCGAAGATACTCTTGAAAAAGTAAATCGTTCTAACCAAGATGGAAGACATGGCGGAGATATAAGAGGAGTTATAAATCATTTAGATTATATTCAAAATTTAGGGGTAACGACTTTATGGTTAAATCCGTTTTTAGAAAATGATCAACCAAAATACTCATACCATGGTTATGGAATTTCAGATTTTTATAAAACAGATAGTCGTTTTGGAAATAATGCAGATTTTTTGAGTTTGGTTGACTTGTGTCATCAAAAAGGAATGAAAATGATTATGGATCAGGTTTTTAATCATTGTGGAGCCGGTCATTGGTGGATGAATGATTTACCTTCTAAAGATTGGTTGAATCAATGGGACACATTTACACGAAGTAATTTTACCAATATTGCGGCTTCTGATCCACATGTTTCAAAAAGTGATTACGATTTATTTACAAAAGGTTGGTTTGATACTAATTTACCCGATTTAAATTTAGAAAATCCATTTTTAGCCACCTATATGATCCAAAATTCAATTTGGTGGGTAGAATATGCACAGTTAGATGGTATTAGAATGGATACCTATCCTTATCCTGAAAAAAATGTAATGGCAAAATGGGTAGAAACTATTAATACTGAATACCCTAACTTTTATATTGTTGCAGAAACGTGGGAAGCTAAAGCGTCATCATTATCATATTGGAATAATGGTGGAGTTAATAACGATGGTTACAAATCTCCTGTGAATAGTGTATGTGATTACCCCTTGTATTACGCAATGTTAAAGGCATTTGGAAAAGAAGAGAATATATATAAGATCTATGAAACACTCGCTGAAGATTTTGTGTATGGAGATCCATTTAGCAATAAAATATTTAATGGAAATCACGATGTTGGGAGATTATTCACGCTATTAGATGAAGACATTGATAAACTTAAACTAAGTATGGCATTTATCTTAACCACAAGAGGAATTCCGCAATTGTATTATGGTGATGAATTATTGTTTGGAGGTGATAAACCTGACGGACAATTACGAAAAGATTTTCCGGGAGGGTGGAAGACGGATAAAAGAAATGCTTTTACTAATAAAGGAAGAACAGTTCAAGAAAATAGCGTATACAATTATGTAAGTACAATTTTGAATTGGCGTAAAGGAGCTACAGAAATCCATTCTGGAAAATTGAAGCATTTTCAACCTTTAGAAAATATCTATGTTTATTTTAGGTATACAGATACCGAAAGCACGATGATTATTATAAATAATAAGAAAAAAGATATTCCAAATTATAGTTTAGAGCGTTACAAAGAAGCTCTTGATGGATATTCTAAAGGAAAGGATATTATTACAAATACTCATTTCTCTACCCTTAAGTCAATTGATTTAAAAGCAAATTCGGCTTCCATAATTAAACTTAGTAAATAATGAAAAACATATTTGTTATAGGAGGAGCCTCATACAATTCGGTAATCACATTAGATGAATTTCCTGAGGCTATTCCACAAACAATTCATAATTGTGATTTTGATGAAACTATTGGAAATACTGGTGCTGGAAAAGCTTTGGCGTTTTCTAAATTAGGGTTTTATACTACATTTCATTCTTTAATAGGTAATGATTCTTTTGGAGAAAAAATAATGTCTTATTTGCAAGAGCCTACACTAAATTTCATTAATGATATAGATATAAAAGGTACCGAAAGGCATTTAAATATTATGAATAATAAGGGAGAACGTATTTCTATATTCATGAACTCTTCTTCGGATGTACCAGATATTGACTATTCCAAATTTGAAAAAGAAGTATTAAAAGCAAGCTTTATTGTTGTGAATATTGCTAATTATTGCCGTAATATTTTACCAATTTGTAAACAATTAAATAAAGAAGTTTGGACCGATTTACATGATTATGATGGTAAAAACCAATACCATCAAGACTTTATTGATGCTGCTACCTATATTTTTTTAAGTTCAGATAATTTATCAGATTATAAATCTTTTATGGAAGAACAGATTGCTAATGGTAAGAAATTGGTGGTGTGTACTCACGGAAAAGGTGGAGCAACTGCATATACTATAAATCAAGAATGGATTGAAGTCCCAACTATTGAAAATTATACGATGATCAATACAAATGGTGCCGGTGATTCTTTTTTTGCAGGTTTTCTGTATGGATTTTCTAATGGTTATGATATAAAAAAGTGTATGCAATATGGGACAATTACGGCTGGCTTATGTATAGAATCAGAAATGATCACAGGTAATAGATTAAGTAAAATTCTTATTGAAGAAGAATTTTCAAAATATTATATTAAATAGAAAAAGGCCTCTTGTTTTCACGAAAACAAGAGGCTGTTTTTTAATTTTTTGGCATCCAATCTGGTGGTTTAATCAACACCAGAAGCTTGTTTTTAAAGCCTTCAACACTAGCTATTTTTTTGAATAATCGAGTTATTCCATGAAAAAATACTTTTATAGGGTTGGTGCTATTTAATGGTTCTGAAATGCCGTATTTTACAGTTTCGACTTCGGGCTCGAATGTGCCTAGCATTCTATCCCAAATGATAAGAATTCCGGCATAGTTTTTATCCCAATATTGTCTGTTTGAACCATGATGTACACGATGATGTGACGGTGTATTAAAAATAAACTCTACTGGTTTTGTGAGTTTACCAATAATTTCGGTGTGTAATAAGGTTTGAAACACTTGTACAAATACTTCAGATAATAATACTAAAATAGGATCGTATCCCAACATCACTAACGGAAGTGAAAAAAGAATGGGCATTATAGCATCTAATGGTCCAAAACGATATGCTACCGACATATTAAAATGTGGAGAACTGTGATGTACAGTATGTGTTGCCCATCCAATACCTATGCGATGCATCATACGATGTTCCCAATAGTAAGCAAAATCTGCTAATACTATGCAAGAAATAATTGTTGCCCAATTTAATTCTAAATGTGGTAAACTAGCATTGTTATATAACCAATAATAAAGTTTGGTTATCGCTAAAACTCCAAGGATAATTTCAATAAGGAGAAATGCACCAAACGTAATTATATTAGCAATACTATCAAAAACAAGGTTTTTGTTTAAGCGTTTTTGCCATGCATAACGAATTAATTCTAATACAAAAAACGGAATGATGATGTACAGTAAACTTAAATCGTTAATGAGATAAAACCAGTAATTAACATCAATCCAGCTTAGTTGTTTTGATAAAAATTCAATCATAATTTATTGCCTTTTCCAAGTTTCTACATCACCATAACCATAATAGTCATAGCTTAGCTTAAAAGTATTTTCATCAACCATATCAATGGTACAATCGATATCATATATTTGTTTTTCATGTTCAATGGTATAGATCCCTTTTCCCTTGTAACCATCGAATGATTTTATAATGAGTGTTTTTGTGCCTTTTGCTTTTTCGCTATTTCCACTTTCATCTTCATATTGGTAAGTATAGGCATTAAATACATTGCCTTCTTTTTTAATAGTATACACTATCGCGCCTCTAAATTCTTTTGAGTGATAAGTTACTTTCCAATTACCAATAATATAATCTGTCTCTTCATTATAATGGTTTACAGAAGCATTAGAAGTTTTTTTATTATCATCTTCATTTTCTATAGATTGTTTTTTCTCATCTGGAAATTGAGAAATAGTGTTTTCTTCTAAATCAGTTCCAGACGTATAGTTTGAACTTTGTGAAGCATAGCTTACTAAGTGTGCACTACCAGCAAGTAGGATAACCACAGCTAAACTTCTGAACAGTACTATTGAATTTTTCATTTTTTATGTTTTTAATACTGGTTTTTACTTTGTTCTTCCTCGTAAGAAGTTATATTTTTTGTATGTAGAAGAATGCTTCGGATCCATCAGAACATAATAGCCGGTTACCTTCATTAAAAATTAGGTTTCCGTCGTTTGCTTCAATGGTTTTTTGTGATTGTTTCAGGTCTTTTACACCAAATGTACATACCCAATATTCGTATTTACTTTTTATACTGTTAGGTATTTCACTAATAGTTGCTATATGATCGTTTTTTAAGTTATAAATCTCGAAGCTATTCTCATCCACTTTTTGAAATTTCCAATTAAAAAGCTGTTTATAAAATAAAATCGATTTTTGGGTGTCGGATACGTGTAATTCGTTAAAAATTAAAGTGTTTTCTTTATTTTTAGTTCTCGA
Organism: Aquimarina sp. EL_43; assembly: GCF_943422735.1. NCBI lineage: Bacteria > Pseudomonadati > Bacteroidota > Flavobacteriia > Flavobacteriales > Flavobacteriaceae > Aquimarina > Aquimarina sp. EL_43. The sequence continues at coordinate 4,818,257 of NZ_CALSBR010000001.1, read as the reverse complement.
ATTCAATGCATTGCCTTCATAGACAGTAAACCCTGCGCCTAATGTATCACGTATTAAAGCGATGCTACCAATAGAATTTTTGGTATCTACCAGTTCTATAATTCCACCTAGTTTACGTGCTTTTTCTATAGTTTCTGTAACGCTGTCTACTTGAATATAGGACATCCAAAAAGATGGCATTTTCATATCTTGAAACTTCTGCGGTGTTTGGTACAAACCAACAGTTTCTTTTTTATCGTTATACGCAATTAAATAATTATCGGTACTGTAGTATTTCCAACCAAAAACAGCTTCATAAAACTGCTTTGCTTTATCAGGATTGTAACTGGATAAGTCTGCCCAAATAAAATTATTAGTATTCATATTGTAATTGGTTTATGAAGATTATGAGGCAAAACTAATCAGAGTGTTTAGTGTTATTTTTGACTTATGTCAAAATCTACTTTCGAGCTCTACTTAATGTTTCTTGACTTATACCTAACATTGAAGCGATATGTCCTAAATTGGCAATTTGCGTTATATTAGGAATTGCTTTTATTAATAATTGGTACTTTTCTTTGGCCGATAAAAAATAATAGCCTTTATAAAAATCATCTATCAATGCCATTTGTTCTTCTATGAGTAGGCGTCCAAAACGTTCTAACTCCGGAAAAGTGGTATATAATTCCTGCCATTGAGTATAGGTTAATGAAATAACCTCGCTGATTTCGGTAGTTTCGATATAATCTTTTGATGGTGTTTGCGAAAGATAACTATGCCAAGAAGTTACCATATTGTTTTTTGGATAAATCCAATGTGTAATATCTTTTCCGTCTTGATAAAAATAAGTGCGAACTGTGCCACTTTTTAAAAAATAGAGGTGTTTACATGTTTTTCCTTCTTTGCTTAAGATGGTACCTTTAGCTAAAGTCTCATTACGAGCTAGTGCTACAATAGCGTTTTCTGCTTCGTTTGAGAGTGTACTATATTGCCTTATGTGTTTGATAAACTCAATTACTGGTTTCTCCATACTAAAAAAGACATTTGAGGTTTATACAAGTTATATTTTTTGCTAACACTCTTATGCTCATTTACAAATATACATAATGGTGTTTTTGGGTTCGTGCAATTTTGACTAAAAAAATAGGAGAGGAGTATAATCTGCGTGGAATGATATAGATAGAATTATAATAATCGTCTATAAAAATAGAAAGACCGTCTATATAATTACAAATATTTATCTTGTTTAGCTTACCTTAGTTTTTTATCAAAATGGTATGCAGAAAGGTTATTTAAAAATAATATTACACAGTTTTTTATGGCTCGTTGTATTTATATATCCAATAGCTTCATTAAATCATATTCCAAATGGGCAATATCTTATTAATAGAAATTGGCTGTCTATTTCAAGCATTTTTCTTGTTTTTTATATCAATTACTTTGTGTTAGTAGATCTACTTTTTTTTAAAAATAAAAAGGTATTGTTTTATATTCTAAATATTTTTTTGATTGTTATACTCTATGTATTATTAAAAAAACTGTTGCGATTTAATGTATTTCACCCAACAGTTAATGGAGAGTTGATTCGAGAAGTAAGAAGTGGTGCTATGACTACTGTTCAATTAATGCTACCTATAATTTTAAGTATTGGCATGTGTGTTGGTTTAAAAGTAAATTCAAGATTTAATGAAAATAGATTATTATTACAACAAGTAAAACAAACACAATTAGATACTGAAATTAAATATTTAAAGTATCAAGTTCAGCCACATTTTCTCTTTAATACCTTAAACAATATTTATGCATTAATTGATAGCTCTCCTTTTTTGGCCAAAGAATCAATACACACCTTAAGCAAACTGATGCGTTATCTATTACACGACGCATCAATCAATAAAGTTCCTATTGTAAAAGAAATAGAATTTCTAGAACGTTACATAGATTTAATGCAATTGCGAGTATCTGCTAATCTAACGTTAAAAAAGAGTTTTCCTATAATTAATCAACCTATACAAATTGCTCCATTGCTTCTTATTTCTTTTGTAGAAAACGCTTTTAAACATGGGATAGATGCTATACAGCCAAGTTTTATTTATATTGATTTAACAATAGAAAATGATTGTATTAATTATGCTGTTACTAATTCTTCTTTTCCCGAAAAAGAAAAAGTTACCGACTCTGGAATTGGATTAGAGAACTTAAAAAAACGATTAGAACTATTGTATCCCAACAAGTTTAAATTAACCACCAGAGAGGAAAACAACGAATATATTGCAACATTAATCCTTAATTTTAAAAAATGATACTTTCTTGTGTTTTAATTGATGACGAGCCTTTGGCTCTTAATTTATTAGAAGGTTATGTAAAATCTACACCTTTTTTAAAATTGATAGCTAAATGCAATAGTGCTATTGCTGCAATGGAAATTATAGAACACAAATCGGTTGATTTGATTTTTACAGACATACAAATGCCTAACCTATCTGGTATTGAATTCTCTAAACTACTTTTAAACAAAAACACTAAAGTTATTTTTACAACCGCATTCGAAGAATTTGCACTCGAAAGTTATAAAGTTAATGCTATTGATTATTTAGTAAAACCAATTAGTTATCCCGAGTTTTTCTCTGCTGCGAATAAGGCAAAACAGTTATTGCCTAACAACTCAAATCAAACAAATTATATAGAGGATTATATTTTTGTAAAGTCGGATTATAAGTTAATTAAGATAAATTTAAAAGATTTAATTTATGTTGAAGGTTTAAAAGATTATTTAAAACTCTACACAGTTAATTCTGAAAAGCCAATCCTTACTTTAAAAAGCATGAAATCTTTAGCAGAAGAGTTGTCTAAAAAAAGCTTTATGCGTGTACATCGTTCTTTTCTTGTTAATTTAAAGATGATAACGACTATAGAACGTAATCGTATTGTATTTGGAGATAAATACATTCCAGTTTCAGAAAAATACAGAAAAGATTTTCAAAGATTCATTAATACCGATTTTACTTAATAGATAAAATCCTCTTGTTTGTCTAGAATTGCATTGTAACTATCTATTTCGTTTTAATAAGTTCTTACGTTTAATCAATTTTGATGTATACATATAAAACTATATATCAATGATTAAAGTAATTACATTTTTAATAATTTGTTTTGTATCAAGTTTACAGGCACAAACAATAAACGACAAGATAGAGGAAATGATGCAAAAGCATGTTGAGCTTGATCAATTTTCCGGAACTGTTTTGCTGGCAAAAGAGGGCAAAATTTTATATCAAAAAGCTTTTGGCGATGCGAATAAAAGCTATCAAATAAAAAACAATATAGATACAAAGTTTAATATTGCCTCAATGGGAAAAATGTTTACCGGTGTTTCCATTATGCAATTAGAAGAACGAGGGAAATTAAATATTAATGATCCGGTTGTAAAATACCTGAAAGATTTTCCATTTGGCAATAAAATAACTATTCATCATTTATTGTCTCATACTTCAGGTTTAAGCAATTACATGCGGCACAAAGTGTATAGAGCAAATAGAGGGAAACGTTACGTAATCAATGATATAATACCTTTTATTTATGAACAAAAATTAGAGTTTGATATTCCAGGAAAAAAATTTGCATATTCTAATTCTGGAATGGTTGTGTTAGGTGCAATTATTGAAAAAATTTCGGGACAGTCTTATTCAGAATTTATTACTCAGAATATCTTTATTCCTGCTAAAATGTACAATACGCAAATGAGATTTTGGGATGATGTTGTCGAAAATAGAGCATTAGGTTATTTAAAGTCAATATCTGGTAAGTATACAAATACGATATATACAAATAGTTCACCACAATCTGATGGAGGAATATTATCTACAGTTAAAGATATGTTGAAATTTGACCAAGCATTATACACTTCACTTCTAATTAATGAAAATTCTAAAAAGAAATTATTTACCAATGTTATACCAAAAATAACTTACGGTTTGGCATTTCAGGTAGAAAATAAAAATAATAATAGAGTAGTAGGTCATGGTGGAGGATTACCAGGGTTTTCGTCATATTTTTCAAGATATTTAGATGACAAATACACCATAATTGCTTTATCTAACTACGATATGATATCTAGAAACATTGTATACTATATAGAGGATATCTTATATAATAAAAAATACCAATTGCCAAAAGAGAGATTACGCTTTTTTATTTACAGTAACAAAGCTAAAATCAACAATTTCAATGACTTAAAAGATATTGAGAACTTTGTGAAAATACACAACTATTCTCTTAATCATCCACAACGTTTAAATCTTATTGCTTATGAGTTTATGAGAGAAAAAAATACTGAATTTGCTATAAAATTATTTAAGCTAAATGTGCATTTATTTCCAGATGAAGCAAATATGTATGATAGTTTAGGTGAAGCTTACGAGAATAATGAACAATTCGATTTAGCTTTAAAAAGCTACGAAAAAGCGGTAGAAGTAGCTAAAAAGCAATCTCATAGGCTGCTAAATTCGTTTACGAATACTCTAAATCGATTTAAAGAAAAGTTACAATAGAATTAAAAGCATGAAAAATAATATAAAAGAAAACAACCAACTTAGTTTTCTCTTTGATCTCATTATTTACATTGCAATCATGTTTTTGATTAGGAAAACCTCAATTCCTAATACGCACTATTTAGTTACAGGGTTTTTATATTCTGGTACCACTTTATTAGTTGCAACATGGCAAATGAGAAGGAGAGGAGTTACATGGAAATCTTTGGGACTTATAAGGCCTAAAAACATTACTAAAACATTTTTAAAAGCAGGAATAATAACTGCTATCATAATTGGAGTACTTCTTATTTTTAATCTAATACAAGATTCGTTTTTGGTTGTTAAAGAAAGTAGTGATGCCGTAAAAGGAACCAATACAGGTTACTCACTTCGTAATGGAGATTACGGCTATTTTTTTTCTGTTATTCTTTTTGTATGGTTACAATCTGCACTTGAAGAATTACTAGAACGAGGTTTCTTAATTACCTGGATAGAAGGTTTGTTTTCAAATTTAAAATTTAGGACCACAATTGCGATTATAATACAAGCTTGTATTTGGGGTTTTAGACACTCGTATGATATCTCTGAACGTTCTATATCGGTAGCACTAATCGGAATTATTATGGGGATCGCTTATGTGAAACTCAATAGAAATTTATGGCCTGTGATCATAGCGCATTGCGCTATGAATACTATGTCTATGATATAAACGATATGATTCCTGGGTTGCACACTGAGCCTACCGAAATGTTGAAGTACTGTCGAAAGGATAGGAGTGTGACAATTAACAGTCGAGCGCTCTCAATTCTTAATCGATTTAATAATTTCTTTATAGGAAGCACCAATCGGAATTTCCATACCGCCAAGTAAAACAACATCTTTTGCAGTTAAAGAAGCAATTTTTCTAGTGTTAATAATATAGGAACGATGAACCCTCAAAAAATAAGAAGGTAGCTTTTGAACAAAAGAACTTATTTTATCTTTTGTAATTATGATGTCGTTTGCAGTATGTATTCTCACATAGTCTTTAATGCTGTCTATAAACAGAATGTCGTTAAACTCTATTCTAATCATCCTTTTGTTTGAATTAACAAAGAAGTGATCTAATGTCTTATCGACCTCTGATGATTCTTGGGAGGTGGATGGAGGTGTTGTATTCAATGCCTTGTATTTATTGATAGATTTATAAAACCGAATAAAAGATATTGGCTTTAATAAATAATCAATAATATCCAGTTCATACCCTTCTAAAGCGTATTCTCGGTAAGCTGTTGTTAAGATAACTTTTGGTTGTATCCTCGTATTTTTTATAAAATCGATACCTGTAACTACAGGCATTTGGATATCTAGAAATAAAAGGTCTATAGTAGTATTTTGAAGAAAATGTCCAGCGGTTATAGGGTTATCAAATGTTGCTACAAGTTCAAGGTCTGGTATTTCCATTATGTGTTTTTCAAGCACTCTAATGGCTAGCGGCTCATCATCTACGACCATACATTTTATTCCCATATTATTGTAAATTAATAGTTAATACTACCTGAAAATCATTGTCTGTTTGGGTGCTTTTCAGGTCATAGTTATTTTTATAGTTCAGTTCTAATTGTCTTTGAGCATTAGAAAATCCAATTCCAGAATGTGATTCATTTTTCGTGTCGTATTGTCTGTTTTCGGGTAGCGTATTAAAAACTTTAAAGCATAGTTGATCTTGGTTTGTGGTTAATTCAATTTTAATTACCGAATCCTTGAGATTATTACTCGCACCGTGTTTAAAGGCGTTTTCGATAAATGATATCAGGATTAAGGGTGCTATCATTACGGTGGGAGAATGAAGATGGTATGTAAAGTTCAATGTTAATTTATTGCCATAACGTAGGGATTCTAAATCTATGTAATCCTGTATAAAAGCAATTTCTTTTTTTAATGGAACTTCAGCATCTTTACACCGATAAAGCATATAATCTAGCATGTCTGATAGTTTCAAAACAACTTCAGGGGCTTTTTCAGATCGATCTAATGTTAATGAATACAAATTATTTAACGTATTGAACAAAAAATGCGGATTTGTTTGCGCTTTTAAAAATTTAAGTTCGGTATTTGCTTTTTCTTTTTGTAAAACTTCTAGTTGATGACGTTCTTCAAAGCGGTCTTTAACTATCTTAGTCATTAGCATTAAAAAAACAAATACATAGACCGACGGAAAATGCACTACAGCCAAGTGAAATGGATCGGATATTATTTCTATCAAGCTTTCCTCCTTGTAATATTTAGGAATAAAAAATTTAGTCAAGTACATACTTGAAAGCTTTGAAATAACTAAAAATACATATACAGATATCAAAAAAGAGAATCCAAACTTAAGATACTTCTTTTTAAATAGAAGTTTGGGTACCTGATAATAGACTAAAAAATAACTTGCTAATAATTGAGCAGGTAAAAAACTCAAACTAGCGTTTACAGTCTTTTCAACGCTTCCATCATTTAATGCTGCCAATATGGGTAAACTTATAAACAATAAAATCCAAAATATGAGGTGTGAAACGACTCTATTCTGAAAGATCCAATCTATTAAGTTCTTTCTTTTTATCATAGTGTATAAATATATAAAATATGAATCTAGTATCCCTTTAAAAAAGACCAATCCAGATAATCTATTGCCCAACTCATGCTTTTTACGGATTAAGAATATTTTCCGTTACAAATAGGTTTATTTCAGTTTGAAAGTATCGTTTGTCTATTTTACAATTTTTTACTAATCCTATTCGATACGTTTGTTTAAGGATATTACATCAATTATTATTAAAAAGTAAGAATATGAAGTATATAAAAACTATCAGCATCCTTTTACCTTTCCTTTCTCTTTTGGTTGGTTATAGTCAGAACAATAAAAAATCGGAATCCATATCCTATACGATTGCTTATGCATCAAAAGAAACCGGTGATTCAGAAATTTACCTGATCGATAGTAAAGCTGAATCAAAAACTAGAATCACTAATCGCTCTGGGAGAGATGGCTATATAGCTTGGTCTCCTGATGGAAAACGTATCGCTTCTTATGGCTATTACGATAGAGGAAACACATGGTCTATTCATACTATGAATAGTGATGGTACGAACATGAAACGATTAACGCATGCAAAAAACAAATGGGATAATTCTCCTACGTGGTCTCCTGATGGAAAAAAAATTGTTTTTGCAAGAGATTATCAAGATTCGGCAGAAGTTTGGAGGGCAGAACTTTGGATTATGAATTCAAATGGTAGTGAACAAGCTCAAATAAAACCACTGAATGGTGGAGGACCATATTTTACTCAAGAAGGGAAACTCGTCTTTCATTCCATCTATCATTCCAATAGTGAAGAAATTTGCATAGCCAATATTGATGGCAGCAATATAACTAAGTTAACCAATAATAAAGCTAAAGATTTGCATCCTGAAGTTTCTGCAGATGGTAAACAAATCGTTTTTATGTCTAATAGAGATGGAAATCATGAAATTTATGTAATGAATATAGATGGCTCCAATCAAAAACGATTAACAAATAATGATGTTGATGATTGGAATCCTTCCTGGTCTCCTGATGGTTCTAAAATAATTTTCCAATCCACAGATGAGAATGGAGAAAAACATGTCTATATGATGAACAACGATGGTTCCTCGGTAGAAAAATTTATAAATAACGCTTTTGGTGCAGTTTGGTTAAAAACACGAAAATAACAGTGGTTGTGTAAGATTAAACGATTTAGAATTCAAAAGATAAAACAATGAAAAACATAATACGATTACTCTGTTCAATTATACTTTTAATAACAAGTATTAGCTTTGCCCAACAAAGTGATAGCCCTGCACCAGAGGCTACAGCTGCCGAAGCCAAAATATCGTTTTGGGATTTACCATATCTCAAAGAAGCTTTTATCGATACAACACCGGCAGAAAGAAAAGACGGTCTAGCAATTGGTGAATTAGGCGTTAATGGTGGCAATAAAGACATGATTATCAAGCTGGCCGAGGAGATCGCCGATAGTATGCACGGTCTCTACGACAGCATGCTTATCACCCACAAAAGCAAGCTCTTATTTGAATCTTATTACCGGCGTGGTCGCGTTAACCTGGCTGGTGACCAAGCGTCAGCCGCTAAAGCCTACACCAGTTTGGCATTGGGTCGTGCTATCCAGTTGGGCTATCTAACAATGGCTGACCTGGATAAGCCTTTGGTTAGTTTTCTGAAAGACCTGGATCCAACAAAATTTGTTGAGGGTGCAGAAAAAATCACGCTCCATAAGGCATTGACCATGCGCGGGGGGCTTCGCATCAATGAAGAACAGAGAAAAGAATTCGAGAAAAATCCAAACAAGTTAAAAGGCCAAGGTCAAGTTCAGACCCTTCTTGAGCATAGTGCACCTATTACCTCAGTATCTCAGAACTATTCATATGGCAACTTCAATCCAAGTTTGGTGATGCAAGCCATTGAGGCCGTCGTGCCGGGCACCGCCCAGGATTTCATCAAAAATGAACTTCTCGACAAAATGGGCATAACTAATTATAACTGGCAGACTTCTATTAGCGGCTTGCCAGAAGCGGGGTGGCGCGTGAGCATGACATCACGTGATATGGTCAAGTGGGGAACTTTGGCCATCAATAAAGGTAAATGGAATGGCGAACAACTGATTTCAGCAAAATTTTTAGCTAAAGCGACTAGTAACATTACTAAACCTACTGAAGATTGGCAACCCGACAGCTTTAATTATGGTTATTTTTTCTATCAAACGAATATAGCAGTCGGTGATAAAAGCTATGATACCACTTTCGCTTGGGGTGGTGGCGGACAATATATTATCACCGTTGATGAACTTGATTTAGTTGTTGTGATTACTGGCCATGACAGGGAAGATACTATAATGACTCAAGTTTCAAAAATCATCCTACCAGCGTTTGTTAAAGATGAACTCTCAGTTATAGAAAGCCCTTATCTTGGTCAAAAGCCACCGGGTTTGATTCCTGAATTATTTGCTCCTGGTATGGTTACAACAGAGGAATGGCAATGGAGTGGTGCCTTCACACCCGACCTAAAAGAATTTTATTTCATCAGAGAAGTTGGAGAAACAGAGGAGGATAAAAAAATGAAATTTGTTGTTATTCAAAATAAGAATAATAAGTGGCAGGAGTCGGTTATATCACCCAGAGTGGGAGAACCCTTTATATCGCCCGATGGTAAGATCATGCACTTGGGTACAAAATATAAAGAGCGTACGGAAACTGGCGATTGGTCCAAGATAAAAAGCCTTGGTGTTCCATTTAAAGACTTCCCAATCATGCTCCTTACAGCTTCTGCTAAAGGAACCTATGTTTTTGATTCAATGGGAGAAGGTATTATTCGTTATTCTAGATTAATTGATGGAGAACGTGAAGAACCTAAACAGTTTGGTAAGGAGATAAACACTGGAGGATCGAATGCTCACCCTTTCATTGCTCCAGATGAGTCCTATATTCTTTGGGATGGTAGAAGAGATAGCGGATATGGTAATGCTGATATCTATATCAGTTTTCAACAGCAAGATGGTTCATGGGGTGAGGCTATTAACTTGGGCGACAAGATAAACACAGAGTCTTCGGAAGCCGGTGCATTTGTGTCACCGGACGGAAAATATCTTTTCTTCAATAGAAGTGTAGGTAAAACAAAACCAACCGATAGATACGATGATGTAGATATATTTTGGGTAGATGCCCAGATTATCGAGAATCTCAGGCCTAAATCATAATCCATACAATAAATCACCTAGAATAAAAAAAGTTCGAACAATGAAAAAAGCATATTGTATTTTGATGCTACTGGCAATGATGCCATTTTTAAATGCCTGCCAAACTAAAAAGGAACGTACAACAGAAAGTAATGATATTGCCGTCACTATAGAAAACCCTTATCTGGGACAAAAAACACCTGGTTTAATACCTGAACGTTTTGCTCCGGGAATGATTGTGACTGGTGGTTGGGAATACGGAGGTGCTTTTACACCAGACCAGAAAGAGTTCTATTTTATTAGAGAAGTTGGGGAAGCTGATGAAGATAAAAAAATGGAATTTGTTGTTTTTCAATATAAAAACAATAAATGGCATGAATCAGTGATATCACCCAGAGTAGGGCAACCTTTTATCTCACCCGATGGTAAGACCATGCATTTGGGGAGACGATATAAGGAACGAACCGGGGCAGGTGAGTGGTCAGAAATAAAAAAACTAGACTCCTCATTCCAAAAAATAGAGATCATGCGCCTTACTACTTCATCAAAAGGGATGTATGTTTTTGATGAAGTTGGCATGCCAGATGGAGACGGTGTGATTCGGTATTCGCGATTAATAAATGGGAAACATGAAGAACCTAAAGCATTTGGTAAAGAGATTAATACCGGAAAAATGAATGCGCACCCTTTTATAGCTCCGGACGAATCTTATTTGATCTGGGATGGTGAAAGAGATAGTGGATATGGAGATTCGGATATCTACATCAGTTTTAAGCAAAAAGATGGTTCCTGGGGTGAGGCTATTAACCTGGGAGGTAAAATAAACACCGATGCCTGGGAAGCGGCTGCGAGTGTGACTCCAGATGGTAAGTACCTTTTCTTCAATCGGAATATGGGGTCAGACAAATACGAAAATGTAGATGTATTCTGGGTAGATGCCCAGATTATTGAAACACTTAGACCTAAATAATAATTCACCGCATCATCTCGCTCGATAATCATAAAGACTCTTAATCTTCATGATTATATACCGTTAAGTAGAAGAATCATTATAATTGCGGGATGATGCGACTGGACAATATTCTGAAGTGATTTTTAAAACTACTTCAGAATAATTTACTCTATGGCAATAATATTCTTCTTAAACAATATTGTAGAAACCAAAGTCATTCCCAAACCAATAGCTAATAGAATTCCCATTTTAGGAAGAATGGCTATCAAAGGTAATTGTCTCCATAAAATATCAAAGAAACCTTCAATTCCCCAGTAATTCACACTAATTACTGCAATGTTTTGCATGAAGGCTGGCATCATACTAATCGGAATCATACTTCCTCCAATTGCTGACATCAGAATGATAATAATGGTACTCATTCCTTGTAATTGTTGACGTGTTTTTACCGTAGATACTAAGAAAACTCCAAAACTAGAAACTGCAAACGAGATACATAAAATCAATACGATTAATGAGAGTATATCCATAAAAATAGGTAACCCAAATGCCAACCAGGCAAAGACAAACATGGTGGTTAATTGTAAAATAGAAACCACCATGGCCGTTCCCATTTTTGCTAATAAAATGTCTAATGGTTTTACAGGAGCAATTAGCAAACGTTTTAAAGTACCTGCATCTTTTTCATCTAACAATCCACCGCCAATAGCAGCGATACTAAACAACAACATCATAATTGCTGTTCCTCCTACAGCTTGTACCAAACCAGGGTGTGCTTTGGTAGAACTCTCTTTGATTAGCGAAGTTGTTTTTAGTTTTATAGTATTAATCACATCTACTTTTCCTAAATGATATTTGAATCCTTCTTTTAAAACGGTATGTACAATTCGCATCTGTAAATCTCTTGCAGCGTCGTATTTTAGTTCGATAGGCAAGTTTGTATCAGCTTTGACAGCATCCGAAAAACCTTTTTCAAAAATTAAAGCGGCCACATTTTTTCCCTTTCTAACAAGGTCTAAGGCTTTCTCTTCTTCAGAAGCGATCAAACGAATAGTCGGCATGCTATTCAATTTTGTAATCAATTCTTGAGAAGTTGTTGTAGCATCTTTATCTACGACCAAAACCCCTAAAGGTTTTGGAGCACTTTTCTTTTTTGCAACACCACCAAATGCAAATGCAAATAATGTAATCATAATTATAGGCAATAGAAAGGTAATCAGAACTCCTTTTTTGTCTGAGAAATATAATCTTAAGTCTTTTTTTAAAATAGTAATAAACATGATGGTTGATTTTGTAATTGATGGATATGAAGATGATTAATCTCTTAATTGTTTTCCTGTGAGGCTTAAAAAGATCGCTTCCAAGTTTACTTTGTTCAATTGTATGTCTTTGATAGGTAATTGCAATTCATTACACGCTGTAATTACTTTAGAAAGATCTTTCACTGTACACTCTACCAACAACTTGTTTTTGTTTTGTGTCAATGTATGGGAAAGTAATTTTTTGAGTTGATTTACATTGCTTTCGGAAAGGAAATCAAATTCGAGCTGAATACTTTCTTTTGTCTGTACCAATTCTTTCAACTCAGATTGTGTTCCTTGTGCAATGATTTTCCCTGAATCTATAATTGCAATACGATCACACAAACGCTCTACTTCTTCCATATAATGGGTGGTATAGACAATGGTCATTCCTTGTTCGTTCAGAGTTTCGATGACTTCAAAAATATGGTTTCTACTTTGCGGATCTATTCCCACAGTTGGCTCATCCATAAACAATACTTTTGGATGATGTAGCAATGCCGCAGCAATATTGATTCTGCGTTTCATTCCCCCCGAATAGGTTTTGATCAAATCTTTCTTCCGATCTAATAATCCGATCAATTTGAGAGTGGTATGGATTCTTTCTTTCAATATTTTGGAAGGAATTCCATATAAATTTCCCCAGAACAATAGGTTTTTATAGGCAGAAAGGTCTTCGTATAAGGATATTTCCTGCGGTACAACACCAATTAGATGCTTACATGCTGAAGCATTTTTATTACTATTTTTGCCATCGATATAAATAGTTCCTGCATCGCTTTTTAAAATAGTACTCATCATATTGAGTGTGGTAGATTTTCCAGCCCCATTGGGACCTAAGAACCCGAAGATTTCTCCTTTTTTAATGGTAAAACTAATATCGTCTACTGCCTGTATGTTTTGAAATGATTTGGAAAGGTTTTGTACTTGAATCATAGATGGTTTTGCTTATTGATTGATCAAATATCGTAAGGACATTACTATCTATAAAAACGATGTTACCGAATTGTATTTTTTTATGGATGAATTGTTTGTAGAGAAAAATTAACGAGTTTTATTTTAATTCGTTTTAAGGATCTAGGCTAAAAGAATAATGTATTTGGAATGATTAGTTTAAAAGCCTTATTTTAGATTAATATATTAAAAATGAAGTATGATATCTTTCGATTGGTCTTCTTTACTAATATTTAATGGTATTATTAATGCGATGATTTCCATTATCATTTTAGTAATAAAAAGCAACATTTACTATGGATTGGCAAAGTTTGTGGGACGGAAAATTTATAAAACTAGATTTTCAAAATAAAAGAAAAGCAAAAGATAATGGTGAGATTGTATTTTTGGCAACCGCTTATTATAAAATTGAGAATGATGGTAAAGTTGTAGGGAATTGGTTTGATAATAGAGGTGTTTCTTTTCCGTTACGTGGTACTATTAATGATAATGTAATGACTATTCTGTGGGGAAGTGAAGAGACAGAAAAGGGTAAAACAATATATCATTATCATATAAATAGTGATAAAATAACTGTTGAAGATTTCATTCTAAACAAAGGTGAATACTTTAAATTTGGGAATGCAATCTATAGAGCAAATTAATATGATATTTTAAATTATAGAGGTTTAATACCAAAATTTAATCAAAACTATGCATATTCATTAATATAATGACTGCGCTACGTGACAAAAGAAATTATCAATTTGTTATGTAAAAACAAGGAATGTCAACGTAATTTTCATCGAAAATTATCTTCCAAAAAATCTTCCTCAAAACTAGAGATGAAATCGTGTATATACTTTTTATTTCGATGTTTCATTTTTACAACTAAGTAATGTTTTCGTTTTAAACCATGTTTCCCAATGCGTTTGAATATCAACTCTTTTGACAATTTAAAAGGAGTCAATTGCCATTTTGGAGCGCACATGATTCCCATATTAGCATGTATCATTGATAATGTAATTTCTGTAAACGGAATTGCAGAAATCTTAATAGGATGTATTCCGTTTGGCTTTAGAAATTGCTCATAGACAGCTACACCTTCTAACGGAAAAGAGTTGATTAACAAGTGTATGTCTGAAAAATCACTTGCTTCTAAATAATCTAAACTATTAAGATGATTTTCTTTATGTACAACAGCAAAAATCTCATCTTCAAACACTTTTATACTTTCCAATTCTTCAGAAGCAGGTTTCGATGTTACAATGGCAATATTTATATCATCAGATAATAGTTGTGATATGGTTTGATGTGTTGCTCCAAGAGTTATATCTATATCAATTTCTGGATATAGAATCCCCATTTTTTGTATAAACCTGGGAATAGTATGAAAAAATGATTGGCATTCTGCACTTAACTTAATAGAACCTTTTGAGCCTTCTTTTATATGCTGAATATTACTAAGGCTTTCGTCTATTGCACTAAAAAGTTTATTAGCCAATTTATATAGTTCTGAACCTTCTTGAGTTAACTCCCATTTATTTCTTGTTCTCTCAAAGACTTTAAAACCTAATCGTTCTTCTAACTCACGTAACTGATGACTTAAAGCCGACTGTGTTAAAAAAAGTCGTTCAGTAGAATTAGCAATACTGCCTTCTTCAGCAATTGTTTTTATTAATCTGAAATATTTGAGTTCCATAAATTGTAAAGATAAGTTACTTATGTATAGGTTGTAGTTGAAATTATTTCAGTTATAATTTTATTTATCTCAATTTCAAAACTGTTTACCCCTAACTATTCATCATAGCTTTGTTGAAGCTAATAATAAAAATATGAAAACAATAGGGTTAATAGGAGGAATGAGTTGGGAATCATCAAAACTGTATTATGAGTTTTTGAATACCAAAGCAAAAGATATATTGGGAGGTTCTCATTCTGCAAAATGTATTATGGTTTCAGTAGATTTTGCAGACATAGAACGATTAACTTTTAAAGGCGATTGGGATGCTATAGGAGAACTCATGAAAAAAGCAGCACAGCAGTTAGAAAAGGCAGGAGCAGATATTATTCTACTTGGTACAAACACTATACATTTAGTAAGTCATTATATTTCTGAAAATGTAAGTATTCCATTTATACATATTGCTACAACTACTGGCGAATCTATCAGAAAATTAGGTTTAAAAAAAGTAGCATTATTAGGGACAAAATTTACTATGGAAAAAGATTTCTACACCAAAACATTGATTAATGATTTTGGGCTTGAAATTTTAATTCCTAATACAAGTGATAGACAAGTTGTCCATGATATAATTTATAACGAATTGGTTAATGGGCAATTTACAAACGCTTCAAAACAAAAAATTATTGGGATTATAAAAGAACTACAAAAACAAGGTGCACAAGGTGTTATTTTAGGTTGTACAGAATTACCTATTCTGATTTCAGAATTAGATATAGCTATTCCAATATTCGATACAGGAAAAATTCATGCTCATAAAGCTATTGAATGGAGTATACATAATTAATGTGTAAAGATGATCTGAATAATTTTAATACATCCAAAAACAACATGGTTCATACTATAAATATTAACTTTTAATCAAAAAATCATGAAAACAACAATGCTTTTATCTATATCTAGAGTATTCCTTTTGCTAATTACTACTATTTCTTTTTCACAAAACCAACAATTAAAAGATCATATACTTTTTTACAGTTCTTTTGACGGAAAATTATCTGCAGATATATCTGTTGGCGATGCAATGATATATACGGCCGAAAACTATAAAAAAAATGCTAGTGCCCAACCTGGCTTACATAACACTAATGTCGTTTTAGCTAAAAATAAAGGCCTTACGGGTGATGCGCTTCACTTTAAAAAGGCAAACACTTCTGCTATTTTTTATAAAGCTTATAAAAATGTTGGATACAGTAGTAAATCATGGAGTGGTACTGTATCATTTTGGTTACAATTAGATCCTAACAAAGATTTGGCACCAGGCTATTGCGACCCAATATGTATTACAGATGTTAGATACAATGATGCCGCCTTATGGGTAGATTTCACAGATCATGATCCAAGAAAATTTAGATTAGGAGCTTTGGGAGATTTAGAAGTTTGGAATCCAGAAAATAAAAATGATGATGCTAAGTGGGAAAAACGAACTGTTACCGTAAAGAAACCTCCTTTTGAGAAAGGAAAATGGACACACATTGCTATTACTTTTGAAAAAGTAAATACAACAAAATCTATATTCAGATTATACCTAGACGGTCAATTTAAAGGTGTTATAAAAGATGTTAACGATCCATTTACGTGGGAAGCAGAAAAAGGAAAAATTATGTTAGGTTTAGGGTATATAGGCTTTATGGATGAGCTTGCCGTTTTTGATAAACCACTGGATCCTAAAGAAGTGAAATCTGTTTTCGAATTAAAAAATGGCATAAAAACTTTATTTAAATAATAGTATAGGCAATAGCAGAGATTACTTCTATTTTTAAAAAATAATTATAAACCAAAAAATGAGTAGTATTAAAAATGAACAAATTACAAGCTACAAGCAAATCAAATATGCTTCAACTTATTTCTAAATAAAACACAATACCATTTATACACAAAACACTAAATGTCTAACTTTTTGATGTTGTTGGGCCGAAAATGATGGGGGTTTCACTTTCCATGCCATTATTTTGTACTAGTACTGCCCGATTCAATTTCGATAAAATCTTGTCGATAAATATAACGCGTTCTTCAATTTGGTTGGTTTCTCGTGCCAAGCCCAAAAAAACAAGATCTACATACTTGCTCTTTGCTAGTAATATATCCAAGGCATTTTCTTTTGGTTGGGCTAAAATAACAATAACCTTCGCATCAATTCGAGCTTCTCTAATTGATAATCCAATATGATTTTCTAAAATTTGCTTCTCATCTTCAGAATGAGTAACCGAGAAAATACGAATTGTGGACTTTTTCCATTTATTATTGAGTTGGATCAAATAAGCGAGTAGAACCATTAGATCACCATTATTCTCTTGTCCACGCCACCATATATCGATTCTTTTCCTGATCTTCTTCGGAAAAGGTTTGTCAATATGAACGATTAAGATATTTTTACCGGATCGAGCCAGCTCACTGATAATCTCTAATTCCTTTATCTTACCACTTTCTGTAGAAGACCATCCAAAAACTACAGTATTGGTTTTGATACCAGCAATCCCGTGTCCCGCTGCTATCTGATTCATACCATATTTAAGGTCTGTTACCACATGTACTTCTGTAAGTGCCTGCAGACCTACCAAAGCCAAGTCTTTCTGCATTTCGTGGGCGATTTCGTTTCGTAAAGGAAGTTCATCCTTATTTTCAGAGGTAATCAGTTTGGAGATCGTAAGAAGTCCGCTGTTTTGTCCAAGCATTTCGGTGAACCTGACTAATTCGATATGTTCCTTTAAATCCCGGATGAACAATATAATTATAGGCCTCCAATTTCGTGGATGAATTTTTTTTGCATTCAACCTAAGCAGGGCATATCGTCCCAGGTGCATCCAAATTCCTGTCGAAGCATCACCCCACTGTTGTTCGAGTTTTTTACTCATGAGGTATATGAAAATGAGGAGTTCAATTCCCAGAGCAAATGCAAACGCAAATGGATTGATTAGCCACATCACTATCATAGCAGCAATGGCACCCAATATAGAAATATACCATGGTATATTAATGGTAGGCCTGTAAGAGGGTTCTTTGATCAACTGCTCGATGGCAGCACTAATATTTACTGCAACGTATAAGGTAAGAAACAGAACCGAAACATATTGAGCGATA